>CACMIP010000001.1 GCA_902613795.1 uncultured OCS116 cluster bacterium
GCATATAGACGTTCTTGGAAATCTATGAATAGTTTTTGAATTTCTTCTGCACTGCCTAGCTCTTCTTGTGCCTCTGATAAACTGCCATATTTTACGGTTAATGAGGTACTCAGTTTTGATATATCAAGTTCATCTACCCCAACTTCAATATAATTCCCAAGTACGTATTTAACAAAATCTCGCTGATTATCATCCAGTAAATTATAAATATTATCACTATTTGTTTTAACGCGCGCTGATCTTGAAATTGGTGATTTGGCGTAAGCGATATATTCCAAGACATCGAATAAATCACTATCCTGCGCTTCAATAAGCTCTTGCAGCTTTTCTAAATCATCCTTGTGACAGCCGACATCTTCCAACTTTTTTAGTAATTCCCTTCGTGTCATTGGATTTGCCCATAGCTCACGCAGACGTTCTTCGCTTTCCAGTAACTCTGGTAATTTGAGTACATCAAAAAGGCGCTTTAGAAACTCTTCAGCGCTGATTGGTTTGCCATCAACATAGAAGTAAGTACTGCTCATACTCTGTATCTCACGCACCTTACCATCACTGAGTTTAATTTTTAGTTTAGTTTTCGGTGGATCTTCTTCACCGCCTCCTGGGCTACCGCCACCCGTCACTCCACCGCTTCCCCCAGGGATATGTTCGCCGCCTTCGGGTTCAACTGGTTCGCCATCCCACTCATCGTCATTGAACATTTGATAAGCATTCACAAAATCGATAATCGTAAAGTAGTGTTTGCCATCAAATAAGCGTGTACCTCGCCCAATGATTTGCTTGAATTCGATCATACTATTTACGGGACGCATAAGCACAATATTACGAACATTACGGGCATCTACACCTGTCGATAGTTTTTGACTAGTGGTAAGGATGGTGGGTATTGTTTTGTCGTTATCTTTGAATTGATTTAGATAAGTATCACCGATTGCCCCATCATTGGCCGTTACACGCACACAATAGTCAACACTGGGGCTATTTACGTTTTGGTTAATTAAATCGCGTATCATCCCGGCATGAGCTTGGTTGGCGCAAAACACCAATGTCTTCTCATTCTGATTGATGGCGGAAAGCATGTCTTCAACACGCCTTTTTTCTCTCTCTTTTATAACGATGGTCTTATTAAAATCTTTTTCAGTATAAACGTACTTTTCATCTACCTCACCCTCAATAACTTCATCGTCAGGCGTATAAATGTACTCATCAATCGTCGTTTGAATGCGCTTGACTTTAAAAGGGGTGAGAAAGCCATCCTGTATCCCCTCTTTCAAACTGTACGTAAAGACTGGTTCACCAAAATAAGCATATGTGTCTGTGTTATCTTTTCGCTTAGGTGTAGCTGTAAGTCCCAAATGTACGGCTCCTGAAAAGTAATTGAGGATATTGCGCCAATTACTCTCATCATTGGCGCCTCCTCTATGACACTCATCTATAATGATTAAATCAAAGAAGTCTGGCTCATATTCTCCAAAATAGGGTTCACCATCTTTACCGCTCATAAAGCTCTGAAAAATGGTAAAAAATACACTGCTATTTTTTGGGACCTCACCGCGTTTTGCTATATCACTTGGAGTGATGCGAACTAGCGCTGCTTCATCAAATGCTCCAAAATCTAGAAATGCTTGATTCGCTAGTATATTCCTGTCTGCAAGGAATAGGATCCGTGGCTGCCGCTTGCCATCACGTTGTAATGTCCAACGGCTTTTAAATAACTTCCAAGCAATTTGAAATGCAATGAAGGTTTTCCCGGTTCCTGTTGCAAGGGTTAGTAAAATACGTTGTTTTTCTTCTGCGATGGCTTGGACAGCATTGCTAACAGCGAGTTGTTGATAATAACGGGCCTGGCGCGTGCCATTGAAATCCTCAAAGGGCACTTGGCTAAACTTATCCAGCCATTCACTACCACTGCCATAAACACGCTGCCAAAGCTCTTCTGGTGAAGGGAAAGCATCAACTTCACCCTCTGTGCCATTGGCGTGGTTAATTTCGTAGATGGCTTTTCCATTAGCAGCAAAGCTGGTTTTTAAGCGGAGTTTCTCTGCATAGAGCTTGGCTTGCGCCACACCCTCAGATACATCTAGCTCATTGCTTTTTGCTTCTACAACAGCAATCTTAGTGTTTTTGTACTCAAGTATGTAATCTGCGATCAGTTGTCCTGTACGAATGCCGCTGGAACGAATTTCACCGGCATTGATTTTATATTCCCGTCTTACGCGCACACCTGTTTCATTACTGGTAATCCAACCAGAAGCCTCAAGCTGTTTATCTATATATTCTGCACGGGTATCAGCTTCGTTCACACTGCCTCACTTTGTAATTCTTGTGTAAGGATTGCAGATTTGAGAGATTCATAATTTGCTTTCTTTCTCCTCAAAGCAATTTTTGCTATGCTAATCTCAGCAAAGGCGCTATCAAGTTTGGCTACGATGCTTTGCTGCTCTTCTGGTTGGGGAAGAAAAAAATCAAATTCTAAGATAGCATTCATGTTCGCACGGGGCATCCTAGCCCCTGTGCTTGTGTTTTCGATTTTGTCAGCAACTATTGGAGATAACAGCCAATAAGCAAGAAATTTTCGATTTAAATTTGGAGATGGCTTTAGGCAAAAAATCTCAGTGCTACACTGCCCTTCAAAGTTTGGAACGAAAACCTTTTTTAAGTATGGACGCAACCTCCCATAAAGTACATGCGTCTTGTCAAATTTGAAAGTTGAACTGGTGGATTCTGGAACCTCCAATTCATTGACAATTTGCATCGTCTCTGAAGAAATGTTTTCCATCCCCAAGTAAGGAAGTGAGCTACCTTGTGCATTCACTTTTTCATAATTTACCACGTCCTTCAGCTTAACATTGCTCCACATCAACCCATTGTCTTTAAAACTGTTTGAAAGTAACGAAGCGCTTAGCCACACTACCTCCTCTTCCTTTCCGTTAGCTAACCTAATAGCCTCATCAATTTCAGCAAAGGCGGCATCAAGTTTCGCTACGATGCGTTGCTGCTCTGCGAGTGCGGGAAAGTGCGGGATTTCAAAATTTTCAATGTCCCCTTTTGAAATAAACGGCTGAGCAGCACCCCTTTTTGGTAATTCAATCGCAGTGATGAGATAGTACAAGAATTTACTAAAAACTACATCTGCGTTAGGGGTAAGAGTGATTGTGTTTTTAATCGCTGTGAACCGCTGCTCGGGAAAAAACATTTTCCCACATTGGGCACCAATAGCTGACAATACGCAAACATCAGCTTCATGTTCATAATGGTTTAGCCTACCGTCAGCTCCAGTAGCTGATACTGCGAGATACACACCGTCATCTACATAAGATTTTTTTGTTAACGCTGTGTTGCCCCAATCAACCTTACAAATATCACCCAATGTCGTAGCCATCACAGCAACTCCTTAATTGCCTGCAATGCTTGTGCCGCTTGTGCATCAAGCTCCTCAATCTCTGCAATAATTTCTGCTGGAGTACGGTTATCAACTTCCTCAACACGATTGGGGTTGTTAACTGTCAAATCCCATGAGTCTGAATTGATGTCAGCAACATCTACTAGCCAACTATTTTCACTCAGCTCCTGTGTTTTTGACATCTCAACAAACTCAGCCAAATCCCTCTCGTTTAGCGGATTTTTTTTGCCCATGTTCCTACCAACATCCAGCTGGTAATACCAAATCTTGTCCGTTGGTTTACCCTTCTCAAAAAATAGGACAACAGTTTTAACACCTGTGCCAATAAAGGCACCACTTGGTAAATCCAGCACTGCGAATAGATTACATTCCTCCATCAACTGCTTACGAAGGGCGATGCTGGCGTTGTCTGTGTTGCTTAGGAACGTATTTTTGATAACCACACCACAGCGTCCATCACTTTTTAGAATTTTGATAAAATGTTGCAGGAACAGATAGGCAGTTTCACTGGTTTTGACGGGGAAGTTCTGCTGTATTTCTGCCCGCTCTTTGCCACCAAAAGGAGGATTGGCAAGTACCACATCAACTCTGTCCTTTTGCTGAATATCAGTAATATTTTCTGTGAGTGTGTTGCTGTGAATGATATTGGGTGCTTCAACACCATGCAGTATCATGTTCATAATACCAATCACATAGGCGAGTGATTTTTTCTCTTTGCCAATAAAAGTGTTGTTTTGCAGTTGCTCATAGTCAGCCGCGCTCAATTCACCATGCCCACGCATCCATGCGTATGCCTCACAAAGAAAGCCCGCACTGCCTACAGCACCATCGTAAACAGTTTCTCCAATCTGCGGGTTTATGACTTTTACAATGCTTTTGATGAGGGGGCGTGGTGTGTAGTACTCTCCGCCGTTTCGCCCAGCATTACCCATGTTTTTGATTTTGTCTTCATACAAACTGCTCAGTTCGTGTTTATCCTCATTGCTGAGGAATTGCAGCTCATCCACCTTGTTGATAACATCACGTAAGGCATAGCCGCTTTGCAGCTTATTGCGGACTTCACCAAATATCTCACCAATTTTATATGTGATGTTGCGTGGGTTTTCAGCAGTCTGTTTAAAGCTGGCGAGATGTGGGAACAGTTTGAAGTTCACAAAATCCCGTAAGTCATCTCCAGTCATTGCTGAATTGTAATCGAGTGTTCGGTCAGCTTTTTTAGGAGCTGCCCATTCAAGCCAGCGAAATTCTCCGTCGATAATCCGACTGTATGTTTCACCATTTAGCATTGCTGCAGTTTCCTTGTCAGACTCAAAATCATCTAAGTACTTAAGGAATAGTATCCAGCTGGTTTGCTCTATGTAATCAAGCTCGCTACTACAACCAGCGTCTTTCCATAAGGTGTCATCTATTGATTTAAATACTTGATCAAACATTCTAATTTTCCAGAAAAATAGTAACATTAGGTCGGTTGCGATACAATTTGTTTTGTGTAAAAAGTATACAAAAGAAATAGAAGACATCGACTCTAGCTCAGACTGCCAAAAATGAGCTGCTTGTCGATTTTGGTGATGGCAAATTGACCAAGCTCGAACCGACCGGAAACATCAAAATATACAAGGTAGATTACATTGGCCTGTAAATGTTTATTTATGCATTTGCCCTCCCACAGCCACTTCACAAAATAAATTAAAGATTAACTTGTAATTAAGGTCTCTTGCATTATTATTTTACCACGTAAGCAATTGTGTTTATTTTGGATGCCAACAGGCTGCCAAAAATATGCCAAAACTAGAGTACCAACTGTTCCATAAATGGAACACTTTCGCTCTAAAACGTTGCTCACCAATCGATACAGGAAAATCATTGAGGCCTGTTAATCAATTGGTCGGGGGTTCGAATCCCTCCTCCGGAGCCAGAAAGAAAATTATATCCCTGCGTTCTATAATCAACCAATAATTTTTTTGTATTGCCTTGTGACATCATCTATATAACTCTGTAGTGGCTGTGTGTTATAATCTAGTATTTTGCATACCGTATAAAACGTGGAGTCTTCAGTTGCCAGTTGCAGAGATAGTGTCGCTTGATCTATCGAGTGAGATATCATCGTGTTCCCCTCATGAAGCTCACTTAGCGTTAATTTACCCATGCCATCCAACTCAGCAACAGTAATTTCTCTCGGATAAGTCGGGCTAACCTCTAATTCCATTTTTGACTCGCTAACCACAAATCTGACAATTCTGGAGTCAATATCATCCGAGTTTGATATTCTTAATATTGTAATAGCATTAAAATATTTATCTAGTCCAAAGCGGAGTATTTTCTCAGCATCAGTATTTCTGGTATTGTTCGCACTGAAGTCTAGATTCAAATAGCATTTTAATGTGATATTGGGTACTTCGCTCGAGACTCTATCCACAGCAACTAGATGAATAATGAAAGCCAATGCAATTAACAATAATTTTTTCATACAAAACTATATCACTCGACTGAATATTTGACAAACCTACTATATGATACATATTTATCAATGGAATAAAACTTAGTTGCGTACTAATATGTAGGCAACAAATTGCCGTAGTAACTCAGTTGGTAGAGTGCTTAATTCGTAATTAAGAAGTCACAGGTTCAAGTCCTGTCTACGGCACCACAAAAAAAATTAATTCATGACGTTACTTGGCATGAATGGCTATTCGACTTAAATAGTTTTAGTCAGTGCATACACTAATAATATTAGAGTCTGGGCTTGGATCACCACCTGCTTCTGCTATTTTTTCAGACTCATTTTGCATATGCTCCTGAAGAGCTTCCATGCTTGGTGTATAT
Organism: uncultured OCS116 cluster bacterium; assembly: GCA_902613795.1. Classification (GTDB taxonomy): domain Bacteria; phylum Pseudomonadota; class Alphaproteobacteria; order Rhizobiales; family TMED25; genus TMED25. Next base: position 6,227 of record CACMIP010000001.1, read on the forward strand.
AGAACGACATGTATGGTTGACTCATCGGCTAATTCATGACCACGGTATATTGTTTTTATACCATATTTGGACTCTCTGAGCTCTCCCACTTCATCAAATACTCTCACCCAATGATTATATTCTTTTGTTATCTTCCCTTTTATTACTAATGTTGGCATTTAAAATCTCCGTTTAATTAATATAATAAAATGTACTCAAAGATAAATCATATTGTCAAGAAGACCATCACCTATTTCTTGTAAATTTGGGGTCAGGAAATAATCTTATTGCTTAGATCTTTAAGTTCTTGTAATTCAAAGATACGCTCTAAAATTAGATCTTCGAATGATAGATTATTGTTTAGTTGTTTGCACTGATAATTAAGAGTTTCCCTTGAATATATGTCTTCAATATTCAGTAAATATGTTTTTCTATCCATCGTAAATTTATGTGGAAATTTAGCTGAATCTCTATTTATATAGAATCTATTTTGAATTACCTTTATGTCAAATGAGTATACTAATTCAGCTGATACATCGCCATCGCTCCATGTATTGAAAGCGATAATGTCAGCATATCCATGATTTTTTTCTCTTAATTTTGAATTTCTTTCCACCATGTTCAGGCTTTCAGGGGAAATTTGAAGATAGAAACCTTTATCTGTTACAGCACCTGAGGAGTCTGTGTAATGACATGAGAATTTACCATGACTAACTTCGGTTAGAGCAGTGTCTGAGAAGTGAGTATGACAAAACATTATAAAAACGGTGATTATAAGCTTTTTCATAAAAAAATTTACAGCTAACGGTAAAGAAAAGCTATTAATAATATGATTGAAATTGCAACGGCATAGTACTTAATTAGAAACTTTGACTGCCTATTGTGAACGCCTAAGTATTTATCAAATAGCTTCTTCATTGTCGGAGTCATGATTTATTGGCTTGTTTCGCAAAATTCTTCACTACAATTGAACTCATGTAATATCTCCTAAGTATATATATACTATTAGAAACTTTGTGATTTAGTCAAAGCAATTATTAGTAATATTATAATCTAATATGTTAATGATTACGTAATAATTATTTAATAAGGTATTATTATGGAAAATCTTAATCCAAAAATTATTGTAAAAGCCATCGAAAAAATATTACTTGCGACAATTGCTATTTTGACAATTATTGCCACGGTCCAGGAAATAATAAAAATTTACGAGATTGGTACTGTCACACTAGCAGATCTTCTTTTGTTATTTATTTATACCGAAGTGCTTGGTATGATTGGTGTTTTCTACGCAAGTAATAGGATACCAATTACACTTCCACTATTCATTGCGATGACGGCTATTTCAAGATTGATTATATTACAAGGAAAAGGGATGGATGCTTCAGTATTGCTGTACGAGGCTGGTGCAATCCTTATAATTGCGTTTGCTTGTCTTGTTATACGCTACCGGCCAAACAATCAGTATGAATATCAAGGTGAGCCTGTAATTGAAAAAGATGATTAATTATCATTTTTTTGTGCCTATTATTAATATTCATACTTTTTAAATGATGTTATACCTCATAGCAAATAACCTAATAATAGTAAGCTTTGGCGTTATAGTATTCTTTTCCTTCATTGTGGCCCCGATAACATTTATCACACTTGACTTAGACAATGCGGGTACATTTATCAGGAAACTCTTTCCATTCTACTATGGTTTCAATTTATTTTGTCTTGTTCTATCCCTCCTAATCGCATTGGTTGATGGGTCATTTGCTGTTCGCTATCATATTGTATTATTATGTGTATTTTTATTTCTATTTACTCTTTTCTACTTAATGCCGAAAATAAACAAATACAGAGATAATTCCAACGATAGGATGTTTAAAATCTCACACAGGCTTTCTGTGATAATAAATTATATTCAGCTCGTCCTACTCGCAATCATCGCTTCGGGATATTACTAAATCTGGCCCGATATCTAGGTTGATTTTTTAATCAAAAATACTATCTTATTAAAGTAAACAACGGTTATAATTTATGGATACTTACGTTTTAGTACATGGTGCTTGGCACAACGGTGATCTACTAAAAGATGTTGCGGAGGCTATCGAGTTAGATGGTCATAAAGTCCACTTACCAACGCTGAAGGGTAATCAAGACGGTGACTCAAAGAATGTAGGGCTTGATGATGCAATAGACTCACTTATTTCCTATATCAACACAAACAACATCGAGGATTGTATACTAGTGGGTCATTCTTATGCTGGAATGGTCATTACTGGAGCATTTGACAGATTAGGTAAAAAATTCATAAAGAGATTAGTTTACTGGAATGCGTTCGTACCGAACCCTGGTGAGTCACTAAATGATATGACACCTCCTGAGTATATTTCACTATTTGATCAGATTGTTCATAAAGATGGAAGCGTCCTTTTGCCATTTCCCATTTGGCGTGAGGCCTTTATTAATGACGGCGATCTTGAATTAGCTCAATCAACTTATGAAAAGCTTAACCCTCATCCATACAAAACCTTTACAGATCAAATTCAATTATCTCAAACACCTGCCGAGATGCAAGTTGGCAAATCTTATATTGTTTGCCAAGATGATATTGCATTGCCTGCTAGCCTACCTTGGCATCCGCGATTATCACAAAAACTTGGTCTATATAGACTCGTATCGATGCCGGGAAGCCATGAATCTTGTTTTACAAATCCAGCTCTATTAGCAAGGAAGATGATTGAAGCTGGTCGAGACTAGTATACGCTAATTGCATTTCAATCAATAAGCACCTTGTGGTAATGTTACTTATGATGAGATAAGTGATGTATCTACGTCAATTGGTAAGGTGAGTTTCATTATAGAGGTTTTCAAAGTAAGCGTATAAGCCTTCGCCCCTATTTTCAAGGACCTCACGAATACATTCAAAAATTGTAATGTGTCCTTGTTGCTTCGTGAAATTGCTTACCTGCATTGAGTTGAAACCATTATTAATTAAATTTTGATCAATAGAATCAATTATTTGTCTTAATTTCTTCATATTAATATCATACCAAATTTTACCTAAATCACTGTAACTATCCGGAAAAATATAGTGACCATCATTCAGTTGTTTTAAATGAAGTATTCTTTCTGCAATTTCTTGAAGAACTGGTATTCCACCAATTGCGGTAATGGCGTCTCTAATATCCAATAAATAGGTTTTTCCATCAGATGATATCCTTTTTTTATCTGCTGAAATTGGCTCCGAGGCATAGAAAGGGAGATCTGGCGTAGATTGAGGTTTATTTTCGCCTTTATGCACAGCCAACACATGATCTATATCTCCAAGGAGAAGGTATGAGAGCTTCTGGCGTGTTGTTGGGCTTGCAATACCAGCATGAATAAGGTCCCTTTCTGCTTTTTTTAGCATGTCTTCCCGTTTCATAGAGCTTTGATATTCTACAACTTTTTTAAGACCCTTCTGGTCAAGGGCTTTCGCTACCAACTCCTTGTTTACACTATCTGGAACCTTGCCATGCATTCCAATCAAATAATTTATTATTCCAGGATACAGTGTTGAGTATGGTTCCCTACCCTCTAAAACGTTCCACAAGGATATTGCAGCCTGCCCTGTAGTATTCGCAGCATATGGAGTTACTTGAGTTGGCTCCCCTAAATCCTCTAATATTTTTTTCTGTTGTTTGTATATATGAGATTGTATTTTTTCCCATTTATCTGACTCATTTTCAAGTTCTAAAATTCTAGCGAGGTTATCGACAAGACCCGGTATCGATTTAAGAGTAGAAGAAGCACCACCCGGCACCCTCGCCTCATACATTGTGTCCAATAGCTCTTTATCATATGCAGTTTCGTATTCTCTATAACGGAATCTTAATTTTAAAAGTGACTCTAAACTGTCTTTGATTGCTTTAGTGTTTAACTCTGGTGCGTGGATATTTACACTCGGATCTGGGTAGTTCGACACTAGCTCTGCCATTTTTGTCATACTTGGTTGCGCAGTGGAGCCTGAAAGCGCGGGATGCTGAACATCAATTGTTATAGGTTTTTTATTTAATAACGCTGCGAGAATTGCGGAAATATAACAAGCGGGCGCCTCTCCATATGTGGAGTGTGCATGAATAGTAATTTCTTGATCCGGAAACCTGTTTATTAATTGCGATGTTAACATATATACAAATTCGGGATTCAATCTTCCACTTGCAGATTTTAAATAAAAACCCTCATGCCCGAGATCTACTAACTTTTGTGCAAATTTAAGACAATTAGAAATAGTTATATTAGGATTATCTTCAATACAGATAGTCCCATTAGCTATCACATTATAACCCTTTTCTTGTGCTTTTTTTACGGCCTCACATACACCAATGAGCGGTATATGATCATTCATGCCATGAAAATTATGGAAAACATTTACTCCCATCTTTGCGAATTCTAGGATAACCCCTTCTACCACGTCATATGAGTAGGGTTCGTAACCAAAGAGAAAATCTCCTCGTACTAGCGCAGATTGCCTTACATTATGCTTACTAAAGTGAGTAATAATCTTTTCTACCTCAGCCCACTCATCACGACCCTTTTTTGCAAATAGGTCAAAAAAGGTCCCGCCTGCTGTCTGTACCATGTCACAATTTGTTTGATGGGCAGTTGGATATGCTTGAATTATTTCATCAGCTGATGGATTTGTACCCATTAGTGATTGAATACCATCTCTGAGAACATCATGAAAACGTATGAGTTTCATTTTAACAGAACCTAACTGAGTTTGACATACAAATAGCTTATAGCATAGACAAAGTGATTGAGCAAATAGGTGATACAGTCAACTATCTAATAAAGCCTCTTTAAAAAGGCACTTGAATATTTATTTTTTAAATTTACTTTTTGTAAGTTTTCAAACATATATAGAGAATGAAAATACCATGGATCTTTCATAAAGATTACGACATCCCTTTACCAGAAAATCATAGATTTTCATCTTCTAAATTTGGCGACTTATATACTCTTTTAATTGACTCAGAGTTAGCAAAATCCGCAGAAGTTTTTACTCCAAGTATGGCTAAGGATGGCCAGCTTACAAAAGTGCATACAATGGATTACATTAATAAGATAAAGAATGGAAATTTATCTAAAAAAGAGGAAAAAATACTGGGCCTACCCTGGTCAGAAACCTTATCAAAGCGCTCATACTTAGCGGTTAATGGGACATATCTTGCTGCAAACTTAGCACTCATTAATGGTATTGCCTGCCACATTGCGGGTGGTACACATCACGCTCATGCAAATTATGGCTCAGGTTTCTGTGTTTATAATGACTTAGCGTATGCTGCTAAAAATATTATTTCGGATGGGAAATGCAAGAAAGTACTAATTATTGATTGCGACGTTCACCAAGGAGATGGTACTGCTGAAATTTGCAAAAATGATACAAATATTTTTACCTGCTCTGTCCATGCCTCAAATAATTTTCCAAGTCTAAAGGCAAAAAGTGATTTAGATATTAGCCTAGATGATAAAATTTCTGATGAAAATTACCTTGAAAAAATTAAATTTGCCCTCGCTACATGCAGTAAAAATATCGAGCCAGATCTGGTATTGTATGATGCTGGCGTGGACGTCCATAAAAATGATAAATTAGGTCGATTAAACATTAGCGGCAAATGCATACTTGAGAGAGACTTAGAGGTGCTCAATTTTTTTAAGAGAAAAGACATACCTGTTGCAACTGTCATTGGCGGTGGATATTCAACTGATAATATTGAACTCGCTGAAAGGCATACTCTAATTTTTCATGCAGCTGCCCAAATATTTACTTCCAAAGCATAAACTATCAAAATGCTAGTGGGTTGCAAGTTCAAGGTTGGTGCATATATATACTATAACAATTGAGGATATTATGCATATAGTTATGAATAATTTTAAGATCAAAATAGGTCGCGAAGAAGAATTTGAAGAGGTTTGGAGAAACCGTGACAGCCATCTTGAAGGCGTCCCTGGTTTCTTAGATTTTCATTTAATTAAGGGTCACACCCACTCTGACCACACAATGTATGCGTCACATAGTACCTGGGATAGTCAAGATTCATTTTATAATTGGGTGCACTCCGAGTCATTTCGGCTAGCCCACAAAGATGCCGGAAAACATTCTGATTTATATCTTGGTCCACCCCACCTTGTAGAATATTCTGTAGTTATATAATACGACAAATAATGACTGATATAGTTTGGTTTAAAAGAGATCTCAGGGTCAATGATCATGAACCCTTGTATCGGGCTTCTCAAAAAAATAAGATAATACCACTTTATATTGTTGAGAGAGACTTTTGGAAGCAACCAGATGTTAGTGATCGACACTATAAGTTTTTAACAGACTCAATCACAGATTTAAATTCTGCATTACATGATTTAGGGCAAAAATTAATAATAAGAGTTGGCGATGCGGAGCAGATCTTTTCAGAGCTAATAGAGGAGTATGCAGTTGAAACGATTTGGTCCCATGAAGAAACGTGGAATAATTGGACTTACCAAAGAGATATAAAGTTACGAGCAATGTTCGATAAAAAAAATGTGAAATGGCAAGAAATTCAAGTCAATGGTGTATTTAGAGGATTAAATGATAGAAAATCTTGGTCTAAAATGTTTTATCAAGAGGTCAATAAGGTGCCTTTTGATAAACCAAACAAGCTAAATAATATAAATATAAAATCTGAAAAATTACCAAGCGCAGATGATCTAGATATAAAATCGATAGAATGCCCCTACATACAAATAGGCGGTGAAAAAAAAGCACATGATGTGATGCATAGCTTCATCACATCAAGATCTTATGATTATTCTAAAAATATATCATCTCCATTATACTCGCATGAGTCATGCTCGAGATTATCTACATATCTGGCTTTTGGAAATATTTCACTAAAGCAAGTTTTCCATTTCACTAAATGCGCAACAGATAATTTTAAGGCCAATAGAGAACATGTGAATATTATGAATCTTCGTTCCATTAACGCCTTCAAAAGTCGGCTTAGATGGAGGTCACACTTCATACAAAAACTTGAAGATCAGCCAAATATCGAAAGTCAAAATCTTCATGAGGCTTACAACAGTATAAGAAATGATTCATTTAACGAAGACTTTTATCAGGCATGGAGAGATGGCCAGACAGGTTTTCCCCTTATTGATGCCTGCATGCGGTCATTAATAAAAACTGGTTGGATTAATTTTAGAATGAGAGCAATGTTAGTAAGTTTTGCAAGCAATAATTTATGGCTTGATTGGAGAAAATTTGCGCATCATTTATCAAATATTTTTACTGATTATGAGCCTGGGATCCACTACTCACAAATACAAATGCAATCGGGAACGACAGGTATTAATACAATTCGTATATATAATCCAATCAAACAAAGCTACGATCAAGACAAGGATGGTGTTTTTATTAAAAGATGGGTAAAAGAACTTCAGGACTGCCCAATTGACTACATACATGAGCCATGGAAATGTGAAACAAAAAAAATTAGGTATGCACCACGAATAATCGATGAGATTGAGACGCGTAAAAAGGCATCGAGTCAGTTGTATTCAATAAAATCTAAAATACGATATTCTGAAACTACAAGAAAAATACTTAAGAAGCACGTGAGTTAATAGTTTATTTTCTTTTCCCAGGTCGACCGGTTCTCGGATCCAGCCTGCCTTTTCTTTTTTTTATATGAAATTGCTTTCTTTTAGCTCTGCGATACTCTCTAATCTCACTTTTCATATAACTATCCTCACGATACTATTGATTTAATGTATTTTTTCAGCCATTCAAGTGCCTAATTTTAAAAAATGATTTTCGATAGCCATTAACGAGCCAGTTAATAGGTGTAAATTTTATTGTGGTGTAATAGAGTATTACCGTAACGAAAAAACCAATCAACATTGATAAGATAAAGATACTAATTTGATTTAACCCAAGAATATATAACTCGGCGCTAATGATGGTTACGGGTGCCAGATGTAATATATATACAGGGTACGATAGCTCTACAAACCATTTTAAGCCTGAATTATTTGATCTAATATAACGAGTTGAAATTGATATTAAAAAAATAATCCATGTTATCGTATTTATTTGTTTTAGGGCATTATTCAGAATGATAACGATTGGATTAAATTCTGCATATTTAAATATCTCGTACATTAAATTATTTACATAGAGAAAGAGAGAGAAAAAGAAAACCGATAAGAGCCCCGATACAATCACAAACCTCCTAGTATCAAGTGCGTGAAATAGTTCTTGATTTGAATACAAAAGTGCTCCCACCAGATAAAATGGAAAATAATAAACAAGAGCTCCAAAATTTACGTCCAAATATGTTTCGGGTGGGTAAAACATCAAAGGTGATAAAGACCCATTTATTAAAATTGATAATTGCCCAATCATAATTACTAATAGTAATATTCCCACCCATCCACGAAATGTTAATTTCTTTGAAATAATGTTCTGAAAACTGCTAGAGAGGTGCAGAAAAGAAAATCCAATAATGAATATAAACAAATAGTATAAAAACCATAAATGATTAAGTGTAAGATCAAAATTTCCATCTAAAATATCAAATAGAGCTGAAAAAAATAAACAGGTAAGACCAATTCGAATAAACCTATCCAGGGTATAACTTTTTAGCCCGATCTTATTGATTAATAAAACTGAAAAAAAACCCGACAGAAGAAAAAAAATGGGCATTCTCCAAATAGTAATAAAGTCTAACATAGGCCAAATCCAATTTTCGGCGGGCTCTATATTTTCTATAGCGAATTCAGATGCTGCTCCTGGAAAGTAAAAAATGAGTGGAGCATGAACCGCAAGGCCCAAAAGCATTGCTATTGATCTTAGAAAGTCAAAACTATAGTATCGAGTTTGTTTAACCAATTGATCTGACCTGACTCATAATTTGATAAGACTAATAATAGATACCATATTTTTTATCTGATAGCAGCTCCACCAAATCAGGAGCTGTGTCTTGCATTTTTTCTGGGTCAGTCAGTTTCCATTCTTCCCTTATTTCTCTAGCCCTGCCCTCTTGCTGACCCCGCAGTGAAGTGATTGCCCAGTATGTAAACTCGGTAATCTGACAGGAATAAGTGCAGCTTCGATCGTCGTAGGTGTAGTATGCGCCATGAGGATACTTTCTTTTCGCCTTTTCAAAGTATCCGCCACGGGCGATATCCATCAATTTTGCAATGTGCGAGTCCTTATTTTGACCAAAAATATCAGGATACGCTTGGGCATAGCCCATATGAGTGATAAGATGCAGACCTTCTTCAATGGTTGGATCCCAACCACTACCACTTAAATTCATCTCATTTGTGAAAACAGCCAAAAAAGTACCATACTTACTCTCGACAGCATGCATACATTTGTCTTCCTCATCTCTCTCACAATCCCACCCTTGCGCGTCAAATATTGGCATAAATTCATCGTATACTTCCTCTGGCCAAAAAACGTCTGCGAATTTGCGTTCACCTCTGCTGTTACGAAATACCGCGAGCACACTTCCAGTTGATATAACCTTATCTATTGCTGGTTGATTATCAACTATTCCATCATCATTATAGTCAATTAGCCTACTCATAACGTTCTTTGCATGTTCGAGATACATTTGATCCACATCAGGCATGGCGCATATCTTTACGCCAAAACTTTCTGTCATCTTTAAATCAGTTATGTCTGGGCAGCTCGCAAATACAGTTTTACTAGAGCATAGAACCAAGATAATGATTGCTGGTAGATATCTAATATTCATAACAATTATATGCCGTAAAAGAATAATCATCATGTTACAGGATTTAATGGAGTATGCAAATGTTACTGCACATATAAGAGGCAATTAATAAGTTAAATGCAAAATAACTAAGCATAATCTCAGTTTGTTCGTCCTAAATCAAATATAAAATTATCAAAAATTACACTTACTGTGGATAAACTAGCTTGGTTATTTTGACAAATAATAGTAATCGTGCTTCAATTAGTTTAATACCAATTTTTTATTTAATATGTAATTATATTCTAGGAGTAGTTTTATGTTAACACGGAAGTTTCTAAGTCCAGAAAATGTCTGGCAAAGGGTCCAAAAAACAGATCAATGTCCAGAAGGTGAACTTTTGTATGTTCCAATAACATTAAACATTGATGAATCTCGTACTTTTATTTACCTCGCAGGTCAGACGGCGCGACTACCTGATGGATCTGTTGAAAGTGATGATATGCGTGATCAATTAAGGCAGACCTGTGAGAATATTGGGATCTGCCTAAACTATGTTGGTGCAACATTTGATGATGTAGTAACTTCCAAAACATACGTACTAGATCTACAGGAATATTATGGAGTATCTGACGAAAGATTCAAATATTTCAAGAACAATAGGCCCGCTAGTACGCTTTTGCAGATCTCAGGATTAGGTTTTCCTAAATGCAAGATCGAAATTACTGCAGAGGCTATAATCGAGACAAGTAGACTGACGATCGATTATTGATTTTTTTACTTTATTAAATTCTGAAATTGGTCTCATTAACCAATGAAAGGAAATTAATCTAATGTATAAGATTACAAAAATATTAGCGGTTCCATCCTTATTGGTCTTCAGCGTGTTATTATTAGGTATCACAACTACACCAAGTCTTGCAAAAGCTCCTGGCGCATGGATTATTGAGGTAGATGAAGAAAGATGTGCCGACCCAAGGGTTGCTCAAGCCAATAGAGAGGGCGAGTTACTTGTTGTGGCAAGTATTTACGAGACTCCTGAAACCACAAAAGCTCATAGCGAAGGATTTAAAAAGTATTGGTGCCTAGATGATGATTTTGAAGTAAAGTTTGAGATCAGAAATACACCAGGTACTATTGCAAGACTTGAAGCTGAAGCAAGTGAGGGAGTTCCCATATCAGGTGATGTAACAACGATGCCTGCAATAACATGGTTTATGGATGCTGTAGATAGAGGGCTTATTATGGCTTATAATTCGCCAAATTATGCAGAAATGAAACTTCCAGAAAAAATTGGACTGAATAATGTACCATATTGGACATCTGATATGTACATGTTTGTGCCAATGTGGAACAGTAATGCATTGCCAGACCTTGAGATTAACAGCTGGATGGATCTTCTTGACCCGCAATTAAAGGGTAAGATGAGTATACTTGATGGTTCACTGCAACAATCTGTTGCTCTTGTTTATGATTACATGAAGAAGAGTGGTAAACTTCCTGATGATTATTGGGAAAGACTTGCAGATCAGGATGTACTAATATCATCCACCTCATCCTTATCTATCGATATGATGATGTCTGGTGAACGTCCAGTATCAATACTAGGCGTATCAGCTGATGCTTGTGTGCTTCATAGTCAAGGAGCAACATTCATAAAAACAGCCGCACCTGTAGAGGGCGTAATGTTGCAAGAACAAGCTTCTGCTGCATTTGCAAGCGCCCCTCACCCTAATGCTGCCCAACTATGGTTAGATTTCTTGAGAAGTCATGAAGGCCAAACCATATTTGAGTATCATGAAGGTCGTGTGCCTGGTAGAGCTGGTGTTCCAAGTAGTTGTGCAGTTACACCGAACAATGATGATTTGATGGACTCAGCCTTTGCTCCTGATTATGAGGCAATGGTAAAGGACGCAGATCTTGTTGCTAATGCACAGGCAGAGTTTGGAGCATTATTTGTAAATTAATAATTCATATCAACTCTGAAATAAATTATACATTGCTTTGCATTTTATCATGCGAAGCAGTGTATTTTTTTAACAAAGTATAACTTTAATGGGATTTGCTAAGGTATGAGCGCATTTTTAAAAGTGGAAAATCTATCAAAAAGATATGGCAACCATCAAGCAATAGATAATGTTAGCTTTGAGATCGAAGAAAAAAAGCTTTTTGTGCTATTAGGTCCAAGTGGTTGTGGAAAAACAACAACATTGAGATGTATAGGCGGATTAGAAAAACCTGATACTGGTATCATAAGCATTAAAAATGAAACTATATCTAATAATGAAGATCAAATTTTCGTAGCTGCTGAAAAGCGTGGAATGGGCATGGTGGCTCAGTCATATGCAATTTGGCCACATATGAGTGTATTTGAGAATATTGCGTTCCCGCTTCGAATGTCAAAGTTTGATAAGAATTTGTTAGCTAATCGAGTAGAAGAAGCGCTCGATATGGTTCAGTTAAAAGGTCTCGGAACAAGAAATGCAACAGATTTATCAGGGGGCCAGCAACAACGTGTAGCGCTTGCACGTGCAATTGTGGGCCGACCCAAATTATTACTATTCGATGAGCCACTTAGTAACCTCGACGCAAAACTTAGAGAGCAAATGCGATATTTACTGAAAGAAATACAGACAGAAATTGGTATTACGGCTGTGTATGTTACACATGATCAATCGGAAGCAATGGGTCTTGGTGATGAACTCATAGTAATGAACAACGGCAAAATAGAGCAAAGCGATCAAGCTAGGAGCTTGTATAATAACCCTAAAACAAAGTTTGTTGGTGAATTTATAGGAACAGCAAACATGATAGAGGGTCACATAATTCAGAGAGAGTCCAATTCTTGTAAAATAACTTTAAAAAATAAAAATAGTGAACAAATAATAAAAGCCCGACTATCTCGCCATACAGACTCAGAACAAGGCGTACTCCTGTTCAGGCCAGAGTGGATATCCATTCAAAAAGGTATAAAAGACAAACAAGAAAATTCCATTGATGGCGTTGTCAGAACATATCAATACTTAGGAGATAGATCTGAGTTAATAATAGAAACAGAATTTGCAGATATAAAGGCCTCTGTAACAGATGATGAGGAATATATCGTTGGAGATAAGGTCGTAATAAAAATAAATGAAAATAAAGCAATAGTCTTTTGAATGTAAATACATGACATTGTCTAATCAAAACACCTACATAAATAATATTATTCGAAATATATCAATCGAGAAATCTCTTTTTTGGGTAACCGCAGCACTGATGTTAGTTGCTATCTTGTATCCAGCTTCCATGGCAATAAGGGCTGCATTTTTTGAGAATGATATATTTACACTCGCAGGATTTGAGAGGATTCTTCAACTAGACACAATAGTATCTGACATTTGGAACACACTCATATTTTCAGCAGGTTCAATGTTTGGGGCAACTGTAATAGGTGTTTCCTTGGCATGGGTAAATGCAAGAACAGATGTACCAGGTGTTAGAGCAATCGAGGTTTTCTGTGTTATTCCGTTTTTTTTGTCCGCTTTTGTCGGAGCCATTGCTTGGCGACTACTTTTTGTACCTAATGCAGGTATGATTTCTATGTTTCTTACCAAATACGGTTTTCCAGAATTTTTACTCCCCGATATTTACTCACTAGGGTCAATGGTTTTTATCCAGTCGGTTTTCTATTCTCCATTTATGTATCTCTACGCAGTGGCGTCATTCAGACAGATGGATCCGACACTTGAAGAGATAGCAAGGATACATGGCGCCGGTAACTGGAATACTCTTCGAAAAATTACTCTTTCCGTAAATGGGCCAGCATTATTATCCGGAATGATCCTTGTATTTGTTATGTCCGTTGGAACACTTGAAGTGCCAATGGCGCTTGGCTCTGCTGGAGGTAACTACGTTTTATCAACAAGAATTTGGGCACTCATGAATAATATGCCCCAGGATGTAACTGCTGCATCAGCGCTTGGTATGATAGCAATTCTTATTGCAGCGATTGGCATCATTATACAAAGAAGATTGCTAGGTAATAGAAAATTTACAACAGTTACAGGAAAGGGTTACAAATCGAAGAAAATATCGCTTGGGCGTTGGAAGTGGGTCGTTTTTACGCTTGCTATAACGTATATCATATTTGCCGTCATTATGCCGATTGTAACATTGATACTCGTAGCACTACAAAAGTTCTGGACAGGCTCATTTAGTATGCAATTCTTTACTTGGGCTAACTTTACAACCGTTCTCTTTGAATATGATGTTACCGCTAGAGCAATAAAAAATAGTTTATTCGCTTGCTCTGTTGCTGCCACAATTTCTGTAATTTTTGCATTAATTCTATCCCAAATTCGATCACGTAATGCCGAAGCATTTATGGGGATGTTAGTTTTATTGCCAATTGTAATACCAGGTGCTGTTTTCGGGATGATGGTGCTGTTTGCATTTGTAAAAACACCTATTTATAATACAATTTTCATTATAATCTTTGCATATGTTATCGCCTATTTTTATCTAGCGTATAGGACAATATATTCTGTCCGTCTATCTATTCATCCTGAGCTTGAGCAATCAGCACGAATACATGGAGCAAGTTGGTTTCAGTCAACTCGGAGGATACTGACTCCACTATTAAAGCCAGGGATTGTATCTGCATGGCTCATGTCGTTTATACTATTTATCAGGGAGTTTTCTTCTGTGATGTTCTTATACCGACATGGGACAGAAGTAATGCCAGTTGTTTTTTTCATGTTAATGGAGAGGCATTCAGCAAGATTAGCAGCATTCATGGTAATCCAGACAGCAATATTGTTGTTAATCATGATTATCTATCAACGCTTCACTAGCAAAAATGCTACCGGAGCAGCTTTTTAAACAATAAGTGAAAGGGGAATTGGTTATGACAACGAAACTCAAATACCTGAAAGAAGATAATAATATTTATCCTGTAGCAGTAAAAGCAGGCGATCTAATTTTTATTAGTGGACAAATGGCTTATGAAAGCGGAGTTGGGGTTCCAGATAATTTAAAATTGCACGAGGGTATGCCCTATCATGGATCGCTTATTGAGAAACAACTAAAATTTATTTACAATAAGCTTGATACTTCCCTGGATGAGGTTGACACTTCCCTAAAACACATTTTGAAAATTAACTCCTTTCATATGCATGGCGAAGACGTTGATATGGCATTGAGAGAAAGAAGAAATTGGTTTAGCAAAGATAATCCCCCTCCTAGCACTTTAGTTTTTACTCCAGAATTACCTGTTCAAGAGGCAAGGGTATCATTAGATATGATAAATATTTCAAAATCAGCTAAAATGCCAATTGAGTCGGTAAAGCTGACTAAATCACCTGATATTGCTCAGGTAAAATCGATTGGTTGGGCAGTCTTTTCCCAAGTTTTAAAGGGTGCTGGATTTATTTTTACCCGTGGAACAACAGCACATAACCAAGATGGCCCACTCAAGGAGACACTTCCAAATTATCCATTTCCTTATGATAATAATATTGTCAAATATCAGCTTCGTTATGAGATTGAGAGAATGAAAGATCTACTAGAAGATGCTGGCGCGTCTTTGGAGCATGTTGTGAGAGCAGAGTTACATATGACCAATATGGAAGATATTGCAATAGTTGATGAATTATGGGCGGAATACTTCCCCGTTGACCCCCCAGCGCGTGTTATAATCCCTGTGCCTTTAGTAGTGCTTCCAATGCGAATAGAGTCAGAGTTTATTGCTGTTGACCCAAGCGGACCATACAAAAAAGAGATTATAAATTGTAAGGGTGTACCAGAACCAATAAGTCCTGAGTCTACCGCTGTAAAAGCTGGGCCATTCGTATTCCTATCTGGGCAGCTTGCTACAGACTTTAAGCATGGTCTAGCACCGGAAGCTACCGTGAACCCAAGTTTTCCATATCACAGTAATCAAGCACGCCTTGAAGCAGAATATATAATAAGCAAGGTATCTAGAATTTGTGAGATTGCCGGCACATCAATTGAAAATTTAGTTAGAAGACGCGTTCATTTTGTTGACATGGTAGACATCCCGTTAACAGAAGATCTGTGGGTGAATAGATTAGGAGATAAAATGCCTGCAAGCACACTCTTTAAAACTTCCGGGCCACTACCAATCCCTGCCTGTAAAATCCAGTATGATCTTACTGCATTTATTAAATAATTTTTCCTCTTGATATCATCTACTATGATATTGTATTCCGGTAAAATGAGTGATAAAAGATAATCGAGTTTTTAAATAGAAAATTGGTATTTATTATTTAAACTACTCCGAAGAAACCAGCCTTTAGGCTGGTTTTTTTGTTTACTGAGTGTATTTTTATTGCTCTAATCAGTATATATTTATAAAAATGGTTTAACATGTTAGGCAGTCTTCTAGCGCTTCTATCTGCAATGTCATTTGCGTTTAATGACGTAGCTGTACGACGCGGGATATTATATAATTCTGTTTATAAGTCAATTGCAGTGACAGTTCCAATTGGGGTACCATTGTTCATAGCCGCAATGATTGTATTTGATTGCCACGAAGCGTTAAATAGCCTTACAATTCGATCTATTTCTTTCTTTGGTATAGCAGGCATCATTCATTTTATCTTTGGGAGATACTGTAACTACAAGTCTATTGAGTACCTAGGGACAACTCTTGCAGGTCCCGTAATGCAAATTTCACTATTGATTTCAGTATTTTTTGCATTCTTTATCTTGAATGAAATATTTACCTATCTGCATTTCCTTGGAATTATATTAATCCTCCTTGGTCCTATGATTATACTAGCTGGTAGCAGTAATAATGTAACAAAATCAGGTATTAAAATTGACTATACTCGTGGCTTTATGTGGGGAATTCTATGTTCATTTTCTTATGGCACAAGTCCTCTTTTAATAAAGCTAGGATCAAATGGTGGTGGAATAAAAGATAATATTGTAGGCGGATTTGTCTCTTATTTCTCAGCATCAATGTTATTATTTATAATATTTCTAATTGTTAAAATACCCCTTAAAAAAATATATAAATTGGAGCCATCAGGAAGAAAATGGTTTCTCATAACAGGGTTTATGGCTTTCATATCTCAACTGCTAAGATACATGGCGCTCGCGTTGCTTGCTATGTCCATTGTGGAGCCAATTCAGAGATCGTCTGCTGCTTTTCGAGTATTATTTGGATATTTAATAAACAAAGAGCATGAGATCATAAATTCAAGAGTTTTAGCCGGTATCTTAATATCATTGATGGGTGTATACGTTCTCATATCCCAATTGGGTAGTTTTGTTATGCCTTAGTCGACCGGCATTAATTTAGGATTAATATTGAAATCTACTTCTGTAATTGAATTACCTCGTCTAATTTCATCATAATATACAATTTGTGTTGGTAGTTTAGCTTCTTGACCTATAGTTTCTTTCCAATTTTTATAGCGACTCACAAAGCTTCTATATATTCCATACTTAAAATACGTAGACTCAGGTGCAAAATTAATTGGCGAGTTTGCTATTTCATGTTTTTTATTACCATTTACCCACACTTGCATAAGTTCATCTTCATAGTTCAAGCAAAATGATATGTCATTCCACTTCTCAACCATATCATTTATATCCAATAAGTAATAATTAATCCCTTCATCTATCACATTTGTTGGAGATCCAGTTAGGGAATGCCATTTGAAATAGAATTTTCCTCTCTTGGCTGACATCTGAATAAGCGGTGGTAATGATACATACCCGCCAGCTTTTCCAGATGGCCCACCCTTTTGATGGATTTGACCCAAGTCTGTATTTGTTGGATGGACATCAATAAAATCTTTATCCAGTTTTATACTATAAGCAAAGCATTGATTACCACTTGGGTCTTGTCTGGGCCTGGATGAAAATTCGACTCGCTCTCGATCATTCTTGCAATCATTCCAAGTATCATCACCAAAACAATCACCGTCTCGTAATTCAAATCTTTGATAGAATTTTCCTCTCCTAGCAGCCATTTCATCTTCTATATATACATAATTATAGCTATTTTGACTCATATAGTTGGTATGAGTTTTGAAACCAGAATACTCAGGCACACTTAATGCCAGTTTGCCTTTATCGTCTGTATATATTTTTGATTTAGCATCATTTGGTAAAATGAGTACGATAAGTAAGCACAATAGTACTGATGTGCGTATGAAGGTCATTCCTAATAATTACAGGTACCAAGAATATTAGTCAATATTCAATAAATTTTCTCTTCACCAATTAGTTTAATTATGCAATGATATTAATATTGCAATTGCATATTAGGGATTAAGATGTTTCGTGAAATAAAAAATATAAAAACACTATTTTATATAATTATCTTTGCGACTTCATTATCGGCATGCAAAATTGATTTTGAGGGTGATATTTACACATCTGATCTTATGGATGTACTTAATAATAGAACTCAAATTGACATCCCAATGATTGTTAGCTTTCAAGTATCATCTTGTGATGAAGACTTATATGATCTTCATAGCACATTGAGTGATTATTTTTTAGAATATAGCTACATTGGCTGTGAAGTTGGTAATGACTTTATGTCATATGTAGCGTCAAGAGTTCGGGTGCCAATCAATTCTTCACAAGATGATTTTGAAAATACAGATAGCTTAATAGGCTATTTAGTTCAAGAATTTGATGATGGTATTTATGTTTACACAATGCTAAATCAGTTATCATTTGATATGTTAAGTAATTATGTTGAGTCACAAACATTTCAAAGCCTTGATCTAAGTGAAAGCACTTTAATCGTTAATGTTCATAATGATCTACGTTATTTAAATTTATCCGTTTTTCCTGGATTTGTTGATGGTGATCCAACTGTTTATGTTGAAAATTACGAAATGGAAAAAAGGGATATTTTAACTATACTGAATTCTGACTCCAGTGCAGCACATCTTCAAATATATGGCTGGTCACCAATATTTTATATACAAAATAATCAAATTTAGCCCATTAGAATGAGATTCCAAGCTCCTATAAATTAATTTGTTTTTCCGTGTCTGAACTATTATAAATAAAGTATGAATATAATATCTCAAATTGGGAATACGCCCCTCATATACTTAAAAGAGGTGTCAGAACTCACATCTTGCCATATTTACGGAAAGGCTGAATTTTTGAATCCGGGTCTATCAGTAAAAGATAGAGCTGCACTAAGCATCATTGAAAACGCCGAAAAACGAGGTGATCTAAAAAAAGGTGGTACAATAGTTGAGGGTACTGCTGGTAATACCGGAATAGGAATAGCGCTTGTTGCTAATGCTAAAGGGTATAATGTCAAAATTATAATTCCAGAAACACAAAGCCAAGAAAAATTTGACACGTTAATTGCACTTGGAGTTGAGCTCATAAAAGTTCCAGCTGTACCATTTTCAGATCCTAATAACTATCAACATGTTGCAAGGAGAATTGCTGATGAGGAGATGAAAACGAATCCAAATGGTGCAATTTTTGCAGATCAATGGAACAACCTAGATAATATGATAGCACACTACAGTACTACTGGTCCTGAGATCCTAGCGCAAACAAATAAACAAATAGACGGTTTTATTTGTTCAGTTGGAACTGGGGGTACACTCTCAGGTGTTTCAAAATTCTTAAGGGAAAACAAACCTGATATTCAGATTGGTCTTGCCGATCCAAAAGGAGCAGCAATGTATAATTTTTTTCAGAATAATAGAGTTGAACCATCCGCAGGTAATTCTATTTCAGAGGGTATCGGTCTTGGAAGAGTAACTCCCATAATCGAAGAAATTGAAAAAGTGGATTATTGTTATTCAATTGAGGACATCGATGCCTTACATTATATCTATAATCTTGTGAAGAATGAGGGTGTTATTCTCGGTGGATCAAGTGCAATAAATATCGCTGGGGCAGTTAATCTGGCGAAGGATATCGGTAAGGGAAAAACAATAGTTACGATATTATGTGACCATGGAAGCCGATATCAAAGCAAAATATACAATCAGAAATTTCTTAAAGAGAAGAAGTTGCCTGTACCAAATTGGCTAAAAAATTAATTCTCAACAAGCTTTCCGTCAATTATTTTTATTATTCTATCAGATTTTTCGGATAGTTTCGTATTGTGGGTTGCGAGTAATACGCTAGTATTATTTTTTCGAGCAAGAGATATAAACTGTTCAAAGACAGTCTCCGCAGTTTTACTATCGAGATTACCCGTTGGCTCATCCGCGAGTAATATATCTGGATCATTAGCCAAGGCACGGCATATAGATACTCTTTGTTGTTCGCCACCAGAAAGCTGCGAAGGTAAATGATTTATTCTATCTTGTAAGCCCAGATTATCCAGTAGATCTTTGGCTCTACTCTTGGCGGATGTTTTCTCTAAGCCTGACAAAAGCATGGGTATTGCAACATTATCGATTGCTGTAAAATCGGAGAGTAAATGATGAAATTGATAAATAAAGCCAATAGACACTCTTCTTGTAATTGTACGATCAAAATCGGTCATTTTAGAACATTTCACCTTATTTATAAATATTTCACCACTATTTGGTTTTTCAAGAAGTCCTGCGATATGAAGCATAGACGATTTACCAGACCCTGAGCTACCAACCAAGGATATAATTTCCCCCCTTCTCATATCCAAATTTATCTTATTTAAAACATTTATTTTATTATCCCCTTGTAGATATACTCTTGATATATTTTCTAAGGATAATACTACATCTAACTGATTTATATCATTATTATTCATTTCTTAAAACCTCAACTGGATCTATTTTTGAGGCCTTCCATGATGGATATATTGACGCCAATATTGAAAATGACAAAGCCATAGTAATAACAGATAGTAATTCGTAATTATCAATCTCAGCTGGTAGCTTGGCCAAATAGTACATTTCGGGGGAAAAAAGTTCAGTTCCCGTTATTTTTGAGATAAATAAACGAATTGCATCTATATTTTTACAAAATATCACCCCAATTATCACACCCAGAGTCGTTCCTGCAACGCCAATAGAAGATCCTGAAATAAAAAAAATCCGGATTATCGAGCTTTTTGATGCACCGATTGTTCTTAGGATTGCAATATCAGAGTTTTTGTCTTTCACCAGCATGATCAGGCTAGATATGATATTTAAACCAGCAACTAAAACAATTAGTGAGACTATTATAAACATTAAGTCCCTCTCCACTTCTAGCGCGGTAAAAAAGGTTTTATTCTGCTCTTTCCAAGAAGATACATAGGCTACTCCATCTACAATTTCTCGTATCTTTATTAATGCAGGATCGAGCTCTTCGGGTTTATCTAAAAATATCTCTATTGTATTTACTTTATCTTTCTTACTAAAGTATTTTTGGGCCTCTTTTAGGGGCATATATACAAAATTCGAGTCATACTCTGACATACCGATATTGAATATACCTGTTATGGGATAAGACTTTATCCTTGGCGTTGTCCCAAATGGGGTTTGCGAGCCTTTTGGAGAGATTAGGGTAAGTTTGTCTCCCATACCCAGCATTAGATTACGTGACATACCTGAACCGATGAGTAGCCCCTCAATTTCGCTATAACTATCTAAATCTAAGCTTTGATCTATTTTTGGAATATTCGAAATATCATTGTAATCTATTGCTTTAACAATAGCCCCGGCTGTTTGTTCGCCCGATGACACCATGACCTGAGAGTAAATTGTTGGCACAACTGAATAAACATTATCAATAAGCTCGATATCATCTTGTATTTGGTCATAGAACGCAATATCTGAACTGTATGATTGTATAGTTATATGACCATTAATACCAAGTATTTTATCTAATAATTCTGATCGAAAACCATTCATAACAGCAAGGACGATAATTAAAGTGGCAACGCCCAACATAATGCCGACCAATGAAAACAAACTTATAATTGATATGAAACCTTCTTTCTTTTTGGAGCGTAAGTATCTGAATGCTATCTTCCACTCAAACGATGCAAATGGACGGGTCTGTTGATTTGATTTAATCTTTTTAACCATTATTAAATTGCTTCAGGAACTCATCAATTTTTATTACTTGCACTTTTCCTGAAGACCTCTCTTTCAATTCGAGTGTATTATTCTGGATAGAATTTTTACCAAGTATTATTTGCTGTGGTATGCCAATTAGATCTGCTTTGTTTAGTTTTTCACCTACAGAGCTGGTGGTGTCATCATAGAGAAGGCTATTATTTTGAGATATTTTTTTGTAAATCATTTCCGAGAGTTTAGCCAAATTTTCATCTTTCGGGCTAAGATTTAGAAGCACGTAGTCAAACGGTGAAACGCTTTTTGGCCAAATAATACCTTTATCATCATGGCTTGCTTCAATTATTGCTGCAACCAGGCGTGAAACCCCAATACCATATGAACCAGATTGAATTGGATTTATTTTTCCTTCACTATCTTGAACATTTGCTTTGAGTGGCTTTGTGTATTTATCACCAAAGAAAAATACATGACCAACCTCAATACCCCTCATTTCTAATCTATTTTCCTGACCAACCTTTTTCTCATAAGTCTCCTGATCATACATATCATCTGTTACAGAATAATATTGTGTCCATTCCTCAACGATATTTTTTGAGTCATTTTCGTAATCAACATTGTCTTCAATTTCTAAGTCTAATATCCTCTTATCAATATAAACCTTACTCTCACCAGTATTTGCTAATATTATAAACTCATGGCTTAAGTTGCCACCTATAGGCCCCGACTCAGCCTCCATAGGAATTGCCTTTAATCCCATTCTTTGAAAAGTCTTTAAATAAGATAAAAACATCCGACTGTATGATATTCTCCCCTCTTCTTCGCTAATATCAAAAGAATATGAGTCTTTCATTAGAAATTCTTTGCAACGCATCACACCAAAACGAGGGCGTATTTCGTCTCTGAACTTCCATTGAATGTGAAATAGAGTTTTTGGAAGATTTTTATAGGATTTAAAGTAATGGCTTGATATATCTGTGATTTGCTCTTCATTCGTTGGTCCATATAGTATATCTCTATCATGCCTATCTTTCATTCTAAGCATCTCGGCGCCGTAGTCATCATACCGACCACTTTTTCTCCATAAATCTGCAGATTGTATTGTTGGCATTAATAATTCAATAGCCCCTGCGCGAACCTGCTCTTCTCTCACAATTTGTTCAATTTTCTTCAAAACTGCATAACCAAAAGGTAACCAAACATAAATACCAGAACTTGCTTGGCGAATCATGCCTGTGCGTAGCATCAACTGGTGCGAGATAATCTCAGCATCTTTTGGAAATTCCTTTAAAGTTGGCAAAAAATATTCACTTAATCTCATAACTAACTCAATTAATACCCAATATTCCGTCTATTGTTAAAATATTAAAATAAAAAATTACGACTAAAATTAATAATATAATAAATGTAACAAATGTTGTAACAATGATTTTAAAGAGTAGATTCGGATTGATCGGTACGCTTCCATGTATTCCCTCAACGTCTATACCTTTATCCATATGAGTGGTAATATTTAAAGGCAGGACAATAAAGAACACTATCCACCATAAAATAAAGAAAATACCGAATAATGTGAAATAATTCATATTAAAATCACCTTATACAAATGTTAAACAAACCTTTATAAAAGGCTTTTTACCCCATATTGAAAATAAATGGTTTCTTATATTTTTCTCAATATATCCTATCAGATAATCATCATCTGATTTTTTTGCTTTAGGAAGCGAGTCAAGCGCATCATCAATTTTATATTCTATAAATTCTAAAACATTATCTATATCATCCATTTTATTTGGTATTCCAAACGTTTCAACTATTGGATCAACATAAAGAATAAAATTTTTATCTAAAACAAGATTTATGAAAACTACACCTGACTCCTGAAGCCTTCTTCTGTCTTTTAACGCTCTATCATTTGGTGTAATAAATATATCACCATCTCTAAGGTAAAAATTTGGCTCGTTTTGATCCCAAAGCATTGGACTATCTGGATATAATCTTACAAGGTCACCATTTTTTGCAAAGATGGGATTCTTTATGTTATTTTCTCTAGCAACTTTTATATGCTCTGCCAAATGAAATAATTCACCGTGCATTGGTATGAGTGTATTGGGCTTGAGTAGGTTATACAATTTTTCAACTTCAGGTCTTGACGGATGACCTGTCGTATGAATGTCCTGTGTTGAGTCATCGATTATACTTGCACCATATTCTATAATTTTATTTTTTAAAAAACCTATTGAATTTTCATTACCTGGTATGGTCTTAGAAGAGAAAATTACTGTATCATCTTTCGCTAACTGAACTATATTATTCCTACCATTGGCAATTTTACTTAGCGCAGCGTTTGGCTCACCCTGACTTCCTGTACAAATAAGTAAAATATCTTTTTTTGAATTCTTGTGAATATCCCTTTCATCTATAAAAAAAATGTCCTTATCTATATAGCCGCATATCTTTGCAACCTTAACAAATCTTTTTATTGATCTGCCAGATAGGACAACTTTCCTTTTATTACTGTGCGCTGCATTTATTATAGATATTAGGCGCGAAACATTTGACGAGAAAGTTGTTACAATGGCCATACCTTTTATACCTTTTATAGCCTTCTTTAAGTTTGAGGCAACCTTCGTTTCAGTAATTGATGGCTCACTTCTAAGTATATTTGTAGAGTCACATACAAGGATATCGCATTTATTATTTCCAATTTTTTTAAACTTTTCGAGATCCGTTTTTCTGTTTATTACTGGTTTTTCGTCAATCTTCCAATCAGCTGTATGGATAATGCTTATATCACCTATAGTTATATTAATTGCATTCGGCTCCGGAATAGAATGTGCAACATTAATCAAATTACACTTAAACTTACCAATAGTGAAAGCGGCGTTATCTTTTAATATTTTAATATCAAGATAATTTTCAGAATAGTCTTCGGATATTTTTTCTTTTAGAAGTTCTGATGTAAATTTTGTACAATATATTGGGACATCAATCCTATTGTTAATTATTGAACTAACCGCACCATAGTGATCTTCATGTGAGTGTGTTAATATTATCGCCAATAAATTATTTTGTTTATTATTAAGAAAGTCGATATCTGGTACCATAATATCGATCCCTGGATAGTAATCATCAGCAAATCCGATACCACAATCAACCATTATCCAATTAGTCTCGTTATTTGGAAGCTTATAACCATATAAATAAAGGTTCATACCAATCTGACCAGCCCCACCAATAGGACTGTAAAAAACTTCCATTTTATCTTGTGCCATGCGACTCCTAACTAAATATTTCTCCAGTATTAATAATTTCTTTCTTGCTTCCAACCCTAAGTATCAAGTTTCCTTTATCATCAATGTTTTCAAATACACCTTCGATAATAATATTTTTTTTCTTTGCTTTAATTACTCTCCCATGATCACGTGTTAGCATTAACCAATAATCCTTGAAATATGTGAATGATTCACCATAATTCCATATATTTATCATTTTATTAAAATTTATAATTAATTTATTTAAGCACTCTTCAACAGTAACATTCTTTTGAACCTCCTGTAAGTAAGAAAAAAATGCTTCATTCTTATCATGGGTATATCTAACATTTATACCAAAGCCGACAATCAAATAAAATTTATCCTCAATGTAAACGGACTCCAATAAGATTCCGCAGAGCTTTTTTTCATCTAAAAATACATCGTTTGGCCACTTCAACTTTATTTTATTTTTCCCAATTATATCCTCTATGGTTTTGGCAGCTACTACTGCACTTAATATACTTAACTGACTGACATGTGAATAATCTAATTTAGCATCACTTATAACTGTTGTTGCATACAGTCCGCCCATTGGTGATGACCAAATATTCCCTCGTCTGCCACGCCCATCTCTTTGTTGATCGGCAATAATCCAATTGAAATATTTCTTATTCTTGAGAAGGTTGATAGCAGTTTCATTAGTTGAGTTAACTGAACTCAATCGCTTAATTAATAATTTATTTGGAGGCCATGAGGTCATCATATAAATAGAGAGGCAGATGCAGTGCCTGCAAAATTTATAAAGATTGAAGGTCTTAGAAAGAATAAGAGTGTGATTGCTGTTAGCAAATAAATAATAGTCTTTAATCTCTTTGATATCGGATCAAATGAAATTGCAGACTCTTCAAAATACATTACCTTGATAATTCTGAGGTAATAAAATGCGCTGATGACACTTGATAAAACACCAAATATTGCAAGATAATAAAGTTTTGCATCGATAGCCGCATACAAAACATAAAACTTGGCAAAAAACCCAGCTAATGGGGGTATGCCTGCCAATGAGAAGAGAAGTATGGATATTATTAAAGCCATAACAGGATTTATTTTTGCAAGCCCCGAAATATCTTCGATATTCTCAATATGTTCGTCATTAGTTTTGAGCGCAATGATTGATATAAACAGAGCAAGCGACATCACAAGATAAATTAGCATATAGAGAGATAGGCTTCTCACACCATCAAAAGATCCATTAATCACACCCATCAATGCAAAACCCATATGACTAATTGATGAGTAAGCCAATAGTCGTTTTAGGTTACGCTGCCCAATTGCAGAAAATGCACCAAGTAACATAGAAAATATAGATAGTAAAATAAGTATTGACTGCCAATCCGCTATTAAGTTTGGCATAGCAGTAATTAGTATTCTGACAATTAGACCAAGGGCTGCAATCTTTGGAGCAACAGCGAAGAATGCGGTAACTGTTGTTGGTGAGCCTTCATAAACATCGGGCGTCCACATATGAAAAGGAACTGCCGAAATTTTAAATGCAAAACCAGCAAGAGTGAAAGCAACACCAATTAAAATACCAACATCATATTCTGATAAATTTGATGCAATCTCATTATAATATATTGATCCCGTATACCCATATATAAGAGATAAACCATAGAGGAGTATGCATGAAGAGAGAGCACCAAGAACAAAATATTTTAATCCAGACTCTGTTGATTTTGATGATTTATTACGGATTGATGCCAAAACATAGAGAGGCAGGCTTTGTAGTTCTATAGATAAGTAAAGCGAAATTAGATCATTGGATGAAACCATAATCATCATTCCAACAACGGAAAGTAAGACTAAAATAATATATTCAAACTTAAGTAGGTTAATATTTCTCAGATAGATGTTTGATACAATTAATATTATTATTGAAGATGTAAGTATTAATGTTTTCAAATATAAAGAGAAAGAGTCTGTAATTAATGAGCCCCCAAAACTAACTCCTTTCGGAACACTTCCTGAAAATATTAAAAATAAAACTACTAATAGGCTAAGAATTGCCAAATTAGAAATTGTAGAATAAGTTTTTTCATTTTTTTTGAAAACACCAATTATTAATAGAAACATAGATACAATTGTTATGGCTATTTCCGGTAAAACTGGTGTAAATATTAAAAGATTCATTTTAAGTGCCTATTTCCAGATTAACGCTAACCAAATGGGATTGGTACTGTTCAATTGCATAATTATAATTGTCAATTAAGTTCGTTGTGCTTGTAGCAGTCAAATCAATTACCATATTTGGGTAAACACCGAATAAAATTATCAGCAATACGAATGGTAATAAGATTATATACTCTCTTAGATTTAGGTCTAATAACTTTTCAACTTCATCATTTGTAATCACACCAAAAATAACTCTTTTGTATAACCAAAGAGCATAGGCTGCAGATAGTATGACACCCGTGGTTGCAAAAAATGCAACATACAAATTCACTTTAAATGCGCCAAGTAGTGTTAAAAATTCACCGACAAATCCGCTCGTTCCAGGTAAACCAATATTTGCCATTGTAAACACGAGGAAAAAGGCTGCATAGATTGGCATCTTCTTTACAACACCACCATACACTGCAATCTCTCTTGTGTGTAATCTGTCATAAATAACACCAACTGATAAAAATAAAGCTGATGAGATAAGTCCATGGCTAATCATTTGAAATACACCACCTTGAATTCCTTGGTCAGTGAATGTGAATATTCCCATTGTCACAAAACCCATATGCGCAACAGAAGAATATGCAATGAGTTTTTTTATATCTTCCTGCGCAATTGCGATAAAGGAAGTATATATAATTGCGATCACAGACAGAACAAAAACAAGGTCAGTAAAAACAAATGATCCAATTGGAAATAGTGGGATAGAAAATCGCAATATACCATAACCACCCATTTTTAGTAAAACACCTGCTAAGATTACAGACCCTGCAGTTGGAGCTTCAACATGTGCATCAGGAAGCCAAGTATGCACGGGAAACATTGGCATTTTAACAGCAAACGAAATAAAAAATGCTAACCAGAGCCAGTTTTGGATTGAATAATTAAAATCATATCCACTAAGAATTGTGACATCCGTTGTACCAGTGACTATATAAATATAAATAATTGCAATTAACATTAAGACAGACCCACTTAATGTGTATAAGAAAAATTTGAATGTTGCATAAACACGCCTAGCGCCACCCCAAACACCAATAATAAGGAACATAGGAATAAGACAGGCTTCAAAAAAAAGATAAAACACTACAAGATCTAAAGCGCAAAATACTCCAATCATCAAAGATTCGAGTATTAAGAATGCAACCATATAATCCTTAATTTTATTTTTAACGTTAGTCCAGCTTGCCAAAATACAAAATGGCATCAGAAATGTAGTAAGTATTATTAAAAACAGTGAAATACCATCAATCCCGACATGATATGTTATATTTTCTGCCAGCCATGCGTATCGTTCAATGAATTGAAATTCAGAAGATAATTTATCGAAATTGACCCATAAAAAAATTGAAGCTAGAAAATTAACAATACACGTATATAAAGCAACAATTTTTATATTTCTATTACCAATCTCATCCTCGCTATTTATTAGCAAGATTGTTAAAGATCCAAGTAAAGGGATCAGAATTATAGTCGATAATATTGGCCAATCCATCATGACCCCCTACCCACGATTATATAAAATGTTATTATAAAAGTTAGACCTATTATCATAGAGAAGGCATAATGATATATTAACCCAGATTGAAGCTGGACAATTTTTTTGGTTATTTTTACAACTTGTTTGGAAATCCCATCAGGGCCAAACCTATTTATAATATTTTCATCCCCCCTTTTCCAAAATATCTTACCGACTAAAACGGCTGGGCGTACAAAAATATAATTATAAATTTCGTCAAAGTACCATTTGTTTAAAAGAAAGCTATATAGAACCTCTTGGTCTTTTGCAATTTTTTGAGGAATATGTGGATTTCTGATGTATAGGTAATATGCAAAGGTAACACCGATGATCATCATGATTGTTGGTGACCATTTAATGAGATATGATACGTCATGAAGCTCTTTTAATATGTAGTTGTCTTTTAAGATAAATATTGAACTTGCCCAAAATTCTTTAAATCCTGCATAAATGAATGAGTCATAGAACGCATACCCTGAAAGAATTGATCCAATAACTAATATAATTAATGGAATTAACATAATATTTGGACTCTCATGCAAATGCGACATCACCTCTTTTGATGCGCGTGGTGTTCCATGAAAAGTCATAAATATGAGCCTCCAAGAGTAAAACGATGTCATTAATGCTGCGACTAGAAGCATGGTGAATGCGTACGAGCCTATGCTGATACTTGATACATAAGCCGCTTCAACGATTGCATCTTTTGAATAAAATCCTGCCATTCCAAACAGGCCAGGAACACCAAATCCAGTCAATGCCAATGTTCCTACCAGCATGAGTATATATGTTTTTGGTATAAACTTCCTAAGACCACCCATATGCCTCATGTCTTGCTCATTAGACATTGCATGAATTACAGAACCCGCACCCAAGAACAATAGAGCTTTAAAAAAAGCATGAGTAAATAGATGAAAAATTCCAACCTGATAAGCGCCAACCCCGAGAGCAACAAACATATAGCCAAGTTGTGAGCACGTGGAATAGGCTATAACTTTCTTAATATCATTTTGAACCAAGGCAACAGAAGCTGCAAAAATAGCAGTTGTTGCGCCAATAAATACTATTAACGACATTACAGATGGCGCAAGCTCATACAGAGGTGAGCATCTTGCAACTAGAAATACACCGGCGGTTACCATTGTAGCGGCGTGTATTAATGCAGAAACAGGCGTTGGACCCTCCATGGCATCTGGTAACCAAGTATGCAGAAGAAATTGTGCTGATTTTCCCATTGCGCCTATAAAAAGCAGGAAACATATAAAGGAAATGGCGCTAATAGAGTAACCAAATATATTAATCTTTTTATCTACTAGATCAGATGCATTTGAAAATACAGTATTAAAATCAAGTGAGCCAAAGAAATAAAAAATACAAAAGATACCGAGCGCAAATCCAAAGTCGCCCACTCTATTTACAATAAACGCCTTTATTGCGGCATTGTTTGCGCTTTCTTTATGATGCCAAAAACCAATGAGTAGATAGGAAGCTAATCCAACCCCTTCCCAACCAAAAAATAACTGAAGAAAATTATTTGATGTCACAAGCATTAACATTGCAAATGTGAATAATGATAGATAAGAAAAAAATCGTTGCCTAGATGGGTCGTTGTGCATATATCCGATAGAATAGAAATGAACAACAGCAGAAACAGTGTTTACCACCACCAACATAACTGCGGTTAGCGTATCTACACGAATCGACCAACTTAAATCCAATGCTCCTGAAGTAAGCCACTTTAAAATAACAATAACTTGATCATTCTTGCCATTAACCCAACCAACATTCAACAAAACGTACCACGATAACAATGCAGAGATAGCAACCAATGTAGAGGTTATTAATTCAGATTTTCTAGCACCGATTGTTTTACCAAAGAGTCCCGTTAATATTGCACCAATGAGCGGCAAAAAAACAATTGATGAGTATAGCATAACTATTAACCCTTCATCTCGGTAATATCCTCAACTGCTATTGAGCCCTTATTTCTAAAATAGATGACTAATATAGCAAGACCAATTGCTGCCTCCGCAGCCGCTACTGTAAGAACCAATAGGGAAAATACCTGTCCTGTAATATCATTTAGATAAGTTGAAAATGCTACCAAGTTAATGTTTACCGCTAGCAGCATTAACTCAATCGACATCAGTATGATAATTATATTTTTTTTATTTAGAAAAACCCCAAAAATACCAATTACAAATAATATTGATGCAAGTGCTAGATAGTTATTGATAGCAATCATATTCCACTTCCTGGTTTCATGTCTATATTTTTAATGGAGCTTTCTGCGTCTCTTTCAACTTGCTTATTAATATCTTGCCTTTTAGCAGAGGGCCGGTGATTAACCGTCAGTACAATTGCACCTATCATGGATGCCAAAAGTATCAAGCCAGCTAATTGAAAGAATAAAATATTATCCGTGTATAGGACTAAGCCGATTATTTCTGTATTTGAGTATTGCTTATCTGTGGTTATACTTAAATTGTCTGTAACCGAATAATCACGCTTCCATGTGAATAATACCAGCATAAGCTCGGCCAGTACAATAACCCCAATAGTCAACCCAATCGGTAGATAACTTATCACTGTTGATGAAATTGATTTAAATTCAACGTCCAGCATCATTACTACAAATAAGAAGAGAACTGCAACAGCTCCAACGTAAACTATAACTAGTATGAAGGCTAAAAATTCAGCACCGAGTATGAGAAATATCCCTGCGGAATTGAAAAAACATAAAATTAAGAAAAGGACAGAATGTACTGGATTACGCGATAATATCACCATGAAAGCGGAAGCTATCATAATAAATGAGAACAGATAGAATAATAAGCTCACTACGATCATTTTTTTACCTATATTTTGCGTCAAGCTCTATGTTTTTTGAGATTGCCTCTTCCCATCTGTCTCCATTCGAGAGCAGTCTCTCTTTGTCGTAATATAATTCTTCTCGGGTTTCAGTTGCAAACTCAAAATTCGGACCTTCGACAATGGCGTCAACTGGGCATGCTTCTTGACAATACCCACAGTATATACACTTTACCATATCAATATCATAACGAGTTGTTCTTCGGGTGCCATCATTTTGACGTGGGCCTACTTCGATTGTAATCGCCTGCGCTGGACATATGGCCTCGCACAACTTACAACCAATACATCTCTCTTCACCATTTGGATATCTTCGAAGTGCATGCTCTCCTCGAAACCTTGGGGATAGTGAACCCTTCTCAAAAGGGTAGTTAATTGTCGCTTTGGGCTTAAAAAAGTATCGCATTGCAAGCCTAAATGCACGAATAAATTCAATTAATAAAAAACTTCTAAAAACCCTGATTACTCTCTTCATATCTTTCTCTTATCCTATTTAAAAAATACAACGAATGTTGCCGTTACCGCAACCATCACAAGTGATAGAGGCAGAAAAACTTTCCATCCTAATCTCATTAACTGGTCATACCTGTATCTAGGAACCATCGCTTTGACCATTGCGAACATAAAGAACATAAAACAAACTTTTATAACAAACCAAACGAAACCAGGAATAAAGTCGAGAATGGGTAGAGGTGCATGCCATCCACCAAGAAATAAAATGGTTGCAAACGCGCACATTAGAACAATCGATACATATTCACCGAGCATGAACATCAGGTATGGCGTGGATGAGTATTCCACCATAAAACCAGCAACAAGTTCTGACTCAGCTTCAGGTAGATCGAATGGAGGCCGGTTCGTTTCGGCTAAAGCAGAAATAAAAAATACTACAAACATTGGAAACAGTGGGATAAAGTACCAGTTTAAAATTCCATAATCACCCGATTGGGCGTTTACAATATCAGTTAAATTGAGCGAACCACTCAATAAAATAACTGTAATAATTACAAATCCAATGGAGACCTCGTATGATACCATTTGCGCTGCTGATCTGAGGGCGCCGAGGAAAGGATATTTGGAGTTAGATGCCCATCCCCCCATGATTATCCCATAAACACCCAAAGATGAAATTGCAAGGATATACAATACCCCTATGTTGATATCAGCCAAAACAATACCTGCATCAAATGGAATTACAGCCCAAGCCGAAATCGCGAAGACAGTTGTAACAAATGGTGCAAGTAAAAAAACTGCCTTATCTGCTTTAGACGGGATAATAACTTCTTTTAGTACAAATTTTAATAGGTCTGCAAAAGATTGCAAAAGACCGAATGCGCCAACAACATTTGGGCCTCGTCTCATTTGCACTGCCGCCCATATCTTACGATCTGCTAACAATAAGAATGCTATTGTAATTAATAGTGTAGTTATCAAAAAAACACTCTTTGCAGCGATGATCGCCGCTGGATAGAGATACATTGATAATATATTATCCATTTTTAATCTCGATGCTATTCTTTTGCATGCTACATTCCCCCATAACCTTGCTTGATCTTGCAATAGAATTTGTAAGGTAATAGTCTGTAATGGTATTTGAGAATGCATCACCGTTTAGCTTCTGTTTTTGATCAGATAGTTGATCTAAACACTGAAAAGTGTCACTTTCAATATGATTGATGTTTGTGAATATAGGATACTCTTTTCTAAGACCAGCTCTAACATCCTCAAAATTAGTGTAGTTAAGTGATTTTTTGACTCTTTTTGATATCTCAACAATTATCTTCCAATTATCTCGGGCGTCTCCAGGTGGGAAGACCGCTCGGTTTGTCTCCTGCAATCTGCCCTCTGTATTCATATACAAACCATTTTTTTCTGTATAGCAGGCACCAGGAAGAACTATATCAGCATTAGTTGCACCTCTATCTCCATGACTCCCAATATATACAGTATGTTTATTTTTGGCATCGATTTCATCCGCATCGAGAAGAAATAATAATTCTATCTCACTTGATGACGCCATCTTTTGAGCGGTATGTTTTTCATCTTGAGGTAGAAAGTCGAGATCTAGGCCGGCAACTCGCGATGCGTATTTGTGTAAAACAGCCACCCCATTCCAATCGTCACGGATTGCACCAGTTTTTTCTGCGCAGTCAATAACCTGGGATAGAATATCCATTCCATCATCTCTTAAAAACACGTCATCACCCAGTAGCCAGATGATATTTTTAGAGCCATTCAATGGAATATTTTTGAGATTTATACTCTTTGGTGAGTCCCCAATGAAAGTATAATCATAAGTCAGGTCATGCTCTTGACCAACAACATATATATTCAAATTCCCAGTCAGCCATCTTTTGCGTATCCGAGCATTCAAAACAGGAGACTCCATTCTTGGGTTTGAACCTATAATAACTATTGCGTCGGCATTTTCAATACCAGCTATTGTTGGATTAAAAATGTATGATGACCTCCCATATTGATTACCCAAAATTGACCCATCTTGTCTACAGTCGTACTTATTTGAACCGATCTTTTCCATTAATTTTTTCATAAGAAACATTTCCTCAGCCGAGACCATATCACCTGCTATGGCTCCGATCCTACCTGGGTCAGTTTTTTTTATGAGCTTTGTTAGCAATGTTAGTGCCCTATCCCATGATACCGCGATCAATTTACCATTTTCACGAATGTATGGGGTATCAATCCTCTGAGTTTTTAAGCCATCCCAAATAAATCTTGTTTTATCGGAAATCCACTCCTCATTTATTTCCTCATTGTACCTAGGCATAATTCGCATCACTTCGGAACCTTTTGAGTCGATCCTTATGTTAGATCCTATACCATCCATAACATCTATGGATTCAGTTTTCCGGAGTTCCCAAGGTCTTGCATGATATTCATAAGGTTTTGATGTTAGAGCGCCAACTGGGCAAAGATCTATAATATTTCCTTGTAACTCTGAAGACATTCCCTTTTCTAAGTAGGTTGTTATCTCCATATTTTCTCCCCTATGGATTGCCCCCAACTCTTCAGTGCCGGCGACCTCTGATGTAAATCTTACACATCTTGTACAGTGTATACATCTGGTCATTGTTGTTTTTACAAGAGGGCCAATATTCTTGTTATCAACAGCTCTCTTATTTTCTTTGTACCTGCTCTTATTTATTCCATAGTGCAAGGCTTGATCCTGTAAGTCACACTCACCACCTTGGTCACATATAGGACAATCCAATGGGTGGTTAACCAAGAGAAATTCCATCGCACCCTTTCTTGCATTATGAACCTGATCTGTATTTGTTAGAACCTCGGGTAACTCTCCATTTGGGCCTGGCCTTAAATCAGACAAGGAGAAATGACATGAGGCAACCGGTTTTGGGGCACCCTTAACCTCAACTAGGCACATCCTACAGTTCCCTGCTATTGATAATTTATCGTGATAGCAAAATCGTGGAACCTCTATATCTGTTAATTCGAGGGCCTGAATTAGAGTTAAATTTTCCTCAAATTCGTATTCCCTGCCATTTATTAATATTTTTTTTGACATTCTAACTCTTATTTACTTATTCTGTTTTCAATTTCATGCCTGAAATGTCTAATTAGACCTTGAATGGGCCAAGCAGCAGCATCTCCAAGAGCGCATATGGTGTGACCTTCAACTTGCTTTGTAACCTCTTGTAGCATATCAATTTCATCGATACTGGCATCACCTTTCGTCATTCGATCCATCACTCTCCACATCCAACCGGTTCCTTCACGGCATGGTGTGCATTGACCACAACTCTCATGCTTGTAGAAATAGCTCAGCCTAGCTATTGCCCCAACAATATCTGTTGATTTATCCATAACAATAACTGCTGCGGTACCAAGTCCAGAATTTAACTCTTTGAGGGTATCAAAATCCATTGATAGATTCTGACATAGATCAGCGGGTAAACATGGCACAGAAGAGCCGCCAGGTATTACGGCAAGTAAGTTATCCCATCCACCCCTAACACCACCAGCATGTTTTTCGAGCAACTCACGAAGAGTTATTCCCATTTCTTCTTCAACATTACACGGCGTATTGACATGACCAGATATGCAGAATAATTTAGTGCCTGTATTGTTTGGCTTTCCCAATGAGGAAAACCATTCGGCTCCCCTTCTCAGTATTTCAGGTGTTACCGCTATTGACTCTACATTGTTTACTGTTGTAGGACATCCATAAAGCCCGCAATTCGCTGGAAATGGAGGTTTAAGTCTTGGCATTCCTTTTTTACCTTCAAGGCTCTCTAGTAATGCGGTTTCTTCACCGCATATATATGCCCCTGCTCCATGGTGCACGTAAATATCAAAATCCCAACCCGATTGACATGCATTTTTTCCGATAAAGCCGGCTTCATAGGCTTCGTCAATTGCCTTTTGTAAGGAGTATCTCTCATTTACATATTCGCCTCTAACATAAACATAACAGACATTGGCACTCATCGCGAATGAGGCAATTAAACATCCTTCTATGAATTGATGGGGCTCATTTCGTAATATTTCCCTATCTTTACAGGTGCCAGGCTCCGACTCATCTGCGTTGACAACAAGATAGTGTGGGCGATCCTTTACCTCTTTTGGCATGAAGGACCATTTTAATCCAGTTGGAAAACCGGCGCCACCCCGACCCCTTAGGCCGGATGCCTTTAATTCTTCAATTATCCAATCTTTGCCCTTACTTAATAAAGTTTTCGTGCTATCCCAATTACCCCTCCGGATTGCAGCGCTAATTTCTGAGCTGTTGGCCCCGTATATATTTGTAAATATTTTATCTTCATTCTTAAGCATTTTTGGCCTCTAAACCTGGTTTTGTTCTATTTTTTGCAATCTCTTCTATTTCATCCTCAGTTAAAATTTGTATATTTTTATTATCTGGAGCTGATGAAAGCCTGTCTTTATAAGAGCCAGGTTTTATCTCTTTTTTATTCCTTAGATCGTCTATAATATTTTTTAAATCAGTTACTGCTAAATCTTCGTAATAATCATCGTTTATCTGAATTACTGGTGCATTACAACAAGCACCAAGACATTCCACTTCTACCCACGATAGATTGTCTTTGCTTACTGAACTCTGCTCTCCAATTTCTTCATACAGTAGACTCTTTAATTTTTCCGAACCTGATAGCATACATGGTGTAGTACCACATATTTGAAAATGATGAGCACCAACTGGGTTAAGATTAAACATAGTGTAGAATGTTGCAATCTCCATCACACGAATTTGTGGTAGATCTAGAAATTTGGCAATATAATCTATAATATCCGATGATAACCAACCTTTATTTTGTCTCTGTGCAATCCACAAAATTGATATAATCGCTGATCCCTCTCTACCTTTAGGGTATTTCTTAAGCTCCCTTTCAGCTAGTAATAAATTCTCCTTAGTGAAGCTGAAGTTATTATTATTTTTTTTGTTTTCTGTCATTATATAATCTACCGATCTACTTCGCCAAAAACGATGTCAAGAGAGCCTAGTACAGCTGACACATCAGCGAGCATATGCCCTTTACACATGTAATCCATTGCTTGTAAATGAGCGAATCCTGGTGCCCTGATTTTACAGCGATAAGGTTTATTTGAGTCGTCAGAAACTAAGTACACACCGAATTCCCCTTTTGGTGCTTCAACGGCTCTATAAATTTCACCTTTTGGCACATGGTATCCCTCTGTGTATAATTTAAAATGATGTATCAGAGCTTCCATTGACTTTTTCATTTCAGCTCTTTTGGGTGGAAATAATTTATTATTTTCTGTTGATACAGGGCCACCCTCTTTTCTTAACATATCTATACACTGTGACATTATTTTTAATGATTGCTTCATTTCTTCAACCCTCAAGAGATATCTGTCATAACAATCACTATTCTTTCCAATAGGAATTTCAAATTCTAGCTCCGAATATATTTCATACGGTTGAGATCTTCTCAGATCCCAAGGGAGCCCAGTCCCCCTAATCATTACTCCAGAAAAGCCATATTGTTGGGCGTCTTCCTGGCTTATGAAGCCAATATCAACATTTCTTTGTTTAAAAATTCTATTCTCAGTTAACAGCTCTTCGATATCATTAATAACAACTGGATGCGTTTCTGTAAAATTCTCGATATCATCTATAAGATCATCGGGCAGGTCTTGATGCACGCCCCCAGGTCGAAAATATGCTGCATGCATCCTACTTCCAGATGCTCTTTCATAAAAGCACATCAATTTCTCGCGTTCTTCAAAACCCCAAAGTGGTGGGGTCAAGGCACCGACATCCATTGCTTGTGTTGTGATATTTAGTAGATGAGATAATATTCTTCCTATTTCCGAGTATAATACTCGAATTATCTGTCCACGACGAGGAACATCAATACCCAATAAGGACTCGACAGCAAGAGAAAAAGCATGCTCTTGGTTCATGGGTGCGACATAGTCAAGGCGGTCAAAATATGGTACTGCCTGAGTGTATGTTTTATTTTCAATAAGCTTTTCTGTGCCCCGATGCAAAAGTCCAATATGGGGGTCAACTCGATCTACAATCTCACCATCAAGCTCAAGTACCAATCTTAAGACTCCATGCGCAGCTGGATGCTGTGGTCCAAAATTTATTGTGAAAGTATTATCTTTTTTTGTATTAGTCATCTTCATTGGTCTCGTTACTGTTTGCTTCTGAAATATGCCCCAACCATGGGCTCTCAAAATCAAAATCTCTAAATTCTTGTCCAAGCTCCACGGGCTCTTGAATTACCCTTTTTTGCGTATCATCGTATCTAACTTGAGTGTAACCAGTAAGAGGAAAATCTTTTCGTAAAGGGAATCCCTGAAAATTGTAATCCGTCAGCATACGTCTCATATCAGGATGATTGGAGAAAGTTATTCCGTATAGATCATATGCCTCTCTCTCGTACCACTCTGCTGCTGGAAAGATGTTGACAATGGATGGGACTGGTTGGTTATCACTGGTTGAAATTTTAACTCTTATTCGTTTATTTTTTGTCATTGATAATAGATGGTAAACGACATCAAATCTGTCAGGCCGATTTGGGTAATCAACTCCACAAATGTCGATTAATGTTGAATATTGTAAGTCTCGTGACTCTTTTAAGAATCTAATAAAATCATGAGTAATTTCTGATGCGATAGAAACCGAAAAATCATGGTAGGATTCGATATTTATAATTGATTTTTTGAAGTTTGCATGAAGTAGTTTCTGAATGTCTTCATCATTTAGGTTTGCGGGGGTTTTTTTAGGCATTGGAATACTTGATTATCTTGTTATATTTCCGGTTCTTCGTATTTTTCGTTGCAATTGTAGAATCCCATACAATAACGCTTCTGCTGTTGGGGGGCATCCAGGAACATAGACATCTACTGGTACAATCCTATCACAGCCTCTAACTACAGAATATGAATAATGATAGTATCCTCCACCATTTGCACAACTACCCATAGAAATAACATAGCGTGGCTCAGGCATTTGGTCGTAAACTTTTCTTAAAGCCGGTGCCATTTTATTTGTAAGTGTTCCAGCAACAATCATGAGATCGGATTGCCTTGGTGAAGCTCTTGGCGCAGTGCCAAATCTTTCAAGATCGTATCTTGGCATAGATGCCTGCATCATTTCGACTGCACAACAAGCGAGTCCAAATGTCATCCACATCAAGGAGCCAGTTCTAGCCCAATTTATTAACTCATCAACAGAGGTTACAAGAAAGCCTTTATCTGATAATTCCCCTGATAAACCTTTGAAATACTCGTCCTGATCTATGGTTTGATCTTGTATTGTCATATTAGTCCCACTCGAGCGCACCTTTTTTCCATTCATATACAAAACCAACGGTTAGAACTGCTAAAAAGATCATCATGGATATGTAGCCGAACACACCAATTTTACCTAGTGTAATCGCCCAAGGGAATAGGAATGCTACCTCAAGATCAAATATAATAAATAAAATTGCTACTAAGTAAAATCTTATATCAAACTTTACGCGGGCATTTTCGAATGGCTCAAAACCACATTCGTAAGTGGATAATTTTTCATTGTCCGGATTTGATTTCGCCAATATAAAAGATGAGCCCATGAGAGCGGCAGACACAACTATTGCAACACCAATAAAAATCAGAATAGGTAGGTAATCAAGAATGATTGGATTCATAAATAATTCCATGTGTAATTTCAATTATTATTATTATAAATTGACTGTCATAACAAGTAATTTAATATTAAAATTTACATTATAAGCAACTTTTATAAATTTCAATTAATTGATAAAAAGATGATTACCCTATTTGACTTATCCGGAAAAAATGATTTACGCTTCAGCCCCTACTGCTGGAGGGTAAAATATCTATTAAATTTTAGGAAAATCACATACCAAGCTAAACCAACCTGTTTTACTGAAAGAATGAATAATACTTTTTTTGGTGATGCAAAGTTACCGACAATCACGGATGATGGCATAAAAATAACAAACTCATTTAATATTGCAGAGCACATTGAAAATAAGTATGTGGACATCGATCAAAGAATAATTAACTCAGATAATAAGTCATCATTATATTTCATAAATCATTGGTCCGATCATTTTCTTAATGCCTCAATATTAGAGAGAGTGGCCTATGATATTATCAGTGTTCTTGATGATAAAGATATTGAATACTTTATTGAAAGTCGTAGTAAAAGATTTGGGATGAGCCCAAAAGATTTTCAGGCGCGCAATATAAAGAAATCAGAAAATAGTTTTTATAAATGCTGTAATTTTCTTGATAAGATTTTAGAGAAGCAAAGGTATTTACTTGGTGAAAATATTACATACGCAGAGATGATTGTTCTTGGCTCATTTACATGGGGCGAAAAGGTTAGCAAAAATACGCAAATTGAAAAAAAATTTGAGAGATTGTCAGCTTGGAAAAAAGAGTTGACGATAACGTTAGGCCATTGAGATGCTAAAGAATTAGCATCTCAATATGTCTTTTTAATTAGTATGGGCAGTCAACATAACCTGAACTTAAACAAGCATCTATTGCTTTTGCGGCTGACGCCATTTGTGCATCTGTTAGTTCCTGTTGGTAGGCTGAAGCTTGCTTTTGATATCTTCTCTGACTTTTTGACTTTGGATTCGCTGAAACCATTACCCAAGTATATGCTTTTTCTAAATCCTGCTCGACAGCATCTCCTTGATAGTATGCTTGACCTAAAGCGAATTGAGCAACTACGTTACCGCCTTTCGAAGCTCTTTCCCACCACTTAATTGCTTCATCCATTCTGTCTTGACCATCATCTCTGAATGCGTGTATGTGCCCAATTTCTTGTTGTGCTCTTGTTTGAGGATTCCAGAAAGGTATCCAAGAACCTTTTTCAGCAATTGGTTCATATATGGCGATTGCCTGATCATAGCGTTTACCTTGCTGTGCAGTAGCTCCATCTCTCATATCTTGTGATGATGAGTAGCCAGCCCAAATAATAAGCGCAAAGCCAAGAACTAATCCAGCTCTCCATAAAATTCCTTTATCCATTTTTTAAATCCTATTCTAAAATTAAAAGACTAATACAATCCATATCTTAACATTACTTTGTAGGCTTCTCTGTTCCCTGATTCGGCTTGCTGACTTATATAATTATCTATCCGTTCATATTCTGACGCATAATTAACAGCTTCCTGCAGGGCTTCAAAACCAACCGCGCCTCTCATATTTAGATCCCTTATAAAATAGGATGGCGTACCAGAGACTGATAGAGAATAACCTAAAACTTTATTATTGGCAATCATATCATTTACTTCTTGGCTCTTAAAATCCTGCTCTAATTTTTCGATATCAAGACCAATTTCTGCCGCAATGTCTATCGCCATTTGATATGTTACTCTTCCAGGTTTATTAAGTAATTCAGTGTGATATTCGAAATATTTTCCTTGAAACCCTGCCGCAATAGATAATTGAGACAGCTCATGTGAATTTTCATTTAAAATTGGATAATCCTTTAACACAACACGAACATTTGGATTTTTTGAAATCACAGCATTTAAATCAGCTAGCGCCCTT
The DNA here is from genome assembly GCA_902613795.1 of uncultured OCS116 cluster bacterium. Lineage (GTDB taxonomy): Bacteria > Pseudomonadota > Alphaproteobacteria > Rhizobiales > TMED25 > TMED25. The sequence goes on from CACMIP010000001.1 coordinate 47,844, forward strand.
TTGCAATAACCACAATTATAGTCAAAGAATTCTACAATAGTGATATCTCCTTCCGGGTTACCAATTATAAAATCATCAGGGTTTTCATAGAGTTCAGCTTGAAATTTATCAATTAATCTTGATTCTAAATATAACCTTTCAATTGCAGACCCCTCTGATTTAGATACAAAGCAAGCTAAAATGATAAAAATGCTTAATAATTTTTTCATTGTTATTCTTCCTTACATGGGGCTCCACATGGTGCACAAGCTTCTTCTGTTTGGCCAGGGGAAGATATTGATAAAACGGGACTTGTAAGATGATCGTAAATAATCAGTGTAAGAGTTAGAATAATAATGATTATATATACTTTTTTTTCATTCATTATCTGAAACCCACTTTATCTCTGTAAATAATACCAAAATATGTGCCAACAAAAGCCATAGCAAACCATATCCAACCGTGCAAACTACCTGAAGCTGTACCGCCCAAAAATGCCCCGATATTACAACCAAAACTTAAGCGAGCACCAATACCCATCAGTAATCCACCAATAGCCGCAGATATTAATTCAACTTTTGGAGGCCATTTAGCAGAGGAAAACAGACCAATCATGGAGGCAAGGAGTCCTGCACCAATTATCATTCCAATATTTATTAAGCTACTTGTATCGGAAAGTACAGAATGCTCGAGAGATCTTTTAGGCCCACTGTAATTCCAAAATGTGAATGACTCAATTGGAATTCCGACGGATTGAAATAGCTTTGCACCCCATAATGTAAAACCATAGGTCACACCCCACGGCGATCCAGAGAAAATCAGAACCAAAACACATAAAATTGCCACAGCAAAAGTTCCAAGAAGTAATTTTTTATCTATCATGATATTCCTTTTTCGAACATACATGTGAAACAAAAGGAATACTCCAAAAAGCGCAATGAAATTGACCAATGTTTTATAAATTACGGTAGCGTTACCTGCAATAATAATCTGTCCAAGTGACATAATATCAATAACAAAGGGCAGCATGAATGTGCCAATAACTGAACCAATGATAAAGAATGGAAGGGCAACCATCATCCGCGTCGAGCCTGAACCGAATGTGAATAGAACACCAGAACCACATCCGTTTGCAAGTTGCATTCCAAAACCAAAAATGAAAGCACCAATTAGCAAAGATAAATTTACAGGTGCATAGCTTCCTATGATATTTGGACTTAATTCTATTAGCGGAATGAAAATAACGCAGCAAAGAGAAGCCAAAAGAAAGTGACAAGAAATCATAGATGGATTCTTATTTACAATTAAGCTTCTCCATCCTGATGCAAATCCATATTGAAAAAAAAGAAATACGCCACCGAGCGATATACCTAGTAATAATAAGATTATTCCTTGGCTACCAGAGTCAAAAAAACTTAGCAGGCCTAAAAATAGACCTGCTAGTGTAAGTAAGGTAAAAATACCAATATTACTTATTATCAACATAATAAATGTATATCATAATTTTTTGCTGAAAATAAACAATATTAACCAATCATACCCTTCAGTTTATCAAGGTTTGACGGACCTGATGTCTCCAATGGTCGTGATGGGTCTTCAGTCCACTCCACCATTGAACCATCATATAATTTGACATTTTTGTTACCCAATATCTCTGATAGAACAAACCAGTTATTTGCTGCCCAATGTCCAGTGTTGCAGTAACTTACCACATCTTCGTTGATGTAATCAGAGAAGATTTCCTTAAGTTCGGATTCTGTTTTTAGCGTATTGTTAGCCACGTTATATGCGTTTTCTTGAAACAACAGGACGGAACCAGGTAGTCTTCCAGCGGCGCGTGCTTTACCATGCTTTGCCTCGGCGTAAAATTGATTTTCTGGCCTACCATCTAGCAATATCACATCAGATTTTGAGTCTACAATTTTTGCGACATCACCTGTACTGATGTACAGCTCTGGGTTGAACTTTGCTGTGAAATTGCCTGTATCTATCGTATCATAGGCGCCCGTTGCAATTTGATTTGGATATGCATTTTCCCATGCACTGTAGCCACCATCAAGAATAGAAACATTTTCGTGTCCAAACACTTTAAAGGTCCAATAACTTCTCGCGGCGCTACCAAAATCTGTTGAAGACACACCAGCAGGAATAATTACAACATGTGTATCAGAATTTACACCCAAACTCCTTGCGAGCTCTTGAAATTGGCTTTCAGTTGGCACAAGACCTACTGTGTTGTCCACTTTTACTCTCCAACCATCTTTCATGTAATCAGAATGGATTGATGTTGGAATATGACCCTCAAGGTACGTTTCATAACTTCCATCACCAATAGAGTTTCTTATATCTATAAGTAGAATGTTATCATTCGTTTCGCCAGATTGAATTTTGTTGTATACCCAATCACTTGATACTAATGGTGTAGCATTTACCTGCGTACGCTCATCATGATCGCACCCACCTGCAGAAGCTGGTATGGGATTTGAAGCTGTTATAATTAGAATTGTGAATAGAGATAATACATTAAGTAGATATTTTGGCATTTTGTTCTCCTTTAGTATCTAGTTTAAAATTTACCCCCGCTTTAGTACTTTTGGGTTATGCCATGGTGTACAAGTTGGTTATTAAATACCGTGATTCGTATTTAATGATCAGCGAAACCTACTTTCAATACTCAAATTTTAAAAAAAAATATAGTTTCTAAAAAAATTTTGTAAACAATGAATTGAATCTAAAAAAATGAATCAATGTGGAATAATATTTTCTTCAAATCTAATAGTTTTCCGTCTACCAAATTGAAGATATGTATTGAGCTTCCATAAATTCAAGCATTCCTTCATGACCGCCCTCTCTACCAAGACCAGATTGTTTTGTGCCACCAAAGGGTGCTGCAGGATCAGACACGAGACCTCTATTTAGGCCAACCATTCCATAATCAAGTCGTTCGCACACTTGCATCCCTTTTTTCATATCCTCCGTAAAAACATAAGCGACAAGACCATATTCTGTATTATTTGCTCTATTAATTACATCCTCGGTGTCCTTAAAAGTTTGAATAGCGGCGACTGGACCAAATATCTCATCATTTAAGCATTCAGAACTATCAGGCACATTAAATAGAACGGTAGGTGGATAATAAAATCCTGGTCCATCAATACTTTCACCGCCAACTGAGAGCTCTGCACCCTTTTCGATTGCGTCTTTAACAAAATATGCAACTTTGTCCCGTGTTTCTGCATTTACCAAAGGACCAACATCAACAGTCTTATCTAGGCCATTACCAACTTTTAGCGAACCCATCCTCTGCGAAAATTTATCTTTAAATTCTTCAGCAATATTCTCATGAACATAAATTCTATTCGCTGCAGTGCAAGCCTCTCCTAAATTTCTCATTTTTGCAACCATACATCCATCTACAGCAGTTTCCATATCAGCATCATCAAATACAATCAAAGGAGCATTTCCCCCAAGTTCCATTGATGTCTTCAAAACCTGGTCAGAGGCAACTTTTAACAACTTTCTTCCAACCTCCGTTGACCCAGTAAATGATACCAGTCTCACTCTGTTGTCATGTAAAAGATGATCAACAAGTTTTGATGTATTGCGTGAAGGTAAAACAGAAATAAGTCCTTTTGGAACCCCAGCCTCCTCAAGTAATGGCATTAATTCGAGCATTGTTAGAGGGGTTTCTGATGCAGGTTTTATAATTACGGGGCAACCCGCAGCAATAGCAGGCGCTATTTTTCTAGTACCCATCGCCGCTGGATAGTTCCAAGGTGTTACCAAGACGGATATTCCAATTGGCTTATATTGAACAACAATCCTAGCTCCAGTTGCTGGTGCATGTGATATTTGCCCTATTCCTCTGACAGCTTCTTCAGAATACCACCTAAAAAATTCAGCTGAATAAAGTGCTTCACCTTTTGCATCCCCATATGCCTTTCCATTTTCAAGCGTGATCAGTTCAGCAAAATGTTCAATCTTGTCCATAAATAATTCATATGCTTTTCGTAAAATTACTGACTTATCTCTTGGTGAAACTCTTGCCCAACTCTCAAAAGCTATTTCTGCCGCATTGATAGCTTTTTTAGCATCTTCAATACCTGCGGATGCAACTTTTGTAATAACTTCTTCAGATGCAGGATTGATTACGTCAAACGTAGCGCCACCCTCTCCATCTAACCATTTGCCATCAATGAATAATTTATTTTTATATTGCATAACTTTCACCTTGTATTAATAAATAAAGCATCTAAATAATATATATTAATTGTTTTAAAATAGAAACTAAAGTTTAACAGTCAAAAAACAGTTATCACCCCTGGTAAAGCAGCAAAAATGAGTCAAAACATAATCCAAATATCTCACCTTTCTAAAACCTATAAGGATGGAACAGTTGCTCTAGAAGACATAAATCTAAATATTACAGATGGTGAAATTATTGCCTTACTGGGTCCGAACGGTGCTGGTAAGACAACCCTAATTTCTGCCATTTGTGGTATTACAAATATATCATCAGGAAAGGTTACCGTCGGTGGGCATGATGTGATTGAAAATTATAAAAAAACTCGTGCCCTAATTGGCCTTGTACCACAAGAAATTGCATTACAACCATTTGAAAAAGTTATTGATGTTGTCAGATACTCTCGTAATTTATTTGGATGCGCAAATGATGATGCTCATATTGAAAAGATTCTCAGAAGACTTCTCCTTTGGGATAAAAAGGATAAGAGAATTGTTGAACTGTCGGGTGGCATGAAAAGACGTGTAATCATTGCTAAGGCGCTGAGCCACGAACCAAAGATACTTTTCCTTGATGAGCCAACAGCTGGTGTTGACGTTGACTTGAGATTTGATATGTGGGAATTAATAAAGAAGTTAAGAGAAGATGGTACAACAATAATACTAACTACACACTATATAGAAGAAGCTGAGGAAATAGCAGATAGAATATCTATAATAGATAAAGGGAAAATACAATTAACAGAAAAAAAGGCAGAACTAATGCAAAGATTAGGCAAAAAAGTCATTAATATTAAGCTTGATCAAGAAATAGATATTCAACTATTCAGTGACGAATATAATCTTAGCCAAGGCCCCGATAAAGCTTCAATAATAATGCATTACAGTGATGCTAAAAAAGATGACTCTCTAGATAGATTGTTAGTAAAAATAAAAAAGGGAAAATATAAAATACTTAACATTGAGACAGACGAGAAATCACTTGAAGAAATTTTTCTTGACGTAGTAGGTAAGTAAAATGAACTTCTACGCAATAAAAGCAATATATGTGTTTGAAATGTCCAGAACACTCCGGACACTCATTCAAAGTATTGCATCGCCGGTAATTTCAACAGTTTTGTATTTCATCGTCTTTGGATCGGCAATTGGAAGCCGTATGGAAGACATTAGTGATGTGAGCTATGGGAGCTTTATCGTGCCCGGTCTAATATTGCTGACAGTATGTCTGCAGAGTATATCGAATGCATCTTTCTCAATATATTTTCCGAAGTTTATTGGATCGATCAATGAACTTTTGTCTGCACCTGTCTCTTATCTTGAATTAGTGATTGGTTTCATTTCTGCAGCTGTCACAAAATCAATGACGATCGGTTTAATAATTCTTATTACAGCATCTTTTCTTGTAGATATTGAAATTAGGCATCCCATTTGGATGGTTTGTATTTTATTCCTATCTTGCGTTTCATTTAGCCTGATGGGCTTTATTGTAGGGATTTGGGCTCGAAGCTTTGAACAAATCACAATTATACCCGACTTGATTATCACACCATTAGTATTTTTAGGCGGTAGCTTTTACTCAATTAGTCTTCTTCCTGATTTTTGGCAAAAAGTAACTCTATTTAACCCAGTTGTTTACTTAATTTCTGGTTTCAGATGGGCTTTTTTTGGAAATGCTGATGTGTATATAGGGTACAGCATTCTTGCAATCTTAGTCTTTACTTTTACATGTATGCTAATAATCTGGAGAATATTTAAAACTGGTTATAGAATTAAAAGCTGAATTTTTGATTTTGTAATATTATATTAGAGGAATCAGATTAAGTCTTGGTGTGATGCGAAAGTCTTACTCAAAAATATTAGCTCTGTCAACTTATGCATTTGCGTTAACTCTTCTCGTTTATTTATTTTTTATTACATTCACGATAAATGAAATAAAATCATTAGAGTTTTTGGTAATTATCAGAGACTCATACGATGAACGTGCGCTAAATTTTTACCCACTAAAAGTGCTGTCTGTTTTCCTAATTTGTTTTTTTTGGGCTTTCTTCCTCGGATTTAACTCTCCAATTGCCATATTTGCAGGCATGATTTTAGGCACATATATGGGAACTATTATTTCTCTCATTGGATTAACCTTGGGCTCAGGTCTCTTGTATTTTTTTGCCCAGCTTTTTTTTAAAGAAGATATATCCAGTTTATTTAGCAAAAAATATCAAAGCATGAGATATCTTTTCCATCAGAATGAATTAATATTTTTTATTTTTTATAGGCTCTTTGTTGGTATCCCATTTGGATTATCAAACTTGTTAGCTATCCTATTCAATGCACGAATTATAAATTTTTTATTAGGTACTGCAATTGGTATATTGCCATCAGTATTTATTTGGGCGTCAATTGGGAGAGGTTTTGATAAAATTTTAATAGAAAGTGTGGGTATTCCAAAATTTATTGATATTTTAAAATCAGAGGAAGTCAGAATCCCATTAATTATATTCACAATTTTTATTTTATTTATATTTGTTTCAAAAAAATTTATAAATCGGCTTAAGGATTAACCTTTGGTGATTTTTAATTCTTTCTCTTTAGAAGCCTTTCCATATTTAAATTTTGTCTTTTTTGATATGCATTGGGATTATAAATATCTTCAGACAACTCATATACATTTATTGAAGAGCTATTACCAGGAAAGTCAATGAATAAGCCATGCACAAGTCCACTCATCACATAAGGTAATGAGTTAATTTTTCCCTCACTTTCGACTTTTCCTTGGTAAACTTTAAGCAGATTATCTGATGAAAAGATATCCACATTTAGATATCGATGATATGTAATATCTTTTAACGCCTTGTAACCAATGAGAATTCTTTTTCGTGGGCTTTTTGTTTTAATTCTAAATGAAAAATTATCTCTCTTTTTTTCATATATTACATTACCTCCCTTCCTTGTGTATTTATATACAGGATAATTAATATATTTGACCCTCTCATTTATTCCGTATTCAAACTCGAAAAAAAAATCTGCCTCATCCGGATCATTTACAATAATGTAATTTAACGCCTCCAACTCATTTATGAATAATTTTTTATATGTTCTGTATTCCAAGTCAGTATTCATTGAGTGCTTTTTATGAGATATAAAAAGTTTAATATTATTGATTTTTTTGAATTCAAGATCATGAAAAACCTCGACCACCATCTCTAGTTTGTATTCATTATTATAAAGAGTCGTGGTCGAGGCATCTTGGGGAGAAATACCAAGAAATATGAGAAGCACAACAAGATATTTTGCATAAGACTTCATACCGATAAAAATTAAAACAGAAATGTGTCTTATTTATGTCAAAGTGACTTCATTGAGATTTGTATCTATATGCCAACATTATTATAAACGTCCCATCGTTTCTTTAAATATTGACAGGTATCGCAATATTTCTTTCCAGCTGGTATTTCGTCACTACTTAGCTGATTTTTCGCTTCAATAATTTTATCTTCGACCCAATCAGCATTGCATTCCAGCTCTACCAGATGAAGATCAAATTTTAAAATTTGGTTGAACATAGGCTCGTTTTTTTGTCCATTATAATATACAAGGTATGCGGTGTCAGAAACTTCGAAACCATTTTTTCTGAACAACCATTGGTACATTTCAAGTTGTCTCTGATAGCCTCTTGCATACTCATATTTTTTTGTCTCATTCCAATCAAATATTTTTTTTGAGGTTGATTTGACATCCGAGACAATCAATTGTCCATTCGGTTTGACCCACACATCATCAATTGCACCATAAAAGTGGTAGCCATGAGCCTCTGATGTGTAGGAAAGACCTTGTCTAAAATTTCTCCACTTATCAATATCATCATGCATGAATGGTATTGCATCAATATTGTATTCCAAAAATAATGGGTGTGGCTCACCTTTTTTTCGATAATGATCGAACTCATTTTTACACAACTCATCAACTGCTGAATTCAACGTGAACGGAATCTGTGACAAACTAACTCTGTATTTATATTGAAGCACAAAACATCTTGGGCAGCCTAAATATTTTTCAACACCTGAACGACTTATCTTTTGCAAATTTGTATCCAACGCTATTTGAAAATAAACTAATCATAACATGATAAAAATTAATAATAAATAACTATGAAGATCAAATTGGATTAGAAGTGGCGCGAGTGACGAGACTTGAACTCGCGACCTCCGGCGTGACAGGCCGGCGCTCTAACCAAACTGAGCTACACCCGCGTAATGGTAGGCGGTGACAGGCTCGAACTGCCGACCCTCTCGGTGTAAACGAGATGCTCTCCCAACTGAGCTAACCGCCCACTACAATAAACAATACATACAGTAAAACAAATAAAAAATCTAGAAATAATATACTAAGTTGAATAAAAAAAACGTGCAGTTTTTAAGCTGCACGTAATTTGGTTTAAAAGAAAAACTGTATTAAATTATTCTAGTTTACTGCATCTTTAAGAGCTTTACCCGCCTTAAATTTTGGACTTTTTGATGCCTTAATTTGAATAACTTCACCTGTACGTGGATTTCGGCCTGTTGTAGCTTTTCTATTTGCCACAGAAAATGTTCCAAAACCAACGAGTCTTACGTCGCCCCCACCACTTAGAGCGGATGAGATAGAGTCAAAGACAGAGTCAACTGCGCTCGCTGCTGCAGTTTTTGAAATACCAGCCGCATCAGCGACATTATTAATTAAATCATTCTTATTCATAGTATTAGCCCTTTCAGAGTTTATATTTAATAATTTAACAGAAATAGTTAATTAATGGTTAATCCTAACAATTGATGCAGCGCTAATCAAAAAAAATAAGTGAAAAATAAGAAAAACAGCAGAAATCTGCTACTTATACACCATTTTAGTAAAAAAAATAAAAATTTAGCGAAAAATTGTAAAAACTGAGCTTGGTGTAATTTGACTCACAGAATCAGTTAGTGCGCTATTGTTGGCCGATCTTTTTCCTTTGAACCGGCTATACTTTGATCGTGAGCCTCAATATCTTCTTTGCTCCATTCTATTGGTTTGAGCTGTGATGCAAGGGCGCTCTGAATAATTTCATCAATATTTGAAACAGGTACAATTTGCAAATCTTTTGTAATTTCATCTGAAATCTCAGATAGGTCTTTTTCATTCTCATTCGGAATAAACACTGTTTTTATACCACCCCTTGACGCTGCCAGTAACTTTTCCTTTAACCCTCCAATGGGCAATACGCGACCTCGAAGTGTTATTTCGCCTGTCATTGCTACATCTTTTTTTACAGGGACTTGTGTCATCAATGAAATCATTGCTGTTGCCATGGCCACGCCAGCGGATGGTCCATCTTTTGGGGTTGCGCCTTCAGGCACATGAACATGTATGTCTCGTTTATCAAATAGAGGAGGCTTTATTCCATATTTCGTCGCGTTCGACCTTACGTACGATGCTGCGGCAGAAATTGATTCTTTCATCACATCTTTTAGGTTTCCTGTTACAGTCATGGAGCCTTTTCCTGGCATCATTGCACCTTCAATTGTCAGTAATTCACCGCCATATTCAGTCCAAGCTAAACCTGTCACAATTCCAATTTGATTGTCGCGCTCTGCCTCTCCATACCTAAATTTGTAAACACCTAAGTAGTCAGAAATATTATCTTTTGTTATTTTAATATTTTTTATGCCATCTGATAAAATGTTTTTAGTAGCTTTTCGTGAAATCTTTGATAGCTCTCGCTCTAGGCTCCTAACCCCTGATTCTTTTGTGTATCGCCTTATGGTCTCGAGGAGCGCTGTGTCATCGATGTTTATTTCTGACTCATCAAGTCCATGTTGTTTGAAAACTTTTGGCAAAAGGTGTTTTTTTGATATTTCTAGTTTTTCATTTTCTGTGTAGCCGGCAATTCTAATTATTTCCATTCTATCCATGAGTGCGGGTGGAATATTTAAGGTGTTAGCTGTTGTAATAAACATTACATCAGATAGATCGTAATCAACTTCTAAATAATGATCATTGAATTTATCATTTTGTTCTGGATCCAGCACTTCTAATAGAGCCGCCGAAGGATCACCTCTATAATCTGAGCCTAATTTATCAATTTCATCTAAAAGGAATAACGGATTTTTTGTCTTCACCTTTTTCATAGATTGTATAATTCGTCCAGGTAATGAACCAATGTATGTTCTTCTATGCCCTCTTATTTCAGCCTCATCTCTGACTCCACCTAAGCTCACTCTTACAAAATCTCTGCCTGTTGCCTGAGCTATAGATTTACCCAAAGAAGTTTTACCAACACCAGGTGGGCCAACAAGGCATAAAATAGGCCCCTTTAATTTCTTTGTTCTTTTCTGAACCGCTATATACTCAATTATTCTTTCTTTTACTTTTTCAAGGCCATAATGATCATTATCTAAAATATCTTCAGAAAATGTTATTGGTTTATTAAACCGTGATTTCTTTGCCCAAGGTATCGATACAATCCAATCTAAGTAATTTCTGACGACCGTAGCTTCCGCGGACATTGGGCTCATTTGTTTAAGCTTCTTGAATTCTGATTTTGCTTTTTCTCGCACATCTTTTGGCAGCTTTAAATTTTCGAGCTTATTTTCGAGCTCATTAATATCATCGCCCGCATCCTCAGAGTCTTTACCTAACTCTTTTTGGATTGCTTTCATTTGCTCATTCAAATAATACTCCCTTTGAGTTTTTTCCATCTGACGTTTGACGCGCCCTCTAATTCTCTTTTCAGTCTGCAGCACATCTATTTCACCCTCAAGAAAACTTAGTATCAATTCGAATCGTTCTTTCAGGTTATTAATTTCAAGTATTTGTTGTTTTTGTGATAGTTTTATTTGTAAATTTGATGCAATTGTATCTGCTATTTTTGAGTAATCATCAATCTCAGAAACGGTGTTAAATGTATCAGTAGATATTTTTCGATTAATTTTAGTATAACTCTCAAATTGCATTAAGCAGGATCGCGCCAACGCCTCAATTTCTGGATCATCAAGAACGATCTCATTTACCAGATCAACTTCTACCTGATGAAATTTATCTCCCGGTACGAAGTTACGAATTTTTGCCCTACTCGTACCTTCAACCAGAACCTTGACAGTATTATCTGGTAGTTTTAATAATTGCATTATTGATGCGACAGTGCCATGGGTGTAAAGATTATCTTCGGTTGGATCTTCCGTTGTAGAGTCTTTCTGTGCAACCAGAAACAGCTCTCTATCATTATTCATGACCTCCTCGAGTGCTTGTATTGATTTTTCTCTGCCAACAAAAAGGGGGACAACCATATTCGGATAGACTACGATATCACGTAGCGGAAGGATGGGATATAAACCTTTATTAACTTTTATGACATCATCCATAATGCAAACTCACAATTTAATCATATAGTATTAATTTGGAGCTTAACGTAACGACTTTCAAGTTTTTTTAATAGAAATAAACTATTATTAGCAGATATCACGCAGAATTCCCTAAATCTTCTTTTTGATCTGAGTAGATATACAGAGGTCTAGATTTACCCTCAATAACTTCGTTTGAAATTACAACTTCTTCAACAAGCTCCAGCTCAGGTAATTCGAACATTGTTTCAAGGAGTATAGACTCTAAAATTGAACGAAGTCCACGCGCACCTGTTTTTCTTTCAATTGCTTTTTTTGATATGGTCCTTAGCGACTCATCTGAAAAAGTTAGCTTTACATTCTCAATTTCAAACATTCTTTGATATTGTTTTATTAAGGAGTTTTTTGGCTCGGTGAGAATTTTGACTAGTGTCTCCTCATTCAAATCTTCGAGAGATGCAATAACTGGAACTCTTCCAACAAATTCAGGTATGAGCCCAAACTTGAGCAAATCTTCTGGCTCCAATACCCTAAATAACTCATCCAAATTCTTCTCTTCTACTTCATCGATGCTGGCACTGAAACCCATTGAGGTGTCGTTAGTTCTTTTTGCAATTATCTTTTCTAGCCCTGCAAAAGCTCCGCCACAAATAAAAAGTATATTTGTGGTATCTACTTGTAAGAATTCTTGCTGGGGATGTTTTCTTCCTCCCTGAGGCGGAACACTTGCAATTGTGCCTTCCATGATTTTGAGTAAGGCTTGCTGCACACCCTCGCCGGACACGTCTCTTGTGATTGATGGATTATCAGATTTTCGGCTAATTTTATCAACTTCATCGATATAAACAATTCCACGTTGTGCTTTTTCAACATTGTAATCTGCAGCCTGTAATAGTTTAAGAATTATATTCTCAACATCCTCACCAACGTAGCCAGCCTCCGTAAGACTTGTTGCATCAGCCATTGTAAATGGAACATCCAATATTCTGGCCAGTGTTTGGGCCAGAAGCGTTTTACCACTCCCAGTTGGACCAACTATAAGTATATTTGATTTTGATAACTCAACATCGCTTGACGCTTTAACTTCCGTACTTAATCTTTTGTAGTGGTTGTGTACAGCAACCGATAGTACTTTTTTTGCATGTTTTTGACCAATAACATACTCGTTTAATATGTTAAATATCTCGGATGGAGATGGGAGTTCTTTATCAGATTTTATGATTGATGATTTAGTTTCTTCTCTTATTATATCAGTGCATAAATCAACACATTCATCACAAATGAATACTGTAGGACCTGCAATAAGCTTTCTTACTTCATGTTGACTCTTTCCGCAAAATGAACAATACAGTGTTGATTTTGTGTCATTATTTCCAACTTTACTCATGTATCACCATAAAATTAAATTAGCTTATTTTATCCCACATTTGTTAATAATAGATAAATTTGGGATCTGTTATTTTTCATCAGATTCTTCCCTGGATGCGATTACTGCATCAACGATTCCAAATTTTTTTGCCTCCTCAGAGTCCATAAAATAATCTCGGTCTAAGGTTTTTTCAATTGTATTGTATGATTGCCCTGTATGATTAACATAAAGATCATTGAGCCTCTTTTTTATCTTAATGATATCTTCCGCATGCCTTTCAATATCACTAGCCTGACCAGAAAAACCTCCAGATGGTTGATGGACCATAACTCTCGAGTGCGGGAGGCAATACCTCATCCCCTTCTCACCCGCGGCCAACAGTAAGGACCCCATTGATGCCGCCTGACCAATGCAGAGAGTTGATACAGGAGGTCTAATAAATTGCATAGTGTCATAAATTGCCATGCCGGCAGTTACTATACCACCAGGTGAGTTGATATATAGAGATATCTCTTTTTTGGGATTTTCAGCTTCCAGAAATAATAATTGCGCTGTTACTATTGTAGCAACACTATCATCAATTGGACCTGTTATAAAAATTATCCTTTCCTTCAAAAGCCTCGAGAATATGTCATAAGCTCTCTCACCTCTATTCGATTGCTCAACAACCATTGGTATTAGGTTCATTGCAAGGTCCTCTTTTTTTGTCATTTTGTTACCTATTTTTTCGTTTTTGATTTACTTGGTTTTTTGTCAGCAGTTCTTTTTGTAGATTTAGCGACTTTCTTTTTTGTTTTTGGATTGGTCTTCTGTTCTTCATGGTCATGCTCGTGTTCATTACCTAATAGTTTAGCCCTATCTACCTGCTCCTCCTTAATTTTGACCAGAGTTAGTATATGATCAACTACTTTTTCCTCTACTAATGGAGATCTTATCTGCATCATAGCTCCCGGATTTTCCTGGTATAATTTAATTATTTCACTTTCCTGACCTGGATAATTTCTGGCTTGTTCAAAAAGTGCTTTGTTTACTTCATCATCAGATACAGTAATTGACTCATCTTCAGCAATCTTGTTAAAGAAGAGTCCGAGTCTTACTCTACGTTGTGCTATATCGTCATATTCTTTTCTTGTTTTCTTCTCATCTTTGATAACATCTTTGACCTTTTTTCCAGATTTCTCAATATCCGCAATATAATTATTCCAAATTGAGTCACTTTCATCCTTTACAAGGGTCGGGGGTAAATCAAATTTCAGTTTTGGATCTAAGCCATCAAGTAAATTCCTCTTTAAATCAGATTTAGAAATCGACTCATAATCCTTTTCAAGTTGTTCAGAGATTTGCTCTTTCAGCTTTTTCAAATCATCAAACCCAAGCTTTTTGGCGAAGTCATCACTGATCTTTGTTGGTACTTCTTTTTCGATTTTCTTTACTTTTGTTTCAAATATAGCATCCTTATTGGCTAGATGCGGAACTTGATAATCCTCTGGAAATCTTACATTGATATTCAACTCTTGATCTTTTGCCGAGCCAGTTAATTGTTCTTCAAAACCCGGAATAAATGCACCAGAACCTATGACTAGCGGAGCATCATTTGCAGTACCACCATCAAAAATTTCACCATCAATCTTCCCGACGAAGTCAATTATTAGCTGATCTCCAGATTCGGCTTTTTCCGTTGATTTTCTCTCCTCGTAACTCTTATTCTCGTCTGCAATCCGCTGTAATGCCTCATCAATATCCTCTTTCGTGACTTTTGCTATTTTCTTTATGATGGATATCGTACTATATTTAGGTACATCTATTTCTGGTATTATTTCATAAACCATTTTGTAAGATAAATCCTTCTCTAACCTAATGATTTTATCGATTTCTTCTTTTTCTTTGTCCTCTGATGGCTTGCCTTGATAAAATGATATCTTAGGCTGAATCGCAGGTCTTTCATTACGATCACTAATTGCTTTAGCAGATGTTTCCTTTACTAAGTTTTCAATAATTTCAGGCATAAGCCGCTGCCCAAAAACTTTTCTGAGGTGGTGAATTGGAGCTTTTCCGGGTCTGAAGCCTTTTAACTGGACAGTATTTTTCAGCTCTTCCAACTTAGAGAGAAGCTTATCCTCAATATTATCACGCGGAACATCAACTTTGATTTCCCTATTTAAATCTTTTGCTAAAACCTCAGAAACATTCATATTATACTCACTTGTCGAATTTAGATGGTGCGGGCGAAGGGAATCGAACCCCCACTCCTAAAAGGAACCAGAACCTAAATCTGGCGCGTCTACCAGTTCCGCCACGCCCGCAGGATTAATACGTTATAATATAATCATTGTGAATTTAAAACAAAATTCTAAAAAAAATAAACATTGCGATGACAAGAGCAAAGTCATAATAATTGTCTAAAATTTAGTCAATATGCTTATATTTTAATCATTTTTCTAGATTTTTAATATAAAATCTACAATAATCACAAAAAAAACCGATGAAAAAAGCGTATTTGTCATATTTTCATATGTTGGCACGTTTTTTGCATACTTATCCTTAATTAACAATCGAGGTCGTCATGAAAAAAATAGAAGCAATAATAAAGCCATTCAAATTGGATGAAGTCAAAGAAGGGCTTCAATCAATAGGAGTGTCCGGCATCACTGTTCTTGAAGCCAAAGGTGTGGGTCGTCAAAAAGGTCACACAGAGCTATACAGGGGTGCTGAGTATGTAATCGATTTTTTACCGAAAATAAAAATCGAAGTTGTTGTTTCTAATACGTTGGCACCTGAAGTTATTGAGTTCATCAGAGAGTCTGCGCATACGGGTAAAATTGGTGATGGTAAAATATTTATCACTGATATACAGGATGTTGTAAGAATTAGAACAGGCGAGTCTGGTGAAGAGGCAATATAGTAAAAAAGGAGTATGATATTATGCCAAAAGTTAGTGATATTTTAAAAGAAATAAAAGATACAGATATAAAGTTCGTTGATCTACGTTTTACAGACCCAAGAGGAAAACTTCAACACGTGACCATGGACGCATCTGTTATGGATAGTGACGCATTCGCAGAAGGTATTATGTTCGACGGATCATCGATTGCTGGATGGAAGGCCATTAATGAGTCTGACATGACTCTAATGCCAGACCCAGATACTGCACACACAGATCCGTTCTTTGCGCAGTCAACAATGGGAATTTTCTGTGATATTTTGGACCCTATATCTGGCGATGGCTATGAGAGAGATCCTCGTTCTGTTGCAAAGAAAGCAGAAGCTTACTTAAAATCGACAGGTATTGGAGACACTTCGTCTTTTGGTCCCGAGGCTGAATTCTTCATGTTTGATGATGTAAGGTTTGCAGCGGATCCATATCAGACTGGTTTTGAACTAGATTGCACAGAGTTGCCATCAAATACCGCAACAGAATATGAGTCAGGTAACCTCGGTCATAGACCAAGAACGAAAGGTGGTTATTTCCCTGTCCCTCCTGTGGACTCAGCCCAAGATATTAGATCTGAAATGATCAGTGTTATGGCTGATATGGGTGTGGTTACAGAAAAGCATCACCACGAAGTCGGTGCAGCACAACATGAATTAGGTATCAAATTTGATAGCCTAACAAAAATTGCTGATAAGCAACAAATTTATAAATATGTTGTTCACCAAGTTGCAAATGCCTACGGTAAAACAGCGACCTTCATGCCAAAACCAATATATGGTGATAATGGAACAGGTATGCATTGCCACCAATCAATTTGGAAGAATGGTAAACCAGTGTTTGCTGGCTCTGAGTATGCTGGATTATCCGAGACTGCTCTTTATTATATTGGCGGTATTTTAAAGCATGCTAAAGCTATAAATGCTTTTACAAATGCATCAACTAACTCATACAAAAGACTTGTTCCGGGATTTGAAGCTCCTGTGCTTCTAGCGTATTCTGCCAGAAATAGATCTGCATCATGCCGTATTCCTTTTGGGCAATCACCAAATTCAAAGAGGATTGAAATACGTTTTCCTGATCCATCTGCTAATCCTTATTTAGCGTTCTCATGCATGCTTATGGCGGGTATTGACGGTATCAAAAACAAAATTCATCCAGGTAAGCCAACAGATCACGATCTGTATGAATTACCTGAAAAAGAACTGAAGAAAATACCAACCGTGTCTGGAAGTCTTAGAGAGGCTCTTGCAAGCCTTGAAAAAGATAATAGCTTCCTAACAGAGGGTGATGTATTTACCAAAGACCAGATTGAGGCTTATATTGAACTCAAAATGGAAGAAGTCATCAGGTTTGAGCACACACCTCATCCTGTAGAATTCGATATGTACTATAGTGTGTAAATAACTAAATATTACTAACAAGAGAACCAAAAGTAGCATTGATGTGTTACTTTTGGTTTTTTTTATCCAACAGTTTTCATATAATAGAAAAATCTATTGATTCTTTTCTTATGCAATTATGAATGACCTTTTTGAAAAATTACCTGAGCCGAATTCAGAAAATATAAAAGTTAAAAAGACCAAAAAAACCAACGGTGCTGACTACACCGCAAAAAATATAACAATATTAGAAGGCTTAGAACCTGTTAGAAAAAGACCAGGAATGTACATAGGTGGTGTAGACTCAAGAGCCCTTCATCATCTATTTAATGAGGTTATTGACAATGCGGTTGACGAGGTCGTTGCTGGGCACGCAAGTGAAATCAATGTGAGGCTCAATGGAGATAACGAATTATTGATAACTGATAACGGACGCGGTATCCCAATTGACTCGCATCCAAAGTTTCCCAATAAGTCAGCCTTAGAGATTATCCTCACTACCCTTCATGCTGGGGGTAAATTTGATAATAACTCATATAAAACCTCAGGTGGGTTACACGGGGTTGGTATATCCGTAGTGAATGCATTATCTGAATATTTGTCTGTAGAAGTTGTACGCGAAAAGTCACTATATGGACAAGATTTTGCACGCGGTAAACCCACGACAAAACTTGAAAATAAAGGCAAAACCAAAGAACAAAATGGAACTACAATTCGTTTCAAGCCAGACAACGAGATATTCGAGGATGGGCTTGATTTTAATTCAGATGAGCTTATCGAAATACTTAAAACAAAAGCCTATCTTGTTTCTGGTTTAAAAATAACTTTTACTGATGCAAGCGATACAATTGACCCCAAGCAAGTACAATTTTATTTTCCAAATGGAATTGCAGATGTCATTGAGGAAAATGCCCGCCAAAAAGACTTGATAATTAACTCACGTTTTACTGGATCGTCATCAGCCAAATCTTCAGCAGGTAAAGTTGAATGGTCCTTCATATGGGCAGCAGATAGAAAAAATAAAATAAAATCTTTTTGTAATACAATTCCAACTATAAACGGAGGCACGCACGAAAATGCTCTTAAAAGTGCCATCCTCAAATCAATCAAACGCTACGGCGACATAATTGGTATAAGAAATACAAAAATCATTACGCTTGATGACCTAATAGAAAGTATGGATGGTATATTATCTATTTTCATTGCAGATCCAGAGTTTCAAGGCCAAACAAAAGAAAAATTAAGTTCAAAAAATGCGACCACTCTTACAAGTAAAATTATCGAGGATAACTTTGATTATTGGTTATCAGAAAATCCAACCGACGCAGAAAAATTAATCAGCTTTCTTATTAACACAGCAAATACGAGAATTAATAGCAAACACGAAAAGGATTTAAGCCGAAAGTCTGCCTTAAGAAAACTGAGGCTTCCTGGAAAATTAGCAGATTGTCTCGAAGATAAAGCTGCTGGTACTGAATTATTTATCGTTGAAGGTGACTCAGCAGGTGGATCTGCAAAACAGGCTAGAGATAAAAAGTATCAAGCCGTCCTGCCCTTACGGGGTAAAATATTAAACATTGCGAGCAGTAGCGCACAAAAATATTTTCAAAATCAACAGCTGAAGGATTTAGTTCAGGCCCTAGGCTGCGGAACATCTCAGACTTACGATGATGGAAATTTAAGGTATGATAAAATTATTATAATGACCGATGCTGATGTTGATGGGGCCCACATAGCATCTTTATTGATCACGTTTTTCTATATTGAGATGCCTGAATTAATAAATAACGGGCATTTGTATGTCGCTGTTCCGCCCCTTTATAAATTATCAGCTAATAATAAAATATTCTACGCCATTGATGACGACGATAGAGAAAGAATAATAAAAGAGCATTACAAGAAAAGCGAAAAGATTGACATATCACGTTTCAAAGGTTTAGGTGAAATGCTTCCAAATCAGTTAAGAGAAACAACAATGAATAAAACGACAAGAAAGCTATTAAAAATAACAATGGATAGCTATTCCTCGGACCAATACGCAAAAACTATCGATGAACTAATGGGTAATAAACCAGACGCAAGATTTAAATTCATTCAAGAAAATGCAGACTTTAATTAATATAAAATGAACAATAACGTTTAACATGTTAGGTGATACTGATTACATAGCACTTCTAGAGCAATTGGATGAAGGCGTCATAATAGTGTCTGCAAACTATAACGTGCTTTATGGCAATAAAACTGCCATAGGTTATTTTGGGGATAAGTTATTAGATGTACCAATATACAACCTAATTAGAAATAGTGAAGTTATTGATGCAATAAATGACTCTGCTGAGATCAATATTTCGTTTCCTTATACTTCAAGTGATGGAATATATAAACTTCAGCTTTCCTATAACCATAAGCCAGGAAAACCAGGTATCTTAATAATAAGCAATCAAACAGAAGAAGAAAATTTTGATAGTATAAGGCGTGATCTTATTGCAAATGTAAGTCATGAACTTAGATCTCCCTTAACCAGCATTTCAGGCTTTATTGAAACTTTGCAGAACGAAAAACTAAGTCAAAAACAATACTCTAAGTTTCTTGATATCATGAGCGAGGAAGCAAATAGAATGGATAGAATTATATCTGATCTATTATCCCTTTCAAAAATAGAAATTAATGAATTTATTGAACCTCAAACTGAAATAAATCTTATGGAGCCGATTTTGCTTGCAAAAAATGCACTTGAGTTAAGGGCAAATGAGCTTGGTAAAAAAATAATTGTGGACCAAAAATTGGATATAGCTCCAATGATAAAAGCAGACGCGGACCAAATCATTGAGGTATTTCATAATCTTATTGATAATGCCATAAAATATTCAATTGAAAATAGTACAATAAAGATAATTTTAGAGGTGATTGATGATATCAATCCAAAACAGATGAGTGTTACGGTTGAAAATATCGGTACGGGGATTGGAGAAGAGCATCTACCTAGGCTTACGGAAAGGTTTTATCGCGTTGATAAAGCCCGATCTCGAAATGTCGGGGGTACTGGGCTTGGCCTTGCAATAGTTAAACACATATTATTAAGGCATTCAGCAGATATGGAAGTATCAAGCCAAGTAAATGGTAAAACAAGATTTACTGTTCTCTTCCCTATTTATGGTTGAATGATTATGCAATTGTAATGTTTTTGTAATATTTGCAAAACAGTATTGAGAGGATATCCTAACAACTAGATAATTACAAATAAACTCTAATTATTTGAATGGATTACTTAAATTGAAAATTCTGAACTGTTTATTTTTGTGTACCGGAAACTCATGTCGATCAATAATTGCTGAATCGATAATGAATAAAATAGGAAAAGATAAATTTCGTGGCTTTTCTGCGGGTTCATCACCAGTTGGGTTTGTAAATCCAATGAGCATTTCGTTGCTTGAAAGCTTAGGTCACGACGTAAGTGGCTTAAGCTCTAAAAGCTGGGATAAATATGCATCTGCACCTCACATGGATTTTATAATTACAGTATGTGACAACGCGGCTGGAGAGGCATGTCCCGTTTGGCCTGGTAAACCAATAAGTGCACATTGGGGTGTGGCAGATCCATCTTTGGTGGCAGGAAGTAACGAGGTTAAATATCAGGCATTCCTTGATACATATTTAGTTTTTGAAAAGCGAATAAAAAAACTGATTAGTCTGACGGATAACGATAACATAGTGACGAGTGATATTTTACAAAATATTACGATTGCGATGCGGTAGATTCGAATGACAGTGCAAGATTTTAAAAAATATTTTATTGAATTTTTAGGCACCTCAATCTTATTGGCCACTGTGATTGGCTCTGGCATAATGGGAGAGATGTTATCTGATGGCAATGACGCAATTGCACTTTTAGCAAACACGATTGCAACAGGCGCAATACTCTATGTATTGATCACAATGTTTGGGGCCATCTCTGGTGCCCATTTTAATCCCGCCGTATCACTGGTATTTCTTATCAAGAGGGAAATTGGTTTTAATATATTCATTTTATACATTGTTGCACAAGTGCTTGGAGGGCTGCTTGGTATGCTAATTGCCCACTTTATGTTTGATATCGATTTAATACAGTACTCATCAAAAATTAGAAGTGGGCCTTCGTTGTGGTTTTCAGAATGCATCGCCGCATTTGGGTTGATATTGACCATCCTGTTTACAATAAAAGAAAATATAAAATCTGTCGCCAGCTCGGTAGGTCTGTACATAACTGCCGCTTATTGGTTTACTGCCTCAACATCCTTTGCAAATCCTGCAGTAACAATTGCTAGAACATTCACAGATACTTTTTCTGGGATTCATTATTCAGGAACTATATATTTCATAATTGCCCAGTGTTTTGGCGCATTATTGGCTCTCATTATCTATAACGCCATTTATAAAAAATAACCTTTTGAGTCACTATCCACTAACCTGTTGATAAGTATATCAATCATATTTTGTAATATTTTTGTAATACAAATGTCACATTCATGCAAAGAAAACAAAACATACCAGTATCGTACGCAAGACGTATTTTTTTTTAAATCAAATCGGAGAAAAACTATGAGAAAACTATCTGCTCTTGCTCTCGCCGCTTTAGCTTCATTTATATTAGCCCCTTCTAGTGAAGTCGAAGCACGAGATCAAATTAACATTGTTGGTTCATCAACAGTTTATCCATACGGTACTGTGAATGCCCAAAGATTAGGTGAGTCAGGCTATAAAACACCAACATATAACCCAATTGGCACCGGTGGTGGAATGAAAGCATTCTGCGCGGGCGTGGGAGTTGACTATCCTGATATTACCGGAGCATCTCGTCCAATGAAAGCCAAAGAGGCAAAGCTCTGTCAAGAAAATGGCGTAACAAACGTGATCGAGGTTATGTGGGCTAATGATGGTATTACATTCTCGCACTCAAATGAAGCTGTAGAATTTGAGCTTACAAGAGAAGAAATATTCACAGCAATGGCTGCAAAAGTTGTCGTGGATGGTGAAGTTGTTGAAAACCCATATACATCATGGAATCAAATAAACTCAAGCTTGCCAGATTATAAGATTGAAGTATTAGTTGCGCCCCCAACCTCTGGTACACGAGATGCTTTTGATGGAAAAGTCATGGAAGCTGGATGCACTCTTGAAGCGGTCACAGGCAGCGATGATGGCTGCACAGATTATCGTGAAGATGGACGTATCATTGAAATGGGTGAAAACGATACATTAATTGTTCAGAAACTTGTCGAAGACGTCGAACGTTTTGGTTACTTTGGTTACTCCTATCTTAAGGATAACGGAGATAAACTTCAGCCGTCCAAAGTCGAAGGCGTAATGCCATCAGGCGCTACAATTGCATCATACGAATATCCAATGGCCAGACCACTCTTTATCTACCTAAAAGCTGACCATATTGGTGTTATACCTGGTATTCAGGAATTTGCGCAAATGATGGTTAGTGATAATGCTATAGGCGATAATGGCTATTTAACAAAGATAGGTGCAGCACCTATGGTGCCAGAGCTTGTTGATAGAGTAAGGAATATCACTGATAGCTTAGACCCAATGGGTTTTGATATTGCTGACTGTGCGAACAAAGTTCATCCTCTTAAAGATGCAGGTTACGCATTTTCTAGCGGACTTTGTAAATAATTATCTAAATAGAAAGAGGGGCATAGCCCCTCTTTCAGCATCTAATAGCGTTTATTCCCTAATAGTGATTGATTAAATTCTGCAAAAATATATTTTGTAATATTTTTGTAACATTTTTGTAAGATTTGTTTACTCATCACTTTTAAAACTATCACAAGCAAGGAGTATGAATAATGATCTATATATCACTTTTGCTTGTATTTTTGGTTTCCTATTCTTTTTATTTCATTGGCAAGAAAAGAGCCCTCAACATTTCGACTCAGCGAGATCAAACCCTCTCTGCTTTACCAGATTATTATGGCTATTATTCGGTAATTATCATACTAGTACCAGCTATATTGATTTGGTTCTTTCTTTTGATTTTTAAATCAAATTTCCAGGAAATATATGTAATGTCACCCTTTTTGTTCCCTGATATTGACACATGGAGCGCAAGTAAAACCGGTTTAATAATGAATAAAATTACAAACTTGTCATATATTGTAAATTTATCTGACATTGATTTGTCCGTGGGGGATAAATCAATTTTAAAAATGGCGAGTGATAGTGAACTTATTGCGGCAAAAAACCTGGCGAGTTTTGATAAAATATATGGTTGGGCCAATGTTACTCTATTCATAATACTTCCTGTTTTTTTAGGTTTCATCGCAACAAGATCGATTTCAAGTAAACTTAACGCGCAACCTATCGTGGAACGCGTAATATCTTATGTGATAAAAGGTAGTTCCTACATAGCAATATTAATAACATTTGGAATATTTTTCTCACTTATATTTGAAGCTGTAAATTTCTTCAGATACGTAAATTTTGTTGATTTTTTCTTCAATACCTCTTGGAATCCAAATAGAGCTTTTGTGATCAATGCTTCCGAAGGGTTTGATCAAGAGGCGTTGAAAGATGCCTTCGGATTTATTCCTCTCCTGACAGGTACAATTTTAATTGCCACTGTTGCAATGATCGTGGCAATTCCGCTTGGGCTGCTCACTGCTATATATTTAGCTGAATACGCATCTACGAGAGTGAGGGACATAGCAAAACCAATAATAGAAATTTTGGCTGGTGTGCCGACTGTTGTCTATGGTTTCTTTGCCGCACTATCACTTGCACCTTTTATAAAAGATGTTGGTGAAAGCGTTGGTTTACCTGTTTCAGCAGAAAGTGCTTTAGCAGCAGGTCTTGCGATGGGCGTCATGATCATACCATTTGTATCATCATTGAGTGACGACGTAATAAAGGCGGTGCCAAACTCTCTGAGGGAAGGCGCTTATGCATTGGGTGCCACAAAATCAGAAACCATAAAAAAAGTCGTTCTTCCTGCGGCGCTTGCTGGAATCATGGGATCATTTTTGTTGGCCATTTCTCGAGCAATTGGTGAGACAATGATAGTGGTGATGGCAGCAAGCCTTCGAGCAAATCTAACATTTAATCCTTTAGAGCCTGCTACAACAATAACAACACAGATAGTAACAAGCCTCATCGGAGATGTCGAATTTGATAATCCAAAAACACTAGTCGCATTTGCACTAGGACTAACGCTATTTATCATGACACTAATACTTAATGTAGCTGCAATACTTATCGTTAAAAAATATAGAGAAAAGTATGACTGATTTATCCAAACGACTAGCCTCTGAGAAAAGATTCAAATATTTTGCTATGTTTGCAATGTGTTTATCACTGTTCTTTGTCGTTATCCTTATGCTGAAAATATTTACAACTGGAAGCGGAGCTTTTATTCGAACAACAATTGAAGCGAGTGTTTATTTCGATCCCAGCGCAATTGAAGTCACTAACGAGTCCTCTGTAAAGGCGATAAACAAAGCATCTTATGTAAATCTTGCGGATCAAATTGTAAAAGATAATCATCCCAATCTTAGTGATGAAAAATTTATTTTGGTGCGAGAAATGTATACACGTAAATTTGACTTTCAGCTAAGAGATTATATAGCAAGTAATCCCAACATAATTGGGAAGACAGTCACGATGGAAATCACCGCTTCTTCAGACTTAGATCAAATCGTTAAAGGAAATTACCCAAGAGATGTGCCAGAGGCACAGAGAAAAATCAATGATTACCAATTATCGGTGCTTGATAGTTTGGATGCCGATGGTAAAATATCTTCAACTTTTAATCTTTGGTTTTTTACAAATGGTGATTCAAGAGATCCCGAGACAGCCGGTATACTTGGTGCCTTGATGGGATCATTCTATGCTCTTTTGATATGCTTTTCATTTGCATTCCCCGTGGGTCTATTAGCATCAATTTATCTAGAGGAATTCGTGCGACCAGGAAAATTAACGGATTTTATAGAGGTTAATATTAATAATTTAGCTGCTGTACCATCAATTGTTTATGGACTGCTTGGTTTGGGTATGCTCATAGGAGTATTTGGAATGCCATACCAGGTACCACTAGTTGGTGGCCTAGTGCTAGGATTTATGACATTACCAACCATAATTATTGCATCTAGGGCCTCATTAAGAGGCGTGCCTCCATCTATTCGAGAGGGCGCCCTCGCCGTTGGTGCTACAAAAACTCAGACGGTTTTTCATCACGTGATACCCCTATCCTTGCCTGGATCCCTGACTGGAACGATTATTGGAATGGCGCAAGCCCTTGGTGAAACCGCGCCGTTGCTCATGGTTGGTATGGTTGCATTTGTCATGGATATACCTGGTGGAGCGCTCGATCCAGCTACCGGACTACCATCCCAAATTTATCTTTGGTCAGAGAGTGCGGAGAGAGGTTTTCTGGAGAAAACCTCTGCTGGCATTATGCTCTTACTAGGTTTCTTAATAATAATGAATACAATTGCTGTAATAATAAGAAGAAAATTGGAGGTCAAATGGTAGAAAACGATACTCTCGCTTTACAAACTAATAATGTATATGTGCATTATGGAAGTAAGATGGCAATAAATAACGTAGCTGTTGATTTCCATAAAAATCAAGTAACTTCACTTATTGGACCATCTGGCTGCGGAAAATCAACATTTCTAAGATGTCTAAATAGAATGAATGATGTGATAGATATTTGCAAAGTTCAAGGTGAGTTTCATCTGAATGGAATTGATATTTATGGTCCAGAAATTCAAGTCGAAAATCTTCGCAAGCAGGTTGGTATGGTATTTCAGAAACCCAATCCTTTTCCAAAAACTATATATGAAAATGTTGCTTATGGACCAAAGATTCATGGTCTTGCATCTACAAAATCAGAGCTTGATGATATCGTCAAGGATACTCTAAACCGTGCCGGCTTATATACTGAAGTAAAGGATAGATTGGACGACATAGCGACCGGTCTATCCGGTGGCCAGCAACAAAGATTGTGTATTGCAAGAGCGATTGCAATAAAGCCAGAGATAATACTTATGGATGAACCGTGCTCTGCATTGGATCCAATTGCAACTGCCGTTATTGAAGAGCTGATAAACGAATTAAAAGAAAACTACACTATTGTCATTGTTACACACTCGATGCAGCAAGCTGCAAGAATATCAGATAAAACTGCATATTTTCATTTGGGTGAAATGATTGAATTTGGCATAACTTCAAATATTTTTACAAACCCTAATCATGAAATGACTGAAGCTTATATTTCTGGTAGAATAGGATAGGAGATAGAAATGACACAACACATTAATTCAGCATTTGATGCAGGCTTAGCTGACGTAAATATGCAAATAGCAAAGCTCGGAGCGCTCGCTGAGACGCAACTCGATAATTCATTAACTGCCTTGAAAGATAAGAATATAAAAAAATTTGACTCAATAATAGAGCGCGATAAGAAACTTGACGAGTTAACGGCAGAGGTAAGCTCATCAGTTTTTGAGCTTATCGCACTATGGTCACCCATTGCTTATGATCTACGAAGTTTATTGGTTGCCGACAGAGTTGGTGCAATTCTTGAGAGGGTCGGGGATTACTCAAAAAATATAGCAAGACGCAGCCAAGTCATTGTGACAGAAGAGAGCTTTGATAGGCTTCCCGTTAATATAGTTGGACTTGGGGAGCACGTCCAAGGACTCCTTCACAGAAGCCTTGATGCATACATGGAAAATGATCTGCAAAAGGCAATGAATATCTGGGAGTCAGATATTGATACGGATCGCCTATATCTTAGTATTTTTAAGGAGATTGTCAGCTACATGTCAGATAATCCAGACGATGCTAAAATGTTAACTCACATGATTTTTATATCGAAGAACCTTGAAAGAGTTGGGGATTACACGACAAGTATCGCAAAGCAAACATACTTTCTCTCAGAGGGGGAATATCCCGATACTAAAAGACCTAAGGCAATGACAACATATTGAGGTTTGAATGATGCTGGCATTAGTTGCCGATGATGAAAAAAATCAATTAGAATTAATATCTTTTCATCTAGAAAAAAACGGATTCGATGTTATAACGGCAGAAGATGGTGAATCTGCATTTGAGCTAATTGTTGAGCGAAAACCCGACATAGTAATTCTAGACTGGATGATGCCTAATGCCTCAGGTATCTCTATATGCCGCAGAGTCCGATCATCCAAAGAGCTCAAGAGTCTGCCAATTATAATCTTAAGCGCTAGAGGTGAAGATATTGATGCTTCACATGGGTTATTATCAGGTGCTGACGACTATATAACAAAGCCCTTCTCGCCTATCGAATTAATCGCAAGAATAAAATCACTCTTAAGAAGAACAACAAAAAATTTAGAGTCTTCCATAATTGAATATGGTGATTTAACCTTAGATACTGGTAAAAAAGTTCTAAAAAGTAATGATAAAGACATAAGAATTGGGAAAACTGAATATAAGATTATTACTCTTCTAATGTCGAGACCGGAGAACGTATTTTCCCGTGCTCAGATAATTGATTACGTTTGGGAAAATAATCCAGAAATAGACGATAGGACAATTGACGTGCATATCAGCCGTCTCAGGAAAACCCTAAGTGATAGCTATAATGGAAAATGTAAAATTAACACTGTGCATGGGTTTGGTTATTGTATAAGCAATAATTGATTATTTAATTTCGAGCTCAGATATTGGGGTAATCTCAACCGACTCGCCACAACCACACGCTGATGTCTCATTTGGATTATTAAACTTAAATCCAGCGCTAAATTTTTCTTCAACATAATCCATCTCTGTCCCAAGAAGATATAAGATGGCTTTTGGATCGATAACAATGGTAACCCCATCCTGCTCAACTACCTCATCACCATCTGAAATCTCAGACACATAATCCATTGAGTAGTGAAGGCCGGCACAGCCACCTTTTTCGATACCGATGCGCAAAATCTTATTTTCTTGATTTGAGTCATCAATTAAATGATTAACTCGTTCAATTGCACGTGGAGTTAAACTAATGATATTTGACTTAACCATACAACTCTATCCTTACATCATATTAAGCGCAACTTGGGCTTCTTCTGACATCATCGAGATATCCCACGGAGGATCAAATACTAAGTTTGCTTTTGCTGACGCAATGCCTCCGACAGATAACACGGCATCCTCGACCCATTTTGGCATATCACCAGCAACGGGGCACCCAGGTGCAGTGAGGGTCATCTCAACATCTACATGAAAATTTTCGTCAATATCTACTTTATAAATAAGACCTAGTTCATATATATCGACAGGGATTTCAGGGTCGTAAACTGTCTTTAGGGCAGACACAATCTTTTCTGTCAAATCCGCTATTGCATCTTCATCTAATATTGGTTTCTCTGTCATAGCAGTCATTAGCCCTTATGAAAAAAATTTTCTACAATATATCAAAGACTCACACAAACTATCAATATCTTTCTCATCATTATACATAGCGATGGATGCGCGACAAGTTGAGGTGACACCGAAGGATTGCATTAAAGGCTCAGCACAGTGTGTCCCTGCCCTTATCGCGATACCTTTTTTATCAATTATTGTGCTTACATCGTGCGGGTGGGCACCGTTCATATTAAATGAAAAAATTCCTTTGCTATGAGCGGGATCTACAAAAAAAGATAGGCCATCAATTTCCTGTAACTTTCCTTTCGCGTAATCTGATATTTTAGCTTCGTGTTTATGAATTTCCTCAATACCAATGTCATTGATATACTTAATGGCATGCCCTAGTCCTACCGCCTGAGCGATTGGAGGGGTTCCAGCTTCAAATTTTTGTGGAGCATCGGCATAGGTAACATTGTCCATTGTAACTTCAGCGATCATCTCCCCACCCCCTTGAAAGGGCATCATATCCTTTTGGCGCTCTTTCTTCGCGTACAAAACACCAATACCCGAAGGGCCATATAGCTTGTGACCAGTGAATACATAAAAGTCAACATCCACTTCATCAACATCAATTGTATCGTGCACCGCGCCTTGCGTACCGTCAATAAGAACAGGTATATCATTATTATGGGCAATATTTACAATATCCCTTATTGGCTGAACAGTTCCAAGAACGTTGGACATATGTGTCATGGCAATCATTTTAGTTTTCTTGGTAATCAGCGAGTTAAGATGATCAATATCTATGAGTCCATTATCATCGATATTTACCCATTTTAATACAGCACCGTTTCTCTCTCTGAGAAAATGCCACGGGACTATATTAGAGTGATGCTCAAGCATAGATATTATAATCTCATCACCATTTTGAATATTTACTGAACCATAAGATGATGCAACCAAGTTTATGGCTTCAGTTGCATTTTTTGTAAATATAATCTCTTCACTTGATTTTGAATTAATAAATCGTGCAATTTCATTTCTAGCATCTTCAAAATTTTCAGTCGCCTTCATCGATAGATGATGTATACCTCTATGCACATTCGCATATTCTTGCTCATAGACTTTCGTCAAACGATCGATAACTGTTTTTGGCTTTTGTGATGAAGCTGCATTATCTAAATATACAGCGTTACCCTCATTTATCTTCATATTTAGAAACGGGAAATCAGAGCGTATCTTCTTAATATCAAACATTGAGATTACCCTTTGAAACTCGATTGAGCATGTTATTCATTACATCCGCAAAAGTTTCTAATATCTTCTTATCTTTTATCTCCTCAAGCGCATCGGTCAAGAAAGCATGGACAAGCAGTCTTTTTGCCTCTTCCTCAGGTATTCCGCGTGATTTAAGATAAAATAGTGAGTCCTGGCTAATTTGCCCTGTGGTCGCACCATGACCACATTGCACATCATCTGCATAAATTTCAAGTTCAGGCTTCGCATCGTGCTCAGCATTCTTTGAGAGTATAAGCGCATCAATTGATTGCTTTGCTATTGTCTTTTGTGCAATATCATCAACTATAATATTACCTTGAAAGACGCCTTTTGAGTTATCGTTCAATATGGATTTATACTTCTCCCTACTTATTGTGTTAGGTGCTTTATGCTTAACAGTCAGCATGGTGTCAATATGACTATCACCATCGAGAAGGTTAATTCCGGAAATAGATATATTACTATTCGACCCATTGCAATTAATGTCCCTGAATTCACGCAGTAATTTTGAGCCAGAAGATATTGTAAAACTATTAAATTCTGTATCATTTGCAATATCTGCATATTGTTGATTAAATCCAATTGTGATTTGATTGTGGGCTTGATATTTAACGTTGTTTACAACGCAATTATCACCAATTTTCCAAATAATCGAAGATGTATAAAGTGCTTCAATGTCAACTTTATTTGATATTTTGAATTCTATGATGTTGACGTGTGCGCCATTTTGTACATTTATCATATGCCTATAATTATAGAAACCATCATTATTTCCAACATGTATGATGTATATGTTATCGGCTATACCCTTGTTGTTATTAATGTTTATTATGGCACCATCTTCCATCAGGACTGTGTTTAAATTGAACATCTCATTTACATTCTGCGAGTGTTTTTCAGAATTTAGTTTAATTGCCCAATCTGGGATGGGGTCTTTCTTTAAAGATGTGACGCTGACTGTTTCCATATCACTATTGACAATGGATAATTGGCTCTGCATTGCTCCATCCATAAAAACAAGAACACTATCTTTATTTTCTTTTGCTTTTTTTACAATCTCGAAATTATTTATGAAATTATCGAGGTTGACCGGCACAGGTTTAACATCCGATTGAGATGGGATTCTCTCAAGCTTGCTTGTGATATTGGTATATTTCCATTGCTCATCTCTGCTGGTGGGCAAGCCGTGTACTCTAAAGAGCTCATATGCACCGAGTCGAGCTGGATATAACGGATGCTTGATATCTTGATTGCTTATATTGTGTTTACAATAAGCAATTACTTGCTCTTCTACATTGATATTTTTTTCTTCAGTTAACATTTAAAAACTATTTAATGTAGTTATTGTAACCGGATTTCTCTAACTCTAGCGCGAGTGAACTATCACCTGTTTCTATGATTTTGCCATTATACATGATATGGACAAAATCAGGTTTTATATAGTCGAGCAGTCTTTGATAATGTGTAATGACAATAAAGGATCTTTTTTCATTCCTTAAATTATTTACACCTTCAGCAACAAGTCTTAGCGCATCAATGTCTAAGCCAGAATCTGTTTCGTCTAAGATACAAATCTCAGGGTCCAAAAGGGCCATTTGTAGTATTTCATTTCTTTTCTTTTCACCACCTGAAAAACCAACATTTAGAGGTCGTTTTATCATGCTGTCATCAATATTTAATTCTGCAGATTTTTTCTTAACAAGCTTCATAAAATCTGGTGTCGATAAAACCTCTTTATTATTGGCTTTGTAATGAGCTTCTAATGAGCTTTTTAAGAAAGTTAGCGTCGTAACCCCAGGTATTTCAATTGGATACTGAAATGCTAGGAATAAGCCCTTCGTTGAGCGCTCATCTGCTTCTAGATCAAGCAAATCCTCACCATTTAAATTTATCTCACCATTTAGTACCGTGTAATCTTCTTTTCCAGCACAAACGTGCGCAAGAGTTGATTTACCGGAACCATTGGGACCCATAATTGCGTGCACTTCCCCAGGCCCAACATCCAAGCTAAAATTATTAAGAATTTCATTATCTTCGACTGAGACTGTAAGATTTGATACATTAAACATAAGAGACTATTTACCCCACGCTTCCTTCAAGTGAAATTCCCACTAGCTTTTGGGCTTCTACTGCAAATTCCATTGGTAACTCTTGCAAGACCTCCTTGCAAAATCCATTAACGATTAAGGCAATTGCATCTTCAATGTTGATACCTCGTTGGCCACAATAAAATATCTGGTCATCTGATATTTTTGAAGTAGTTGCCTCATGCTCAAAAACCGAGGTTGAGTTTTTTGTTTCTATATATGGAACTGTGTGTGCTGAGCATTTATTTCCAATTAGTAATGAGTCGCATTGAGTAAAGTTACGTGCATTTTCTGCGCGGCGGTGTGATGAAACTAAACCACGATATGCATTTGAGGAGTGCCCGGCTGATATGCCTTTTGATATAATCTTACTACTCGTATTCTTTCCCAAGTGAACCATTTTTGTTCCAGAGTCTATTTGCTGATATGAATTAGAAATTGCAATGGAGTAAAATTCTCCGACTGAATTATCGCCGCGCAAAATACAAGAAGGGTACTTCCATGTCACAGCAGAGCCAGTTTCCACTTGGGTCCATGAGATCTTTGAGTTCTTTCCTCTGCAGTCACCTCTTTTTGTGACAAAATTATATATGCCACCAACACCGTTCTCATCTCCTGGATACCAATTTTGGACGGTTGAGTACTTGATTTCAGCGTTTTCAAGTGCTACCAACTCAACGACTGCAGCATGAAGTTGATTTTCATCTCTTTGTGGCGCCGTGCATCCCTC
This sequence comes from uncultured OCS116 cluster bacterium, assembly GCA_902613795.1. Classification (GTDB taxonomy): domain Bacteria; phylum Pseudomonadota; class Alphaproteobacteria; order Rhizobiales; family TMED25; genus TMED25. Next base: position 80,550 of record CACMIP010000001.1, read on the forward strand.
TAGATAACTGACATATGATCCTTTATCAGCGATGACTAGCGTTCTCTCGAACTGCCCTGTATTTTCAGCATTTATCCTAAAGTAAGTCGATAGCTCCATTGGACATCGTGTATTTGGAGGTATGTAAACAAACGATCCATCAGTAAATACGGCAGAATTGAGTGCTGAGTAATAATTATCTGATTTTGGAACAACGGAGCTGAGATATTTTCTTACTAACTCTGGATGATCTTTAATGGCTTCTGATATTGAGCAAAAAATTATCCCCTCTTCTGAGAGCTTTTCTTTAAATGTAGTGACAACAGATACCGAGTCAAAGACGGCGTCAACAGCGATATTACTTTTTACACCTGAGAGTATTTCCTGTTCTTTTAGTGGGATACCGAGTTTATCGTAGGTTTTCAATAGCTCAGGGTCAACTTCATCTAGTGACTTTGGACCATCAACATCTTTTGGTGCTGAGTAGAAATACATATCATTGTAATTGATTGAAGGATAATTTACCTTAGCCCATTCGGGTTCCTTCATTGATAAAAATCTTTGATAGGCGTCCAATCTCCATTCGAGCATCCACTCAGGCTCATTTTTCTTTTTTGAGATGAATTTTATTGTTTCTTCTGTTAGGCCGATTGGTGCTGTTTCAGTTTCTAAATCCGTAGACCAACCAAACTTGTATTTATCTACACCTATGTCATCGACTTGTTTTACTGTTTCTTTAACTGCGGGCATATCATTACTATAACGTTATGGTTAATAAAAATAGTTTATTTTAATATAATTGTTTAAAAGTTAAAATTCATCCCTTGAAGCGTATTATCTAACGTTTTGAGAAAAAAATCTACTTGTTCAGGATAGTTATGCCAGCCAAAACTAACTCTTATTGCGCTATTTGCTTCGCTTTCATGATAATTTAGAGCACGTAAAACATGTGAACCACCAATTTTTCCAGACGAACAAGCAGCCCCTGCACTAACTGCTATACCTTCAATATCAAGACCTATAATTATTTTTTCTGATTTAAGCCCCGGAAATATTAACGTTGAAATACTTGCATCTTTTTCTGAGCCGAGCGCCGGGATTATAATATTTTTTGAAATTTTCTTTACACCGTCTATCAGCTTTTTGTGTAATTTTAAATTATTTCCGCGTTCGCTATCCATTTTGCTAATACATGCCTCAAGCGCTATTTGAAAGGCTGAGATACCAATTACATTCTCAGTGCCAGCTTTTCGACCGAATTCCTGTTCTCCGCCAAAAACTTGTTTGTATACAGGCTGACTATGACGCATGTATGCAAGCCCAACGCCATGCAGTCCTCCAATTTTATGTGAAGCAAATGAGGCAAAATCTACATAGGCTACAGCCTCCCGCACATCCATTTTTCCGAGTGCCTGTATCATGTCCGAGAAGAAAAGTGCTTCGTATTTTTTGCATATTTTTGAGATATCTTCTATTGGTTGCAATAGGCCTGTTTCGTTATTTACAAGCATTACGCATACAAGTGTTTTACCTGATAAACTCCCCAAGCGATTTTCAAAATCAGCTAAATTAATTACTCCATCTGGTGTTAGTTGACATTTTACTTTATTAACATCTGTTGACTTTACCGTGTCAATTACTGCACTATGTTCTGTTTCAAGATACAAAACATTTGTTATGTTGTAGGTGTGTATGGCATGGCGTATGATATAATTACACGCCTCAGTTCCGCTTGAAGTAAAAAGAATATTTTCTGTCTGACACTCCAGGATTTCTGAGATTAGGTCTCTGGCTTTACTAATTTGTGCTCTCGATTTTTGACCTTCTTGATGGACCGAAGACGGATTATAAAATCCTTCTGCACTTCCGCTCTTCAGAAATTGACCCACTTCATTTCTGATTGGCGTTGATGCGGCATTATCAAAGTATACTCTCATGAGTCAAATATCCATTTGTATCAATAAAAATTTCAACGGTGTTAAAAGCACTAAAAATATAGAATTCCATATTTGGAATTAAAAACATAATGCAAATCCTTCGCATTGAGAATTACTACTTATATAATCCGAAAATAAAAAAATTCATCCCATTGAACAAATATATTTACTATTGTTAATCATATATGCTAATTATTGCAAGTTGAATGCATTGGGAGGGATAAATGCCAGAGATCATGTTTAATGGTCCATCAGGTCGTATTGAAGGACGCTACCACCACAACGAGAGTCCTGAATCTAAAATTGTTCTCTTGTTACACCCTCACCCAAAATTTGGTGGCACAATGAATAACCCAATTATACACAACGCGTACTATACTTTTGTTAAGAATGGGTTTTCAGTTTTAAGATTTAATTTTAGAGGTGTGGGAAAAAGTCAGGGAGAGTATGATGCGGGCATTGGCGAGCTTTCTGACGCAGCATCTGCCTTGGATTGGATACAAGAGTTAAATAGGGACTCAACAGGTTGTTGGGTTGCTGGATTTTCCTTTGGAGCCTGGATAGCAATGCAATTACTGATGAGGCGACCCGAAATAGAGTCATTTATATCGATATCTCCGCCCGCTAATCTGTATGATTTCAATTTCTTGGCGCCCTGCCCCTCATCAGGACTGATAATCAATGGATCGGATGATATTGTTGCACCAAAACCTGACATTCAAAAGCTTGTCGATAGACTCAAATCCCAAAAAGGTATTGAAATTAATCACTCACTAATCGATGGAGCAAATCACTTCTTTGATAATGAAATTGACTCACTTAACGATGAAATTTCAAAATACATATCAAAAATACTCAATAAATAAATCACTTAACCAATTGGCCTGAATATAGACCCGCCACTCATCGCTGATTGGATACCTGTTGTAGTAGGATATGAAATATCTAAATTTAATAGGCACCTTACCGCTAGATAAGCAAAAGCTTCAGACTCAACATACCTACTGCTGATACCAATACTGTCTGATGTAATTACCTCTTTTTTTGATAATTCTGAAATTTTTTTCGTTATGTATTTATTTTTACTACCGCCGCCGCATATAATAATTTTGTTGACATCAGTTGGAAAATATTTCACAGCGTCAACTATTGTATTTGCCGTAAAATAACTTAAAGTTGAAATTAAATTTTGAGGTGATTCTTCGCAGCTTTTAAGATATTTATGGAAATAATTTCGATCTAATGATTTTGGTGGTGCTTGATTAAAAAATTCGTCACTCATTAATATTGCAAGAAATTTACTATCTACATCTCCCTGTAATGCCAATCGACCTTCATGGTCAAATTCTTCTGAAAAATACTTAATCATCATATCATCTATCAAACAGTTGCCAGGGCCAGTATCGCATGCAATGACGCATTCGCCGTCAATGTAAGTCATATTTGATATACCCCCAATATTCACAACTGCTATTGGTCCCTGAAAGGCTTTACTAAATCGTGCGGCGTGATATATTGGAGTAAGAGGGGCGCCTTGACCACCATTTAATATATCGCACATTCTAAAATTAAAAATAACAGGGATATTTAACATATTCGATAAATATTTTGGATCTCCAAGTTGTATTGAAATTTTATTTAATGGACTGTGATATACTGTCTGACCATGGTAGCCGATTAAATCTACTTTTAATGATCGGTCAGTATTCTTCTCTAAAATTTCATTGATAGCAGATAGATTTAGGTCGGAAAGAGATCTTTTCAATTTATGTATGTCAGCCCAGCTTATGTTTTTTTCGTGAAATTGTTCTGATGCCTCTTTTAATTTAACTTTTATATCAACCGGATAGTCAATTGAGCAATTCAAGATATAATCATAAACCATAAATCCGTCAGTTTGTATTAAAGAAGCATCGATACCATCCATGGAGGTTCCGCTCATTAAACCAATAGAATAAAATTTTTTTACATTTTTTTTACACATTTATATTGATATGTAAGCCAACGTATTTAATATAAATTTAATTTTTATCAATTTATCTTAAGACATGGCAAACTTGAATAAGAAAAAATTTAAATCGGAATTTTTGCATACTCTAAATGATAGAGGCTTTATTCACCAAACCTCTAATGATGATGACGCAGACCATTATTTAAATAGTGGAAATGCAGTGGGTTATATTGGATTTGATTTGACCGCAAAAAGCTTACATGTTGGCTCTCTCCTGCAAATTATGCTTCTAAAATGGATGCAGGTTTACGAACATAAACCTATCATTCTTTTTGGAGGAGGAACGACTTTAATTGGTGACCCCTCAGGAAAAGATGAGACCAGAAAAATAATAAAGGAGAATGATATTAGCCAAAATGAGATTGGGATTTTGAAAGTATTTAAAAAATTTCTTAATCTTGATAAAAGTAAGATAATCATAGAGAATAATGCAAATTGGCTGAAAGATCTAAATTATATTTCCTTCTTAAGAGACTATGGAAAACATTTTACCCTAAATAGAATGTTAACATTTGACTCTGTCAAATTAAGATTAGACAGAGAGCAGCCTCTTACATTTTTAGAGTTTAATTATATGCTGTTTCAGGCATATGACTATCTTGAATTATTCAGGAGGCATGGTTGTAGAGTGCAAATGGGCGGCTCTGATCAATGGGGAAATATTATAAATGGTATCGAGTTAGTCAGACGAACATGCAAAGATGAGGTATATGCCATAACTACGCCACTAATTACAACAGCATCAGGCACAAAAATGGGAAAAACAGCAGATGGCGCAATTTGGCTAGATGAAGACCTTACAGATCCCTATGATTTTTGGCAATTCTGGAGAAATACTGATGATAAGGATGTAATTAGATTTTTAAAACTTTTTACAGACTTATCAATGGAGGAGATAAATAGATTATCTAAACTCAAAGGCGAGGAGATTAATGAGGCTAAAAAGATCCTTGCTAACGAACTGACCAAAAATACTCATGGTGAGGATACTTCTAAAAAGGTTTACAATTCTGCCTTGGAGACTTTTGAAAAGAAGGTAATATCAGAAAATCTTCCCGTCAGAATATTAAATTCTAGTAGTTTTTCTAATGGATATGGGCTCCTAAGTATTTTAGTTGAGGTTGGGTTTGCAAGTTCAAACAGTGACGCAAGAAAATCCATATATAATGGCGCGATAAGGCTTAATGATATAAATCTTAACGATCCATCAAAAGTTTTTACAAGTGAAGAAATTAATGGCTCAAAATTATCCTTTGGAAAGAAAAAACACTTGCTTTTGAGAGTAAATAATTAATCATAATCAAAAGCGTCCCTGAATATACCTGGAGCCAATAGTCCAGTTGGATTTACTATAAGAAGAGTGTTCTCGCCCCATGAGTCCCTCGCGATCTGAAAAGGAAGTGAAAACATACAGTTATCATCTCCCCCTGTTAGTACCGGGCCAAATATTGGGATAGTCCCAAATGATGCATTCAATTCATATTCCGGGCAATAGGTACCAGGTAATTTTAATGTACCCGTCTCATTATTTAATTGACCACTTAGTTGAAACTTCACATTTTGACCAAAAAGCTCAGCCCCGTCGATAAGAAGTGTTTCATCAATAATTCTATATCTTGCCCTTGAGTCAAATTGAACTCTGTTAATGTCAATTAATTCACTTGGACTTGACTCCACAAATAATCTTGCTAAATACTTATCATTATAGATATCAATATTTTCAATAAATACTTCGCCACTCATATTATTAATATTTGGACCGGTGGCTCGTAATTGTAAATTCCCATTGAAACCATTCTGATATAGCCCTAGGAAGCCCAAAAAAGCACCCGCATCTGAGGCATTTACGCCTAAGTCTGCTGGCAGATTTTCTTCTTGTAGGGTGTATTTGACTTCAATTCGTTTATTGGTATCCTGATTAAAAAAACCATCCAACTGCATCCGATTAAGTTTTTTATTTTGCACAATGATTTCACCTGAAAGCAGTCCAATTTCTCGATTATTACCAATCACCTTATCAATGTTAACGATATTTAAGCGCATATTTGGTAGATTTTTCAAAATATTTTTATCATTCCTCTCTCTAGAAAATAAATTTTCTTGGATGAAGGCCGATAGGTCAGCTTCTTTTGCTATTACTTCAGCCATAAGTATATTATTTTCAACATAACCAATTACCTGCGCATCTGAGATATCATCAGATGATAAATTTAATACTTCAAAATCTACTAAATCCCAATTATTTGTTAGGGGGTTAAAAGACCTCCTTAGTTCCAGTTCAAAAACAATATTCTCTGCGTTATACTCCATTTTGTATTTTGCAATTCCGTCATTAGTGGGCTTATCTACTATAAATCTAACTTCAGCCCTATCATTCGTAAGCTTCACATTTTTAAAAAATGGATATAAAATACTTACATTTGTTAAGTCACTTTCGATACTAACTTTATCAAAAGAGTTGATATCTAAACTATCAATGTCTGATAGGGGTAGTACGATATTTACCTCTGTTGGTATCCTGCCTAATCCAGTTATATAATTTGCTAAAGCTGGCTGGAGTATACTCAATTCTGTTGGACTGGGTTGCGCTTCAATTGCTATCTCCAATTTAGGCTCTGCTGACGAGATATCAGCGAGAATATCAAATTTAGACTGTATTCCACTAATATTAAACTCACCAGACGAGCTTATTTTTGAGTTCTCAATCTCAAAAACAGCAAGCGGCGAAACAAAAACATTCTCGTTATCAAGTCTAAATGAGAACTGTTCAACTTCAATGTTTGCCTTTAAATCTTCACCAAAACTAGGTCCGGTAGCTGTAGGAAACTTAACATTGGCAGCAATATTAGCGTTACCTGAGATCCTTGACTCCACTGATTTTAACTTTTCAGGATCAATCCCTAAATATGCCAAATAATCAACGCAAACATTTAGCTCACACTCTGCGTTTATGTCAAATGCGGCAATGCTTTGTTCGCCAATAATATTAATTTCACCTGAAGTTTGTGTTACGTTTGCTAGGCCTTTTTCAAGCACTAAATTTCCATTAAAAATTTCAGCTAATATTTTCCCATCATTGAGTATTATCGTTCCACTTCCTTCAGAGATTTTTGGGTGACCTTTATAGTAGGAGAATTCAGAGTCGCTGAACTTCAAACGCATATCAACTGAGGAATTACTCTCTTTATCAGTCATCCTATTAAGTGTTAACTCATCAATAGATCCTGAAAATACATTTTGACTGAACCAATTAGTGATTTTATTTTCATTTATTAAGGAAAATAATTCTTTAACATTTTCAACATTTGAATTTTCAATCATTATTTCAATTCCTTTAAGATTAGCAAGCTTCTCTTCTCTAATACTTACCTTGCCCTCACTGAGTTCACCGTCTAATTTTTGAAAATTAATTTCATTGTTTGCAGGATCAACATTCACAATAACGTTACCGTTATTAACTATTTTACGCCCGCTCTTGAAAAGGCTTAAGCCCGAAAGATTGGCGTCAAATGTTGTTACTTTACCCCCGCCATCATAATTTAACTTAATTACCCCTTTGGTGTTCAAGCTAAAATCATCATGCTTAATTTGTATCTCATTAATATCTACCTTTCCCTCGGAACTGATATAGGAAACGCTAAAATATGCATCTTCGATATTATGAATATCTTGTTTCGAGTATGGCAGTTCTACTTCAAAGCTACCCGCACCGATGTTTAAATCTAAGGTCGAGTCAATTATCCTTCCCAATGAATTAAAATTAAGATTGAGACGTCCTGATAAACTGCCATCATAAATATTTTCATAGGATGCAGAGTCGATACCCGCCATAAACTCATTTATATTTATATTCTTAAATATGATGTCTGCATTCGTAATACCGTTCTCAGTATTATGATTTACTAAAATTTCTACATTTTGAGAATCTAATGAGGAGTCCCTGATATATTCAAATTTCAAGTCTTGAGAGCCATTAATTGTTTCTGAGCTAAATGATAGATCATCCAATTTAACTTGCCGGTCGGTTGACTCAATCAAAATAGATCCATTCTCTAAACTTAGAGTGTTATTCGAATTTTGTTTAGCATTATTATTCTGTAGCGCAACATTTATAGCGCTAAGCATATTTTGATAAAAATGATGAGATGTGACTGCCTGATTTCCAAATTCTAAAGCATCAATATATGCCACCTGATTTTGCTCATTAATTATTAACTCACGATCTAAATTTGTTCCGAGGTCCTGAAGAAGAATGTCCAGATTTACAAAAATTTGAGGATCATAAATCGTAATATCATTAAAATTTCTACCATTAAATAATTCGGATATTGGACCGAAAATTGAGCTCAAAAATCCATTCTTAAGTCTAGTATTCGCAGCAGTAATTGTTGTGCCCATTCGATCACTCTTTATTCGCATCCCTTCAAGGGATACCGAAATTTCTTGATTTTCTGATTTCGACAAAACAATCTTTTCAAAATCAAATTTGAGTCCTGAATAATTTTGATTTAAGTACCCTTGGACTTGGGAGTTTATAAATGTGACATCAAGATCACCAGACTCAAGCTTGCTATCCAACCATGACTTGAAAATAAGGAAAAGTGATAATGTAATTGCAGCTAGGATGCCCATAAAATAAGATAGATATTTAAAAACTGGTCTTAACTTCATGAAATATTTAGAAACCTACAAACAAAAAATATTATTAGTTTTAGACTTAACAATCCTTGTAAAAATAACTTAATGTAATAATATTAATATAGATATCTAAATATTTAGTTATCTTATCTTTAATTCTCACTAGAATATACAGGAGTCAGTAATGATAAACGAAGGTGATAATGCAATAAACTTTAAAATGCCAATTGACGATGAAAACTTTGTAACACTTGACTCATTTCCTGATAACAATATTGTTCTCTATTTTTACCCCAAAGATGATACGCCCGGTTGTACAAGAGAGGCTATTGATTTTACTTCTCACATAAATGCTTTTAAAGAATGTAAAACAACAATCATAGGGGTATCCGCAGACTCAATATCTAAGCACAAAAAATTTATTGAAAAGCACAAACTTGAAGTTATTCTCGCCTCCGATGAAGACAAAAAGGTTTGTGAAGACTATGGGGTTTGGATTGAGAAAAGTATGTACGGTAAAAAGTTTATGGGCATCGAAAGAGCGACCATATTGATTGATAAAAATCGAAAAATTAGAAAAATTTGGCGTAAAGTGAACGTTACCGGACATGTCGAAGAAGTATTGGAGGCTGCACAAAATATCTAAGTTTTAAAGTAATTCTGTCAGTGCCGACTCAAGGAAACCATCAATATCTCCATCTAATATCGCGTCAGGGTTGGAACTCTCAAGTTTTGTCCTGAGATCTTTTACCTGACGATAGGGATGCAACACATACGAACGAATTTGATGCCCCCATCCTATATCAGACTTTTCCTTATTTGCAATGTTGGCAGCTTCTTCTCGCGCTTTTATTTCACTCTCATAGATCTTTGCACGTAACATATTCCAGGCTGTTTCTTTATTTCTATGCTGCGATCTCTCATTTTGACATTGAACAACGATACCAGTAGGCAGATGGGTAATACGTACCGCGCTATCTGTTGTATTAACATGCTGCCCCCCTGCTCCACTCGCTCGGTATGTGTCAATTCTTACATCTGATTCTGAAATTTTTATATCAATTTTATCATCGATTATTGGATAAATGCTGACAGAAGCAAAGCTTGTGTGTCTTCTAGAATTTGAGTCAAAGGGTGATATTCGAACCAATCTGTGTACACCATTTTCTTGTTTGAGCCAACCATGAGCAAATTTTCCGCAAATCGAAATTATTACACTTTTAATTCCTGCCTCATCTCCATCATGCATACTAATTTGAGTGGTTTTATATCCTTTTTTCTCTGCCCATTTTAGATACATTCTTAATAACATACTGACCCAATCTTGGCTCTCAGTGCCACCGGCCCCAGCATGTATTTCCAAGTAGGTATCATTTGAGTCAACCTCCCCGGAGAATAATGTTTCTAAGTACTTTAACTGGACTTTTTTTTGTATTTCAGTGATATTTTTTTGCGACTCTTCTAATAAATCTGTATCACTCTCATCTAGTGCTAATTGATATATATCCATGGAGTCTGAAAAAGATACCTTTAGGAGTTCATAGTCGTTTAAACACTGCTCGAGATTTTGTCTTTCTTGCATTACCTGCTTGGCATTTTCAGGGTTATTCCAAAAATTTTCATTTTCAATTAGGTTATCTAATTCTTTTAACCTCTCTTGAGCGGTATCTAATTCAAAGACCCCTCCAAGTCAATTTTAACTTATTATCAATGTCTTGTGTAATTATCTTAAAATCAAAATCCATAGAAATATCCTTTTAAAAAAACTCCCACACGTAATTGTCTGTGTAATTATATCGACTGCCAGTGTTTTTGTTTATTTGTTGTGCATTAATTTTATCTGGGATTAAAAAATCACTCAACTGCATTTTATCCACTAGATCAAGTGAGTTTGAAGCAATGTCATTCATAACGGTTATCAGATGATCTTCCTTTTGTAAGTTAACACCTGAAATAATAGCAAAAAAAGCAACATTACCTGTAAATCTTAAATAAAATAATTTATCTTGATTTTGGTGGTAATAAAAGCAATTTCCCTGTTCAGCATATTTATTATTTTTGCTTATTTCTATTTCCTCCATATTACAAAATAAGCTTTTTACTTTAAAGGCAATATCACTTTCAAGGAGCTTCACAATACCATCATCTTTATGTAAATAAATTTGATTCCCATTCATATCATCAATTTTGTCCACATAATATGTTTCGAGCAGCAATCCGTCTGTAAGAATTGGAATGTATAATGATAAAACGTCATCTAAGTTCAATTCTATTTTTTCATCCCAATTATAGGTAATGTCACCTCCATGCATTTTATCTTGAAGATACTCTAATAAATACACTTCAGCTTTACCCTTCAAATTTTTATCAGCTACAGCAGCATTTGAGCTAAATAATTCTCGTAGAGTGACAAGACTCGGATACGTATCTGTAGTGTCAATTTTTGTTGAGAGTAACTTTTTATTTAAATCTATTCCCGAGCTTAAAATGCCGCCAAAATAAATAGGTCTCAATATTGATCTGGCATTTGTATTGATGTTATAGTTTTTTGTATTTTTTTGACTGTCTTGAATCTCAACTAAAGTTCTTCCAGAAATTAGGGATATGATTTTAATATCAGCACTAAAATCCACCCGATTTTGCATCCCTCCGAGATTATTAATCTGGTCGCTAACATAATCTGTTGCGTTTTGATTAATGGTTAAGAAGTAAGTTAGACCGTAATTTCTGTCTGTATTAGCATTAAAGTAAAGATTACTCTTGACCTTGTCTTTAATACTCCCATCCAAAAGGTTTGGTTTGCTGTATAAATCACTATCAACGTAATTAATTTTCGATCCTTGCATGATCTCAGCCACTAGTTTTGTTATGACACCATTTTCTGCCATTCTATCTAGAACCCAATCCCTTCGCTCTTTGATCGCTTCATAGTTTTCTTGAGGATCATAATTGCTTGGCGCTTTTGGAAGAGCAGCTAAAAGAGCCATTTCTTCAATATCCAATTCATTCAGAGTTTTTCCAAAATATTTCTCAGAGGCGGCAACTATCCCGAAAGCGCCCCTCCCTAAATATATTTCGTTTAAATACAACTCTAATATTTTATCTTTTGAGAGAGATCTCTCCAATTTAATAGCATAAATAATCTCTTTCAACTTTCGTGCAAAAGTCCGTTCATTATCGTTAAGTAAATTTTTAATTAATTGTTGGGTTATTGTCGAGGCACCAATTAACCTACTATTATCGCGCAGAAACAGATAGTTATAAATATTCTGTGACGTTGCCCTGATAATGCTTTTAAAATCAAATCCCGGATGGTCGAAAAAGCTTTTGTCCTCGGCAGATATGAATGCAAGCTTCAAATATTGTGGTATATTCTGATCTGTCACATAAATACGGTGGACATCATATTCTTCTGCAATTAATACCCCGTCTTCTGAAAAAAATCTGTTTGCGCTAGTCGGTTGCGATTTTAAGATATTTTCGAAAGCAAAAGTATCTTTCGTGTAGTAAAAATACATGAATATTAACGCAACAAAAAAACTAACAGCCGCGAGTATGAATAAACTGAATAAAGCCGTTATAAACTTTAAGAACAATTTTATCCCCCATTTGGTAAAATTTTAATTTTCAATAAATCTTCTTGCTAAAATATCAAAATTATCAATATAATATCAATTATTATATATTTTTAGAATCATAAATATATCATTGTTAGAGATTTTATTATGTTAAATATACACACAAACAAGCAAGAAAGAGTCTCATCGAGGTTCGGCTATATTTATCATAAAAACCCAATAAATTTAATAGCACGACCAAAAAATAGTAAGAATACTTACAGACTAAAGACTATTTGTGCTACAATCAAAAGGAATAAAAGATGCCATACCGAATGCTCATCGATGCAAATCATGATGAGGAAACTAGAGTCATTGTTCTCAATAAAGAAGGTAAAATTGAAGAATTTGATATTGAGGCCAAAGATAGAAACCAAATCCGCGGAAATATATACTTAGCAAAAGTTACAAGAGTAGAGCCTTCACTTCAGGCTGCATTTGTTGAATACGGTGGTAATAGACATGGCTTTCTTGCCTTTAATGAGATACACCCAGATTATTATCAAATACCAACATCCGAAAGAAAAAAGCTGCTTGATGAGGAATCGGAATTAGCAACAAATACTGACACTTCTGTAGATATTAATGAGCCTGAATCTGATGAAGCTGAGGGTATTATAAATCACGAAGAGTCTAGGGGAGACTACAAGCAGAGAAAACGATATAAAATACAAGAGGTAATAAAAAAAAGACAAATCATACTTGTGCAAGTTACAAAGGAAGAGAGAGGTAACAAAGGGGCCGCGTTGACGTCATATATCTCACTAGCAGGTCGCTATTGTGTCTTAATGCCAAATACCGCAAGAGGTGGTGGAATATCTCGCAAGATATCCGATGTTAAGACACGAAATAAAATCAAAGCCTCGATAGACTCGCTCAAGATACCAGATGGGATGGGAGTCATAATAAGAACTGCAGGTGCTCAAAGGACAAAAACAGAAATTAAGCGAGATTTTGAATATCTAACTCGTTTATGGCAAACGATAAGGGACCTAACCTTGAATTCTTCAGCACCCGAGCTAATTTATGAAGAGGGCAGCCTAGTTAAAAGGTCAATCCGAGACCTCTACAATAAAGATGTCGAAGAAATTGTAATTTCTGGCGAGAACGCATTTATTGAGGCAAAAAACTTTATGAAAATGCTTATTCCTAGCCATGTTAAATTTATAAAAAAATATTTGGACACCGTCCCCCTTTTCATTAAGTATGATGCCGAGTCCGAGCTAGATAATATGTTCCATGAAAATGTAAGACTTCCTTCTGGTGGATACCTCGTTATCAATCAAACAGAAGCGCTCGTTGCTATTGACGTAAACTCAGGTAGGTCAACCAGAGAGCACAATATTGAAGATACGGCTCTCCGTACAAATCTTGAGGCGTCAGATGAAGTGGCTCGACAGTTGAGACTCAGGGATTTAGCTGGTCTTATTGTTATCGATTATATCGACATGGAGGAACGAAGAAATAATAGATCAGTTGAGAAGCAATTAAAAGATGCGCTGCGAGCTGATAGAGCGAGAATACAAGTTGGCCACATTAGCCAATTTGGATTGATGGAGATGTCAAGGCAGAGAATGAGATCCTCACTTTTAGAAAAAGCTGGATCGATCAGCTCCCAGTCCGTTCAAATCATTCGCGCTATTGAACAAGATCTTTTCAAAAACGGTAAAAATAATATCGAGCTTTATACAAATAATGAACTATCTGGTTACTTACTCAACACCAAAAGGAAAAATTTATACGAAATAGAAGACAGATATGGAATAACGATTGAAATAAAAGTTGCGGAGATTGATGGGGATGAAATATTTAAAATTGAACGAAGCGAATTAAAACTAAATCCTAAGCTGTCCAACTCAGCGGTAAGTATAGATAGCGTTTACGAAGATAAATCAGATGTTAAAACATCTATTGATGATAAAGCGGAGCAAGAAATTAATGTAAAAACGGAACCCAAACCCAAACAAACTGCAAAGCGCAAGTCACCAGCAATCCAGAAAAAAATAAAAACCGCGAATAAGCACACAAATAAAAAAGATAAATCAGAGATGGATGAAGAAATAGCCGATACCAAAACCACAGCAAAGCCTACGAAAAAGAAAAAAGTGGAAACAAATAAGCGCAATAAGACAAAAGCCAGTGATCCAGTGGAAGGTAAGAAAATAACGAGAGCAAAGAAAGTAACCGCTAAGAAAAAACCTCCTAGTAAGGAAAAAGTAGAGAATACGCTGAAGCCAGTTGAAAATCCAAAAACGGGTTGGTGGGATGATTAATGGAAATCGGATTTTTTTAAATACATTAAATAAATGCATACTTATCCTATTTATTCTATTTTTTCCAATAAGTGACACTTATTCAAAAACAATTGTTAAAGATGCAGAAATTGAAAAGCTCTTGTCCGAGTATACCGCTGATCTTCATAAAATTGGACTTGGGGTAACAAGTCAAAATATATTCATTGTATCAGATCAAAGTATTAATGCGTTCGTAACTGCTCAGGGCAATATATACATAAATACCGGCTTAATATATCACGCAGATAGACCAAATGAGGTTAAATCTATAATTGCACACGAGATTGGTCACATTTTGAACAATCATCACATAACTCGGATGATTGAATACGAAAACTTCCAAAAAAAACAAAAAATTGCGCAAATTATTGGCATTGGCACTGGCTTAACCGGAATGCTTACTGACACAGATGCAATGTCTGATATTGGTACCGGGATTACGCTCGGCGGCTCGGATCTTGCAAGAAGAGATTATCTTCAACATTCACGGGTCCAAGAATATGAAGCTGATATGAGCGCCATTAGTATGATGGAGTCGATCGGGGAGTCATCAAATGGCTTGCTTCAAATGCTCGAAAAAATTAAAAAATCACAACTAGTCTATAGCGTTGACATAAATCCTTTAGAGTTAACCCATGAATTACCCCAAGACAGAATAGATTTTCTAAAAAACAAAATATCAAAACAGAGATCTTACGAAGTTCAAGATAGCGAA
Organism: uncultured OCS116 cluster bacterium; assembly: GCA_902613795.1. Lineage (GTDB taxonomy): Bacteria > Pseudomonadota > Alphaproteobacteria > Rhizobiales > TMED25 > TMED25. Next base: position 95,741 of record CACMIP010000001.1, read on the forward strand.
GAACTCATACATAGGCATAATCTAGCCAGGGCTAAAATAATTGGCTATCTAGATCTCCCAAATAAATTCGTTGAAGATACACCATATGCAAATTATTCAAAAGCAATATCATACTATCAAAAAGGTAAGTATGAAAAATCAAAATCTATAATGATTAGGTTGATTGAAGAATTTGAATATGCATATTTTTATGAACTTTTAGCGCAGATATATTTTGAAATTAACGAGTATGAACTTGCAATAGAGACCCTAAAAAGGGGTAAAACTCTTCTTGATCAGCCCGAGTTAGAGTTTTCAATACTTCATGCAAAAATTCTCACTAAAATCGATGGAGATGAAAATATACGTGAAAGCATCTCACTTCTAGATCCTCACAAAGACCAAACTATAAGGAATGTTAGAGTTTATTGGCAGCTATCAAAGTCATATTTTAAACTAAATAATATCCCGATGGCTGACCTTAGTGTTGCTCAATACTATTCAATACTTGGATACAAAGACATGGCACGCAACTTTGCAAAGCGTGCAAAGAATGGGCTAACTCCATACTCATCAGAATGGCTTCTGGCAGACGACATTCAAAATATTAACTGAATAAATAAATAATTAGTTCAAATTTAATCAAATATGGTCTTTAATGACCTCATGAGTTACAATTCTAAAATTTTCATTATTAATGGACCCAATCTTAACTTGTTAGGTAAAAGGGAGCCCGAACATTATGGTAATAAGACACTGAATGATATAAAAGAAAACTGCATAAAATATGTAGCAAAAAAAAATATTGAATTAATATTTGAACAATCAAATGATGAAAGTGTAATAATTGAGATGATACAAACCGCCTCAGATAGTGATGGTATAATAATAAACGCAGGCGCTTATACACATACATCCATTGCAATTCATGACGCGCTAAAATCGTCAAATTCACCTGCAATAGAGGTTCATTTATCAAATATACACAAAAGAGAAGAGTTCAGGCATAAATCATATATCTCAGGTGTAGTAGACGGTATAATAATAGGGCTTGGTGACCAAGGGTACATATTGGCAATAGATGCAGTCACAAAAATAATGAATGAAAGAGTCAGCTGATGGTAAAAAAACCCATAAATGAGATTGAGATAATTAGAGAGATCTCAACCATTATAAAAGATCAAAATCTTTCTGAAATTGAAATAGAAAGAGATGGTGTAAAAATTAGAGTGCAAAATCAAAGTTTACAGACCAACCAAGTCATTCAAACCATTGCACCACCATCGCCAAATCAAGTTACAGCCCCACAACCTACTCCTGCAGTTAGCGATGATCCAGTAGTCCCAGCTCCATCAAAAAATGAAAGTTCAAAATACGTAAAATCACCAATGGTAGGTACCTGCTATTTATCGCCCGAGCCTGGCAGTAAACCGTTTATTGAAATTGGAAAAAAAATCAATAAGGGAGATCCTATTATCATCATTGAGGCGATGAAAACCTTCAACACAATACCAAGCACTGAGACGGGCATCATAAAAAATATATTTGTTACTGATGGACAACCAATTGAATTTGGCGAAGATATCATAGAAATAGAATGAAGAAATTTTTCGAGAAGGTCTTAATTGCCAATCGGGGTGAAATAGCACTTAGGGTTCATCGTGCATGCAAAGAACTGGGAATTAAGACTGTTGCAGTTCACTCTTCAGCTGATAATGAAGCTATGCATGTTAAATTAGCAGATGAGAGTGTTTGTATTGGACCACCCCAAGCAAAAGATAGCTACTTAAATATTCCTTCGATCATATCTGCCTGTGAAATAACTGGTGCAGAAGCAGTTCATCCAGGATACGGTTTTTTATCTGAGAATGCTCACTTTGCAGAAATACTTGAGGCTCATAATCTTACATTTATTGGACCTAGCTCGGAGCACATCCAGATTATGGGAGATAAAATAACAGCAAAAGAGACCGTATCAAAATTAGGAATACCGGTTGTGCCAGGTTCTGATGGCAAAATTGAGGACCTAAGTCACGCAAAAAAGATTGCCGATGAAATAGGTTATCCAATACTAATCAAGGCCTCATCCGGAGGTGGCGGTAAAGGAATGAAAATTGCGCATACCTCAACAGATCTTGAAAATGCATTCAATCTCGCAAAAGTTGAGGCTAAAGCATCATTTGGAGACGACACGGTCTACATTGAAAAATATTTAAATGCCCCGAGACATATTGAGATTCAGATATTTGGAGATAAGCATGGAAATGCAATACACCTCGGGGAAAGGGATTGTTCTTTGCAAAGAAGAAATCAAAAAGTTCTTGAAGAGGCAACCTCGCCCGTTATTGATGATAAGCAGAGAGAAAAAATTGGTAATATTGCGTCTCAAGCCATATCAAAGCTTGGATATGTTGGTGCTGGAACTATTGAATTTTTATATCAAAATGGAGAATTTTACTTTATTGAAATGAACACAAGATTACAGGTTGAGCATCCAATAACAGAAATAATTACAAACATTGATTTAGTAAAAGAGCAAATATCTGTTGCAGCAGGTAACAAACTATCCTTAAAACAAGAAAATGTGATGATTAATGGTCACGCGATAGAATGCAGAATTAATGCTGAAAATCCGGAGACATTCGTTCCTTCGGCTGGTAAAATTATAGCCTATCACCCAGCAAGTGGGCCAGGTGTGAGGGTTGATAGTGCTGCATATGCAGGATACTCAATCCCACCATACTATGACAGCATGATTGGCAAATTAATAGTTTTTGGCCAAGATAGAAATGACTGCCTTGCGAAGCTTGATAGGGCGCTAGATGAATTTGTAATTGAGGGCGTAGAGACAACACTTCCATTATTTAAAGACCTACTCAGAAATAAAGATATTCAAGAGGGTAATTATAATATCCACTGGCTAGAAAAATACCTTGACCAATAACTTAGTTTTATTGTTTGATCTCGTTTAATATTATCTCTTCTTTGTCATGACAATCTTGCAGACGTATTTCGTAGTATGAATTCTCCATTTCAGAATTCAAACTTGGATTTTGGTTATATAATAGGAAATTTCTGTAAATTCTCGTCTCATTTGGCTCGTTGCGCTCTATATCAATATTACCAACTAGCTCCCGTGGGGAAATTAGTTCAAAACATGAATTTACCTTTATAACTAAATTCTTATATTGCGTCTCTGAGTTCATTGGAATAGTTAGAACTTTACGATCCAGGTTTATCGTATTTGAGATCAAAATAACCGCATTTTTATATTTTGTAACTTGTTCTGCAAATATTTCTGATATTGATACAATCAAATAAATTGAAAAAAAGAATAATCTCAGAATTTGATTAACTTGTTGTATTGCTTGATCCTCAAGAGCCAAATACTGCATTACCAAGCAGTCCAATAAGATCGATTGATCCCTGAGTTAACTCTATAGAGTCTCCTGCAATAAGCATTTCATCTGAGCCCCCTGGTTCAATGGCAACATAGTTCCCCCCTAAGAGCCCTTCAGAACTGATTTTAGCGCTGCTGTCAGTAGGTATCTTTATCTCGTTATTAATTTGCATCAAAACCACTGCATCATATGTTTGCCCATCAAGATTTTGCGATGTAACTGAGCCAATTTTTATTCCAGACAACCTGACGTCTGCACCCGTCATAAGACCCGAAACCTCAGTGAATATTGCAGATATTTCATAAGTTTGAGAAGAATTGCTTTTACCTGAATTCGTATAAGCATAGTAAAAAAATATAATCGCAACCAATATTACACCCAGTCCAACAAGGCTTTCAAAAAAATTACTTTTCATGCGCACATCCCTATTTTAGTTACGGACTCCAAGACTCATAGTTTCCTTTTTGCTCATCATTAACTATTTTTTTAGATAAACTACCTGATGGTCGATATGCACTATCGGAGCCAGTAAGGTTCGGCAAATGACTTTTCATCCACTTTTTGTCAGATCTCTCGTCATCAGAGGGTATTTCATCAACAACCCCGTGCAACCAAGTATGCCACTTTGCGGGTACTTTTGAAGAGTCCACATAGCCATTATAGATAACCCATCTTCTTTTCTTGTTGGCCCCCACTTTGCTTATGTAGTATTTATTTCCAAATTGATCTTGTCCAATATTTTGGCCAAATAGCCTTGTATATAACATCGTTGAGATAGTTTGTCCGTTCCACCAAGTGAAAGCTTGTTTTATAAGTCTGAGCATTTTAATTTCTTAATAAATTAAATATTATGTTACATAAAAAAAGAATCAAGTTAGTTTTATATTTAAATAACAAATTTTATATTAACATATAGTTTTTTATTTACTTTCTGAAAAAAAACTTTTTTTCTGAACAAACTTTACTTTTTGGTAAGGATCTACATATAGTATGTGTTGTATCTTTTACAGCACTAATTATTGTATTTGTGCACAAAAGTAAAACATTGTTAAAAAGTATAAATAATTAAAATTATCTGTAGACATAAACAACAAAAAAATTAAATTAGTAGTTCTGCGAGTACACAAGAAAGAAGGAATAAGATGAAAATAGATAGATGTTTCACAAAAGAGAATGAATCCCCATACACACAAATTGAATTTACCAAAACATCAAGTCAAATAAAGAATCCAGATGGCTCTATTGTATTTAAGCTTGATGATATTGAAGTACCCAAAAACTGGAGCCAAGTTGCCGCAGATATTATTGCCCAAAAGTATTTTCGAAGGGCTGGTGTACCGCAGTCTCTAAAAAAAGTTGAAGAAAATGATGTCCCTAGTTGGTTATGGAGAAGCGTTCCGGATTCAGATGAGACTGAAATGGGTTCAGAAACAAGCTCTAAACAAGTATTTGATAGGTTAGCGGGAACCTGGACTTATTGGGGTTGGAAAGGTAATTATTTTGATACGGAAATTGATGCTAAAAACTATTTTGACGAGCTCAGATATATTCTTGCAAGCCAAATGTGTGCACCAAATAGCCCGCAATGGTTCAATACTGGATTGCATTGGGCATATGGTATAGATGGACCTGGACAAGGTCATCACTACGTAGATTATAAAACAAAAAAATTAACCAAATCAACATCTGCTTATGAGCATCCTCAACCGCATGCTTGCTTCATTCAATCTATTCAAGATGACCTGGTTAACGAAGGTGGAATTATGGATCTATGGACAAGAGAAGCTAGACTCTTCAAATACGGCTCCGGTACTGGTTCAAATTTCTCAAAAATTAGAGGAGATGGAGAGGGGCTATCAGGTGGTGGTAAATCATCCGGATTAATGAGCTTTTTAAAAATTGGTGACAGATCAGCAGGCGCTATAAAATCAGGTGGAACAACGAGGCGTGCCGCAAAAATGGTTGTGGTTGACATTGATCACCCGGATGTCGAAGAATTTATAGACTGGAAAGTAAAGGAGGAGAAGAAAGTTGCTGCTCTTGTAACGGGATCAAAAATATGTGCAAAACATCTAAATTTAATTCTTAAAGCTTGTGTCAATTGTGAAGGCTCTGAGAAAGATTGTTTTGATCCAAAAAAGAATCCTGCACTAAAGAAAGAGATAATCAGCGCGAGAAAATTGCAAGTTCCAGAAAATTATATAAAAAGAGCAATTCAATTTGCTGAACAAGGATATACCTCCATGGCCTTCGAAACCTATGATACTGACTGGGACTCTGAGGCTTATCTGACTGTCTCAGGTCAAAACTCTAATAATACTGTTCGCTTATCAGATGACTTCATCCATGCGCTAAAAAGTAATAATGATTGGCACCTAAGATCTAGAAAAGATAGTTCGCCTGTAAAGACAATTAAAGCGAATGACCTTTGGGAACAAATCGGTTATGCTGCATGGGCTTCAGCTGATCCAGGGCTCCAGTTTCATACAACAATAAATGACTGGCATACCTGTCCTGAAGGAGGAGAAATCCGTGCATCAAATCCATGCTCGGAATATATGTTTCTTGATGATACAGCGTGTAATTTAGCATCAATTAATTTAATTAAGTTCAGAAATAAAGATGGAAGTTTTAAAATTGATGAATTCATTCACACCGTCAGACTATGGACGATGGTTCTTGAAATATCAGTCCTAATGGCACAGTTCCCATCAAAGAACATTGCAAAGCTCTCATACGAATATCGCACTTTAGGTCTTGGCTATGCAAATATTGGCGGTTATTTAATGACAAACGGTATCGCTTATGACTCTGATGAAGGACGTGCAATTTGTGGTGCTATAACAGCATTAATGACGGGAATAGCATACAAAACATCCGCAGAAATGGCATCAGAGCTTGGGCCATTCCCTGATTATAAAAGAAATGCAAAACATATGCTCAGGGTAATGTCAAATCACCGTAACGCTGCGCATGGTAATACGGATGGCTATGAAGGGCTATCCACAAATCCCGTTCCTCTAAATCATGCCAATATTAAAGAAAAGAATTTGTTAGCTGCAGCAACAAAATCTTGGGATGATGCAGTTGAGTTAGGTGAGAAACACGGATATAGAAATGCTCAGACCACAGTGATAGCCCCAACCGGTACAATCGGCTTGGTCATGGATTGTGATACAACAGGCATCGAGCCTGATTTCGCACTGGTAAAATTTAAAAAACTGGCCGGGGGTGGCTATTTCAAAATAATTAATAGAGCAGTGCCAGAGGCATTAAAAACACTTGGCTACGGAGATAATGCAATCAATAACATAGTTGACTACGCTGTTGGTCAAAATACACTGAAAAATGCCCCAGGAATTAACCATGAAAAACTAGAAAGTAAAGGTTTTCAAAAAAAACAACTTGATGCCATCGAAGAGCAACTTGAAAATGCATTTGATATTAAGTTTGTATTTAATAAATGGACTTTAGGTGAAGACTTTTGCAAGGATGTTCTGAAAGTTAGTGCAGAACAGCTTGAGGATTTCTCTTTTGATCTCTTGGAGCATCTTGGATTTAGTGAACAAGATAAAATTGATGCCAATATTTACTGCTGTGGAGCCATGACCGTAGAAGGTGCGCCAAGTTTAAAAGATGAGCATTTAAATATTTTTGACTGCGCGAATCCCTGCGGTAGAACAGGAAAGCGTGCATTGTCAGTTGATAGTCATATTTTAATGCTATCAGTGGCCCAGCCATTTATATCCGGCGCAATATCCAAGACGATTAATATGCCAAATACAGCGTCAGTTGAAGATTGCAAGAACGCTTATTTAAAGTCATGGGAGCTCGGGCTTAAAGCAAATGCACTATACAGAGATGGGTCAAAATTATCACAACCATTAAACGCCCAGGTACTTGACGAAGAAAGCGATGATGAGGCTGATATAGAACCAGCCGCTGAAAGAACAATTGATAAAATAATAGAAATAGCAGAGAGAACGGAAAGGGAAAAGCTGCCTGATAGACGAAAAGGGTATACGCAAAAAGCAGTCGTTGGTGGTCATAAAGTTTATCTAAGAACTGGCGAATATGATGATGGCAGAATAGGTGAAATATTCATTGACATGCATAAGGAAGGTGCAGCATTCCGATCACTAATGAATAATTTTGCAATAGCAATATCATTAGGATTACAATATGGTGTTCCACTTGATGAGTATGTCGACTGCTTCACTTTCACAAGGTTTGAACCAGCTGGCTTAGTGCAAGGTAATGACGCGATAAAGAATGCTACATCTGTCCTTGATTATATATTCAGAGAGCTCGCGATTTCATATCTTGAAAGAAATGATTTAGCACATGTAGACCCAAGCACAATATCACCTGATACCATAGGAAATGCTGAACTTGATCATCCTGCGCCTGCAACAAGATATATAAGTACAGGGTATGGCAGAAGTAAAAATGATAATCTCTTCATTCTGCCATCGGCCGACTTACAGCTGACAGGAACGAATGATATGTTAACAGCGGCCGCATCCAATGTGAGTATGAGTAATACGGGTATGTCAGAGAGTACAGAGTCGCAACCAGCTCAAGCAAATGTTGCGACTGATGTGGAGATTGAAAAGAATGACCTGATAACGCAAGCTAGAATTAAAGGCTATGAGGGCGTGGCTTGCGATGACTGTGGAAACTTCACGATGGTAAGGAATGGAACGTGTCTTAAGTGTGATACGTGTGGTGCTACAAGTGGCTGCAGTTAAGATTGTAGGTATTTAAGTTGGATCGTATTGGAGTCTAGGCGTATTGTATCACTTTGGTACATCCCGTATTTATTCATGTAATCATCAACTTGTGCGAGCTCTGTGATCCCCTTTATCATTTGGATACCCTCTTTTAACTCATAGCTTTCTTTTACAGAAAGATGAAATTCACTGTAGGCAAATTGATCAAATACTAATTGATATACGCCCTGACCACCGGCGACAGCAATTTTATTTGGGAAGGTATTGTACTTTAATAGGATTTGACTCATTGAGATATCATTTGGATTAAAAAAACACAGATCATCTCGCATCTTATATCCATTTATTTGACTCGTTGGAATCAGCCTATTACGTCGATTTTCTGAGAATTTTTCATAACTTGCCCTTCCAATTACTACCAAATCAGAATGATTAAGATCCTCTTGGAATAATTCCCAGTCAGAATTAGATCTTAAGTCAGATGGCATTGATCCGCGAGAATCTGCTATATAGCAGTCTGTCGATATGATTGCATGGCCGATGACGGTTACATTTTTGTTATTTTTTTTCAATTGATTTAATTGATAATTCAGTAAGCTGAGATGGTTCAACGCTTGATGGTGCTCCCATTAGAAGATCCTCAGCTTGTTGATTCATTGGAAACATTGTAACTTCTCTGAGGTTTTCTTCATTAGCTAGGAGCATAACAATCCTATCGATGCCCGGTGCAATACCGCCATGAGGTGGAGCTCCAAACTTGAGCGCGTTATACATTCCTGAAAATTTTTCTTCTAAAATTGACTTATCATATCCTGCAATTTCAAATGCCTTTTCCATTATTTCAGGGACGTGATTCCTAATTGCACCAGATGAAAGCTCTATTCCGTTACACACAATATCATATTGGTATGCCAATACATTTAGCGGATTTTCTTGAGTTAGACTTTCAAGCCCACCTTGTGGCATTGAGAAAGGATTATGAGAGAATTGATATCCTTTTGATTCGTCATCAAACTCAAACATTGGATAATCTACAATCCAGCAAAATTTATAAATCATTGGGTCGATAAGTTCCAATTGCTCACCAATTTTTGCCCGAGCCTTCCCAGCAAAATCGTAAAAGTTTGAGGGCACACCACAAACAAAAAAAACAGCATCCTCGTCCTCAAGCATCAGCTCACTTTTTAGTTTCTGCACCTTATCATCACCAATATTCTTTGCAATCGGACCCATACCTCCACCATCTTTGAAAAAGATGTAGCCAAGTCCAGGCTGGCCCTCGCCTTGTGCCCAAGAGTTCATGCGATCACAAAACGCCCTACTTCCACCTTTTGGTGCAGGGATAGCCCAAACCTCAGCTTTTTCAGACCAATCTCTGCCAGTTGCCGACTTCTCGAGGATATCAGCAAAAATCTTAAAGCCAGATTTTGTAAATATATGACTTACATCGGTCATCTCTATTGGTATGCGTAAATCAGGTTTGTCAGATCCATATTTTCTTAATGCGTCCATGTATGGAATTTTTGGAACTACTTTATCAACCGTCATGCTACCAGAAAATTCTTCAAAAACGCCTAATAGGACAGGTTCGATAGCATTAAATACATCATCTTGTGTTACAAAGCTCATCTCTACATCCAATTGATAAAATTCACCTGGCGATCTATCTGCCCTAGCATCCTCATCTCTGAAGCATGGGGCAATTTGAAAATAGCGATCAAAGCCCGCCATCATAATAAGCTGTTTGAATTGCTGTGGCGCTTGAGGTAAGGCGTAAAACTTTCCCGGATGCATCCGCGATGGCACGAGGAAATCCCGTGCCCCTTCCGGGCTAGAAGCTGTCAGAATTGGTGTTTGGTATTCATTGAAATTAGCATCGAGCATTCTTTTTCTGATTGATTGAATTATTTTTGAGCGCAATACAATATTGTTATGTATAGTTTCTCGTCTTAAATCCAGAAACCTATATTTCAATCTAATGTCTTCAGGGTAATCCGGTTCTCCAAAGATAGGTAGTGGCAATTCTTCAGATTTTGATAGTATCTCAATCTCGTTTATGAAAAGCTCAATATCGCCGGTAGGTAGAGACGAAATCGATTTATCTACATTGATTGTTTCGTCCATTCGAGCTTTAACTGTCCCTGTTAGACAAACAACCCACTCAGATCTAACTTTTTCAGCGACTGAAAATGCTTCCGTTCCTGGTTCAACAACACATTGAGTAACACCATAATGATCACGTAAGTCTATAAATAACAAACCTCCGTGATCTCTGATCCTATGGACCCAACCAGAGAGACGCACTTGTTCACCAATATTATTTGATCTTAGTTCATCACATTTGTGTGTGCGGTAATTATGCATTTTTCTCAGCTTTTGATATTACAAAATAAAAAGTGAATTAGACCTTGTAAATATATATCTTTAACAGATAAGTGTTACAATTAAATTAATTAAAATGCAAATAATAGATACACAAAATAAATTAGATGAAGCTCTTCGTGACATTAACTCAAATAAGATAATTGGTGTTGATACAGAGTTTGTACGTACTAATTCCTTCTGGCCTAAACTTTGCACAATACAAATATCCACAAAATCAAATTTTTATTTAATTGATGCTTTATCAAATTTAAATAATGAACGCTTGTGGGAAGCTTTTACTAATAAGGATATAATAAAGGTTATCCACTCAAGTAGGCAAGATATCGAAGCTATATTTTATGTATCACAGAAAGTACCATATCCTACTTTTGACACCCAACTTGCGGCTATGTTCACAGGTTTTCGTGAAGCAATATCTTACTCCCATATTGTAGATGAGATTTTTCAAATCAAAATTGATAAAAAATTACAATACTCAGACTGGTCCAAAAGGCCAATTAATAAAGAAATGCTCGACTATGCAAAAGATGATGTAAAATATTTAATACCGATCTTTCAATATCTCTCTAAGCAAATTGAGTCACAATCGAAAGCCGAGTGGTTTCTTGAAGAGGTGGAAAATGTCCATAAGAAATCCATAGAGTTATCAAAGAAAATGGTTCAACCTATAGCTAATATTGGTAAAAAAATAAATACCGACCGAGACCCCCTATCGTGCGCTAAAGAGCTTCGAGATGAAATAGCAATATGCTACAATATTCCTCGAAAAGATGTACTATCGGATACGAAACTTAATGAAATATTCAAGTCAAAGATGGATAATATTGAAGATTTAAGAATATATTTGAGCGACAATGAAGTATTTACTAACAGTCCACATTTGCTGTCAATGCTTCACGAATTTCTTTTTGAAATAAGCAAGGATAAAAGAATTAAATTTAGCAAAAAAATACTCTCAAAAAACCAGAAAATAATCCTAAAATTGCTAAATGATGCTTTAGAAAATAATGCAAAAAAATATAATATTTGCCCCCATATTATTGCGACCCAGCGGGAAATTCGGGATTTTATAACAAGAGGTAATAAATTTCCAAAGTTTACAAACGGATGGAGAAATAGCGTATTTGGAAAAGATGCTGAGGCGATACTGAATAGTAATTAATACCCAACATCACTAAAAACATCCCTTACAAGCGGCACCGTGATCGCTCTTTTTTGTTCCATAGATTTATTATTGATAATATTAACTAGTTTAATTAGCTCTGAAGCGGATCTGTTTGATCTTTTTAGTATATATTTAATTACTCGATCATCAATTAGTATACGCTTATCTGAAAACAACTTAATAATGATAGCCTCCAACAAGAAATCGTCTGGTGTGTCAATTTTAATGGGTGTTACATTCCTTAGTCTGGAGTCCAAGTCTTTTATCCCTGTGCTTAAACTTGCCGGGTTGACTTTTGATGTCATCAGCAGATAGCCATTTATTTCATTAATTAAATTAATTATGTGAAATAAGTCATTGTATTTATTAGAATATAACTCAAAATCATCAATCAATATATTTTTTCTTTTTTGTACATCTTTAAAATCTATATTTTCCAAGCTGACTTTTAATGCCTGTGCTTTGTTGTGCCATATATTTGCCAAATGACTCTTACCAACACCACTTTCACCAAATAAGACAACACAATTTGAGGCCCAATTAGGCCATTTATATATGTAATCTGTGGCATTTTGATTAGATGAAGAAATAATAAAATTATCTTCAACAAAAGAAGGGGTGTCGTCAATATCAAAATATAACTGCTTTTCCACTTTTAAATCCAAATTAAGATCTATATCAATAAAGAACTGTTCAATGCTAAATTCAAATGTAATATAATAATAGTTGATTTAATTATGCAAGTCAGAAAATTTTGACTTAATTTATCAATAAATAAACCTCAATGATTAACAAGAATAAAAAAATAACCTATAAATCAAGTGGAGTTGATGTTGATAAAGGAAATAGATTTATCAATGAAATATCCCCAATAGTAAAAGAAACAAGTCGAGATGGGGCTGATAGCGTGCTTGGCGGTTTTGGCTCTATATTTGATCTTTCTAAATTAGACTACAAAGATCCACTTTTAGTTTCTGCAACAGACGGTGTGGGCACAAAGCTTAAATTGGCTTTTGACTCAAATATGCATGAAACCGTTGGTATTGATTTGGTTGCGATGTGTGTTAACGATATTTTAGCTCAAGGAGGTGAGCCCCTATTCTTCCTAGATTATTTTGCAACAAGCAAATTAGATATAACACAGGCCGCAGACGTGCTTCATGGAATTGCTAAGGGTTGTAAAATTGCCGGATGTGCTCTAGTAGGCGGCGAAACCGCAGAACTTCCTGGATTTTATAAAAAAAATCACTATGACTTAGCGGGTTTTTGTGTCGGTGCTGTGGAGAGGGATAGATTACTTCCACTTCCCGTCAAAGAAGGGGATGTAATCGTTGGACTTCCATCAAGTGGAATTCACTCTAATGGCTATTCTTTAGTACACAAAATAATATCAAATAATAATATTGATCTTAGAAAAGAGAGACTTGGGGATAATAAACTAATAAGACTTTTGCTAGAACCAACAAGAATTTATACAAAAGAAGTACAAACCGTGACAAAAAGAACAAATACTCTTAAAGCCGTGGCTCACATTACTGGGGGCGGTTTAACAGAAAACCTTCCACGGGTAATAAGCGAAAAGTTTTCATCTGAGATTTTATTATCCGAATACCCAGCAACCCCTATCTATTCATGGATTAAGCATAATAGCCAGCTTGAAGATGAGGAGCTCATGAGAACCTTCAATTGTGGGATTGGGCTGGTAATGGTTTTTGATTGTGAAAAATTTGAAGATACACGAAGCATCCTAGAAAGTGAGAACATTCCGTTCGTACTTATTGGAGAAGTTATCAAAAAAGAGGTAAAGCCTGTAATTTATCGTGGCAAGTTGAATTTATGAGCAAAAAAAAAGTTGCAATTCTAATTTCTGGTAGAGGATCAAATATGGAAGCACTAATTAAGGCTTGCCAAGACACCACATTTCCAGCCTCAATTGAACTTGTAATCTCAAATAAGAAAGAGGCGTACGGACTTAAAATTGCACAATCATATGGCATTCACACACAATCACTTAACAGAAAAAATTTCCGAAATGATCATGAGTTTGACAGTAAAATATCCGCTATCCTGAAACAGAATAATATTGAGATTATATGTACCGCTGGATATATGAAAATTCTTACAAAAGATTTTGTCGAGTCCTGGCATAACCAAATAATTAACATACACCCGTCTCTGTTACCTGACTATAAGGGTTTAGATACACACAAAAGAGTATTAGATGATGGAGTTCAATTAGCGGGGTGTACAACGCATATTGTGGAAAGTGAACTTGACTCAGGCCAAATTCTAATGCAAGCAACCGTTCCAGTATTGAAAGATGATACAGAGGAGTTATTGGCGAAACGTGTTCTCCACATGGAGCATATCATCTTTCCTGAAACCCTGAAAAGAATTGCCACTAATCAATTTATATTTAATAAATAAGCAAGCCTTTAATCAGTTTATTGAATTTGCTAGCCAACTATTTCGTCAGCCCCAAAGAAAAAATCAATTTCGATTTTTGCATTTTCAAGACTGTCGGAGCCATGAACAGAATTAGCTTCCAAACTTTCTGCGTATTCCCTCCTTATGGTCCCAGGTTCTGCCTCTGCAGGATTAGTAGCGCCCATTAATTCTCTGTTCCTCAATACCGCGTTATCACCTTCAAGTACTTGAACGACCACAGGGCCGGATGTCATAAATTGAACCAAGTCATTGTAAAAAGGTCTTTCTTTATGCACGGAGTAGAACTCTTCTGCCTGCTCTTTTGTTAAATGAATTTTTTTTTGCGCAATAATACTTAGACCGCCATCCTCCAGCTTTGTAATTATTTTTCCAATTAAATTACGTCTCGTAGCATCAGGCTTAATTATGGAAAATGTTCTCTCTTTTGTCATTATTTTAGACCTCTAGTTATTGTGTATTTTTTTTTATACTGAAACTATAAAATTTTCAATCATGAAAATTTAATTCTCAATGCAGTCTCGAATATATTGATTTAACAATCTAACCCCATAACCCGATGCCCAGCTGTCGTTAACATCGCTTTTTGGACTTGTGATTGAGGTGCCAGCAATATCGAGATGAGCCCACGGAATGTCCTCAACAAAATAATGAATGAACTCTGCCGCAGTGATTGCCCCTGCGTATCTTCCGCCAATATTTTTGATATCAGCAACTTTGGAATTTATCATTTTCATGTACTTTTCATCAATTGGCATTCTCCACAAAAGCTCCCCTGTTTTTTTTCCTGAATTTATTAAATTATCCGCTAATTCATCATTATTGCAGAAAAGCCCAGCCATTTCTTGACCGAGTGCAACGAGTATCGCCCCTGTTAGAGTTGCAAGGTCTATTATAGCGGATGGCTTGTAATTCTGAATAGCGTATGTTGCAATATCAGCAAGCACCAACCGTCCTTCTGCATCTGTGTTAAGAACTTCAATAGTTTTTCCTGACATCGATTTTATTACATCACCAGGTCTCATTGCATTACCGTCAGTCATATTTTCAACAAGCCCTACAATACCAACAACATTAGCACTCGCCTTCCTTTTTGAGAGCGCGCTCATCAAGCCGATAACACTCGCTGAACCTGCCATATCACCTTTCATTTCATCCATTCCACCTGATGGTTTTATTGAAATACCCCCAGAGTCAAATGTTACACCCTTACCAAGTACTACCAATGGCTTTTGACCTTTGTTTGGGAGATATTCAAGAATAACCGTGTATGGCTCATTTCGGCTTCCTTTCGCAACAGCCAAGAGTGCCCCCATCGATAATTGATCCATTTTTTTCTGATTAAGAATTTTAATCTTTAAGTCTGGCCCCGCAAGATCGCCTATTCTTTTCGTATATTCATGCGGCGTTAAAATGTTTGATGGTTCATTAACAAGATCTCGAGTTAAATTCACGCCATCGAGTATAGCATTATAATTTTTATGGATATTTTCACTTGTTGTATGATGGCTTGTTATAAAGAGAACCTTCTGAATAATATTTCCCTTATTTTTGGATTTATATTTTTCAAACTTATAGCTTTTTAAACCAATCCCAAATGCAAGGCGTGCAGGTATTGACATCAGCTCAATATTTTTCTTTGTAGTTTCAATTCTAATTGAGAATTCGGTTATCTGAGACGAACAAATATATTGACAAATCTTACCACCTTGATTTATCCATGAGCCTTCATCCATACTCGATAAATCTTTTATTTTAAATAATATTATCCGTGAAAACTCATTATTATGCGGATGAACTAAATCGACAATGTTTTGTTCAATTTTATTTTTCTTTGATGATTTTCTAAGCTTCTCGTAGAGCTTTTTTATCTCTTTATCATTTTGAGATTTTTCATCAATTAACAAGCCCTCGTCTTCGCTAAAAAAAGATACAAGAACACCGTTGTTTTCAACGCCGATATCCACAAATGAAACTTTCATGACCCACCTAACTGATACTTTATTAGTACTATTTATTTAGTATAAATCTTGTTATAAATGTATATATAAACATTATTTATTACAAGCTTATCACTTCATGAGATTAATTAATACATACGTTACAGTGAATTTTATCAGAACATTCTTCATTGTTTTATTTGTGATATCAACACTTGCGTGGTTAACTCAAATAATAGATGACCTTTCGCTTATCCTAGACAGAGATAGAAGTATTACTGATTTCTTTAGTCTCACTATTTTGTTATATCCATATATTGTTTCAATAATAGCCCCATCCTCAGTTCTTATTGCATCAATTATTGTGACAGATAGAATGACACGTGACTCTGAAATGGTAATTCTGAATGCAAGCGGTATTAGCATGATCCAAAAAATATCCCCCTTTCTAGTGGCTACAATTTTTATCACATTGTTAATTTATATACTCAGCATACATATATCACCAATGGCCATGAAAAATTTTCGTGAAAAAATTAATGAAATTAAATCAGATATAATCAGTAGTTCATTTAAGAAAAATGAATTTAGCTCACCCGATGGTGACTATACAATCTACGTATCAGATATTTCCGATAATAATGATTTCTTGGGTATCGTTATAAAAGACATGAATTCTAGTGATATAACTATAACTTACACAGCAAAAGTTGCTCGAATTATTGATGTTGAGGACCAGATTATTTTAGAAATGGAAAACGGGAAGATATATAGTGAAAATTTAAATTTATCCGATAAAGAGACAAGTGCCATAGTATTTGAAGAGTATAAAATAAATTTATCCAACATCTTCAAAGCCGTTGATAGTTCTTATTTTAAGGCATCTGAAAAATCACTGAGGGAGCTATTTAATATCAGTAAGATTTCATCTGGCGAAGATAGAGCAAGAAGAATAGAATATATGAATGAAGCACACATGAGAATCTCAAACCCACTCTATGCAATCGCCTTTTTATTTATCTCACTCTTTTTTCTACAAAAAGATTTAAACTTTAGGTCAATCAAATCCTCGGATATAATTATAGTTGCGATATGCTCCTTTTTTGTTAAGCTTTGCGGACTTGTATTATCAAATAAAATAATGATTTATGAATTATATTTTTTGCATTACATAATTCCTTTATTTATCATCTGTGCTTATCTAATTAATTTAATTTTGGGTCATGTGAAGGAGGTCAAATACTCAAATGCTGCTCTACAATAAATATTTTGCAATCCAATATTTTAAGTCGGTAGTATTGATATTTTTTATTGCTGTAGCGCTAATTTTTCTAATTGATATTTCAGAAATATCTCGTAGGTTATCTGATGTAAGTGATGTAAGTCTCATAGATATAGTCATATTATCTCTATACAAGCTCCCATCAACATTTGAAGAAATATCACCGGTTGTAATATTATTTGGTACTTTACTGTTCTTATATAAGCTGTCGAGATATAGCGAGCTTATCATTTCCAATGCCTCAGGACTATCGTTCTGGCAAGTTATCACTCCTCCGGCAGTAATATCCATCCTATTTGGTTTAGTTGTTATATTCATAATAGATCCATTAGGCATTCAATATAAGGATAACTTTTCACTGCTAGAGAGAAACGTAAAGGGGGAAAATAAGTTTATTAACCTCGAAGATGAAAAAGAGTTTTGGTCGTCTCAAAAAAATTCAAAGGGTGAACTAATTGTAAACGCTGAGCAGGTCTATTTAAATCAATTGACATTAATTGATGCTACGTTCCTTCAATTCGATAATAACCAAAATCTATTGGAAAAATATGATAGCACTTATGCAATATTTGAAGCAAATCAATGGATTTTACATAATGTTTGGGCAGATAAGGAAGGGAAAAGTCGTGAATATCTTGAAACTTACACTATAAAGACAAATTCAAATGAGTTATTGATGTTTGAGAATGCAATAAAAAATAGCAATCAATCTATTTGGACCATTCTTGGGGTTATAAAAAAACTCAATTTAAATAGTATTTCAACGACAAAGCACGTTGTTGATCTAAATTTTTTGATAGCAATGCCAGCCTTAATGCTAGCGCTAGTATTAACAGCTGCTTGCTTTTGCGTTAAATTATTTCGTGTGCAGCACTCAATCTTTGTGATAATATTAGGTATAATTGTCGGTCTTTTATTATTTTTTGTGAACCACATTTCATACATTTTATCGGAAAATGAAATATTTAACCCAATATTAGGGGCTTGGTGGCATATTATAACGGCAATTTTAATTGCAACAAAGGTTTTAATTTCGAGAGAAGATGGTTAGATAATATATAATGATAATCAAAAGATACATATATTTGGCTTGTATTATTATGCTCTTATTTGCATCCCCAAATTTATGGGCAAATGAGCATGATACCAAAGATCTATACCCTTCGATATATTTTGAGGCTGATAATCTACTTTACGAAAATGATGGTCAAAATATTAAAGCCAGCGGTAACGCAAAGCTATTCTACAAATCTCATGTTGTTGAAGCTGAAGAAATCACATACCTCCAAGAAGTCGACAAGGTAATCGCCTCAGGAAATGTAACTTTGCTGGATAAAGGTAAGGTGAAAATCACAGCAAATAAAATAACCTTATCGGATGAGTTGAAGAATGGCTTCCTTGAGGGGGCGAATATGATCCTCGAAGATGGAAGTAAAATTAGAGCTGATAGGGCAAATATAAATCTTACAAAATCGAGTACTTTTACAGGTGCAAGTTATACTTTTTGTGAGAAATGTAATAAAGATGATGACTGCCCATACACTTGGGAATTTCAATCTGACGAAGTAGTTCATGATGAGTTAAATAAAAAAATTATCTTCAAGAATATCAAATTCAATGTGCTAGATAAGACACTATTGCGCTTGCCACAGTTCGCATACCCCGACTTTACTGTTAAGCGCCAGTCAGGATTTCTTATTCCGACTTATTCATTTTCAAACTTTTATGGTCACGCCATAAAAGTTCCTTATATTTACATATTGGATGAAGCAAGTGATCTGACAATATCTCCATTTATTACAACAAAACAAGGGCCTCTATTTGATTTTGAATACAGAAAAAAAACAAAAAAAGGCGGAGATATCTATATTAATCCAAATCTCATATATCAGGCAGATCCGTCTGCTGTAGCACCTGGGGACGAGAAATTTAGGGCAAGCATCCAAACTCATGGGGTCATACCTATCAATAATAATTTTAATTGGGGCTGGGATGCCACATATGCAACTGATGATACGTATATGAGAAAGTACAGTCTGGATAGCCGAACAAAATATAATTCCAATATATATGTAGAAGGCCTAAAAGGGCAAAACTATCTAAATATTGCAGCTATAAACTACAAAAATTTACTTAATGAGACTGAAACACCTCAAGCGATATTATTGCCGAGAATAGATCATCAATACAACTTTGATCTGCCAAATCTGAAGAATCTGAGCTTTGAAAATAACATTGTAAACATACAAAGGGCAAGCGGTGATGAACAAATCAGACTGACATCAGAGTTGAAATGGGATGAGAGATATATCTCAAATAATGGTATCATTCTTGAACCAAAACTATCAGTGAGAGCTGATCATTTGCGAACTTTTGATGAATCGGAAAATGAGTACACTAATTTTTCAAGAGTAACACCAAATCTATCCACATCAATTTCATGGCCATTCTTTGATAACGCACCATATGGGAAACAGATTTTTGAGCCAAAGATAGCATTTGGATACGTTGGTGATGAAAAAAAGCATTCAGATCTCCTCAACGAAGATGCCCAAACATTCAATTTTAATAGCCTCAATCTTTTTGAAATGAATAGGAGTTTGGGGTTTGATAGGATAGATGGTGGATCTAAAATATCACTTGGTGTAAATTATAGTCTTCAAGATGATATCGGAGGGCTACTGAGCGCAAATATCGGTCAGTCTTATCACATCAGCGGACTCAACTCACTTGCGTCAGACCAATGGTCGGGTACAGATAATTACCACTCTGATATTGTAGGCTCCATATCATATAACCTCAATGATGCTGTTGTTATTGACTACAAAACCAGATATGACAGATCTTCCAGTGATAACTCCATCAATGAATTTAATCTCGAGATGCATGATTTTAATAACTACAGTATTGGCATAAATTATACTGACATAGAGGCGGAAGCTAATTGGCTAAATTCTGGGCTAAATGCAAATAATCATGTAGCTCTGAGTGAATTATCTGGCTTCCTAGAATTTGGAATTGCACCGGATTGGTCAATAATTTCGAGTGGAACATTTAATTTAGAGTCAGATGATTTTGTTAGTAACCAAATTGGACTCAGGTATGACGATGAATGTCTGGCTTTTGATATTGGTTACCGTGAGAATTTATTTACAGATCGTGATATTAAAAAAGATAGGTCAATACTATTCAATTTCGAATTAAAAACATCAGCCTTAGATTAAAAATTAGATGAATCAAATCGATGCAAGTATTAAGAGCCTTTTTTACAATATCATTACTAGTAGTTTACCTTTTGTGTTTTGCTTCAATTTCAAAATCTGAAATCGTCTCAAAGATAATCTTGCTTGTTAACGACATTCCAATTACTCAATCGGATTTTCAACAAAGAGCTGTATTTATTCAATCTAATAATACACAACTGAGTGTGAGTGCGGTCTCCAGCCGAGCTGTTCAGGAATTGATTGATGAGGCAATAAAAGTAGATGCCTCGAAAAGCATGGGGATTACTTACTCCACTGATGAAGTTGCGTTAGCGCTCGATAAACAATTAAAAGCTCAGGGAACGAGTCTTGAAAAATATGCCGAAAAACTAAGCGCTGATGGTAGCGATATAAAAACAGTTATTAACGCTAGAATTGCTGCTACGGTATGGAATCAATATATTATCAGAAAATTTCGAAAGTATGCTGACATTACAGTAAGCGAAGTTGATAAATATAAGAGGGACTTACTTGAAAAGGAGATCTTTCATGTACAAATATTGAAAATACAAAATAGGGATATGTCCCCAGAAAAACTATATCTTGCAGAAAATATATCGACAAACTTTCAGAGCTGTGCAAATAACTTAGCCTTATATAAAGATCACCCTGATATTGAAGTTGATGATATTTTTGATATACGAATTAATGAATTAGATGAGCCTTTTAAAACGCTTCTAAACCACAAAAGCGATCAATTTTTACTTCCTATGCAAGTAATTGATAATGAATTAGTAGTGATGATAAATTGCACTCCTAAGAAAATGATATCTGATTTCGAGGTTCAAAATATTCTAATTTCTAACCAGCTCGAGGCATACTCCGAGAAAGAGCTACGTAACCTAAGGCAGGATAGTGTTATTGAAGACAAAAAATAAAAAATTACCCATCGCCCTCACAATGGGTGATCCTGCTGGTATTTCAGCTGAGATTACAGTCAATGCATGGTCATCAAGGTCTGCGGTAAAAATACCTCCTTTCATTTTTTTTGGTAGTGAAGAATTACTTCATAGGCGAGCTGATTTAATTGATTGCAAAATAAAAACAAAAAAAATTTGTAAAGCGGAGATGGATTTGGCTGTGGATATATTTAAGGAATTTATACCTGTTTTTGATATCCCGATTATGAGAGAAACTATTGGTCAATATTCAGAAAAAAATGATCAAAAAATAATGAAGTCAATTTTAACTGCATACGACTCAATCAAGAGCGGCCTGACATCGGCTATCGTTACAAATCCTGTAAATAAAAACTCTCTGCTCTATGAGGGTGTAAAATTTAGCGGCCAAACCGAACTCTGCGCCCACCTTTGCCAATCCAAAAATCCAGTTATGCTGATGATGAGTGATGAACTTAAGATTGTCCCGCTCACACGCCATATTCCAATCAGCGAGGTTTCACAATCGATCAACAAGTCATTATTGATGAATACAGTTAAAATAATCAGCAATGATTTGAAAAAGTATTTCAACATATCTCAGCCCCGGATCGTCGTAACAGGCCTGAATCCTCATGCAGGAGATAATGGATTAATTGGAAATGAAGAAATTAATGTAATTGATCCAGTGATAAAAGAACTTCAGAGTGAAAATATTAATATTCACGGACCCGCTTCTGCTGATAGCCTTTTTAGTGCTGGCAATACTGATTTTGATATAATCATTTGCATGTATCATGACCAAGCATTAATTCCAATTAAAACTATCTCAAATTTCACTGCAACAAATATAACACTTGGCATTGATATTATACGAACGTCACCAGATCACGGAACGGCATATCAAATTGCAAAAAAGGCAATTGCAGACCCAACTAGCTTAATAAGATCACTAATAATCGCAGACCAAATGGCAGAAAGAAATGCCAGAAGATAAAAATCATAATAATCAATACAAAAAAAATCTTGAACAATCAGGCATTCATCCATCAAAGAAATTAGGTCAGAATTTTATATTTGATAAAAATATCTTAAACAAGATAACCAGTTTGATTAATCCTGATGCTTGTGATTTGGTTATCGAGATAGGTCCTGGCCTCGGTGGTTTGTCTGAGGCACTCTTAAATAATAACGTAAAAAAAATTTTACTATTGGAGAAAGATAGACAATTCACGCAACTCCTTAATGCGCTTAAATCAAAATATCCAGATCAAATTGATATTATTTTTGAAGACGCAATAAATTTCAATTTCGATATTGAGAATTATAAAAATATTACAATTATTTCTAATCTTCCTTACAATGTAGCAACTAAAATACTGACAACATTGATCAATACACATCATTCAACAAATAAATTGAAAAACATGGTCTTAATGTTTCAGAAAGAAGTAGCACAGAGAATTACCGCAAATTACGGTAATAAGCACTATGGAAGAATATCTATTATATCACAATATTTGTATCAATGTAATGTTGAATTTGATCTAAATCCAGCAGTCTTTTATCCGAAACCCAAGGTGGACTCATCAATAGTATCATTCAAAAGCCTTGAGAGGAAATCGGGTCCAGACATAAAAGTACTGGAAAGTATTACAAGGGCAGCTTTTAGCCAAAGAAGAAAAAAAATAAGGACAAGCTTAAAAGGCATAATAAGCCAGACTGATTTAGCAGAGAAACTAAATATTAATGTTGATTTGAGGGCGGAACAATTATCAGTAAATGAATATCTTAAAATATCAGAATATTTAGAGAAACTAAGCTAGTCTTTCAACCTTTCCGATAACTCTTCAAGCAATTGATCGACATGCTCACTAATATTTGTGGTGTTTGCCTTAGTTATTTTCATTTTTTCAGAAGTAACTATTGATTTTAATTCTGAATATGCCACATCGAGATCATCATTGATAATTACGTAATCATATTCATTCCAGTGCTTTATTTCGTCATATGCCGCATTCAGTCTATTTTTTATTGTATCAATTGAGTCTTGGTCCCTCTTTATTAATCTACCCATCAATTCAGTTGCTGTTGGTGGCAGTATGAATACCGAAATGATATTATCTTCATAATTATTTTTTAATTGAGCCGCGCCTTGCCAATCAATATCAAAAATCACATCATTTCCAATTTGGATATTTTCAATTACCCGCTCTTTTGGGGTCCCATAATTAAAACCAAAAACATTTGCATGTTCTAAAAGGTTGCCATCATCAACCATTTTATTAAAAACTTGATCATCTACGAAATAATAGTGCAAGCCCTCCTCTTCATTATCTCTTTTCTTCCGAGTTGTAACAGATATCGATAATACCGCATTCTTGAGATCTGAAACTAACTTTCTTGTTAAGGTAGTTTTTCCTGCACCAGACGGCGATGATATTATTATCATAACACCTTTTTGTCTGGCTAAATTTATATTCATAATCACTTATTAGACTTTAGTAAAAATCAATGACGCATTCGTCCCACCAAAACCAAATGAATTGCTTAGCGCGCTGTTGACCTCGCGTATGAGTGATTTTTTTGGCACCAGATTTATTTTTGTATCAACGCAAATATTATCAAGATTTAAGGTGGCTGGTATTTTTCCTGTATTAATTGCCATTATTGAAAATATTGCCTCGACTGAACCCGCCGCACCCAACAAATGTCCAATAGATGACTTTGTTGATGACATATATAAATTTTTACTGTGTTCTCCAAATAATCTCTCTACAGCCTTTATTTCAATTTCATCCCCAGCTGGTGTAGATGTTCCATGAGCATTTACATAGTCAATCTTGTTGTGGGCGATACCAGAATTATTTAGCGCAGCTTTCATTGATCTAAAACCGCCATCCCCGTCTTCTGATGGTGAGGTTATATGGAAGGCGTCACCAGACAAGCCATATCCCTTGACCTCTGCATAAATTTTTGCTCCGCGTTTTAATGCATGCTCATACTCCTCGAGTACAACTACCCCTGCACCTTCACCCATAACAAAGCCATCTCTATCCTCGTCAAAAGGTCTTGATGCCTTTGTAGGTTTATCATTAAATGCAGAAGATAGAGCTCTACATGCTGCAAAACCAGCTATGGATAACCTACATAAAGGAGACTCCGCTCCACCCGCAACCATAATGTCCGCATCTCCAAATGCAATTAATCTTGATGCATCACCAATGGCATGAGACCCTGTTGAGCAAGCTGTAACCACAGAGTGATTCGGTCCTTTAAAGTTATTTCTTATTGATACATGTCCGGATGCAAGGTTGATTAGTCGACCAGGTATGAAGAATGGTGATATTCTTCTCGGCCCTTTATCTCTCAAAATAATTGCAGCATCTTCGATTCCTTGTAATCCACCAATACCAGATCCAATCAGCACGCCTGATCTAATTTCTTTGTCATAGGTATCAGCAACCCAACCTGAGTCTTTGATTGCTTGATCAGAGGCACAAATTGCGTAAGTAATAAACTCATCTACTTTTCTTTGCTCTTTAGGGTCAAGCCAATCATCAGGATTATAGGATCCGAGCTCACCACCTCTCGGTATTTGCGCAGCTATTTTTACAGGTAGATCTTCTGTGTCAAAATTCTCAATTTTGCCTATGCCAGAATTACCTTTTATGAGATTGTCCCAAACAAAGTCAACCCCAACCCCAAGAGGAGTTACTAAACCAAGTCCAGTAACAACAACACGTCTCATCTTTTTCTGAATTTAGGAGTCTTGCTTCTCAAGAAATGAGATCGCATCACCAACAGTTTGAATAGTTTCAGCTGCATCATCTGGAATTTCTACATTAAATTCCTCTTCAAATGCCATAACTAGCTCTACAGTATCTAAACTATCAGCACCAAGATCGTCAATAAAGCTTGCTTTTTCTTCTACTTTATCTGCCTCTACTCCAAGATGCTCGATAACAATTTTTTTTACGCGGTCAGCAACATCACTCATTTTTTACCTCTGTAACTATTAAATTATAATTTATATAAGTATTAATATATTTATAAATATTTAACTACAATCAAAAAATTTATTTTTGCCATATAAATATTGGGGCTAGCGCATCACCATGCCACCATTGACATGAATTGTCTGTCCTGTAATATAGTCAGACATGTGACTCGATAGGAAAAGGCAGGCCTCGGCAACATCACTGGGTAATCCGAGTTTTGCCATCGGTATTCTTCCAATAATTGCTTCCTTTTGCTTTTCGTTTAGTGAGTCAATCATATCAGAGTCAATCATACCAGGTGCAACACAATTAACTGTAATACCCCTAGTTGCCACTTCCATCGCTAGTGATTTTGTGAAACCGACTAAGCCGGATTTTGATGAAACATAATTTGTTTGTCCCGGATTACCAGAAAAACCGACTACCGATGAAATAGAAATAATTTTTCCATGCCTCTGTTTAAACATCTGCTTTGTAATATTTTTTGTTAATTTATATACAGATGTTAAATTCATATTAATGACATCGAACCAATCATCATCTTTCATCCGGATCAATAAATCATCCCTCTTTATGCCAGCATTATTTATGAGAATATCAATTGTTCCAAAATCACCGATTACATCCTCTGATAGTTTATTTATATTGCTTAGATCGGATAAGTCGCAAGGATATATTAAATGATCATTACCCAAATCCGCCTGGAGTGACATTAATTTATCAATATTTGTTGCAGATAAGGCTACTTTTGCCCCCGAAATTGAGAGTTTTTTTGCAATTTCTTTCCCAATACTGCCTGTTGATCCAGTTAAAAGAACTGTTTTACCTTTTAATATACTCATATTATATTCCTTGAATTTAAACTAATATAAAATTATCAATTTGATCGGGCACCTCAATGGATTGTGAGTCCATTGTGCTGTCTATTCTTTTTGAGAGCCCCGTCAAAACCTTTCCTGCACCGATTTCAAATATCTTTTCAATACTATTTTTTTTAGCATATTTGATTGTCTCGACCCACCTTACCCTTCCTGTAACTTGCCTTACCAGTAATTCAGTAATTTTTTCTGCTTGCGTCTCTGGTTTGGCATTTACATTTGCTATTATCGGGGTAATTGGATCAATAATATTTGACTCAGCAAGCGCTTCGCGCATTGCGTCTGCCGCCGGCTGCATAAGGCTGCAATGAAATGGTGCGCTTACTGGAAGTTTTAAAGCTTTTTTTGCACCAAAATTTGCAGATAACTCAATCGCGGCATCTATCGCCTCAAGGTGCCCACTAATGACAACTTGCCCAGGAGCATTGTCATTGGCAACATTGCAGACCAGATCAGCCCTTTGATCATTTATGCGCATTATCAATTGTTCTACTTCTTCAATTGAACTACCAATTAGAGCAGCCATTGCCCCCTGCCCAATTGGAACCGCCTTTTGCATCGAAATACCGCGAAGTTTTAACAGCCTCGCAGCGGTTGCTAACTCAAGTGATTTTGTGGCAACCAGCGCAGAATATTCACCCAACGAATGTCCTGCACAATATCCAATCTTACTAAAATCAATCCCTATTTCATTTTCTAAAACACGAAATATTGCAATGCTTGCAGACATAATTGCTGGTTGTGCATTTTCGGTTTTTGTCAATTCTTCAATATCTCCGTCCCACATAATTTTTGACAGGCTTTGAGATAATGACTCATCTACTTCATCAAATACATTCCTCGCAGCTACAAAATTTTCAGAGAATGTTTTTCCCATACCAATATGTTGACTGCCTTGACCAGGAAAAACTAATAAATTTCTCATTTTAATACCTTTTTTGTTGCAAAATTTATTACTTCATTATAGTAATCTACTATAATTTTGTTATCAAAATATTGACGCGCCTTATTTGGATTTGAATATTAAATTATTTTATATTGCTTAATATATTTGATAAACATATATATAGTTATAGTAGAATTTTACAGGATTTAATAGAATATGCCATTATATGAACATGTTTATTTAGCTCGGCAAGATATCACAACACAGCAAGTTGAGGCTATAAACAATTCCATTGAAGAGTTAATAAAGAAAGATGGTGGTAGTATTAGTAAAGTTGAATATTGGGGCTTGCGCCAACTGGCATATAAAATAAAGAAAAATAGGAAAGCGCACTACACACTTATGAATATTAATGCGCCATCTGAGACTTTAATAGAACTGGACAGGCAAATAAGCCTAAACGAAAATGTGCTAAGGCATTTGACTGTAAAAGTAAATAAATTTGAAGAAACACCATCGGTTATGATGGATTCCAAATCAAGCGACACAAAAGAAGATTAGTAAATGCAAGCATCTCAACAAACAAAAAAACCGTATTTTCGCAGTTCACGGAATTGCCCACTGTCCGAGCCAGACTCACCACCTGTCGATTATAAAAATGTAAAATTACTACAGAAATATATTTCCGAACGCGGTAAAATGATACCAAGCAGAATTACTTCTGTCTCAGCAAAAAAACAACGTGAGCTGGCGGTGGCAGTAAAGCGTGCAAGGTTTCTTGGCTTATTGCCATATTTGCAAAGATAAATATTTTTATTGGTTGGGCATAACCCTAACCGCAAAGTAGCGGGACAGCGACATGATAAAAAAACAGATATCTATCTTATTACTTGCCATCTTGCTGCAAGCACTGTTCTTCATCTACCCATTATCGGGAAATTCTGGGATCTTATTTAATCTATTTCTATTTTGCCCCTTACCGCTCTATTTTTTAGGAATTCTATTTGGATACAGATACGTCATATTTGCTTCAATTCCAGCAATATTAATTATCTATACATATGGCTTTAATATTGCTATTACTTATTCGCTATTCTTTGCATTACCCTGTGTCTACCTATCGTATTATATTGGACTTAACAAAGTATCTGGTTCTGACGCAAAAGAAGTGATCTGGTATCCACTTTCACTAATTTTTTCGAAAATAATTATGCTATCTCTATTTTTGAGTCTAATTGGTATCTTATTTTTGGGTACAAATATTATTGACTATAACGAAACAATATCAACAATTTACTCTGATGTTTATCAAATTAGACCTGATCTGGAACAAACGATTCAGCTAAATAATATTGCCTTGATGTCAGCGAGTCTACCGTCAATACTTGTTGCATTTTGGATATTAATTTTTTTAGTTAACCTATGGATCGCTACAAAAATTACCAGAAAAATAGATAGCAATGCCAGAATCTGGGATGGTTTTGATGAAATCAGCTTACCAAAGCATTTCATTTATCTGCTGATGGCTTTCTTAGTATTAGCATTCGCAGCTCAGGGCATAATAAAAGTGATATCGATAACAGGGGCAACTGCAATACTTATGGGCTATTCTATAAACGGGTTGTCTGTTTTACATAACGTCACAAAAAACTTTAATTTAAGACCATTAGTGCTTACCACACTGTATATTTTGGTCTTACTATTTGTACCATTTATAATCCCAGTCACTATCTTGGGGATTATGGATTACAAAAATAATTTAAGAAATAAAATTAAATCAAGGAGATAAAAAATGAAAATAATCTTACTGGAAAAAGTTGAAAAACTCGGATCACTTGGAGATCAAGTAGAAGTTAAGAATGGCTATGCACGTAATTATCTTTTGCCAACAGGTAAAGCACTTAGAGCGACTGAAGAAAATATTAAGTATTTTGAGGAAAAAGCATCTGATTTAAAAAAGAAGAATGAAAAAGACGTGAAAGAAGCAAACAAATTCCTAGATAAAATTACTGGAAAAACTTTTGTTGTGATAAGGCAAGCTGGAGAAAATGGTCAGCTCTTTGGTTCAGTGACAACGCGAGATATTGCCAACCTTCTCAAGGATAATGGCATTGATGAAATCAAAAAAAATCAGGTATCACTAATTGAACCAATCAAAGCTCTTGGCATTGTCGACGTTAAAGTTAATTTACATGCCGAGGTATCAACAATAATAAAAATAAATATTGCAAGAACCGAAGAAGAAGCCGAACTGCAGGAGAGCGGTAGGGTTGTATCCATGGATGAGAGTCAATTAGATGAAGATGCTGTTATGGATGTTTTTGATGATGGTGTCGAAGCCGAACTCAGTGAGGAGGTCACTAATGAGGCCCATGATGAAAGCTCAGAGGTAAATGATGACGAAAGAACTGATGGCGGTGATGCGGCAGTTGAAGAAAAAAAAGGTCAGGAAAAAGAATAAATACTTCAGTCAAGATATTTTTTGGAAATTACGAATTAATGAATATTAGATGTGGATTATTTTGAATAAATTTAAAAATAATTCTTAGTAACATTGCTTCTTCTATATTCTTACATGAAGTAAGAGTATAAATTTAAGTATGACATCAATAATTCAAAATATACCCAGCAATTCAGAGGATGAATACAGGCAGCTGCCTCATAATTTAGACGCAGAGCAGCAGCTACTCGGTGCATTATTAGTCAATAATGACTTATTTGATAAAATATCTAGTTATTTAAAGATTGAACATTTTTTTGAACACATACACGGTGTAATTTTCGATAATATATCAAAGCTTATTTTATCAAATAAACTTGCATCACCAATCACACTAAAAACACAAATCGATAATGATGAGAGATTTGAGGAGATTGATGGCAGCAAATATTTGATAAAACTTGCCGCCGAGTCCTCCTCAATAATAAATATTGATGAATATGCACAAATCATTCGTCATCTATACACATGGAGGAGTCTTGTTGATTTAGGAAATGATGTGGTTAATGTATCCTATTCACCACCTGCAGATATGACACCATTTGATCACCTTGAATATATTGAGCAAAAATTATATTCACTTGCTGAGGATGAAAAATATGGAAATGATTTTAAAAATTTTTCAACTGCATTAACAGAGGCAATTGATACTGCAGCAAGTGCTTATCATAAAGATGGTCAGGTCTCTGGGCTATCGAGCGGTTTTAAAGATCTTGATAAGGTTCTTGGTGGTCTACAACCTTCCGATCTTCTGATCATTGCCGGTAGACCGTCAATGGGTAAAACAGCTTTTGCTACAAACATTGCCTTTCACATTGCTAATGCTTTTAATATTGGAGATAATGATACTGAGAAAAACCAGAGTCAAGGTGCAGTTGTGGGTTTTTTCTCACTAGAAATGTCATCGTCACAACTTGCAACAAGAATAATATCTGAACAAACATCTGTATCCTCAGACAAAATTCGAAAGGGTCAAATCTCAAACATTGAATACGATAGACTAATTGATGTCGCCCGAAAACTTCAGGATATTCCACTATTTATCGATGAAACAGGTGGGATTAGTATAGGGCAATTAATTGCAAGAGCACGTAAACTAAAAAGGCAAAATAATTTAGGCATTCTAATAATTGATTACCTTCAACTGCTGACATCCAGTAACAGAAGGTACAATGAGAATAGGGTACAGGAATTGTCTGAGATTACACAAAGTTTGAAAGCCCTAGCTAAGGAGTTAAATATCCCAATAATAGCGCTATCTCAACTTTCAAGACAAGTAGAAAATAGAGATGATAAAAAGCCGCAATTATCCGATTTGAGAGAGTCCGGCTCCATAGAACAAGATGCTGATGTGGTAATGTTTTTGTACAGAGAAGAATATTATCTTGAGAAAAAACAGCCAAGAGAGGGAACGGAGGAATACATACAGTGGCAAGAAAGTATGGAAGAAGTACATCAAAAAGCCGAAGTAATTATTGGAAAGAATAGACATGGACCAACGCCAGTAATCGAAATGTATTTTGATGGCAACGTAACCCGCTTTACTGATTATACTTCAGATGATAAGCTTCCTGAGCGATTTGATTAAATTTGACTTATCGAAGGTTATAAATGAAAAATGAATGATAACGCGCAAAATATGTTATCAGCATTTATGCATGTAAATCTCGCTTCCATATCTCATAACTATCATAAAATCAGTAAATTTGTTGAGCCATCTATTTGCGCTGCCACAGTGAAGGCCGATGCCTATGGTTTGGGTCTAGAGGAAGTCGCAATTACTCTTCAAAATTCAGGATGCAAATATTTTTTCGTATCAGATTTATATGAAGCAATTAGACTCAGAAATATTTTTGGTTCAAATGATAATGTCGTATATGCGCTTAATGGATTAAAGCCTTCAATGACAAGTGAATATATTTCACATAAAATTATACCAGTCATTGGAAGCTCTGCCGAGCTTGACGAATATAGGGCCAATATTGATGAATGTGTGGAACATCGCATCGCCCTTCACTTTGATACAGGGTTCTCAAGGCTTGGTTTTGAGATGGATGAAATTAGTAAGTTACCAATCAATGGATTAAATATTGACCTAATCATGTCACATCTTTCAACAGCCGAAGATCCGCAATCGAACCTACCTGAAAACCAACTTAATAAGCTTTTAAATACAACCAATAGATTTGTTGGGATAAAAAAAACTATTGCGAACTCAGCTGCAATTTTCAGAGGTAAATCTTTTTTACTTGATATGGTTAGACCAGGAATTAGCCTATATTGTGGCTATAATGAAAAAGGAACCATAAATAGGTTAGAGTCTGCAATTGAATTATATGCTCCAATAATACAAATAAAAGATATAAAAGCTGGCTCAACAATAGGATACGGAGCTTCATATAGAGCTATCAAAGATATTAGAATTGCACTCGTAGAATTCGGCTACGCTGATGGTCTACCATGGTCATTAAAATCGACGAATCATCAATCTGGTGGACAGTTCTATTTTAACAATGCTCCAACACCAATAGTGGGCAGAGTTTCTATGGATATTGTTGCAATTGATGTAACGGAGATAAAAAATGATATAAAAAGAGGTGATTTTGTAGAAATAATTGGATCAAATCAAAATATTGATACCTTAGCTAAAAATGCTGGTACAATAAGCTATGAAATACTTACAAGATTAAACTCAAGAGTCAAAAAGCACTATAAATATGTATAGATATATTTATGTTATCCCAGAAGCAATAGGCCGGTCTGTTTTAAAGATGTGCGCAAGTATTGGACGTATTGCAATTTTCTTTTATGACTTTGTTGTATCTCTGTTTACGCCACCTTTTTATATTAAATCATTATTAAATCAATTGGTTAGGATTGGTTATAATTCTCTTCCAGTAATTGGGCTTACGGCTTTTTTCACTGGCGGCGTATTAGCATTACAAATATATGTAGGGGGCTCAAGATTTAATGCTGAAAATATTGTTGCGTCAATTGTTGCGCTGGGAATTACCAGAGAATTAGGTCCTGTAATCGCCGGATTAATGCTAGCAGGAAGAGTTTCAGCTTCAATTTCGGCAGAAATTGCAACAATGAGGGTAACAGAACAAATTGATGCGCTCATTACACTATCAACAAATCCAATGAAATATCTAGTTGTACCCAGGGTGCTAGCAGCCGTTATAAGTCTGCCAATCTTGGTAATTATTGCTGACATAATTGGAATAATGGGTGGCTTTGTTGTGGGAACAAAAACTCTTGGATTTATTGAGCAAAGCTACATCAAAAATACACTAGATATTATCGAGCTCCACGATGTAATGTCAGGTCTGATTAAAGCTGCTGTATTTGGTTTTATTGTTGCCTTTATGGGCTGCTATCACGGATATAATTCCACCGGAGGCGCGCAAGGCGTTGGTAGATCAACCACACTAGCAGTTGTTTCTGCGTCAATTTTGATATTAGCGTCAAACTATATCTTAACATCATTAGTTTTTACAAATTAGATAAAATGGATCACATACTAAAAATAAATGAATTATCAAAATCATTCGGTGATAAATCTGTGTTGGATAATCTGTCAATTAATATTGAACGAAATAAATCGCAGGTAATTATCGGTGGCTCAGGTACTGGAAAATCTGTGCTATTAAAATGTATTTTGGGCCTTATAGAGCCTGATGGCGGAGAAATATTCTTTAATCAACAGATCCTGAACAAAAAAAATCGAGCTGACATAGATTTTCATAGTAAAATTGGTATGCTGTTCCAAGGGGCTGCATTATTCGATAGCTTGAATGTGCAAGAAAACATCACATTTGGGATAAAGAAACTTGATAGTAACCATGTTAATTTGACAGAGATAGCCGTTGACAAATTGAAAAAGGTTGGCTTAGACTCATCTGTTTTATGTCTATATCCATCTGAACTATCGGGTGGGATGCAAAAGAGAGTTGCACTCGCAAGAGCAATTGCACGAAATCCTGAACTTCTTTTTTTTGATGAACCGACAACTGGACTTGATCCAATTATGGCTGATGTTATCAATAATTTAATTAATGAGGTTATCGAAGAGGTAGGCGCTACCGCAATCACAATCACTCACGACATGGAAAGTGCCAAAAAAATAGCTGACAACATTTCAATGCTCTATAAAGGCGCGGTGATATGGACGGGAGATGCAGTGGATATCAACAGCTCCAACAATCCTTATGTTGATCAATTTATTAAGGGTAGCTCTGAAGGACCTATAAAAATTAACCCGAATGATTAAACAATGACTGACGCGATTTCTTTTTTTGATACAATACTTCTACTTTTATTATTTCTATCATCATTTTTTGCGATGTTAAGAGGTTTTACAAGAGAAACGCTCTCT
This sequence comes from uncultured OCS116 cluster bacterium, assembly GCA_902613795.1. Lineage (GTDB taxonomy): Bacteria > Pseudomonadota > Alphaproteobacteria > Rhizobiales > TMED25 > TMED25. Next base: position 129,855 of record CACMIP010000001.1, read on the forward strand.
ATACTATCATGGTTTATTGCAGCAATGGCATCATTTATTGCCTACACAAATGACCAATCTCGTTCTTTTGCAAGCGGTATATTGCAGCCTGATTGGCTTGCTTATTCCTTACTTGTAGGTATTGTTTTTGTTGTAGCACTTATTATGAGCGCATTCATTTCATCTAAAATATCCAAGCTTGTTCTGAAAAGTAATATTGGTATCTTAGATAGGATATTTGGAATTTGCTTTGGTTTCATCAGGGGATATTTAATTATAATGCTTCTATTTATTGGCATGACTTGGTTATTTGAACCAAATGAGCCTGACTGGTTAAGTAAATCAATTTTTTATGATCATCTTGAATCAAGCAAAGAAAAGATTTACGGCTATCTACCTGAGAACCCGGGTGAAATAATGGATAATATAAATTTTGAAAATTTAGAAGAAAAACTTAATCTTAACAACATAGAAGTCCCGACAAATTAGATATGAATAATAACATAGCAGATGATCGTTTAAGAGAAGAGTGTGGAGTTTTTGGAGTGCTTGGGCATCCTGACTCAGCTCAATTGACGGTCCTGGGTTTACACGCTTTGCAGCATCGTGGGCAAGAGGCTGTTGGAATTGTGACTTTTGATGGAACTAAATTTCAATCCGAAAAAAGACTTGGGCTTGTTGGAGATAACTTTACAAAGCAACCTATTATTGAAAAATTATCCGGCATTTCGGCTATTGGCCACGTCAGATACTCAACACGCGGGGAAACAATTTTGCGGAATGTTCAACCGCTCTACGCAGACCTTGATACGGGTGGCTTCACTGTTGGTCACAATGGCAATCTTACTAATACTCTACTACTACGTGAGAAACTTGTTTCAAGCGGGGCGATTTTCCAATCCACCTCAGACACGGAGGTCATACTGCATTTAGTGGCAAAAAGTAAAAAAATAAAATTTATTGATAAATTTATTGACGCCCTTGGTTATCTAGAGGGGGCCTATTCTCTCGTGGCACTGACCAATAAAAAGTTGATTGGTGCAAGGGATCCACTTGGAATTAGACCATTAGTTCTTGGAAAACTTGATAAATCTTACATTTTAGCATCTGAAACATGCGCACTGGATATTATTGGTGCTGAGTTTATTAGAGAAGTGGAAAATGGTGAAGTTATAGTGATTACTGATGATGGAATTGAGAGCCACTACCCTTTTCCAAAGCAAAGCCCTAGACCTTGCATATTTGAATATATTTATTTTGCAATGCCTCATAGCGTTATTGGCGGTAAGAGTGTGTATGAAATACGAAAACAACTTGGATACGAGCTTTCAAAAGAAGATAATGTAAAAGCTGACATTGTTGTTCCAGTACCAGACTCAGGCGTTCCGGCAGCACTTGGCTATTCCGAGGGATCAAAGATTAATTTTGATTATGGATTAATTCGTAATCATTATGTTGGAAGGACATTTATAGAACCAACTCAAAATATCAGACAATTTGGGGTAAGGCTAAAACATTCGGCTAACGTGCAAATGGTAAAAAATAAAAGTGTAGTACTCTTAGATGATAGCTTAGTTAGAGGCACAACCTCCGTAAAAATAGTGAGAATGCTCTTTGAGTCAGGCGCGAAAGAGGTGCATTTAAGAATTGCATCACCACCCATAAAATACAGCGACTACTATGGAATTGATACCCCAGAAAAAGATAGCTTGCTCGCAGCAAAGCACAATCTCGATGAGATGAGAGACTATATTGGTTGCACATCTCTAAAATTTTTATCAATTGAGGGTTTATATAGGGCATTAGGATACAGCGAGAGAAACAACGAAATGCCACAATTTACAGATCATTGCTTTACCGGTGACTACCCAACCAAATTGAGTGATATTGAACAAATCCCAGATCATACAAGCCAACTATCACTCTTAGAGGAATAAATTAAGGTGTCTTTTGATTTGAAAGGAATGAATATACTAATTACAGGGGCATCCAGTGGGATTGGGAGGCAAGCGGCGCTTACATATGGAAAACGCGGAGCTAACATTATAGCACTGGGACGTTCACAGAGCGCACTGGAGACGCTTGATGATGATCTCGTAAAATACAATTGTAATGTGAGTCTAGTTCCATTTAATTTAATGCAATTTGATCTCATAAAGGATATGGAGCAAAAATTATCTGAAAGAATAGATCATCTAGATGTATTGTTTTTAAATGCTGCAGCATTTGGAAGTTTGACACCGATTACACATATAACTGAGGCGGAATGGAATGAGACTTTTGCAGTAAATTTGACATCTAATGTAATATTTTTGAAGTTGTTTGAGCCTTACTTAAAAAAGACAAATCAATCACAAGTCCTAATAACCACTACAGAAATCATCAATCAGAAAAAACCTTTTTGGGGCTTATATTCAGCATCCAAGGCAGCGTTAGAGCAAATAGCATATAGCTATGCTGAAGAAACTCAAAACACAAATATAAAAGTTAACCTGATTGATCCAGGTATCGTCAATACCAAACTAAGATTAAAAGCCTATCCTGGCGAAGATAAGCAAAAAATTACACAGCCATCAGACCTATCAGATTTTTTCGAAGATATATTATTCAATGATAAATTTACTAATGGTGAATTAATTAGATATACCGATTGGCTGGAGTCATCCAAGCGTGTTTAAATGACATAGGGATTATCACCCTTCCGAAAGTGAATTCTAAGTGGCGATAAATTGTACCCAAAGGCATTTCTGAGTTCATTAATTAAATACTTACGGTAAGAACCTGGAATAGAGTCTGGTGCGGATGAAAATATAATAAATGTTGGGGGCTTTACTGATGCTTGAGTTATATATCTCAGCTTTACCCTTCGTCCAGCTCTAGCCGGTGGTTGATGCTTTTGAACAGCTTCATTTAGCCACATGTTCAGCTTCGCCGTTGTAGTTCTCTTTGTCCATTCTTCGTATAGAAGGATGACTCTTTCCATCATTTCTTTTGTGCCCTTTCCTTTAAGTGATGACACTTTAAGAATATTTTTTTTATCAAGCTGAATTAAATTAGTAGAAAAGATCTTACCGATCTCAAGATCAAACTGTGCCCTATCTTTTACTAAATCTATCTTATTAAAGACAACTAAGAGAGCTCTTCCTTCTGTCAAAACATGATCAGCAAGCCTCAAATCCTGTTTGTCAATGAAATCAATAGCATCAATCAGTAATATTACAATATCGGAATACTTAATTGTCTTTATAGAGTCAAAATAAGCAAGCATCTCAGTATCTTGATACACCCGGGATTTTCTTCGAAGGCCTGCGGTATCAATAAGTCTAATTTTTTTATCACTCCATTCCCAATCCGTTGAAATCGAGTCCCTTGTTATTCCAGCAATATCACCTGTCAGCATTCTGTCGTGTCCAATAAGAGAATTTAATAATGTAGATTTACCAACATTCGGCTTTCCTATTATGGCGAGATTTATTGCATCTTCATCATTATTTTCATTAACCTGATTTGATGGTATGGCTTCCACTATTTTATCTATTAAGCTACCTATGCCAATATTGTGTTCGGCTGATATGGCAAGAGGCTCACCAAAGCCAAGCTCAAAAAATTCATAGATATTTAACCTTGAGGCACCGCGTTCGCATTTATTGACTATGGTGCGTGTTAAGATACCAGATTTTCTTAAATAATGAGCAAATTCAATATCTTTTGTTGTTAATCCTGATTTTGCATCAACAACAAATAGGCATAAGTCTGAGTCTTTTATAACTTTTAAAGCGTTATCTTCGACAGACTGGGATAAGCTATCTGACGCTGACTCATAAACACCTGCTGTATCAACAAGAGAAAATTCTTGATCCTTTAGTATGATTATTTCCTCTCGAAAATCACGTGTTAACCCCGAAATATCCGATACTAAAGCTTTTTTTCTACCATACAATCTGTTAAATAAAGTAGATTTACCAACATTTGGTCTGCCTGCTAACACTATTCTTGGGATCATGATAATTCTTCATCTGTATGATATTAATTCACCGTCATTAGATATAACATATAAATTTTTATTTACAATAATGGGAGGTATTGTAGATCCTTCTATTTTATTTTTCAAAATATCAGTCAATTTACCTGTTTTTGGGTCATGCACAATCAGATCGCCTGATGATAAAAATAAATAGAGCATATTTTGGAGTATTTGCATTGATATAATTTTGTTATCATTCTTAAACTCATAATTTGAGTTTATATCTTCTACCCATAGAACATCTCCACTCTGAGTATCGATGGCAAAAAGTATATTATCATTAGACACAATAAATAAGTAATTATTTGAAGCTACTGGTGTAATTGAAGATGAGATTGGTAATTCCCACATACGAAATCCATTATTTACGTTATTAGCAATAAGCCTCCCTTGAAAACCTACCGTTAGCAATAAATTTTCATAAATGATAGGGCTGGCAGTTATATCCTTAATTTGAGAGAGGGAGTTTTTGATATTTTTCCTATTCACCGAGTCTGCCCACAATCTGTTTCCATTATTTTTTTTAAATACGAAAATCTCACCAGATTTGTACGGAACAATTATTTTGTCTTCGAATAAAGCCATATTACTAGCTTGCACTAACCCTGCTGTGTCAGAAAACCATGAGTACTCCCATTTCTTGTCTCCTGATTGTATGTCGAATGCATTTATCTTATTATCCACGCTTAACACAAATACCATGGAGTTATCTGCTATTGGCGCAGCCCTTACAGGAGAACTGACCATATCTTTCCAGAGAATATCTCCGTTGTAAGGGTCAAGGGCATATAATTCACCAAAGCCATTTGTAAAAAATATTATTCCAGAGTTTGCAAATAAACCACCACCAAAACCAATTTTAGGATCCTCTCCTTCAGGAAATAATGATTTACTCCAGTTAATAGTACCATTATCTGGATTTACTGATGAAATAGTATTCTCTGTATCGACAACAAATAAAGTATCACCAATATAGATTGGCGACACAGAAGAAAGGTTGAGTTTGCCTGAACCTTTGCCAATATTTACTGACCATTTTTTTATAAACTCCTCTGAAAACGCAATATTATTTTTATTGTTTGTCGTTTCCCTTTCAGAAGAAATCCAACGCTTCGTTACGAGAGGCTTCGATAATTGTATTGTATCAAAACTTTCGGCTAATTTTATATTGGCTGAACCCATCAATATATTTTCTCTATCCCCAGGGAGAATATATTCTTTTCCCCTGATGACGCTCTCACAAGCAGACAGGTTAATAATTATAAGAAATAATAATAATCTAGATATGTATATTTTAGCTATATTTAATTGCACAATATATATTTTATTTTGAATCCATGACTCTCAGCATCATCTGAGCTCTATCAAACATGCCATTTGTAGTTTTTTCACTTTTTATAATGATATTTAGATATTCTATACCTCTTTCATATAAGCCGTGTTTGTATGCGCTCATTGCCAATACTTCATACGCAAATAATGAGAGAGGGTTGTCACTTTCTAGTATTAAAGACAGATCCTCCTGAATTTGATCAAATGAGACGTTATCGACATTCAGATAAGAAAGTTTTAGCTTTGCTAGATCTCTAATAAGACTATTCTCAGCTTTTTTAACGAGATCCAAATATGTTTCTCTTGCATCATCGAGTTTATTTTGAGAAATGAAGTTATCAGATTTCAATAGCAAGGCATATGTTTTATAATCACTTGTTCCGCTCTCAAGTAATTCATCAATATAATCATTTATTAACTGAGTCTCATCACCCGAAGCACTCTCAACAATTTGTGATAATATTAAGCCCGACTTTTCAGATTTGCTCTGTGAGTAATATTGATATGCCTCAGAAACAATTAAGACTGAGGAAATTACGATAACCGCTACATATATTGAATTTTTATATGTGGCCCAGAGAGATTTTAGCCGATCCTGCCTTAGATCATCATCAATTTCATTAAATAAGTTCGACATTTTATCACCAACAATAGACAACGAATTATTTATAACTATTTTTTTAGTTGTTTCCAATCAAAATCATTCCAATCATGGAAAATATTGAATCTTACTTTTGTCATTAATCCACTCATCATATTTTTTCATCGTGACTTTAAACGCGTGAGAATCAATGAAACCTTGAAGAGATTTCTTCACTTTTTCGAGTTTAAAATGCTCTTCGAACCAAAGAGGGTCAGCAATCATAAATTGCCGAACTAAAGGCAGTATACATAATTCATACACTGATACTTTATTTCCATAAATAAACCCACTCTCGGTAATTTTATCATCTATTAGCTTCAAGATCTCGTATGCTGAATCTCTGTGTTTCTGTCTTTGTGTAACGTCATACCTACTTGAATATTTATACCTATCAAGATGAAATTTAAATTTGTTATCAAATAAGCTTATGAAATAATCAACGTCTTCGTTTTTATCATTAAGTGGAATTAATAGCCCACCAGGGTCACTTTGACCTAGAAACCATTTCACAATATCAAAGCTTTCTTCAATAACCAAGAGATCTTCTTTTAATAACACTGGAACAGTTGCCTTAGGCGACGCCAAAATAAATTCTGGTGGCTTATTTTTTAGAGATATTTCACGAATTTGGCACTTGATTGTCGAATAATATATAGACAATCTTGCCCTTATGGCAAACGGACATCTTCTAAATGAGTATAATACTAACTCTCTATTTATTTTGTCTTGGCTCGAGTGCTTCTCTTTCATGCTTCAGCTTGAGTTGTAATTTTCGTTCCTTAAATCTTTTCATACTTTTTTGTGTTTGGTTATCGTGGCAGTGAGGACATGATATTTCTTTTACATAATGCTCACTTAATCTATCTTCTTCAGATAAAGGCATCCTGCATGCATGACACATGTTATACTGACCCTTTTCAAGCCCATGCTCGAGTGAAACTCTGTAGTCAAATACAAAACATTCACCTCTCCATTTTGAATGATCTTTGGATTTATGCTCAAGATATTTTAAAATACCTCCATTCAGCTGATAGACATTTTTGTAACCTTTACCCAATAAATAGGATGAGGCTTTCTCGCATCTTATTCCTCCAGTACAATACATTGCGATTTTTTTATTTTTTGACTTGCTTAGATTTTTTTCTGCCCAATCGGGGAAATCCCTAAAAGATTTTGTATTTGCGAAACTTGCCCCGATGAAGGATCCAATTGAGTGTTCGTATGTATTCCTGGTATCGACAACAATTACATCCCTGTCGTCAAGTAACTTGTCCCAATCGTCAGGTTGAAGAAGCTTTCCTGTAAGTTCATGTGGATTAACACCAAGCTTTCCCATCGTAACAATCTCTTTTTTTAATCTGACTCTCATCTTACGAAAAGTTTTTCCAAACGCTTTTGAGTATTTGATTTGCAAATCCGAAAAATTATCTAATGACTTTACGTATGTCATTACATTTTTTACGCTCATTTCGTCACCTGATATGGATCCATTAATACCCTCAGAGGCCAGCAAAATGGTTCCGAGAACTTTATTTTTTTCGCAAATTTTTTGAATAATGCCCCTAAATGACTTGTAATCGGCCCATGGACTGAACTTATAAAATGATGCAACAATATTATTATTTGATATCATAGAGTATCCTCTATCTAAATCTTATGTTAGCCTTATTCAAATCAGAAATTTTATTACATCCCATCAACTTCATATCTCTAATAATTTCATCTCTCATAAGAGTTATTGCCTTCTTCACCCCGCTTGAGCCAGCGCCAGCGAGTGAATAAAGATAGAATCTTCCGCCAGAGCATGCGTTTGCTCCCAAAGAAAGAGCTTTTAATACATGGGTACCTCTTCTAATTCCTCCATCACAAATTATCTCAATTTGCCCACCGACAGCACTTACAATTTCTTCCAATTGATCAAATGGTGACCGTGATCCATCCAGTTGTCTGCCTCCGTGGTTTGAGAGCATTATCGCAGTAGCGCCAACATCGATAGCCTTTTTTGCATCATCCGCAGACATTATTCCTTTCAAACAAAGTGGTTTTGGCCATATTTTTCTTATTTCTTCAATTTTTTTCCAACTTAATTCCTGATCTAACATATTTGTAAAATAATCTCCAACCGAGATTGCAATTTTTGTCCCTTCACTTAAATGGGAGTCTAACTGAGGTAATGAGAATTTCTCTCTAAATAGGTAGTTAAAACTCCACGTTGGTGAAAGCATAAAACTCATGAGACTTGCAATGGTTAGCTTTGGTGGCGATGTAAAGCCTGTTCTCAGGTCCCGCTCCCTATTACCGCCCACAATAGTATCGACTGTTATAGCCAATGCATCAAAATCATGGTCAATACATTTTTGAAGCATATCTTTATTGAGAGCCTTATCTTTATGTACATATAATTGAAACATCTTGGGGCACCTAAATTTCTTACCCACCTCCTCTATTCCAACCGTTGCAAGGGAAGATATTCCAAAATAAGTATTAAAATACTCAGCAGCTTCTCCAACAGCCCTCTCTCCCTCATAGTGAAACAACCTCTGGAGTGCAGTCGGTGATAAAAATATTGGTAGATCTATTTTTTTTCCTAATATTTCAATGGATATATCAACATCATTGACAGGTTTAAGTACGCTTGGTATTAGGTCGCATTGATCAAATGATGCTGTATTGCGTGCATAGGTAAGCTCATCGTCGGCAGCGCCATCTATGTAATGAAAAACTGGAGACGGTAAATTTTGCTTGGCCAACATACGAAAGTCATCGGTATTATAGCAATTTTTTAACTGTTTGAGCATATTGAAATACTACAATCTATTATAGAAAACATCAAAATTATTATTTAACTTGTGACAGCTTATACAAAGCTCGTAGCTTTTACCATGGCAAATGAAATAATAAAAAGAATAATACTTGTAATAATGTCAACCGATTTTAAGAGAACAATATTTTTTGATAATGAGGAGAATAACCTAGATAGAATTGCAACCCCATAAAAGAAGATTATGCTAGCTACCGTAGCGCCCAAAATATAGAAGATCTTTTCATCATAACTATATTGCAAGGAAGCGCTCCCAATCAAAATGACTGTATCAAGATAAACATGTGGATTTAAAAGTGTGAAGGCAGACATTGCCATAATGCTCTTTTTAAAACTTCTTTGAAGGTATACCTCCTCACTCACCCCATATGATAGAGACATAACATTCTTTATTCGATAAACGCCATAAAGCAGAAGACAAAGCGCTGATAATACCAAAAATAAGTCAATATAGAATTGGCTTACAATTAGAGACATGCCATAGACACCAGCTATAATAAGAACAAAATCTGATACTGTACAAAAACCTGCGAGGGAATAAACGTACTCATTTCTAACACCTTGACGAAATAAGTAGGTATTCTGGGCACCAATTACACAGTTCAGGGAAAAGCATAGTAAAAAGCCAGTTATTATTGCGCTCATCATAAATTATAACCAATTGATTTTTCTAATTTTGAAAAAACGAAGTGATATAAGAACTATAATTATAATAAATGTAATTATCGCATCATTTTGCAATGTTTTCTCCATCATCAGATAGTGTATACCGCCTAGGATAATTGCTGCATAAATCAGCTTATGTAATTTTGGCCAATATTTTCCTAATCTTTTCATGGAGTAATTGTTTGATGTAGCTGCTAGTGGTATCAATAATAAAAAACCCATCATACCAAAAACAATAAACGGCTTTCTTGTTAGTGACTCGACTATCTCAACCCATCTTAACTGCATATCCAGAAGTAACCAAGTTGAAAAATGTAGAACAATATAAAAGAAACTCATCAAGCCAAAAGCTCTTCGAAATCTTATGAAATTAATCCCTGTTAATAATGAAAATGGCGTAATACACAGTGTTAATATTAGTATATAAATAGCTGTAACACCTAAACTTTTTTCAATAGATCTCATTGGATCTACACCTAATTGACCACTCAGTAAATCATAGGCAAGAAATAATAACGGTACTAATAGGCTTACATATATATGCCAAGATCTTAATCTTCTCACGGACGCCCTCACAAGATCAAATAGGCTCCTTATATTCACTGTTTTAGTAGCTTTATACATAATAATTATTCAGCTCTTTAATAATATCGGGATAAGTCCATGCCCTCGTATAACGGTGCAACCTCTTCATATCCATTAAAGAGTTCAGTGTCATATCTTTTTGTGAATAAATTTCCAAGATATCCCTCACCTTCCCCGCCAATATACCTCTCGCTTGCCTGAGACCATCTCGGGTGATGCACGGTTGGGTTCACATTTGAATAAAAACCATATTCTGCTGGATTTTGCTGATTCCATGATGAGACTGGCTCCTCCCTTTGAAAAGAAATCCTGGTGATAGATTTGATTGATTTGAAACCATACTTCCAGGGCACAACAAGTCTCAAAGGTGCGCCATTTTGTTTTGGTAAAGGCTCGCCATAGACGCCAGTAGCCATTATAGTTAAAGGGTGCATTGCCTCATCCAATCTCAGTCCTTCTCTATAAGGCCAATTTAATATATTTGTCTCTTGCATGTGCATTTCTTGTGGTCTAAATAGCGTTTCAAATGATACGTACCTCGCCTCGTCTCTTACACCCAACTTATTCAGTAATTCAGATAATTGGAAACCATTCCATGGTATAAGCATTGACCAACCCTCTACACATCTCAGGCTATAAGTACGCTGTATAATGCTCATTTCTCTAACTATTTCAGAAAAATCATAGACTCCCGGATTATCAACTAAACCACTAATCTCAATTGGCCAAGGAGATGTTGTTAATTTGTGCGCATGTTTTGCTGGGTCAGTCTTATCAATCCCAAACTCATAGAAATTATTGTAATTTGTTATTTCTTCTAAAGTATTAATCTTGCGGTCAAACATTTCTTGAGCAAAAGCAGATGTAATGCTATTGGATGCGACATAGGCAGTTAGCGCCAATCCGAGTTTTAATATTTTTCGCCTGTTATAGAATAAATGCTTTGGTGTGATATCATTCTGAGTTTTTTTAAATATATCTTTCATAATTTAAATATAGTCATTAAACGATAGAAAATTCAATATTCTAATCTAGAATATTATGCTAATTTGAAAGGGCATGCATTATTTTGATTACATTACAGGAAATTGAGGATGATAAAGGGACTCATCTCGCCAATTTTAAGTCCATTTGATGATAATCTTAACTTCAACCATGAGATGTATAAAGTTCTCGCCGAGGATCTATTATCTTGTGGCTGTGCAGGACTTGCCCCCTTTGGTACAACAGGGGAAGCCCTATCATTAAGTAACGCAGAGAGAATTAATGCTCTGGAGTACCTGATAAAATCTGGAATACCTGAAAATAAACTTATTCCTGGCACTGGTCTATGTAATTTTCCTGATACGGTAAGTTTATGCCGTCATGCAATAGAGATGGGCTGCCATGGAGTAATGACGCTACCCGCATTTTACTACAAAGATGTAACTGATTCGGGTCTTTTTGAATATTTCAAGCGGCTAATTGAAGAGGTCAATCACCCAAATCTTAAATTATATCTATATCACATACCGCAAGTATCTGGCGTTGGTCTATCAATTGATCTTGTCACGAAATTAAAAAATTCATACCCGGATATCATCGTTGGTATAAAGGATAGCTCAGGCAACTGGGATAATACAGCGCAACTGTTACAAATTGAAGGCCTCGTAGTTTATCCTGGAGCAGAATTACCAGTAATTGAGTCCATAAGGCTGGGTGGTCTGGGTTGTATATCGGCAACTGCAAATTTTAACTCAGAGAATATTGCACGGGTTATTAGTCTGTGCCATGAAAAGAAGTGGGGCGAGGCTGAAAGGCTTCATGTGGACGTGAAAAAAGTTCGACATCTGTTTCAAGATTATTCAGCAATACCTGCACAAAAGTCAATGCTAGCTATAAAATATGATGATCCTCGATGGAGAAATATTCGACCACCGTTAAATCAAATATCAGAAGATAACGAAAAACAACTTATGATAAAGCTCAGAAAATTTGGCTTTAATATATAAGTTCTATTTAATACGAATTGTATCAAATGCTTGAAGGGCTCGATCGCGTGAGTCTTGCATGTTGACTATTGGCATTGGGTAATCTAATCCCAATTCTACACCCGCTTTATCTAAAATTGATTTTGGCGCCTCCCACGGATTGAATAAATATTTGACGGGGACATCTTTTAATTCAGGTATGAATTTCTTTGTGTACGCACCATCAGGGTCGAACTTTTGCCCCTGCATTATAGGATTAAAAATCCTAAAATAAGGTGCAGCGTCTGCGCCAGAGCCAGCCACCCACTGCCAGCTTGCACTATTACTTGCCATGTCAGCGTCAAGCAAGCAATCCCAAAACCATCTCTCACCGTGGTTCCAATGAATTAAAAGGTTTTTAACAAGAAATGAGCCTACGATCATTCTGGATCTATTATGCATATATCCAGTTTGCCAAAGTTCTCGCATTGCAGCATCAACTATAGGGTACCCAGTATTACCTGATTGCCACTTTTTAAGATAATCATCGTTTTCTGCCCATGGGAAGACATCGAATTTTTTATATAAATTGTCACTTTGTAAATTTCTATTATGATAGAGAAGGCTGTAGGAGAATTCCCTCCATCCAATCTCACTTTTGAAATGACTCAAATCCTTTTCAGAATAATTTGGATCTGATATTTGTTCAATCCTATACCAGATCTGGTTTGGTGATATTTCGCCAAAATGTAGATGAGGTGATAGTCTAGAGACATTCTTTTGAGCTGGAAAATTTCTCCCCTCTTTATAATTCATCAAGCCGTCTTCAACGAAATCAGATAGTTTCTTGTTAGCGGCAATTTCACCTATATCCCATTGATCTGAAAGCTTTTCATACCACTTATTTTTTGGTAATATTGCAATTTCATTTAACTGTTTTGAATTCTCAGCCTTAACTAAGTTTTTAGTATCCGCTTTACTTAGCGGTATTCGAGGTGGGGACGCGTTGAGACAACCTTTTCTGAAAAAAGGTGAAAATACCATGTATGGAGTGCCGTCATCTTTATGAATCTCCCATGGCTCCCATAGTAATGATGCATTATATGACTCAACATTAATTCCTGATGACTGAAAATGTTCTTTTATTTCAGTATCTCGATTGATCATCCATGGCTCATACAGCCTATTCCAAAAAATATTTTTAATATTATATTTTTCAGCAAGGTCTGTTAGGATTTTCAGTGGGTCTCCCCTAAAAAAAGATACTTTGTCATTCAGACTTTCATTAAATGCTTTTAGTGAGTTATGCAACCACCAAGAACTTGCTTCACCCAGTAAGGTCTGATCATCAGCGTTGACATCATCAAATATATATACTGCTAGAAAACCTGCTTCGCATGCCTTTGCAAGCGCAGGATTATCGGCGACTCTTAAATCTTGTCGTACCCAGTAAATGGAATGTGGTGTGGTTTCAGTATTCGTCATCTATCTATATATATGGAGCAGTCAAGGTTATCATACAAGTCTGACACCCCATATATATATTTACTGACTTTAGTGAATTCAATCATTTTATTGTTTTCAATTGCATCAAGCTGCTTTTGATATGATTTTTCAATTTCATTTACCAGAGTAACACAATAACTTGATAGAAATCTCCTTGCATCAATGTTTGTTTCAATACTGGCATTTGCAGTTGAAATATGTAGTGAAAAAATAATTACGAATAGACAAATGAGCGCTTTTCTGTAAATAAGTTTCTGAACCAAGCCCATGTGAACTAACTTTTGTATTTATTTTGTGGTTTAAAATTTGACGTCTCAATTGACCTCGGGCTACTAACCCATAAATCACGATTTGGGTGCATACCAGCTCCATGTACTGCCGACACTGCATTACATCTCATATTATTCAAGAGCCTTGTATCAATTTCGCCTAAGGATGGGTGAGTGCCATTATTTTTTTGTACAATTCTGTCCCAACTATCTTTTCTCTTTGCATAAATTAAGTGGTCTTCGAGCTCCAAGCATGAAAGAGAATTATTATTAAGATTCACAATAATTTGATCACCGTCTTCAATAAGCGCGATTGGACCGCCAAGAGCAGCTTCAGGTCCAACATGACCAATAACCAAACCGACTGAACCACCTGAAAAACGTCCATCAGTCATTAGCGCAATTACAATACCTTTATCCCGACACAAGGTCGTAATTCTTGATGTTGAGTCAAGCATTTCAGGCATTCCAGGACCGCCAACAGGTCCTTCATATCGTACAACTACCATATCCCTATCTTTAAAAGAGTCAGGATTGTTCTCAAGGGCATCTAATAATTTTTGTTCCCCATCAAAAGTTTTTGCTTTTCCGTGAAATACATTATCCTCAAGCCCACCTTCAACACCTGCAAGTTTTAATATTGAACTATTTTCAGGGGACAGATTACCTCCGAGAAGCCTCAATCCACCGGTCTTCTTGAATGGTTCTTTTATTGAATAAATAACATCTCCATCTGGTGAATTCGGTTTTAATCTTGTCACTTGCTCAGTTAATGTCTCTGACGTACAAGTTAGGGTATCTCCGTTTAATAAGCCCGAGTCAATCATATCTTTTACGATCACTTGTATGCCACCCATACTGTCAATGTCAACCATTGAGTATTTGCCAAATGGACGCGCGTTCACAACAACAGGAATTACATTTTGTGATAAATGGTTGAACTCTTCGTGGCTCATTATATCACCATAAAAATCGTCATAACCCGCGGCTCTCGCAAGCTCCGGTGCGTGAAGCATGACATTTGTAGATCCACCAATCGCCATCGCAACAATTATCCCGTTTCTTATAGAGTCTCTTGTCACAATATCTCTTGGTGTTATATTTTTTTCAATTAACTTTGCCAAATAATCTATTAACTCATTGGGAAAATCATTTTTTCGCCGTTCATCTTGTGAAGCTGGTGATACCATATGCAAAGGTTGCATTCCAACAACAGCAATGAAGGTTTGCATCGTGTTATATGTAAAGATCCCACCGCAGCTTCCATAACCAGGGCATGACTCGAGCGCAATCCTCTTTTTCAGTTTTTCGTCATTGCTACCAGCGATTTGGTAACTTGAGATAATATCAATTGCATCTCCGGTTACACTATCAACGCCAGGCCTAATGGAACCATCGGACATTATGATGGCGGGGCGATTATGCTCCAATATTGCAGCCAGTGTTCCAACAGGCGGCTTGTCACAGGCAACGACAGCAATTGTACCCTCAAGCCCTGTCGCACTCAAATGTTCGCATACAGACTCATTTGTGACTTCTCTACCTATTAGAGAATACCTCATCTCTTTTGTACCATTTCTAATACCATCAGATGTCGCAATACTGAATTCAGGCTGCACTAACCTCATCTTTAGTTTTTCACTATCGCTTCCAATTCTCTCTCTTAACTTATCGTGAATAACCTCAACCTTCTCGTGAACTCCAACATAACATTGTGAGTCACCTTTATTACCAATCACGCCAATTGAAGGTTCATGTATTAATTCGACGTCTGTATTTAATTCTCTCGCAATACCATATGTTTGAGAATTTCTACCGGGATTTTTGTCAATGAGTACAATTTTTGAATTTTTCATTTTAAATCTCTATTTTGCTATAATATTAGAAATTAATATATACATTGTTAACACGTAATTTAATAGTTATTCTCTATTTTTTGTTTGAGCTACTACTTTAATGTATCAAGAAAATTTACAGCCCTTGTTAATGCAATTATATCTGACTTCTTGTATTTTAAAAGGTTGAACAATCTACTAAATATTTTAAGATATAATGGAACATCCAATGACTTCTGCCACTGAGCTTGATTAATATTGCTTTTATATGCATCTACAAAAGCTATTAATTCAGGCTTTTCCACTTCGAATAGCTTAAACCAACTATGAATAAATAGATAGAAATCAATGGATAGTTTACGTTTTGATCTAATTACCTCATCAAAAGACTCTAAATCTAGTAATGTTACAGCAGCCCCATTCCAACAAACATCTCGCAGGGCTAAACCGCCATGCGCATATTTTTTCATATGTAAGGCTGCCATTATTTTCCCAGCAGATGAAAAACTTTTTCTTTTCTCGGCAAGCCCTATTCTTTTATTAATTGCAATGTCTTGTAAACTGGTGCCTACATCCTCAGTTACAATACACCTTAGATCATCATAAACTACATTCGGGACGGGTATGCCACACCTCTTGAGCGCTTTTATTCCAGCGAGCTCTCTTTTTATTGCCTTCGCAGGGTGACCTTTAAAAAAATGCTTAAGCATAAATCGTTCACGTTTCTTAATCCAGTATTTTGATCCACCATCCAACTTAAAGGAGTCAAATCGTTTACCTTTTTTGACTAAATTATCATAGATTATGTCTATCTCAGTTTTGTTCATCGTCTTTGTAATCTGTCAGCCTCTCCGAATCAAAGCAAACCTCACCCCCACAACATGGATCTGTGACTTGTTTACAGTTCAGGCATTGGTAGTGTGATTGGACATAAATTAATCCTTTGTTGGAAAAACAAAATGGGCAAATAAGCCTATCGTCTTTTTCTTTATTATTTGAAGTCAACTCGGCCATTTGATTAAGAATAAAGCTTCATTCCTTCTAAAAAAACTTGGTGTAAATGGCCCGTTATATGTAGCCTTTATTGGTTCACTTAATATTTCAATTCCATTGTCAGAAAGTGCGACTTGAAGAAACTCAGCATGCTTTAGAAAATTAGAGTCTGACGACCTCCCTTTGTATTTTATTACAGCGTAATGCCCTTCCAGTAACGTTGATATTTTCACATCATCATCTGTTGGGATTGGCGTATTTTCTTTGTCAAATTTAATTGGGAGATAAAATTGCATTAAATTATCCGTTTGTGTAACTGGCACGGTCATTGCGATCTTTTCTGAATTTCTATTTTTTCCTGATATATAATTAAATAATTTTTTAAAACCGCTATTTTGATTTGTATTATAAGTTTGCACAACAATGCGCTCATTATAGTAACGTATTTCATAGAATTCGTTTGTTTGCACCACTGTAAAAGGTGGCTCTTCATAGGCCATTGAGCTTCCTGTTCCATAATAATAAATAAACAAGGATAATAGTATATAAAAGTATTTCATGCTGAAATTACGTTTCTTTTTTTCAAACAGTTTTTTCTGTGATTAACTTTAATCACTAAATATTAAATATAAGCTTAAGGCCTGCAATTAGCAGGACAAGTCCTAGTGTTCTTTTTATTGCCGTATGCTGAAAATAATGGATACCAATTCGAGATCCAATTATACCACCGAATAATGCTACCCCACCGTATAGAGCAAGAGTGGGAGGAATTGCCGCGAGGGATGTTATGTTACCCATCAGACCAAATAAGGAATTAAAAAAAATAAATATTGCTACAGTGCCACTGGCCCCCTTTGTTGTTGTCCAGCCTGCAAAAATTATTAATGGTGACAGAAATATACCACCCCCAGTACCCGTAAGACCAGCCAGAAATCCAATAATAATGCCGGTGATAACGGCGTAAAATATCTTATATTGCACAGTTGGTTTTTCATCTTCTTTTTTTACTGTAATGAATCGATAAGCGGAATATAGCAGCATCACACCAACAATTGGTTTATAGATAACGCTTGGAAGATTTATATATCCGCCAATAAATGCCGCCGGTATGGCCCCTATGAGTAATGGAATAGCAAGTTTGATATCGTAAAACTTTGCCTTTATAAATTGATAACTCGTGTAGGATGAAACAATAATATTTAGTGATAATGCTGTAGGCTTTATTGTAGTCACAGGCAAACCAAACATTGACATAATCGCGATATAAATAGATGCGCCGGCATGCCCAACAGATGTGTATAAAATTGCCCCAAAGAATAGGCAAATACAAACTAAAATATCTACCAATTCAATCATTATATTTATAATTTACTGATTGGGACCGGGGATGAATGATGTAGGATTAATTTTAAATTATCTGAAAATTTTTTTAATATAAAAGTAAAAACAACTTTTGAATAGTCCTGTGAATTTAGCGGGTAAAAGCTTAAAGATCCCATTACATTAGCACAGTCGTAAATGAGCCTTATATTCGGCTCCTGGTCCAACTCAATCTTAACCCATGGTTTTAACGCAAATCCCCGATCTTCATCAAAGGAACCACCAATGAAGTATGAAAGAGCCTGTTCAAAATCATTCCTGAAGAGTTTTATCGAGGTAAATGTCGGCTTGAACATCACATCATCCTCTTCAAAGGCATAGTGCTGATTCAAAAAATCAATTGCCACTCCTTTGAAATCTCTATTTTCTTCGTGCGCTCTCCCTATCTCAATTACGCCATTAGTCCATGATGAAAGAAATTTTTTTACTTCGTTTTTCTTAATTTTCATCTTGTCCAACTATCTAATAAAAATGTAATACAACGACAAACCCATTATCAAACCTTTAAAAAAATCCGCAATAAAGCTTATTCTGAAATAACCTGCCTATCATGTGAATACTTTATAAATTTCTTATGAATTTTTGACATATCTAATAAATCACTGATTATATTATATAATTTTGAAAAAAAACTAATACGTGTCCATCTTTTACTTAAAATAAAACCACTATAAATATCAAATATTCTCAATATACCAAGTTCTCCAAGTAAGATATAGTAAATAAATATTGCTATTTGTCACCTGATAATGTTTTAACCATACTCAGGCCCACTGAAACTGCTGGACCAATGAATATTGCAAAAATTATTGTTCCAACCCCAACGGTACCACCAAGTAACCAGCCAATTATAACAACAATAATTTCAATTGATGCTCTGACTAATGCAATTGGCCTCCCTGTTATCCTTTGCAGACCAGTCATTAATCCATCCCTTGGTCCGGGCCCCAAATTGCCAGTAAGATATATTCCACTTCCAATACCGCATATCAATATCCCGATTAATAATTGTATCAATTGTAACCATAGCAAATCATCTGCTGGCTTTGGAAGCCAGGGTAAAACAATATCAATCATAGAGGCAACAACTATTGTATTTATAATGGTCCCAAATCCGGGTATTTGACGTAGGGGTATCCAAAGTAACAAAACCGAAACGCTTACAATGAATGTGGCGAACCCGATACTCACATCAAATATAAATCCAAGACCCTCCGCTAAGATTGTCCATGGGTCTAGCCCTGCCCCTGCCGCGATGATTACAGCAACACCGAATCCAAATATGATATTTCCCAAAAATACCATTAATAGGGTCTTAGTGCGTGGCTTCATGTTCAGCGGATGTGCTGAGCTCCAACTAGTTGTTGGCACTTCCCTTATGGAAAAAAATTTCATGAACAGTCTCCTGGTTGATATATTGATCAATTTATGATGGATGTCAAAACTATTAGCAAATAAAAGCTGCAACAACGTATAAGATTATTTTTCAGTATATTTCAGAAAGTTTCAGCACTTGCTATAAATATTCAATTACAAGCCATTCGCCATAAAATTTACGCCCCTCAGACATCACAATCGCACGGTCATTATCAGATAATATCTCTAAATCGTAAAGCCCCTCGAAGTCTAAGCGATTTTTGTTTGAAATTATATAGGTACTTGCATTCTTTGGTACTCTCTCAAGCAAATCATTCCGATATGAATTCTGATTTTTCATCAGCTTGTCATGTAATTCTATAATGATTGTTGCGCCGGTTAAGAATGTTAGAAGTTCAGCAGTAAAAATAGTAAATTCAGCACCTTCAATATCACATAAAATAACTGTTTTTTTTGGATTTAATTTATACTCTTTCAAATTATTAACTATATTGGAGTCAACTCTCCCCTTTATTTCGAGGCCACTATTAAGATTGTTTAATTCTGCATTTTGTCTTACAGAGTCTCTTCCAGTTTTTGTCAACTCAAAACAAATCGCTCGCTGACAGGATTTATTGAAAAGAGGTCCGAGCGCCATGTATCCATCGGCGGCTCCAAAATTTATAAAATCATCAAATTTACCAACAGAATTAATCTTCTCAACAACCAAATGCTCATACAAGCCAAGCACTTTTAATGCCAATGGACCTGATGAGATATTGGATTTATTGCCTAATTTCATATTTTTATATGGGCCATACTGGACGACGCCATTATATCTCTCGTATATTGTCCTCGATAGAAACTTACGTCGCTGCTTTACGATGGCTTTGCTTAGTGCATCGAAGAAACTATTCATCTGACCATCGCTGACGATTGCATTGAATATTTTGAGATAATTCCCTGCGTAAATAGGCAGCAAGTAAAAATATTTACATTACGTGGATTAATATAATTACAACCTATTTTTGGCGCCTTAATGATGGCATATAATTTAATAGATAGTACCATGCAATACATATTGAACTATTTTATTGTGATGTCAAACAAGCATGACCCGACACTGGTAGGTCAGCAGGTAATCTAATATGGTCACATGTAATGTCAGAAATATGAGTAACTCCCATGATTGCCATAGTACGCCGAATTTCCGACTCTAAAATCTCCAATGCCAGGGCAGCACCCGTTTCACCCGCAGCCGCCAAGCCATAAAGAGTTGCGCGACCGACCGCAATAACATCGGCGCCGAGAGCAAGCCCCTTTAGAACATCACTGCCGCGTCTAACTCCAGTATCAGCTATGATTGTTGTCTTACCGCCTACAGTATTTGAAATAGCGGGAAGCGCATCCCAAGCTGTAATGGCTGAGTCGTTTACGTTACCGGCATGATTTGAAACAAAAATTCCATCCACTCCGCAGGCTACTGCCGTCGCTGCATCGTCTGGGTGAAGTACGCATTTGATGAGTAGCTTCTTTGGCCAAAAGTCTCTCAATCTTTTCACAAAATCCCAGTCCAATGTTTCGTTGCGATTTAAAAAGCCTTTTGTTGAAGCGGACACATAAGTCTTCGCGTTTGACTTTTGTTCGTCTGGTATATGGATATTTGAAAATGCAGGTAACCGACCCTCTGCGATATAATATCTGGCAAGCGTGCCAAAAAGCCATCGGGGATGACGGATCACATCCAAAGCGGTACGCGCATTAATAGTCGGTGGGAATTTTAGACCATTACGTATGTCAATCTCACGATTATTATAAACCGGCGAGTCTACTGTAAGAACAAGAGCCTCATATCCCGCATCCAGCGCGCGCTTGGCTGTAACTAAAGATGCTTCGATATCCTGCCATACATAAAGCTGATACCACTGAGTACCACCGCCATTTCGATAAATATCTTCAAGAGGCGTGTTGGAAGTGCTCGCAACTGTAAAGGGAATATTTGCTCTTGCTGCCGCTCGTGCTAACTCAGTTTCCCCACGATACCAGACAAAGCCTGCAGGACCTGTGGGACCTATAATCAGCGGCAACGCATGATCTTTTCCAAACAAACTAATACCTGGATCTCGTTTAGAGACATCCCTTAACATACGCGGCATAAGTTTAATATTATCGAGTGCCGTTCTGTTAGCGCGAAGATTAACCTGATCCTCACTGCCTTTATCACAAAAATCAAAAAGC
Source organism: uncultured OCS116 cluster bacterium (assembly GCA_902613795.1). Classification (GTDB taxonomy): domain Bacteria; phylum Pseudomonadota; class Alphaproteobacteria; order Rhizobiales; family TMED25; genus TMED25. The sequence goes on from CACMIP010000001.1 coordinate 151,431, forward strand.
GCTTTGGTCAGTCGCTTACGTGCTAATTCTCGAAGATCGGCAATATTTAGTGCTCTCTTTTTTAGATTTACCATACCCACGCGCCATATCACTCCCTAAAACAATAATTAAGAGTTTATAACTTAAACTTTCTCACACCAAGGTTTAAATATCATACTACTGTAATATTTTCGTAATCTTTCTGCTTATATAATTACAACCATCGTTTATAAGACTGGAGTTTTGTCATGAAGCTAAGGGAAGTTAAAGCTATAGAAACCCCTTATGATGGGATCGATACCATTGCTTACACGAACGAAAAAAAGCGGTTGCAAGTGGAGTTGTTAAATATACAACAGAGGATAATAGAGGAAAAAAGACGCCTCGTTGTTATTTTTGAAGGAAGAGATGCCGCCGGAAAAGGTTCCACGATAAAACGCTTTACAGAAAACCTGATACCAAAATATTTTAAAACGGTGGAACTTGGTATTCCAACAAAGCACGAGTCAAAAAACTGGTTCCAACGTTATGAGCGGCATTTTCCTAATCCAGGCGAGATAACTTTTTTTGATCGATCGTGGTATACCCGCGCTTTGATAGAACCGACGTTGCATTATTGTTCAAATCGCAAATATCAAAATTTTATGAATAAAGTTTTGACATGGGAGCACAATCATATTGCTGATGGATTAATCTTGATAAAATACTATCTTTCCGTGGATCCAGAAACACAGCTATATCGGCTCGAAAATCGAATAAATGATCCTTTAAGCTACTGGAAAATTTCAGATACAGACATTCGAGCAAGAAAAGAGTGGGACGTTTTTACAGAATATAAGAAACAAATGTTTAAACACACTTCCTCGAAAATATCTCCGTGGGTTGTCATAAATGGAAATGAAAAACGAGAAGCACGATTAACTTCCATGCTGTATCTCGTAAGAAAACTTGCAGGTAAAGAATACGTTCCTCTTACTGGTGACGACATAAAAGCCAACCATAGTATTAAAGTAAATGGAGTGAAATTCCGGGGTTTAACATTACAACAATTTTCTGTTCTACAAGAACTCAAAGACAATAAAGAACTTTTTTCAGATCTTAAAAAGGAATGAGATTATTTTATTTATATTCTATCGACCGAGGTATTAATTTGCCATTACTAACCGAATCATTTAAGAAAGCTATATGTCATTGATTAACAAACCAAAAAAATTATCGGAGACTCTGTGCTTGCCAAAAATTACGTCTGCAGGCGGATTAGTTTTGAATGACGAGAATAATATTTTGTTAATGCTTAAAGGTCGCAAATGGGATATGCCTAAAGGTAGGATTGAAAGCGGAGAGTCAAAACAAAAAACGGCACGCCGTGAAGTGGCAGAGGAAACCGGGCTGGATTTTCATAAATTATCAATACAGGGGAAATTAGTATCGACTTGGCATACGACCCGACACGATGATATACGATACCTCAAGAAAACGCATTGGTACCTAATGCGTTATGCAGGTGGAGATGATGCCACTCACCCTCAGATAGACGAGGGTATCTTGGACTGTAGATGGGTCAACACAATTGAACTGGCAAACTATCTTGATGTTGCGCAGCTTAGGGTAAGGTATGTTATAGATTTTTGGCAAAAAAATTTTTCTGATATTTTACAAGCCAATCAAATTGTTGCTTAAAAAGTTTTGCGTTGCTAACAAATATAATAAAACCTATTCCCACTCGATGGTACCTGGTGGTTTTGAGGTGATATCGTACACTACACGATTAATACCTTTTACAGAATTTATGATCTTATTCGATAAAAGGGAAAGGAAATCACTTTCAAAATGATATAGATCTGCTGTCATGCCATCAACTGACGTAACCGCTCTCAAGGCACATACATATTCATATGTTCTTGCATCGCCCATGACACCAACTGATCTTGTTGGAAGCAGTACCGCGAATGCTTGCCAAATCTCATCATAAAGCCCAGCTTTTTTTATTTCATCGATGTAAATTTCATCGGCATTCCTTAGGATTTCAAGCTTTTCTTCTGTTATTTCACCAGGGCATCTGATGGCAAGGCCTGGTCCTGGAAAAGGATGTCGTGCTATAAATGTATCTGGAAGACCGAGCTCTCTACCTAATATCCTTACTTCATCTTTAAATAATTGACGGAGTGGTTCTATTAATTTTAAATTCATTTTCTCTGGTAAGCCCCCAACATTGTGATGACTTTTTATCGTTACTGAGGGGCCGCCTGTAAAACTCACGCTCTCAATTACATCAGGATATAATGTCCCCTGCGCAAGAAATTCAACATTACCAATTTTTGAAGCCTCCTCATCAAAAACATCGATAAATACATTACCTATAGTCTTTCGTTTTTGTTCTGGATCGGCAACGCCCTCTAATTTTTTAAGGAATATTTCTTTGGCATCAACATGTATGAGTGGAATATTATAATTCTCTTTAAACATGGTTACTACTTGCTCTGACTCATTCTTTCTCATCAAACCATTATCTATATATATACAGGTAAGCTGATCGCCCAGAATTTTGTGCAAAAGCACTGCCACAACTGAAGAATCTACCCCTCCAGAGAGCCCGCAGATCACCTTGCTGCTTTTAACTTTAGCCAATATATTTGATTTTTGAGTTTCAAAGAAGCTCGCCATTGTCCAATCAAAGCTAACGCCGCATATATCTAAAAAGTTTTTGATTAAATTTTTTCCATCTGGTGTGTGGTACACCTCAGGATGAAACTGTAGACCATAGTACTTGCTTGCTTCATCAGCAATAGCTGCATAAGGAGCACTATCCGTTCTTGCGATTACGCTAAATTTTTTTGGCAAAACAGACACCGAGTCACCGTGACTCATCCATACTTTATACTCATCCCCACTATTCCAAACTTTATCAAATAATGGAGAATCTGAAACAACTTTTACTATTGAGTTGCCGTATTCTCTCTTACCTGAATTTGTAACCTTTCCACCCAACTGATTTACAATTGTTTGCTGACCATAACAAATACCGAGAATAGGCTTTTTCAGATCAAACAACCATTTGGGCGCAGATGGAGCATCATCTTGTATTACACTGTGGGGGCCTCCAGAAAATATTACACCAGATAGATCATCACCGACCTGCTCCTTGTTTATATTGTTATATGGTAGAATTTCAGAATACACTCCAAATTCTCTCACCCGTCTTGCAATTAGCTGCGTGAATTGGCTTCCAAAATCGACTATGATAATTTTTTCTCTTTTTTTACTCATGATCTTGTTGTTATATCATTCCAATCTTTCGAGGATTGCAACAAAAAAACCATCCGTGTTATTGGTCATTGGGGACAATAAGAGGGTCTCCGTATCTTTATTCTTTGCATTAATGGGCATATTTTTTATGCCAAAAGACCATTGTTTTTGATAGTTCACTAGCCGAAAACCTTTTTCATTTTGAAGGAAATTTCTAATTTGTTGATCATTCTCACTATCAAAAAGTGAACAAGTTACATAAATCAGCTTGCCACCAATTTTCACAGCATGTTTTGCTTCGCTGAGAATTAATTTTTGATCTTTCAAATTATTATCCAGTTTCTCCTGATTGAATTTCCACTTCAGATCCGGTTTACGTCGCCACGTTCCTGAACCAGAACATGGTGCATCTAAAAATACGATGTCAAAAAACTGTGCTAACTTATTTTTTGAGTCTTGATAATTTATAATTTGGTAATTCTTAACACCCAATCTTTTCATCCTTGATGGAACATTTATGAGCCGCGATTGATCAATATCATTCAAATAAAGTTGTCCAGAATTTTTCATCAACATACTCAAAATTGCAGCTTTACCACCATGACCCGCGCAATAGTCCAATACCTGCATTCCAGGGCCAGCACCAGATAATATCGCTGATATTTGTGATCCTTCGTTTTGTATTTCAATTTGCCCCTTTGCATATGATAGAGTTTTTTCAAGATTCGGAAATTTATATTCTAAACCCCCTGATTTGACCCTCATACCGAATGGGCTGTAGGCTGTCCGTATTGGATGAAACTTTTTGAGAGCAAGTTCAACTTTATCCAAATTTGATTTTAATGTGTTAACCCTTATATCAAGATCAGGCATGCCAGACATAAACGATAATTGTGTATCTAAGGTATCACCAAATGTTCTTTGATATTCATCTATAGTGCATTCGGGCACATCATTTTTTACAAAAATATTAGCATTTGATAATCTATCCTTGGCAGAATTTAACAACTCAAGTTCATTTTCAGATAATGACTCAGGGGCATATTTTTCATTATTAAATAATTTACTTAAATTACTGATTTTAAATTGAAATTCACGAATCAAACTTCCAATAATTATTGCCCGTGAGTCCTCACTACCCATGACATAGCTTGATGATATTTTTTGTCTCAATGCTGCGTTCAATATATTAATTATGGTGGCGCGATCCCTGACACCGGCATAACGGTTATTTGATGCCCAGTCCTTCATAGCAATGGGTAACGGTTTGTGTCTCAAAAGTATTTGATCAAGGATTTCTATCGATGATTGTATTTGCGAGGCAAGCTTCAACGGACTGATGGATAGTTTGGTGACTCACGTGTTATGACGACATCATGCACATGACTTTCTTTAAGCCCTGCGCTCGATATTCTTTGGAAAACTGCATTTTTTCTAAACTCTGACAAATTTTTTGCGCCAGTATAGCCCATTGATGCCCTCAATCCACCTATGAGCTGGTGTATTACACCAGATAACGGGCCTTTGTAGGGTACCTGCCCCTCTATACCTTCAGGAACTAACTTGTATGCATCCTTTACTTCCTCTTGAAAGTATCTGTCTGCAGAGCCTCTTGCCATCGCGCCGAGTGATCCCATTCCACGATAATACTTGTAGCTCCTGCCTTGATAAAGAAAGATCTCACCAGGGCTTTCATCAGTGCCCGCAAACAAAGATCCGATCATAGCTGCATTTGCTCCACCTGCAAGTGCTTTTGCTAGATCACCTGAATATTTTATTCCCCCATCTGCAATTAGAGGAATATTGGCTTTGGTCAAATAATCTGCTGTCTCGAGTATTGCGGAAAACTGCGGAACACCAATTCCAGCAACAACTCGAGTTGTACAAATTGAGCCAGGGCCAATGCCAACCTTGACAGCATCCGCACCTGCATCGACTAAAGCCTGTGCAGCTTCTTTAGTTGCTATATTGCCTGCCATAACTTGAACATTATATTTCTTTTTGATTTCTTCCACTGCCTTAATTACTCTGGAAGAGTGTCCATGCGCCGTATCAACAACAACAACATCAGCGCCAGCATCAACAAGTAACTCGGTTCGTTCCATTCCCTTTTTTCCAACTGTTGTGGCGCCACCAACAATCAATCTACCAAGCGTGTCTTTACTCGCATCAGGATAGAGTTTCGCTTTTTCGATGTCTTTTACAGTTATCAAACCAATACATTTATAATCTTTATCAACAACAATAAGCTTTTCAATTCTATACTTATGTAATAAACCCTTTGCCTCTTCAGTTGTCGCGTTCTCATTGACGGTTATAATTTTATCCTTTGTCATTAAATCTGCGACTGCAACATCAAAGTCGGTGACAAACCTCACGTCACGGTTAGTAATAATACCAACAAGTTTGTTATTTTTTGCAACAACTGGAATGCCAGATATTGAGTGATTATGCATCAAGTTGATAGCTTCTTTCAGTTTTGCGTCTTGATTTATGGTAACGGGATTTACAACCATCCCAGACTCAAATTTCTTCACCTGGGCAATTTGATTTGCCTGCTCTTTCGGCTCCAAATTTCTATGAATAACACCCATGCCCCCTACTTGAGCCATGGCTATAGCCAGATTAGCTTCTGTGACCGTATCCATCGCACTTGAGATTATTGGGATATTTAATTTTATTGCTGGTGTTATGTTTGTAGTTAGCTCAGTTTGGTTTGGCAGCACACTTGATGCGCAGGGCTTTATTAAAACATCATCAAAAGTTAGAGCTTCCACTATCATTAATTAACTACTATAACCAAAATTTATCATTATCATCCATTTTGTATGATTAAAAGCTAAAAATCAAATACTTCTCATTTTCCATAATTTATTCCGACGACATACAACTCAGAAGAATTAGATCTACTCGATTGAGGTTTGATATGCTTCACGAGTTGGAAATCTCTCTTCATTCTGTTTAATATTTGGTTTTCAGTGCCTCCACGAAATACTTTTCCAATAAAAGTGCCACCCTCTGAAAGTAAATTATCAACAATATCTAATGCGCTTTCAAGTAAGGCAACGATCCTGAGGTGATCCGTTGCCTTATGCCCTGTAGTTGATGGGGCCATATCAGATAGTATGACATCAGCACTGGGTTTTATCATCTCTTCCTTGATGAGATTAATTGCATTCTCTTCAAAAATATCCAATTTCATTGCCTTTACACCAGAAAGTGCATCAATTGGAAGAATGTCAATCGCTAGAACCTGTCCAGAGTTAGATTGACTATTTACAATATTTGCCACAACCTGACTCCATCCTCCGGGCGCTGCGCCAAGGTCTAAAATACATTGACCAGGTTTAAAAATTTTAAATTTATCATCAATTTCAAGTATCTTAAATGCCGCCCTTGATCGATATCCAAGCCTATTGGCCTCCCTGACATAAGGATCATTTAACTGCCGCTCCAACCATCGTGTCGATGATAATTTACGGCCTTTCGCGGACTTAACTCTGACCTTTAAATTTGCATCTCTTGTCATTGAATTTCTGTCTTATTTATTCAGGGGAAGTCGTGAATTTATCTCAATCCCAAAACCTGAAAGACCAACAAAATATGACGTTGTTGAGGATAAAAGCTCAATTGAGGAAATATTGAGATCTCTCAAAATTTGCGCACCTAGGCCAATATCACGCCATTGCTCTTCTCTTTTATTTTCACTCAACGACTTATTACTCGCTGCTTGCACACCTATTGCGCCCTCCCGAAGATATAGTATAACGCCTTTATCTTTTTTCTTTAGATGGCTCATAGACGCACTAATGAGATTATTTTCCTGAAATACGTCCTTAATAATATTTTCCCGGTGTATTCTGGTAGGTATATTTTCACCAGATGTAATATCACCATAAACTAATGCAATATGTTCGACATCATCAAATATTGTGTTGTAAGTAATAACCTTAGCTTTACCAATACTCGTACTGATATCTTTTTCTGTAACTTTCTTTACAAGCTGCTCACGTTTCTCTCTGTACTGAATTATATCAGCAACAGATATTATTCTTAGGTTATTTTCCTTGGCAAATTTAAATACTTCGTCACCTCTTTTCACGCTACCATCGTCATTCATGAGCTCAGATAATAAGCCGACAGGCTCAAGCCCAGCTAGGCTTGCCAAATCGCTGGCAGCTTCTGTATGACCAGATCTCATCAGCACACCACCTTCTTTTGCAATTAATGGAAAAACATGCCCGGGCCTTACAAAATCGCTGGGCTTTGTGTTATTGTCAGCCATTGCGCGAATTGTATTCGCCCTCTCTAAAGCTGATATCCCTGTTGTCAAACCTTCTTTGAGGTCAATGGATATTGTAAACGCCGTACCCAGTGGCGCATCGTTATCTGAAACCATCGGATCAAGGTGTAATCTTCTCGCGTATTCTTGAGGGACAGACACGCACAAAATACCACTCGTATGCCGGATTATGAAACCTGTTTTCTCAGGTGTAGCTCTAGAGGCAGCAATTATTAAATCACCCTCATTTTCTCTGTCGTCGTCATCAACGACTACGATCATCTCTCCGTTTGCAATTGCTTCAATTGCTTTTTCTATTTTATCAAATTTCATAGTACTAAACTACCTTTGGCTTTGGTTTATAAAGCTTTTTGCAAAGTTTTCATATAGGTTTCTTAATTTTAAAGTTAATGCTCCCGGCTCCCCATTACCAATTATTTTTTTATCAATTGAAATTACAGGCATAACAAATACGGACGCACTCGTATAGAAGGCTTCTGACGCCTCATAGGCCTCTTCAATTGTGAAAGGTCTCTCTTCAAAAACCAAACCCTCCTGTTCAATTAATTTTAAAACTGCTTGTCTGGTTATTCCAGAGAGAATAGTTTCATTATTTTTTCTACTAATCAATTTGTCATCTTTTATTATGAATGCATTACTAGATCCGCCTTCAGTCACAAAACCATCCTCATGCATCCATACTTCATCACAACCAGCCTGATGGGCAATCTCCTTTGCCAAAACTTGGGCAAGAAGAGCAATGGATTTAATATCTCTTCTTTTCCATCTTAAGTCAGGATAGGTGAGTACTTTTGCCTTTAACTTATCTGTTGCCAAATTCATGATTTTCTTATGCTGAGTAAACATTACTAAGCTTGGTTTCTGCTCTTTTGGAAACTCAAAATCACGAGACTCAGATACCCCTCTTGTAACATGCAAATAAAGCGTACCTTCTTTAATTTTATTAAGGTGAATTAATTTTCTTTGAAGACCCGCTAGTTCACTAAAATTCATCGGTAGCTCAAGTTTGATTTCCCGCAGTGATCTTTTTAGTCTTTGGAGGTGAGCATCATTATCAATTAATATGCCTTCAAATACTCCAGCGACTTCATATACACCATCGCCGAACAACAGGCCTCTATCTTTAATTGATACTGTTGCATCGTTCATTTCAACAAAAGAACCATTTACATACGCTATATCTGCCATACTAATTTCAATCAAAATTGTTCATAATTATTATAAAAAAGTTATAATATAAGTTATATTAAAATATATTGTATATATTTAACACTATGATAAGTAAAATTAAACTCTAATTCAAAAAGGTATCACAAATTGGCAAATAAATACTCGCTAACAGTCAATGGACAAAAACACGAAATTGAGTCTGATCCTGACACTCCCCTATTGTACATACTCAGAAATGACTTAAAATTAAAAGGAACAAAATTTGGCTGCGGAGGCGGTGTTTGCGGTGCATGTACTGTGATAATGGACGGTCTTGCAATTTTCTCATGTGATACTCCAATCTGGTCAATTGATGATAAGAAAATCGAGACTATTGAAGGGATATCAAAAGATGGTATTCACCCATTACAAGAGCTGCTTATCGATGAGCAAGCAGGCCAGTGCGGTTACTGCCTAAGCGGAATTATTATGAAAGTGAAGGCGATAACTGACGATGATCCCACTAAAAGCGTCGATGATATTGCAAATGAACTTGATAGAAATCTGTGTCGATGTGGATCCCAGCTTAGAATTCTGAATGCTGTTAAAAAATATCTAGATGGGAAATCATGATGAATATGTTTCCCGGATCATTTGACTCAGCGCCTAATATTGCTAATTGGTTTACGATAAATAAGGACGGTACCGTAAGAATGGTATCGGGGAAAGTTGAAATTGGCCAGGGTATCAATACTGCGTTTGTTCAAATTGCAGCAGAGGAACTAGACATAGATCCAGATAGAATAGAGATTTCAGCGGGCAATACTAAAGACGGGCTAGATGGGGGCTGTACTGCAGGTTCACAATCTATGCAAACAGAAGGGATTTCTGTCAGAAAAGCTGCATCTGCAGCGAGAATGCTAATGCTCAGTAAGGCGTCGGAGTTATTGCAATCGGATGTGCGGGAATTGAATGTTATTGATGGTGAAATTTACCTAAACGATAACCCCACAAACTTATCCTACTGGTCGATTGCTAAAGATATTGATTTTAACCAACCAGTTGAAATCTACATGGAACCAAAGTTACCTGCCCAGAGAAAGCTTGCTGGGAAAAGCATTAAGAGAATCGATTTAAAAAATAAAATTTTAGGTACTCATGAGTTTGTTCATGATATTGAACTTGATGGTATGCTACATGCCCGCGTAGTCAGACCACCCTCTGTGTCATCTCGGATCATTAAAATCGATATTGACAAAATAAATACATTAAAAAATCTCAAAAAACTGGTTGTAAACGGTTCATTTATAGCCGTAATAGCAGAAAGAGAGGAGGATGCAGTAAAACTTGTACAGCAAGTGAATAAATACTGCAAATGGTCAACGCCAAATAAAATTATTGAAGACCCACTTCAATTCATTCGGGATACAAAAAGCCCAATAATAAATAGTCTTGATAAAGGGAAAATTGATGTATTGAGATCTGATGGTATTTCAACTGAAGTCTCTAGGAAATTTCTATGCCATGCTTCAATTGGTCCTTGCTGTGCTGTCGCGCAATGGAAAGGTAATACTCTTGAAGTATATACGCATAGTCAGGCCGTTTTTGCAATGAAGAGAACTTTGGCATCAATTTTCAATATTGATGAGAATGACGTTGATGTAATGCACAAACACGGCTCAGGATGTTATGGTCATAATGGAGCAGACGATGTTGTTTTAGATGCTGTTCTAGTAGCAAAGGAGCTAAACGGTACTCCAGTTAGACTAGTTTGGAGTCGAGAAGATGAGCTATCATGGTCTCCTCTTGCGCCTGGTATGGTAACTAAAATCGATGCGAACCTGGCAGATAATTTAATGATCGAGTCATTTGATATATCAATTAAAAGTCCACCGCATGTAAAAAGACCATCAGGTGAAAATGGAGAGTACCTTCTTGCAGCTGAGCATATGTCAAACCCGTTAAATCCTCCAAACCCGGTTGATACCCCACTTGATAAAGGTGGTGCAGCTGACAGAAACTCAATGCCACTTTATGACATCCCAAACATCAGAATACAAAAGCAAATTGTATATGATCTTCCATGGCGAACATCCGCAATGCGTGGGCTCGGCGCATTTGTAAACGTATATGCAATAGAAACTCTAATGGATGATATAGCATCAATGCAAGAGATTGATCCAATAGAATTCAGATTAAAGCATTTATCTGACCCGCGTATCATTGAATTAATCGAAAGAGTAAGAGATATATCAAAATGGACAGATAGAATCTCTGGCTTACCAAAGGGATTTGCCTTTTCACGCTATAAAAATTCAGGTGCATATTGTGCTATGGTTGTAGAGATAAATGTTGATGAGGATATTGAGCTCATTAACGCATGGGCCGTTATTGATGCTGGAGAAGTGGTTAATGCTGATGGAGTTAAAAATCAAATTGAGGGCGGTATCATACAAGCAACTAGCTGCACATTAATTGAGGAAGTAAATTTTGACGGCGAAATAATATCCGCAACAGACTGGGAAAATTACCCAATAATAAAATTCAAACAAACACCGCAAATACAAGTTGAATTAATAGATCGACCTGAGGAGCCCTTCCTCGGGGTTGGCGAGGCAGCACACGGCCCGACGGCCGCAGCAATCAGTAATGCACTCTTTACGGCAATGAACATTAGAATAAAGCAGTTACCCATTACTCGTGAAAGGATTATCAGCAGCCTAAATATTTAATCAACCAGCCGCTGTGAATCCACCATCTACATATATTGTCTGCCCAGTAATAAAATCCGATGCACTAGATGCCAAGAATATTGCAGCGCCTAAATGATCTGAGGGATAAGCAAATCTGCCTAATTTTATTCTTGATAGAATACCTTGTGCACGCTCCGGCATCGACTCCCATGTTTTTTGAGTAAATTCGGTAACGGTTCCTGTTGGGGCCAGTGTATTTATTCGAATTCCATTTGGGGCCCATTCAGTCGATATTGCTCGGCTCATATGAGCAATGCCTGCTTTAGCCATACAATACGGAGCCTTTTTTGCATCAGTTGTATATCCCCACGTTGAGCCAAGATTTATAATTTTTCCATAACCTCTCTCAAGCATTATTTCGCCAATCTTTTGGCAACAAAAAAAGGTTCCTCGTAAATGTGTCGAAGTAATAAGATCGAAATCCTCTTGGGTTACCTCAAGAACAGGCTTTGTAAATCCGAACCCGGCATTATTAACCAAAACAAGGTCTTTTTCTTCTTCTGATAGTTTCTTACGAATGAAATCAGCCAAATCCTGTATTTGATTTATATTCGTTATGTCATTAACAAGAAAATGACACTTTCCTCCATCCTTTTCAACTTCCTCTTTTAGCTCAATTAGCTTACTCTCAGTTCTAGCTGTGACAATAATCTCAGCCCCTGCAGCGGCGAATGCTCGTGCTATTTCCTTACCGATACCCATACTCGCACCAGTAATAATCGCAAGTTTTCCTTTCAGAGAAAAGTCTGGTTCAATTGATCCAATGTTTTCTTCTGCCATCTTTACCTAGTTCTTCCTGTTGAAACATCATATGGATGCACATCGATTACAAGCCTTTCATCAAATGGATAGGTAGTGTAGATATCAACACCTTCTGCTGTAACAATATGATCATTCTCAAGTCTAAAACCTCCAACTCCCTTTACTCCGGCGTATGGTTCCAGATTGAACTGCATACCCTCTTTCAACACGACTGGTTGATCCTTTGATGCTGGAGAAAAATATGGAGCCTCCCAAGGATTTACTCCGGAACCATGACCAAGGCTGTCTAACACATATGGATCTGCTTGTGCAAATACTTCAGCGTTTGTAGCTCCCGGTTTTACTGCAGCGCCGGCATTAAATAGAGCGTTATAGCAATTCTGATGAACTTTTTTCATTTCGTCAGTTGGTTTTACATTTCCACAAATCCATGTCCTTGTAAGATCCCCATAGTAACCATTAAAGCAAGCTCCAATATCTATTATTACAGGATCCCCATTTCGTATTATTCTATCTGATGTAAACCTACGATAGGGAGCGGTGTAGGGTCCAGAGGCAACAATATTTGAACACTGCGTCCATTCAGATCCCATTGCAGTCATTGTCTCCCATGCAACTGCTAAAACTTCACATTCTCGAACCCCTGGCTTCAAAAAATCAAGAGCATTGTCGAGTGCAGCCTCAGTCATGGCGTTTGCGATTTTTAAACAATGTATCTCATCTTGAGTTTTAATTTCTTTTGCACGCATAAGAATACCCTGATATCCATCAACAAAGCTTGACTCAGGAAAGGTTTCCCTGATCGCATTCTCCATATTTAGATCCCAAATATCAATTCCGATTGTCTTTCCCTTAAGTGAACCAATAAAACCTTCCACTTGGTCTGCCCATCTTTTCATACCAACTTTTTCTCTAAAATTTGCCCTGGGTTGAATTTGTTGCTCATCTAACCATGGCATTCTTTGCTTACAATGCTCATAGTCCATTGTCCATAATATCGGGTCATGTCCTCTAGCAAGAACGACAACGGCGTTACCCATTATGAAAGCAGGACCTAGATGATGCCTGTAACCCATTAGGTATCTTGCATCTTCTGTACGAAATACGAATAATACGTCTGCTTCCGAATTATCAAGAGCCTCTTTTGCCCGGTCCAATCTCTCTCTTAGCATTCTTTGTGGGTCAAACCTATCCTCCCAATCAACTGGAATAATACCGATATCTGACATTTATGAATCTCCTCGAATTTGTTTATTTGTTGAACAAATTTTGATATTACAACGAGTAATATCAAATTTACAATCTAAATTATGTGTATAATATGTGATAATATAATTTATAGCAAAGTAAACAGTTAATTAGTTTGGAAATTTATAAGAGGGCTTCACATGGATAATGGTATATGGGCGACATGGTATAATTTAGACGAGACTGGAAAAGAGGACCATATTAACTGGCTTCATAATGATTATTTACCGAATATATTAACTCATGATGGAGTAGTATGGGCCGCCCATTATGTGGTGGACGAGCAGGATTACAAAGAACGACGTGATAAATTACCCCATACGACAGAAAATATTCCGCAAGGGACACAATATATATGTCTAATTGCCGCCTCATCTCCCCACATTTACTATCAAAAAAATTCCCCTCTTTTTCCTGAAAATCAAACAACTGAAATCAAGAAAAGATTTTTAGAAAGGCTTGAGGCACGAGCTGCTGTTTTAATTGAGGAAGAGAGAGTCACGGGTCCTGATTATCGCATGGTCGCCCCTGGAGGTGTGCCAGCGCAGGCAATTCAGATGGGCAGCTATAACATGACAAGCGTCGAAAATGAGATTGAAATAGGAAAATGGTATGCGCAAATTAGGCTGCCGTTTGTATCTGAGGTCAAAGGTGCAATTAGAGCCAGAAAAATGGTTTCAACAGTTGGCTGGGCGAAGCATTCTGTTCTATATGAATTCACATCACATGAGGATAGGCGTCAAAATATTGTTCGTGAATTTGACCCATTTAGCAAAAAAACCATTGGTGAAACAATTCATGCGCCTGGTTCACCTAGTATAGGCCATAGAATTTGGCCTCCGGTTGAAAAGCAGAAATGATCATAACTTTGGAGTTTAGATAATGATTTATAACGTAAGAACATATAATTGTGTACCAAGAATGCTTAATAAATATGTAAAAATATTTGAAGATTACGCCATGCCAGTAAACAATAAATATGGCTTTAAACTAATTGCATATTTCATAAGTGATATAGGTCCGCAAAATCAAATAGTTCACATATGGGAATACAAGGATCTTGAAGAATTTAATACGATGAAAAAGAAACGGGCTGCTGACCCTGATTGGCTTAGTTTTCGAGATAAGACTGCAGGAATGGTAGCAGATCAAGAAGATAAAATCATGACTGGCACCTCATTCTCACCACTCAAATAATATCAACTTTTACCTAGAATTATATCTGCGGCCTTTTCCGCAATCATGATAACAGGAGCATTAGTATTACCAGAGGTTAGATTTGGCATTATTGATGCATCTACAACTCTAAGATTTTTTACGCCGTAAACATTTAAGTTATAATCGACCACACAGTCATCCTCAACACCCATCTTGCAAGTCCCAACGGGATGATAACTAATCCCCCCTTTCGTTGCTAAAAATTGTTCTATTTGAGCATCAGATTGAATTTCGTTACCTGGGGAATACTCTTCAATAATGTCATTACGGATTGGGTCTGATTTCATAATTTTTCTTGTTATTTTTATTGCTCGAACAAGCAGCTTCCTATCATCTTTGTGGTTAAAATAATTCATAAAGATCTGCGGCTGATCTGCGGGGTCTTTGCTTCTTATTCTCAAGCTACCTACACTTTTGGGTCGCAGTAGTCTCACAATAATTGAAAATCCTGACCATGGGTGTAGTTTTGTTCCAGCCTTATCTCCACTAAATAGTATTAAACTAATATGCAAATCAGGCCTACTAAGTAATTGTTTTGACTTAATAAAACCAGCTGTTACAGAGGAGCCCATATTTAAAAAACCTCTTCGATAAAAAATATATTTTAAGCCTTCGCGTATGGACTTAAATTTACTTTTCATAACAGTATTTAAGGTGTATTGATTGGACGTTTTGAAAACAATTCTTCCATTGTAATGATCTTGTAAATTTTTTCCAACACCTTCCAAAACTGATATATTTTCAATATTAAATTCATCAAGGATATCTTTTGGACCAATTCCAGATAGTTGCAGAATTTTTGGTGAATTAAATGAACCTGCACATAAAATGACCTCCTTATTTGCGTAGAAGTTTATTTTTTTACCATTTCTAACCCCAGAGACACCAATAGCGTCCTTATTTTTGAACAAAACTTTTGAGATAAGCACATTAGTATATATTTTTAGATTTTTTCTTTTCTTAGCCGCTCTCAAGAAAGCTGTTGACGAGCTTGACCTCAGACCATTCTTGATTGTCATTTGTAAATGACCAAAGCCTTCCTGAGTTACGCCATTAAAGTCTTTATTTAGGGGATATCCCATATTAAGACCTGCTTTTACAAAAGAAGTAGCCAGTGGATGTAAATCCTTTGGTGATGACACTGATAATTCACCATCTGAACCATGATATTGGTCCTGGATATCCATATTCTTCTCGCTCTTTTTAAAATACGGTAAAATAGAATTATAATCCCATCCATACCTTCTCTCAGGATCCCACAAATCAAAATCTTGCTTCTGGCCACGTATATAAACTAAGCCATTTATTGAAGATGAGCCACCAACTACCTTTCCTCGTGGTTGAAATATCTTCCTACCCCCAGTCGCTTGCTCTGGTTCAGAATGATACATCCAGTTAACTTTTGGATTGTCAAAGTGCTTACCATAACCGAGCGGGATATGTATCCAAGGATTATTATCCCAGCCACCAGACTCAATCAGAAGGACTGAATGACCTTCATCATGA
The DNA here is from genome assembly GCA_902613795.1 of uncultured OCS116 cluster bacterium. Classification (GTDB taxonomy): domain Bacteria; phylum Pseudomonadota; class Alphaproteobacteria; order Rhizobiales; family TMED25; genus TMED25. Next base: position 167,595 of record CACMIP010000001.1, read on the forward strand.
GATAATCTATTAGCCAAGACACAACCAGCACTACCTGCTCCAACGATTATATAATCAAAATTAAAATCCATTATATTTTCCATACAAATGGTTATACTATAAAATATATCAGATTTTGAAATTTAAATGTTGGTGTAATGTTATTTTCAATAGAAACTTGGTTATGGATGATAGTGGGTATACTGACTGGCTTTTTAATTATAATTTATACTAAAAATAAATAGCTTTCTAAGCCTCGTAGTTACCATCTATTACTGTGCCAATAATATCTTTGCTTTTATTATCATAAATGTAAACTTCGCCTCTTCCGTTTTTATTAGCGACCCTGCACCAACCTCCAATCGCAACCACTTCTTGAGACTCAAATAATTCATTATTCCATTTTTCTTTATTTACATAAAAAGTATATTGCTGCTCTGATTGCTTTTTATGACTTAAAATAATGCCTGCAGTGACGTACTTATCTATAAAATTTGAATGCATCCCTGAAGCTGCCTTACACAGCTTTATTTTCCCAAGTGATGGGTTTTCAGTTATTCCAGGAATCCTATACCCAACAATACTACTTGTGAATGATAATATTAAAAAAAGAGATATTATGACGATAATTGAGCGCATATCACTTATATAAACGTTTGATTAAAATATTTCAATTTGATTTATTTATTGATATTTTTTGTGACTTCTGGAATTACCTTTTCAGCCATAAGTTCCATTGATTTGCGTGCCAGATCCCTATCAAGCCAATCAACCCCACCATACAAGAGCTCACCAAAATCTCCAACTGTTTCCCGAAATGCCAAAATTTGATCTATAACATGATTTGTGTCACCGCAAATAACGAGCTCATCAAGAATATTATCAATATCTAAATCTTTGTCATCTATATTTGGATCGGATTTAAATACGCCAAGACGACCACTCCTCTCGAGTTTTCGATAGAGATGGTCATAAAAAAATCTGTAGGGGCTTTTCTTGTTATTTTTACCATAATCTTTGGCAACTTGTGAGTCATCGTTGACAAATATAGTACGCGCGATTCTCCAATCACTTATATTTGCCTTAAGCCCGACATTTTCTTTACCCTCTTTATAATTTTCCCAATGAGTCTTTACCCATTTTGGCAATAGGAAATGTGCGGATATTGGATGAAAATCTTTTTCTCCCATTGCAATCACACCCTTTGAAAATGGGGCGACAACCGTTCCAACTATTTCAGGTCGTGGTTTTTGATAGGGTTTCTGCAAGTAGCCGACTCCAACTTCAAGAAAAGTGGATTCCAGAGATGAGACTTTAAATCTATTGTTCGGTAAATCAATGTCGTAAGGGGGATCACTTCTCCAAATTTCAAGTATTACATCAATAGACTCAGCAAAAATCTGCCCTCTATCCTCATTTATAATACCTAATACCTCTGCATCACATCGCAGTGCTCCAGGACTAATGCCAAATATAAATCTGCCTTTTGAGAGATGGTCGAGCATTGCTGCATGAGACGCTATTAATACTGGATGCATGTGTGAGAGATTAGATGTTCCTGTCCCAAGCTTTATATTTTTGGTTTCCGCAATCAAGCTTGATAAAAATATCATGCTATTTGTAATATTCTCGGATTTATCGGTTAAATGCTCTCCAATAAACACATCATAGAAACCGAGCTTATCTGCTAATATCACAGCCTCACGATCTTCTTGCAGTGATATATCCCATTTCTTATCTTCGGGATGAACGGGCATTGTAAAAAAGCCGAGTCGCATGATAAAAAACCTTTTAGTTATAAAAAAAAAATTTTGATTAAAATATAATTTATTTTTAAAATAATATCTATAGAATATAAGACTGATTGTAGTTTAAAGGGGGGTTTGTTGAGAAAAGTTATTATCACATGTGCTGTCACTGGCGCTGCCGAGCATACACACATAAATCCAGCAGTCCCAATAACACCCGAAGAAATTGCCGATGAGTGTCTTTCTGCGCATGAGGCTGGTGCTGCAATCGTTCATATACATGTGAGAGATCCAGATACTGGAAAACCAAGTATGGAGGAGACGCTATACAAGGAAGTTGTTGATCGGATAAGGCAAAAAAATGATAATGTTATAATTAATTTAACTACTGGGCCAGGCGCCAGGATAGTTCTTGGTACCCTCGAAGATCCTGTAAAATTTGGCACGGGTACAACTCTTACGTCGCCCGCCAATCGTGTTATTCACATTGAAAATATTAAGCCAGATATATGCAGTTTGGACATAGGCAGTTTTAATTTTGGGCCACATATTTTTGTCAATACACCAGATAATGTGATTGAGATGGCAAAAAAAATTGCTGCTACCGGTGTAAAACCAGAGCTTGAGGTTTTTGATCTCGGTGGGCTAAGGCAAGCAAAAGCTCTTATAAAACAAGACTTGGTAAAAAAACCTTATTTATTCCAGATATGCCTCGGTATACCATGGGCAGCCGAAGCAACGCCGGATACAATGATGACTATGCGAAATCAATTACCTAATGACGCAGTATGGGCATCCTTTGGAATATCAAAAGACCAACTTCCAATGGTCGCGCAATCTGTCATACTCGGAGGTCACGTTCGAGTTGGGCTAGAGGATAATCTATATATATCAAGAGGCGAATTAGCACCAGGTAATGCTGCCCTTGTCGAACGGGCGGTCAATATAATCACGAATATGGGTTATTCAGTGGCTAGCCCCAGTGAAGCAAGAGAAATACTAAATATTAAATGAGGTTTCAATGAAAATTATCGAATATAATAACTTTAAGATCAGACCCCTTGCAGGAGCTATGGGTGCTGAGATATTGGATGTTGACTTGAAAAATATAAATGATGATACATTCAAAGAAATATACAAAGCATTCGTTGACTATCAGGTCATTGGTATTCTTGATCAGGACTTAAATTCTGATCAGTATCTTGAATTTGGAAGAAAGTGGGGTGAGATTCACCACTATCCATACATGAAAGGATTGGAGACACATCCTGAAATTCTTGAGATTGTTAAAACTGAGAAGGATACGTACGCATTCGGTAATGTATGGCACTCGGATGGAAGCTTTACTGAAATTCCTCCAAAAGCAACAATGTTATACGCTCAAGAGCTACCTCCAGCGGGAGGTGACACGCTGTTTGCAAATATGTATCAGGCATATGATACCTTATCAGACCAAATGAAAGATATATTAGGATCATTAAGAGGGCTTTACGTTGGTGATCAACCGCTCAAACTTGGTAATTTTACAGGTGCAAAGAGCATGAAACAGCAGGATCCTGGCAAAACCAAAGTTCATACATACCATCCAATCATTAGGACCCACCCAGACTCGAAAAATAAAGCACTTTATATTGGTGGACATGCTGTTGAGATTGAGGGTATGACCAAGGAAGAGTCGACTCCTATTCTAAATTATCTAAAATCTCATTCTACGCGACCTGAATTTATTTGCAGGCTAAAATGGAGTCCGGGCACAATTGCTATATGGGACAATCGCTGCACGCAACATTATGCTGTTGACGATTATGCTGGCTTTCGAAGAAGAATGCACAGAATAACTATAATTGGCGAAGAAGCACCCTATTAACTAAAGGCGTAATAATATGAAAATTAGAGCAACTGCGATGGTATCACCCGAACAATGGGGTGCGTGCAACCCCCTATCCTGGACAATGTTGGAAGATGCTGGGGTTAAACTCATTAGAAATGATAAAAAAAGACTCTTAGTTGAAGATGAGATGAAGGAATTAATAAAGGGTTGCGATGTTGCAATCTGTGGTGCCGAACCAATGACAGCTGAGGTTATGGATCAGGCGCCTGAATTACGGTTTATAGCAAGATGTGCGGTAGGTCTTGATAGTATTGATCTGAACGCAGCCAGAGAGAGAAATATTGGCGTTTCATATGTTCCAGGTGCAAATGCAGATACAGTCGCCGAATTAACGCTTACCCACATACTCATGCTTATTCGGGGGGTACAAAAAGGTGACGCTCTAATGAGGCAGGGTAAATGGCTTAGAGTACTTGGTAGAAGTCTTGAAGAGCTTACAGTTGGAATTATTGGTATGGGTCGGATCGGTCGCCGAACAGCGAAGTTACTATCCGCTTTTGGCGCAAATATTATCGCAAATGATATTGACCCGGATGAGTCCATAAATTCCTATTTACCAGTGGAATGGGTTAGTAAGAGTCGGCTTCTGAAAGAAGCTGATATTGTATGCTTGCACGTACCCAAAACGCCTGCAACAATAGATATTATCAACCAAGAGGAGCTTAATCTAATGAAAAATGACGCCTTTCTGGTTAACACAGCCCGTGGCGGCCTAATTAATGAAAAAGCTCTTTTCAATGCGCTAAATAAAAACCAAATAGCAGGCGCAGGGCTTGATGTATATAATGAAGAACCATATCTTGGCGGGCCACTTTCAAAACTTGATAATATAATAATGACGTGTCACATGGGGGCAAACACGAAAGTATCTAGAGCAAGAATGGAAATTCAGGCGGCGGAATGTTTGATAGCATATTTAGATGGAGATCATATACCAAGAATTGTACCCGATAGCGAATACGATCTACAAATTGCAATGAAAAATAGGTAACGCATGAAACCAATAAAAGAACGAGTTTTATTTATAGGAGCTGGTGCAGTTGGATCTTATTTGGGGGGGTGGCTGAGCGCAACAGGTCATTCAGTTACAATTATTGACCCATGGCATGAACAGGTTGAATATGTTAATAAAAATGGTATTGAGGTATCAGGACCTCATGATACTTTTGTAGCAAGACCAAGAATGTTGCACTTGCACCAATCTGAAAAAATTGCCCGTGAACAATTATTTAATTTTGGCTTTATCGCAATGAAAGCCTATGACACAGAATGGTCGGCGCAATTTATAAATAAATTTATTCATCCGGATGGGCTAATAATATCAGCGCAAAATTGTTGGCCAGACCAAGAAATAGCTAATATTGTTGGTAAAAATAGAGCAGCAGGTCTTGTGATGTCAAACATATCTGTGGAGTCATATGAGCCTGGCAAAGTTTCAAGACCTGGTCATAGCCGAATGCGAGACATGGGGCATGACGTATTTAGATTGGGTTTACATCACAAAGAAGAAACCAAAGAGCAAGAAAAAATAAGAAAAGAGCTTGAAAAAATAAGGAAGGCACTCGATGTCATTGACTCATCTGTTATTACAGAAAATCTTTGGGGGGAAAGGTGGGCAAAGCTGTGCCAAAACTGTATGGGTAACCCAGTAGTTGCAATGTCAAATCTTGGAACAGCAGAATTAGCGAGTGATGAAGTTTGCAGAAAACTACAAATAAATCTTGCTAGAGAGGCCGCTGAAATTGGGGAAAAACTCGGTCTTGATTTTGATAAATTTGGAGGGGCCAGTAAGGATAAGTGGCTCCAATCAGTTGATAAAGATATTTATTTAGAACTTGATACAATGATAAAAAAAAGGTCAAACGGACCAAACAGAAGACCCTCAATGGGTCAAGATATTCATCGAGGTAGAAAAACAGAAATTTTACATATGAGTGGCCATGTGCTCGCGGAAGCGAGGGCGCTTAAGATTGACCTACCCTATACAAAGAAAACAATGGAAACAATCATCCAAATTGACTCTGGAATAATTCAGCCAAGCGTGGATAATGTCTATACAATTATTAATTCACTTGGGAATGTTTGACTTTATTATTCTTTAATCTCATCCCTTTTTGGGTTTGATTTTGCCATTGGGTCACCCCTTTCCTCCAAAACCTCAAGATATTGTGATGTTGCGTGTGCGATACAAGGCCAGCCACCGTACATACCAACGTGTATCATAATCTCACAAATTTCTTCGTGTGTGATACCAATGTGGTGCGCACTTCTGTAGTGTGAATGAGTTCCATGAGGTCTTGCGAGTGCAATATTTGCCGCAAGTGTTATCAATTGGCGATCACGCAAGGATAGATGGGGGCGATTCCAAATCTCTCCAAATAATGTTCCCACAGATAGTTGGTACATATCTTCGGAAATTTGCCTTTGATTTAGCATTGTATCTTCACGGCCCATTTCTAATAGTTTTTTTAGACCTTTTGTATAATTATCTTCTTGTGTCATTTCTTTCCCTCTAAATAATATTCATATTTTGTTTTATTTTTATTGATTACAAATCAATTTATGTAAATATTATACAATTAATCTTAAAATAAAATCATTATGCAACTAAATCATCAAGAAATTGGAATTGGTATTATCGGATGCGGTAGAATGGGTAACCTAAGGTCATCTATTTCCAGAAATAATTCTTCTGTGAAATATATTGGAATTTCAGATATAGATTCAGGGAAAGCGCATCAGCTTGGTGAGAGAATAAATGCAGACATTATTAGCACGAATAATTCAGATATTATTAATGACGAAAATATCCATGCCCTTATCGTTTCAACGAGTGAGCCAGAGCATTTCAAACCAGTCATAAGCGCTCTTGAAAGGGGTAAGCCTGTACTTGTTGAGAAACCTATTGCGTTGAGCGTCGATGAAGCAGAAAAAATGGTTGAAGCTGCTGAAAAAAATAATACAAGTTTGCATGTTGGCTACACGCTTCGATTTAATCGGCATTACTTAATTGGGAAACAACAAATAATTGAGAATAAAGTTGGTAATATATTATCTTGTGTAGGACGTTTTAATAATACGCAAAGAACTGGAGCGGAAATCCTAAAAAGATCAAAACATATATCCTTTGTCAATGATGCATTAACTTACCTTGTTGATCTCTTTGGCTGGTACCTTGATGGAAAAACACCAAAAGAGATAGTTGCAAAAGGCCACGGTAAAATATACAGAAAAGATGGTTTTGACGTAGATGAAATTGCAGCCGCAATAATAACTTACGATGACGGTACAATCGTCAACCTATCGATGGGATATGCATTGCCAAAAAACTACCCATCTCATGGTAGGCTAGTGAGGGCAGAAATTATTGGAGAAAATGGTTTACTTTTTTTTGATGATGACAGAAAAGAGCATATTGGTTTCTCAGAGAGTGGTATGCACCATGCATACGTGGATACAAATACAGAAATGGGTTTTTTAACCAGTAATGCCTCTGGCAATTGGGCGGTTGATAAATATTGGGGTCCATTTGCTGACGAGACTCGTTCATGGTTAGAGTTTGTAACCCAAGGAATAGCATGCCCAAATACTACCGGAAAAGAAGGTCTTCAAAATCTGAAAATTACCCTAGGTATAGAGAAGTCAATAAAACTAAATGAAACTATAAAACTTGATGTCTAAATGAAAGTTATCGATATACATTCTCATATACTACCAGCGTCTTTGAGGGTCGCTTACGAAAATAATAAGCTGTGGTATGGTACGAAAATTGAACGAAATAAAGAAGGAAGAACTTTACTAACAACTGGAAAACGAAAAAATGTAATGAGTACGCCTGAGTATTGGACACCATATAAAGAACGGATCGCTTTAATGGATGATGCAGAAGTAGATATCCAATTATTATCTCTCAATCCACAACTGCTCAGAGATAGTGACCCAATTGATATCGCGTTTGATGCTTGCAAAGACGTAAATGACGAAATAGCTAATGCTGTGAGCAATCGTCCAGATCGATATCAAGGTTTAGGGACCATACCAATTAAAGACCCCGAAAGATCCATATCAGAGCTAAATAGAATTATGAACGAACTAAACTTAAAAGGTATCATCATCGGCTCCCATATTGATCATACAAACCTAAACCAGCGCCATTTCTACGAAATTCTAATGGAAGCAGAAAAACTAGGCGCCTTTATTCTGCTCCATCCGCTCTCTACTAGAGCTCATGATATAATGGGTGAGTATCATTTAATTAATCTCATCGGCAATCCAATGGAAACTACAACAGCCGCCGCAAATCTTATTTTCTCAGGATTCATGGATCAATTACCTAATATAAAAATTTGTTTATCGCATGCGGGTGGCTATTTACCATTTGCTATTGGAAGGTTTGACCACGCATATGATACTAGAAAAGATGTAAGTGATAATTTGAACAGTAAACCATCCGATTATCTCAGAAATTTCTACTACGACACTATCACTCATTCCGATACTGGACTGAAACAAGTAATAGAGATAATTGGTTCTGATAGAATATTACTTGGTACAGATTTCCCGGCTGATATGGGCGTGAAAAAACCATTAAAATGGATTGAGAGCATTAATTTTTCAGAAGACATAAAAAATAATATTTGTTCGGTTAATGCAGAGAATGCTCTTGGACTTAATCAGTAACTTCATTGAGAAACTTACAAATATCAATTGACTCAGTGATTGTTGATTGCGAATGCGTTGTGATTTTATCAATGCAACCAAGAAAATAAGCGATTTGACTTGTGTGAAGATTCTTAAATTCTCTATACTCACAAATGTCATATTTTTTTTCACTTTGACGCAAGATCAACGGCAAATTTGGTTGTATCGAACAGAATCCCATCAAACCAGGTCCGCATATATTTACATATTGTACGAAATCAGTTGAGATCATATCAGCTTCAATAGTAATTGAGACACCCAATCTATTCTGCACTTTGACCGTAATGAAGTCTTCTGCAAGATGATCATTTTTATCAATCATACTCTCCCTATCAGATTGGTATGTTTGGATATCAATTTCTTCAATGTTTTCAATTGGACCAAAATACCAATTTGCGAGATCAATCATATGGACAAAAAGTTCATTGATTGCACCACCTCCTTTATTTTTTGAAAATTGCCATGCGTTTTTTATACCGGGGCTCGCAATTCTCAAATATGCACTTTGAATGTGGCTTTGATTGGCTTCTATGAACTCTTTTATTTCAATGTGTGAAGGTGAAAACTTATAGATATACCCACCCATTACTGTTAACCCCTTCTCATTTGATAAGCGTTCAAATTTTAATAGATTATCCAAATTTAATGATAATGGTTTTTCACATAAAATATGCTTATTGTTATTAATCAATGTTTCAATTAGCCTGTCATGTGTATTTGGTGGCGTACAAATTGAATAAATACCAACATCTGGTATAGCCACCAAGTCATCAATTTTCTTGTATTGAAGATTATATTCCGCAGCTAAATCACGAGCCCTTGACTCAATAACGTCGAATAAGAAGATATCTTTTATACCATTCTCAAAATATCCCATAATATGCTTTGGTGCTTGCCTTCCGCACCCAACTATACCAATTTTCTTCATGATAATGCCACCACACACAAGGAAGTAATCAAATATTATTTAATAAATCATGTAATTATGATACATATGATATTTGAAACAAGTTTAACCGCAATTGAAACAATAATAAATATAGAAATATAATGGCTGTTAAAAAAATAACATTCATAGCAAGTGAAACTGCACAAGCGACTGAAGCAAAAGAGAAATTAACTGGATTATATGGGAACTCTGATATAGAAGATGCAGAATTCATTGTTGCACTGGGAGGTGATGGTCAAATGCTGCAAGTGCTTCATCAGTTCATTGGATCTGGTATACCAATTTATGGGATGAACTGCGGCTCCATTGGCTTTCTTATGAATGAATTAAGCTTTGATAATCTGGATAAGAAACTGGAAAACTCTGAAATAACAGAAATTAATCCACTTAAAATGTCAGTGATTGATGTATCTGGGAAAGAGCATAGTGAAATTGCAATAAATGAGGTTGCCTTAACTCGAACGACCTACCAGGCGGCAAAACTAAAAATTTCAATAAATGATAAGGTCCGCCTGAATGAATTAATCTCAGATGGCTTATTAATTTCTACCCCAGCCGGCAGTACTGCTTACAATCTTTCTGCAGATGGACCAATCTTGCCTATCAATGCGAAATTGATGGCCCTAACCCCCACAAGTCCATTTAGGCCGAGGAGATGGAAGGGGGCGTTGTTGGATATTAATTCGATTGTTGAAATCGATGTTATTGATCCAGAATTCAGAAAGGTTAATGCCACCGCGGATAGTCATGAAATAATGGATGCGCATAAAATAATTGTTTCAAATGATGAAACGCTATCCTTGAAAATTATGTTTGACCCAGATCACAATCTAGAAGAGAGAATAATTACAGAGCAGTTTTCTTCCTAAAGGTTAAAATCTGGCGGATTTGCTCTATTTTGAATTTCAGATATTGCGTCGCTGAGCTTAACAGTCTTTTGTATATCATTGCCCAATTCTCGTATAGTAACAGTCCCATCTTCAACCTCTTTTTGACCTATAACAAATAATATTGGAATCTTAACTGAAATATGCTCTCTAATCTTATAGCTTATTTTTTCATTACGGAGATCTGTTTCAGCCCTTAAATTACTTATAACACATCTCTCAAGTACATTATTTGCATACTGATCACATTGAGAATTGATGGTAAGAATTACTATCTGAGTCGGTGATATCCATAGGGGTAAGCGGCCAGCATAGTGCTCAATTAGTATTCCAGTAAATCGTTCTAGGGATCCAAATATGGCTCGGTGTAGCATTACAGGAACATGCTTCTCACCGTCACTTCCAATGTAGAATGAACCGAGCCTTCCAGGCAGATTAAAGTCGACTTGAAGCGTGCCACACTGCCAATCTCTTCCTATTGCATCGCGTAATACGTACTCTAGCTTAGGGCCATAAAAAGCCCCTTCACCAGGGTTTAGCTCAAATTTTTGGTTTGTGGACTCTACCGCTTCTGTGAGCGCCTTTTCAGCCTTATCCCAAATTTCATCCTCTCCAACCCTCTTTTCTGGTCTGTCAGAGAATTTTACGACTATGTCTTCAAAACCAAAGTCTTTGTATATTGATAAAATCAACTCATGGACTCTAATACATTCTTCTTTTATCTGCTCCTCAGTCAGAAAAATATGCCCGTCATCTTGTGTAAAATGCCGAACTCTCATCAGCCCATGCAATGCGCCTGATGGTTCATATCTATGAACTTTACCAAATTCAGCATATTTTATTGGTAAGTCACGATAGCTCTTTAGACCATTTTTAAATATCTGTACATGGCCTGGGCAATTCATTGGTTTTAGTGCAAATATTTTTTCATCTGGAGTAGTGCTAGTAAACATATTCTCTCCAAATTTTTCCCAATGTCCTGACTTTTCCCATAATGACCTATCCAACATATCGGGTGTATTGACTTCCAGGTACCCGGCATTCATCCCCTTACGTTTCATATAATCAATTAACTCAGTGAATAACTTCCAACCCTTTTTGTGCCAAAAAACAGATCCCGGGCCCTCCTCCTGAAAATGGAATAGGTCCATCTCTCTACCAAGTTTTCTGTGGTCTCGCTTTTCTGCTTCTTCAAGCATATTGAGGTAAGAACTTAACTGATCATTTGTGCTCCAAGCCGTGCCATAAATTCTCTGAAGCATCACATTATCAGAGTCGCCTCTCCAATATGCGCCAGCTATTTTCATAAGCTTAAACGCCTTACCAATTTGTCCCGTTGAAACCATGTGTGGGCCCCTGCAGAGATCAAACCAATTGCCCTGTGAGTATAGGTTTATATTCTCTCCCTTCGGGATATCCTTTATGAGTTCAACCTTGAATTCCTCTTTCTTTTCTTGGAAAATTTTAATGGCTTCATCACGACTAACTATTTTTTTTTCAAATTTTGTATTTTGTGAAATTATTTCATGCATCTTTTTTTCAATTTTTACAAAATCTTCTGGCTTGAATGACTCCTTACGATAAAAATCATAATAGAAACCGTTTTCGATGACTGGTCCTATAGTGACTTGGGTTTCAGGAAATAAAATTTGAACCGCTTCCGCCAATACATGGGCGCAGTCATGCCGAATAAGATCAAGTGCTTCTGGATGCTCCCTTGTTACAAACTCAATATCGGAATTATTTGGAAGACTGTCTGTTAGATCTTTGATTTCACCATTTACTTTTACAGCAACTGTTTTTTTTAATAGTGATGGGGATATTGATTTCGCAAGTTCGGTCCCATTGATTTTATCTTGAAATTCCTTGCTGGAACCATCTAGCAGTTTATATATGTACATATCTAACTCAATCTCTGTTAACAAATCAGGTAAGTACCCATAGTATTAATGATTATCGCGCACATAATCAATTATTTTTTTTTATTTTATAGCTCCATGGCTTATACCAAACACAACTTTTTGGTAATTTGTTTGGGACAGGGTCATAGCCATGCCCTGAGAGTGGATGACATCTTAAAAATCTATATAAAAATAACCAGCCACCAGCCCATATACCAAATTTCTTAATTGCCTCAAGTGCATAATTAGAACAAGAAGGCAGATATCTACATCTGTTTCCTAAAAAATAAGATAGGGTGTATTGATATATTTTTATCAATAAAATGAATGGTAAATTGATTACGGTTTTTAACATAAATGATTTTGACTAATTGCTTTGAATGGCCTCATTTACAGCCTCAAAAGTCAGCAAGGTTGACGAATGTCGCGATTTGTAATCTTTTACTGGTTCTAAATAACCAAGATCTGCCCACTTACCTTCTGGAACTGGGCCGTTTTCTTTCAACATTTTTTTCATTTGCTCTGATATATTTAGCAACTCATCCACAGTTGATCCAATTATGTTCTTTGCCATAATTGATGACGATGCTTGCCCTAATGCACACGCCTTAACTTCATGCGCAAAATCTGTTACAATATTGTCTGACAGAACAACATCTACAGTAACCTTGGAGCCGCAAAGCCTACTTACTTTGGTTGCTGTTTTACTCGGATTTTTTAGTCGGCCAATATGTGAAATATTTGCGGCCAATTCAATTATTTTATTATTATAAACGTCGTCTAACATTGCATATTTTATTACTAGCTAAGAATGAAATAATTGTATTATAAATATATCATACTTATATTGATAAATAATAGATTTTAACATATATTCAACTTTTATTAGTTAAGAATTAACACCAAACTAACCTGGAGCAACCTATAATGGATAAAAATTCAAAAATTACAAGTTTATCGAGGGCCCCCTCCATACCCTCCAGAGAAGAAGCTGAAGATGCTGTAAGGACTATACTCGCTTGGATCGGTGAAGATCCAGGGAGAGAGGGCCTGCTCGAAACACCGCGTAGATTCATCGATGCATACAAGGAGTTTTTCAAAGGTTATAACGAAGATGGTGTTGACGTTTTATCCAAAACCTTCAGCGAAGTTGGTGGTTATGATGACCTCGTACTCCTTAAGGATATTCAGTTTAACTCATTTTGTGAACACCACATGATACCATTTATTGGTAAAGCTCACGTTGCATATTTACCATCAAATCGTGTCGTTGGAATTTCAAAAATTGCAAGACTTGTTGATATATACGCGCAGCGTCTTCAAACACAAGAAACAATGACAGCTGAAATTGCAAACGCTCTCAGCCAGTCTCTTAATCCAAGGGGCGTTGCAATAATTCTAGATGCAGAGCATATGTGTATGTCTCTTAGGGGCGTAAAGAAAGATCAAGTATCAACGATAACAACACGGTTTACAGGGGAATTTGAGACAAATGAGGCGCTCAGGGATCGCTTCATGAAACTAACAAATAACTAGCTAAATGAAAGACATGGTAGATATTCCACTCGCACAGAGAGAGAGTGTCTTTGAGGTTGAAGAAGGTACAGCTCTTGCGCCAAAATTCGATGAAAATGGACTTATTCCAGTCGTAACAACCGATAGTAAATCAGGTGAGGTTCTTATGCATGGCTACATGAATAAAGAAGCACTTCTACTGACTATACAAAATAAAGAAGCATACTACTGGAGTCGATCGCGCAAATCGATATGGCATAAAGGTAAAACCTCAGGGCTAACTCAGAAAGTTAGCAGTATACGCATTGATGATGATCAAGACTCAATCTGGCTAATTGTTGATGTTGAGGGAGTCGGAGCAAGCTGCCACGTTGGATATAGATCCTGCTTCTATCGCTCTATCAGTTTTGAAAGTACAAATAAAGTAGTACTCAAATTTGAAGAGGAAGAGAAACTATTTGATCCAGAGGTTGTCTATAAGGGGCATGAAAACCCGACTAAACTATAGATCAATATCTAAAATAGCCATGTTGAAAGAATAAGAGATTTCGCCTTCATCATCATCTCTAAAGATAACACCCATAAACTCGTCACCGACATATACCTCCATTGAGTCATTTTTCTTCGGACGCTCGACAACACGGATAACATCGGACTTAAATTTATCCCTGAGATAGTCCTGTAGCATTTCACTCTCTTTTCTTTGCATGAAGAACTCTATTTATTTTTCAGTCGATGGTAGTAAGTGGTCCATATGCTGCGATGGATATTCTTTATCATTTCCACCAATAACCCTAGCAGGCACCCCCGCTACCGTTACCCCATCTGGAACGTCATTAAGTACAACACTACCAGCAGCAACCCTTGCCGAAACCCCGATTTTAATATTACCAAGAATCTTTGCCCCTGCACCGATCAATACGCCACTTTTAACTTTTGGATGCCTGTCACCAGATTTCTTTCCCGTACCACCTAGGGTCACATCGTGAAGCATAGATACGTTATCATCAATAACTGCTGTCTCCCCAATTACAATACCTGTTGCATGATCAATAAATATCCCTTTTCCAAATTTAGCAGCTGGATGAATATCAACAGAATACACTCTTGAGGATAAGCTTTGCAAATAATAAGCAAATTCACTCCTGCCGTTAACCCAAAGCCAGTTTGCCAACCTATGAACTTGTAATGCTTGAAATCCTTTAAAATACAGGATTGGCTCTATATATCGGTGACACGCAGGGTCTCGATCATATACAGCGGATATGTCCGCCCTTATCGTTTGCTGGATTTGTTTATCGGTTGAATAAAACTCATCAAATAAATCTTCAATGATTCGATACTCAACATGGATTGTTTCTATATGTTTTGATAAATTTACAGATAAAACCTTCTCCAACGTCTTTTGAGAAAGTACTTGTGAATACATGTAGCCAGATATTTGTCGATCTTGCGAGGATGCCTCTTTTGCCTCCTCCCTAATTTTGTCCCATATTGGGTCGATACCCTCAAGTTTTCGTGATTTCAAATTAGCGTTATTATTCTGAGGCATTTAATATCTCACTTCGTTGAGTTACATTATTGCAAAATTATTATGTATATTTTATTATTTTAATTTAAATATATAGTTAATTGTATATTTAATCAAATTAGTTCAATCTAAATTTATTTATATATTTTTATTTGTTAAGTAAATATATTATTACAGGAGATAGTCATGGCAGACATACAAATACCTCATTACCAAAATACTGAAGGATACTCTGTGATTGAGATCCCTGTGAAGAAATTTAAATGCATTGGAGCAAATCCTCCACATGACCACCCACATATATACCTTGATATGGGTAAGAAAGACAGCATAGTATGCCCATACTGCTCAACACTTTACCAATACAATAGTAAGTTGGATAAGGACGCGACAATTCCACCAAATTGCTTGGTTCGGAATTAATGAAGTAAAGAAATGTATAGTATTATTGGTTCTGGAATTGCCGGATTGGCATGTAGTTATGTACTATCAAATTTTGATATTAAAAACGAGATATTCGAAAGTGGTGATCAGAAGATCGCTAACCAATATGGTATTCAGTTATCGCCAAATGCAAGCAATGTGCTACAAAAAATGGGCGTATTGAAAAAATTAGAGTCTCACATAAAGGTCATCAATAATATTGAAATATACTCAATAGAGAAATTAAAAAAACTGACCACTCTGCCAGTAAAAAAATTTATCAATAAAAATAATCTAACCAATTACTATACAGCAAGCCGAGATATTCTTCACAAGGAGCTTTTATCCAATGTAATTGCATCGAAGACAAAGATTAACTACGACTCAAAAATAAAAAAAGTTGAAGATCTGGGTGATAAAATACAGATAATAAAAGAAAATAAGACAATTACCAGCAGTAAAAAATTAATAATAGCAAATGGAAATTCGTCAAGCCCAATATTCGATAGAATTTCATGTAGTCCCATAGCAAATCATTTTATGACATACCGCTCTGCAGTAAAGGTTCATGAATTACCAATCAAGATATCAGCTGATACGATATATCTATTTTTTGGCAAAGGAATGCATATTGTAATGTACCCATATTTCGAGGATCTAATCAATATTGTCATGATAACAAAAAATAACAAAGATTGGGTAATCCAAAAAAATAAGCAAAATATAGAGAAAGGCGTCTATTCTTTCTTGAGTGAGCAAGACTGGCATTCGTGGAACCTTTATGACTCTAAAATTACATTAAATTTGGATGCCTCCCGACCAATCTTTGCTATTGGTGACGCAGCGCATTCAATTAAGCCACATCTTGCTCAAGGCGCATCGATGGCTCTTGAGGATGCCTTTACCTTAGGCAAATCAATTGGCGAAAATAATAGTGTTGAGTCTGTTCATTATATAATGAGTGCAAGGAAAAAAAGAATTGATAAAGTAATAAGAAATTCAGGTATCAACCGTGAAATTTTTCATGCGCCACCTATTATTTCCTTCTTCAGGGATTTTTTCTTAGAAAAAACAAATGGTCTAAGCCAGTTAGATAATTTGAAATGGCTTTATAATTATAAAGTATAAAAATGGTGCGGACGGCCGGACTCGAACCGGCACGGAGTAACCTCCGAGAGATTTTAAGTCTCTTGTGTCTACCTATTCCACCACGTCCGCTCATAAATTAAATACATCATCAGACACCACCTGGATTTATGGGTGGTGAAAATTGTAGCTCAGTATCCCATGGAAAATAAATCCATGTATCTTGACTGACCTCCGTGACAAATGTATCAACATTAGACAAACCCTCCGGCTTTGCATAAACAGTTGCGATATGCGCTCCCGGTATCATATCTTTTACAACCGCCATTGTTGACCCAGTATCAACTAGGTCATCAATGCATAATATTGTATCTAGCTTAAATTTCGGATCCGATAGTAAATTATCGCTAATTCTTTTCAATACCTCAATATCACCCTTTTTATGTTCTGGATTATAAGATGTTACGCATATTGTCTCTATTATTCTTACATTTAGTTCTCTTGCGACTATTGCCGATGGCACAAGCCCTCCCCGAGTAACCGCAATTATAGCTGACCAGTCGGCTTTATCTGCAAGTCGCCAAGCAAGGGCTTTGGAGTCCCGATGGAATTGATCCCAAGATACAGGAAATAACTTTGAACTTATGTTATTATCCATCCTACTCAAATTCTCCAACTGCTACATTTCCAATCGCCGATAAACTGCTTTCTATTATACTGGCTATATTTTTCAGTTCATTAAGATTCTTAGCTCTACACACAATATTCGCTCCATACCCATCATCAGTATAGTACGGGTATGATCCAATCATGATATTTGGATTATTTTTTTGAATCTCCCTGAGTATATCTGCGATATCACCTTCCTTGATATTTGTAGATATATTGCAAGTAAATAACTTCTGACCTTTGTCAATTCTTGTTATGACAACATCCAGCATAGCCTGCATTACAGCAGGGACCCCAGCCATTACAAATACATTATCAATTTGAAAACCGGGTGCCTTTGATACATTATTCTCAATCAATCTTGCGCCGTGCGGTATTCGAGCCATTCTTCGTCTTGACTCATTGAGATCTTCAAGAGGTATCCTCTCAAGCAGCATGTTAATAGCATCCTCATTTTCGGATATCTCAACCCCAAATGCTTTGGCAACACAATCCGCAGTTATATCATCGTGGGTCGGGCCTATACCTCCTGTAGTCATTACATAAGTATAGTCTTTTCTTAGCTCATTTAATGCGCCAATAATTTTACTTTCCTCGTCGGGTACAATCCTTACCTCTTTGCAATAAACACCTATATTTGAGAAGCATTCTGCAATGTAACCAATATTTTTATCCTTGGTTCTTCCTGATAAGATCTCATCGCCGATCACCAAAATTGCTGCTGTTATATCTTTCATTTCAATTCCATGTTGGTGAAAATAATTATTACATTGTTTATATATTATATTGAGTATAATAAAAATATTTTTTAGTATAGAAAATTACAGAAACCTGAGAAAAAAAATTAATGCATAGCTATATAAAAGCAAGTCTCGCGCCAATTAAAAATATAGGATTAATTAAATTATATGATCAGGAGAGCTTTAAATGCATGAAGAAGTCGGGAATGCTGGCAGCAAAATGCCTCGATTTCATTGAACCCTATGTCCAAGAAGGAAATACCACAGAATACCTTGATAAACTCATTTACGAGTTTGCATTATCAAATAATTGTATTCCAGCGACTCTATATTACAGAGGGTACCCCGCCTCTTCATGCATCTCATTAAATAATGTTATTTGCCATGGTATTCCTGGCAAAAAAAAGTTAAAAGAAGGCGATATATTAAATATTGATGTTACCCTCATATACGAGGGATGGTATGGCGATACAAGTCGAATGTTTAAAGTAGGTAAGGTATCAAGAAAAGCTGAAATTCTCGTTGATATTACAAAAGAGTGCCTCATGGAAGCTATAAAAATACTAAAGCCAGGAATCCGAACGGGTGATATAGGTGCGCGAATACAGGAAATAGCAGAAAAGAATAGATTTTCTGTCGTTGAAGATTTATGTGGACATGGCATTGGAAAAATATTTCACGATCATCCAAATATTCTCCACTTTGGTAAGAAAGGTCATGGGTATGAATTAAAAGAAGGAATGATATTCACAATAGAACCAATGATTAATGCGGGTACGAAAGATATTAAACTCTTATCAGATGGCTGGACAATTGTAACAAGAGATAAAGAGTTATCAGCTCAATTTGAACATACCGTTGGCATCACAAAAGATGGCTGTGATATATTCACAATCAATTAATTGATTTTACATTTCTTTCGTATTGATAATTTTATAGCTGCTTTCATTATCTACATCAAAGGCTACTGCTTCTCCTAATACCACTTCCACAGATTGCTCTAAAAATTTTGGCAACAAATATCTTCCCCCTTTGTCACCTTTAATTTGCATTAGTTTTTTAAAATATTTCCTGTCCCATAAAACGGGATTACCCCTTTGGTCATTATAGGTTGCAATACAAATTTCATTTCCAATTTTTGGATTATAATACTCAATCAACTTATTTATTTCATAAATACCAATCATGGGCATATCTGGTAAACATATTATGGCTGCATTAATATTTTTTGATAGCGAATTAATTCCCGTATTCAAGGAGGTTGACATACCCTCCCTATATTTTTCATTGTGTATAAATTTTACGTCGTAGCCTTCTAACTCTCTCTCTATTTCAATTGACTGATACCCTGTCACTATAACTATTTCTGACACGTTGGATTTAGAGATATTATCTATGTAATTTTTTATGAGAGACTTGCCTGCAACCTTCAATAGTAACTTATTTCTGTTACCCATTCTTTTTGACTCGCCGGCGCATAGCACAACTGCGGCAATGTTTGATTTTTTTGTATCTATAGTTTTAGAAACTCTTTTTCTCTTTACCGCAAAATCGATATCTTTTAGCAAACCACCAACACCCAGAGAGTTTACCATTACTTGACTAACTTCAATGTTTGCGTGCAGGCAATTTAAATGCCAATCAAAACCATTGAGCGAGTCACTTCGAGCAGATCCAGCGGCTACTATAATATCCACATCATTAATCTTGCCACTTAATGTCAAATTTCCTGGATCTACTGGCATACCAAAGGAATTAATCTTGCCACCAAGATCATGAATTACAGTTGGAACAATATCATTTACATCGGTTATCGAAGTAGATAGAAATAATAAAATACAATTAATATTATTTTCCAATAACTCAACAACATTATTTTTTATGCTTGCAGAGTCGTGTGGCAAAACTCTTTCATCCATAATTGTAGAGTTGTAATTACTTATTCGCGACATTATTGATTTTTTTGTTTTTTCAATTAGAGACAGCTTCTCATTTTTTGCAATCGTATAGATCACTCCAAACCTCATCGATTTAAATTTTTTTAATTTAATGATTTTATTTTTTTTTAGAAAATTTAAAATTTTATCTAAGTCAGATGATGAAATCACAAACGAAATTATTTTTACACTGACTGTATGGTCGCCTCGGTACACGACGTCATGATTATTAAGGGTTGATACAGCAATATTGGGAGATAGATTATTGAGTTTAGTGACATTACCTTCATCAATTTCAATAAGGCCATCTGCTATGGATGTTATATTTGTTTTTCCTGAGAGCGTAGGCGATACGGAAAACTGATTTGTTGCAATTGCTTTTGCAATCAGACCTGAAGCAGCATTCTCACCAATATCATCATCTTCCAATTCACCAACCTGAACTTTCTCTATATCAGATCTTTCCATCGTAGCAATATCATTTTTATCTATAATTTTTCCTTTACGAATCCTACCATCTTTTAGAAAAACAGAATGCATTAATAAGCAACCAAATGTCTCTTGAATATCTTTTTCAAATATTTTCATAAAAAACTTATAATCTTAATTCCGATATCATTTCACTTATAATCGATAGCGCGATTTCCGCTGGGGACCTGGCGCCAATATCTAAACCGATTGGCCCGTGGATCTTAGCAAGTTTCTCCTTGGAATGTTTTTTACTCAACCTATCAATCCTTGCATTATGCGTTTTCTTGGAACCAAGGGAGCCGATATAAAAGCAGCTTTTATTCAGTACATAATCGAGTGCAACATCATCAATTTTTGGATCATGTGTTAGTGTGACTATAGCTGTCCTTTCATCAATCCCAAGCTCGGGTAAAACCTCATCTGGCCAACTATTATATATTTTTACATCAGCAAAACGTTCTTTATTTGCAAAACCTTCCCTTGGGTCAATTAATATACAATCAAAATTGAGGTTATTTGCGAAATTAATTAGATATTGAGCAATATGGACCGCACCTATGATAAGTAACTTTAAGGGAGGATTGTAGACATCAATAAAAAAATTTTTATTGTCTATTTGAACAAGCTTGCTCCGATCAGACTTCAAACAATCGATAATTTCTATATCAAGCTCAGGGTAATTAGTTTTTTTACCTTTTGAGAAAATAAACTCATCTCCGCTTTCGGTATCGACAATATAAGCTAAGGACTCTCTTTCACCTTGCTTTGATAAGATCTCTTCTAATATCTTTCTCTGCATTCCTAATTTAACTCAGCTAGATATATCATTATTGTACCACCACATGCCAACCCAACTTCCCAAGCCATTTCATTGGAAACCCCATATTCAAGAATTTTAGCCTTTCCAGTCTTAAAAAGATCTGAAGCCTCTCCAATTACAGCACCTTCGACACAGCCACCAGATACGGAACCTTCAAAATTACCCAAATCATCAATAAGTAATTTACTTCCAACCCCTCTAGGGGCAGATCCCCATGTTTGGATTACTGTTGCAATAGCAACTTTTCTACCGTTATTTTTCCACTCGAGAGCAATATTTATTATATCATGATCACTAATTGCCATAGCCAATGTATACCTTGTAATAGTCTGTAGAATTATATTTTATCATATAATGACGAAAAATGGCTAATGGAATAGTTATAAGCCTATTTTAACTCTAAAATAGCTTCCTCAAGCAGTACTTTTAGAATTGTGCCCCTATATTTTGCTGATGCATGAATATCATCATTAAAGTTAGTTGTATCAATGTTAACATCCGCCATGATATCATTGTTAAAGTTGCTCTTTAGGGAGTCCTCTAAGTCTAGCATTCGATAGGCAGAGCTTGACGCACCTGTAACAGCTATTTTTACATCATTGTCATATCTTGACATAAAAACACCAACCATCGCGTAACCTGATGCAGGATTCCTAAACTTTTTGTATGTTGAAGAATTTGGAATTTTCAATCTAATTCCAGTAATTATTTCATCGGGGTCTAACGAAGTTTCAAACATGTCGACGAAAAAATTCGTTGCCTTGTGATTTTCAGTTGAGGTTATTACTTCACCATCCAAAGCTAGCACTGCTGCTGGATAATCTGCAGCTGGATCTGCATTTGCAACGGAGCCACCAATCGTACCCTTGTGACGTACCTGCGGATCACCAATTTGTTTTGCAAGATCAGCTAATCCTGTAATATTCTTTTTAATATCTGGTGAATTTGAAATATCAGAATGTGTACAAAGGGCTCCAATTGTAACAAATCCATCACCAAGAGTAATCATTTTCAATTCGTCAATTGAGGATATATCAATAATATCAGATGGCTGTGAGAGTCTTTGCTTTAATGTTGGGATTAGTGTGTGTCCGCCTGCAAGTATTTTTGGATCATCTGATTTCGCAATCAGAGATCTCGCGGTTTCTATTGTTTCTGCCTTGTGATATTTAAAATTATACATCTTTCCCTACATCTATTGTGTAATTGCTTCTTGAACTGCTTTAATAATATTCTTGTAACCCGTGCATCGGCAAATATGGCCTTCAAACCAGTCACGAATTTCATCTTCCGAAGGAGAGCTATTTTTTTTCAATAAATCTACAGCGCTCATTACCAATCCAGGTGTACAAAAACCACATTGTAATGCGTGATTATTTTGAAATGATTTTTGAATTGGATGAAGTTGTCCCTCACTCGCCAATCCCTCAACTGTGGTTAAATTTTTTCCATTAACCTGAGCCGCCAAAACTGTACAACTTTTTACAGAGTCTCCATCAACATGAATCACGCACGCGCCACACTGACTTGTATCACAACCAACATGTGTACCTGTAAGACCGAGTTTATCACGAAGCAACTCTACCAATAAAGTGTTGTCTTCGACCTCTTCACTGTAGGCTTTATTATTAATGTTTATGTTAATTTTTACCATATCGCTCTCACAAAATTAGTTATTATAAAAATATACGAATGAGAGCAAGAAAACAATTAATGCAAAAATAATTCTTTTTCTTTGCGTATTAAAGAAAAATACATTTCTGGATGATTTTCCAGCCTCAATCACAGGTTGCTCTTCATCTATATGAGTACTATCACTATTGAAATATTCTTGTAAATTATTGAAAAATTGGTCTGCAAGTGATTTTGATGCACTCTGGATAAGCCTTTGCCCAACCTGTGCCAGCTTCCCGCCTACTTGTGCGTCAACCTCATAATTTAGCTTTGTCGTATCTGGGTCTAATTCGGTTAATGAAACTACTGCGGAGCCTTTTGCGAAACCCGCTGCGCCGCCTTGACCTTGGCCAATTATCTTGTACCCATTCGGAGGGTTAACATCACTTAAATTGATTTTCCCAGTAAACTTCGCTTTCACTGGCCCTATCTTGATTTCGACTGCGGCTTTAAATTCATCGTCTGAGCTCTGCTCTACACTCTTGGCGCCTGGAATTGTCTCTTTTAGTACCGCAGGATCATTCAAGGCTTCCCAAACTTGCATGCGTGATGCCTGAATGATATTTTCTCCATTTAATTTCATTTAGATCTCCTGATCCCTTATTATTATTATTATTTGATTTAAAAACTCAAGAATTCTTTTTGTATAATTAAAAAAAATAATACTAATATGATCGCTTTTCTATAATATTTAAGCTATATAAATACTTTACAAATACAACAAAAGAAATGATAAACAGATATTCTAGACAGATTATGAGAGATGTTTGGTCTGATCAGTCTAAGTATGCAATCTGGTTTGAAATTGAGATGCTCGCCCATGAAGCAATGGAGTCTATTGGCCTCATTGAAAACGGTCTTACAAAGAATATACGGGATAAATTAAAAGATATAATTTTTGACGAAGCCCGCATATCAGAAATTGAAAGCAAAACCCATCATGACGTGATTGCATTTCTCACGTTCATATCTGAAAAAATTGGTGAAAAACAAGCACGTTATCTCCACCAGGGTATGACATCATCGGATATACTTGATACATGTCTGTGCATCCAATTGAAAAAGGCGTCACAACTTATAAGAGAAGATTTAGATGCATTGCTTCAAGAATTATTGAAAAAGGCTGAAGAATATAAATATTTACCGACTATCGGCCGAAGTCATGGTGTACATGCAGAGCCGACAACAGTTGGATTAAAATTTGCTCAGGCATATGCTGAATTCGATAGAGCTTTAAAACGAATGGAAATTGCTGAAAAAGAAATTTCTATTTGTGCATTATCTGGATCAGTCGGAACTTTTGCTAATATTGATCCAAGAATTGAAAAATATGTCGCTAAAAAGCTAAATTTAAACATTGAAACTATTTCTACCCAAATAATTCCAAGAGATAGGTATGCTTATTTCTTTACGACCCTTGGTGTGCTTGCTGGATCAATTGAAAGAATTTCAACTGAAATAAGACACCTGCAAAGAACCGAAGTTGATGAAATGTCTGAGCAATTCCAAAAGGGTCAAAAAGGCTCTTCATCTATGCCTCATAAGAGAAATCCTGTATTGACCGAAAATTTAACAGGCATTGCTCGATTGATTCGCGGTGCTGTCACCCCCGCACTCGAAAATATATCCTTGTGGCATGAGCGCGATATTTCTCATTCATCGGTGGAAAGAGTAATTGGTCCGGACACAACTATACTATTAGACTTTGCCCTCTCAAGACTTACAAATGTTGTTAAAAATATTGTTGTAAATAAAAAAAATATAAAGGCAAATTTAGATAAGCTCAATGGATTGATATACTCACAAAGGATACTCCTAATGCTAACCCAAAAAGGAGTTAGTCGTGAAGATAGTTATGACATCGTACAGAAAAATGCATCCAAATCGTGGGATAATCAAAGTGATTTTAAAAAAATAATACTATCAGATAAAGGAATCATGGAAATACTAACAAAAGAAGAAATTGATGATTTATTCTCGCTAGATTATCACTTGAAGAATGTTGATTACATTTTCAAAAATGTTTTTGGTAAATAATAAAAAAATACGGGCTTCGTGATGAAAAAAAATAAAATTTATGAGGGAAAGGCCAAAATTTTGTATAAAGGTCCAGAGCCTGGAACATTAATTCAGCACTTCAAAGATGATGCAACCGCAAATAATAATGAGAAAATGGATGTTTTCGAAGGTAAAGGGGTTATAAATAACCGTATCTCTGAACATTTGTTTACACTCTTATCATCTATTGATATACCTCATCACTTTATTAAAAGGTTGAATATGAGAGAACAGCTCATTAATGAGGTTGAGATAATTCCACTAGAAGTTGTGATCAGAAACATAGCAGCTGGTTCACTTACGAAGCGGCTAGGTATACCAACTGGTGAAAAACTTAACAGAACAATTGTCGAATTTTACTATAAAGATGACGCATTGCAAGATCCTTTAGTTAGCGAAGAACATATCATAACATTTGGCTGGGCAAGCCAAAATGAATTAGATGAAATTACATCACTAGCTCTCAGAGTCAATGACTTCCTGGCGGGATATTTTTCTGCAATAAAAATACAGTTAGTTGACTTTAAAATTGAGTTTGGACGATTGTATAAAAACGATGAGGTATATGTGGTCTTAGCCGACGAAATTAGTCCTGACTCATGCAGACTATGGGACTCACAAACAAAACAAAAAATGGATAAGGATGTTTACCGAGAGAACTCAGGATATTTGTTAGATGGGTATAATGAAGTTGCTAAGAGGATGGGGTTATTGACACAAAATGGTGCATCAAAAAATAAGAAACCAACGCTTGTAAAAGGATAACTATGAGAGCGATCGTTTATATAAGGCTAAAAACTGAAGTATTAGATCCTCAAGGGCAAGCGATTGAGAGTGCACTAAAAAATCTTGGTGAGAATAATATAAATAACATCCGACAGGGAAAGCTAATTGAAATGGATATTGAGGCCAAAAACATAGAAGAAGCTGAAGAAAAAATTGAAAAAATCACCAAGTCTCTCCTTGCAAATACTGTTATCGAGGAATATTCAATAGAAATTAGTTAGTATGAATGTAACAATAATTCGCTTTCCCGGAACTAATTGTGATTTAGATACAGCAAATGCTGTAAAAAAAGTTCTTGGCATCGTACCAAAAATAATTTCCTGCAAAGACGATAAAATTCCAAAATCAGATTTGATAATTATACCTGGTGGATTTTCCTATGGTGATTATCTGAGATCTGGTGCAATTGCAGCACGTGAACCAATAATGGATGATCTTGAATTAAGAGGAAATCAGGGTGTTTTCATAATTGGTATTTGCAATGGCTTCCAAATCCTGACTGAGAGAAAACTGTTACCAGGATCTCTTTTGAAAAATAGTTCACTAAAATTCATATCAAAAAATGTTGAACTCAAAATTAATAGAAATGATACTTTTTTTACCTCAAAATATCAAACTGATGAGGTCGTAAATATACCTATTGCACATCATGATGGTAATTTTTTTGCTGATCAAGATACGCTTGACTCAATTGAAGATAACAACCAAGTCGCATTACGTTATCTAAATCCCATCAATGGATCTTTAAACAATATAGCTGGTTTGTATAACAAAAATTTAAATATATTAGGTCTTATGCCACATCCAGAAAGAGCAGTCGATATAAAAACAGGTACAAACGATGGATCACGAATATTCGAATCTGCGCTAAATTTTTATTCAACATGATTGGTAACAAATGGATATATATGAATCTCACAGTATAAATAAAGAGGAAAAAGAATTACTATTGAATTATCTTGGAAGAGATCCGAGTCACACTGAAATTGGTATATTTTCAGTAATGTGGTCAGAACATTGTTCATATAAATCTTCTCGACATTGGCTTAAAAAATTACATACAGAAGGAATACAAGTTATACAAGGTCCTGGTGAGAATGCAGGTGTAGTTGATATTGGTGACAACCAAGCGATAATTTTCAAGATGGAAAGTCATAATCATCCGTCTTTTATCGAACCATACCAGGGTGCAGCAACAGGAGTTGGTGGAATTATGCGTGATGTGTTTACAATGGGCGCCCGTCCTATTGCACTTCTAAATTCGATCAGATTCGGTGAATTATCACATCCAAAAACCAAGTTTTTACTCTCTGGCGTCGTCGCTGGCATTGGAGGGTATGGAAACTGTGTTGGGATACCAACAATTGCAGGTGAAACAGGCTTTGATATCTCATATAATGGAAATAACCTTGTAAATGCCATGTGTGTTGGATTAACCACGAAAGATAAAATATTTTATTCAAAAGCCTCCGGAGTCGGAAACCCAGTTGTGTATGTCGGTGCAAAAACGGGCCGTGATGGTATTCACGGTGCAACGATGGCTTCGGGGGAGTTTGATGACGAGTCGGAAAAAAACAGGCCGACAGTTCAAGTTGGTGATCCATATGCTGAAAAGCTTCTGCTTGAGGCGTGCCTAGAGCTTATGCAAAAAGACGCGATCATATCAATACAGGACATGGGCGCAGCAGGACTTACCTCATCATCTGTGGAAATGGCTGATAAAGGAAAGGTTGGCATTGAATTAAATTTAGATAATATACCGACCAGACAACAAAATCTTACAGCTTATGAAATGATGTTGTCCGAAAGCCAAGAGAGGATGCTGATGGTGCTCAAGCCAGAAAAAACTGAAATAGCCAAAGAGGTTTTTGAAAAATGGGATGTTGATTTTGCTATTGTTGGAAAGATCACTGAAACAAATAATATTGTCGTTTTGCACAACGGGATGATTGAAGCAGATATTCCAATCAAATTTCTTACAGATAACGCACCAATGTACAAGAGAGAAAAAATTAAAAAAAATAAACAAAATCAAAAACGTCAACCACTTCCAAGTATTAAACCAAAAGATGCAATCCTAAAAATGCTGAACTCACCAAATATATGTTCAAAAAAATGGATCTGGGAGCAATATGATAGAACAATAATGGCAAACACACTAAATGATGCAGGTGGAGATGCTGGTCTTGTTCGAATTGAAAATACAGAAAAGGCAATAGCAATGTCATGTGATGTAAACCCAAGATACTGTCATGCGGATGCTAAAAAAGGTGCTATGCAAGCAGTTGCTGAGTGTTGGCGTAATATAATTTCGATGGGTGCTAAGCCCCTCGCAATAACTAATTGCCTTAATTTTGGAAATCCAGAAAAACCTGAAATAATGAATGACTTTGTTGAAACTATTGAAGGCATCAGAGATGCATCAATTGCGCTAGACTTTCCTGTAGTGTCAGGCAATGTATCTCTCTATAATGAAACAAATGGCGATGCAATAAAAAATACACCAACAATAGGAGGCGTTGGTCTTATAGAAAATATTGGTGTATTAGATAATTTTGGTTCTCTAAATATTGGTGACTCGATCTATATGATTGGGAAAAAGGGTTCGCATCTAAGCTGTTCAACCCTCGAAGAAGTCTATAATGGTGAATCGTCGATTGACCCACCAGAAATAAATCTATATGAAGAAAAACTAAACGGAAATGGAGTACTGGATCTAATCCAAGAAAAAATTATCACATCTTGTCATGACATATCAGATGGCGGCATGATAGTTACGATATGCGAAATGATTATGACGGATGACAGAGGTGCAACAATAAATATAGTTGATAATAATAAAATGATTGGCGAGCTTTTTGGCGAAGATCAATCAAGGTATATTATAACAATCTCGCCAGAGCTTGAGAGTATATTTAAAAAGAAAATGAAAAAGCGAGGAGTCAAATATGAGCTAATTGGATGCATCACCTCATCGCAATTGAAAATTAATGATAGTATTATTATATCTAATAATGATATCAGGGACGCATATGAAAGCCTGATCCCGTCTGTAATGAATAATATGGCCTAGTAAGAAAATGAGCATGAAATTGATTGAGCTGGAGGCGCTAGTAAAGAAAGCAATACCTAATTCAGAAATTGAAATTAAGGATTTAGCCGGTGATGATAACCACTTTTCTATTATTGTAAAATCTGATGTATTTAGAGGTAAAACGCGCATTGAACAGCATCAGATTGTATATAATGCATTAGAGGAAAAAATGGGTAATAAGCTTCATGCACTCCAAGTAAAAACAATATCTACATAGCGAGGATAAAATGGACGAAAATATTAACGATTGGATAAGTAAAAAAATAACATCAAATGATGTTGTGTTATTTATGAAAGGAACCCCTGAAACACCGCAATGCGGCTTCTCAAGCCAAGTGGTGCAAATACTCAACTATCTCGGTATTGAATTCTCATCAGTAAATGTTTTGGAAGATGAGTCAATTAGAAATGGTATAAAAGAATACACTAACTGGCCAACCATACCACAACTTTATGTAAAAAATGAATTCATTGGTGGCGCCGACATTGTCAGAGAAATGTTCGAAGAAAATGAACTTATAGAATTTCTCAAAGGAAAGGGTATTGCAACCAACTGACTATCTCGAATAGAACTCGATAACTAAATTCGGCTCCATTTGCACTGGGTAAGGAACATCATCCAATGCTGGTATTCTTTTTATCTCAATTTTAAAGTTGCTCTCATCAAAATTTATATATTCTGGTACGTCTCTTTCTTGACTCTCAACAGACTGCATAACCATTGGCATTGTCCTTGACTTCTCACGGACTTCCACAACGTCACCAACCTTTAGTCGGTAGCTACCTATGTTTGTTTTTTTACCATTTACCATTACATGGCCGTGATTTATGAATTGCCTCGCAGCGAAGACAGTGGGAACCACCTTAGATCTGTAAACAACCGTGTCCAGCCTTCTCTCCAGTAGCCCTATCAGGTTTTCACCTGTATCACCCTTGACGCGCACCGCTTCTTTATAGCAAGCTTTAAACTGCTTCTCAGTAAGGTTTCCATAGTAACCTTTTAATTTTTGCTTAGCGCGTAATTGAAGTCCGTAGTCGGATGGTTTTCCCTGCCTTCTTTGCCCATGCTCACCAGGGGCATAACTTCTCCTATTTACAGGGCTTTTGGGCCTACCCCATATATTCTCACCAAGCCTACGGTCAATCTTATACTTGGCTTTAATTCTTTTTGTCATTCTAAATCCTCCTTGTGGATCCGCCCTCCTAAGCAAATTATGCTGACAGAAAACTTGATATCAAATCAATCTCGCGGGTTAAAATACATAATATCTCTACAATCTATGGATATTTGTGTCAATACCAAGTTCTAAAATTTTATTCATCTTTTAGATGCTTGAAGATTCCAAACAAAATTTTTATATCTTTCTGTGTAAGATTTTGCCTCTGAAACATGGCTTTTATATTGTTTAGCATCATATTTTTTTTCTCAACCGGATGGAAGAAACCCTTTTCATCGAGAGTTTTCTCAAGAAATTCAATAAAACGAATAAATTCATTCTTATTTGCACCTCGAGTCTTTTCTAGTGGTAACCCTTCAGTCCTACCCTTATCACTTTCTGTGACCCTACCAAGTTCCCCTTTTGTAATACCTGAATAAAACTCATAAGCAATAACACAGACTGCTTGAGCTAGATTTAATGATGCAAATTCTGGATTAACGGGTGCTGTTATAATTGTATCAGCATAGATTAGCTCATCATTTGAAAGTCCAGATTTTTCTCCTCCGAATAATAACCCAATTTTTTGACCATTTTTAATTCTGGTCCTCATATCTTTTGCAGCGGATTTCGGACTCAAGACCTCTTTGATCATATCCCTTCTTCGCGCTGTTGTTGCGTAAACACAGTCGAGGTCACTAATGGACTCACTAACATTCTTAAAAATACCTGAATGATCTAGAATTCCAGATGCACCTGATGCAGAGCTATAAGTTTCATCGGCTAACCAACCATCCCTTGGGTTCACAAGTCGCAGTTTATACAAATCAAAATTCGCCATAACTCGTGCAACAGCACCGATATTATAACCTAACTGTGGGTTTGCTAGTATAATCACCGGATCATTTTGTTGTTTTTGCATCTTTTGAGCTATTTTAATTATTTTTTTTGGCATTTAGCTTATTTTATTTATAATTTGAATATTTAGATATTGACCTGTTTTTAACTATTGTTATAACAAATATAACGAAATTTACATATTAAATCTTGTCCACACATAACATTAAGGTACCAAATGATTGATCTATTAAAAATTGCAAAAACCGAAGCTGATGGAGGAGATCTTCAGCAAATCTTTGATAATATTTACGAAAAATCAGATATGAGACCGAATGGTTACCCAGATGCAATCGTTTGGAAAGGTGGTAACCACAATATTAAAATAAATCCTATTGCACATTCACTAACCGATGCCTTTGCACTCCTTGGAACAATTGCAGCAATTGATGTCCTTGGTCTTCCATTTTATGCGCTTCCGATGTGGTCACAAATAAGACATGATTTCAAACTTGCTCCACTCAGCTGGTTTGGAAATATGCCTATTACTTCTATCAAATGGTCGACTGCTGGTGATGCTTATGTAAGAGACCCTGATGGATCAAAAGTCGTTGTGATGGGAAAATCTGGTAACGCACCATTGAGAACTCAGGCAGGTGTATATTGTAACGTAAGGCCATATGGAACAATAACTGTTGTGAGATGCATGCCCTGCCTACCCTATTCACAAGATAAAAGTGTATTTAATGTAGACCCGAAAACCGGCATCATACATTCTGAAATGAATACACCCGGAATTCAAATGGCTTATGCTGCAAGGCTTTTCTTGAAAATGGTACATGAGACACAAAAACTTGGAAGGGTTGCTTTTAAGCCAACACAAGCAATGGAAGATGGTATCAATGCTGGTCTACTCACATGGCTTCTTGAAGGTACACAGTTTAAAATTGGTAGAAGATGGGCTGTCAATGCGTATGATGAACACAAGGAAAATGTAGATAAAATCATTGCATTACTACCTCGTGACTTCAAAGACGGGATGAGTGAATGGTCAGGTCAAATTGAACAGCATATTGCGGATACAAATTATGGGCTTTTACTTTGGGATTTGATTAACCACCAAGATACAATTGTTCTTTCTACAGATTTAGATGGCGACAGACTAACTGATCTACTTGCTGATGTTTCTGACCCTCTAAGGTATTTTGGTAGTAGGATTATTAAAAAGCTAAATTCTAAAGCACATATGGACTATTTGTGGAATGAGATGGGTTATACAACTGGGAATGGTCGTGATATGACCTCTGTTATGTACAGGATGGATGGACCTCCTATTCATGAACAAACTCTCGGATCTGCCGATGCAATGCTTCTTAGATTATTAGATGGTGATGAGACTGTTGGTGGAACTAAAAAACCTTATGATCCAAGAATTCATTTTGTACTTATTCGTGATGCTTATATTGATGCAAATCCAGGAAATAAAGAACTGGAAAAATGGCTCGATGGAATTTTAAATAAGTTTGACAATATATATTCTGGTGATAGGCCAGGTTTTATAGAGGGATATGAAAAACTTAAAAATGCCATAAAGCCATTTGAGTAAGTTAACTTATTTGCCGCAGATAAGGTTATTCAAATATAAATTTTATCTGCTAACCCAAAGCAAAGTATTGCCCAAAATAAAGCTAGGAGACCTGTTGATATATACCCCTCTCTTGAGGATCCGTCAGTTAGTCCAAGTTTATCTATTTCGAATCCATAAAAAGATGCTGCTGAAATTAATGTCATACCAACAAACATAAAGTTGAAGAACGCCCAGGTTGCCTCCGTACCCCGAAATAAAATATATATTTGCATAAGAACGGCTGCGGAAATTATTGAGCCTGCGAACCTACAAAAAAATGACGCCTCAATACTAATATTATATTTTGCTAGGAATTTTTCAGTTCGAAAAAGGCAATTAAATCCATAAAATGAATTCATTGCTAAAACTATTAAAAAAATTATTAAATAAAAAAATCCATTAAAATTTTCAATCATATTATTTATCCTTTATAAATAAACACACAGCTAAATCATAGCGGTGTATTCTTTATATTTTCTTAAATTGAAACTATTTAATGATCGTGACTACAACCCTCCAAGCTATCAGCAATATCCGTAAGGACTCCCAAATAATGATCCTTACCAAGAGGAATTGTCGCTCCTAGTGGATCAAGAATACCCATTTTAGTATTAGTATCCTCTGCAATCACCTCAACAACTTTAGGGTTAAACTGCGGTTCTGAGAAGATGCAGTGTATGTCGTTAACAGCCATCAACTCCCTCACATCACTCAGCTGTCTTGCTCCCGGCATGACATCTGGATTTATAGTCAATGCTCCACTCGACGCTACATCAAATCTATTTTCAAAGTATTGGTATGCATCATGAAATGTTACATAGCTGACATAGTGATCAAGTTGCTGGCTAATTTTTTCCTCCGTATCACTGACTTTTTCCACAAATTTATCTCTGTTATTTTGATAAGTTGATGTATTCGCTGGATCCAATTTTGATAGCTCTTCTGCAATATTATTTGCAATAACCTTCGCATTAAACGGATCTAGCCAAATGTGGATATCAAACTCACCGTGCGCATGTTCGTCGTGGTCATCATGTTTCGCATGCTTGTCTTCATCATGGTCGTCATCATGGTCATCATGTTCATCATGGTCATCACCCAGATAAATATTTTTTTCTCTAAACTTCAACACAAAAAGGTCTTCATTATCCATTAACTCCACAATCTTAGCATTATTATTTACATTGCTAAGAGGTTTTGCCAGGAAGGTTTCTAGATGCTCATCGCTGACAAAAAAAATCAAATCTGCATTATTGATAGCCTCAACATGAGATGGCTTCATAATATAACTGTGTGGGGATGTTGTACCCTCGACAAGTAAAGTTGGCTCGGATACCCCATCCATTATATTGGAAGCGATAGAGTGAATTGGTTTAATGGAGGTTACAACATTTATATCTGATCTGACCTCAACTGAATATGTTAGAATTAAAATTATAACTGGAATATAATTTTTTAGTTTATTAATAAATTTCATATCTATCTCGTTATTATGTTATTTGTAATTATTGATGTATAGTTTTAAAATATATGTTACGTTATAATATAACATAACAAAAGTAAATGATAAAAATTGGAAATGGCAAAAGAACATAATAAAATAATCTTGGAGCTGAAGGATGCTGGGGTTTATAGATCTAACAGGTGGCTTGTTAGGAACATAACTCTCTCTGTAAGCAAAGGAGAGATCTTGACAATCATTGGACCTAATGGCTCTGGCAAAAGCACTACAGCGAAGATTGCCCTCGGTATATTAAAGCCGGATGCGGGTAGTGTTATTCTTCATACAAATAAAATTGCCTATGTTCCTCAAAACCTGGCCATCGACTGGACTCTTCCATTGAGAGTCATAGATTTTATGAGGCTAACAAATAAAACAACATTTCAAGAAATCACCGAGGTATTAGATATGACAGGTGTTGCCTCGCTTATAAATAAAAATCTGAGAAACCTATCGGGCGGCGAATTCCAGCGGGTTCTATTAGCAAGAGCAATTGCAACTAAGCCGGAGTTACTTATTCTTGACGAGCCAGTTCAAGGAGTTGACTTTACTGGCGAGATCGCCCTATATAATTTAATAAACCAAGTGTCATCAGAGCTAAATTGTGGGACCATATTAATATCGCATGACCTGCATTTTGTCATGTCAGCTACTGATAATGTAATTTGTTTAAATGGACATATCTGCTGCTCGGGTACGCCCAAAACTATTGTTCAAAGCAAAGAATTTATTGATTTATTTGGAGCTTCTGCAGCACAAACACTCTCTCCTTACGAACACGACCATGACCACTCGCATTAAATTAAGGATAGAAATATAATGATATTGGATGATTTCTTCATAAGAGCTCTGATTGTGGGGATTGGTATAGCAATAATTGCTGGGCCATTTGGGTGTTTTGTCGTTTGGAAACGCTTATCTTATTTTGGTGAGACACTATCTCATTCTTCCTTGCTTGGAGTTGCATTGGGATACGTGTTTTCAATCAATATCAGCATAACTGTTTTTGCGGTATCAAGTATTGTCGCAATACTACTATTTCTCCTTAACGAAAGAACAGAGTTAACCTCAGACTCATTATTGGGCCTCTTATCTCATTCAAGTTTATCAATTGGATTGCTCGTCGTGGGATACTTATCATATATTCGTTTTGATATGATGGGTTTATTGTTTGGTGATATCTTAGCGGTAACTAAGTTAGATATCCTCATTGTTTGGGTTTGCGGCGGATTATTCATTTTTATACTATATATAATTTGGCAATCACTGCTTGCAGGAACTGTTAATCGTGACATCGCATCTTCAGAAAATATGAGTCCGCGGCGCTCTGAACTCATATATATGATTCTATTATCCGGGATAATTGCAATATCAATTAAAATAATTGGAATCCTGCTAATAACTGGTTTACTTATTATTCCTGCTGCAATGGCCCGAAATATATCAAATAGCCCCATACAAATGATTTTAATATCAATAATTGTTGGAGTAACATCTGTGGTAAGTGGATTATTTGCTTCATTAACTTTCAACACTGCATCAGGACCATCAATTTTAGTTATAGCATTAATACTCTTTATAATATCATTAACACCGTTAAAGAGATTAATATCAGGTGCAAATAACTAATGTTTTATGATAGGATATTTATATTATGGAACCTAGTCTGACCAATAATCAAAAAATTGTGCTGCAAGCACTCGAGAATTCTGAACAGCCACTTGGCGCATATAGCATTTTATTTAATATAGAAAAGAAAGGTATAAAATCCCCGCAGCAGGTATATCGCGCGCTCGACAAACTCATAGAGATTGGTGCGGTTCACAAGATTGAAAGTTTAAACTCATATATCGCTTGTAAGCATAAAGATTGCAAAGCTCGAGAGTCTACATCATTTTTAATTTGCCAGGTGTGCCAAAAAGTTTACGAGGTGCTTGAGAGTGATCTATCCGATAAGTTCATAAAACTATCCCAAGAGTCTAACTTTAAGTATTCCACTCATAATCTTGAAATTTTTGGGATCTGTGACTTGTGTAATTAGACTCAAAATTAGGAAGATCCAATATACTTGCTTATCGCATCAATTATTTCTGACTTTTTACCTAATTGACTACCACCAGCTTGGGCCATATCATTCCGACCACCGCCTTTTATATCAGAGAATTTAGCTATAATTTTAATGATATCATTCGCACTATATTTACCCAAAACATCCTCTGTAATACCGACAATTATCATTATTTTACCTTCCTGATTACCGATTAGAACAATTATTGCTGATTTAACTTTTGCCTTTGTTTCATCCATTAACTGCCTTAACTCTTTCGTGGATACATCAACAAGGTTTTGATATATTAGCGTAATTTCACCAACACTAATTTCATCAAGTTTGTTACCAATATTTTGAAATTTATCTTTTTTTCTTATATTCTCAAGCTCTCTTTCTACATGTCTTTTTTCTTTTAAAATAGCTTCCAATTTTTCGATGACGTCATCTCCCTGTACATTGAGAAGCTCCTGAGTTCTCTGCATTCGTGTATTCTGACTGGTAAGAAAATTAACTGCATTTTCGCCCGTAATAGCCTCAATTCTTCGCACACCAGAGGCAATACCTTGTTCGGACATAATTTTTATTAGTCCAATATCACCTGTACTTTTTGCATGTATCCCCCCGCATAACTCAATAGAAAATTTTTGATTATCATTTTCACCCATT
Organism: uncultured OCS116 cluster bacterium; assembly: GCA_902613795.1. Taxonomy (GTDB): domain Bacteria; phylum Pseudomonadota; class Alphaproteobacteria; order Rhizobiales; family TMED25; genus TMED25. Next base: position 204,293 of record CACMIP010000001.1, read on the forward strand.
GAAACCACCCTAACCTCCTTACCGTACTTCTCGCCAAAGAGAGCTCTTGCACCACTATTTATTGCATCTTCTATTGTCATAATTTCTGTTTCTACAGGATTATTTTGCATCACTATATTATTTGCTAATTTTTCGATATCCAATATTTCTTCCTTTGTGATTAGCTTTTGATGGCTAAAATCAAATCTTAATCTATTGCCATCTACAAGAGATCCTTTTTGTGATATGTGCTCGCCTAAAACTTGTCTGAGCGCCTCATGAAGTATATGTGTTGCAGAGTGATTTTTAGAAATTTTTTTTCTACTTTCTTGATCAACATTTTGATCCAATTTTTGACCGATGCTTAAGGCCTTCGAGTCACGTGAAAGTAACCCCCTATGACAAAAAAGCCTTCCACCAATTTTCTGCACGTCTTTTACATAAAATTTGATCCCATTTTTAATATTGGTCATTTCTCCCGTATCTGCAACTTGCCCTCCGGACTCAGCATAAAAAACGCTTTGGTCTGTAATCAAGGTTGCCTCTTCATTTGGCTCTATTTTTTTAACCTCTTTCCCGTCACAAACGATAGATAACAACTCGCATTCACTTTCCAAACTATCGTACCCAATAAAGTTTGTACTTGGATATTTTGCAACAAGTTCAAAATCGAACTTATTATTTGATTTTTCACCAGACCCCTTCCAAGAAGACTTTGTTTGTTTTTTTTGCTTGTCCATAGATTGATTGAATTTTTTCTTATCGACTTTAATATTTTTGGATTTTAGCAAGTCTTCTGTTAAATCAAGTGGAAAGCCGAAAGTATCATATAATTTAAACGCTACCTCTCCGGAGAAAATTCTTTTATCCCCGACCCCTTCTATTTCATCATTGAGGATCTTTAGTCCCCTACCTAGTGTTTCTCGGAATTTATTTTCTTCAAACTCTAACGTTTCACTGATCAGCATCTCGTTTGTCTTCAGCTCAGGGTATGCAGTGCCCATCTCGGTAATTAATGTTGGCAGCAGTTGATGTAAAATAGGCTCTTTATAGCCCAATAAATCTGCATGCCGTGTGGCGCGTCTGCAAATCCTCCTTAGCACATAACCTCGACCTTCATTGGATGGTAATACTCCATCCGCAACTAAAAATGCTGTTGACCTCAAATGATCTGAAATAACTCGGTAGCTGGCTATGTCGTCACCTGGGGTTTTTTGAATTACCTCACTTATTTTATTTATTAATGATTGGAAGATATCAATATCAAAATTAGAATGAGTAGAATTGAGTACTGCAGTCATTCTTTCAAGGCCCATCCCTGTGTCTATTGATGGATTTGGTAAGTTAATACGTTCTTTTTCACTGAGCTGTTCATACTGCATAAATACTAAATTCCATATCTCAACAAATCTATCTCCATCTTCATTTGCACTTCCTGGTGGACCACCCTCAACATGATCTCCATGATCATAGAATATCTCTGAACATGGACCGCATGGCCCCGTATCGCCCATTGACCAGAAATTATCGCTGGTATCTATTTTTATTATTTTACTTTCACTCAGGCCTGAAATTTTTTTCCAAAGTTTATGCGCTTCTTCGTCTTCGTGAAATACTGTAACTAATAATTTATCTTTTGGGATTGCAAATTCCTTTGTAATTAATTCCCAGGCAAAACTTATTGCGTCTTCCTTGAAGTAATCACCAAAGGAAAAATTACCAAGCATTTCAAAAAAAGTGTGATGCCTATGAGTATACCCAACATTATCTAAATCATTGTGCTTTCCACCCGCTCGAACACATTTTTGTGAGGTTACAACCCTCTTTGTGTCTGGGGACTCAATACCTGTAAAACAGTTTTTAAATTGAACCATTCCAGCATTTGTGAATAATAATGATGGATCATTAAGTGGAACTAGTGGACTAGATTTGTTTATTGAGTGCCCATTATCCTGAAAATAGCCAAGGAATTTATTTCTAACTTCATTCGAATTAACCATGCACACAATTATAGACTAGTGATAGATTAAATGTCTATAAGGTTTAGGTATTATTCGGAGATCTGAACATTTTTTTCTTCATCATTATCCGCATGCTCGTCAGGAGAAGAGTCCTTCTTTTGTGAGGCAGCTCTTATCTGATTTTCAATTTGTTCCGCTATTTCTGAATTCTCTTTAAGAAATTGCCTCGCATTTTCCTTTCCTTGCCCAAGTCTTTCATCTCCATATGCATACCAAGAGCCCGCCTTATCTACTATGCCAATTTTTACACCTAGATCTATTAGCTCTCCAGCTTTTGATATACCCTCACCATACATAATATCGAATTCAACTTGCTTGAAAGGTGGAGCCACTTTATTTTTTACTATCTTACATCTCGTTTCATGACCTATCACTTCATCCTTTTCTTTTATTTGAGCTATTCTTCTAATATCAATTCTGACAGAGGAATAAAACTTGAGAGCATTACCACCAGTCGTCGTCTCGGGGCTTCCAAACATAACACCAATTTTCATTCTTATTTGATTGATGAATATGACCATACAATTCGATCGTGCAATGGATGCTGTTAGTTTTCTTAGAGCTTGACTCATTAATCTAGCTTGAAGGCCAGGCAATGAGTCTCCCATGTCGCCTTCCAATTCAGCCCTTGGTGTAAGCGCAGCAACTGAGTCAATGACTAGTACACTGACGGCTCCTGTTCTTACCAACGTATCGGCAATTTCTAATGCCTGTTCACCGGTATCAGGTTGCGAAATTAATAATTCTTCTATATTTACACCTAATCTTTTTGCATATGTTGGATCTAGAGCATGTTCCGCATCAATGAAAGAGCATACACCACCCTTTTTTTGTGCTTCAGCTATAGTATGCAAAGCTAGTGTTGTCTTACCTGATGATTCAGGTCCATATATTTCAATGACTCTGCCTTTTGGAAAACCTCCGATACCTAAGCCAATATCTAAACCAAGAGAACCGGTTGGAATTGACTCTATCTCCACAACAACACCATCCGTTCCAAGTTTCATTATTGAACCTTTGCCAAACGATTTCTCAATTTGCGTTAGAGCAGTTTCTAGTGCTTTATTTTTTGCACTATCGGATGTACTTTCTTTATCAACTGCATATAATGACTTGTCTGACATTTCAATTTACCTTTCATAAATACAATTATTATTTTAGGTTTGTACCACTTTTGTTCTCGTCTCGTCAAGTATAATTTTTAAAAAAAACTAGCTTTGAATAACCTTTTTCACAGTTAAATTTAATTCTTCTAAGGTGAAAGGTTTATTTAAGAAATAAACTTCTTTTTCCTCGATAGAAATAAGATTCTCATGATTCTCTGTGTAGCCAGAAATAAATAAAATTTTTTGCTGTGGATTATTTTTTTTTATTTTACTGGCCAGCGTTGGCCCATCCATTTCAGGCATCATTACATCTGTAATTACTAGATCATAATTATTTTTTTCTTCGTTTACATATTTTAGAGCTGAGATTCCATCATACGCTTCTGTAATATTATAACCTGATAACTCTAATGCTTTCTTTGTAAAGGTTCTAACTGAGTCTTCGTCTTCCACAAGGAGTATAGCGCCGCTTCCTGTTATATCTTTGGTATTTTTTTTATTTATGATTGCCGTGTCATTTGTTTCCCTCACGTTCACTTCAATGCACCTTGGAATATAGATTTCAAATTTTGCTCCTTCACCAGTCTCGGTATTGGTTAAAAAAATATACCCGTTTAGCTGTTTAATTATCCCATAAACCATTGATAGACCCAAACCGGTTCCCTGCACTCCTTTACTTGAATAAAATGGTTCAAATATCTTTTCTTTCATTTCAGAAGGCACCCCCCCACCATTGTCAGTTACGGTTACTCTTACATAATCTCTATCTTCCAGATTAACAGCGTAATGTCTTGGAATATCCACATTTAAAATATTGTCTGTTTGTATTGTGATAACCCCATCTTTCTTATTGACTTCAATAGCATCTCTGGCATTAATGACAAGGTTAGTGATTACTGACTCAAATTGGTTCAGATCAGCCCTAATGTTCCACAGTTTTGAATCATGCTTGAGATCAATTTTTATTTTATCTCCTACGAGTCGATTTAGAAGAAGCGTTTGTTCTTGCAATAGATCGGTTAACGAGATTATTTCTAAATTAAAATTTTGTTGCCTTGAATAAGCAAGCAATTGCCTGACAATACCTGCAGCTCTTTGCGCATTCTCTCTTATTTCCTGCAGCTCTCGAAATGTAGGGTCCTCAGGTTTAAATCTCAAAATCAGAAGATCTGTTGAAACAATGATAGCGGTCAATACATTATTGAAGTCATGCGCAACCCCACCAGCTAGCTGCCCAATTGACTGTATTTTTTGGTTTTGATAAGACCTTTGATCTATCTCAAGGTCTATTGTGCTATTTTTTTTATCTGTGCCCGAATTATCTCTAAATAATTGCTCAAAAATAAAGACGATTCCAAGAGCAGATAGGATTGTGATAACTATAAATATCGTTTGATACTGAAAAAAAGCTAAGCCAAAAAATATAGACAAAACAGCCAGCGCAAAATAGAAAATTGTCGCCTTTGGGCCATTTGAGTGAGGTTTATTTGAACCTATATATTTTTTCGTTTCTTTCATGCCTTTCTTGCGCTTCCACCGATAGAGTTGCTGTAGGTCTGGCCTCCAATCTTGCTAATCCAATTGGATCTCCAGTTTCTTCACAGTAACCATACTCGCCATCTTCAATGCTTTTGAGCGCCTTATCAATCTTCGAAATTAATTTTCTTTGACGATCTCGGGCTCTTAACTCAATTGATCGATCCGTTTCATTTGAGGCTCTATCTGTGTCATCAGGAAAGGAGTTTTTTTCTTGTAAGTTTTCAAGTGTTAGTTTTGAGTTTGAGATTATCTCTTCCTTCCAATTTTGAAGTTTATCTCTGAAATACTCAAGATGCTTTTCGCACATGTACTCCTCAGATTCGCTCGGAATGTAATTATCATTAACCACCATAACTAACCTCATTAGCAAATTTGATAATATTTATATAGACTTATCTAAAAAACTAATCAATGAATTAAAAAAAAAAAATAAAAAAAATGCTTTACTGTTAATAATGTTTATTGGTTTAAAAGTTTTTTCTGAAGAGAGCTGCTTGTTGTTGTGTACTGCAGAGTGTGCTTTTCATCGGGATTTATTCTTTTAAATACTGCATGTGCCATTAAAGCCGCCTCATGAAAACCAGACAAGATTAGCTTCAGTTTACCTGGATATGTATTAATATCTCCAACTGCATAAATGCCAGGAATACTTGTTTCAAAAGTTTCGGTGCTAACAACAATCCTTTCATCTGATAAATCGATACCCCATTTATCGACAGGCCCCAGTGACATTGTGAGACCGAAGAAAGGCATAAGTATATCGCATGGCAAGTCTAGAATTTTATTTTCTTTTACACATTTAACTGCAGTTAAGTTACCATCGCTACCAATAATCTCATTTACTTGACCAACATGGAATTGGATCTTTCCAGCATCTCTAAGACCCATCACTTTTTCGACCGTAGCAGGTGCGCCGCGGAATTTATCTCTTCTGTGCACAAGTGTAAGGCTTTTGGCTATATCATAAAGCTGCAAAGTCCAGTCTAGAGCGCTATCTCCACCACCTAATATAACAATATCCTTATTTTTGAAATGATCCACTCTATCTATTGAGTATCTTATTGATTTGCTGTATTTATCCAGATCCTGAATATTCGGTTTTTTCGGTTCAAATGATCCTCCCCCAGCTGCAACAACAACAGCTTTAACATCAAAGACAAGACCCTTATCTGTTTCAACCAGCCAATTTCCATTCTTTTGCTTTCTAATTTTATCTGCAAGCTGCTCGTGATGAAATATAGGAGAAAATGGTTTTACCTGCTTTAATAAATTCTCGGTGAGATCTTGCCCTGTTATTACAGGGTAAGCAGGGATATCGTATATTGGTTTTTCCGGGTATAGTTGGGCGCATTGCCCACCAGGTTTATTCAAAATATCAATTACGTGACAGTTTAAATTTAAAAGACCAAGTTCAAATACAGCGAATAATCCAACCGGACCCGCCCCGATTATTAATGCATCTGTTTGTATTGGATTACCCATAAATGCACCACTAAAATTGCTTTTCAGGAGTTTGGATGGTAATACCGTCAAGTGCCTTATCAATCTTGATTTGACATGAAAGCCTACTATTTTCTTTCACATCAATTGCAAAGTCCAGCATGTCTTCTTCCATTTCTGTTGGTGCGTCAAGTTTATGTACCCATTCATCTTGAATATAAACGTGGCATGTTGCGCATGAGCAACCACCCCCACATTCAGCTTCTATTTCATGAATATCATTATTTTTTGCGCAGTCCATTATGGTCTCCCCCTCTGTTGCATTAACAGATTTTAGTATGCCCTTTGAGCTTATAAAATTAATTACTACCATAAATTACTTTCTTAAAAAAAATACGCTCTTTTGATATAATAGCTTTCCCGTCAAATTCAAATGACTTTGTTGCATATATACTATAATTTAAATAAACAGATTCGATATATTAGAATAATTTATCCAAATAATATGTATATTCTACATATAAATATTATTTGATATTTGATAATCTTTAACTTAATATATAAAGTTAGGTAAATATAACTAAAGAATTAATATAATTGAAATTTTTATTGTTAAAAAATGACAGATCTTGATTATAAGAAGAAAAAAAATAATAACTCAATACCGGAGAATGCAAGCCACGCGAATGATGATGATTTATATGCAGCAAGCCTAATTGATCGCGTAAAAGACGTAAAACACACAAAGGGCACCCTCTTCTTTGTGGGCATAACTTTCATTTACCTTATGATTGGTATTACAATATTACTAGTTAACTACAATGAGGTAATTAATTCCCCATATGCAATATTTGATATTTTTAAAATACAAAAAGTCCAGATCTACACTGCGGCATTTCTGATGGTTATTCCAATCTTTTGGTTATATTACTCCATGGTCAGAAAACTCAAAGAAGTTACAACTATATCTGAAGGGCTTTTAAACACAGCACTAAGGTTAACACATCCCGTAAAGTCATCTGAAAAAGCTGTTTCCACACTAGGTAGCGCAATACGAAATGAGATTAGCCACATTACCAATGCGATTAATGAGGTAATAAAAAAATCAAGTGATATGGAAAAATCCGTAGCTCGTGAGATCAGTCAGATCGAATCAAGCATGTCTTCCAATGAAATAAAATTGACGGAAATGGTCAACTCTCTAAAGTCACAGAAAGAAGAGATTGTAGAGACAACTTCTGCGACTAAATCGGAGGTCGAGGGGCTTCTAGAAAAGTTCCACAACGAAACATCAGAGCTTGATCGGCAAATTAACTTACAGGTAAAAAAACTGTTAGCTATTGATGAAGAATTTGCAAGATCTATGTCAAAGTTTGATGATACTGTTGAAAAAATTGAAGCATCATCAGCGTTAATAAAAGATAATAGTGACGAAATCTCATCAAGTTTAAATTCAACAAATAATACTATTAATGACCAAATAACATCTGTAAGAACTGTTAGAGATGAGCTTGAATTAACACTCAATAATTTAAATAGCCTAATGAGTGAACAAAACTTGCGGCTAGAAGACTCAGTTGGTGAACTAAGTCGTTTAAGCGATGGAATGAATACAAAAATCCTTAACACAGATCAGCTTTTACTGAACTTTAAAAATGAAATGGAGCCTAAGCTCTCACGTATCTATGAAGGGTTAAGTAGTGATATCAAATCTCTCGGAGAAATATCGCACGCATACGAGACAAATATATCTGATATGAGCGCGACCACCATCAGAATCATTGATGAAAAATTAGCAGAAGAACTCTCAATCAATAAACGTCTATCTGATCATTTAAAGAATATATCTGAGGAGTTGAAGAACACGCTTTCAAATCAGATAATAAGTATCGAAGAAATATTTAAAGATATTAATTCGGAGGCAAAAACTACAATTGAAGGACAAAAATTTGAAATTGAGAAGTCTTTTGACCAAAAAATATTAGAGTTTAACGCAAAAACAAAGATGATGATGGAAGCAATAAATGATATTACGAATGATACAACCAATAAGTTAAATATGACTATCAAAGAAATCCTTCAAACTATAAAATTAAACTTCAATGATACATCAAAAGCCGCAGATCTTGAGCTCTCCAGCATTCAAGATAATATGCACGAACAATTAATTGGGCTGAGTGCTAGTTTACTCGAAAAATCTGAAGAGCTCAGTCAGAATACAATTAGAAGCATTGAAGGTATTCAGAATAACATATCTTCATCTATCGATGACTTCCGAATTGAAGCAAGAAACACTACAAGTGATATTGCGAATGAGATATCCGCAACAACATCAAAAATATCGGCTGAAATGGTTAATGTTCAAAAAGAAACCCTCAATAAAATAAATAGCGAAATCAACCAGGTTTCAAATTCATACAACGAGAGTTTACTTAGCCTTGTAGAAGTTACTGAAAAACTTGTAAAAAATTTAGATGATACAAGAAGTTCAATCAAACAGGATATCTTTGAACTCCCTGATGAAGCAAATCAACATCTAGGCAAGATGAGAGGTGTCATTGAAGAGCAAATTGCAGCAATAGGTCAATTGAATTTATTAATCTCAGAATATGACGTAAATAGAGATATAGAATTGACCCAACCACAATTAGAGCACTCCCCAGAGAAAAAGAAAACAGCTACAAGAAGTGCACCAACTCAAACTCGAGGGAACCCAGCAAAAGATTGGATTTTGCCAGAAATCTTATCGCCAAAGGCAAGGATGACAGAGAAAAAAACTAGTGCTGATAATCAAAAACTTGAGATCCTTGAAAATGAAATCCTTGATTTTTTAAAGTTTGATTACGACAAACTATCCACATTGCTACCAAACAGACAGCCAAATGAATTCTGGGAGGCTTACTATAATGGAGCCAGTGATGTTATTAGCGAGAAAGACTATTCACGGACTGGGCGAAGATTATTCAATCAAGTTAAGTCAAGATATTCTGAAAGTAAAAAATTCAGAAGCCTAGTTAATCAGTATTTAAAATCTTTCGAAGAAATTGTTTCCAATTATCAAAAAGTAAACAATGAAAAAGAAATTAGTCAATTTCTTGACTCAGAGACGGGTATTTTATTTTTTCTAGTATCACATTCAATCGGTAAGCTTGATTAAATTAAAAGTATATGAAATCATCTATCTAGATGATTATATTTCCAATAAATAGATTAAAAATATCATTTGGGCCAGAGAGTTTCTCGCTAAAGGATAGTTTTACTATATCAAGAGGTGCAAAAAAATCAGCGGATTTAATAACTTTACGAATTTCTGACAATATTTATTCTGGTTTTGGAGAGTGCACACCAAACATTAGATATGGCCAAACTATTGATGGAGAGCTAAATAAATTAGAGGTAATGACGCAAGCATTAGAGGATGGTAATTGTGACATTAATAGAGAAACAATAAATAGATTATTCGAACCAAGCCCGGCGCGATCTGCGTTTGATATTGCATTATGGGATCTTGAATTAAAAAAAATAAAAAAATCGATTTGGTCTTTTCATAACGTCAAAAAACCTGATGCATTACCTACTATGATAACTTTGGATGCATCAACCGTTGAAAAGAACTTATCAACTGCGCGTCAATTTTGTGATAGCACGATATTTAAGATAAAGTTTAAAGGAGACAAAACAGATATAGATAGATTACTGAAAATTAGAGAGTGTTATCCAAAAAAAAGGCTGCTGATTGATGCAAATGAGTCAATAACTCCATCGAAAATCGGTAAATATATTGAGTCCTGCGAAAGATTTAATATTGAAGTTTTAGAACAGCCAATGAAGACAAAGTATGATGAGTTACTTGGGGCAATAAAAACTAAAACTATTTTATGCGCAGACGAGTCATGCTCGAGCCTTTTAGATATAAAAAATATTGAGAAATATTATGATGCGGTAAATATAAAACTTGATAAAGCGGGTGGCCTCACCGAGGCACTACTGATGCAGGAGGCAGCAATTAGCAAAGGGATAAAAACAATGAGCGGCTGTATGCTCTGCTCGTCCCTTGGAATAGCTGCATCACAAATCATTGCTTCTAAGGCAGAGTATATTGATCACGATGCCCCCCTTTTCCTGGAACATGATCGAACGATAAAAATTAATTACTCACGTGGTAACCTGAATATTGCTGACTCAACATTGTGGGGATAAATGGACTCTATTGTTAAAAATTTAATTTATGAACGAAAGATATTATCCATTGGGGAAACCATAATTAATACATCACTTATTAGCGTAAATTACGACTTTGAGAATTATTATCTTGAAACTACAAATAGGAGATACTCACTAAAAATTAACAAAAAAAGTGGCGATCAATGCTCCGTAATCAATAGAATGTATAATGATATAAAATTTAATCCCTTAACTAGCAGAGAGATTTATTATTCAGATCCAGAAATATTATTGATGGAATACTTTCAAGCTGAGAGCCCAGATATGCGATTTATTAACCAGCATATTTTTGGTGAAAATATTGCTAAATTTCACACTAAAAGAGAGTCTTACTATGGATATGGATATGACACATATATTGGCTCTTTATTGCAAGAGAATAAAATGAGTCAGTCATGGAAAAAATTTTATCTTAATCAACGCTTTGATTGTCTACTAAGTAAAATGAAAGAAACTTTGTCGATTAACTCTGAATTGAATGATAAAATATTAATCGTAAGAGACTATATCGATAGAAATCTATGCGAACCATCGAATTCAACCTTAATTCATGGAGATATCTGGACAGGTAACATACTGGTTGATAATGATCGTAATATAAAGATTATTGATCCCGCATTATTCTATGCTGATAATGAGTACGAGCTAGCTTATATATATCTCAATGGTACATTTAGTCGTGGTTTTTATGATAGTTATAACCATATTAATCCAATTAGTAATGATTTCTGGCCGTTCAAGATATATGCCTATCAAATCATTCCCCTAATGCAATATACGCTCCTTGAGGGGCCAATTTATCTGAAAGAAATTAAAAAAATACTAGATTTCCTCATCAAACGAGAAAAATTAAAATATTAATTTTCTTCAAATATACGGCAAGTGAACTATAATGTATAAATTGAAAAATTTGGAGGGCATTTTTTTTCAATGAAAAATCCAAATATCAAATCAATGTTGATCATTATCTTTGGTTCTTTATTCTTAAGCCAGGCTAGTATTTCTGCTGAAAAAAATCTGCAAAAATGCAGAGAATTTAGCAGAATTGGTCTGCATTTGCCTGCTATTGAGCAATGCCAAAAAGCAATGAAGGATGGCGTTAATAGTGAATCAGAATTAGAATTATTGTATTATTTGGCAAATTCTTACTCGTCAATTAACAACAACAAGATGGCAAAAGAAGCAATAACTAAACTTCTTAAAACCAGCCCCTCAATTAGCACTAACGAATATTACCTAGCGGGCCTAATTGAAATTAAGTTAAATAACAACAAAGAAGCTATTTACTATCTTGAGAAGGCAATTCTTGGAGAACCAAACTCAATTAGTATAAAAAGGCAGCTTGCAAGGGCATTATTCCAATCTGGTGACACAAGAAAAGCAAATCTTATTTTAACAGGAAACTTTTATGAGGATAGTTCAGACACTCAAAGCATGACGCAACTGAGTGAAAATTTAATTTCTGAAGGAAATTTGATTAAAGCTAAATTGATAACGAATAGAATTATAGAAATTAATCCAGGTTATTCTTATGCGTACTATTTGAAATATATCATATCAATCAAAGAAGATGACTTACAAAATGCACTGGCAAATATCAATAAAGCAATAATGCGCGACCGAGAGAATATCAGGTACCTTATGGAGAAGGTAAAACTATTAATTACAAATAAAAAATATGATCTTGCAAAATATAATCTTACCATAATTGAACAACTGAGTCCAAATACACCAGGCATACCAAATCTATACGAAAATATCATAGATTTACAAGCTGCCGATCTGCATTCTTACGCTAGGGAAATGATTAAACAAAAAGATTATGAAAGTGCAATAAGCTACTATAATAAAGCGATAAATTTAAATCCTTCAGATGCAATATTATATTTTGAGCGAGGTCAATTACTTTCAATAATGAAAAATTACAAAAACGCTGAGAATGATCTTATTATTGCATCATCACTGAACGAAAGCCTTGTCGCAAGCAATGTAAATCTAATGCTCGGAAAAATATATTATCAACTCGGTGAAAGAGATAAATCTATTGCTTTCATTGATAGAGAACTCACAATAAACGTAAATAATAAAGAGGCATTACTATGGCAAATCAGATCATATTCGGAGGCGGGCGAGTATGATTTTGCAGAGGATTATGCTGAAAAATTAATTGAAGTTGATCCTGTATCTCCTGATGGCTACTCCATTCTTGGAGACATCAAATTAATGAAAGGTGATATCCAAAAAAGTAATGAACTCCATAATAAAGTAATAGAACTTGATCCAAACTATAATATTGCCACAAGAAAAAAATCCGAATAATATGTTTAATTTTTTTCTTCAAAATTGGCACAAATATATATATAACTAAACATTATTATTTATCACACTCGTAAGTATACGGGGTACACTTGAAAGTAAGATGGGAGATAAAATGTCAAATACACCTTGGAAATCAGATCAATGGCTAACTAGTCAGTGGAATTTTGCACCAGAAGTCACAAAGGAAATTAATTTTCCTGAAAAAATACAAGTCCATGATGTCACGCTGAGAGATGGAGAGCAACAAACTGGTGTTGCATTTAACTATGATGATAAAATAAAGATAGCGGAAGCATTAGCAGAAGCTGGTATACATAGAATTGAAGCAGGCATGCCTGTTGTTTCTCATCAGGATGCAAAGGTTGTATCAGATCTAGCAAAAAGAAATCTTGGACCTGAAATATTCTCATTCGCAAGATGTATGGTTGATGACGTTCAGCGAGCTGTAGATGCAGGTGTGTCTGGCGTCGTGATGGAAGTGCCATCAAGTCAACATTTAATCGAGCTTGGCTATAGATGGGAATTAGAGCGTGCTATTGATCTATCAATAGAGTCAACAAAATATGCCCATGACAATGGTCTAAAAGTGGTATTTTTTCCAATAGATTTCTCAAGGTCAGACCTTAAATGGGTTATTGATCTCATTGAAAAAGTAGGAAATGAAGGGCACATGGATGCTCTCGCATTGGTTGATACAATGGGTGCAACATCTATTCACGCAATGCCATATTTTGTGAGTGCAGTTAAAGAAAGAATTAATGTACCTCTTGAAGCTCATTTCCATCAAGATTTTGGCTTAGGTATTGCAAATACACTAATGGCTGTGTCAATGGGCGTTGAAGTTATCCATTCTACCGTGCTCGGTCTGGGTGAGAGAGCAGGCAATGTCCCAACAGAGGAGACAGTAATGGCTCTTAAAACGTTGTATAATAAGGATATTGGCATAAAAACCGAAAACCTAAAAGGGATTGCAGACTTGGTTCGGGATTTATCTGGGGTAAATGTTCCATCAAATAGACCAATTGTTGGCGATGACTTATTCAATGTTGAATCTGGAATCATAGCAAACTGGTTAATTAACTGCGGATATGAAAACCAGACTGAATTATTTCCATTTAGACCAAGTATGGTCGGACAAAAAGAGCCTGAAATAGTAATAGGTAAAGGTTCTGGAATTGACTCAATAAAAGATAGGCTTGATAGATTCCAAATCAAAGCAGATGATAAACAAGCAATGGATATCCTGATGGCGATCAAAGATTGGGGTCTTCAGAACAAAAGACTCATGAATGATGATGAGTTCAGAAAAATTGCTGAAGATACTTTATCTTAATTGAGGAATTAGCATGAAGATTGATCATTACGCCCGTGGAGGATTTAATGTCAGCTATGAGGAGAGAGTCTCTCCATCAGAACTCAGATCGCAACGAATACAAAAGGCGAAGACTGAGCTTAAAAAAGCAGGCCTTGATGCACTTCTTGTTTGGAAAGATGAAAATCAACGTTATCTTACCGACCTCAGGCCTCAGATTATTCATGGAAAATCGACCTGTTTAAACGGCGCACTCCTTATTGAGAATGAAGAGCCGATTCTTTTTTGCTCTGGTGGCGAAAGAGATAGAATTGATAGAACAATGCCGTGGATTAAAGAAGTCCATACCATCCCAATTATTGAGGAAAAAGCGCTTATTCAGGGTCTTGTAAAGGATATACTTGGACCAGTTCTAAAAAAATATAAACTGGAAAAAGCAAAAATTGGACTGGATGAGTCAAATATTATATTCCATAAAGCACTTGAAGAGCATTTTCCAAATTTATCCATCGAGGATGGCGATACACCCATGCAGAAAGCAAGGATGATAAAATTGCCCGGTGAGGTTGTCATGCTTGAGGAAGCCACAGCAATTGCTGACGCAGTTTGTGCAACTGCGATTAATTCTGTTCAGGAAGGTGTTCGTGAGTGTGATGTTGCAGCCAATGCAATGCACACGCTATATACTCTAGGTGGGGAATACTCACATGTGACAACACCTTTCGTTGCATCAGGTGAACACATGGCACCACCAAATAGAATCTGTTCTGATAAAATTATCAGAGATGGAGATTTAGTCTTTATTGATATTGGGGCAGCATGGAATGGCTATTTTGGTGATATGGCACGGACAGTTTATTGTGGTACACAAGCATCATCGCCGTCAAAAGAACAAATAAATGTATACAGTGCAGTGTATTATGGTCTGCAAGCAGGTATCAATGAAATGAGACCTGGTAAGACAAATAAGGACTCTGCAAATGCCCTCATAAACGAGGCATCAAAGTTTGGCCTTGGTGGACGTTTCTTATCGTTATTTATTGGTCATGGTGTCGGTATTGGAGCAAATGAACCGCCTTATATTGGCGAAACTCTTCCTGGTGCTCCGGAGTATGAATTTGAGCCGGGAATGGTATTTGCTGTTGAACCATTAATTTGGATTGATGGCGTCAGAGGTGGTGGCGGAGTTCGCCTTGAAGAAATGGTGCTAGTAACCGAGGATGGGCCACATATCATGTCGAGAACGCCATTTGATGAGAAATTAATAACTGATAAATAAAAAGGGGCAATAAAATGGCAAAAACAAAGATATTTATAACTCAACCAATAGCACAAAGTGCGATTGACAGATTGGAGCAAAGGGGTGACGTCGAGATAAAAGTATACCCAGATGCATCAAAAATTATACCATACGACACACTCATGGATGAAGTGATGCATTGTGATATTCTTTACTGTTTATTACATGACGTCGTAGATAAAAAAATTATGCAAGCCAATCCAAATCTTAGAGCGGTTGCATCGCAGTCAATTACGCCTGATAGAATTGATGTAAAAGGAGCAACAGAAATAGGTATGCCTGTTACTGTAATACCAGCAGTTGTAACAGATGCAACAGCTGATATAGCTTTTGGGCTTTTATTATGCGTTGCTAGAAGAATACTTGAGGCAGATCGATTCGTTCGAGCGGGAGGTTATCCAGGAGCCCAATCTGCATTATTTTTAGGTGGCGATGTCTCCGGGAAGACACTCGGCCTTGTTGGAGGAAGAGGAAGAATCGGTAAAGCAACAGGAGTTCGTGGTAAAGGCTTTGGCATGAAAGTTATATACTGGGGACCAAATAGGATGACACCAGAAGATGAGGCTGAATTTGGATTTGAATATGTCGAATATGAGGAATTATTCAAGCAGTCAGATTTTGTTTCAGTTCATGCTGCGGAAAGACCAGAGACAATTCATTTGATATCCGATAATGAATTTAAGCTTATGAAAAAATCTGCTTATATAATTAATACAGCAAGAGGGCCCATAATCGATGAGAAAGCAATGGTAAGAGCTCTTCAAAATGGTGAAATTGCCGGAGCTGGCCTAGATGTTTATGAAAACGAGCCACAGATCGAAAAAGAATTATTTGCGATGGATAATGTCGTTTTAGCTCCACATCTTGGGTCCGCTGGTAAGGATGTGCGCGAAGGTATGGCTCATAGAGTTGTAGACAATATTGAAGCCCTGATTGATGGCACAACACCACCAAATTGCGTCAACCCCGAAACTTTAAAAAAATAGGTATTTAAATGAAAAACGGTCCACTTGTAGTTGTAACGGATAGCCCATTTCCTTCACTAGATCCAGCAAAAAAGGCGCTGGAAGAAGCAAATGCAGAGGTCGTTCAGGCCCCTAGCAGTTCTGAGGAAGATATTATTAAGGCAGCTGAGAATGCGGATGCAATCCTAGTTACTTATGCCAAGCTAAATGAAAATATACTAAGAAGCCTAAAAAATTGTAGGGCGATAGGTCGGTTTGGAATTGGCGTTGATAATATAGATCTAAAGGTTGCGGGTGAATTAGGGATATCTGTTAATTATGTTCCAGATTACTGCCTTGATGAAGTATCAGACCAAGCAATGGCTATGATTATATCAATGGCAAGAAAAATACCACAATCAAACAAACTTGTTCAATCCGGTAGATGGGAGATGCCAGCCGTTGTCCCAATGTATAGGTTAAGAGGTAAAACTGTGGGTCTTATTGGGTTTGGAAATATTCCAAGACTTATGACACCTAAGGCTCAGGCATTTGGCTTTAATGTGATTGCCTCTGACCCATATGCGCCAAAAGAACTATTTGAAAAGTATGGAGTTGAAAGCGTTAGCATGGATGAATTATATGAAAGATCAGACTTCATTTCTGTACATGCCCCCTTACTCCCAGAGACAAAGGGTTTGGTAAATAAAGACGCATTCAAAAAAATGAAAGATACTGCAATTATTGTGAATACAGCGCGTGGTCCACTTATCAATGAGAAAGATTTGATAGAAGCCCTCGATATGAATGAAATTGGTGGAGCTGGTTTGGACGTTGTTGAGACTGAGCCCTTGCCAGAAAATTCTCCGCTTATAGGAAGGGATAATGTGATACTTGCGCCGCATACGGCCTTTTACTCAGTAGAAGCGCTCGAAGAACTACAGACAAAAGCTGCTTCAGATGTTGCAAGAGTACTAAATGGCGAAGAGCCTGTATACCCAATTAAGGCTTAGAGTATTAGTTGCTGATTACCTTTCCCTTTGACAGAACAAGTGGTTTCAAGTCTGAATGGGAGTAGTCAATTACATTACCGACAAAAATTTCATGATCCCCTCCGGGAAAAATTGAATGCACAACGCACTCGAAGTTTGCGATACACCCTCTAATTTTTGGCAGTTTCTTCTCACTCATATCCCATTGAACATTTAAAAATTTATTTTCCGATGGGGTCGAAAATATCTTTAATAATTCTTCTTGTTCGCTCGAGAGTATGTTAACCTCAAATGACCTTCTGTATTTAAAGGCATCGAGACTTGGGGCTTTTTTGGAGAGCCCCCACATGATGAGTGGTGGCTCAAGAGATAATGAAGTAAATGAATTAATTGTAACACCAATAGGTTCAAATTGCTCATCTGAGGTCGTAATAATCGCTACACCTGTTGCGAAGCAACCCATAGCTTTCCTTAGATCATTTGTATTTTCCATGCTTTTAAATTTCAGTATATTTTATTAATATTTAATTGCTCGGATAATGCATCCAAGACATTTTTTAAATTCTCATGTATAGGAATGCCATTTTTTGTTCTATCTAGATAAATCTGATGAGATCGTTCACCAGGCAGTCTTATCTCATTGAAACCAGGCATTAATTTTGATCCCTTCATCTCACTCCATACTTGATCAATATTTTTTTTGAAACCTTCAACTTCTGTGAAAGAAGCGATGTCGACTGCAATTATGAAATGACCTGTATTTGTAAAACTGGATGCATCAGCATTAAAATCTACTACCGCTTTACCAAATGATGCACCATTCAATGTGCCTGCAAGAATGCCGAACATTAGAGCAAGGCCGTAACCCTTTGCCTCACCAATTGGAAGCAGATAGCCTTCACTGGATTTTTTTGGGTCAGTTAGTGGCTTGCCTTCCCCGTCGATCATCCATCCCACAGGCATTTCTTCATTTCTTTGTAGCTTTTCTTTGACCTTCCCGTAAGCCGCGACTGTAGTTGCCATATCCAATACAATTGGAGGTTCATTCCAACTTGGGACTGTAATTGCGATAGGATTTGTTGATAGAAGTAGGTCTGTACCGCCCCATGGTGGTACATGGTTTCCACTGCCCACCGCAACATAAATGCCAATCATGTTATGTTCTAGAGGAATTCGAGCATACAATGATGCCGGTCCAGCGTGATTTGATGAATTTGCTCCAACCCAAGCAACGCCGTTCTCTTTTGCTTTTTTGACAGCCAAATTTGCAGCCCGTTCCATCACGAGATGACCCATAGCATTGTCACCATTCAAAACTGCCATTGAATTCTTTTCACGCTCAATTCGGATATTTGGTGTTTTATTTATTCCACCTGCCAGGAGTCTTTTTGTGTATTGGGGCAATCTAAAGACACCGTGTGCATCGCTTCCAATAAGATCGGCTTGCGTCATCAGCTTCGCGACAATGTGTGCATTATCTTGAGGTAACCCAATTGTAATTAATGCGGTATTTATAAAATTGAATAACTGGTCTTCGCTAATGCGCTTCAAATTTTCTCTCATAACTAAACCCTTAAAAATGATAATAATGCAATATTATGTTTGATAGCATTTTATTATTGAGCAATATAATGATATTCTAATTTTGAATTATTGGGAATAAAATAAATGGTCACATATTGGATAGCAAGGGCAAAAATAATTAATAATGAGTCATATCAAAAATATGCAAGTAAGGCTGGAGATATCGTTGAGAGCTATGGCGGTCGTTTTTTAACACGAGGTGGTGATTACCAAATCATGGAGGGTACCGATCATTTTACAAGGTTTATCATTGCTGAATTTCCAGATAAACAAAGTGCTATAAATTGTTTTGAGTCAGAAGAGTATAAAAATGCTGCATCGAATAGAAGAAATGGTTCAGGAGATGTTGATATTGTTTTTGTTGAAAGTAATTAAATATAAAATAGGAGAAAATTATGACAGCTACTATTATAAAATATGAGGATAGGCCAAACTTCGATAGAGGTGATGGCGTATCTACAGCTCTACTCTATGGTAAGGATAATGCCGAGGGTTCAATATTTACGTCTGGATTTACAACATTTCCAACAGGAAGAGCGGCCCCTATGCACAGCCATAATTGCTGTGAACAAGTATTAATAATTTCCGGTCATGCAGAAGTTGAATGCGGGGGAATTAAGACTGAATTAACAGCAATGGATAACTCTTTTATACCGGCAAATGTACCACATAGGTTTAATAATATTGGAGATGAACCCCTCACAATATTTTGGATATACGGCGAAACAAATGTAACTAGAACCTTTACGGAGACAGGGGAAACTGTTCAGCATCTCTCATCAGGGGATAAAGTAACAAAATGAAAAATATTATGCCATTTGTTTCTGTTGTTGGCATCGGTCAGATGGGACTTGGAATTGTAAAAAATATACAAAATGCGGGGTATCTAAATTCTATTTTTGAGATTAATGAAGGTGTTCTTAGTAAATTTAATAAAAGCGAAAATCTCATTATTAATGATGCAAAAAAGGGTTTGAAATCTTCTAATGTACTTATCTTTGTTGTTCCAAGTACAACACAAATTAGAGACTTCCTTTTTGGCTCAAACTGGATTGATAATATCAATGAAAACACAATTATAGTTGACCTTACAACGTCAAACCCTGATGCGACAAAAAAATTATCAAACGAATTGAGTGTTCGGAAAATAAATTATATTGATTGTGGAATGACCGGAGGTGCTCAGGGCGCAGAAAATGCAACTCTAACATTAATGATGGGTGGCGATAAAGGTATTATAGACTCAGTAACTCCCGTATTAGATACTTTTACAAACAGACTAATTCATGTGGGTGACATTGGATCAGGGCATGCACTTAAGCTTATACATAATATGGTTACACATACAATATTTCTTGCGACTGTTGAAGGGGTCATTGGTGCGAAAAAACTGGGTATTGATCCTAAGACAGTTATTGATGTGTTTAATTCAGGTAATGCAAGAAGCTATATATCACAGTCAAGATTCCCAAATCATATATTATCAGAAAAATGGGACGCTAGATCGCGTGTTTCCAACCTCCATAAGGATTTAAGTATGGTCACAGACTTACTGAATGATAATCAAATTGGCTGCCCTTATGGGGAGCTGACCACAACAATATTACAAAATGCAATATCTTGCGGTCTCGCAGATATGGACTTTTCATTACTATATAAAGAATATGAAAAACTTATCAATGATTAATTTGCGGTGAGCAGATTGGCAAAGAACAGTATATATTGGGCTGGATATCATCCTGAAAAGTCCGTTCAAGCGAAGAGTATTCATTTTCTAAGAAATGAGTTTAAAATGCTCTATGGTGACGATATTGATTTCAAATTTATCTCAGATGTCGGAGATTTAGGCTACAATGCAATAGACCTGCTTCACCTTGTTGAAGATGGTCGGATAGATTGTTGCTATTTTTTTTCAAGCTATCTTACAGAGAGAGTTAATGAGCTAAATATATTTGAAATCCCATTTCAAATATCAAGCAGAGAAATGGTCTACAATTTGCTTGATGGGGAAATAGGCGAATACTTATCAAACAAAGTTGAACTCAAGACAGGCTATAAAGTAATTGGATGGTGGGATAATGGGATTCGCCACTTAACATCAAATAAAAAAAATATTAAGTCTATAGATGATTGCAAAAATCTGACAATACGAATTGCCAAAAATAGCATGCATAAAATGGCATTCGAGTCGCTTGGCTTCGTAACTAAATTTGTTGATGTTAAGAACCTAAAGAATGCAATAATTCAAAACGAAATAGATACACAAGAAAATCCACTTACAAATATCATTAATTACGGTATTGAAAAATATCACAAATATATCACCTTATCGTCTCATCTTTATGGAACCTCGATTTTACTGTGCAATAAAAAGAAATACTATAGTTGGGATAAGCCATTCCAAGATAACCTTATTACTCTCATTAGGAGAGCAACTGTTTACCAAAGACAGCTTGCAATCAATGAGGATGAAAAATGTATGAAATATTTGAGAATGAATGGGGCAGAGATAATAGAATTAAACGAAATACTTCGTGACGAAATGAAATTAAAATGCTTGGAAGTCGCCCATAATGTTATCGAAAAGTTTCCAGATCATATCAGAAAAATATTATGAAAAATTATGAACTAGAATATATCATCCATTCTTTCGGGTAAGATAATTTCCTTTTCTTCTTTTGCAGATAAATCCATAGCCATGGTCATAAGTAGATTTCTATGCCCATCTTGAGCTGTAGCGTGGGGAGTATCTTGACCTGTGCACAAGCGTGTGTACCATGTATTAGTTTCTTCTCGCATCGGACCCCAGAATTGCCCCCCTTGAATATCACCAGCAGGATAACTGGTTAAAAAATCAACGTGCCTACCTTGCGGTGGAGAATACTCTCTCGATGTGTACCCTGCTCCTTGTGCAATATTCGACGCTAAAACTAAATCACGGTGAGTATCCTCAATGTCAATAACACCCTCGGTTCCAACAATACCTATTTCCAAGCCATAAACTGATCCAGGCCAAACTTCTGGTAAGGCCCAAGAAATATTCATACTCCAAATAGTCCCATCATCCATTGTGAATATGCCAAATGTGGAGTCCTTTGTACCCCATTGATTAAGCACGCCATCAACTGATTTAGCGTAAATGCTGACAGGATTTTTTCCCTCCATCAACCACATTGACATGTCTAGGCTATGTGTACCTGAGACAACCATCGGTGTAAGATTTTGACGATCATTTGTTTTATTTATTGTCGCAATTGGGACCATTTTATTCATAAAAGCCCTTGTAACTACGGAATGGACGTGACCAATTTGACCGGTTGTAAGCCTTTCCTTGACTGCAAGAAATCTGCGTCTAAACCTATTCGTGTACCCCATGACGGTGTCTATATTGTTGCTCTCAATTGCATCAATAATTTTTCTAGAATCTAGCGGGTTAGTAGCCAGTGGTTTTTCAATAAATAATGAATGCCCCATCTCTACGGCCTTCAGCGTAGGCTCGACATGTGCATTCTCTTCTGTTGCGATAATAACAGCATTAACTTCGCTCCTAATCAGTAGCTCATTAAAATCTGTTGTGTAAAAATCAGCATTGCAATCGGATGCTAATTTCTCAGCTACTTCTTTCCGGATATCACAAAGTCCAAGCCATTTAATACCAGGATAGTCGCGGGCTAATTCAGCTCTAATTCTACCAATCGTACCACAACCAATAACTGCTAATCCAATATCTTTCATTAAGCTTGCCCCGCTTCAAGTGGGTCTATATTGATGGGCAAATTAATTGGCTCACCTCTTTCAGCAGAAAGATCCGCTGCCTGATATAATTCCATAACAACCCTTGCCTCCCTAGGTTTCACTATTACAGGCTTATTGAACAGGATCGCATCTATAAAATTATTTGTTTCCTCAGCCATAGGACCGGCGTTCACATGACCGACTGGTTCACCTGGCATCGATGACATTGGGTATTCAATTCCTCTTTCACCGGTCATTATTGTTACATCATTGTGTGTATCATCAAGAATAATCGCGCCCTTTGACCCAATAAATTCCATTTTGGTTGATGAGTAATTGGGATAACTTGGCGGCAGTACCCATCCAGCACCAACTGTGACAACTGTCCCATCATCGAGCGTTACCATTATGAACTGACAATCTGCGGAGTTTGAATTTTTTATGAGAACTTTTTCTACTTGCTGTGAATAGACTCTAACGGGTTTTCTTGGGGCAAGACACCAAAGTGCGTAATCAAGGTCATGTGTTGCTTCCATTGCTGCTGGAGATAGTCTTGTTCTTCCTGTTATTCTCTTGGAAAGTTGCGTTGTAATATTTCTTGATATCAAAACACTTACAGGCTCTCCCAGTGTTCCATCTATAAATTTTTCACGAACATAAGCATACTTAGATCGAAATCTTTGAGAATAACCAATTGTAAATTGAACTTTATTTTTTTCCGCAAGTCTTATCAACTCATCTGCTTCAGTGAGTGTTCTTGAGATTGGTTTTTCGAGTAATAGATGCTTACCCGCCTCGAGAGTCTCTTTTGCGATTGGATAGTGTGTACTCTCTGGAGTTGTTGATATCATTATTGCGTGAATATCGTCGTTTTTTAATAAGTCTTTATAATCAAGGGTTGCACTAGTCGGATTTGTAAGATCGGCTACCTCTTTCAATCTATCTTCTCTTATTTCACAAATATGGAGCTGATCAACTAAGCCATTTTTTGCGGATGCTTCAGCCCTAATACCCCCGCACCATCCTGTGCCAATTATTCCTACATTTAATCTATCCATTATTGCCCCCTTTTGTTAAGTATTTTTTTATATATATATTTGTATTTATTGTCTATGTGAAATTTAGATTAATTATGTAAAATTATTATTTATTTAATTTGAATTAACTATTGATATGTAAATATTTATGTATATATAAATTATAGCAAATATTCTTATCAGATTTATTGTTAGATTGATAATTTTACTGTATACAAAATATCTCAAGTGGTTTAATACTAATCAAAAATGATGAAGCCTACAGATACAAAAAATCCAAACTACTATCATAAAGTTGTAGATTGCCAATGGGCATGCCCTGCGCATACACCGGTGCCTGAATATATCAGGTTAATCGCTCAGAGAAAATACACGGAAGCGTACATGATAAATTGGGAATCAAATGTCTTTCCTGGAGTTCTTGGAAGAACATGTGACAGGCCCTGCGAACCTGCATGCCGCAGAGTAAGAGTTGAGGAAGAACCAGTAGCAATATGTAGACTTAAGAGAGCGGCAGCGGATAATAAGTCTGACGTAAGCAGTCTATTACCAGAAATCCCAAGCAAAAAAAATGGTAAAAAAATTGCATTAATTGGTGGCGGTCCAGCATCATTGACAGTAGCGAGGGATCTAATGCCACTTGGTTATGACTGCACCGTTTATGAGAAGGATCCAAAAGCTGGTGGGCTCATGAGAACTAATATTCCATCCTTCAGGCTACCAGTAGGTGTTATAGATGAAGAAGTGGATAGAATTTTAGACTTTGGCGTTGTGAGAAAATTCAACGAAGAAGTTAAAAGTCTCAAGTCAATAATTGAGCAAGATTATGATGCAATATTTATCGGCACAGGCGCCCCAAAAGGTAAAGATCTTGATATACCAGGTAGGGAAGAGGCCAGCAGCAATATACATGTGGGGATTGACTGGCTCACAAGTGTGGCATTTAAACATGTAGATAAAATTGGTAAAAAGGTTGTCGTTATTGGTGGGGGTAATACAGCAATGGATTGCTGTAGGACATCACTTAGACTTGGAGGAAAAGATGTCAAAGTGACTGTCCGAAGCCCTAAGGCTGACATGAAAGCTTCAGACTGGGAAATCGAAGAAGCTGAGCTAGAAGGAATTCCAATTTTTGATAATCACTCGCCTAAAGAATTTGTTCATGAAAATGGAAAATTGAAAGGTGTGCTCTTTGAAAAAATGGAAGCAAAATACAAAGACGGAAACAGGAAACTAATTCCAACTGGTGAGACAATCTTCTTTGAGTGTGATGATGTACTCCTCGCAATCGGTCAAGAAAATGCATTTCCATGGATTGAGAGAGATATTGGTATAGAATTCAATCAATGGAACCAACCTGAGGTTAACAAAGTTACCTTCCAATCAACCTTGCCAAGAGTTTTTTTTGGGGGTGATGCTGCCTGGGGACCAGAAAACATTATCTGGGCTGTTGCACATGGACACCAAGCAGCAATATCCATAGATCATTTTTGTAATAACAAGGATTTAGAGGATAGACCAAGCCCACTCACAAATCTTGTAAGCCAGAAAATGGGTATTCATGAATGGTCATACCCAAATGACATATCAAACTCTGATAGATTTGCAGTCCCACATGCAGAAAAAGAATTATCCCTGACTGATCTCAACATGGAAGTTGAGCTAGGTTATGATGAAAAATTAGCTTTTGAAGAAGCCCAAAGATGTTTAAATTGCGATATTCAAACCGTATTTTCTGAAAGCCTGTGTATCGAATGTGACGCTTGCGTGGATATTTGTCCAATTGATTGCATAAACTTTACACAGAATGATACTGAAGAAAACCTTAGAAAAAAATTAACTGTACCTGCTCTAAATTTGTCACAAGATATTTTGGTTTCTGATAATCTAAAGACAGGAAGAGTTATGGTTAAAGATGAAGATATGTGCCTGCACTGTGGTCTTTGTGCGGAAAGATGCCCAACAGGGGCTTGGGATATGCAAAAATTTACATACATAGAGGCACACGCTGATAAAAGCAGTATATTTGAATATGTCGAGTAACATAACATACAACGAGTTGGTAATTAAATTTGCTAATGTAAATGGTTCTGGGTCTGCCAGTGCTAATACTTTTTGTGCAAAGTCTCTCTACCGTATGGGAATTCCAATATCTGCAAAAAACATCTTTCCTTCAAACATACAAGGGCTACCCACATGGTATGAAATTACTGTTTCGGAAAGTGAAAAATTAGCACGTAAGGAAAAAGTAGATGTTATGGTTGCTATGAATGCTCAAACTTATGCAAGTGATATTGATGAGGTAGCAAGTGGTGGAACCTTCATATATGATAATAGTATCCAAAGGAAATTTGATAGAAATGATATCCGAGTCATTGGTATACCAATAGCAAAACTGTGTGCAGCGGAATATACCGATCAAAGACAGAGGCAGTTATTCAAAAATATTGTGTACTTAGGAGGCTTAAGCCTACTTATAGGAATTGATATTGATGTAATAGAGAAACTATTATCAGAACAGTTTAAAGGAAAGCAAAATCTCTTTGATGCAAACATAAAAGCTCTAACAATTGGCAGAAAGTACGTTGCTGACAATATCGAATATCCCTTGGACAAACAAGTGAGAAAATGTAATAGAAACGCCAATAAGATAATGATTAATGGGAATGAAGCAGCCGCACTTGGGGCGCTTTACGGTGGTGCTACCGTTGCATCTTGGTATCCAATAACTCCATCCACATCTCTAGTTGAGGCTTTTGAAAAGCATGCAAATAAATTACGCAAAGATAAAGACGGGAATATAAATGCTGCGGTAATTCAAGCAGAAGACGAACTTTCATCTGTTGGTATGGCTATTGGTGCAAATTGGAATGGATCTCGGGCCTTCACATCTACATCAGGACCTGGTGTTTCACTGATGGGTGAATTTTTAGGGTTAGCCTATTTTGCCGAAATACCTCTTGTATTATTCAATATTCAAAGAGGTGGTCCATCAACGGGAATGCCAACAAGAACGCAGCAATCGGATATCTTGACATGTGCTTATGCATCACATGGTGATACAAAACATATACTATTATTACCGGCCGACCCAAATGAATGTTTCGAGTTTGGATACAAGGCATTTGATTACGCTGAAAAATTTCAAACACCGATTATGGTATTAAGTGACCTTGATATTGGAATGAATGACTGGGTTGTTGATCAGTTTAAATGGGATGATAATTATTCACACGATCGTGGTAAACTTGTGACCTCAGAAGATATTGAAAAGCTAAAATCATTTGCGCGTTACAGAGATGTCGACGGTGATGGAATACCCTACAGGACCATACCTGCCACACATCCAGACTATGGCTCGTACTTCACTAGAGGGACATCACATACAGATACAGGTGGGTATACCGAGAATGGAATTATACACGCTGAAATGCTTGACAGAATTACAAAAAAATTCGATACAGCTAAAGAGTATTTGCCGTCCCCAATAATAAATTTAAATAGCCCAAAATCAAAAATTGGAATAATTAACTTTGGTAGCACGAATGTTGCACTAAATGATGCTATGCAAGATTTAACAAGAAATGGCTTTGGTATAAATCATCTGAGAATTAGAGCATTCCCCTTCTCAAAATCAGTCGTTGATTTTATAAACGACCATGAATTTGTATTCGTGCTTGAGCAAAATCGTGATGCACAGATGAAAAAACTCCTAATTTCTGAAGAAGATTTAGATACAAATAAATTAATCTCGATACTTAATTATGATGGCATGCCACTAACTGCTAGTTTTATTGTAAACAATATTACTGAGACTATAAATAATAATAAGAATATAAAAGCCGCAAACTCACCACCAATAAAGATAGTATAGCAAATGACATATATAAAAAAACCAATATTTAGGCATCCATCACTACCGACAAACGAAATAGGTTTGACGTATCGTGATTATGAAGGTGTTGTTTCGACTTTATGCGCTGGATGTGGTCACGACTCAATTACAGCTTCAATAATTGATGCATGTTATGAATTATCATTACCAGCACATAAAATTGCGAAGCTATCAGGTATCGGTTGCTCATCAAAAACGCCAAACTATTTCTTAAATAATGCACATGGTTTCAACTCCGTGCATGGCAGAATGCCATCCGTTGCAACCGGCGCAAACCTAGCTAATAGAGACTTGGTATACATAGGTGTTTC
This sequence comes from uncultured OCS116 cluster bacterium, assembly GCA_902613795.1. GTDB lineage: Bacteria > Pseudomonadota > Alphaproteobacteria > Rhizobiales > TMED25 > TMED25. Next base: position 232,031 of record CACMIP010000001.1, read on the forward strand.
TGGTGACGGTGACACTGCATCTATTGGTCTTGGTCAGTATTGTCACGCAATCAGACGACAGCTAAACTTAACATACATATGTGAGAACAATGGAACTTATGGTCTTACAAAAGGTCAGTTCTCAGCTACAAATGATAAAGAATCAAAGAATAAGAAAGGTCTAGATAACCCATTTGGTGCCATAGACTTGGCCATAATGGCAATTGAACTTGGTGCTGGTTTTGTAGCAAGGAGCTTTTCAGGAGATAAAGAACAACTTGTCCCTTTATTGAAATCTGCCCTTCAATATAACGGTTTTTCATTCATTGACGTTATATCGCCGTGTGTAACGTTCAATAATCATGGATATTCAACGAAGAGTTATGATTATATACGTGAGCACAGATCGCTTTTTGGTGAGCTCGACTTTATACCAGAAGAAGAGACAATTAATACCTCATATGCAGAGGGTGAGACAGTTACCATAAAACTTCACAACGGTAATGATATTAGTTTTAAAAAACTAGGAGCAGATCACGATCCTACCGATCCTCATAAAGTATTAAATACACTCAGGAATAATAGGAGTGACGGGAAAGTCACGACTGGACTATTATATGTCGATCCCGATAAGTCTGATCTACATGATACACTCAACACGTCCTCAAAACCATTGAATTCACTTTCAATGAACGATCTATGTCCGGGAGGCGAAGAATTAGAAGAAATTAATAATCAATTTCGTTAATCTAATCCCAAATCTCAACAAAATTGTTGCTATTTGGTGTCTCAATTTTTTTTTCTGGACCAACATTAGTGCCGACATACAAGTATCCAATAACTGACTCATTATCAGCAAGCCCCAATAGATTTGATATCGAACGATTAAACGACAGTTTACCCGTCCGCCACATGCCAGAGTAATTTAAAGCATTTAGTGCTAGTAATATTGATTGTGCCGAGCAAGCAGTTGACATCATTTGCTCTATTTCAGGCACACCCTTTTCTTGCTTAAATGCAGATACAAGAATTATAATTAAAGGTGAACGATAAGGCATTCGCTGATACTTCTCTATTTGCTCTTCACCCTTATCTGATAAGTTTTGTTTAGCAAATTCAACAAAAATATTTGATAGCTTAGTTAGACCGTTACCACTCACCTCTATAAAGCGGGAAGGCTTTAAATTTTTATGATCCGGTGCCCTTAGCGCAGCCCTGTATACTAATTCAAGCTCTTCTCGCGATGGAATAGGAGGAGCAAGGCGACCAGATGATGACCTTTCTGTTAGATTTTTTATTGCATCCATGATTATCTCCTTTGCTAAATAATACCAAACATCTATTTTGAATACTGTCAAGTGAGCTATTACAAAAAAACAAACAGTTATATTGAGTATCATTTAGAAACTTAATCATATATAATTGAATTATATAACTTATAACAACCATTGAATAAGTATAATGGGCGCATAATGGAACAATCAACAACACTTGAGCTTAGAAATATACATAAATCATATGGAGAACTCAAAGTCCTGAAAGGAGTAGATTTATCTGCAAAAACTGGGCAAATCATCACAATCATTGGCTCATCGGGTTCAGGCAAGTCTACACTCTTACGATGCATCAACCAGCTTGAAAAGATTGACTCTGGCGAAATATATTTTAATGGGAATGTAATTGTAAATGATGAAATTAGCAACAAATCGAAGATAATAAAAGAAAATATTAATGATTTAAGAAAAAGAGTATCTATGGTTTTTCAACAATTCAATCTTTGGTCCCACATGACTGTTATACAAAATGTTACGGAGGCGCCAACCTCAGTCTTAAAAATGAGACGACCAGAAGCGCTTGAGCGTGCAAGAAAGGTCCTCACTAGAGTTGGGTTGGAGGATAAACTAAACGAATACCCAGCAAATCTATCAGGTGGACAGCAACAAAGAGCCGCCATTGCCCGCGCGCTAGCCATGAGCCCAGAAATCATTCTCTTTGATGAGCCCACATCAGCTCTAGATCCTGAGCTTGAACACGAAGTTGTGAGGGTTATAAAGACGCTTGCAGAAGAGAATAGAACAATGATTTTAGTCACACATGATATGAAACTTGCAAAAGATATATCTAACTATATACTGTTTATGGACGAAGGGAAAATCATCGAAAAAGGTGAACCTGACGTTATTTTTAATAAAACTAAAACAGACAGGCTGAAAAAATTCTTGGAATCTGTCAGTTTTGAGTAACACATGAGAGGTATGTTATGAGAAAAATAATATTAACTGCTTTGGCAATTGGTTTATTATATGCGCCTGCGAATGCTTTCTACCACGCTAAGGCCGATACTGTAAGAATGGGAACCGAGGGTGCATATCCGCCATACAACTTCATTAATGATAATGGAGAAATTGATGGTTTTGAAAGAGATCTTGGAGATGAACTTTGTGACAGAGCTGGATTAGACTGTGAGTGGGTACAAAACGACTGGGACTCAATTATTCCAAATCTAGTATCGGGTAACTACGATACAATCATAGCCGGTATGTCAATTACAGCTGAGAGAGATGAAGTTATTGATTTTACACAAAATTATCTTCAACCAGATCCATCTGCATACATAACAACAGGTGATGGTAACAAAGCCTCATATATTGGTGTAGTTGCTGCGCAAACTGCAACAATCCAAGCAAGTCACGTTGCTGAGTCAGGCGCAATTCTTGCTGAATTTGCAACTCCCGATGAGACTATTTCAGCTTTAAGAAATGGTGAAGTTGAAGCAGTGATGGCTGATAAATCATTCTTGGCTCCAATTGTAGCTGAGTCAAATGGCGGTCTGAAATTCATTGGACAAGACGTCTATATTGGTGGTGGCGTCGGAATGGGTATCAGAGAGTCAGATAGTGATCTTAAAGATACATTTGATGCTGCAATTGACTCAATGAAAGAAGATGGAAGCCTAAATACCCTAATCGAGAAATGGTTTGGGGATGAGGCATCTCTATTCTAATTAGTGCGGGGGGCTAACAAGCCTCCCAAACATATAACAATGATTTTTTATGTTTGAGTATTGTACTGATCCAGACGTTTTATCAACTTTTGAGTGGTTCAGTTGCTATCTCACTAATGGTAAACATCTATTATTCTACAAATCATTTGGTTTAATTATCCTTTTATTATTTATAACGGCCCCCCTCGCAGCACTACTTGGTCTTCTAGCAGCTGTAGCAATTAAGTCCAAATTCTTTTTACTAAGATTATTCAGTAAAGCTTATGCAAATATTGTTAGAGGGATCCCTGACATTATATTCTTTTTGTTTATTCCAATTACAATTGATCAATTAATTGAATTCTCGAGACATAAGATTAAATGCCCTGAAATTGTTGACAGTATATGGCAAGGAAGTGATTTTATTGTCTGCAGTGCTGCAAAGCTTCCACTAAATTCAGATCCCCAATGGATTCACGATATTTATGGTTTTTTGCTTGCTGTGCTGTCGTTTACGATTGTCTATGGTGCATTCGCTGCAAACACGTTTTACGGAGCAATGAATTCTGTTCCCCAATCACAAATTGAAACAGGTAAATCTTTTGGAATGTCTCGCAAACAGATATACATCAGTATCATCTTTCCTCAGATGTGGAGGTACGCACTTCCTGGCCTATCAAACCTCTGGATGCTATTAATAAAATCAACACCCTTACTCTTTCTTTTAGGAATTCAAGATGTTGTCTATTGGGCAAGGGAGTTAGGGGGGTCCAAGACCTCAATATTTCAGTATCCACATCCGGATTGGAGGGTCTGGTATTTTCTTTCGCTGTTAGTTTTCTATCTTCTCCTTACAAAAATAAGTGAGTTAATTTTGAATAGAATATCTAAAAAAATATACGTACCAATTTAGAGGCTGATAATGGTTTGTAATGCAACTATAGAAGATTATGCCCTTAGATCAATTGGGATAGGAGAAAAGATTCTACCCAAAAGTGACATAACTCTATGTGACCAATTTGTTTTAATTGGAAGTGGCGTGATTTGGAACTTATATTTTTGTGTTATAGCACTTGCATTTGGTTTCATATTTGCGATTTTTACTGCTATTGCAAGATTCAATAAATACAGATTCCTATCAAAGGCAATTGATATATATGTATTTATTTTTAGAGGGTCTCCGCTATTTATCCAATTTTTTTGTGCCTATGAGATTTTTGTCTTGCTCCCGAAAATTGGTTTTGATATTAATCTCCTATTTGCAACCATTACCGTCGAAACCTCATGGCTAACAAAAGCCTGGCTTGGTGCTGTGCTTGTTTTATTCCTAAATACAACCGCATACAGCTCTGAGATCTTTTATGGCGCTTTAAAGTCTATCCCAAAACATGATATCGAAGCCGCTGAAGCTTTTGGTTTATCAACGAGACGAAAATATAGAAAAATTATCATTCCAACAATGCTCAGAAACTCATGGTCCTCTTATACCAACGAAGCTATATTTCTCTTTCACGCAACGACACTTGTATTTTTCAGCAGTTTCCCAGCATGGAGGCAATCGGGAGATGCATTATATTATGCGAGCTACTTTGCTGATAAAACTTTTAACCCCTTTATTCCCTATCCCATTATTGCTGTTTACTTCATATCAATCACATTGCTTATCATATTGATATTTAAAATTATAAATGTATACTTCACTAAACATCTACCAAAGGAGCGAAAAATGCCAATAAAGCTCTTCACAAATATGGTTAGATAAAATTATTTGTTAACCTAAAATTGAACCGAAAACGTATATTATTCAGTTGAATTTGTAAAAATCGATAAATAATGAAAAAAAAATCAATATTTTCGGCAATCTTAATCCTGACCTTTATTGGGCTATGGGTTGGCTCTGGTTATTTTGGTGATGACTCGGAGAATATAGACGTTACCGAAAACGATACAAAAGTGAATGATTTTATAGTCAAATACATCGAAAGTAATGCCTCTGATTTCACTGACACATTCAAAATAATCGGTAAAACTGAAGCTGACGCTATCGTTGAACTTGGTATGCAGACAAATGGAAAAGTTGAAAATATCTATTTTAAAAAAGGGCAAAATGTACAGAAGGGTCAGACTATTTGCGCTCTTGAGACACAGAATAAATACGAATTACTTGAAGCCGCAAGGGCTAATTTGAATGACACTAAATCAAAATATGAAAGTCAGCTAAAGTTGGCCCAAAAAAGTTTTGTATCTGAAAATAGTTTAAACTCTCTTGAGGCAAGCTATGAAAAAGCGAAGGCAGATTATCGAAACGCAGAGCTAAACAAAGAATATTTAAATGTCAAAGCGCCGATAGACGGAATAATAAACGACATAAATATTGAAGTAGGTGAATTAGCCACAAAGGGTGAAATTTGTGCTGTACTGATGGATAGTGATCCAATAATCGTAAAAGGTAACGTTTCGGAAAAGAATATATCAAAGCTGAACACAGATGCGCCTGCAAAAGTCCAGCTGATTGGGGGAGCTGTTTTAGAAGGTAAAATAAATTATATATCAAGCATTGCAGATCCAGATACAAGAACATTCACAGTCGAAGTAGCTATAGAGAATCCTGATAAACAAATCAAAGTTGGAACAACAGCAGAGATATTCGTCAGTAATCAAATTAAAAATTCACATCTCATACCATCTTCTATTTTGAGCCTAAGTGACGATGGGAACATTGGCATTAAAATTATATCAAAAGAGAATGTTGTAGAATTTATTGAGGTGAAAGTATCTAATCTAAATAATAAAGGTGCTTATGTAACTGACTTACCGCCGACAATAAGAGTTATCACGGTTGGTCAAGATTTTGTTACGTCAGGTGATATTGTGAATGCAGTTCAAGACGTGACCGGCTGAGTATGAACAAGTTCATTGACATATTACACTCACAGCCAAGAACGATCATCACACTTCTACTGGCTTTAATAATCGGTGGTATTTACTCCTACATAACAATACCAAAGGAGTCAAACCCTGACATAGATATACCTGTATTTTATGTATCTGTCCCTCAGCCGGGAATTAGTTCCCAAGACTCAGAGAGGCTTATACTTCGACCACTAGAAAATAAACTCAAGGGGATGGATGGGCTGAAGCAGATACAATCAATTGGGGCCGAAGATTATGGAGCTGTAATCTTGGAGTTTGATATCAAAATTGATAATGAAAAAACATTGGCTGATATTCGTTCAAAAATATCTGAAGTTGAGTCTGAACTACCCGATGAGGCAAAGGAGCCAAAAGTCGTAGAAATTAATTTTGCTCTCATACCATCGATAATCGTTACAGTATCTGGTAATGTGCCTGAACGTACGCTTAATAAATACGCCAATAACCTTCAAGATGAGATTGAAGAGTTGGACTCAGTATTGAGCGCCGACTTAGCTGGCGCAAGAGATGAGATGGTTGAGGTTATCATTGACACATCAAAACTTGAGTCTTATAACCTTACAGCTCTTGAACTAATCAATGCCATCAATCAAAACAATAAAGTTGTATCTGCGGGCGCTGTAGAGAGTGAGAATGGCAAATTTAGCATAAAAGTTCCAGGCCTATTCAAGACCATTCAAGATGTTTATTCAATCCCTGTAAAAAGAAATGGGGATATTATAATCACACTTGGTGAAGTTGCTGAAATTAAGCGAACTTATGCTGATCAAAACGATTTCAGTAAATTTAATGGCAAACAAGCAATATCAATTGAAGTTGTTAAAAGATTGGGCGTGAATATCATTGAAAATAATAAGAATGTTCGATTGGTTGTCGATAACTACACAAAAGACTGGCCAGATGTTATAGAGGTTGACTATTCGTTTGATCAATCAACAAATATTTTTGAAGTCTTGAAATCGCTTGAGGCAGCTATTTTAACGGCGGTAGTGCTGGTCATGATAACTGTAATTGCAGTTTTGGGAGTCGGTCCCGCGCTGCTTGTTGGCATTGGTATTCCAATTACTTTTACCATAAGTTTTCTTATTGTAAATTTACTTGGTATGACGGTAAATATTATGGTGCTATTTGGTCTTGTTCTGACCGTTGGTATGCTGGTTGATGGCGCTATCGTTATTGTTGAATACTCTAAAAAACTTACAGAAAGAGGATCACCACGCAGAGATGCTTTCCTGAACGCATCCAAGCGAATGTTTTGGCCAATTGTTGCATCAACTGGTACAACATTAGCTGCATTCTTACCCATGTTATTATGGCCTGGCGTAGCTGGACAATTCATGAGTTATTTGCCAATTATGGTCATAATAGTACTGAGCTCAGCTTTGGCGACCGCTTTAATCTTCATTCCAGTAATAGGGTCTGTAGGGGGGGATAATGCAGATAATGCGTATCAAAAAATTACAAACTACGATGAGACGCTATACGGGAAAGTTGTTGAGACTGTAATCAGGCGTCCATTTGTAGTGCTAATATCCGCATTAGTATTGGGTTATATCATAATGAGTAGCTTTGTTAAGTTTAATAATGGTGTTGATTACTTTGTCGATCAAGAACCAGAAGAGGCAGTAATATTTATCTCAGCCAGAGGCAATCTATCATTACACGAAAGCAAAAAAATGATTGAAGAAGTTGAGGCGGCCGTTCTGAACGTACCTGGCATTGAAAATATAAATACAAAATCTAAAATTGATAGTGGTGGCAGTCCTGCCGATCAGCAAGATGTACCAGTTGATGCGATAGGTCAAATAAGTATTGAATTGTTAGATTTTGAAAAGAGAAGGAAGGCGAGAGAGATTTTTGATGAGATCATAGAAAATACTAAAGGTATTGCGGGGATCAACGTTGAGATAAGAAAAGTTGAAGGAGGGCCCCCTACGGGTAAAAATATCAGACTTGAGGTAACTTCAGCAAATTATGAAAATGCATTCAAAGCCACTCAGCAAATTAGAAGTTACTTTGATAATAACCTTGATGGTATTAAGGATATTGAGGATACACGACCTCTGCCGGGTGTAGAGTGGACTGTTAATGTAGACAGAGAAAAGGCTGGCATCTACAACACAGACGTTGCTACAATTGGTTCTGTAATAAGACTTGTAACTAATGGGGTATTGGTTGGCAACTTTAGACCAGATGATTCAGAGGACGAAATTGAAATCCGCGCCAGACTTCCAAAAAGTGATAGAAATATAGATCAATTAGACCAGCTGAGCATTGAAACCCAGGTGGGGTCAATTCCAATCAGTAATATCATAACTAAATCTTACCGTGACTCAGTTCCAAACATAAGTAAGTTAAATGGTAAATTTGCCTTTGTTGTAAAAGCTAATACTGATTATGGCGTTAACACAGATCAAAAAGTTGGTGAGATTGAACAATGGCTTTCGACTCAGCAATGGCCCGAAGATCTTAAATTTAAATTTCGTGGCGCGGATGAAGAACAAAAAGAGGCTGGTGATTTTCTCAGTAAGGCTGCAATAGCAGCACTTGCATTGATGTTCATAATTCTTATTACGCAGTTCAATAGTTTTTACCAAACATTCCTAACCCTCTTCACTGTAATCTTATCAGTATTTGGAGTTATGTTGGGTATATTAATAACGGGTCAAACATTTTCAATAATCATGACTGGAACAGGTATTGTTGCACTTGCAGGAATTGTAGTAAATAATGCAATTGTATTTATAGATACTTACAACACAAATCTCAAAGAAATGAAAGATCCCATAAAATCTGTCATTCAAACTGCTAATGAGAGATTTAGGCCAATTCTTCTAACAACAATAACAACAATTATGGGATTAATCCCGATGGCAACGCAAATAACATTTGATTTTATTGGGCGTGACGTTTTAGTCGGCGGAATAACTTCATCATGGTGGGTTCAGATGTCAACAGCGATAATATTTGGACTCTCTTTTTCCACTATACTGACGCTAATATTATTGCCAACATTATTAGTAATGCCTTATGTTATAAAAAATAGGAAGATGCTAAAAGTTAAGAACCAGGAACCATTAAAACCTGCCCAGGAAATATAAGGTCTGGATCAACTATCTGGTTTGAATTAGCCAAGTAAATAACCGTATATTGCATTCCGGTTCCATACTTTGTCCTTGAGATATTCCATAAATTATCCCCCGGTTCAATAGTTATAGTATTTATCCCAAAATTACCGTCCACATCATCGAATAATCTGGTAAATTTGGTTGATGTTCTTGCGATAACAAATCTTTCATCATCGACCATATCAGCTCTAATTTCATATTCACCAGGTACGATGTTATCATCTATATTTAATGTCCACTTGCCTAATTTATCAGAGATTGCGGTACCAACGTACTCATTATCAATATATGCGTTTACCTCTTTATTCGCTTCAGCATTACCGCCCAATACCAAATTTTCTTCATTATAGTCGATGCTTTGAATATTAACGATTGTTTCATCTTGTAAAAAACTTGGATCATTGGATAATATCTGACTAGCTTTATCATCTTGGGTCAAAAGTACAATATTTTCATCACTTAATAAATTCTCTGCTTTATCAACTATTTTATTTGGCATAATTGTTACAATTTGATCCGAGAAAACCTCGATTTGATCCCCTGGATTGGTCGTTGAAATTTTCAAATTCAAAACCTCATTGGGAATATTATCATCAAGAGTTATAACCCAATTCCCTTGGGTATCAGATAAACCTTCTGCTATCAAAAAATCATCTTTATAGATCTTAATTATTTGATTTGGAGGTGATTTTCCAGCTAAGACAGATACACCGTCATTATCTATCCTGACAACGTCAAATGAACCCTGGGCTTTCTCGACGGGAAAAGTTTCTGTTTTGGCTTCATCCATACTTTTTTGGCCTACTTCGGATGTTCTTGTAATAACTTCGTCCTCAGTCATAACGGCATCTTCTTGTTTCTGAGACGATAAGTATTGGAAAATAAAAAGGAATAAGACTAATAGAAAAAATGCTAGAATAGATAAATTTTTTTTATTGTTAAACATTGGAAACAATCACTTAATGTTTTATTTTATTATAGTATTATAAAAAGCAAATTAAAGTATTTTCTATCCGGATAAGGTATATAAATTTCTATTAATAATTAATATGGTGTTCAAATGACCAAAACTGTATGTATTTTTTGTAGCACATTTAATCCTGAAAATCGCTTCCTAGATGAAGTTACACATCTCAGTGAGTTATTTTCAGAAAAAAAAATTAATATGGTTTATGGCGGAGGCGATAAAGGTCTCATGGGTCATGCGGCACGATCAATGATCAATAAGGGTGTCAAAGTAACAGGAATTGTGCCTAAGTTTCTCATGAAATATATTGATAGGAATATTGGCTTCCACAGGCTAATAGAAACTAAAGACATGCATGAACGAAAGCTGACAATGTACAGCTTATCTGATATTTTTCTTGTCTTACCTGGTGGTATTGGCACCCTTGATGAGATGACAGAAGTCTTGACCTGGAACCAACTTGGGGTTCATACTAAAAAAGTAATTATTGGAAATTTCGAAGAATTTTGGACTCCGTATATAGATTTACTCATTCACCTAAATAAATTTAAATACCTCAGCGATTTATCTCGCATAAATTATTCAATCGCCAGCAACGCAAGTGATATACTGAAATTGATTGAAGCGCCCGATCACTAGGCTATATTATAAGCCTTTGAGTGTATTAATCTATAATTTATAGAGTCGTATAGAGCTTGAAATGATGCATCCATTATATTTGGCGATACTCCTATGGTAACCCACCTCTCACTGGTCTCAGTATCAGCAGACTCGACAAGTACACGCGTAACAGCACCTGTACCTCCGGATAAAACACGAACTTTATAGTCTACTAACTTCGTATTCTTGAGATATTTGTTATACTTACCAAGATCTTTCCTCAAAGCATTATCAATAGCATTAACCGGTCCATTACCTTCACCTGATGAGATAAACCTCTCACCATCGACTTCTAGCTTTACAGTCGCTTCAGATACAGTTATGAGCTCACCCTTTGCATTGTTCCTTCTTTCTACAAGAGTACGAAAACTTTCAACATTGAAAAAATCCTTTGATTTACCAAAAATACTTCGAGCCAAGAGCTCAAATGATGCTTGCGCGCTCTCATATGTATAGCCCGCGGCTTCACGTTCTTTAACAATATTTAATAAATCTGCTATCCTAGAGTCATCTTTATCTACATTGAGTCCAATATCTTTTAAAGATGATAAAATATTCGAACGTCCACCTTGGTCAGAAATCAGAAGTTTTCTATCATTTCCGATTAATTTTGGATCCACATGCTCATAAGTTTTAGGATCTTTTACAATTGCGGATGCGTGAATACCCGCTTTTGTTGAAAATGCACTATCACCGACATATGGGGCCTGTTTGTTAGGCGCCCTATTCATAATATCATCGATGATAAGGCTTGTTTTTCTGATATTCTTGAGTGAGTCTTTTGTAATAGATATATTAAAATTTTTATTAAACCTCTCCTTTAATAGTAAAGTTGGTATTAGCGTGATGAGATTTGCATTTCCACACCTTTCACCAATACCATTGAGGGTTCCTTGAATCTGACGAACGCCAGATTGAACAGCGGCAAGACTGTTTGCTATTGCATTACCAGTATCATTATGGGCATGGATACCGAGGTGATCTCCAGACACCGTTTTACACACATCACTCACAATTTCAGATACTTCATCAGGCAATGTACCACCATTTGTATCACATAAAATAATCCATCTTGCTCCCGAGTCGAAAGCTGCTTTTGCGCAAGCGAGCGCGTATATTTTATTTTTTTTGTATCCATCAAAAAAATGTTCGCAGTCGACCATAACTTCTGAATGTGTTTTTGATGCCTCTTTTACTGACTCTGTTATTGAAGCTAGATTTTCATCGAGTGAGCAGCCAAGAGCCTTTTCAACATGAAAATCCCAAGATTTTGCTACAAAACATATCGCGTCTGCTTTATTTGATAAAAGATCATTAAAACCAGGGTCATTTGATATTGATCTCCCAGGTCTTTTTGTCATTCCAAATGATACAAATTTTGATTTTTTAAGGTCTGGTAGCGCGTTAAAAAAATCTGTATCAATTGGATTTGCTCCTGGGTATCCACCTTCGATATAATCGACGCCAAGCTCGTCTAGAATATTTGATATTCTGTTTTTATCATCAAGCGTGAAATCAACGCCAGGCGTCTGATTACCGTCTCTTAGCGTGGTATCAAATATATATAAATTATCCTTGGTCACTCAATTTGCTCCCATTCAGTTCCATTTTCCATATCTTTAAGCCTAATTCCCATTATTTCAAGCTTATTTCTTATTTCATCTGATTTTTTGAAATCTTTATTTGCGCGAGCCAAATTTCTTTCCTCAATCAAAATATGTATTTCATCTTCATTAATCTTAGATATTTTTTTATCTTTTTTGATGCTATTATTGAAACTTTTCAGATCAATACCCAAAAAATCTAATGACGCATAAAGTTTATTATATTCATGTTTATTAAAATATTCATGCATGTGAGTAATCGCCATTGGAGTATTCATATCATCAAAAAGTGACTCATGTACCTCCTTTGGAACTTCTTTATTAGCTTCGGTATTTATATCTTTAGCCGCTGATAACCATTTTCTTATTACATTTTCTGTTTGTTCAAGACTTCTTTCTGTCCAATCAATTGGTTGTCTGTAGTGTGTTCGAAGCATATTTAGTCTTACAATAGAACCATGGTAGTTTTGAAGCGTGTCCGTCAACAACGTTACATTGCCAGCTGATTTAGACATTTTTTTACCTTCAATATTCAGAGTTCCATTGTGAATAAAATAATTTGCCATTTTGTCGTTATCATTGTAGCTACATGATTGAGCAATTTCATTCTCGTGATGGGGAAAAGCAAGATCGATACCCCCACCATGAATATCAAAAACCTCGCCTAAATATTTTGCGGACATAGCAGAGCATTCTATGTGCCAACCGGGTCTTCCCCTACCCCACGGACTATCCCAAGATGGCTCATTTACTGCACTTGGCTTCCATAATACAAAATCTAAAGGATCTCGTTTATAGGTTGCAACTTCAATGCGCACCCCAGCCATTAAATCTTCCTTTGATTTATTAGATAAATGACCATAATTAGAGTATGAGTTAATATCAAAAATTACATGACCTTCGTTTACATATGCCTTTTTATTTATTAATAGGCTATCAATGATATTAATCATTTCGGTAACATGTTCTGTAGCGCGAGGCTCTTTTGACGGCTCAAGGCAGCCCAATTTGATTGCAGTATCTTTAAATATTACTTCGATTTTATTGGTAATTTCACGTATTGCTTCGTTGATATCTAAATCTGGATATTTTTGTAATGCTATCTTATTAATTTTATCATCAACATCTGTTATATTTCGGACATAGTTGACTTTATCATTCCCATATTTATACCTAAGTAATCGAAATAATAAATCAAAGACAATGACGGGCCTTGCATTCCCAATATGCGGTTCATCATAAACAGTTGGCCCGCATACATACATTTTAATAGATCTAGGATCTAAAGGGATAAATCTCTCTTTTTGTTTGGACAGTGAATTATAAAGAAAAATATCCATAATATATTAATCCAAGATATTTTTTGTAATAGTTAATAATATATTCTCGAGGGCTCTATTAAAACTCTCAAAATCACCTGTAGCTCTTGCAAAAACAAGAGCGCCTTCGATTGAAATGATAATTTCTTCTGACAGCAGAATTGCCCTATTATTATCAATTCCTTCGTCCTCAATAATTTTAACGAGCGAGTCTTTCCAATAGAGCGCCGCATTCTTTATTTGCGTATTGAAAATATCCTTAGTCGAACCAATAGCAAATACGTCCAAAAGGCATGATCTCTGACCATTATTGTAAAATAAATTAATACCCTCTAACATATTTTTAATTTTTGTTGGAAAATTGTGATCGCTCGCAAGAGGTGATAAAACTAATTTTGTAAAATCGCGAGATATTTTCTCATATACCGCGTTGGCCATCTCTTCTTTTCCCCCGGGAAAGTGATAGTACAAACTTGCACGCCCTAACCCTGTATTTTGGGATAAAATTGTCAAACTTGTGCCGTCATAGCCATATTCACAGAATATATCTGTAAGCTTATCAACTAAATCTTTATATGATACGATTTTGACCATGGAGCCACCAATAGAACGATCGTTCGATTATATACCACTGTAAATATAAATCAATTTTTTTTTACTCTAAAATACTCAACCTCTTTAAGACTAATTCTCTTCCAAGGAGTAATATAAATGTTGCAAGTTCAGGGCCTGAATTTTCACCAGTTAGCGCAATTCTCAATGGTAGAAATAATTCCCTTCCTTTAAGCCCCGTTTTTTGTGATATTTTTTCTGTCCAAATCGACCAGGTTTTGTTGTCCCATGGTATATTTGGAAGAGATTCTTGAGCAATTTTTAAAAAATCACGATTAATTTCTCCGTCGTTTATATTTATTTTATCATTAGTTATTAAATTCCACCATTTTTGTGCTTCATTTACGGTATTAATATTTGTCTTAACTACATCCCAGAACATCTCTGCATCATTTCCATCTATGCCCAACTCAGCGAGCCGTGAGTCTAGTGTTTGAAATGAAATATTCTGTATAATTTTCTTATTTAATCCTATGAGTTCATCAAAGCTAAATCTTGCTGGTGAACGCGATATTTTTGTTAGACTATAATCATTGACTAATTCGTCGATCGATTGAAACGCTTCTATCGCATCTGATGTACCAATTCGAGCACAATAATTAATTAATGTCATTGGTTCAATTCCACGATCTCTGATATCTTTTAATGACATTGAACCAATCCGCTTAGACATGCGCGACCCATCCTTTTGAACCATCAAGCTATGATGACCAAAATTTGGTATATTTGAACCTAAAATTTTAAATAATTGAATTTGGGTAGCAGTGTTTGACACATGATCTTCACCTCTTAATACATGTGTGATACCCATATCAATGTCATCAACTACACTCGGCAATGTGTATAAAAATGTCCCATCAGCCCTTATCAGGACAGGATCTGAAAATGAGTCGCATGCAATGCTCTGCTCTCCCCTTATAAGGTCATTCCAAGTTATATTTTTTCTGTCTAATTTAAATCTCCAATATGGCTTTATACCATTTGCTTCATAGTCTTTTATTTCGTCCTTTGTTAGTTTTAATGAAGCTCTATCATAGATCGGAGGCAGACCACTGGATAAGCTGACTTTTCTTAATCTATTCAACTCTTCATCTGTCTCATAACAAGGATATAAATGACCCTCTTTGATTAGGTAATCTCTGATTTCTGTATATTTTTCAGTTTTTGATGATTGTCTCTCAATTGCAGAGGGTGAAATTTTTAACCATTCAATATCTTTAATTATGGAGCGATAGTATTTTTCCTCAGATCTATCTTGATCCGTATCATCAATTCTCAGGATTAAATCTCCTAAGATTGATTTAGAATAAACATAGTTGAGAATCAATGTTCTGGCGTTACCGATGTGGAGGTCACCAGTAGGGCTTGGAGCAAATCTGAGCTTATTATCTGCCATAAATTCTAACTTTTATCTCTAAAGTTATTAGTTATTGGATAACGTCTATCTTTACCAAAATTTTTGTTAGATATTTTTACACCTGGTGGAGCTTGTCTTCTTTTGTACTCAGATATGTAAAGTAGATTTTGTATTTTAGATACCCAATTACTATCATGACCAGAGTCAATTATATCTTCAACAGACATTTCTTCTTCAATTAATTTAAATAAAATATCATCAAGAATATCGTAGTCGGGCAATGAGTCTTGGTCCGTCTGATTTTCCCTTAGCTCCGCTGTTGGCGCTTTGATAATGATATTTTCCGGTATGACCTCTCCCTCTGGACCAAGGCATCCTGGTGGTCTTATTTTATTTCTCATTTCGGCTATCTTATAAACTTCTGTTTTATAGAGATCTTTTATTGGATTAAAAGCACCTGACATATCACCATATAATGTGGCGTAACCAACAGCCATTTCAGATTTATTTCCTGTTGTCAGCAATAATCGATTGAACTTATTAGATAATGCCATTAATAGTACAGCCCTTATTCTTGATTGAATATTTTCTTCTGTTATGTCTTTTTCTGTATCTTTAAAAAATGGGTTAAGCTGTATTTCAGCTGTCTCGACAATTTTATTTATTGCAATCTCATCAGGGCTTATTTTAAGATTTTTTGCACATTGAATAGCATCGTCTAAGCTTTCATCGCTAGTATATTTTGATGGTAGCATTACGCATTGAACATTTTGATGGCCAAGCGCATCAACAGCAATACAGGAAACCAGAGCAGAGTCTATGCCGCCTGATAATCCAATAATTACTTCTGAGAATTTATTTTTCTTTATATAATCTCTTAAGCCAACAACACAGGCAGAATAATTATCTATCAATTCATTGGTTTTCGGACCTTGAATATTACTGCTACAAAACCATTTTTCGTCTTCTTTTCTCCATTCAGTAGTCTTAATTTCAGAAACAAAATTTGATAATTTTGTGACAATGCGATAATCTGAATTAACTACAAAAGAACCTCCATCAAAGACAAGTTCGTCTTGACCTCCCACTTGATTTACATAAATTAGAGGCAATTTGGTTTCCACCACTCTTTCTAGTACAACATTCATCCTCTTTTCTTCTTTATTTCGGTTATATGGGGAACCGTTTAGTATCACCAGCAACTCTGAGCCAGTCTCCATTAGACATTCGGTAACATCATCAAACCAAATATCCTCACATATCGCGACACCAATCTTTAGCCCACGAAAATTCATAGGACCGGGCATTTCTCCTTGACTAAAAATTCTCTCTTCATCAAATACATCGTAATTGGGTAAATGAACTTTATTTTGCATGGCAATTATTTCACCATTATCAATTAAAGCAGCAGAATTAAAAATCTTATCCTTCTGAATTGTTGGTAAGCCAATAAGGATTGCTGGTCCACCATCCTCTGTTTTTTTTACCAATTTCTCAAAATAGTATGTAATTTCCTCAAGAAATGAATTCCTCAGGACCAAATCCTCAGGTGGATAACCAGATAAGAAAAGCTCTGAGAAAACGACTAGATCGGCTTTTTCATTTACTGCATAATCTCTTGCCTTCAGCACGAGGTCAAAGTTTCCGGATACATTTCCAACAGTTGGATTATACTGAGCTAAAGCTATATTAACTTTATTTTTTATTTCATCTACCATGAGCAATATTTTTACAATGTCGAGCTCAATTCATCAGCGACTAAGAATGCCAACTCTAATGCCTGATCTGCATTTAATCTTGGATCACAGTGCGTGTGATATCTACTTGATAAATCTTCATCTCGGATTGGAACAGCTCCGCCTACACACTCCGTAACATTTTTACCAGTCATTTCAATGTGTATTCCGCCAGGAAAAGAGCCTTTATCCTTATGAATTTTCATATAATTCCTGACTTCATTCATTATAAGTTCAAATGGGCGAGTCTTGAACCCTGACTCAGATTTAATTGTATTGCCATGCATGGGATCACAAGACCATAAAACGCTTCTATCTTCTTTTTTAACTATATCTATAAATCCTGGTAAATGTTTTTCTACATTTTCATGCCCAAATCTGGCAATGAGGGTTATCCTTCCTGGCTCATTAGTTGGATTTAGAATATCTAACAAAGTAATTAAGGTTTCAGGATCAAGGGATGGTCCACATTTTATTCCTAGGGGATTATTGATCCCCCTACAATACTCAACATGTGCTTCCTTTGGATCTCTTGTTCGATCACCAATCCAAACCATGTGACCTGAAGTTGCATACCAATCATCAGTTATTGAATCGACTCTTGTCATTGACTCTTCATAGCCAAGCAATAAAGCCTCATGACTCGTGTACAAATCTGTTGTTCTTAATTGAGGGACTGACTCAGGAGTGATACCACAGGCCCGCATGAACCCCAATGATTTTGAGATTTGCTCTGCTAAATCTGAGTATTTTTCCCCAATTGGAGAATTTTCAAGAAAATCAAGCGTCCAACTATGAACTCTCTCCAAATCAGCATAACCGCCTTGAGAAAATGCCCTTAGTAGATTTACAGTTGCTGCCGATTGCCTATATGACTTCAAGAGTCTTTCAGGATCGGGGTTACGAGCAGCTTTGTCAAATTCAATACCATTAATAATATCACCTCTGTAGCTTATAAGCTCTTCGCCATTTGCTTCTTCTGTGTCAGAGGATCTTGGCTTTGCAAATTGTCCTGCAATTCTACCAACTTTTATTACAGGTAGTGACGTCGCAAATATTAAAACAGCTGACATTTGTAGGAATAATCTAAAAATATCCCTAATGTTATCTGGGTTATGTTCAGCAAAGGATTCAGCACAGTCACCACCCTGGAGCAAAAACGCTTTTCCTTGGCTCGCTAAAGCAAGCTTTTCTTTAAGATCTCTTGCTTCCCCAGCAAAAACAAGTGGTGGATAAGTTGCAATAGTTTTTTCAACTTCATGAAGGTGTGCCTCATGCCCATAGACTGGCACATGCCTGATAGGCTTCTCTCTCCAACTTGAAGGTGACCAATTTTGCATAGATTTCTCCATAAATAAATTCCGTTTAATATATATATAATGCTACTTGTGATAACAAGCTATTAATATTCGTAAATAATATATTTTTTATATTTCCTTCGTTACCATATCTCTCATCGTCATAATTTCTTCTGACGTTGAGGGGTGAAGAGGGATTGTGTTATCTAAATCACTTTTATTGATTTTTTTATTAATTAGTGTGGAGATTATTTGTGTAATCTCTGCAGCGTCATCCCCAACCATATGAAAGCCGACCAATCTTTGAGACTTATTATCTATAATCAATTTAATGTAAGTTCTAATATTGATATCTGATAGTGTGTAATAAAGGGGTCTAAATGATGATGTATATATATCTATTTTTTTGTATTTTTTTAGAGCCTGATCCTCGTTAAGCCCAACAGTCCCAATTTCTGGACTCGAAAATACTGCTGTTGGGATATTTTCAATAACATAGTTACCATTGTCTTTTTCAAATTCATTTCTTGCAAAAATCATAGCTTCTCTTATTGCAACTGGCGTCAAATGATCACTATTTGAAACATCGCCAACCGCAAATATACTTGGAATTGTTGTTTGATATTTCTTATTAACACATACGCTATTATTCGGATTAATTTTAATTTTTAAATCTTTATTTATGCAATCAACGTTCGCGAGTCTTCCTGTTGCAAATAATACCAAGTCAGCCTTAAGACGTTCACCATCATTTGTTAATACTTCAAACTGATTTTTATTCTTAGTTATTTCAATAACGTCTGTATTTAATTTCACATTACATTTTTCGGACCGCAATTCTTGTGTAATAATTCTGCTAATATCTTGATCAAAACCTTTTAATAATTTTTCACCGCGATAGAGCAAATCACACTTACTACCTAAACCTGAAATAATCGACGAAAATTCAAGTGCAATATAACCGCCACCAACAACTATTATCTTTTGCGGAAGTGTCTCCAACTCGAAAAAATCATCTGATGATATACCGTATTCCGCACCTTTAATATTAGGGAAATTTGGTTTTGCACCTGTTGCAATTAATATTTTTTTTGCATAATATTCATCTCCGTTTGAGAGTCTAACGATATTTGATCCAATAATGCTTGCCTCCGACTCAAAAATCTTGACGCCTGCCTTTTCTAAATTGGAGCGATATATATTACTTAACTTCTCAATTTGTTTATTTTTATTCTCCATTAATTTATCCCAGGAGAATGTTGTTTCTTCATGATTCCATCCATAGCTTTTAGCTACAGCATTATGCTTGGAAAACTTACTACCATAGCTAAAAAATTTCTTTGGTACACACCCTCTAATAACGCACGTACCACCTATTCTATCCTTTTCAGCAATACAGACCTTAGCACCTGACTGTGATGCAAGTCTAGCAGCTCTTACGCCGCCGGACCCAGCTCCGATGACAAATAAATCAAAATCTGTGTTTGTATTTTTCATTGTTGAGTATTTACCGCTGTTCTGCATATGTTAACTCACTCTCAATCATACCATCAATGGAAATAATCCCAATAACTTCACTCTTTGCAATTGAAGTTCACTGATTCAAAAAAAACCTCGGTAGAACCTCCCTCATCACCAACAAAAACCGATTTTAACATATTTAAAAAAAACCCACTTGTAATGACATTTGGTATCTCCTCAATTTTTTTCTTCAATAAATTTGGATCTGAAATCTCTCCACAATGGCAATCAAGGATTATATTACCACCATCTGTAATCACATTAGAACCATCGCTATTTACCCTAATTACTATTTCTGGGTCTAAGTTGCATGTTTTGAATGCTCTTTTTAATAGATTAATAGTTGTATTGGGCGAAAAATTTATTATCTCCACAGGCAGTGGAAATTTACCCAGATACTCAACCATTTTTGTATCATCAACAATGATAAGATAGTCTTTCGAAATAGATGCAAGCATTTTCTCTCTCAGCAACGCTCCACCGCCACCCTTTATCATATCACCATATCTGCTAACTTCATCAGCGCCATCAACTGTAAGATCTAGTTGATCAAATTGGTCAATGTCTTCACAAATAATTGAGTAATTCTTTGCAAATATCTCAGTTTGGATGGATGAACTCGCGTATCTTAGGGTTTTTAATAATTGCTTTTCCTGACCAAGTAAATTTATGAACTCATTTGTGGTTGATCCCGTACCTAGTCCAACACACATTCCAGGCCTGACTCTCTTCAGGGCCATTTTCGCTGCATTAATTTTTTTTTGTTGTGTAGTCATTAGAAATTAATTGGACCAAATGATACATTAATATATTAATATTTTTAACATATATAAAAAGAAAAGTAATTTAAAATGATTAAGCGCGTACGGCAAAAAATGGTTGTTTTTGACCTTGATGGAACATTAATTGACACCGCTCCCGATCTAATAGAGTCCGCCTGGCAAGTAATAAAAGAAATTATTGAAGTGAAATTAGACTATGAAACATCTCGAAAGTTTATTGGAAAGGGTGGAGAGTACTTCATAAAGAAACATCTGGAATATAACAAAATAGAACTGCCGAAAGAAGAATTGGATAACTTAATTTCACAATTTTTAAAAATTTATAAGAAAAATATATCCAAAAAAAGCCAACCTTATCCAGGTGCTGAAAAATTATTATCATGGTTACAAGAGATGGACTTTATTATTAGTATCTGTACCAACAAGCCTGAAGAATTGGCAAAATTAGTACTTAGTAAACTTAGAATTAGTGATTACTTTGATGAAATAATTGGTGGAGATACACTTTCACAGAGCAAACCCAACCCACTACCTCTATTGAGTCTTATGAGTAAATTTAACATCAAGCCCAATGACACTCTAATGGTTGGTGATACAACAACTGATATTCTAACTGCAAAAAACTGTAATGTCCGATGCGCATGCGTAAACTTTGGTTACTTTGACGAAAAAATCGAGGGTGTAGATCCTGATTATTGGATCTCAGATTTAAGTGATGTACGAAATATTATTGAAGGGAAATACTATTGATATTTTGCAATAACTCTTGCCCAAGTTTTAATCCCCTTCACATATGATGAGATATTATATTTTTCATTGGGGCTGTGAATACGATCATCGTCCAGAGCAAAACCGATCAAGACGGTATCCATATTGAGTAAAGTCTTAAATGCTTCAACCACAGGGATTGAACCACCACCTCCGGTAAAAACAGGACTCACTCCCCACTCCTCTTCAATGGCCTCTGAAGCAGATTGAAAATAATAGCTATCTGTGTCGAACTCGATAGCCCGGCAATGGTCAGCTCCATCGAAAATTACCTGCACGCCATCAGGTAAACTACTTTTAATGTATTTATGAATATTCTCTAAGATCTTTTCAGGGTCCTGATTACCGACCAGTCTACAAGTAATTTTTGCATTTGCTTCCGATGGAATTACAGTTTTTGTGCCCTCATCAGTATAACCACCAAATATACCATTTATCTCGAAAGTAGGTCTGGACCATGTCTTTTCAAAAATTGATCTACCAGTTTCTCCAGATGAAGATTTTTGACCGATTTTATTCAAATATTCAGCTTCATTAAAAGTCAATTTTTTCCAACTATTGATAATATTCTCGTTTACTTCATTAACGCCATCATAAAAGTTAGGTATAGTTATTTTTCCTTCGTCATCATAAACATCCGATAAAATCTTAGTGATTATTCTGATTGGATTCCAAGCCACTCCTCCAAATTCTCCAGAGTGAAGATCACGATCAGGTCCTATTATTTTAAATTCCTCAGACAGAAGGCCTCGGAGGCTTCTTGTGATTGCGGGAGTATCTTTGTCCCACATTCCTGTATCACAAACATATGCAATATCCGCTGATAACTTATCCTTATAATCCTCTAGGAAAATTGGCAACGTTTTAGATCCACACTCTTCCTCTCCTTCTAAAATGATTTTTAAGGAGAAGGGAAGCTCTCCAGCTTCATCCTTGATATATTTCAGCGCAATTAGAAAAGTTAATAACTGACCTTTATCATCACTGGCCCCCCTAGCTATGATACAAGGCTCATTGTCAATTGAAGATAAAACGGGATCAAAGGGGTCAGAGTCCCATAAGCTAACAGGATCAACTGGCTGAACATCATAATGTCCATAAAACAAAATTGTTTTAGCCTCTGGTCGTGAGGTTTGATAGTTCGAAAAGACTATTGGATGCCCCTCAGATTCATAGATTATTGCGTCCATTCCAAAACTATCCAAGAATGCTTTAAGCCAACCTGCGGCCCGATAGCATTCATCTGCATAATCAGGTATAGTTGATATAGATTTTATTTTTAGTAGGTCTGCCAGTAAGTCAATATTTTGATCACTATCTGCTTCTATATCTGCCAAGACTTTTGCAATATTAAACATCATATCCACCTAGTTTGTTGTTTATTCAATTTTAAATAAAATATAAACTTAATAAAGTATAAAACATAAATTTTTTATTGAGTATTAACGTTATTATTATGCCCAACTATCTAGTCATTGGCGGAATTAGCTCAGGTAAATCTTCTTATGCCGAGCAAATAGTGAAAGACGTATGTAAAGTTAATAAGAATTCAAAAATTTATTATCTTGCAACAGCGCCAATAACCGATGATGAGATGTATGAAAAAATAAGAATACATCAAGACAGACGATCCAAAGACTGGACAACAATTGAAGAGGAAATTGACATTGTCTCTCGCATTATGGAGATTGAAGAAACTAATATAATAGTTTTAATTGAATGTCTCACAACTTGGTTATCAAACTTAATTTTCCATAAAGCTGACGTTGATTACAACACAAAAAAACTGATAAATTTTCTTGCAACCAATACTGATGCCACCATCATTTTAGTTACAAATGATCTTGGTGAAAGCGTAATATCTGCGAATAAAGAAACGCGAGAATTCCAAAAATACAACGGTAAGCTTAACCAAGACACAGCAAAAATTTGTGATAGTGTCTATAAGGTGACAGCTGGAATAGGTATTAGGATCAAATAAATGCATTTGATAAACAATAAATCATTTATCACAAATAATGGACCTCATGGACATGAAAATAAACAATCGCCCGCTGACATAATATTTCTAACCTCAGCGGATACTGAAATCACGTTGCTATCAAAATCTCTTAAAAAAATAAAAGGGCGACCGTCTGTAAGATTACAAAATATTCTCAATCTCAATGATAATAGTGCTGTTGACAGTTACATTAAAGAAACTTTATCAAAGGCGAAGATTGTGATTGTAAGAATTTTGGGTGGCAGAAACTACTGGAGCTATGGTGTCGATCAAATTCTTGCAGACCAAATGAAGAAGAAATACAGGATTATCTTTTTACCAGGTGATGATAAATTTGATGAGCAATTATTTGCGATGTCGTCGATAAAGGGGAATGATTACAGAAATATATGGTCGTATTTTATTGAAGGTGGACCTGAGAATGGTGTCAATTTACTTAAATATATTTTATATCTCAACAGCGGTATAAGAAAACCCCCAGCTGCAAAAAAAATTAGCTCAGTTGGTATCTATTATCCAGATTTAAATGAAATAAATGCAGAAACTCTCGAAACAAAATGGCGTATCAAAAAGAGACCAGTAATTGCAATCACATTCTATAGTGCCCTTCTTCAAAGCGGACAAACAGAGGTAATTGACGCACTTATTACAGCACTTGAAAAAGACTATAATTGTATACCAATACACTCAAAGAGTTTCAAAGATAAAAAAAACCGAGACGTTACACGTTTCCTATTAAAAAAGTATAACCCAATTTCAGTTATAAATCTTACAGGGTTCTCTCTAAGCGGAATATCATCATCCAAAACCATTTTTGATGATGCTCGTAGGCCTGTGTTTCAGGTAATTCTATCCAGTATGTCCGAACATGAATGGCAACACTCAAGCAAAGGATTAAATAATCGAGACATCATTATGAGTATTTCATTGCCTGAAATTGATGGCAGAATTATAACAAAAACAATTGCCTTCAAAGAGGAGATTAGTTTCGATAAAATAACCCAAACAAAGCTCTTAGAATATATTCCACATGATTTTGGAATTAATTACATATGTAATTTAGTAAAAAACTGGAGCAAACTATCCCTTACTTCAAATGAAAAGAAAAATATATTTATTACCCTTGCAAACTATCCAAATAAGGACTCTCGAATTGCAAATGGAGTTGGGCTCGACACACCAAGTAGTATTGTTCATCTGATTAAAAAATTAAAGAAACTTAATTATAAAATCCTCAATTTTCCGTGTAATTCAGATGAATTAATGAAAAAGTTAATTTCTGGTCAAACCAACTCACATGAGAAAATCAAATTAAAAACTAATAAATATTTATCACTGGATGACTATAAGAATTATTTTGAGGATTTGCCGAAAAATATTCAAAGCGCAATAAATAAGAAGTGGGGCTCAATAGAAAAAGATCCATTTACACGCGGGAAAAATATCATTTTACCTATACAAAAATTTGGAAACTTATCGCTGGGAATTCAACCGTCTCGAGGATACAATATAGACCCAAAGAACTCATATCACAGTCCGGACTTGGTACCCCCACATTCATATTTTGCATTTTACTTTTGGGTAAAATATAAGTTTAAAGCCCATGCAATTATTCAATTTGGTAAACATGGCAATCTTGAATGGCTTCCTGGAAAATCACTATCACTGAGTCAAAATTGTTATCCAGACCTTATTTTGGGTCCAACCCCACTACTATATCCATTTATCGTAAATGACCCGGGCGAAGGTACTCAAGCAAAGAGACGAAATGCTGCTGTTATTGTTGATCATCTCACACCGCCTCTCACGAATGCAGATACTTATGATGAACTTATTCAAATTGAACTTTTATTAGATGAATATTACGAATGCTTTCAAACAGATCCAATCAGAGCGCATAATATTGAGCATGAAATAATTGAGCTAACACAATCGACTGGGCTATATTCTGATACGCTAATTGACGATAATGACACGACTGAGACAAAACTTAATAAAATAGATACATACTTATGCGAACTGAAAGAACTGCAAATTAGAGATGGATTACATATCTTTGGAAAATCACCAAAGGGGCAGGAATTAATAAATTTAGTTATGAGTATATCAAAAACTTCAAGGAAAAATGGTCTTGGAGAAAATAAAGCCATCACTCAGGCCATAGCTGATGATATAGGCATAAAATTAAGTATAAATGAATGTAAATTAAGTGACACATATACTGGAGATAAAAATAATCAACTACAAAATGTGATTGATGGGGCGTGGCGAACAAATGCTGATACAATTGAGAGGTTGAGAATGCTCTCTGAAGAAATACTGCTTGAAAAAGCAATCATACCAAAAAGCTGGACCAACACCATGGATGTTCTCAAAAATATTAAAACTGAAATTGTGCCGTCAATAAAAATCTCTGGCAAGAAGGAGCATGCCGGTATAGTTACACTCCTGGATGGAAAATTTCTACACCCAGGTCCTTCAGGAGCACCCACCAGGGGTAAAATTGAAGTATTTCCAACTGGTAAAAACTTCTACTCTATTGATATGCGATCACTGCCAACACGCATGGCTTGGAATATTGGCAAACGCTCAGCCGAATTAATGATATCAGATTTTCACAAAAAAAAGGGGTATTACCCAACTCACTTTGGCTTATCTGCATGGGGGACATCTAATATGAGAACAGGTGGAGATGACATATCGCAAGCTCTTGCATTAATTGGAGCAAAACCAAAATGGGATAATACATCAGGAAGAGTTTGCGGATATGAAATCGTACCTGTGAACATACTAAAAAGGCCCCGAATAGATGTTACATTAAGAATATCTGGATTTTTCAGGGATGCATTTCCTAACCTAATTGATCTATTTGATCAAGCAATTCGAGAGATTGCTTTACTCGATGAAGATGATAGTCTAAACCCGATAAAATTTGCATTCAATAAAGATCGAGAATTTTTTAAAAAGGAGAAGCTAAAGAGCCCAGAGATTGATCGGCTAGCCACGTATCGAATATTTTCATCGATGCCAGGTTCCTATGGGGCTGGACTTCAATCTATGATTGATGAAGGAGTCTGGAAATCCACAAGTGATCTCGCAGAGAATTACATAAACTGGGGATCATACGCCTACGGAACGGATAACTATGGCTATGAAAATAAAAAAATACTCACAATGAGGCTCGAGAGGTTACAAGCTGTTGTCCAAAATCAAGACAATCGAGAACACGATATTCTGGACTCGGACGATTATTACCAATTTCATGGAGGAATGGGTGCGGCCGTAGAGAGTTTATCTGGAAATAAACCAATTTATTACCATAACGATCACTCAAATCCAAATAATTTAAAGATAGGCACATTAGATCAAGAAATTGGGAAAATAGTTAGAGGTAGAGCTACAAATCCAAAATGGATAAAAAGTATAATGAAACATGGCTACAAGGGTGCTTTCGAGTTACTTGCGACCCTAGATTACTTATATGCCTATCAGGCAACAACTGGATTAGTCAAAAATCATCATTTTGATTTATTATTTGAGTCATATATTGCTGATGAAAATGTCTATGAGTTTATTAAATACTATAATCCAGATGCACTAAATGACATAAAGATAAAATTCATCGATGCCATAGAAAGAAAATTGTGGCACCCTAGACGAAATGATACAAAGTCACTGCTTGAAATTGAGAGGGAATAATTAAATGCCTGAAAAAAAACATCTGACAGAACAAGAACTCAATAAAAGACATGCAGAAAAAATGTATAAGAAAAAAGAAGCGAGAAAGAAAATACTGGCAACAAAAACAATTGAAAAAGGTCTTATTATTGTTAACACCGGCAAAGGTAAGGGTAAAACAACAGCAGCTTTTGGAATGATATTTCGGGCCTTAGGAAATAAAATGAATGTTGCTGTAGTTCAATTTGTAAAGGGGCAATGGCTTTCAGGTGAAAGAGCAGCTCTTGAAAAATTTCAAGATCAGGTAGAGATCTATAAAATGGGTGAGGGCTTTACATGGGAAACGCAGGATAGAATGAGAGATATCGAGGCTGCAAAAAATGCATGGGAAAAAAGTAAAGAGTTAATCTTTGATGAGAAAAACCAAATTGTGCTCCTCGATGAATTGAATATTGTTCTACGCTATGACTACTTGTCTTTAGATGAGGTTTTGGAGACTTTAAAAAATAAACCTGAAAAAACTCATGTTATAATTACTGGGCGTAACGCAAAAGAAGAACTTCTCGAAATTGCTGATCTTGTCACAAATATGGACTTAATAAAGCACCCTTTCAGACGCGGTGTAAAAGCACAACTTGGAATAGAATTTTAGGAGGTTAAGCCAATAGGAAAAACACCAGCAATTATGTTTCAAGGAACTGGCTCAAGTGTAGGCAAATCAATAATTGTTGCTGGGCTATGCAGGCTATTCAGAAGAAATGGAATATCTGTAGCACCATTCAAACCACAAAATATGTCAAACAACGCAGCTGCAACTTTAGATGGTGGTGAGATTGGTAGAGCGCAAGCACTACAGGCAATTGCTTCTGGGCTAGAGCCCAGTATTTTACATAACCCAATACTTCTAAAACCCCAAAGCGAGCGGGGTTCACAACTTATAATTAATGGTAAATTTGAGAGATCAGTGAGCGGATTTGAGTATCAAAAAATTAAAGGCTCACTCATGCCGCATGTTGAGAAGGCGTTTATGAATTTATCAGCAAAGCATGACCTCATCTTAGTTGAAGGCGCAGGAAGTCCCGCAGAAATTAATCTGCGTGATGGAGATATTGCAAATATGGGATTTGCAACAAAATTATCAGTGCCAACTATAATTATAGGAGATATTGACCGTGGAGGTGTCATTGCGAGCTTAGTTGGAACAAAAGCTGTTTTGGACTCAGAAGATAATAAAAGTCTAATTGGATTCATAATCAACAGATTTCGTGGCGATCCTAAATTATTTGAAAATGGCATTTTAGAAATAGAAAAAAGAACTCAATGGAAATTCTTAGGCTTAGTTCCATATTATGAAAATATTCATAAATTGCCTGCCGAAGACTCTCATGATCTTGAAAAAATTTTTATAAATAACAAAAAATCAGATGCAACACTTACGATATCAGTTCCAATTCTAAGTAAAATATCAAACTTTGATGACCTTGACCCGCTAAGAAACCAAAAAAATATCAATATAAATTATGTCAGACCAGGAGATAATATACCGCAAAAAACTGATATTATTTTATTATTAGGTTCAAAATCAACAATTAGCGATTTGAGAGAGCTACGAGAAAATAACTGGGATAGAGAAATAAGGATGCATCATGACAACAATGGGGTTGTCATTGGTCTATGTGGCGGATACCAAATGCTTGGCAAATTCATTAATGACAATGAGAAAATAGAGAGTAGTGTAAGAGTCACAAGGGGTCTAGAACTTTTAGATGTCGAAACCGAGATGATAAATAGTAAAATCGTCACAAAAATCAATGGAACACATATAGAGTCGAATAAGAAAATGGTTGGTTATGAAATTCATATTGGTAGAACCCATGGAAAAGACTGTGAGAGACCCCTGTTTTTAATTGATAATAAGTATGATGGCGCTCAATCAGCCAATGGGAGAGTCTTTGGTACCTATGTGCATGGAATTTTCCACAATAGACATCTTATTGAGTGGTTATTTAGTATTACGAATAAATCAATTGATAGTGGCGAAATAGATGATTATGAGACAATACTTGATCAAGCATTAAATGATTTGGCCGATCATCTCGAGAAACATATTTCTTGGAAGGCGATATTGGATTTATCAAAAAATTATACGAAGCAATAAAAAAATAATTACAAAAACAAGATAAATTACAACAGATGTAGAATAAATCCAAAGCGCTCTTGTTATAAAATCAAAACTAATAATTTTTTCACCACTCCCGTTTATCCAATCTGATTTAATTAGTTCACCATCATAAAAATTATCCCCACCTAGTGAAATATCCAATGCTCCCGCCATTGCAGACTCTGGCCAACCTGAATTTGGAGATGGGCTCTTTCTCGCATCCTGTTTTATGCACAATAATGCCTGCTGCCAGTTTTCTTTGAGTACAAAGCTTGAAAATACAAGAAGTAAAGAGGATAAACGCGCGGGTATAAAATTCAAGATATCATCTAAGTAAGCGGTACATTTACCGAAATTATGATATTTATCGTTCTTATAGGCAATCATGCTATCAGCTGTATTTATAAACTTATATATGAAAATTCCCGGTAAGCCCCCAATAAGTAACCAAAATAATGGAGCAACATATCCATCGCTAAAATTCTCTGACAAGCTCTCAATTGCCCCTCTTGTTATTGCACTTTCGTCATATTCATCAACTTTTCGAGAGACAATTTTCGATAAGTTTATTTTAGCATTATCCAGATCATCCCTCATAAAATCATCATATATATTCTTTACATGAACAAATAATGACTTCCCTGCAAGCAAGATTGAAATTATCAATCCTAAAATTAAATTCCCAATAATATTTCCGAACAATAACCCTTCTATAATTGAAGATAGAAACCAGATAATGATTATGGACATTGCAATTACAATAAAACCATTAAATGTACGAGATGATTCGGAGAACTCATTCCGGTTAAACTCAACATCAAGGAAATTAATAAATCGACCAACAAGAGCAACCGGATGCTTGAACTTCCTCCAGACCCAGTGATCATCTCCCCATATAAAGTCAACTATGACAGCGATAAATATAACTATTAATAGATCCATTTTTAAACTCTTATAATATATCCATTATTGTATTGGCTAAATATTCAAATTCAAATTTATTTTTTGTAAGCCCCATTCGTAACCATTTTTGATTGTAATTAAATATTCGTGTCCAAATACCATGATTTGCAAGCGCCTTGTGCATCTGTGATGCGCTATCAAGTTCAATTGTCTTAAAAAAATAACAATCACCAACTGTCTTTAGTTTTTGATCATGCAGAAAATTTGATAACGCTGTCGATTTCATTTTCAAATCTGTAATTGTAGCGCTTATCCATACTGTATCTAACATCGCTTTACGTGCAATTAGCAATGATGATGATGAGATGGGCCAAGGTCCAACTAAGCTAGATACTTTATTGATGTAATGATTATCACCATATACAAAGCCAAGTCTAAGACCTGGAAGACCAAAAAACTTTCCAAATGATCTTATGACGATTACGTTATCTCTGCAGTTATCAAATCTTAATGACATATCTGGTGTGCCATCCATAAATGACTCGTCAAGGATCAAAAATCCACCTGCTTTTCTTATTCTTTCCCACAGTTCTTCGAGGTATTTTGGTTGAAATAACTTTCCATCTGGATTATTTGGATTAACCAGAACAAAGGGGATTGATGGATCTAATTCATTTTCGATATTCGTAACTAATCGTATTTTAAATCCGTGGTCATTCCACACTCTGTAATGTTCAGTATAGGTTGGCGTCAAAATTTGTATTGTATCATGAATATTTTTGTTAACTATATTGGGTAGGATATTTATGACTCCCTGAGCTCCCTGATAGGCACAAATTTTTATTTCTTGATTTAAATTGTAGTACCCTCTGGCGATTGACATCAACTCCGCCAATTGGTTACCGCTCGGTAAATGCGAGTAAACTGTTTTATCAATATTAAAGTCATTATATGCATTGGGATTTATTCCAGTTGATAAATCAATCCACTTTTTTATTTTTCTATTAACCCTGACTGCATCCGATAAATCTCCACCGTGCTTATCATCCAAAAATATATCAACTTTATTATGCGTAATTTGGTCGGAATTTGTGGTCATCACTAACTCTTGTTTGGTACGGAGGACTCTGCAAAAGTAGATGTATTGTTGTGTATATTTACCGATGATTGAAATATTGGCGTAACCATAGCGGCTCCGCTCCCCTCACCTAGGCGCATTTTAAAATCAACCAGGGGTTTTTTATTGATGCGCTCCAATAATCTTTCATGGCCAGGCTCACTCGATAAATGGCTTACATAGCAGTGATCAAGGGCATCAGATGATATAGCATGCAATAAAGCTGCTGCTGCACATACAGGAAAACCATCCAATATCACTGGGATTCGTTCAAAGCGTGCAGCTAAAATTGCACCAAAGATTGCTGCGAATTCCCTACCACCAAAACATTGAAGTATTTTCATTGGCTCACGGCTTTCATGTAGCTTCAAGCTTTTTTCAATTACTTCAATTTTAGTTTTTATCATTTCTTTATCAGCTCCAGTTCCAATTCCTACCCAATCAGATGTATTTCCGCCGTATAGCGCGGCGCAGATACTAGAAGCAATCGTTGTATTTCCGATGCCAGCCTCACCTAAGCATATTATATCTGGGCTAGTGTCAAGAGCCTCTCTTCCATACAAAATCGTTGTAATACAATCATTTTCGGTCATTGCAGCATTTTCAGTGATATTTTTTGTTGGCATTTCTAATGCAAGATCAAAAACTTGCAAACCAACTTTATGAGTTTTACATATCTGGTTTATCACAGCATGATCGGATCTAAAACTTTTGACCAATGCTTCAGTTACAGCAGTTGGATATGGAGAGATTTTATGTGTATCAGCGGTACCATGATTTGATACGAATATAGATAAGGTAATATTATTTACCTTTGGAGGATAGGAACCCTGCCACCCCGCTACCCACTCAACAATGTCTTCAACTATCCCAAGAGAACCTGACGGCTTTAATAGCTGTTCATTTCTTTGTTTAACTAAACTAACGGCTTCTCCGTCTATTGATGGCATTTGAGATATAAACTCAACTAATTCATTGAATGTTGGAACTGAATTTGATTTAATATCAACCATAATTAGTTTTGAATCTCTCTACATAAAAGATATATGATAAAACATTTTAATCTTAAAGATATAAATATTTTTTTTAAAAATATAATTCCAGATACACTTAGCGGACTAATTTTCTTTTCACTACTGCCCATAAAAAATGGATCAAAAAACTTATCTCAAATAATCTATACTATCCCATTCATAGGTCTCATACTTGGTTCTATAATTACTTTTCCTGTTCTTCTTATCTCGATCTTTAAAGATATAGATATAATTAACTCGATTATAATCATTATAATGTCCTCACTTATTACGGGCTGCTTACATGAAGATGGGCTTGCAGATTTCTGTGACTCATATGGCGGAAATACTAAAAAAAGAAAACTAGAAATTATGGATGATAGCAGTATTGGAGCCTATGGGGTCATATCTGTAAATTTATCCCTTTTGACACGGTTTATGTCCATTTATTATCTATTTAGCATTTTGGGAACAATAGAAGTACTTCTCATTATTGTTTCTGTTGCAATATTATCGCGAACATCCATATTATATATATTAACAACATTACCTCCAGCAAAAAAAACTGGCCTCGGCAGTGCCGCCCATCAGAAAAATATTAAAAGTACATATATTGCATTTGGTGTTTCTGCATTAATTACATTTCTAACAATTTGCATATTTATTGGGTATAAGATATATTTTGTATCTATTTTTGCAGCTGTATTTTCAACATTACTGGTCTCATATTTAGCTTGGAGGGCAATCAAAGGGCAAACCGGAGATGTCTGTGGTTCATCACAACAATTTTCAGAAATTATGATTTATTTGTCAATCTGCGTTGTAATTTAATCAATTCGAAGCATCAATACTTAAACTCCACTCCATCAATAAAATTAGCATGTAATTCTGTGATGTAATCCAAAGCTGAATAATTACTATTTCTGTATTGATCTAATCCTCTTCGCCATTTTTTTGCATTTGGTCTATTGTTAAACAAACTCATAATTGGCTTTATTATTTGCGACCGTGAAGTCCCTATACTAGTCTGTCGATCAGCATAATCACTATAATTTTCAATTATTCGCTTAAGATTTTTGTTTCCGTTTGGTGAAAATAATTTTTCATCAACTTCAAGGGCAAATATTGGATCATTGATAATTTTCCTTCCAAGCATAACCCCGTCTGTATATTTTAAATGCTCATAAATTTCACCGATTGAGTTGATCCCACCGTTAATAATAATTTCTTTACCTGATATATACTCTTTGATCGCATAAACAGCATTATAATTAAGCTCAGGTATTGTCCTGTTTTCTTTTGGGGTAATACCACTCAATATCGCCTTACGTGCGTGAACTATAACAAGATCGACACCAGCTCCAGTGATTGAATTCATGAATATAGGTAGTTCTTTTTCAATATCTTGGTCATCAATACCTAAACGACATTTTACAGTGACTGGGATTTTAACTCTTTTTTTAATAGCGAAAATAATTTCACTAACGAGATTAGGATCGGACATCAGGCATGCTCCAAAGTTCCCTTTCTGGACTCTTGGCGATGGACATCCAATATTGAGGTTTATTTCGTCATAGCCAAATGCTTCTCCAATAATTGCAGCCTCCGTCATCTTTTCAATTGAGGAGCCGCCAATCTGCAAACCAACAGGATGCTCTCCTGGATGATATTTTAGAAGCCCATCCCTGTTTCCAAAAATAATGGCATCACATGATACCATTTCAGTATATAAAAAAATATTTGAGGAAAGCTGCCTCAGAAAATATCGAAAGTGAGTATCAGTATAGTCCATCATTGGAGCAACACAAAATTTATGGGAATGAATTTTCATTTAGTGCCCCAAGCCAAAATATTCTTCGCCATATTCTGAGACAAGAGGTATCAGAAGATCTTCTTCGTCATGAAGGTGTGCTATGAGTAACTTATCAAAGTCATCATTCACTTTACTATAACCGCCAATCAATAACTTATGGTCAATATCTTTTTTCTCGTTAAAGGTTGTAATTATTTTTTTACCCTCGGATGTAAGTATATCAATAGACTGATGAATTAAATGATGATCATTCTCTAGCAATTCTAATCCGTATCTAAATTTCTCACTTTTTTGATGAAATTTTGGAAATATATAGTTGTCCTCTACAGCATGGTGAGAGTCCAAATTGTGAAGCATCATATTCATTAAGTGGATATATTGTTGCATGAAATTTTGATGAGAGATACTACCATCTAGTAATTGATTAATAATATGCTTTATTGAATTACAAATTTCTCTAAAAACAGAATGCCTTCCAAGCCAAAAACCAACCCAGTTACCGTTTAATGTATCTTTGGTCCAAGTATCTCTGGGGTACTTGTTCAAAAGCTCACATAATTGTTTCGGCAAGCCATCTCGCTCTGTCAGTTGATCTATTTTCTTTATCGGACTCAATGTAATCTCTTTAGAATAATTTATACAAATAATAATAGAACAATAGTAATTTAATCTAAAAAAATACAGCAGAATTTGAAAAAAATCTTAATTTTCTATTAATTTTTTTTTATCAATAAAATCAGTATTTTATATAAATATTTTCATTATTTTATAAAAAAAAATAATATTTTTCGTCATTTTTTACTTTACATTTTCTCCTAATTGCGAATCAATAGTAAGTGATTCGATATTGCGGAAACGGATCACGAGGAGGAAACAATGCAGTTGGGCAGAAAAAGACCAGCTGTTAATCTACAGAGCCAAATTAAAGAGATTTGCTTATCTGTAGTATTAACTATATTACTTATCACCACTATCTTTATGGCATACAACCAGTATGTGGCTTCTGTTGATTTTATAAATTTAAATAACAGTCACTTATTTTTTGTTATTGTTGGCTCTAATACACTTCTTATTTTGTTAGTTTTTCTTCTCTCCCGGAGCCAGAAAAATGAGAAAAATTTGATACTAAATAGCTACTCTACCCTCGAGCACCATCAGAAACTTTTATTGAATAACAAAGATACACGATATTTTACATGGGACGTAAGGAACAAGAAAATTTATATATCAAACAAGTGCTTTTCTCTTTCGAAAATAAAATCAATGAGCTCAATCTCTTTTGAAGAGTTTATCAGTCGTGTTCATGCAAAAGATATCAATTTTTATCAATTGGCAAATAGAGCAATCCAAGGGAAAATTGATCAAATCGAAGTAAGCTTCAGATACCAAACAAATATTGCAAATAAATGGTTCAAACTCAAGGGTTCTCTTGTGAATAATTCTCATGGTAACCCATATATTTCTGGATTATTATTTGATATTACACGCGATAGGAGTCAAGAGATTAATGCCCAGCGCTTACAAAAAACACTAAGTGAAGTTATAGACTCACTTCCCCTATCTTTTGCCTTATGGAATAGCAAAAATCAACTCGTCATGTGTAACTCTAAGTATAGAGATTTCTATTCCCTACCTCCAAGCGTAACGAAGCCTGGTACTTCAAAATCTGAAATTACTCAGCTTTCAATGAAATCCATGGTTGAAATTGACGTTCAAAAAGATCCAAATAACCAACTGCCGGGCTTAATAAGTCAACAAGAAATTCAATTAAGAGACAAGAGATGGATATTGAAAACTGAAATTAAAACCGGCGCAGGATATATTGCATCGATGGCCCTTGACATCAGTAATCAGAAAATCAGTCAGCAAGATCTCTTAAATAATGAGAATGAGCTTATTAATAAAGTTGAAGAACTCGATAATCTTCGGCGTAAACAAGATATACAGTCAAAACAGCTAATCGAACTTACGGAAAGATATAGCTCAGAGAGAGATAATATTGAAGAACTTGAGAACAATAAGTCAAAATTCTTACTAAATATGAGTCATGAGCTGAGGACACCTCTGAATGCGATAATTGGCTTTTCTGATTTCCTAAAAAACCAGGTCATTGATGACCCAGATAAGATCAGAGAGTATGCCCAAGATATATATGAGAGTGGAAATGAATTACTTGGTATTATTAGCAATATAGAGTCAATGACACATCTTGAAAAAGAAGATGTAAAAATAAATAAGAAAAGCCAAAAAATAAATGCTGTTGTCGATGAGGTATTAGCAGACTTTCGTGCTGATATAATCGAAAAAAACATCATTGTTAAAAATCACTTCGACTTTAGAGAAAATATATTTTGTAATGAGACAGCTATAAGGCAAATAATCACAAATATCATATCTAATGCAATCAAATATAATAAGGATGGTGGTACCATCAGTATTAATAATAATGAACAAAATGGATGGCTAAACTTGGAGATAGGCGATAACGGTCATGGAATGACGAATGAAGAAATAGATATAATTTTTAAACCATTCAATAAATCAAGAAGAAGTAATATTATAAATCAAGAAGGATCAAGACTTGGATTACCAATTGCAAACACTCTTATTCAAATTCACGATGGTAACATAGACATAAAGAGTACGCCAGGTAAGGGAACATGTGTTACAATATCGGTGCCCCTCATATCCCATGAAAATGCCCCAAAAACTCAAAAATCTGCATAATAATTTGTTTGGGTATCATTTTTTTAACTTATGGAAAAAGATAAAAAACCCAAGGGATAATAGAAAGAACGGCAATATCCATAAAACATAAGTGTTGGTTTGAACTGGTGGCGTCATAAGTATCTCATCACCATATTTTTGATGTAGGTCATTTATAATATCTCTTGAGTCCGTTCCTCTTGTTAGCTCCTTACTAATATATGCTTTTATTGATTGAGAAAAATTTGAATTTGACTCATAAACATTTTGCCCTTCGCATTCAAGGCATTTCAGCTCAATTGCAATTTCCATAATACTCTTTGATAAACTCCCATCATTATTTTCTGAAACCGAGTGCCCCAACGGCGCAGAAAAAAATAAAAAAAATGAAATGAAGAAGAATATTTTAATGAAATTATTTTTTTTATGCATTTGTAGTACCAAATATTTTTGATCGAAAAATAGTTTTAAATAATACGCCAAAAGCCATCAAAAAACCACCCAGCCAAATAAATCGTACGAAAGGTTTGTAAGACACCGATGCATATATGAATTGTTCTTGCACTTCCCCAACGGTTATATACATATGATCAAAATAATATTTCTGAATGCTAGCCTCAGTTGTGATATCTCCACTTTTCCTAAAAAACCTCTTCGCGGGAGTCATATTAGCTATTTTTTTGTCATCCTTTATCAGTGAAAAATTTATTTGAAGGTCATCGTAGTTTTCGCCAATATGTGTTCCAAAACCATCATATTGCAACTCAAATCTATCAATTTGAATTTTATCACCTAAATTCATTTTTAAATCTTTATTTTCACTGTAAGCTGAGGCATATATGATACCAAATAGCATAATACCAAATGCCATATGCGTGATTCTTGAACCAATTATTGGTAAATTTTTTCTCTTTAATCCAGAAAATTCTATTCTAAATTCTGACAAATTTCTTGGTAATAAATCTACAATTGAAGCAATAAAAATCCATAGAGCTAGGGATATTAGCAATAAATGAAACGCATCAGCATTTTCATAGATTACTAATTGCATCGATATGATCAGGAATATTGTAATTACAAAGGATATCATTAATCTCTTTACAGCAAGCTGTGTCCAATTATCTTTCCACGAGAGATTTGGCCCTATTGGCATGAGGATTGCGATCAAAATTACTAATGGTGCTATTACAATATTAAAATATTTTGGACCGACGGTAATGCGATCTCCAGTTATTGCCTCAAGTAAAAGCGGGTACATCATTCCAAAAAAAATGACAACTACTGATACCATTAATAAGTAATTATTTATTAGAATAAACGTCCCTCTTCTGAGAAAAACAAAGTCTTTTTTTTCACTCTCTTTTTGCAGATTACGTAAAAAAATAAAAAGTGAAAAAAAGATAAAAAATGACAGGATGATTAAAATCCATAGGCCTCTCTGTGGGTCTGATGCGAATGAATGTACGGATGTTAATATACCTGATCTTACAAGAAAAGTTCCAATGAGACTGAAAGAGAATGTTAAAATTGATAATAATAACGTCCAGTCTCTATGCTGGCCTGTAGATTTGTAATTTAGAAGTGAATGTATTAGAGCAGTTCCTGTTATCCAAGGCAAAAGTGATGCATTTTCGACTGGATCCCAAAACCACCAACCACCCCATCCCAGCTCATAGTACGCCCACCACGAACCGATACAAATTCCAAGTGTAAGAGCTATCCATGAAATATAAGCCCATTTTTCGATCCATCTCGCCCAATTATCTGTTAATTTATTTTCTAACATAATTGCTACTGAGTATGAGAATAGCACTGAATATCCAACGTATCCTATATAGAGTAATGGTGGATGAATTATAAGACCTGGGTCTTGTAAAAGCGTATTCAGTCCGATGCCATCAATTGGGATAGGTAATTGCAGAGCAAACGGATTGGATGTAAATAATATAAACAATAAAAAGGCAAATATGATAGATGTTTGAATTGCTATTGTATTGAGTTGTACGTGTTTGGGAATTTTTCCGTCATATTTTATGATAAAAAACAAACAGATGCTCAAAATTAATAGCCAGAGTAGCATCGATCCTTCATGATTACCCCATACACCCGTAATTTTATAAATCAGAGGTTTTTGTATTTCAGAATTTTGCCAAACTGTCACTAAAGAGAAATCTGAGACCACAAAGCCATAGGTTAAAAGAAAGTAGGAAAATAATATGAACAGAAATTGAAATATACCAAAGAGACATGCAAACTTATATTTTTTATGCTCATTGATTGCTGGAGTCTTTGCAAAGAATAGTGTTGCAATTGATGATAGTAAAGCAAATAAGAGTAGTAAGTTTCCGGTGAGCGCAATCATTTAAATGCCAGAATTTCTTATTTGATCGTAGTCAAATTTATTTGTTTTTAAGACTCTCATATACTTCCTTTGGCATATAATTTTCGTCATGTTTCGCAACGATCTCATTCGCAATAAATAAGTTATCGATAAATTTCCCTTCAGCAATAACGCCTTGCCCTTCTCTGAATAAATCTGGTAATATACCATTATATATGACAGACACTTCAGCTATATTATCCTCAATAATAAACTTTATTCCTAGATCGCTATCTTTTTTTAGTGATCCATCTTTAACAAGACCGCCAACACGAAGTAAGGTAGCCGCCTCTGATTGATTGACTTCACTGGGCGAATAGAAGTATATGATATTTTCATCAAGCGCTATTAGGACGAGTGCAACAGCAAGGGCAGAAAGTAGAGTCGCGGTTGTGTAGAAATATAATCTTTTTGCTTTATTTGTCATAATCAACTATTTCTCTTGTTATATAGTCTTCATAATCTGCTTTTTCTACATCTGTCTCGCTTTTTGTTCCATCTGTAACAACAGTATTTCTTGTCTCATGTATTGTTTTGTAATTTCCAGATATCAAATGATGCCAACTATATAAATCTTTTCCCTCAGCAACTAATTTATATGCACATGTATCAGGCAACCAATTAAGCTCATGGATATTATCAACGGATAACTTAATACAGTCTTTTACGTATTTATGTCTTTGTGCATAGCTTTTACATTGACAATTATTTTTATCAAATAGTTTGCAAACCAAAGATGTATCGTAGAGCTGACCACTTAATTCATCTTGCAATTTGATAGTGCAACATTTGCCACACCGGTCACAGAGCGCCTCCCACTCTTCACTAGACATTTCACCTAAGCGTTTCTCTTTCCAAAACATAATTTAATATTAATAACTGACGTTGATCGTTAAAATAAAATAAAATTCGTATAATATAACTTTATAAATATATATATACTAATTCAAATATAAATATTATTCATAGCCTATGGAAAAAATCGACGAAATACTTGAAAATATGGAGTTCCTAGATAATTGGGAAGATAAGTACAAATATATCATCGAGCTTGGGCAAGGTCTTGATATCCTGCCTGATGATCTTAAGAACGCACAAACAAAAGTCAATGGCTGTGTTAGTCAAGTCTGGCTTCATTCCACAGTTACAGATAGCACAACAAATGAAAAATATATCAAATTTGTTGGGGATAGCGATGCTTTCATTGTAAAAGGTCTCATAGCAATATTAATTGCGCTGTATTCTGATAAGAAACCTGATGAAATTTTGGATATTAAACATGAAAATATATTTGCAAAATTTGGTCTTGAAAGTCACTTATCCCCTCAGCGTTCAAATGGTTTATTATCTATGATTGAACGGATTAAAAGTGATGCAATGCGAGAAGTATAATTGAGTTTTGATGATGAATAAATATATCCTTTTCCTTGCTCAGTTTTTTATATTGTTTCTATTTTGGTATTTGCTCTCAGGCAAGAATATTGTCTTATTGCTATTACTTGGAGTAATCATCTCAATGTTAATCACGACCTATCAGCAAAAATTAAAAATTCTAGATGATGAGTCACTACCAATTGCAATACTTCCTCGTGCAATAATATATTGGGTATGGCTTTATAAAGAAATCTTATTATCGAGTATATTTGTCTCAAAATTAATTCTGAAATTTCCACTCAACGTCTCTCCAAAATATTTTAAAATTAAATCTAATCAAAAGACAGCAATGGGCTTCAATATATACGCAAACTCAATTACGATGACCCCAGGAACAATCTCTGTTGTAACAAACAATGCAGAAAAAGAGATCCAGATACATGCGATTTCCGAAGAGACAAAATTAGGACTTGAAAGTGGAGTGATGGATGAAAAAATAAGAAAACTTATGTGTGATAAAGATGTTTAGTTTCCTTATTATCATTATCTCAATTACACTTGCAATTTCTCTATATAGGGCCTTAATTGGTCCAACATTATTTGATAGATTGCTCGCTGCAAATATTATTGGCACAACCACAGTATTGTTTTTGGTGATGTATGGATATCTCACTGGTAGAACGGATTTCTTAGATATAGCAATAGCTTATATTTTATTAAATCTTATTGGAACTTTTGCAGTTTTAAAATACTTCAGATACGGAACATTAAGTCATGGGGAAGAAGATTAAACGGCAATGGATATAGTATCATCATACCTTTCAAATCTTATGCTAATTGTCGGTTCACTGTTTCTTTTAATTGGTGCAATTGGCTTAATTAGAATGCCAGATGTTTTCACAAGAATGCATGCAGCTTCAATTATGGAGACAGCTGGTGCAAGCCTAATTATTATAGGTCTCATAATAAACACAGGATTCACAGTCGTGTCATTAAAACTAATTGTTATAATGCTTGCCATATTTTACATATCCTCAGTGGCAACACACGCACTGGCAAGGGCGTGTATACACGACAATTTAAAACCGAATGCAATGAATAAGGAGTCTGATCAATAGAAATTTATCTAAACATGATTATACTCTCCCTGATGGCGCTAACAACACTCGGTATTATAAGACTGAGAAATCTATTCAGTGTTGTCATTTTAAGTACAATATATAGTTTTTTAATGGCAACATTATTACTCATCTTTGATGCTGTAGATGTCGCACTGACAGAAGCGGCAGTCGGAGCTGGTATATCAACTGTGCTTATGCTTACAGTTTTGTATTATACCAAAGTGAACGAAGAAAAGCCCAAATTCAAATCAATTCTTCCTCTAATAATTTGCTTAACTATCGGTGGTTTATTGATTTATGGAACCTATGGCCTGCCACCTTTTGGTGCTTCCGATACGCCAATTCACACACATATCTCAGTTCAATATCTTGAGAGGTCTATTAGTGAGACTGGTGTTCCGAATGTTGTTACATCTGTCCTGGCAAGTTATAGGGGCTTTGATACTCTTGGTGAGGTTATAGTTGTATTTACAGCAGCGATTGGTGTTCTGTCAATTCTCAAGCGTGATAAAATATAGGGTGATATTATGAGATTGGACTTACTACTTAGAATATCTTCAAAGATTTTTCTTCCTTTTATTATCTTGTTTGCATTTTATGTGCAATTCCATGGTGATTTTGGACCCGGGGGCGGCTTTCAAGCAGGTGTAATTTTTGCAGCCGGTATCATACTCTACACAATAATTTTTGGAATAAAAAAGGCCCAGAAGGACTTTCCTGAGACGATATTTAATTACATGGTACCACTCGGTGTTCTGATCTTCACAGTTACGGGTTTGATAAGTTTATCTAAAGGCTTCAATTTCCTTGATTATGACGCACTCGCGCACTATCCAAAACATGGTCAGCATATTGGAATAATTGCAATTGAATTGGGTGTTTTTGTCACAGTAATTGGGTCCATGGTCTCAATATTTTATGCATTTGTTGCACGAGGTAAAAAATGAGTTCTGCTCTTTATAATTTTATTTCCTCATACAATTACTACGTCATTATTTTTTTAATGATAAGTGGCTTATTTATTGTCGTATCAAGAGGGAACATGGTAAAAAAGCTTGTGGGTTTGGCGCTTTTTCAAACGTCTGTCTATATACTATACATATCACCTGGAAAAATTCTAAACGGGACTGCCCCAATCCTAGACGATGGATATAGTATTTATTCAAGTCCCTTTCCTCATGTATTGATCCTGACAGCTATAGTAGTGGGAATTGCCACCCTTGCATTAGGATTATCTCTGGTGATCAGAGTAAATGAAGAATTTGGAACAATAGAAGAAGATGAACTATTTGACAATGAGCTCAATAATGAATGAACACGCCCCTGCCTTAGTAGTTATGCTTCCAATTATTGGTGCTGTATTAATTATGTTAATTAGGCATAATAACCTTAACTGGGGCATTGCACTCATCTCAGGCATTAGTACAATATATTATTCAATTATATTATATCTCAATGCGCGATCTATAGGGACAATATCATATGCGATGGGCGGTTGGGAACCCCCAGTTGGCATTGAATACCGGATTGATGAATTTAATTCACTATTAATTGCACTAATTGCTATTGTGTCTTTTCTAATTCTGGTTTATGCCAGATCCAGTTTAAATATTGAATTAAAGAAAAATAAAATCTCAACTTTCTACTCCATGTATCTGCTCTGTTTGGGAGGATTAATCGGGATACTCTCCACGGGAGATGCATTTAATGCTTTTGTTTTCTTGGAAATATCATCTTTGGCAACCTATGTGATAATTTCAATGGGCAACGATCGAAGAGGTCTCCTCGCTGCATATCAGTATTTGATAATTGGAACTATTGGCGCGACTCTCTATGTAATTGGAGTAGGATTAATTTTTATTATAACTGGTAGCCTTAATCTCTATGACATTTCCGTAAAACTCGGAGATATTGAGCTTTACCGTCCGTTGCTAGCATCATTAGCCTTCATTACAGTTGGTATAGCGCTAAAAATAGCATTATTCCCTTTGCATGCTTGGCTACCTAACGCATACGCTTTTGCGCCGTCCGTCGGAACCGCGTTCCTCGCCTCAACAGCAACAAAAGTTGCTATTTATCTCTTAATTAAGTATCTATATCTCGTTTATGGATTTGACCTCGTATATTCTAATCAAATTTTTATTTTTGTTGTACTTTCGCTATCCATTATTGCGATGTTTGGAGCTTCCATGATTGCAATATTCCAAAGTA
Organism: uncultured OCS116 cluster bacterium; assembly: GCA_902613795.1. Lineage (GTDB taxonomy): Bacteria > Pseudomonadota > Alphaproteobacteria > Rhizobiales > TMED25 > TMED25. The sequence continues at coordinate 276,158 of CACMIP010000001.1, forward strand.
ATCTTAAAAAACTATTTGCGTATTCCTCGGTTGCGCAAATTGGATATATAACTCTTGGTATTGGTATTGCGAATTATAATGGGCTCACTGGCTCCACAGTGCACATAATCAATCATTCAATAATCAAAGCGGCAATATTTTTAGCCATAGGTTGTTTGGTTTTTAGCTCCAAAATAGTAAATATAGATCAACTCGCGGGTCTTGGTAAGCGAATGCCTGTGGTGGCTGTTTGTATCACAGTATCGTCATTAAGTTTAATCGGCGTTCCTGGTACCGTTGGTTTCATATCAAAATGGTATCTTGTTTTAGGATCGCTAGAACAGGGCTTGTGGGTTGTTGTGTTTGCACTCGCTGTGAGCTCTATTCTGGCACTTATCTATGTAGGTAGGATTATTGAATTGATCTGGTTTCATACGCCCGTTGGTGGTATGGTTAGTCCGAATAAAATGCCATTTGAAATGATAGCCGTAACAGTCTTGATGACAATAGCTACAGTATATTTTGGGATTGATACAAGGCTCACTGGTGATCTCGCAAAAATTGCAGTTGAAAATGTTTTACTGGGTGAACAATTATGAGCCAGCAAATCATATATTTATTACCGGTACTTATACCAATATTTTTGTCGATTTTAATCAAAATCACCTGGGAAATTCAAAGTTTGCGTTACCCAATCCTGTTATCGGGACCTATTCTGGCATTATGGAGTGTATATAAAATACAACAAAATTCTGATTTTATGAGCTCTAGCATCAATATTTTTGATATTTTTCCGAATATTGGTATCTCATTAGGTCTTGAACCCATAAGTTTTGTATTCATAATCATGGTCAATTCTCTGTGGTTGGTCGCCACCTTATATTCATATGGGTATATGCGAACCAATAATGAAAAAAGACTTGGAAATTTCTTTTCTTTTTTTGCCATAGCTATTGGTTGTGCCAACGGTGCAGCCCTATCAAGTAACCTGCTAACATTATTCATATTTTATGAATTACTAACCGTATCAACATATCCCCTCGTGACGCATAAAGGCGACGAACAATCAAAGCAATCAGGCAGAAAATATCTACTTATATTACTGGGTACTTCCTTATGCTTTTTTCTCCCCGCAATGGGATATGTATATTACCTCAGTGGTAATCTTGATTTTGTATCAGGCGGTCTTCTAACCACAACTCTATCTAGCATGGAGGTAAATAATATCGCAATGTCGATATTATTAATTCTATTTATATTTGGTATCTCAAAAGCAGCGGTTATGCCTTTTCATTCATGGCTACCTGCTGCTATGGTTGCACCGACGCCCGTATCAGCGTTATTACACGCCGTTGCCGTCGTAAAAGTTGGTGTATTTTCAATTATTAAAGTATTGGTTTATATTTTCGGCCTTGATATTTTGCTTGGTCTATTCACTGTTGATTTTATGATTTATATTTGCGGATTTACAATAATAACAACCTCAGTAATTGCAATAAAACAAGATAATTTAAAAAAATTACTAGCTTACTCGACAATCAGTCAATTGTCATATGTCGTCATTGCTATTTTAATATTAACCCCTTCGGCAATAATTGCTGCATCCATGCATCTTGTCGCACACGCCGTCAGTAAAATAACATTATTTTTTGCAGCTGGTGCAATTTATTCATCCACAGGATACACAAAAATAAGTGAAATGGATGGCATAGGAAAAAATCTTAAGGTCGTAAGCATTGCATTCACTTTAGGAGCGATGTCGCTGGTGGGAATCCCGTTATTAGTTGGTTTTACGAGTAAATGGTATATTGTGCAGTCCTCTGTAGAGGTTGGCCAATGGTTTATCTTACTCGTTATTACAATTTCTACTCTATTAAATATTGGTTATTTTACGCCGATTATATATAAGTTTTTCTTTAAAAATAAGTTGAAAGAAATTTCATTTAAGACACTACCACAGGATATTAACTTATCTATAATCATTTGTTGTGTGCTTATGGTAATTCTATTCATGCAACCAAACTTGGTCATGGAGGTAATAAGTAATGTTAAATAGTACGATCAAAAAATTATGGATAAGTTTTCTATTCATACTTGCAATTTTATTTTTTAGTGACCTTGTAATTCACCGACATGATTATTTTGGTGTAGACGGTTTTTTTGCATTTCCATCCATCTATGGATTCTTATCTTGCATATTTTTAGTTTTCGTCTCCAAAGCTATTGGAATTTTTTTAAAAAGACCTGAGGATTACTATGACGAGTAGCTTATTACATCCCGGAATGATACTCATATTATTTGGGTTATTCATACCATTGATCAAGAACCGATTGATTGTGCTTTTATTTCCAATAGCGAGTTTTATTATTTTATTTTCATTAGATAATGGGACCGTAATCAAGCTTGATTACGGAAATTATGAGCTAGTATTATTAAGTATTGATAAATTAAGCAGGCTATTCTCATATATATTCCTGCTGATATTATTTGCCACAGCAATATTTAGCATAAACCAAGATAGTAAATCTGAGATATCGTCAGCATTCGTGTATGTTGGTTCATCAATATCAGTTGTTTTATCTGGTGATTTGATAACTTTATTCATATTCTGGGAAATTATGGCAATAACATCAACAATTGTCATATGGAGCGGATCTAAGCAGTCCTATTATCCCGGTATAAGGTACCTCGCTGTGCATTTACTCGGTGGTTCCATATTATTGATTGGAATAATTGGCTACGCAAATACAACAGGAACCCTTGCTTTTGGACTGATGAGTCCTGATAATATATTCTCGTATTTTGTCCTAGCAGGCTTCTTAATAAATGCCGGAGCTCCACCATTTTCTAGCTGGATACCTGATGCATACCCAAGTGCATCATGGTCAGGAACAGTATTTTTGTCTGCATTCACTACAAAAACAGCAGTGTACGTTTTAATTGTTGGCTACGCGGGTTACCAATTTCTTATATATGTTGGCATATTTATGATATTTTATGGAATTATTTTTGCAATACTTGAAAATGACATGAGACGTATCCTGTCGTACTCTATCGTGAATCAGGTTGGCTTTATGATTGTTGCAGTTGGTATTGGAACTGAAATAGCAATAAATGGGGCATCCTCACATGCCTTTACGCACATTATATACAAGGCCCTACTACTGATGAGTGCTGGTTCAGTATTTTACATTACAGGTCGCGTAAAATGTACTGATCTGGGTGGTTTGTATAAGACGATGCCTCTTACCATGATTTGTGGTATCATTGGGGCGTTATCAATATCCGCATTTCCTCTAACCTCTGGTTTTATATCCAAATCTCTAACTGTACAGGCTACCGTATATGAAGAACTCAAGATATTGTGGCTTCTGTTGACAATGGCATCTGCTGGGGTTTTTCTGCATGCTGGCATAAAGTTTCCATGGTTTGTATTTTTTCAAAAAGACGCGAAGATTAAAGCTGAGGACCCCCCAAAAAATATGAGGTTCGCAATGATACTTTTATCAGCGCTGTGTATATTAATTGGTGTTTTTCCTGGTGCACTTTATTCAATTCTGCCATATGACGTCAAATACGTACCATATACATTGGATCATGTATCCTCACAATTGCAGCTTCTAATGTTCTCCGGTTTAGCATTTTTCATTCTATTAAAGTATTTAAAACGCACACTTACCATTACGCTTGATTTCGACTGGTTCTGGAGAAAATTTGGCGTATTAGTTGTTAACTTATTTGATACTTACCTACTCAAAAAAGCACAAACTCTCATTCAATCTATAGATAATTTAGGGACTCAAACAATTCGAAGTTTGCACAAGCATAGCGGTCCTTCTGGGATGCTTGGGCGCTCTTGGTCCACCGGAAATATGGCTCTTTGGACGGCAATTCTGCTTGGTTTATTTCTGCTATTTTATCTATTTGCGTAAATGTGATAGAATAAAATAATGAATAAACGAAATGAAAATCTGACTGAATTGCAACATTATGTAACTAGGGAGTCTGGAACAGAACGTCCTTTTACAGGACCTCATCTAAATGAGAAATCAGACGGCACTTTCACATGCATTTGTTGTAATACACCATTATTTGCTTCAACCCATAAGTATGATTCAGGGTCTGGATGGCCGAGTTTCTACGATACAGAATATAAAATGAATATTTCTGAGCACAAAGATAATAGTCATTTCATGATCCGAACAGAAGTGAAATGTGCAAATTGTGATGCCCATCTAGGACATGTTTTTAATGATGGACCTAAGCCAACTGGTCTTAGATATTGCATCAATGGAAATGCAATGAGCTTTGAGAAGAAAGATAAACTTAATGGCAAATAATTTTGACAAAACACTACCTGATCAAGATTGGGACGATATTCTTGGCATTAGTGACGAATTTTCAGATGAAGAAAAACTTGTTCAAAAGACTGCGCGTGAATATTCATCTAAAGAATTATTTCCAAGAGTCAAAGAAGCTTTTAAAAAAGAAATATTTGATAAAAGCATCTTACAAGAGCTTGGAAAACTTGGCCTCATTGCACCGACAATACCAGCAAAATATGAAGGGGCAGAATTAAATCATGTTTCCTATGGCCTCATAGCTTACGAGATAGAAAAGGTTGACTCTGGATATAGATCGGCAATGAGTGTCCAAAGCTCCCTTGTCATTCATCCAATTTTTGAATTTGGAAGCGATAAGCAGAGAAAAAAATATATTCCAGAACTTATTAAGGGAAAACTAATAGGCTGCTTTGGATTAACAGAACCAGATCATGGGTCAGACCCCTCAAGCATGCAAACCACGGCAAAGAAAGCTGATAATGGATGGGTTTTAAACGGTTCAAAAACTTGGATTACTAATGCACCGATTGCAGATGTGGCAATCGTTTGGGCAAAAACTGATGATTATGATATTCAAGGTTTTATACTCGATAAAAATAAACATAAATTTCGAACTGAAAAGATAGATGGAAAACTCTCACTGAGGGCCTCTTCTACAGGGCAGATTCATATGGATGAGACACACGTTGACGATGATTGTCGGCTACCCGGTGTGAGTGGGCTGAAGGGACCTTTTTCATGCTTGAATAAGGCAAGATTTGGAATTTCTTGGGGAACAGTTGGTGCAGCAGAATTTTGCTGGCATGCAGCACGTGAATACGCCCTCGACAGGAAACAATTCAACAAACCAATTGCTAGTAATCAGCTCATTCAAAAAGATCTAGTGGATTGCCAAACGCAAGTCACACTGGCTAAACTTGGGGCCCTGAAACTTGGAAGGGAACTTGATAAGAGAAAAATCAATCCAGCTGCAATTTCTCTACTTAAACGAAATAATTGCTTAGTGGCACTGGATATTGCTCGTAAATCTCGAGATATATTAGGCGGAAATGGAATATCTGAAGATTATCATGTAATTCGACACCTACTTAATTTAGAAACTGTCAATACCTATGAAGGTACATCAAATATACACTCGCTCATTCTCGGTAGATCTCAAACGGGAATTCAAGCTTTTTATTAAAATCCGTTTATTCATAATTTGATATTTTGATTTAAATTATTATATTTAGATGATAACATTTCTATAAATTTAATTTACAAACGGAGAAAAAAATGGCATTTGAGCTACCTGATTTACCTTATTCACATGACGCGTTAGCGCCATTTATGTCGGCTGAAACATTAGAATTTCACCATGATAAACACCATTTAGCATATGTAACAAACGGTAATAATCTTTTGGCAGAGTCTGATTTAGCGAATGAGTCACTAGAAAATATTGTTATAAAGTCACATGGTACAAATCCAGGCTTATTTAATAATGCAGCACAACACTACAATCACCTCCACTTTTGGAATATGATGACTCCAAATGCATCAGGAAAGATACCATCAAATCTTGAGAAGAAAATAGACGAAGACCTCGGCGGTATTGAGAAATTGAGATCTGATTTTATAAATGCAGGTGTCACTCAATTTGGATCTGGATGGTGCTGGCTTGAATTGAAAGATGGGAAGTTGAATATCTCAAAAACCCCAAATGGTGAAAATCCTCTGGTTAATGGAGCGACCCCATTACTTGGTTGTGATGTTTGGGAACACTCATACTATATTGACTACAGAAATGCTCGACCAAAATATTTAGAAGCATGGTTTGATAATTTGATAAATTGGGAATACGTGAATAGTCTCTTTGAGGCAGCAAGCTAACTCACACCATAAATATTTTTTTATGAACCCCCTATTTTTTAATAAATAGGGGGTTTTTGTTTTTTTAGGAAAAAAAATAAGTCATAAAATACAATGCGTTATGAAGGAAACCCACAGAAAAAATGGCCTCACGGTTATAATTACTAAAAAAGTATGTTAAGGTATCCCCTCTTAAAAAAGAAAAAATAGGAAGATTTATGAATAAATATATATTACCAATCGTCGTAGTAGTATTAATTGCAGGCGGGATTATCCTCAATAATGCACTCAAAGAGGATACAAAACTCGCAGACTGTGGATCTGTTACTATAGCGAATATGAATTGGTCATCAGCGCAAGCGATTGCCGAAATTGATAAAATAATTCTAACACATGGATATGAATGTGACGTGGAGCTAGTTCCAGGAGATACTGTACCAACATTCACATCAATGAATGAAAAAGGTGAGCCAGATGTTGCTCCAGAGCTATGGTCGAACTCACTCAGAGCTCCACTTGATGCCGCGAAAGAAGAGGGAAGATTAATTTCAACTGGAAATGTATTCTCACAAGGCGGTGAAGAGGGCTGGTTCATACCAGAAGCAACACTAGCTGCAAATCCAGACTTAAAAACTTGGGAAGACGTTATCGCAAGACCTGATTTATTCCCAAATCCTGAGAACCCTGAAAGAGGTGCATTAATTGGCTGTCCTGCAGGGTGGGCGTGCCAATATATAAACCAGAACCTATATAAAGCTTATGATATGGAAGCAAAAGGCTGGGATCTGATTGATCCGGGCTCATCAGCTGGATTAGACGCGCTTATTAGTAAAGCCATAAACGACGGAACAAACATAGTAACGTATTATTGGGCACCAACAGCTATACTTGGAAAGCTGCCAATGTACATGCTTGAGCCCAATGTAACACATGATAGTGAAGAATGGGCTAGCTGTACATCTGTTGCAGACTGCGCGGATCCGAAACCAAATGCGTGGGGATTTTCATATGTTGAAACTGTTGTGACAGAAAACTTTTCTAATGAAGCTTCCGTTGCAATGGACTACATTTCGACAAGAGACTTTGATAGCGCAACAATGAACAGTCTGTTGGCCTGGATGGCAGACAACCAAGCAACTGGTGAAGAAGGAGCAATCTATTATCTTCAGAATAACCAAGATGATTGGTCTGATTGGGTTTCTGAAGCAGTTAAGGATAGGGTACTCGAAGCCCTATAATTTCATTATCTACCCTAGGAGAGCAACATCTCTCCTAGGGTATAGATTTCAAACCCATGTCAATACTTACTGAATTTCCATCAATAGACACAGAGACCCTTCGATCACTCAAAAAATCTATTGATGCCGGGTTTAAAAATTTTTCACGCAATTATGGAGATAATATTGAGTCATTCTTTGAACCAGTAAGATTTCTTTTAATTGAGTCAGAACAGTTTCTTATAAACACCCCTTGGCCAATAATTATGGCAATAATTGCAATTATCGCATGGTCGGGTTCCAAAAATATTAAGATTGTCGTTTCTGTTGTTATGATACTTCTTCTTATTGGTTACTTTGATATGTGGGAAAATACCATGAAAACAATATCCATCACTTTCGTGGCTGCACTACTGGCTATTGTTTTCGGAATTCCAATTGGAATACTTATGGCAAAATCCAATTTCTTCCAAAGAGTAATGAATCCAGTTTTGGATGTGATGCAAACTATGCCAAGTTTTGTTTATTTGATACCAGTTGTAATGCTATTAGGTATAGGAAAAATCCCAGGGCTCATCGCCGTTGTTATCTACTCAATTCCACCAATGATCAGGCTCACAAATCTTGGTATCCGGCTAGTAAATCAGGCTGTCATTGAAGCCGCTGACTCCTATGGTGCTTCAAATACCCAAAAACTCATCTATATCCAAATACCTCTCGCACTGCCTACCATAATGGCCGGAATAAATCAAACTATCATGCTTGCATTATCGATGGTCGTAATCGCTTCAATGATAGGGGTTACCGGTCTTGGTCAACCAGTTCTAACAGCGATCCAGAATCAATACTTCACACTTGGCATATTTAATGGATTTGCAATTGTTGGCATTGCGATCGTTTTTGATAGAGTCAGTCAAGCATATGGTAAAAGGATACAAGAAAGCCATGGCACTATAAATGATAAGTAAGCCATATATTAAACTTAAGAATGTCTCTAAGGTATTTGGACAAAACCCGGATACAGTCATAGATTTAGTTCAGAATAATATTGATAAAACTGAACTTCAAAATGATTATAATCATGTTATTGGCTTACAGAATATAAATATAGATATCCCTAAAAATAAAATCCAAGTCTTTATGGGTCTCTCTGGTTCTGGAAAATCCACTTTGATCAGGCACCTCAACCAACTAATAAGACCGACATCGGGAGAGATAGTTGTAAATAATGTTAATGTTACTGAATTGAATAAAAAAGATTTAATCAATTTCAGGCGTGAGAATTTTGCAATGGTCTTTCAGAAGTTTGCACTTTTACCTCATCGAACTGTTCTATCGAATACATATTTTGGTCTTCAAATTAGAGGTGTAAAGAGCCCAGAATTAGAAAATACTGCAAAATATTGGATTGATAAAGTTGGGCTTGATGGGTTTGAAAATTATCACCCAAATCAACTTTCAGGGGGTATGCAACAACGAGTTGGTATTGCACGTGCATTGGCAAACGATGCACCCATATTATTGATGGATGAACCATTTTCAGCGCTAGACCCTCTTATCAGAATTGAAATGCAAGATATGCTTATTACACTTCAAAAAGAACTCAAGAAAACCATCATCTTTATAACACATGATTTAGATGAAGCGCTAAAGTTGGGAGATAATATTGCAATATTAAGAGATGGAAAGATAATACAATCAGGCACCGGTCAGGATATTATTTTAAATCCTTATGACTCTTATATATCAAATTTTACAGCCCAAGTGAATAGAGGCAAAGTAATCGAATGCGAAAAAGTTATGAAAAAGCTCTCGAAAGATGCGTTTTCAAAAGTGACCATCACAAAAGAAACAAAGCTTGAAGAAGCTGCGCGAATCATGATTTCAAATAATATTAATGAGGTTGATGTCTTAAATTCAAAGAAGAAGTATATTGGTACAGTATATTTGAATGACGTAATGGCCTCAATTATAAATCCTATTGATGAGCCGTAGAATATAAGATAGCTTGATCATGTTAGATAACTAATCATCAATGCTTCATGAAACAATCTGTTCTAATAATTACAATATTCATACTTGGATATCTACTTGCTATAATATTTCGGTCAATTAATGGGATACTTGCTCCAAATTTAATTGCTGATATTAATCTTACAGCTTCCTCATTAGGTTTTCTGACATCAACATTGTTAATAGCGCATGCACTCGCACAGATACCCCTTGGCGTTTATTTAGATAGTCATGGACCAAAAAAAGTCCAAATAACCCTTCTCCTGCTTGCCGCGGTTGGTTGTGTTATTTTTGCGTTGAGCTCAAATATTTATGTAATGACATTCGCCAGATTAATGATCGGAGTTGGATTTTCTGGGGCTTTAATGAGTGGCTTCCGTGCCGTTAGCATGTATTTAAAACCAGAGAATGCAGCACTTGGAAATGGAATAATCATGAGCGCAGGACAAGTAGGGTTACTCGTCACAAGCTGGCCCACTGAATACTTACTTAATTTCTTTACGTGGAGAGGAACCTATGGAGTGTTCATTATTCTCATTTTTATTGTTGTTTTTTTGACATACATCCTAATTCCAAAGCAAGGATATACAGATAACTCAAAACCTGTAATTGATAGGTTGAGGGATCTAAAAATAGTTTTACGCGATCCATCAATATGGCGATTAGGCCCGCTTGTTTGGATTACAGGCGGTTCACATATTGCCTTGTTAACATTATGGGCGGGTCCATGGTTTAGTAATGTGGCATCATATAGTCGGGATGATGTTGCAACTGGATTAACCATAAATGCAACAGCTGCGATATCTGGTATTTTCTTGAGCGGTTTAACTGCCAAAATCCTCAATAGATTTCATATTGGAATTCTAAAAATTCTTACAATAATTTTAATTATTCATATATTTTCTCTAATACCTATTATCTTTTTTTCTCCAAATATAGGCGCCTATTTTTGGATTATATTTGCTATGACTGGCCAAGGAGGTATTTTATCTTATCCGTGGGTAACAGCGAAATTTGGAATGTCTTTGTCATCCCGTGCGAATACTATTGTCAACCTTGGTACTTTTGTAATTGCTTTTTTTATTCAATGGCTTGTGGGCGTTGTAATAGATTTATTCCCACTTATTGATGGAATAACATATAACCCAATGGCATATAATGTAAGTTTTATGATAATATTAGCTATACAAATTATGGTATTATTTTGGTATTTCAGTGGTCTCAGGTACCTTAAATTAGAAAATGGAAGGACGTAAAATTATGAAAGTAGAAATCATATGTACTGGCGATGAGGTACTTAGTGGGAAAATCATTAATTCTAATTTTGCACATATGAGTGGAAAGCTAGAAGAGGCTGGGCTCAATGTTATATGGGGAACTACTGTTGGAGATAACAAGGAAGACCTACTAAAGTCCTTTCACTTAGCATCAGAAAGAGCCGATGCTGTTATCGTTAATGGTGGTCTCGGACCAACCGTTGATGACCTATCGCAAGAAGTTGCAGCTATCGCTTCGGGTAATGAGCTTGAGCTTAGACAAGAATGGCTGGAAATTATGGAAAAGTTTTTCATAAAACGAGGTCGAGTAATGACTGAGAATAACAAAAAACAAGCAATGCTACCTAAAACTTCTGAATTAATTAATAACCCAATTGGTACTGCGTGTGGCTTTGCAGTAAATATTAAAAAGGCCCGTTTTTTCTTCACCCCAGGTGTTCCAAGAGAGCTTTTTCTAATGCTACAAGATGAGATTATCCCAAGGTTATTGGAATTATCGGGTGAAAATATAGTAACGAAGCTCAAAACATTCCATTCATACGGAATTGGAGAGTCGAGAGCAGATACGCTTTTGAAAAATGTCGTTGATTTATCACCTGACAAAATTGTAAAACTAGGTTTTCAAGCGCATTTCCCGCAGCTTGAAACAAAGCTATCAATCAGGGCAAGCTCCTTGAGTGAAATAAAGAAAAACCTCAAACCTGTTGAAGATAAAGTAAGAGAGACTCTTGGTAATTATATATTTGCAGAAGACAAAAATACTCTTGAGGGATCAATCTTTGAATTACTGAAAAAATATAATAATACAATGTCCATCTGTGAATATCTTACATTGGGTAATATAAGTAAGAGAATTTCAACAATTGATAAGAAGGGTGATCATCTAAAATTTTCTGTTAGCTCAAATAATTTGGACGCTCTCGCAGATAAATTGAAGCTGTCAAAAAATAAACTATCAATTGAACTCAATGAGGAGATTGCAACAAAAGTTAGAGAGCTTTATATGACTGACCTCTCCCTCTCTGTTATGATAAATTACCAAGAGGAAAACGAAGCTGATACATATATTACAATGTCTTCAGAGAATGATATGAAATCTAGAGTAGGTAAATTTATCGGTGACGAGCACAGAATTACACTCGGCAGTGTGGAAATGGCTTTGGACTGTGTGAGAAGATATTTTGCTAATTTACCGTTTGATGAGAAATCAGATTTTGAGAGATAGCTAGCCTTTAATAAGTTCTTCTAATTTTTTGAATAAAATATTTATGTTTGATGGATCCAAATCTATCTTACCGCTGTGTGTCATTTTCGCTATTTCCACAACAGCATCATTATACGGTGTTGAAATCCCAAGTTTGCGCCCCTCTCTTGAAACTCTACCGTTGATAAACTCAATCTCACTTCGCCGTCCTTTTACATGATCTTGAGCTGCGTGTGTCCTTGCATTAGGGCCCACATCTTTAACCATTTTTTTCATAACAAGTTCAGCTGCATCTTCACCAGCATTCCCAATATCCTCGTTTGTCAGACCAAAAAGTGGTTCAATCATATAACCCAGAGCTTTTCCAACTTTGAAGGACTCTCTTCCAACCCCAACAGAAAAATCAAACATACCGGGCAACTTTACCGCTTCCCAATTTTTCAAATTCAAGGATGAAAATGGGCATGTCATTGAATTCGCAATTAACTTTGTCCATTTAGCCCCATAAATATTGTCAGTTAAATCACATTTTCCAACATTTAACATGATCTTCTGAACCTCTTTTAGTCTTGAAGTAATCTCACCGCTTAATTCTCCAACTGCAAACCAAGTCCCGGATGGAACTGTATTTCTCTGCACAAATCCAGGGTTGAATATTTCACAACTTAACTCAACGACAGCACCAATCACATTTTCTCTACCAACCATATCCGCATTTAAATCGTCATTATATGCATTTTGTAAGCCAACAAAAACACCTTTATCTTTTAAATATACTGAAGCAAATTTTGACACCCATTGAGTGTCATAGGCCTTAACAGCCATTAATATAAGATCAAATTGGGGCTGTAACTTTGCTAAATCACTCATATGATATGCAGAGACCTTTGTATTTTTTTCCCCCTCTTTGGTAGTTACAGTAAGGCCATCTCGTCTGATTTTATTAATATGATCTGCCCATTGATCAACTAATATAATATCTAATCCAGCATCAGTAAGCGACGCCGAAACACAAGAGCCAATAGCCCCTCCACCTAATACACATATTTTTTTCATATTTTTTATCCTACTATCTAGAACAGGCCTTCAATATTACCGCCCCTATCTAAATAAATATTCTCTGCAGCTGGCTTTCGCGGCAATCCGGGCATTGTCATAATATCACCAGATATTGCAACGATAAACCCTGCTCCGGCTGATAGCCTGAGCTCTCTGATTTCAATATCATGATCTACAGGCGCGTTTTTCAAAGTTGAATCTGTTGAAAATGAATATTGCGTCTTCGCCATGCAGATTGGTAGTTTACTAAAACCATTCTTTTCCAAATCACTAATTTGAGTTTTAACTTTTTTAGTTAAAATAACATCCTTAGCACGATAGATTTCCTTAGCAATTTTAGTTATTTTATGCTCAATTCCCTCCTCAAGCTCATACAAATGTTTAAAATCTTGATCAGCATTTCCACACAAATCTATTACTTCTTTTGCAAGGTCAGTAATTCCACTTCCGCCCTCAGCCCAATGATTCGATAAAATCACTTTACTCTTAATGCCACTCTTATCTATTGCTTCAATTAGAGTGCTTATCTCACTGTCAGTGTCATTAATAAATCTATTTATGCATACGACGGTCGGTACACCAAATTTTGATATATTTTCCAAATGTCTTATCAAGTTCGCAGAACCGGCATTGACTGCGTCATTATTCTCTTCTTTCAATTGATCGATCTTAACACCCCCATGCATTTTTAGGGCTCTCACTGTCGCAACTACAACTGCAACGGACGGTTTTTCATCAAGATAGCGACACTTAATATCAAAGAACTTTTCAGCACCTAAGTCAGCACCAAAACCGGCTTCCGTAATCACAAAATCAGATAATTTTAAAGCTAAGTTTGTCGATATGATTGAATTACACCCATGCGCTATATTTGCAAAAGGCCCTCCATGTACAAATGCTGGATTGTTTTCCAGAGTCTGCACAAGGTTAGGCTTTAGCGCATCTTTCAATAATACAGCCATTGCTTGATTTGCACCAATTTGCTTTGCTGTTATCGGTTCTTTATCTCTTGTGTATGCAACAACAATCTTACCGAGCCTTTCTGTGAGCTCTTTTAAGCTACTTGAAAGACAAAATATTGCCATAACCTCGGACGCAACTGTAATATCAAATCCATCAGATCTCGGGTAGCCATTAGAGATACCACCAAGAGAGGTAACTATTTCTCTGAGCGACCTCTCATTCATATCAAGTGCTCTACGGATTGCTATTCTTCGAGTATCGATGTTGAGTGCGTTACCCCAATAGATATGATTATCAACCATTGCGCAAAGCAGATTATGCGCAATTCCGATGGCGTGAAAGTCTCCTGTAAAGTGAAGGTTTATATCTTCCATAGGGATAACTTGTGAATAACCACCTCCTGCTGCGCCACCTTTCATTCCAAAGCAAGGTCCAAGTGATGGTTCACGAATACAAATTGTTGCTTTTTTTCCAAGCTTATTGAGACCATCACCCAGCCCAACTGTCGTTGTTGTTTTTCCTTCTCCAGCAGGTGTTGGCGTGATAGCAGTTACTAGTATCAGTTTCCCGTTTTTCTTACTTTTTAAATTATTAATGAAGTCAAATGAGACTTTTGCCTTTAGCCCACCATATGTTTCAATATCATTTTCACCTAATCCAAGCTTTTCTGCTATTTTATTAATATTTTGCGGTTTGGCGGCCCTTGCAATTTCTATATCCGTTGTCATAATTGTATTCTCTTTTTTTATTTATATTTATTTTTAATTTCCCAGAATATCACCAGACTTCATATTACTAATTTCTGCGTATTCTATTGCACTCATTTTTTTTCCATTATGTCGAAATTTTTGAATGGATATTGTACCATGCCCTGTACTTATTTGTATGCCAACTTCTTTATCAATATTACAGATATAACCGGGTATGTTTTGATGGTCATTAATTATTTTTACATCATATAACATAATTTCATTACCGTTATGTAGAGTCCAAGCACCCGGCTGAGGGTCACTTGCCCGAATGAGAGCGTGAATTTCATTTGCATGCTTTGACCAGTCGATTTTTGATTGCTCTCTACCAAACCAGCTTTCATATGAGCCTTCATCAAGATTTTGATCAATTTTTGGTGCATTGCCGCTTTTAATTAATTGAATTGACTCTTCAATTGAGTCAACACCCATGGGAAATAATTTATTAAAATATAAAGCGCCAAGAGTTTCATTTTCATCAATGGTGCATTCTTTTTGTAATAATATAGGTCCTGTATCGAGGCCATCATCAGGCCAAAATATAGTTATCCCTGTTTTTTTTGATCCTATTGATATAGGCCAATTTATTGACGAGGGACCTCGGTGCATGGGTAACAATGATGGGTGATATTGAATAGACCCCTTCCGAGGTAAGTTTAGAATTGCACTGGGTACAATCAGCGTCACGTATGCCATGACGCATAAATCTGCATCAAAAGATTCCATTAATTCATATGCTTCATCTGTTTTCCAGCTTGCTGGTTGATGAACTGGAATATTATTTGCATTTGCAGCTTCAACTAACGGATCAAGATTTCCATTTTTTTTATTGGGAGCGGCACAAACCGATACAATATCCTCATTATTTGATAAAAGTCTCTCCAATACTGCACTTCCGAATGCCTGCTGCCCGTGTACTACAATTCGCATTATTAAACTCTATTTCATCGCATCTGTTTTATTGATTTCAACCAGCTCCTCGTCGCTGTAATTGAGAAAATCTTTTAAAATTTCTTCGTTATGCTCCCCTAATAAAGGCGACCTTTGGACATCCGCTTCCGAGTTTGATAATTTAATTGGACAACCGACAGTGATGTATTTACCTCTTTCAGGATGGTCAACTTCAACAACGGTTCCAGTTCGCCTCAAGGACTCATCATGAGCTATCTCTTTCATTGATAATATTGGCCCACAAGGAATGCCAAGTGGGTCACATATTGATACGACTTCAAATTTTGTCTTGGTCATTGTCCATTTTTCTATTGTCTCAAATATATGTGATAATTTATCTAATCTTGCTTTAGGAGATGAGTATTCGGGATCACTGATCCAATCATCTCGACCAATAACATTACAAATTTTATCCCATACAGGCGCTTGTGTAATAAAGTAGACATAAGAGTCAGGATCATCCTCCCAGCCCTTGCATTTAAGAATCCAACCAGGCTGCCCTCCACCAGAATCATTTCCTGCGCGGGGAGTCGTATCTGTGAATGGAATCCCCTGACCAAATTGACTATATTCAGATAGTGGTCCGCTGGATAACCTCTGATAATCTCTTAATTTTACCCGACATAAATTCACAACCCCATCTTGCATCGCGACGTCAACCTTCTGTCCAAGACCTGATTTCTCTCGATGGAACAGAGCTGTTACAATTCCCAGTGCGAGGTGCAAGCCAGTACCCGAGTCCCCTATTTGTGCTCCTGTAACAAGGGGTGGACCATCAAGAAAGCCTGTGGTCGAGGCAGCGCCCCCAGCGCATTGGGCAATATTTTCATAGACCTTACAATCTTCATATGGCCCAGGCCCAAAACCTTTTACTGAGGCTAGAATAATTCTTGGATTTAATTTATGCATATGTTCCCAACCGTAACCCATCCTATCCAGCGTTCCCGGAGCAAAATTCTCAACAAACACGTCACATTTCAATATCAAATCGTCTAATATTTTTTTACCTTTGTCATCTTTAACATTTAAAGTAATAGATTTCTTGTTATGGTTTAGCATTGTAAAATATAGTGAGTCCACACCATCTTTATCACGTAGTTGCGAGCGAGTGATATCACCACCGCCTGGTCGTTCAATTTTAATAACGTTTGCACCAAACCAAGCCAGGAGTTGGGTGCATGTTGGACCTGATTGAACATGTGTAAAATCAAGTATTGTTATACCTTTTAATGCTTCCATTTGATATTTCCTACTTATACATTGTCTGGGCTTTGGTGCCAGGTGCATACTCGTTGGGATCAACCCATATATTGACCACGACTGATTTCTTTGTTTTATTTATAAGCTTTCTTGCTTCATTCAGAGCAGAACTAATCTCATTTGGCTCATGAACTTCAATTCCATGCGCACCCCACATTTTTGGAAAATCTGAGAACTTCATATCACCAAGTTTATTGGCAATATCACCTTTTTGCTGACCATACTTCGCAAGCTGTCCATATCTAATTTGATTCATTGCTGAATTATTTCCAATCACCGCAATAAATGGCAATCCAAACCTATCAGCTGTTTCAATATCAAAGGCCGTCATTCCAAAAGAACCATCACCATAGTAGCATAGAACCTCCTTATCAGAATTAGCAAGTTTTGCCGCAAACGCGAAACCTGTTCCAACTCCAAGACTGCCGAGTGCTCCTGGGTCCATCCATTGACCAGGGTTTTTTGGTCTCACTGCTTGCGCTGATATTGTAACAACATCACCACCATCACCAATAAAAATTGTATTATCATCAAGAAACTCATTTATTTCATACGCGACTCTATATGGATGGATTGGCATACTATCTGATTTGAATGTTGGTAGGAGTTTCTCATACTTTTCATCTTCTTTACTGGATAATAATTCTATCCATTTATCTCTACTTTTTTCAATCTTTGCTTCGTAAGATTTTGGCATTAAATCGGTAATTTGTGACAAAACAGAGCCAGGATGACCAACAAGTCCAATGTCAATATCTCTATTTTTTCCCACATTTGAATAATCCTGATCTATTTGAATTATCTTGATATCTGATGATATTCTTGATCCGTAGCCCATTCTAAAGTCAAAAGGAGTACCAACAATGATTATGGTATCTGCCTGCTTGAATGCGTCTCCCCTCGTTCTATCAAATGAGTACTTACAACCTTTAGCGATCATTCCTCGGCTTGCACCATTTGTGTAAGCTGGTATTTTTAATTTCTCTATAAATTGATTTGCTTCAATATGACTTCTTGATTGCCACACCTGTTGCCCAAAAAGGATCGCTGGTCTCTCTGATTTTTTTAAAATCTCAACCACCCCATTTACTGCTGAGGGGTCTGCTTGTGATTTTATTGACGCTCTGTATCTATCTTTTTTCGGAAGCTTTACTGTTTCCACGGGTACCTCTCTATCAAGAACATCCCTTGGTATTTCAAGATAAGAGGGTCCACATGCCCCATTGAAGCATTCCCTTGCGGCCATTGCTACCATATCCGCAACTCGTTCGGTTGACATAACTGTAGATGCAAACTTCGTGATTGGTTTTAGTATTTCCATATGTGGTAGTTCTTGAAGTCCTCCCATTTTCCATTGTGATAGAGCACTCTGCCCCCCAATATGGAGTACAGGACTTTCAGATCTAAATGCGGTTGCGATACCTGTAATTGCATTAGTAAATCCAGGTCCAGCAGTTGTCACAAGACAGCCCAGCTTCCCTGTTTGTCTGGCATATCCATCAGCAGCGTGAGCGGCCGTTTGCTCGTGCCTAAAATCAAATATTCTTATACCCTCTTCAATACAGCCATCATATATATCAATTATGTGCCCACCACAAAGGGTAAAAATTGCGTCGACGCCTTCATTCTTTAACGCTTTGGCGACAAGATGCCCACCCGAAATCATGCCTTCATTTTGAGTTCGCTTCTTTAGAATATCTTCAGTAGATGTAACCATAGCCGTTCCCTTAAATCCCAATCTCAGCCCTTTTACTTAATTGGTGAAAAATTTGACCCAACCATTATCTTATCTTCTTGGGCAACAATCATCCCAGCTATTTTCTGCCTGTAGCGTGTCCATTCTGGGTCAGCATCGCGTTGTTCTCTTAAGGTCTCAAACTCCATCAAGTCGTTGTAACTCCAGATGTGAACAACCTGATTTAATGTTCCAACTTTACTCACGAAGTATGCCACAAGGTTTAGTCCATGTTTCATTGCAACTGGATAGGCAAATTCTTCAAATATTTTAACATATTCATTGGTTTTACCGGGTTGTATCGTGTACGTTCTGTGATCAAATATCATCTTGCACCCCCTGAAACGATTTTTTTAATCTTTTAATAAATTATAAATGCAACTAATATGACTTATAACAAAAAAAAATTATTATGGCACTAATTTAATGCATATGGACACTCTAAAAAAATCGGCAATCGCTGGCTTTTTTTCTATTTTCATAATTGGTACTTTAACTTATTTGTCCTATGAAACGGAATATGGCCTTTTTCTTGTTGCCTCATTCGGATCCTCAATGGTTTTAATCTTGGGTTACCCTGAAAGCCCATTTGCAAAAGGTCGGAACGTATTTTTTGGTCACTTAATTACATCAATTGCAGGACTAATGTGTTACTCGATTCTTGTAAGTCATTTATCATTTAGTATCACATTTGTTATTCCAATAGCTGTAGGGCTGGGTATCTTTTTCATGATCTTACTAAATTCAACACACCCACCGGCAGGTGGCAATCCTATACTGATAATACTCGGTGGCCATTCTTTTGATTTTTTATTATCTCCGTTAATTAGCGGTTGTATTGTAATTATTTTGCAGGCTTATCTAATAAATAATGTGATCTTAAAAAGAGACTTTAAATTATTTTAGAGAACTTTATATTTGATGGTTCTATCCAAAGATGATATTAAGTATATTTTTAAATTGAAACAGCGGAATTAGAAAATGAAAGTCTTATGCATATTGTACGATGATCCAAAAGGCGGGATGCCAAAAAACTACCCTTTATCAGAACTGCCTAAGTTAGATAAATATCCTGACGGTCAAGCACTACCAACACCAAAAAATATTGATTATACTCCGGGCGAGTTATTAGGTTGCGTGTCAGGGGAATTAGGATTAAGAAAATTTTTGGAGTCAAATGGCCATGAATTAGTTGTAACATCTGATAAAGATGGAGAAAATTGCACAGCAGATAAAGAACTGGTTGATGCAGATGTTGTAATTTCACAGCCATTTTGGCCTTTCTACCTAACAAAAGAAAGAATCGCCAATGCAAAAAATCTTAAGATGGCGATTACAGCTGGAATCGGTTCAGATCACGTTGACTTACAAGCTGCAATGGATAATGGAATTGATGTAGTGGAAGTCACATATTGTAACTCTAGATCGGTTGCGGAGCACATTGTTATGATGATCCTATCGCTTGTCAGAGACTATCATAACCAGCATAGAATTGTTAATGAGGGCGGTTGGAATATTGCAGACGCCGTGCAACGCTCATACGACGTTGAAGGGATGCATATTGGAACTGTTGCTGCTGGTAGAATTGGTTTAGATGCTCTGAGAAAAATGAAACCCTTTGATGTTCACCTTCATTATTTTGATAGACACAGACTTCCAGATAGCGTTGAAAAAGAATTAAATCTCACGTTTCATGAGTCAGTTGAGTCGCTCGTTGCGGTTTGTGATGTCGTCACGATAAATTGTCCACTCCATCCTGAAACTGAAAATCTTTTCGACGAGGTACTTATTAATAAAATGAAGAAAGGCGCTTATATCGTCAATACTGCAAGAGGAAAAATCTGTGATCGTGAAGCGATTGCAAAGGCCCTCGAGTCTGGTCAGTTGAGCGGATACGCAGGAGACGTTTGGTTCCCGCAACCAGCACCGAATGATCATATCTGGAGAACTATGCCGCATCACGGTATGACGCCCCATACATCAGGAACCTCTCTATCAGCCCAAGCTCGCTACGCGGCAGGGGTCAGAGAAATACTGGAGTGCTTCTTCGAAGGAAAACCAATCAGAGAGGAATACACAATAGTTAAAGATGGTAACCTTGCGGGTACAGGCGCTCACTCCTACAGTAAGGGGAGTGCTACAAGTGGGTCCGAAGAAGCGGCTAAGTATAAAAAAATGTAAAAGAACATAGTATGCATGCAACTCATGATGTTATTGTAATTGGTGCGGGTTTTGCAGGACTTTACATGCTTCATAAGTTGCGCAGCTATGGCTATACTGCGCTTATCCTTGAAAGAGCCCCTTCCATTGGAGGTACATGGTTTTGGAATAAATATCCTGGAGCAAGATGTGATACCGAAAGTCTACAGTACTCATATCAGTTCTCCGAAGAACTGCAACAAGAGTGGGAGTGGACAGAAAAGTATGCACGACAACCTGAAATATTAAATTACTTAAACCATGTAGCAGATCGCTTTCAGTTGCACGCGCATATCAAATTAAATTTTGATGTAAAAAATATTATATATAAGAATTCACTATGGGAAATTTCCGGTAAAAATGAAGAAAAATTTCATGCGAACTTTTGTATAATGGCAACTGGCTGCCTTAGCCAACCTCTGAATGCTAAAATCTCAGGTATCGAGGATTTTGAGGGCGAGTGCTATCAAAGCTCACTTTGGCCTGAAAAAAAAATAGATTTTACAAAAAAAACTATCGCGGTAATAGGTACGGGTTCGTCTGGTATGCAACTAATACCCGAAGTCGCAAAATCTGCAGAAAAATTATATGTTTTACAGAGAACGCCGAATTATTCTGTTCCAGCACACAATAAAAGTCTAGACCCAGATTTTGTGCAAGAGTTTAAGAAAAACTATAAGAAAAATAGAGCTGACGCGAAGAAGCTCGTCAGTGGTTTTCTAACCACCTATAATAAAAAATCTGCATTGGAAGTCACAAAAAAAGAGCTGAAAGAGGAATATGATAGAAGGTGGGCTGCTGGAGGGCTAGCATTCTTGGCAGCATTTAGTGACATAACACATAATCTCGATGCAAATAAAACAGCCACACAATATATTGAGGATAAAATAGATGAAATTGTTAAAAATAAAAAAATATCTGAGGCACTCAAACCAAGATCAATCGTAGGATGTAAGAGACTTGTTATTGAGTCAAATTACTTCGATACATTTAATCGAGGAAATGTCGAGCTTATTAATTTAAAAAAAAACCCAATTAATTTGATCAATAGACAGGGTATTGATATCGAGGGCATAGGAGAGATAGACTTAGATATGATAATATTAGCAACCGGATTTGATGCAATGACTGGCGCTTTGAATAATATCAATATAATCGGCAAAAATAATATAGCTTTGAAAGATAAATGGATAAATGGGCCTGAAACATATCTTGGTCTTGCTACGAACGGTTTCCCAAACTTCTTTACTATAACCGGTCCTGGTAGTCCATCGGTCCTGACAAATATGATACCCACAATAGAGCAACATGTTGACTGGATAGCAGATTGTATAAGATATATTAAGAAAAAGTCTTATCATTCCATCGAAGCGAAGAGAGATGCTGAAATTGAATGGGGGAAATATAACGATAAATGCGCTCGTGGTACACTTCGTTATTATTGTGACTCGTGGTATCTAGGCTCAAATGTCACTGGTAAAAAAAGAGTTTTCTATCCGTTTGTTGGTGGATTACCGGTATATATCGAAAAATGCGAAAAGATAGTGAATAATTCTTATGAAGGGTTTACCCTAGAATAGGTGAAACACATGAAAAAATCTGAATACTCATCCTATGACGGCCTTGGCATCGCCAAACTCATAAGAGAAAAAGAGGTTAACTCGAGAGAGGTTTTAGATACTGCAATAAGTATCATTGAAACTTACGATGAGGATATATCCGCAATTACAACAAAAGCATATGATCATGCAATTAGAGCAATAGAAAAATCTCAGCCAGAAAATATTTTTCACGGCGTACCATTCTTGTTAAAAGACTTAAATGTGTCATGTAAGGGCTTACCAACAACACTATCAAGCAAACTATTTGATAATAATATTGCAAAAAATGATAGTTACTTAATCAAACTCTATAAAAAAGCAGGATTGATTATACTAGGTCTTACAAAAACCCCAGAGTTGGCACTTTCACTCACTACAGAGCCAAAAATTTTTGGCCCTACAAAGAATCCTCTAAAAAAATCAAACTCTCCTGGTGGTTCATCGGGAGGTTCTGCAGCCTCAATTCGTCAAGGATACGTTCCTCTCGCCCATGCTACAGATGGAGGTGGAAGTATCAGAGTCCCTGCTGCCCTTTGCGGTCTTTTTGGATTAAAGCCATCGCGTGGAAGAGTATCAAGTGGACCGGATCTTGGCGAGGCTCTTGGTGGCATGGCAATTAGTCACTGTCTATCAAAGTCTGTCCGAGATAGCGCAGCCCTACTTGATATATCCAGTGATTTGATGCCTGGCGAACCATACGTAAGCCCAAAACAAAATGGAAAATTTCTTGATTCTATTCATATTGAGCCGAAAAATTTGAAAATAGGATTCATGACCCACGATTTTGAAGGAAATAAACTAAACTCAGATATAATTCAATTAACAAAAAATTCAGCGCAGCTATGTGAGGCTCTTGGTCACCATATTGAAGAAATTAATATTGATTTATCCGCTCAATCGATACTCGAGGCTTGGAAAATTATACCTGCCATAAATCTTTTAAATAATCTTGAAAATAGAGCAAAGATGCTTGGTATTAATCTCAAAGAAAGTGACCTCGAGCCGCTAAATTGGGCATGGATGAATGAAGGCCGAAAATATACAGCGGTCGATTATTTGAGAGCAATTAATAATATGCACAAAATAGGACGTATTATGGCAAATTACTTTGAAAAGTATGATGTGATACTCTCTCCAACAGTAAATATAAAAGAGCTTCCATTAGGCATAGTACATACAGATCATACAGATGTAGACCGACACCTTAATCTATTATTTCGTGAAATCGCTCCTCATACAGCAATATTCAATCAAACTGGAGGTCCAGCTATGTCAATTCCAATGCAAGTTTTTGATGATGGAACGCCTGCAGGGATGCATTTTGCTGCAAAAATTGGAGACGAGTCAACGCTAATTAGCCTCGCGGCTCAAATTGAAAAATACCATCCATGGGACTGTTCTGCCCTAAATCATGATTAAATGAAAATAAAATTTCGATTTATGTAAAAGAGTATTTGAATGAGGGTGACGGCTAAAGTTGCATGCAGTCGCTGACTAAAATACACCGTACCAACAATACCATTCCTTTTGAGTCTGTGCTCCACGTACAGCAAGTACAAAAAGCACACAATCATAATTAATTCAGTTATCAAATCTAGATAGAATAGACTGAACCAAGCAACAAGTGTAATCAGATTGCTCTCCAGGAGAGTTCTTTTATTTCCATCTTTCGAGTGCAAACAAATACCCCAATGGGTTCCCGCAATAAACGAAATTATGACTGCGGAGTATGCATAAAAAAGTTTTGATATATAACCTATTGTTTCAAGTTGATAAAATGATAGCATTAGCAGGAAAAGAAAGGGTATTATGCCCAAAAATGTTAAATACCTATCAGTCTTCATGGGTATGCTCAAAAATGAAATTTTCTGCCATTCCCACTATCCTCTCTTTTCTGATTGTATCCATCTTATCAAAGGAAGAAACCATGAGAGAAAGTCTCGGATTTGTCAGAAAAAAATCTCTATTCTTATTTATGAATCTCCAGTATAAGCCATCCATGACTTCACACCACTCACCTCGTTTAAAATCCATCATTTTTAGAATATAATTCGAACCACACAAATATGGCTTTGTGGCAAATATGCCACCATCACTGAACAAACCCATTCCATATACATTTGGAGTCATTACCCAATCTGAAGAGTCTACAAACATTTCCATAAACCATCGATACACATCGCTGGGTTTTATCTCACATAGATTCATTAAATTAGAGAGTATCATGAGTCTTTCAATGTGATGTGACCATCCATTATTTAGAGCATTATTGATTGCATGATCTAGTGGCGGTATGCCTGTTTCACCCTTGTACCAGCTATCATTCATATTTCTTTTATGATTAAAAAAATTTGATTTATCCATCCTCTCACTGAAGTTTTGATATATGCCCCGCATAAATTCTCTCCACCCAATTACCTGTCTGATAAAGCCCTCAAGCGAATTGAGTTTAACATCATTTTCTTTACAATGATTAATTGTTCGCTCGATAATTTGATGAGGTGTAATCAACCCCAGATTGAGATAGGGACTCAGGGTACTATGGAACAATATATTATCCCTCTGTGTTACTGCATCTTCATAATCACCAAAATTATGTAATTTTGACTCCAAAAAAAAATCAAGGAGGTCTGAGACCTGATCATGATTTGTTGCAAAATTAAACTTATCTATCGTACCATGATGATCCGAAAACTCCCTCTCAATAATCTCCATGACTTTAGCAGTGTGGCTTGTTATTGAAAAAGTTGGATATTGAGGTATTTGCACTTCATTTGGAATCTTTTTTCTATTCTCTGCATCAAAACTCCATTTTCCACCAACAGGCTTACCATTATCCTCGATTAATATGTCTTGCGCTAATCTAGTTTTTCGATAAAATGTAGCCATCTGAGGTTTACTATTTCTCAGGAATTCACTAAATTCCTCCCTTGAATTTATAAACATGGGTGACTTTAAAAAATGATATTCGATATTTTTTTTTCTAAAAAAATCTACAATTATTTCCTCAAAAAATTTATCTTCTATCTCAAACATTGTAACACAAGTGACTTCCCTATCATTTAGACTTGCATCTAATTTAGTTACATAATCATCTTTAAATTGTGGATGTTCAGCATCTCTATAGTCGACCTGAAAATCATTCCTTTTGAGATCATCTGCATAAGATCTCATAGCAGATAGAAATAAGAGTATTTTACTCTTCGAAGGCTTCATGTGTTTACACAGACTATAATCTTCAGCCATGAAGAATGTATGTGTATTTTTATATTCTTCGATATAATTTTTTGGAAATAATTGGTTACCGAGTATCAAAAAGAGTTTCATAAACTTATCACTTTAGTTAATCAGTATTATAGAAATACATAATTTTAAATTTTAAATTTATTCTTTTTATATACTTGGCCAATGCATAGCTTATAATTTTATAATGTGGCTGGGGCGGCAGGATTCGAACCTGCGATCACGGGATCAAAACCCGATGCCTTACCGCTTGGCTACGCCCCAATATTTTATCTATTCAAACAATAACATATATATTTGATCAAATAATGTGAATGTAAAATACATTAGTATAATATACTATCTAAAAAATAAATTAAAAAAACACATGTTAACATATATAAAAACAATAACAGCCGATAACAAGGGGCCCTCGACCTATAAGGGTACAAATACATACATTCTTGGCGAGAAAGAACTTATTGTTATTGATCCTGGGCCAAATTCGAAGAAACATCTATCCAATATTATTGATTACATTGATGGACGAAAAGTCAAATGCCTAATTGCAACTCATCATCATGGAGACCATATAGGTATCATGGATGAACTCGCAGCTTCTCAGAATGCCCCCATATATGTTGGCAAAATGCAAAGAAGTAAAATGCAAGATGCCCTCACAATATCAAAGGATAAGCTTGTTGTTTTTGATGGTCCAATAGTCTCATCTGAGTTTGAAATTGACTCAATATTTACACCAGGTCACGCATCAGATCATTATTGCTATCGTATCCCAGGAATTGCTCTATTCTCCGGTGATCACATAATGGGTTGGTCAACGACAATGATCAGGCTGCCTGATGGAAATATGGGTCAATACATCGAAAGCTTGAAAAAAATAAAAGACATTTGCCAGGAGAAGTTATTACCGGGACATGGAAACACAATAATTGATGGTCGAAAAAGATGCTTAACTCTCATTGAGCACAGAAATAAGCGAACTAGTGAAATATTAAAACTACTTGAGTCGAATGATATGGACGCAAGACAGATCACGGCAATAATTTATTCAAAGCTTGGCTCTAATTTGAGAAATTATGCACTTTGTACGGTAGAGTCAAGCCTTGCAGAACTTCAGGCGGAGGGCATCGTAAAGAAAATTACATCCCGAAAAATCGATAAATATTCATTAAATACCACCTAGAGATATCAAGGGTATAAAAACTCCCTCTCCCAATTTTTATTTATTTTAGAAAATCTCATCCTTTGATGAAGGCGAAACTCCGAATTCAACCAAAATTCAACTTCTACAGGCTCTAGTCTATAGCCAACCCAATAGTCTGGCCTCATTATTTCCTTTCCCTGCATAGATTCTTCAAAACTTTTATATTCATCTGCAAATTGTTGCTGGCTTTTTAATGTAGATGACTGCTTGCTCACAATTGCACCAATCCTGCTTCCACGTGGACGGGTATGAAAATACTCATCTGACTCCTCAGCTTTTATTATGCTTACAGGCCCTCTAAAACGAACTTGTTTCCTTATACTTTTCCAATGAAAGCATAAGGCCGCATTTTTATTAAGTGCTATTTCTGATCCTTTTTGACTATCTTTATTTGTAAAAAAAACAAGCCCATGATCAATTTTTTTTACAAGAACCATGCGAATATTCGGGGTATTATTCCGATCTACAGTTGCGAGTGCCATCGCATCTGGATCATTAATCTCCTTTAATTTTGCTTCTTCAAACCAATTGCAGAATAAATCGATTGGATCTGAAGCGCTTAATTCTATTTTATTAAATCCTTGGTAATTATTCATAATGTAATCTCATCATGTGGTTGTAATGATAGTTTTAATATAATATTATATTTTAATACTATTTAGGTACTAAATCAAAAGATGAATAATAAAGTTTATCAAAAATTCATGCATGGAAAAAGGGGTCTTGTTATGGGTGTTGCCAATAACAGATCAATTGCTTGGGGGATTGCGAAAGCGCTAAGCGATGCAGGGGCAGAGCTTGCTTTTAGTTATCAAGGTGAGGCAATTGAAAAAAGAATTATACCACTTGCAAGAGAGCTAAACTCCAATATAACAATAGAATGTGATGTATCAGACGAAGCATCTATCATCAATCTTATAAATGAGATAGAAAAAGTTTGGGGTCAGATTGATTTTATAGTACATGCAATCGCCTACTCAGATAAAAACGAGTTAACGGGCAAATATATCGAAACCTCAAAAGATAATTTTTTACAAACAATGCATATATCTTGCTACTCATTCACATCTGTTGCAAAACACGCACAAAAAATACTTAAAGATCAATCATCTCTTTTAACCTTGACATACTCTGGTGCAGAGAGAGTAATGCCCCACTATAACGTGATGGGTGTTGCAAAAGCTGCGTTGGAAGCCTCTGTGAAATACTTGAGTGTTGATCTTGGGATCAACGGGACTAGAGTTAACGCAATATCTGCTGGACCAATTAAGACCCTAGCTGCCTCTGGTATTGGGGATTTTCGTTATATACTCAAATGGAATGAATATAATTCCCCTCTTAGGCGTACTGTTGATATTGATGATGTTGGCAATGCAGCAGTTTATTTACTTTCGGATCTAAGTAAATCAGTCACGGGAGAAATCCTTCACGTTGACTCTGGTTATAATATAGTTGGAATGAAAAATGAAGACGCACCCGATATCACTGTCGAATAGGATGAAATATGTCTCATAATACTTTTGGTAAAATGCTTAGGTTAACAACATGGGGTGAAAGCCATGGCGAAGCCATTGGATGCGTTTTAGATGGTTGTCCGCCAAATATAGAACTATCAATAGATGAAATACAATCCTACCTTGATAAAAGAAAACCAGGGCAATCAAAATATACTACCCAAAGAAAAGAGGATGATAAAATTGAAATCTTATCAGGCACAATCAAAAGTAACTCCGGAAACCATCTCACAACCGGAACCCCTATATCTCTTCTGATAAAAAATAAAGACCAAAGATCTCGTGATTATGGCGAGATTAATGATAAATTCAGACCGGGGCATGCAGATTTTACATATATAAAAAAATATGGACTAAGAGATTACAGAGGTGGAGGAAGATCTTCAGCTCGAGAGACGGCAATGCGTGTTGCGGGTGGAGCTATTGCACGTAAGATAATTCCAGAAATAAAAATAAGGGCAGCTTTAGTACAGATGGGACCTCATCAAATAAATAGAAATAATTGGGATTGGGACTTGGTTAACAAAAATCCATTTTTTTCCCCTGATCCTGAAATTATTGATACTTGGGAGAAGTACCTTCAAAAAATCAGAAAAGATGGTGACTCGACCGGTGCTATCATCGAAGTTATCGCAGAAAATGTACCGAGTGGTCTCGGAGAGCCAATCTACGGAAAGCTTGACCAAGAAATAGCCTCAGGAATGATGTCGATAAATGCGGTAAAGGCAGTAGAGATTGGAGCAGGATTTAAAACTGCGAGCATGACAGGCAGTCAAAATGCCGACCAAATTGTGATTAACGAAGGTAATGTTGAATTTTTGTCTAATAACGCCGGTGGAATTTTGGGTGGAATTTCGACCGGACAAGATATAATTGTAAGATTTGCCGTCAAGCCAACATCGTCAATTTTAAAACCGGTAAAAACGATAGACATTAACCAAAAAGAGACTGAAATTTCAACTCGAGGCAGGCATGATCCATGTGTTGGGATAAGGGCTGTACCTATTGGTGAGGCTATGCTTGCTTTAACACTTGCTGATAACTTTATGAGAAATAGGGGTCAAATTGGATAATCTATTTATATCCTCTCACCATACACTAACCACTCCTGATTTCCCTCTTTCCCCAAGATTGGTGACTTGAATATTTTTATATTTCCAATATTGATGCTCTCAAGCCAATGTTTAAAACTTTGGAGCGTACTCCATACTATTTCTGTATTTTTTACAATTCCGTTTTTAGTAATTTCCTTCTGTCCAACTTCAAATTGTGGTTTGAATAATACGCAAAAAGTCGTACCAACATTCGATAAATTAACGATCTGGCCAAGAACTTTACGTAGACTGATGAAGCTTAGGTCAGCTGTAATTATACTTGATTGCTGAATGATATCTGTGCTTACGTATCTTGCATCGGTTCTATCCATATTGATCACTCGTTGATCTTTTCTGAGCTGATTAGCCATTTGCTCCTGACCAACATCAATTGCATAGATTTTTGAGGCACCGAATTCCAGAAGTATTTGCGTAAAGCCCCCCGTTGATGCACCAAGGTCAATACAAGTTTTTCTTTCAATATCAATTTTAGTTTTCGTTACTAAATATTTTAATTTATTCGCAGCTCTCGAAACATAATGCTTTTTGCTAATATCGGTTGTAACTACATCAAATTGTGTTATCTTGGCACTACTTTTTTGAACAATTTCTCCGTTAACTGAGACTGAACCAAGAGAAATTGCGTTCGAGGCAACATTTCTTGAGCTAAAATATTTATTATCAACCAGCCAGATATCAAGTCTTTTGTAATTTTGGCTATTGGACATTAAGCATTTCAATTATTGTTTTATGTATATTTTTTGCATCAAGACCTGACGCAATAATTTGATTAGCCTGCGAGTCATGATCAATGAAAATATCTGGTAAGATTATATTTTTATAATCTAATATATTTCTTAAGAGACCCTCATCTTGGATCATTTTGGTTACCTGAGCAGAGAATCCACCAACGGATCCTTCTTCTACTGTTAAAACATATTTATGAGATAGAATTTGATTTGTGAGCATTTCCCTGTCAAGCGGTTTAGCAAAACGCGCGTCAATAAGAGTCGGGATTATATTATCAGTTTGAAGTAACTCTCTTGCAATTAAACACTCTTTCAGAATTGTTCCATATGAAATTATTAAGACATCTTCACCCTTGGATATTAAACGCGCTTGGCCCAATTCAATTGGCTTAATTATATTGGGAAAATCAATTCCAGTAACACTACCCCTTGGGTATCTGAATGCAATTGGTCCAGAATTGTGATTTGCAGATGTTTTTACCATACGGGCTAACTCGAGTTCATCTGATGGTGCCATTACAGTAAAGTTTGGAATTGCTGATAAATACATTATATCAAACGAACCAGCGTGGGTTGCACCATCATCCCCGACTAATCCAGCCCTATCAATCGCAAACCTAACTGGAAGATTTTGAATTCCAACATCATGTATTACTTGATCATAGGCCCTTTGAAGAAAGGTGGAATAAATTGCACAAAATGGCTTAAAATCATCTACCGCAAGTCCGGCAGCAAAAGTCACCGCGTGCTGTTCTGCTATACCAACATCAAAATATCTATCGGGGTATTGTTTCTGGAAGGCATCAAGTCCTGTACCTGAAGGCATTGCAGCGGTAATGGCAATAATTTTCTCATCACTTTTTGCTTCTTCGATTAATTGATCAGAGAATACCTTTGTATATGCTGGTAGGTTTGTACTTTTTGGCTCCTGTTTTCCTGTATTTATATTAAACTTTGATACTCCATGAAATTTATCTTCTGATGTCTCCGCAGGCGCATAGCCCTTACCCTTTTTTGTCACTACATGAATTAAAGTTGGCCCATCATTATTTGATTTAACATTTTTCAATATTGGTAATAAATGATTGAAATTATGACCATCAATGGGACCGACATAATAAAAACCCATTTCTTCAAATAATGTTCCGCCTGTAAAAAAACCTCTCCCATACTCTTCAAAACGAACCAAACCACGACGAACTGGCGGCGGTAAATATCTCATGATTTTTTTTACAAAATTACGAAAGCCATGATAAATACCCCCTGAAATTAGCTTAGCTAAATACGCGCTCATGGCACCGACTGGTGGCGCAATAGACATATCATTATCATTTAGTATAACAATGAGCTTATTCTTCATAACACCAGCATTATTCATTGCCTCGTAGGCCATACCAGCACTCATTGCTCCATCACCAATTACTGAAATGATATTATAATCTTTTCTTTCAATATCCCTTGCTACACTCATACCCAGACCTGATGATATCGAGGTAGACGAGTGCGCTGCCCCAAATGGGTCGTAAATACTTTCAGATCTTTTTGTAAATCCAGATATGCCCCCACCCTTCCTGAGCGTCTTCATAAGTTTTCTACGTCCAGTTAAAATTTTATGCGGATATGATTGGTGCCCTACATCCCATATAATACGGTCATCTGGGGTATCAAAAATATAATGTAATGCGATTGTAAGTTCAATAACTCCAAGTCCGGCGCCGAGATGACCACCAGTCTTTGATACAATATTTATTAACTCTTCCCGAAGTTCTCTTGCTACAAGAGGAAGATCATTTTCTTTCAAATTTCTTAAATCAGAAGGAACATCTATTTCATCTAAAAGAGCGTAGGATGCCATTAAATGTCACTTTCATCAGAATTATCTATCTTTTGCTCTGAAATAATATCCCCTACACTATCAATCTTTATCGCATTTATTCTTGTCTCCGCATCATCTAATAATTTTTTACAATGCTTTGCGAGCTCTGACCCTAATTCGAATTTATCTACAGACTCTGATAGCTTTACTTCGCCACTCTCAAGACCTTGAATTATCTCATTTAACTGGTCCATAGCCTCCTCAAAATCTAAATCTTTTATCTTATGGTAGTCTATTTTTTTAGTCATAATCTCCTAAGTACCTTTGATGTAATATTGCTGAATGACTTTGACTTAATAGTATGAAATTATATATAAATATTTTGTTAGAGTTAATAAAAAAATGAAAAAAACCATTTATATGCCCAGCAGCAAAAATATTGAGAAAGCTGCAAAAATATTAGAGAAAAATGGCCTAGTTGCATTTCCAACAGAGACCGTGTACGGCCTTGGTGCGTCTGCAATCAGTGACGAAGCAGTATCTAAAATTTATGAAATAAAGAAAAGGCCTTTTCATAATCCACTGATTATTCATGTCGCAAGTCTAGAACAAGCAAAAAATTATGGGATTTTTAATTATCACTCGGAAAACCTTGCCCAGAAATTCTGGCCCGGACCCCTCACTTTACTTGTGAATAAATCAATTGGAAGCCGAATATCTTCAATTGCCACCTCAAATTTACAAACTGTGGCACTAAGAGTGCCTTCACATCCAGTTGCGCTAGAAATCTTAAAAAAATACAAGAAACCAATTGCAGCTCCAAGTGCAAATTTGTCTGGTACAGTTAGTGCTACAAATGCAAGCCACGTTTTTGATGACTTTGGTGACAATATTGAAATGATACTTGATGGTGATAAATGTGCGCACGGAATAGAGTCGACTATAGTTGATGTTAGATCAGAGAATATTCAAATTCTTCGAGAAGGGGCTATTACAAAAGATCAAATATTTAAAATTACAAAATTAGAGTTGGATGCTTATGATGGCCATAAAATTTTATCCCCGGGTCAACTTGAGAAACACTATTCACCAAAGGCAAGAGTTCGAATTAATGTAAAAAAACCCAATACAGATGAATATTTTATAACATTTGGAGAAAAAAATAATAACAACCACGTCAATACAATTAATCTCTCAAGCACTGGAGATTTGCATAAGTTTGCTCAGAGATTGTATGCATGTTTGAGAGATCTTGACAGCATGAATATTAAAAAAATTGCCATATCACCAATTCCCCATCAAGGCATTGGTAGTGCAATAAACGACAGAATTAAGCGAGCCTCAAAGTGATGTTAAGAAAAAATATCAAAAGAGAACATCCAGTCAAAAGAGTTAAGAGAGACTAAAAATGAATAAAAAAGTAGCTATAGTTGGTGCGGGGATAGCTGGAATAACAACTGCATATTACCTCGCAAGGGCCGGACACGAGGTTGTAATATATGATAAAAGAAAGCATCCAGCAATGGCGACCAGTTATGGTAATGGTGGACAACTTAGTGCTAGCAATGCAGAAACTTGGAATAGTTGGCGTAGTGTTAAGAAAGGAGTCAAATGGTTGTTTAAGGCTGATGCTCCATTGAAAATTAACCCATCTATTAGTATTGAAAAATATACGTGGATATACAGATTTATCAGAGCTATTCCCAATGCAGAAAAAAATACATACGATACATGTATGTGGGCTTTGGCAGCTCACAAACTCTACAAAGAGATTGCTACTCGTGAAAACTTATCCTTTGATATGGTGGAAAAAGGTATACTACACATTTATACTGATCAATCAGAATTAGATAACGCTCGGAAAGTGAACAAAATTTATAATAAGGCAGGACTAGAAAGATGGGAAGTATCACCAAAAGAATGTTTAGATATTGAACCAGCGCTTGTTCCTCCGCCAAAACTACTGGGCGGCTTTTACAACGAGACAGATTTTACAGGAGATATACATAAGTTTTGCACAAATTTATTATCTGTATTAGAGACGAAATATAATGTTAAGCATGTCAATAAAGAAGTAAAATTTTTAAATCCAGATATTCCTTTAGTAGTTTGTGCCGGCGTTAACAGTCGTGAACTGGCAAAAACAATAGGAGATAATTTGCCTATATATCCTGTGAAAGGATACAGTATCACAATACATAATCCTGAAGTTGCGCCATGGACAAGTATGTTAGATGATGGGGCTAAGATAGTTACCAGTAGACTCGGTGAAGACAGACTTAGAGTGGCGGGGACTGCAGAACTTAATGGCTATAATACTGATATTATTCAACGGAGAATTAGACCACTCATTAGATGGAGCGAAAAAATGTTTCCAGGTATAAATACTGAGTACATAACTCCGTGGGCAGGCCTTCGACCAATGACTCCTCACATGATGCCAATTGTAAAGAGGAGTAAACGTAATGATAATATTTACTACAATACAGGACACGGACATCTTGGCTGGACGCTGTCTGCTTATACAGCACAAAAGATAGCTGAACAAATAACCGAGTCAAGTGATGCTCAGAAATAATATCAAAAGGGAGTACCCAGATAGGCCAATCAGCGCAGTAGCCGGTGTAGTTATTCATAATAACAGCGTTTTATTAGTAAAAAAAAGTAATCTGGAAGATTTATGGAGCTTTCCCGGTGGTGCAATTGAAATTGGTGAAACACTTCATGAAGCCCTCACGAGGGAAATACTCGAAGAAACGTCAATTATCATCAAAGTTGGGGATCAAATTGAAAACGTTAATGTCATAAGAAAAGATGCAAATGATAAAATAAAGATACATTATGTTTTATCATTTTATGAATGTACATACATTAGTGGTCGACCTCAATTTGGTGATGATGTTGTTGCTGCTGAATGGCATCAAATCAGTAAAATTAATGAAATAAAATTAATAGATGGCGTCTCAAGGATCCTTAAGATCTGCGGGTATTAATTAGAATTATTTGTAATAATTCTTCTTCGATTTTTACCATTAACAATTAGTTTGGATTTTTCATAAACATCCTTAATATCTATTATCTCAGATAGATATTTGACATCTTTTACATCTAATAAATCAAAGATCATATCCCAAGCCCTACTTCTTCTCTCATGACTACAAAAGGCAGAGTCGATACCAATTAGCCGAACACCACGCAGAATAAATGGTGCAAGATTCGTAACAATGTTCAGGCCCAAGACTTGACCACATACAGAAATTACCCCAGATCTGTTGGTCTCAGTAATAATATTTTCAAGTACCTTACCCCCTACTACATCTATCGCTGCAGCCCATCTTTCTTTTGATAGCATTCTTGGGTTTCCAATAAAATCATCTGTATCAAGTACCTCAATATTACCAAAAGATTTTAAATAATCTCTGTTATATTCAGGGCGTGATGTCATGGCTACTACCTCATAACCAAGCTTTAAAAGTAACTTGGTTGCAATACCACCTACAGCGCCTGAGCTGCCAGTTACCAATACTTTACCCGCGTCTGGTTTTATACTGTTTTCATGTAATGCCAAAACGGCTAACATTGCAGTAAGCCCTGCTGTGCCAAGACCCATTATATAAGAATGCGTGTATTTATTTGGTAGCTTTATTAGTATGTCGGCATCTGTTGATGCGTGGGATGATAGCCCACCATGTTGAAGCTCGCCAAGACCCCATCCAGTTGCGAACACTCGATCTCCTTCACTAAATTTTTTGTTTTTTGACTGAATTACCACACCGCTAAAATCAATACCAGGAATTAAAGGAAATTTTCTTATTATTGGGGCCATTCCGGTAATAGCGAGTGCATCTTTATAATTCAAAGCTGAATTTTTTACCTCAACGATAATCTCATTTGATAAAAACTCACCACTATCTAATTCGAGATAATCAGCTTGAGTTCCTTTATCTACTTGTGTGATTAACCATGAATTGATTTTTTTTTGCATTTGCATGAGTCTGGTCTAATATAAATATAAATAGTATTATAATAGATAAATTGATTTATAAAAATTTTAAATGTATTATTTAAATGACAGAAAAATTTTGGAAGTATCGGGCATAGATACAATAAATTTTTTACAGAATCTGATTACAAATGATCTTAGTGAGATAAAGAAAAGGAAAATCATACATACTTTTCTTCTAAACAACAAAGGTAAGATTTTATTTGAATTTTATATTCATGATGTCAATGACCGAGTTTTGATTGATGTCAATGAACAATCAGTAGATGATCTGTTGAGTCATCTCATATCATATAAATTACGCAGCAAAATTAATATAAACATAAAAAATGAATATGCAGTGTTTTGGTCAGATACTAATACGAAATATACATCGGATCCTCGTAATGCGAGGATTGGACTGAGAGGAATTGAGCCAAAAAAACAAATATCATCAGAGGATTGCATGAATAATTTTGATAATATTCGAATATTTGAGTCGATCGCTGAATTGAATAAAGACTTCAAATCCGAAGATGTTTTTCCCCATGAATTAGACTCATACATGAATTCAATCTCAAATGAAAAAGGATGCTATCCAGGACAAGAAATTGTGTCTCGCGTTTATCATAATAAAGTAATATCGAAAAAAAAATTCATGAGATTGGCCTATACTGGAAGTCCTAAATCACAAGGCGCCAAATTATTTCAAGATAAAAAAGAGGTCGGTTTTTTAGGTTCAAATGCGAACGGTTTTTGCTTAGCTTACACAAATAGAGAATTTGCATCAAATCGCTACGAAGTAAAGCATGATGAGCTAATTAATATTAGTGCATGAAATGAGATTATTTAATGCACCACAAGACAGAGCCCAGTCCATAGTATCTCAACACAATATTGAGAATATAATCTCAGTTTATTCACCCAATAAAACATTCCCACTTTTTCCAGGCGTAAAAAGTGATCAAATATTACGACTCTGTTTTAATGATATTTCAAGGCCACAAAATAATCTAAAAATAATCACAATGAATGACATTAAAAAAATTATTAATTTTGTAACAAAAAAAAATAAAGGTGATTTTTTGGTGCATTGTTATGCCGGCGTATCTAGATCCATTGCAATAACTATAATTATATTATTTATTTTAGAAAAAAATATAAATATAAATGATTTAGTACTAGAGCTGGAGCACAGAGCGCCTTTTGCAAGCCCAAATAAATTAGTATTACAACAGGCGGGGCGAGTGCTTGGGGAAGAAAAACTCTTCAGGACAATTATTAAAAATTTTCACACCCAAAAAAATTATATTCGGGCTAAAGAATTTTGTATTGAGTTCTAATTTTTAAATTAACAAAAATTTTATTTTATATTATTATACTGCAATTGTATTTGTTGAGTTTAGAATATATATAAGAATTAACTAAGTTTAATTTTATCAACTATTGAACATCAAAAGATGAAACGCACAGATAATAGTCAAAAAGTAAATCTTCCTGATCTAAAATTTACTCCTCAGCTTGATATGGAAATGAAACCTTATTATCAAAAGGTAAAAAGAGTGATCCCTGAGATAGAATGGCCAATCCACGCGCCCTATGTGAAAGCTATAAATGAATTAAAAAAAGAGAGGAATGCTGTACTCTTAGTTCACAATTACCAAACACCAGAAATATATCATTGTGTAGCTGACTTTGTTGGCGATAGCCTTGCTCTATCAAAAGAAGCAGCGCGGACAGATGCTGATATTATAATACAATGCGGTGTACACTTTATGGCGGAAACATCAAAAATTTTAAATCCCAATAAAATAGTTTTATCCCCTGACCTCGACGCTGGGTGTTCACTTGCAGAGTCGATCACGGCAGAAGATGTTATTGGATTAAAAGAAAAATATCCAGGAGTGCCGGTGGTAACCTATGTTAACACTTCAGCCGAGGTGAAGGCTGAATCAGATATTTGCTGTACATCAGGGAATGCGCAACGGGTTATCGAGTCACTTGGGGTAAGAAAGGTTATATTTATTCCAGATAAATATCTTGCCCAAAATATCGCAAAAGAGACTGATATTGAAATCATTACATGGGATAATGGCAGCTGTGAAGTACACGAACTCTTTACACCCGAAGATTTAATTGAAGCCAGAGACTCTGTAGATAACCTAAAAATAATAGCCCATCCAGAATGTCCCCCAAATGTGATTTCAGAAGCTGATTTTTCGGGATCTACTGCAAAGATGATCGAGTGGGTATCTGAAAATAAGCCAGATAAAGTTATGATGGTGACCGAGTGCTCTATGAGTGATAACATTTCGGCGGAAAACCCGGATGTAGAATTTATTAGGCCTTGCAATCTGTGCCCACACATGAAAAAAATTACACTACCAAAAATCCTCGATAATTTACTCTACTTGAATAATGAGGTGAAAATCGATCCTGTGATCGCTAAAAAAGCTTTCCACGCTGTCGATAGAATGATTAAGCTTGATATATCATAGGGTATATTCGTATTGGTAATCAATAATAACAAAATCGTTATAGTTGGCGCAGGATTAGCTGGACTGTTCACTGCTTTAAAACTTGCTCCATTGAAGGTTATACTCATAACATCAAAAAATCTTGGCTCAGGCACTTCAAGTCAGTGGGCGCAGGCAGGAATTGCTGCTGCCGTTGGTAAATTTGACTCTGTCTCTTCCCACTTAAATGATACCGTTCAAGTAGGTGGTGGTATCGTTGATCAAAAAATCGCTGAATTAGTTATAAAAAACGGTCCAGATCGCGTGAATGACCTAATTTCACTCGGGGTCCCATTTGATGTTGACGAAAATCAAGAACTGATATTACGAAAAGAAGCCGCTCATGAACACAACAGAATAGTCTCCGTGAGGGGAGACATGACTGGCAAAAAGATCATGGAGGTGTTGACAAGGCTTGTAGAGAAATCACCTCACATTGAGATAATTGAAGGTCAAAATGCAGTGGAACTCCATCAAGAAAACAGTGCTGTATATGGTGTGACGATCCAAAATTCGGTAAAACAGACTTATATAGAGTCAGGGTGTATTATTCTCGCAACTGGTGGAATTGGTCAGTTATATAAAGTTACAACAAACTCAAAAGAAGCATTAGGCGATGGCGTGGGGATGGCAGCAAGATGTGGCGCGGTTTTATCAGATATGGAATTTGTTCAGTTTCATCCAACCGCATTTGATATTGGAATAGACCCAGCTCCATTAGCGACTGAGGCTCTTCGTGGAGAAGGCGCAAAAATAATTAATTCAAAGTATCAAAATTTTATGAAAGATGCCCATCCAGAGGGGGAGCTTGCGCCTCGAGATATTGTGGCTCGAGCAATCTTCACAGAGCAAAAAAAAGGCGAACAGGTCTACTTAGATTGTAGAGGAGATTTGGGCTCAAGGATGATTGATGACTTTCCTACAGTTTATGAATTATGTAAAAAAAATAAAATAGATCCAAAAAATGATCCAATCCCAATATCACCTGCGGCTCACTATCACATGGGCGGTATCAAATCTGATAAATGTGGCCGAACAAATATATCGGGTCTATATGCTTGTGGTGAAAATGCGTCTACTGGTATTCATGGAGCAAATAGGCTCGCATCGAACTCATTACTTGAGGCAATTGCATTTGCTGAGATAATTTCAGGTGACATAAAAGACCAAATTAACAAATATGTGAGAGGGGCGACACATAATCCAAAAATTGTAAAAGTAAAGCCGCTTGATCAAAATGATTTGCTGGCACTGAGAGAAACAATGACTAAATATGTTGGCGTTGAACGCGACCAAGTTGGTTTAGAGCAAGCATTTGATACCATTCGCAATATTTATCTTAAATACCAGGAACAGGGCTATGATAATAATAGCTTGATAACTTCGTTGCTTATTATAAAATCAGCTATGAATAGAACTGAGCAACGTGGGAGCCATTATCGCACTGATCATCCATATCAGGATAATAAATTAAATTCACGGAGTTCTATAACCAAAGAAGATCTAAATTTATGATAGATAATATCGATATACCAAAACACATAATAAATAAAATTATTGAGAATGCATTAGCTGAGGATCTCGGTTCCTTTGGTGATATAACAAGCAAATCTCTGTCTAATGAAAAAACAAAGATAGAAGCATCAATAAATTCAAACCAAGATGGGATCATATCCGGACTAGACATCATTGAGTTAGTTTTTAAAAATATAGACGCTAATACAAGTGTTACAAGCCACCTGAATGACTGCGATGAAGTAAAAAATGGGGCTGAGATTGCTAGGGTTATCGGGCACTCACATTCCATACTTGCAGCTGAAAGAGTTGCTTTAAACTTTCTGGGTCACATGTCAGGAATAGCCAGCGAGACAAATAAATACGTCAAATCAATTGCGAACACAAAAGCAAGAATATTATCCACTCGTAAAACAACACCAGGACTAAGAGCCATTGAGAAGTACGCCGTCCGATGCGGGGGTGGTTATAATCATAGATACGGTCTAGATTATGGCATATTAATCAAAGATAATCATATTAAAGCGGCTGGTGGAATTGAGAAAGCACTCAAAATTATTAAAAATAACAAACCCTACATGACAGATATTGAAGTTGAAGTTGATACAATTGAACAATTCCTCGAATGTCAGCGTCTGGATGTTCGCTATATACTGCTTGATAACATGAGTCCTCAATATATATCAGAATGTATCAAAAATAATAAAAATGGTGCAGTTTTAGAGGCCTCAGGTGGTATTAATTTGAACACTGTCAGTGAGATAGCACGGACAGGGGTGGATTTTATCTCTGTAGGTAGACTGACTCATTCATCACCATCACTTGATTTAAACTTACATATTTTATAATCAGGATTTTTTTACTTCAGCTTGTGCCGCCGAAAGTCTTGCGATTGGAACTCGGTATGGTGAGCATGAGACATAGTCCAGTTTATTCAGTGCGCAAAATGCAATAGAATTTGGATCACCGCCATGCTCTCCGCATATGCCCAATTTTATGTCTGATTTCGTTGATCTTCCCCTTTTTGATGAAAGTTCAATCAATTCGCCAACACCATCGGCGTCAATTGATACAAAAGGATCTTTTTCCAATATAGATTTTTCGATATATTCTTGAAGAAATTTTGACGAGTCATCTCTACTGATGCCAAATGTTGTTTGCGTTAAGTCATTTGTTCCATAAGAGAAAAAATCGGCTGCTTCAGCAATTTCAGCAGATCTTAGTGCTGCACGAGGTAATTCAATCATCGTTCCTACAGTGTAGTTTAAATTTATACCTGACTCAGCCATAACTTCTTTTGCTGCTCTATCTATAATATCTTTCACTAAATCAAGCTCGCGCTTGGTCGATACAAGTGGGACCATTATCTCAGGGCATATAATTTGTTTTTTTGTGCTATAAATTTCAACACTTGCTTCAAATATCGCTTTCGCTTGCATTTCAGGTATTTCAGGGTAGGTTATTGCTAATCTGCACCCTCTATGGCCCAGCATTGGGTTCGTTTCAATGAGGTCTGCCACTCTTTGCTTTACGTCATCAATAGAAATATTTAATGACTTAGCAACTTCGTGAAAGTCGTTAACTTCATGAGGTAAAAATTCATGCAGTGGAGGGTCTAATAAACGTATCGTTACAGGTAAATCACCCATAACTTCAAATAATTCAACAAAATCATTCTTTTGCATCGGTAGCAATTTTCCAAGAGCCGCTCTGCGTGACGGTTCATCCTTCGCAAGTATCATTTCTCTTACCGAATTTATTCTACCTTCATCAAAAAACATATGCTCTGTCCTACATAAACCAATACCTTCCGCACCAAAATTTTTTGCTACAGTTGCGTCTGCCTTTGTTTCAGCATTAGCTCTAATTTTTAGTTTTCGTATTTGATCAGCCCATTTCATAATTTTATCGAAATCACCAGAGAGATCTGGATCTTTCATTTGTACTTCACCATCAATTATACTCCCTGTTGTGCCATCGATTGTAATAATGTCTCCAGCTCTGAAAACCTTATCGTCAACAAAAAATGACTCACTATCATAATCAATTCTTATAGATCCTGCGCCTGAAATACAGGGCCTTCCCATTCCCCTTGCAACAACCGCTG
Source organism: uncultured OCS116 cluster bacterium (assembly GCA_902613795.1). Taxonomy (GTDB): domain Bacteria; phylum Pseudomonadota; class Alphaproteobacteria; order Rhizobiales; family TMED25; genus TMED25. The sequence continues at coordinate 318,300 of CACMIP010000001.1, forward strand.
CATGACTTGTCATGCCCCCACGCGTTGTTAAAATACCCTGCGCTGCATGCATACCATGAATATCTTCAGGACTTGTCTCAATACGAGTTAGAATTACTTTTTCACCATCATTTGAGGCCTTTTCTGCTTCATCAGCATTAAAAACAATTTTACCACACGCCGCTCCCGGTGATGCTGGTAATCCTTTTGCTACCACATCAAACTTTGCCGTATCGTCAATCGTTGGGTGAAGTAACTGATCAAGGCTATTTGGATCAACCCTCGTTATGGCAATCTCCTTTGAAATAATTCCTTCTTCATGCATGTCAACTGCAATTTTAATCGCGGCGTATGATGTTCTTTTCCCTGATCTTGTCTGTAATATCCATAACTTTCCTTGTTGGATAGTGAACTCGATATCTTGCATATCAAGATAATGACTTTCTAATTTATTTGAGAGGCTAATTAGGTCATCATATATATTTGGCATTAACATCTCAAGTGACACATCTTTTGAATTTGCATTCAGCCTCGCTTCTTCTGTGATGTTTTGCGGGGTCCTGATTCCTGCGACCACATCTTCTCCCTGTGCATTAATTAAAAACTCACCATAAAACTTTTTTTCTCCATTTGATGGATTCCTGGTAAAGGCAACTCCAGTTGCACTATTATCATCTAGATTTCCAAATACCATTGCTTGTACATTCACAGCTGTACCCCAATGGTCTGGTATTTCATTTAATTTTCGGTACGTTACCGCACGAACGTTCTGCCAAGATAAAAAAACAGCGGATATTGATCCCCATAATTGTTTATTGACATCTTGCGGGAAATCCATACCTGTCACATCTTTAACTTGATCTTTGAAATTTTGAACAATTTTTTTCCAATCTGCGCCATTTAGATCGGTATCCAATATATAATTATTATCGGCTTTGTAATCCTCGAGTATGTCCTCGAAATAATGATGTTCAATATTTAGTACAACATCTGAATACATCTGGATGAATCTTCTATACGAATCATAAGCAAACCTTTCGTCACCACTTTTTCTTGCCAATCCTTCAACAGTCTTATCATTAAGTCCTAGATTTAATACTGTATCAAGCATACCCGGCATTGATGATCTCGCTCCAGATCTTACAGAGACAAGAAGAGGGTTTTCATCAGAACCAAAATTATTTTTTACAAGCCTTTCAATCTGTACCATTGCATCAGATACTTGACTTTCAAGATCTTCTGGGTATTTTTTTTCATTTGCATAGAATTGGTTGCATACTTCTGTAGTGATTGTAAAACCTGGAGGCACGGGTAAACCAAGCTTTGACATCTCAGCTAGGTTTGCACCCTTTCCACCAAGCAAATTAGACATATTCGAGTCTCCGTCAGTCTTTTCTTTACTAAATATATAAACCCATTTATTCATAGCTATTCCAAAATATTACTCAGAACTATAACTCAATTTTACTTATATCAAAAATATTACTTGTTAGATCAATAACAGAATTCAAAAGAAAAAATCTGTTTGTTCGTATATTTTTGTCCTCGTCATTAACAATAATATTATCAAAAAAATCATTTATGGGGTCTGCCAAGATTGATACATCACTTAGGTATTTTTTGATCTCTGTTATATCATTAGACTTCGACTTTTTCTTCCTTAGTTTTTCAATACCTGTGTATAAATTATTTTCGACGTCACTTGTAAAAATCTTCCGATCAATTTGACCAAAAGTATTTTTTGATAAACTTGGATCTAGAATGTTATTGATCCGTTTCAGTGCTTTAAGCAAAGATAAGCCATTGTCCGTTTTGATAAACTGACTTAATAATTGGATGCGTGATAGAGTCATATAATAATTTACAAAATCATCATCATGAAAAATAGCGTCGCAAATTCTAATATCATATTTATTGTCAAGAATATAACTTCGGAATCTTTCGTTCATAAAATTAATAAGCCCTTCGCTAACTGAGCTAAGTTGTTGTTTTTTTAACAAGTCTGATTTTTGTAGTATTTTTTCGATGAAATGTGCAAAATCAAAATCAAGCTTATTTTCAATAATATTTCGAATTAAGCCATTACCTGCTCTTCTGAGAGCATATGGATCTTTTGAACCAGTCGGCGTCTCGCCAATCGACCAAAAACCAACTAAAGTATCAATTTTATCGGCAACTGAGAGGCAAAAAGAGAGGGCTTTTTTAGGAGTTTCGTCTCGTGGCGTTACTGGCATATAGTGATTTTTAATTGCATCACATACGTCTTCGTCATAGCCTTGACGATCGGCATAATAACTTCCCATAATACCCTGTAAATCTGGAAATTCACCAACCATTTCAGATAAAAGATCATTTTTGATTAATTTTGCAGCTGTTGGAATATTTTCAAGATTTAAGCCAAGAGTTTGATCAAGTTCTAACGCAATAAGCTCAATCCTCTCAACTTTTGAACCCAAGCTTCCTAATTTCTGATGATAGGTTACGCTATTTAATAATCGCAAATTATCCATAAGCGGCTGATCTATATCCTTATCCCAAAAATATTTTGCGTCATACAATCTTGCAGATAAAACACGCTGATTTCCTAATATAACAGATTTTCCTTCGTCTGATGTTTGAATATTTGAAATAAGTATAAATTTATTTGTAAGATTTTTTGTCTTTTTTTCTGTAACAGAGAAATATTTCTGATGACTTCTCATTGATGTCTGAAGCACTTCATCTGGAAGGTTGAGAAATTTCTCGTCAAATTCAGCACAAAGTGCGATAGGCCATTCCACGAGACCTGAAACTTCCTCTAATAGTTTTTCGTCCTTTATTACACTGATATCAAATTTTTTTTCAATTTTTGATATTTGTTCTAAGATCAATTCTCTTCTCCGCCCTTGATCGGCTATTACAAGATGATTTGTTAGAGCTTCGAAATAATCGCTGACTTCTTTGATGTAGATTTTTTTATTTTTTAGAAAACGGTGCCCGAACGTATAGTCATTTGCAAGTAGACCTTCAACATTAATTTTTAATTTATTTACAGAATTATTCTCATAAATGATAGCCATAATATTTCTTAGAGGCCTCACCCACCTAGAATTGCCATTGCCCCAACGCATCGATTTTGGCCAGGAAAACTTACGTATGATGTCTTCAATTATCGGCGGCAGTATTGTTATTGCCGTTTTTGCAGGAACTGTCTCAATATACTTATACCGCTTACCTTTTTTATCATCCAATATATCACAATCATCTATTGATTTTATGTTATTGGATCTCAAAAAACCATTTATTGCATCATTTGGTGAGTCAATTCTAGGGCCAAGCTTTTCAACTGTCATCTCTGCAGTATGTGATTTCATATTGGTGACTATAAGGGTCAACCTCCGCGTAGAATAAAAAGATTGTATTTGACCAACTTCTAATCCGGCACCTTCGGTTTGTTGTCTAAATTGCCGAAGCAGGTATTCACTCGCTTGCTTTTGCATACGAGATGGGATTTCTTCAGATAAAAGCTCTAAGATAAAATCAGACATTATAATTTTTACAACCCTCAATCACTTTATTCGTGTCGCCATCCATGCATCAGCGGATAACTTTGCTAAAGCTCTCACTCTTAATATGTACCCCTGTCTTTCGGTAACCGATATGGCCCCACGAGCATCAAGTATATTAAATAAATGCGATGCCTTTATGCATTGATCATACGCGGGAAGCGCGAGCTTATTCTCTGCAAGCTTTTTACATTCAATTTCAATTTCACTAAAATGTTTCATTATCATTTCAACATTCGCGTAATTAAAATTATATTCTGAATATTCTCTTTCTGCTTCCTTAAAAACGTCTCCATAGGATATATTATTGTCACCTGATAAGCCGTTGTAATTTAATTCGTAGACATTATCTACACCTTGAACATACATCGCTAATCTTTCTAGCCCATACGTGAGCTCACCCGTGACAGGTCTACAGTCATAACCGCAGACTTGCTGAAAATATGTAAATTGAGATACCTCCATTCCATCACACCATACTTCCCAACCGAGACCCCACGCACCGAGAGTTGGACTCTCCCAATCATCCTCAACAAATCGTATATCGTGCTTGCTTTTATCAATGCCAATATATTCTAAGCTGTTAAGATATAAATCCTGTATATTTTCAGGTGACGGCTTCAAAACAACCTGAAATTGGTAATAATGCTGCAGTCTATTGGGATTCTCACCAAATCGGCCATCTGTTGGCCTACGTGATGGTTGAACATATGCAGCGTTCCAAGGGTCATCACCAAGTGCTCTTAGTATTGTGCCAGGGTGGAACGTTCCGGCTCCGACCTCCATATCATAAGGCTGTAAGATCACACAGCCATTACTTGACCAAAAATCTTGAAGCATTAAAATAAGATCTTGAAATGAATTCTTTGGGTCTCTTGTGCTTTGAATATTTTTAGGCATTTTTCAGTCAATAATTCGTTATAAGTTCGTCTATATCTATATAAAAAGATTTGTAATTACCATACAATTTTTTTTTGTATTTTGCTAGATTTGATAAAAATAATCAGATTGGGTTAGATCAATACGTACCCTGCCTCTTAACGTGTCTTCGACCCTGTCGCTAAATGCCCCACTTTCTTGGTGTAAAACAACTTGGCGGAGGACTCTTGTTTTTGCATTAGATCCTTTCCTAAAACTTAGAATAAAACGTTGTACTTCACCATTCATGTTTGAAATTAAAGGCAATATAGTAATACTGCCAAGACCAGACAGGAGGCAAATAATACGGTTTAAATTTTCAATTTTATTAATCATGGTAATGGTACCTTTAAATTTTAATAATTGAAGAGAGTTATTTATCCACTCATCAAGATTAGATCCACCATGATATTTGGTTATGCTTTGATAATGAGATTTTGATTCATACACTGTTTCTTTATCAAAGTAAGGAGGGTTCATAAATATCGAGTCAAATTTCAGATTTTTTTCATTACCAATATTAAATGACAAATTTTTTTTTAGAATGTCGACTTGTTTTATATGGATACTTCCTTCTAACTTATTTAATGCAACATTCCGAGTTGCGAGCTCTATGTTTATTGGATCATTATCAATTCCAATGATTGTTATATCCTTAAAGTTTGATCCTAAAGCAATTGATGACGTTCCATTACCAACGCCTACGTCAAGAACTTTATAGCCGGGACCTACTGGAACAGCTGCTGATAGAAGTATTGTATCTGTATTGGATCGACCACCATCCAAAAGCTGTTCTATTCTAATTTTTCCATCGAGAAATTTATCCACACTTGTGGGAAGGCTAATCTTTTTTTTCTTCGACATACACACACAATCTAAATTTATTTATTTATATCAAAAAATAATTTATACCTTATGTAAACAAAAAAACAGATTTATGGCACTGCAAAAAAAATATGGAATTGAAGAACTCATATCTCTTACAAAAAAAGATATGGGGCTTGTCAATGATCTAATTATCCAAAGAACAATATCTAATACGGATATGATTCCAAAAGTTTCACAGTATCTTATTTCATCGGGGGGGAAACGCTTAAGGCCGATGCTAACCATTGCTTCAAGTAAATTATGCGAGTGTAAAAATAACTATTATATTCCTTTGGCTGCGGGTGTTGAGTTTATGCATACTGCAACATTACTTCATGATGATGTTGTTGATGATAGTGAAATGAGGAGGGGTAAGATCGCAGCAAGAATGCTTTGGGGAAACGAGGCGAGCGTGCTTGTTGGTGATTATTTACTGGGCGAGGCATTTAAGATGATGGTTGAGGCAAAATCAATAAAAGCACTAGAAGTTCTCTCGAATGCAGCTACAGTGATTGCCGAAGGCGAGGTAATGCAATTAGTTTACTCCAATCACTTAACCATAACACCTGAAATGTACTTTCAGATTATAAATTATAAGACTGCAAAATTATTTAGTGCTGCGTCAGAAATAGGCGCAATAATTTCAGACTCCAGTAAAGAAACTGCTAAGATCTTGAGGGATTTTGGATCATATCTTGGTATTGCATTTCAATTATCAGACGATGCCCTAGATTATACCTCTACAATTGATAATATTGGAAAAGATATCGGAGATGATTTTTTTGAAGGAAAAGTCACATACCCCATTATTGTTTCATATAAAAAATCAAACAAAGAAGAGAAAAAACTTTGGGAGAGGCTGATAAATAAAAAAAATAAAAATGCAAATGACTTTAAATCTGCTCTTGAGTTGATTGATAAAAAGAAAGGGTTTGAGAAAACACTAGCTGAGGCAAAGAAATACGGTGAAAAAGCACTGAACTGTCTAGAAAATTTTGAAAAGTCGGAGATGAAAAGCGCTTTAGAAGAGGCCGTGTATTTCTCCTACACAAGAGACAGCTAGTTTAATAACTTCGTCTCCATAATCCAGAATTTAGGATACATTTCTTCAAATTCTTTTTTACATTTTGACATATCCTCTTGCTTTGAAAAAAAACCAAAGCATGTAGGTCCACTACCAGTCATTCTTGCCAAAACACAACCCTCAGCTTTAGTTAGGATGTTTATTATCTCTCCTACTATAGGGTAATCTTGAATAATTATCTTCTGGAAGTCATTCTTACCACTAATAATATGAGCCATTGAAGGATTAGGTAAGAAATTTTTGGTGTGCACGTCCTCTGACCGTTTGATGCTAATCTTTTCATATAACTCTGATGTTGAAATAGGTATTTGTGGATTCACAAGTAGACAATAGTATGTATTAGTTAATTTTACGCTTTGAATAATTTCACCTATACCAGAAATGAAAGATGGCCCATTTAGTAAGCAGCAGGGTACATCGGCACCCACATTCCTTGCTAATGATTCGACGCTAATTTGATCCATATTTATTTCACGATCACTAATAAGATATCTCATTAGGGCTGCAGCGTCGCATGAGCCTCCACCTAGACCAGCAGAAATTGGGATATTTTTCTTCACATGGACTTTATATTGACTCAAATTTGGAAAATAATTGCAGAGGTAGCTATGTAATTTTAGAATAGTATTGGATTTTGTGGAAACATTCTCATGAAAAGGGTTATCAAAGCTGACCAATAATTTCTCAGAGTGATTTATTATTAACTCATCATGTAAGTCAAGAAAGGCCACATAACCCTGTACATTATGATAATTATCAGACCGTTTTCCAAGTATATCGAGGGTTAAGTTAATTTTAGCATTAGCCTGCAAAACTACTTTTGGTGACATTTTTTATTGGTGGTAAAATTACATATTGGAGTAATTTGGTCCACCACCTCCCTCGGGTACCTGCCAATTTATATTTTGATTTGGGTCTTTGATATCACAAGTTTTACAGTGTACACAATTTTGAGCGTTGATCTGAAATTTAGGAATCTCACCTTCGAGTATCCATTCATATACACCAGCAGGACAGTAATTTGCTGATGGTCCGCCATAATCGTGATATTCACTAGAGGTTTGCAAACCAAAATCACCTACATTCAAATGAACAGGTTGATCCTCTTCATGGTTCGTTGATGATAAATAAACCGAAGACAACCTATCGAAAGAATAAACTCCATCCGGCTTTGGATATTCTATTTTCTTTGATGCAGATTTTTTTTGCAATGTTAGATGATCTGGCTTTTTGTGGGATATTGTAAATGGTATATTAATACCAAGATCTCTTAACCACATATCTATACCGCCCAAAGCTACACCAACCAAAGTACCGAATTTGGACCATAATGGTTTTACATTCCTTACCTTTGATAATTCTTTCGCTATGGTACTTTTATTATACATGTCTTGGTAGGTTAATAATTCTTCCGATATTTTCTTTGATGTAAAGCTCTCCAATAGCGCATTCGCAGCTAAAACACCACTAACTATTGCATTATGGGATCCTTTAATTCTTGGTACATTCACAAAGCCTGCAGCGCATCCAACAAGTAAGCCACCTGGGAATGTTAATTTTGGAACTGATTGATATCCACCCTCGCTTATCACTCTGGCGCCATATGAAAGTCTTTTCCCTCCACTTAAGATATCTTTTATAAGCGGATGAGTTTTATATCTCTGAAATTCCTCGAATGGAGACAATGATGGGTTTTTATAATTGAGATGAACAACAAAACCGATTGAAACTAAATTTTTCCCAAAATGATACATAAATGACCCTCCGCCTGTTTTATTGTCTAGAGGCCACCCCATGGTATGCTGCACTAGACCAGGTTTGTGATTCTCTTCGGGAATTTCCCATAACTCTTTCAGTCCAATACCATATTTTTGGAAATCTGATTCTTTATCGAGTTGAAATTTTTCTATAACTTTCTTCGTTAAATGTCCGCGTGCACCTTCAGCAAATACAGTATATTTTGCTCTGATTTCCATCCCTTGCATAAAGGAGTCCTTTTTTTCTCCATTTCTTGAGATACCAAAATCACCAGTGATGACTCCTACAACTCTGTCATCTTGGTAAATTATTTCAGATGCTGGAAATCCAGGATAAACTTCAATTCCGAGAGACTGGGCAATACCCCCTAACCATTTGACTACATTTGAGAGGCTTGTCGCAAAACAATTGTGATTGGACATCAGCCTTGGGAAAAAAAAGTTGGGTATTCTTAAACTACCAGCTGGTCCTAAAATATAAAATCTATCATCAATCACTTCACTCATAGCTGGAGGGTCGAGATCTCTCCAATTTGGTAGAAGCATATCTAGACCAATTGGATCAATTACTGCACCCGACAGTATGTGGGCACCAACCTCTGAGCCTTTTTCAAGGACAACAATATTTATTTCTTGATTACTTTTATTTGCTTCAGTTTTCAGTTTTATTGCCGTTGCTAATCCAGCCGGTCCAGCACCAATTATCAGCACATCAACCTCAATAGACTCTCTTGTATTTTCTTCCTGCATTCGTGATGTTAACTCTTTCTATTAATAACTTTCTATTATTAACATTAATCATTGTATTTTTGTACTATTAATAGATACAATTAAAAAAAAAATTCTTAACAAAAACCCTGATCTATGAATAATTTAGAAAAAATTGTTTTACTTAATTGGTATACTGATGAGAATATTGATTTCGTTCTTAAGAAAAATCAAAAAATATATACGCAAGAGGAGCTCGCTGGCGTAGATTATGATAAAGTTCATAAAAAAAATGAACTATACGATATAAAAACAGTTCAAGGTTTGATTGGGTATATTGATCAATGTGATATCTTAGACCTGAAAATATACTCAAAACATACTCACATTCATCAAGGCAGTCTGAATCCCGAAATATTGATAGTAAATGACTTTCCAAATTCCGAAGAGGAGGATCAGTCAAATAATATATTGGCTGAAGATTGCAAGGAGTTATTATTAAAGATGCTTAGGGCGATTAATGTTGAACTAAAGGAAAACACGATAATAAACACATTTTTTTGGCGAACGCCAGGAGATAGACGACCAACCTCAAAAGAGATAGATAAGTGCAGACCTTTTTTTTATAAAATTATAGAATTACTAGCACCAAAATATATTATTTCTCTTGGAGACTTGGCATTAAGCGTGCTCATGGAGAGTGAAGTTAACTTTATTGACTCACGAGGAAAGACTCTCAACAATAAAAAAGTGAATATCCCAATATTCCCCCTATTCCATCCAAGAGTACTAATAAAGCAGCCTTCTCTCAAACGACTTGCTTGGGAGGATTTGAAAATAATTGCAAATGAAATTAAATAACTATCGGTGATAATTGATGACAGTCGAAAATAAAAATTCTTTTATTAGCCTGAATATCGGCGTGATAACTGTATCCGATACTAGAAATAAAACAAATGATAAATCAGGCGACTTTTTATCGCAGGCGATAAATGACGCAAAACACTGTTTGATTGACAGACGAATTATCCCTGACGAAATAAGAGAAATTCAGGGCATTATAAAAGAGTGGGTAAGCACAAATAACTTTGACGCAATATTAACAACTGGAGGGACGGGATTAACAGGTCGAGATGTGACGCCTGATGCTATTATGCCACTTCTTGATAAAGAAATTAGTGGCTTCTCTGCTCTATTCCACCAAATAAGCTCATCAAAGATTGGGACATCGACAATCCAATCGAGAGCATTTGGGGGGATTTATAATAATGTATTCATATTTTGCCTGCCAGGCTCCCCAAATGCATGCAAGGATGCATGGAATGAAATTCTTGTTCATCAATTTGATATAAATCATAAGCCATGCAACCTTGTTGAGATTATGCCAAGGCTTTCTGAAAAATAATGTTTAATGAACTCATCTAGAAAACCAGATTTATCAATAGAAAAAAAATGGTGGTTTCAAGGATTTAATCTGATCGCTGGAGTTGATGAGGTTGGCAGAGGCCCAATAGCTGGCCCAGTTGTTGCGGCCGCGGTTATTTTAAAAAAAAATTATATTCCATATGGTATTGATGACTCAAAAAAAATTTCACCATTGGATAGAGAGATATTATTTGAACAAATATTGAAAAATTCCCATGTTGGTATTGGAGTTGCTGATGTTGAATGCGTCGATACCATTAACGTATTAAACGCAACAAAACATGCAATGAACACAGCATATAAAAAATTAAAAAAAAGACCTGATATATTGCTCATTGATGGAAATTTTAAGATCAATACTGAAATTGTGAATATACCTATCATAAAGGGTGATCAAAAATCAATCTCAATAGCAGCGGCCTCAATCATTGCAAAGGTTGTACGCGATAGAATTATGGATAAATTTTCTTTTGTATTTAATAAATACACATTCAACAAGCATAAGGGTTACCCAACAAAAAATCATATTAGGGAAATTGAAAAATATGGAGTATTGGCTATTCACAGAAAAACATTTAGTCCGGTAAATGAAATAATTAAAAAAAATTAATTTAGAAAATAATAACCTTTTTGATGTCAAAATATGAGTTCAGAAATATATGTGAACCACTTTGATGTTAAAAAAAAATATTACAGAATTATCCGCGGATCATACCAATAAAATATTTAATGGTGACTCGATCGGGATAATGAGGGAAATGCCCGATAATTCAGTTGATCTAATCTTTGCAGATCCACCATACAATCTTCAACTAAATGACACTATTTATAGACCTGATTATTCAGATGTTGATTCTGTTCGTGAAGATTGGGATAAATTCGAAAACTACAAATCATATGACACCTTTACTTCAAATTGGCTAAAGGAATGTAAAAGACTATTAAAACCATCAGGTACAATATGGGTGATTGGCAGCTATCATAATATTTTTAGAGTTGGTTACATTATGCAAAATATGGAATTCTGGACCCTTAATGATATTATCTGGACAAAAACCAATCCAATGCCTCATTTTCGTGGAAGAAGATTTACAAATGCACATGAAACAATTATTTGGGCAGCCAAAGACAAAAAATCTAGATATAAATTTAATTATGATGCCATGAAGAGTTTGAATGATGATGTACAAATGAGATCTGATTGGCACATCCCAATCTGTAATGGTAAGGAGCGCCTTCGTGATAATGATGGGACAAAATTACACCCAACACAAAAGCCTGAAGCTTTAATTTATAGAGTTATTGTATCGTCATCTGATCCAAATGCTATTGTTCTTGATCCATTTTCAGGAAGTGGAACCACGGCCGCAGTTTGTAAAAAATTAGGGCGACGTTGGATAGGTATTGAAAAGAATAAAGATTACGTTCGGATTGCAGAGCAAAGACTTGAGGAAATTGATAATCCCTGCTCATCAAGCATAAATATAAAATCGACAAAAAGAGACCAGGTTAGAATACCATTTGGAACACTTATCGAAAGAGGATTGATTGAGATCGGCGAAAAGCTCTACTGTTCAAAAAAGAAAAACGTTGCCATTGTTCAAGCTGATGGGACGCTTCAAGCTGATAAAGTTAATGGTTCAATTCACAAAATTGGAGCTCATTATCAGGGAACAGAAAGTTGCAATGGATGGATATATTGGCATTTTCTTAAAAACAATAGCCTCTATCCAATAGATAAAATACGTGACCAGATTAAGTCTGGTATCGATGAATAATGCATACAAGATAATTCAAACTTTTATGTATTTAGATGCCTTCCTCATTAGGCTTGATAAACCAAGTTGATCTAGCTGGTTTGGTTTTTTCCATATTCCATTTTGTGGTACTGTAATATTCTTAATATCTCTGGACTCGTTATCAACTTTTATAACTGTTAGCTCTAAAGTAAAATGTGAAAATCTATGATTAACTTTCCCAACAACATTCATTTTCTGATATGACTCAAGGAAGTCTGATGGTGGCATCGCTTCACACCAGTCTGTCGTCGGAAATTGATAAGTTTTTGCCAAAAGCCCTTTTTCTGCTCTTCTTTCAAGGAGATACGAGCCATCCGTCCTTTCAATTAAATAAACACGTCCATATCTTTGAGGTATTATTTTTTTTATTTTTTTTAATGTAAATTCAAATTTATTATTTTTGTACGAATTACACCCCCTTTTCAAAGGGCATTTTTCACAATCAGGTAATTTTGGAGTGCACAGCGATGATCCCAGGTCCATCAAACCCTGAATAAGATCCCTGGGTGAGTCATTACTGGTCAGTAATAAAACAATATCTTGAACCTTTTTTCGGTTACGAGCTGGTTTTTTAAAATCTAATTGGTAATACCTTGTTATTACCCTCTGAATATTTGTATCCACTGCTTTCGAAGGAAGATTATATGCGATAGATGCAATAGCCGATGACATGTATTCGCCTACGCCTGGAAATGTTTTTAAAGTATCAATATCTTTTGGTATTTTGTTTGAGTAATCATGAAAAATTATTTTTGAGGTTTTTAATAAATTTATTCCCCTTGAGTAATATCCGAGTCCAGACCAAATTTCTAGAACCTCATCTTCGGTCGCATTTGATAGATGCTTATTAGTAGGCCATCTTTCTATAAATCTATCATAATAATTTAAAACAGTTGCAACCGTGGTTTGCTGCAGCATAAATTCGCTAACAAGTATCTGATAGGGTGCGTTTTCATGGTTAAATGCATTTCTCCAAGGAAGATTTCTTTTGTTTGACTTATACCATGAAATTAGTGGGTATGTTATATCGTTTGGTTTGTACATTTCTGTAATTAATAATAATATAATAATGTAGAAATAGAAATGGTAACCCAATGTCTAAACAAGATAATATATATAATTTAGCAGGCCATTATAACTCAAGATTACATATTAGTAATTTTATTGAGCCTTTAATAAAACCACTAAAGAAAAAATATGGGGTTAAAGTTGATGAACTTTCAATACTTTGGGATCAAGTTTTTGAGGGTCAATACAAAGATCAAGTTTATCCAAAAAAAATATCTACTGAATATAGGTTTATTAATGGTGAAAAAAAAATATATAGAAAATTACATCTTGAGGTGTCTGGTTCTTCTGCGATAGAAATGCAATATAGACGGAACTCAATAATTGACAGGGTGAATGAAATATATGGTCAAAATTTCATTTCAGATTTAGTTATCAAAAATAAACCTGACAAAAACAAAATTAATTACAAAGACACAGCTTCAAATAATATAGCATCTGAGCTTCCATGCCTAACTAGTCATGAAGCTCAGGCAGAAAAAAGCAAAAATCTTGAAGACGCTCTAGCAAAGCTCGGTAAGAATATTAAGGAGAAAAGAAGAAATGAGAAGAAATAAAATATTATTACTATTTTTCGGACTGATTTTCATTGTTAGCACGTTTTATTTTTCTGTTGGCTCATACACAGATAAATCATCCCGTGTAGACTATCTATTTATGGAAGATAGAAGTATGAATATGGAAAACCTTTCAGTATCCGAAGTATCCCTTCAGGAGTTATCAATTGGTGACGATGATGCCCCAGTAACAATTATTGAATACGCATCAATGACTTGTTCCCATTGCGCTGATTTCCATACCGAAACCTATCCTGCTTTAAAGGATGATTACATTGAAAAGGGTGAAGTTAAATTTATATTCAGGGAATTTCCACTAGATAAACTCTCAATGGCGACCTCAATGCTGGCGCGTTGCGTAGATAACAGCATTTCTCTCGCTTTCATTGATATTTTATTTCAAAAAAGAAGTAAGTGGTATTCGGATAATGCAATTGCTGAGTTAAAAAGTCTATCGAAACAGGCAGGGCTAAGCAGCGAAGATTTTGACCAATGCTTGAATGATCAAGAATTACTAGATCAACTGATTATACAAAAAGAAAATGCTATAAAGGAGTTTCAGATTAACTCCACACCATCCTTTATTATTAACGGTAAAGTGATATCCGGTAACAAACCTTATTCATATTTTAAATCAGAAATAGAAAGAATATTGGACTCATACAAAGGAGTTTAGGAGGATCTATTCCATAATGGAATTAAAAAAAATTAAACTGCACGGTTTCAAGTCTTTTGAAAAACAAACTGAGTTTGAAATAAACAAGGGGTTGACTGGAATCGTTGGGCCTAATGGCTGTGGTAAGTCAAATGTTTTAGACAGCCTCCAATGGGTTATGGGCGAAACATCTTACAAGAATCTCCGTGGGTCAGAAATGGATGATGTCATTTTTTCAGGCACGGACACAAGCCCGTCTAGAAACTTTGCTGAAGTTTCTGTAATTATGAGCGAAACTACTATCACTTCAGATGAGAGTAAAGCTAGCGGTGATGAATATGAAATCAAACGAAGGATTGAGAGAAATTCAGGCTCGAAATACTATATTAATTCAATAGAAAAAAGAGCAAAAGACGTTCAATTATTTTTTGCAGATAATTCTCTCGGCCCGCATTCAATATCAATTGTTAAGCAGGGTCAAATTAACCAAATTATTGAGTCAAAACCGAATGAGCGAAGAAAGATACTAGAAGAAGCAGCAGGTATTAGTGGTCTCCATCACCGCAAGCATGAAGCTATACTAAAGCTTAATGCAACAAGACTAAATATAGAACGACTTGCTGATATTATTAGTGTTGTAGGAACCGAGATGTCTTCACTCAAAAGACAAGCAAATCAGGCTGAAAAGTTTAAAGCCATTGCTTCCCAAATAAGGGATTATGAAAAAGAATTACTGAAAATAGATTGGTACTCGATTGAGGCTAAAAGAAAGGAATTAGATCAAAATATCAAAGACATACAGAATAAGGTAAAAAATATAAAAAATGAAATTGGTAGTTTAGAATTTGAAAATAATAACCTTGATGATTTCATGAAGCCTATCAGACAGGAATATGAAAACCTTATTGATGATCTTCAGCAAAAAAGAAGTAACGAACTTAATTTAAAAAATGAATTACAATACACAACAGAAAAAATTACGACAGCCAGTAAACAAGTAGACCAAATATTGATAGATCTGGATCGCGAAAAAATAAACCTGACTGACCAAGAGAGTCAACTCAAAGACTTGGATGGTAAATTAGCAGAACTGCGCAAAACCATTAATGATATAGAAAAGATTGAGAGCAATATCATACAGGCATCAAGTGATGCTACAGATAGTTATAAGATGCTTGAAAAAGAATATAACAGTCATCTATCGGAAGTACTAACCATGGAGACTGAAAATAAAAATATTGAAGATCAAATTGAAGAATGCCATGAAAACCTCAAAGAACTCTCAACCGAGCTAGAAAATGCCCTAAAAGATAAATCTTATCGTGGTTTAGATGACTCCAGCGAAAGAGATAGAGACCTGTATGTAAATAAGCAGAAAAAGGTAGAAGAAAGCCTCATATCCGCCCTCAGAGATATTGATCAATGCGAAGAAAATAAACGGAAACTCTCACAGGATTTAGAAAAAAATAAAGAATTAAGTTTAATCTTAGATTTGGAGATACGCCATTCACAACAAACTAAAAAAGAGCTCGAAGAATATCTAGCAAGTATCGAAAATCCTGATGCTATAGTTAATAAAATTAAGATCACTGATGGCTTTGAAAAGAAAGTTGGAAGAATTCTCAATGATCTTGAAATTTCTACACTTAAAAAAGGTAAGAAATTCTGGATCAACACCAATCAAGAATTTGATGATGAATTTGCAGATTGTATAACGCCACTAGCTGACTTAATTGAAGGACCGGAAGAGATACATATGTTTTTGAAATACACTGGATATACGGAGGTAAACGAAATAAATAAAATTATAGAGTTATTAAGACCGGGGCAGCAAGTTATTAATGGCAATGGAGAAATGATAAGATGGGACGGCTTTGTGCAGAAATTTAATTCTGATGCTGAAAATATAAACATACCTCATGCTAGAAAGAAAATTATAGATCTGAGTAAAAATATACAAAACAACGAAATGAAACTAGAAATTCTGAAAAAGGATGCAAGAGAAGTTTCTGAAAATCTTGAAAAAATCATAAACCTGCAGTCAATGGAAAAAGAAAATTGGAAGAGGCTTATCGAGGAACAAAAACTACTGACTGATAATATTAAGGAGTTAGATAAAAAAATAATTACCGAAAAAGACTTAGCTTTATCAAATGAAATTAAGATAAACTCAATAGAAGAAAATATAAAAATTAATAACAGAAATATTGAGTCTTTGGGTTCAAAGAAAATTAACAAGAGTGAAATAGAAAAGGCCCAAAATACTCTAGAAAAAGCAAAACAAGATTTCTATAATGCAAAAACAATAGCGGATATTAAGGAGGCAAATACACAAAATATTCTGCGAGAGAAAAGAGATCTTGAGAAAAACCAAAAGGATCTCATTGAGAATAGAAATTCATGGGAAGTTAGAAAAAACCAAACAGAGAATCATCTAAAGGATCTAAATCATAGACTAAATAATTCAGAAGGACTATTGAAAAGCATAGAGTCTGAACCTGAAAAAATAAAACAGAAACAATCAGAGATTGAAATTGAACTTGAACGTTCGACTCGGAAGAAAAAAGATTTACAAGAAAAATTAGATACGTATTTGCAAAAATATCAAAAAAATAATGAAAAAATAAAATCATTAGAGTCTGATCTGATGAAAGACTCTGAAATGTTAATCCAAGCTAGAACTAAATTAGAAAATCTTGATGATAGGAAAACCGAGTTGGATGATAAAATCAAGATTAATTTAGGGATAAACTCAAAAGATTTTTTCGATGATACAAGCCCAGGCACTCTCGACCGAGAAAAAATCATTGAGTTGTTATCACAAGCATACTCACAAAGGGAAAAAATTGGAGCAGTAAATCTAACAGCCTCAGATCAATATGCAGAAAAAAAAGAATACCATGAGGAGCTTTGTCGTGAAAATGAGGATCTTGTCTCAGCGACTGAAACATTGCATAAGGGAATTGTAGAAATTGATAGAGAAGCCCGGGAACGCTTGCAACAGTCATATGAAAAAGTAAACTCTAATTTTAAGCATTTATTTGAAAAATTATTTGATGGTGGAAAAGCTGAACTTAAATTGGATGACAATGAGGACATATTAAACGCAGGTCTTGATATTGTTGCATGGCCACCAGGTAAAAAACCACAAACAATATCATTACTATCTGGAGGCGAACAAGCACTCACAGTGATTGCACTTATACTAGCTGTTTTCCTGGAAAATCCAGCTCCTGTGTGTATCCTTGATGAAGTTGACGCGCCATTAGATGATACTAATGTTAAAAAATTTTGTGACACTCTGGATGATCTATCAAAAAATTCAAATACAAAGTTTCTCATAGTTACCCACCATCCATATACAATGTCACGAATGGATAGACTTTTTGGGATAACAATGGCTAAGAAGGGTGAGAGTATCATGTTATCTGTAGATCTAAATCAAGCAGAAAAGATGGTAAATGAAGAGATTGTCGCATGATTGACAGAAATGATCAACTCGATCAAGTTTCCGAGAAAATAGAGGAAATTAAATCCCGTAAGAAGAAAAATGATAACACAAAAAAGCAAATAAGGGGGAAGCAAATATCAATTGCAATGCGAATATCTATCGAACTCATCATTGCAGTAATCATTGGAACTATTCTGGGATGGTATATAGATAAGTGGTTAGATACAAAGCCAATTTTTTTTATAATATTCCTCATTCTCGGCATTGTGTCAGGAATAAAAACCGCTATCACATCCTCAAGGCAATTGTATGAAGACAATTACAATGACCATTGATTCACAATTAAGTGAATTTTTTTAGTTAAAATTGATAAAATCACTACCAAAAACATTAAAATTTATATATAAAATAGTAAGAAAAAGTAAGGATATAGCATGGCTGAAAAATCTGGCGCTCCAGATCCAATGCATCAATTTGAAATAGTTGAATTGGTTGAATTCAAACTATTTGATTTAAACTTGTCATTCACAAACTCTTCTTTATTTATGGTTTTTAGTGTAGCGCTCATTATTTTACTTACTCTATTTACATTTAATGGCCGGGGGACAGTTCCTACTAGACTGCAATCAATAGCAGAGCTGTCATATGAATTTGTTGGAAAGATGGTCCGAGATAATGTTGGTGATGAAGGTCAAAGATACTTTCCATTTATATTTTGTCTGTTCATGTTTGTGCTATTTTGTAACATGCTTGGCATGATTCCATACACTTTTACTGTCACAAGTCATATAATTGTCACCTTTGCACTTGCGATTGTTATTTTCTTCGGGGTGACAGTAATAGGATTTGTGATGCATGGGATCAGTTTTTTAAAATTCTTCGTGCCAAGTGGTGTTCCAAAAGCATTACTGCCCCTTTTGGTTGTAATTGAAGTAATTTCTTATTTAACAAGACCCGTAAGTTTGTCCGTGAGATTATTTGCAAATATGATGGCTGGGCATACAATGTTGAAAGTTTTTGGATTTTTTGTAGCAGGGATGTTTTTTTCAGGTAATTTATTCATAGCACCTCTTGGTGTTGCGCCATTGCTTTTTATTACGGCATTTACCGGATTAGAAATACTTGTTGCATTTTTGCAAGCATACGTATTTGCAATTCTAACTTGTATTTATCTAAACGATGCAATACATATGCATTAATTATAATTATTAATATTAAAAAGGAGAATATTATGGAACCAGAAGCAGCTAAATTAATAGGAGCAGGATTAGCAACAATTGCACTTGCCGGCGCGGGTATTGGTATTGGTACTATTTTTGGTAACTACTTGTCAGGGGCATTGAGGAATCCCTCTGCGGCTCCAGGACAATTTCCAAATCTTTTACTTGGGTTCGCTCTTGCGGAAGCTACAGGTTTATTTGGGCTAGTAATAGCATTAATACTACTCTTTGTTGTATAAGTTACAGCGTTATTTAAAAGAGGACTAATATGTCAGAATCAGGTATGCCTCAATTAAATACAGAATATTTTGCATCGCAAATATTTTGGTTAGTGGTATCTTTCATCATACTCTATCTTGTCATGGCTAAGTATGCCTTACCAAAAATTGCAAATGTAATTGAAACTAGAGAAGATATAATAGCAAGAGACGTCGAAGAGGCTGAGAATTTCAAAAAGGAGTCTGAAATTACCGAACAAGGATATCTTCAGTCAATAAAAAATGCACAAGAGAAAGCCTCGCAATATTTGTCGAACTCAAGAAATAAACTAAATCTTCTTATTGAAGACGAAAACAATGATTTTGAAAAATCTAGCCGGGAACTGATAAAAAAGTTTGAAATAGAACTTGAAAAAAAGAAAAGTGCTGTTCTTGCAGACTCTGAACAGATTGCATACGACGTATCCAACGATATTATATCACGGGTTTTTGGAGAAAATCCACTTGTCAAGGACACACTCAAGGATAACATAAAAAGTATAGTAAAAAGGTAATTGGTAAAAAAAGATGCTAGAAAAAGATGCAACCTGGGTAGCGATTGGATTTGTAATGTTTCTCTTACTCCTGGTCTATTTCAAAGTGCCAGGGCAGATTACAAAAATTCTCGATAGTCGTGCACAGAAAATAAATGACGAGTTGGAGGAAGCCAAAAAACTCAGAGAAGAAGCACAAACAGTTCTTGCAGAGTTCCAAAAGAAGAACAAAGAAGCCGAGAAAACAGCTAAAACAATTATAGATGACGCAAAAAAAATTGCAAAAAACTATGAAAAAGAAACAAAAATTAAATTAGAAGAAAGTCTAGAAAGAAAGAAAAAATTACTCGATGAAAAATTGAAAAGAGCTGAGTCAGAAGCTCTAAGCTCCATAAAAGAGGAAGTTAGTGAAGTTGTTTTTGAAGCAGTTAACAAATCCATCACATCAAACAATATAAAATCTAGCTCATATGACCAGATGCTCGAGGATGGTATCAAGCAAATCAGAAAATAATACTTGGTCCTATAAATTTTTGTTAAATTCAACCTGATCCGCGGTTAGCTTAAATCCAACTAGAATTTGATAATCACTTGTATTTTTTGAGCGCTCAAAATTCAATTTAAAATCTTCAAGAACAAACTCAAACCTTGCCAATGTGGCCCCCTCAGGTATGCTCACATTTATATCAACATAACTGCGTGAAATGACCTCTTTATTTTTATTTATAACCGCAATAAATGCAGGTAAATTATAGAAATTATCTTGAGCATTCTGACCTAAAGATAAAGTTCCAATGATGCGTATATTTCCCATAGTGTAATTTGGTTCAATATTGCACTCATAATCAATTCTATCAATGCGCCCCCTATAAATTATGTTGGTTTCCTCATTAGATCCAAAATCTTTAAACTCAGTGATACTAATTGCATCAGCAAGTATCATCGGTTTAGGGCACGCAAAGTCTTGTGAAGCATTTCTTGAAAAAGGATTTATATTATATTTCGCAAGATCAGGCATTCCAAGATTAGGCATACTAAAATCTGATACAGTCTCGCAAGATGTTAAAAAAAAGATCAGCAAAAATGATAAAAGTTTTTTCATTTGTTATTCAAGGATTATATTTGAACAATTATGTTGATAACTATATTATTCATAATATCGTTGATAAAGCTATATAAATTTATAAATAAAGAAATAATTAAACTAATGGCTGTGTATACAAAGGTAAATTTTGCTGAAGCAAACGATTTTCTGCAAAAATACTACTCTATAAAAGATCTTGAAGAACTAATTGAAATTCCACAAGGTGTTGAAAATACGAATTATATACTGGTAACAAAAAATAAAAAATTTATACTAACCCTCTATGAAAATAGGGTTTCATTCAGTGATTTGCCTTTTTTTATCAATCTGCTGGTAGCACTGAATAATAAGAATATAAAATGTCCAAATCCTGTAAAAATGACAAATGGAAGTTATACAGAATTATTGAACAATAAACATGCTGCAATTTTTAGCTTCTTACCTGGTAAATCAACTATAGCCATTAATAATGAGCACTGCTTTCTAGTTGGACAGACGCTTGCAAATATTCATCTCAAAACAACAGATTTGAGTTTATATAGAGAAAATACATTATCAATCAAATACTGGTCAGACCTTTTAAACTTGATCAATGAAACATCTAGAGATACCGATAATAAATTGTATATGGCCATATCAAATGAGTACGATTTTTTGATGAATAACTGGCCAAGTGATCTTCCGAGGGGTATTATTCACGGGGATCTTTTTCCTGATAATATTTTCTTCCAAAATAACAAGCTAACTGGCGTAATTGACTTTTACTTTGCATGCGATGAATTCTATATATTTGATATAGCAATCTGTATTAACGCTTGGTGTTTTGAGAGTGACTATTCATTTAATATTACAAAAGCTTCACACTTATTAAAGGGCTATACATCACTTAAAAATTTAACCTATGATGAGGTTCAGTTCCTACCTATTATGTGTCGTGGCAGTGCATTAAGGTTCCTGCTAACACGTCTTGTTGATTGGAGTAACAGGGATGAAAACGTTCTTGTTACGCCAAAAGATCCAAGTGAGTATTATAATAAACTGCAATTTCATCAATCAGTAACAAGTTCAACGGATTATGGAATCTATGATAAATAAGGTGATAATTTATACAGACGGTGCATGCTCAGGTAATCCTGGATATGGCGGGTGGGGAGCATATCTAATTTATGAAAATAATAAAAAAAAAATTTCAGGGTCCGAATTGAACACAACAAATAATAGAATGGAACTAAGAGCGGCAATTGAAGGATTAAATGCCCTAAAAAGACCATGCAAAGTTATGCTTTATACTGACTCAGTGTATTTAAAAGATGGCATTACAAAATGGATTATAAATTGGGAGAGAAATAACTGGAAGAATGCCAATAAAAAGGAGGTAAAAAATAAAGATCTATGGATTAAATTACTTGAAGCGGCAAAGATGCATCAGATTGAGTGGAACTGGGTCAAAGGTCACGAGGGAGTTGAAGGAAACGAAATAGCTGATAAATTGGCAACAGAAGCTATATTAGATGCTAAAATTAATCAACAATAAAATCCTCAATAAAGAACTCCTTATCATTTAAAATAACTACGGAAAATTTTTCGGTACTAATTTTATCAGTTTTCATTTTTCGGGTAAGTGCGAAATTATAGCTTGTATAGGATTCCTTGATATCCTCAATATCTGAAAGGAAAAATTTTTTAGAAGTCATGGGATATATTTTTCTTACTGGTTTCGAAAATATCAGATTTATGATTTCACTATTATTTGATTGCTGGAGTCGAGCTGAATTGATAAATTTTGTGCCATCATCTCTGTAAAGTGCAGTATTTCTAAGAGCCTCCTGAATTCTTCTATTTGATTTATTTCTGTAATAATCATGGCTATCAAGCATCGGTATTTTAATCTTACCATCAATTGGTATACATATGCTGTTACATACTCCTAAATTGTAGCTTAAATATAAATCTATATTCTCCTTTGTATCTGATAAGGAAATTTTAATCGGTATTACAATATTTCCATAATAACCGTAGTTTGTTCCATATTGGTCTTTAATCATTTCAGGAAGTGGCCATTGTACCTCATAGTTTATTGTGTTATTTGCAATTATTTTTATATCTGGCTCAATACCACTATCGCCAGGATTTGACCAGTAAGTATATGTATTATCGCTCAAGTTAATTTCAAAGCCGATGTATAAGTTATCATTTTTAAACTCAGACATAATTACTCGCATTTCTGAATTGATATTCTTAATCCAATCAGTTTGCATTGGCATATTGACGCTTCTATTTAAGATCGCAAGAATAATTAAAAATAAAAAAAATAATGATCCAAATATGCGACTTTGATGCTTAAGTTTTACGTCGGTCATTATAAATCTTTTTCCTCAGTGAAAATAAGATGTGGTCTTCCCATCTTCCATTAATCCTTAAATAATCTTTAGCATACCCTTCCTCGACGAACCCAAGCCTCTCCAGTAAACTTTTTGAGGCGATATTATTTGGTACACATGCAGCCTCCACTCGGTTAAAATTAAAATCATTAAATAAATGCCGTAATAATAAAATAAGTGATTTTGTCATGTAACCTTGATTAGAATGCACTTCCCCTATCCAATAACCAACAGTACAACTTTGAGATACACCTCTTTTTATATTAAATACATTAATACCCCCTAATAAATCGTTTTTTTTATTAAAAATAAAATAAGAGTACTGTGTATTATTTTTTCTTTTTTGTGAATATATTGATATTAGCTTCAGGTATCTTTTCAGACTATGCTCTCCTGGGTACCAAGTTGGCTCCCAAGGCGTAAGAAACGCTTTACTTGACTCTCTAATACTTCTCCATTTTCTATAATCAACCAATCTCGGGTATCTGAGATAGATATCTTCTGAGCATAAATTATTTCTCATATCCTTAATAATTTTTACTTATCCAATCATTAGCGGTAAAATTTTTGTATGGCATCTTGATCTGATAATTTTGATATTGCTCCAAGTGCACTTATTGTAAGTTTTTTGGATTTAAAAGTTTCTGATACAAAATTAGTTATGTGTTCTTTTTCTATGGACTCAATTCTATCGAGTGTTTCACTTATATCAATAACCCTATCATAAATTGATATTTGTCTTGCAATTTGATTCATTCGTGCGACCGGGCTCTCTGATGACATAAGTAGTCCGGCTTTTAATTGCTTCTTTGCTTTATCAATTTCTTGATCAGTTATGCTTTTTTCACTATTTAAAATTTCATTGGCCACAGCCTCACTATACTCATTGACCTTGTCCGGGGAGGTTGCCGAGTAAATACCGAAAATGCCTGTATCTTTATAACTCGATGAGAAAGAAAAAACAGAATATGCCAATCCACGGTTTTCTCTTATATTCTGAAATAACCTGGAAGACATCCCGCCCCCAAGAATATTTGAGAAGAGATGAGCTACGTAAAGATCATCATCATGGTAAGAACAACCCTCAAATGCATAAATGATATGAGCCTGCTCTATATCCCGACTCTCTCTTATTTGACTTGGTTTATATGCGGCTTTCATAGTAAACGGTTTACTGCCAGCTTGAATAGGCTCGAAATACATTTCACAAAGATTATGAAGTTGGTTATGGTCTACAGAGCCTGTTGCAACTATTATTAGGTTATTTGAGTGATAAAATTTGTTTAAATAAGACATCAAATCATCTGATTTTATATTGATTAGAGTCTCCCTATTTCCAAGTATGGACCTCCCAATTGCCTGACCTTGGTAAGCCGCGCTTTGAAAATTTTCAAATACACTATCATCTGGTGAGTCCCTGTAAGAAGCAAGCTCTTGAAATATGACGTGCTTCTCTTTATCCAATTCAATCGGATCAAATATGGAATTTTGCATTATATCTGATAATATTGAAATACCAATTTCTATATCGTTTTTGAGCATTCGCACAAAATAAGAAGTCCTCTCAACGCTTGTTGCAGCATTTATATCACCACCAACATTCTCAATTTCCATTGCGATTTCCTTGGCTGTTCTAGACTTGGTTCCCTTAAAAGCCATGTGCTCTAGTAAGTGTGATATTCCCTGCTCACTTTCTAATTCATTTCGTGAGCCAACTTCTGCCCAAATACCGAGCGAAACCGAGCTAAAATTCGGCATATTTTGTGATATCACCCTGATACCATTACTTATTTTACTTTCTGTTATTGTCATTTTGTTACTCACTAAAATTTTTTGTTATAAATGCATTAATATCTCCCACATCATTTGGTAGATCAATAATATTTTCATGCAACTTATAGATATCTTCAGATATATTTGGGAGTTCTGGATTAATTCCAATCGCCTTCATAACAGTATCTGGAAATTTTGCGGCATGAGCAGTTGAAAGCACAATTGAATTTTTATAACTATTCTTATAGTGAACACCAACAGCAATTGCAGTATGGGGATCAATTATTTGATGTGATTTATTATAAATATCTTTTATCAATTTAACCGTTTCATCTTGATTAAGAGATCCGGCATCGAAATTATTTTTAAAAGACTCCAACTCTAATTTGCTAAGCTCAAACTTACCATTTTCCTTTAATTCACTCATTTTTTCTCCCACTAATCCAGGACTCATATCCAATAAATCAAAAAGAAGCCTTTCAAAATTACTTGATATTTGAATATCCATTGATGGGGAGTTTGTCTGTATAGAGTCAATTGCTTCATACTTGCCTGTTTTTAGACACCTTTCTAAAATATTATTAATATTTGTAGCAATAACTAGCTTTTGGATTGGCAGACCCATTTTTTTCGCCATGTAGCCTGCGAATATATCTCCAAAATTACCAGTTGGAACTATAAAATTAACATTCTTTTCTAATCTCTGGTACTGTGATAGAGCACTAAAATAATAGACTATTTGTATCATAATCCTTGCCCAGTTTATTGAATTAACCGCTGTCAAACTTACATTTTTTGCAAAGTATCTGTCATTAAATAAAGTTTTAACAATATTCTGGCAATCATCAAAATTGCCATTAATCGATATTACTTTTATATTTTGTGCCTTGACGGTCGACATAAACCTTCTCTGGACTTCAGATATTCTGCCTCTTGGATATAAAACAAATAGTTTGATATTTTTTTTATTTGCAAATGAAGTTACCGCTGCACCTCCAGTATCACCAGATGTTGCACATATTATGGAGGCTTTGGAATTAGTGCGAGATAGCACTTCTTCTATCATGCGTGACAACAATTGCATTGCCAAATCTTTAAATGCAAGAGTTGGGCCATGAAATAATTCTAATATCGATAATGAGTCATCAACTTCTGTCAATGGTGTTACAAAATCACTCCTAAATGATTTATAGGAGTCATGAATCATTCTCTTAAGAAGGTTAGTTGTAAATGTTTCTCCTGTAAATTGTTTTATAATTTCGTATGCAATTGTTTCGTAGTCAGAACAAAGCAACCTATTTATATCATTTTCTGTAAATATCGGAGTTTGCTCCGGAATATACAAACCGCCATCCTCAGCAAGGCCATTCAGAATTATTTCTTCAAAGGTGAACTTCTTATCGGTATCTCGTGTACTAAAATAAAGCATTATGGGTCAAATTTCTTGCGTCTGAATATTGAATAAAAATATATAATTAATAAGGCTGTTGCAAGACCATACCATGTTATTGCATAGGAAAGATGATTATTTGGAAACTTTAGTTGGGTTTCGTTTGACTGAGGTAATGCATTATATTCATCAATCTGATCAACAAAATAGGGCTCAATTTTTTTAATATGAAACATTTTTTTTATATCATTCTTTTCAAATAAATATAAGATCCGTTCTTTCATATTTTTATCAGGGGTAAATATATTTTCTTTCTCGAACTTTCTAACATATCCCATCACTATATTTTCTCTGTATTTATTGGTACTTGAAGAAAACTGATCAAATATATTTTGCGGAATAAAGCCACGATTTATGATTATTATATTTCCTTCGTCAGATTTAAAAGGATTAAGCACCCAATATCCTGCACCCCCAAACTTTCCACGTGGGTCTGATAGATGCGTAAAAACAAATATATTTTCTTGGCTAATAAAATCGCCATGAATTTTAATTTTGCGATACAGCCAATCATCTAAGTTACTATCATCTATATTTACATCTTTAAGATCCGTTATGTCTTCGTTCACTCTTTGTATTTTTTTTAGTAAATCATTTTTTTGTCCAAGCCGGTCAATCTGCCATGTGCCGAGCGCCATTAATGTAAAAAATGCAAAAATTGTAACTAAATTAATAAATATATTTTTAAAATTTAACATTTTAGACTTTTACTTTTTTGTCTTAATTTTATATGTGACATACAAAAAAAAACTTTTTATTGGTCTGGCTATTAACAGCGAGCATACAACAGTTAGGGGCAATAAAAAAATAAAGAGCAAATATATATCTGGTTTATAATTTAGCTCTAAAAAAATAATACCGGATAGCATGATAATACCAACAATTAAAATTACAAAAAAACTATCAGCATCCCCAATTTGATATTCAGAATAATTCAATAAACACCCATTGCACTCTCTCTTAATTATAAATAGATTTCTAAATATGCTTAATTTCTGACAGGAAGGACATTTTCCTAAAATAATTATTTTGAGTAAGTTAAGTATTTTAGATATTTGGCGCAATTATAATAAAGCTGGGAGATTAATGCGGTATAATGTCCCCGGCTCCCCAGACATATATCGCTGCAAATAGGAATAGCCATACGACATCAACAAAGTGCCAATACCAAGCCGCTGCCTCAAAACCGAAATGCTGCTCTTTCTTGAAATGACCTGCTCCTACTCGAAGTGTACAGACAATTAGAAATATTGTGCCAACGAGTACATGAAAACCATGAAAGCCAGTTGCCATGAAGAAGGTTGCCCCATAAATATGCCCTGAAAAGTCAAATGCTGCATGAGTATATTCGTATGCTTGCACGCACGTGAAGATTGCACCCAGTGCAACAGTTACAAGAAGCCCAAGCCTCAGACCTCTGCGGTCATCGTGTAATAATGAGTGATGGGCCCAAGTTACTGCAGTACCTGAAGTCAAAAGTATCAAGGTATTTAATAACGGCAAATGCCAAGGGTCAAATGTTGCTATTTGATCAGGTGGCCAATGCCCGCCCGTAAGTTCAGTACGGAGGTATTGCTGTGTCTCTCCTGCGTAAAGTGAGGCATCAAAATAAGACCAGAACCATGCAACAAAGAACATTACCTCTGATGCAATAAACATTATCATTCCGTATCGAAGATGCAATTGAACAACAGGTGTATGGTCTCCTTTGTTTGCTTCTTTTATAACTTCTCGCCACCAACCATACATAGTATAAAGTACGGCTATGAGTCCAATAATGAGTAGCCAGTAGCTACCTTGATGGAAATATATCACAGCACCAATAGCCGTAATGAAAGCCGCGATAGCACCTATAGCAGGCCAAGGGCTTGGATCAACCAAATGATAGTCATGATTTTTACTGTGGGTCTCGCTCATAGATATTATTTTTTTTCATAAATTACTGATTTTGCTCTACTATATACAAAGATATTATCACAATAAATCCTTATTTTTAAAAAAAGTGTATGATATTGTGATTGTGTCAACATTTTTTAATTCTTCATCTCGATCTATTGCAGGATCTATATAATAAGTCAACGGCATTTGCACTTCTTCACCGGAGTTAAGCTCTTGACCCAAAAAACAGAAACATTCAACTTTAAGAATATATGCTGCAGCCTCTGCAGGGATTACATTATATGTCGCAATACCATTATTTTTGAGTATGCCTTCATTCTTCGCATTATAAAATGTAAAGATATTATCTCCTGTTGTTACTGTTTCTGAAATCTTATCAGGCACAACCTTCCAATTTAATTCCGGAGAAATATTTATGTCATAACGCATAATAAAATCTCTATTTCCGGACTCTGATGAGACAACATTTATTATATTTGGAGTTCCTTTATAACCCGTCACTTTACAAAATAGTTCATATAAAGGAACAGCAGCAAGCGAGAGACCTCCCATAAACACTATTACAGAGAAACATATTATTAATACTGTTCTATTTTTCTTATGTTCTTTCATGAATATTATACTTCAGGATATATTTGATGATATTCTGATAACAGTTGTCATAAAGAAAGTAAAGACCATGACAAATAATATTATTGCAATAGCCTTGGACTTTTTTCTACGATTCTCAACGAATTCATCATGCTTTTCTTTTTCAATTTTCATCTTTTTACTTTCTTTTATCAAATTAGTAACTCCCAACTATATTTAATGTATAAATAATCTATAAGAAAAAAAGTAAAAACCAGAAATAAATATAATATTGAATAAGCAAAAAGTCTCTTCGAGTAGATCTCAATTTTTTCCTTTGTTTTTGCTTTATAAAGCTGAATAGAGGCACCGATAAACATAGCGCTTAAAATGCATACTGGCAGCAGATATATTACGCTGACCATACCCAAATAGAACGGTAGTAATGCAGAGGCAGACATAATTACTGAATAAAATAAAATTTGTTTTATGGTAGACTGACTGCCTGCAATGTTTGGCATCATGGGAATACTAGCTTTTTGATATTCATTAGAAGTAAGTATTGCTAATGCCCAAAAATGTGGTGGAGTCCAAAGGAATATAATTAAAAATAGTAGCACTGGCTCAATTGTCAGTGGCGCGTTTGTTGATAACCAGCCAATCACCGGAGGGAAGGCTCCCGCTGCTCCACCTATGACAATATTTTGTGTAGTTCTTCTCTTTAGCCACATTGTATAAACAACAGCATAAAAGAAAATTGTAAATGCAAGGAATATGGCAGCGATCCAGTTTATTAAAACTCCCATAACAAATACTGAACCGAATGACATCATAAGCCCGTATGTTAATGCCTCAGACTTTTCAATATTACCTGAGGGTATAGGTCTGCCAATGGTCCTTTTCATTATACGATCAATATCTGCGTCATACCACATATTTAATACACCGGAAGCACCTGCCCCAATTGCAATACAACAAATAGAAATAACAGCCAGAAATGGATGAATGTTAGATGGCGAGAGTATCAAGCCAACAAGACTTGTAAATATTACAAGGGACATAACTCTCGGCTTCATGAGCGCGTAATAATCTTGCACGCTACCTGATGTATATTCCATAATAAAACCTACCGAGGTTTAAAAAACTAATGATCAGCATCCCTGGTAATAGCTGATGCTTTCTGAAGCGGTGAGTCTGGCGCCATGAAAGAACCGAAATCAACTGGTTCAGGTAAATCCTCGAACTGATGAAATGGTGGTGGCGAAGACAATGTCCACTCCAAGGTTGATACTCCCTCACCCCAGGGATTATCACCTGCAGGTACCTTCCTTGCAAATGCGAGATAAACACCAAAGAGAAAAACTAAGACTGCAAATGATGAAATGTATGAACCCATTGATGATACAAAATTCCAACCTGCAAATGCATCTGGATAGTCCACATAACGTCTTGGCATACCAGCTAATCCTAAGAAATGCTGTGGGAAAAATATTAAGTTTACACCAATAAAAGTCAGCCAAAAATGCGTTTTACCGACAAATTCAGGTATCATGTAGCCAGATATTTTTGGAAACCAATAGTACCATGCACCAAAAATTGCAAACACCGCACCCATTGAGAGAACATAGTGGAAGTGAGCTACTACATAATATGTATCGTGAAAAGATCTATCAACGCCGGCATTAGCCAGAACTACTCCAGTTACACCTCCAATGGTGAAGAGAAAGATGAAACCAATCGCCCACAACATGGGAGTCTTAAATTCAATTGACCCACCCCACATTGTTGCAATCCACGAAAAGATTTTAATTCCTGTTGGAACAGCGATGATCATTGTTGCCGCGACAAAGTATGCTTGTGTGTTTACACTCAAACCAACCGTATACATATGATGCGCCCATACAATAAAACCTATAAGACCAATTGCAACCATGGCATATGCCATACCCAAATAACCAAATACAGGTTTTTTCGAAAAAGTA
Source organism: uncultured OCS116 cluster bacterium (assembly GCA_902613795.1). Lineage (GTDB taxonomy): Bacteria > Pseudomonadota > Alphaproteobacteria > Rhizobiales > TMED25 > TMED25. The sequence continues at coordinate 349,223 of CACMIP010000001.1, forward strand.
GATATAATATGACTAACCATACCAAAACCGGGAAGAATCAGAATATAAACCTCAGGATGCCCAAAAAACCAAAAAAGATGTTGGAAAAGAATTGGATCACCGCCACCCGCAGGGTCAAAAAATGTAGTTCCAAAGTTCCTGTCTGTAAGCAACATTGTTATTGCTCCTGCTAAAACAGGAAGGGACAAAAGCAATAAAAAAGCGGTTACTAAAACAGACCATACAAAAAGTGGCATTTTATGCATGGTCATTCCAGGTGTTCTCATATTTAATATCGTTGTTATGAAATTAATAGCGCCAAGTATTGAAGATGCCCCAGCTACGTGAAGCGATAGTATAGCCAGGTCCATCGCAGGTCCTGGTTGTCCCATTGTCGAAAGTGGTGGATAAATCGTCCAGCCTCCACCAACACCATTCGCCCCTGGTGGGCCCGGAACAAACATCGAAATAACTAATAGTGCTAGAGCGGGTGGTAATAACCAAAATGAAATATTATTCATTCGCGGAAATGCCATATCGGGAGCACCGATCATGAGTGGCACAAACCAATTCCCAAACCCACCAATCATAGCGGGCATAACCATAAAAAATATCATTATCAAGCCATGCCCTGTAGTGAACACATTGTAAACATGTGGGTCACCGAAAATTTGCAGTCCTGGTTGTTGTAATTCAAGTCTCATGAACAATGATAAAACCCCACCAACTATTCCGCTTACAATTGCAAATATTAGATACATCGTACCAATATCTTTATGGTTTGTTGAGTACACCCAACGTTTCCAACCTGATGGATTTGAATGATGACTTATTGCTTCACTTGACATATTTTGGTCCCTTAATTAGTTAACTTTACTAGTTGCTTATTTTCATTTTCAACTTCAAATTGAGCATATTCTTGCTCGGCTTTGCTGAGCCAAGCTATATACTGAGACTCATCAAGAACATGAACCTCAATCGGCATGTATGCATGACGTACTCCACATAGTTCAGAACACATACCATAGTAAATACCAGGTTCATCAACTTTAAACCATGTCTCATTCAGTCTGCCGGGTATGGCATCCATTTTTACTCCAAAGGATGGTACTGCCCAATTGTGTATGACATCAGCGGAAGTTACTTGCACTCTCACAACAGCGCCTGCAGGAACTACAAGGGGATTGTCTACAGATAATAATCTTAATTTACCTTCAGTTAGCTCTTCCTCTTCAAGAGGTAGAGAGTCAAAATAAATACCATCATTGTCAGGATACTCGTAGCCCCAATACCATTGGTATGCAGTAGCTTTAATAGTAAGATCTGCATCAACTGGTATTTCTTGTTGGGTGTATAATATGCGAAATGATGGTATCGCTATAGCAATGAGGATTGCAACAGGGATGACGGTCCATAAGACTTCAACTAGGGAATTGTGGGATGTACGTGATGGTTTAGGATTAGCTTTTGCGTTAAATTTTATCATCACATAAATTAGCAAGGCTGTTACGAAAATGGTTATGCCAAGTATTATTGGAAATAGGAAAGAGTCATGAAACCACGTTATGTCTGCCATATTGGGGGTTGCTGCATTTTGGTAGGTCATTTGATAATCCTCAGGAATTCCTAAGCTCTCTATGGCTAATGCGCTGTTTTGAAAAAATGCAAGGAAGGCAACAAAAATGTAAGTTATTTTTGTAGTAGCGTTACGATATATTTTCATTTTCATTAATTTTCTGTCCCGGACGAAAGATGTGTTTGTCTTATCATTTTCTATATATAGAAATAATATTTTTTGCACAACTAATCAAGATATTAATCCTAATATATTTTCAAATAATTAAGTATTAGTGATAATACGAATATACGTGTATTTTCTATTAAAAAAATTTATTTTTTGTATCATTAAAAGACAGATATTTACAAATAAAATTTAGCGAATGACGCTCATGCAAAAAATTATCCTAATATCACTCAAATTCCTTTTTACTATTACGTTAATGCTGAATTGCTTAATGCGTATGTCATTTGGTTATGAGCTTAATAAAAATATTGTCTACTATGATGGTTTTATTGAAGGCTATCTCCATAAAGAAAAGGAGGATTGGTCAATAATATGTGAAGTCAAAAATAATGATAGATGCCTCTTGACACAATTTTTAGAAATAAAGATTGATGAGTCTAAACAGACTTTTCTTATATTCATTATAAAAGAAATGAATGACAATTATCTAGTATTGAGATCAAAATTGAATGATGAGTCACAATCATCTAAAGGAGATGAAATAAAGATAATGGCATTATCCAATACGGGTAATCTGAAGTTTCAACTTATGAATACAAAATGCACACTGGATTACTGCGAGTACGCTGGGGTAATACCGGATGATTTTCTAAAAAAACTTAAAAATAAAGATGAATTTATGATTGGAGTTGGCAATAAAAAAAATAAAAGAAATATTGGAATTATGATTGAAATGAATGGCTTCCCAGAGATGTTTCAAGCTCTTGGCAAAAATGAGATAAAAAACTAGATATTTACGTTTTTTTATTAGATAATTAAATAAAGTGTCCAAAATAAATAATTTACAAGGGTAAAATTATGAGAAAAGTGTACGTATATGTATTTTGTCTAATGCTTATTGGCCTAATCACACCAGGTCAACTTTCATCAAAGGGTCTTTGTGACGGTCCGGGTGGTGGATTTTTATGTGGCGCCGGTATTGGAGGCGGAATTGGTTCTGCAATTGATGGCGACGATGGTGCTAAAGCTGGTGCAATAATTGGCGGCATCATGGGGATTGCCTCTAGTATAAACGAAGCGGAGAATAGAAATACTAATGAAAGCCAAGTTTATCATAATGATGTTATTTCAGATGAGTACCCAGCCCTGCTAGTTTACAACACACAAATCGCACTTATTAGCATTGGTTATTATGTTGGAATGTATGATGGTTCTTACACAAGAAGCACAAGCGATGCAATAAAAAGCTATCAAAAAGATAATAGCTTGATTGTAAATGGCATACCAACTGAGGAGCTATATGAGAGAATTAGGCGTGACATTATTGAAATGTATAGTAACGAATAGATATCATTAATTAGTTTTAATGGCCTCAGCAAGGTAGAAGGTTATCGTACCGATGAGAGCAAGTAAAATTAGTTGTATCGGCATAAAAATCAGCCCAATTCCAGCAAGAACAGCTGCCACATATGAAGACATGCCAGCTATTGAATATTGAATACAGCCGGACAAGCCTGATGCGGCTCCAGCTAACTGAGGTCTTATACTTACAATATTAGCGATTATATTAGGCATCACAATCCCGTTTGAATAGGTGATAATCATCATTGTTCCAAAAATTATGTATATATTGATGATACCACTTAGGAATATAATCAACATAAGCACTGAGCCAATTATGGTTCCAAATACAGCGTAACCAATCATCCTTAAGGAGCCAATCCTCTCAGAAAGCCGAGCTGTAGTAAAACTACCTGACATAAAGGCAAATGATATCACCATAAATGTGAAACCATATTGGGTCGGTGAATATTCCAACTTTTGGATCACAAGAAGTGGGGCAACGCCAAGAAAAGTGAAAAACATAGAGTTTGCGCATGACATTGTAATTGTGTAAAGGATGAATTGAGGTAATTTCAATAATTGAACGAAACTGTTTAGTAGTGATCTAATATCACCTTTAATGCGATCTTCTGTTTTCGTCTCTTGAAGGTTATAAAATATATTTAAAAAGAGGATTATGCCCACGATCATCATAAGGTAAAAAATACTTCTCCAACCAAATAGGTCTTGTAATATACCACCAAGTGGTGGTGCTATCATAGGCGCAATAACCATGACTGTAGTCACATAACCTAATGCGCTTGCAGCTTTTTCACGGCTGTATACATCGCGAATAATTGCTCGACCAAGAACAACTCCGGCAACCCCTCCGAATGCCTGTATGAAACGACCAATAACGAGTAACTCACTTGATGTTGCAATGCTACATATTGTTGTCCCAACCAAAAAAATAATAATTCCAAGCATCAATATTGATCTTCTACCGTAGGCATCTGATATTGGACCAATAAAAATCTGACCAATGGCCATTGATATAATAAATGAGGATACTGCAACTTGCGCGCTTGAATATGTTATACCGAAATAATCCGAGAGTGCAGGCAACGATGGAACAATTAAGTTTAATGTTAGTGGTGCAAGTCCAGTTACAGCGGCCAAAGACCAAATGGAAGGTTGATAATTTTTAATATTAGTGCCTCTCATAAAAAGTGTTTGTTATATATTGGTTTTACTTCATTTGACCATTCATGATGGAATTCGCTAATTAAGATATCTGACGATGTTCTTTTTTTTGTGAGAACCTCAAACAGTGGCTCTAAATAGATTTCTTCCGTTGCATCACGCTCATTTCGTACATTCCTTTCAGACAATCCCTGCCTTGATAAAGATACTAACTCCTTTAGAAGATCTAGCATAGCATGACCCATAAAACGTGCATTCAAACCATCTTTATTTAAGCACTCATCTAAATGCAAAACATCAGAATGTGTCCATTTTGAGATTATTTTGTAAACCTCATCAAGCACTCCGTTATTATACATCAATCCTGTCCAAATGGATGCTAGACTAAGGATTGAACTATGGTTTCCAGAGTCAGCCCCTCTCATTTCGAGAAATTTCTTAAGTCGAACCTGAGGAAAGAGGGTTGATAGATGAGTCTCCCAATCATCCATCTTTGCTGAAAAATTTTCGCCCTTGTCATCCACAAAGCCATTAGATAGAAAATTCCTAAAAGACATGTGGTTCGGTATGATATATCTACCATTTCTAATGATAAAATACATCGGTACATCGAGTGCGTACTGAGCGTAATCCTCAAATTTATTCTGATCATCAAAAGCAAATGGTAAATAGCCACATCTATCATTATCTGTATTTGCCCAAACGCGAAGCCTATTGGATAGTAATCCTGTTAGCCTGCCATTCAGAAATGGGCTATTAAAAAACATTGCTGATATGAGTGGCTGAAGTGCCATCGCAACACGGAACTTTTTTGTGTAATCATTTTCGTCGCTGTAATCAAGATTAACTTGGGTTGTCGCGGAGCAATGCATCATATCTAAGCCATGACTTCCAACTTTTGGCATATATTCCCTCATGATTGTATATCTGGTCTTTGGAACTCTTGCCATGTCATTAAAGCCCCAGCTTGGAGAAAATCCAAGGCCAAGAGCTCCAATATTTAACTCATTACAAACATACTCAATTTGAGAATGATATTGTCTAAATTCTTCATTTGTTTGATGTAAGTTGGAACATTTTGATCCTGATAATTCAATTTGACCGCCAGGTTCAAGAGAGATATTTCTATCATTTTGCGTGTCAGATAAACCAATAACATTATCCCCATCAAATATTGGACTCCAATGAAAATGATCTATAAGTATTTTGAACACATCAACGATGCCCGGACCATCTGAGTATTGAAGCGGACACAACGACTCTTTGTGAAATAAAAATTTTTCGTTTTCTGTTCCGATTTTATAATCTTTGGGTGATTTTGAGCCCGAATGAAAATAATTAATTAAATCCAATACTGTTGGGATTTGTGAGCTTATTTCTATTTTGTTTTTCATAAATTATACAACTGACATGGCAATTACTGCGTTTAACTAAACAGATCTCCATTTGTGGCCTGCAAAAATGATGCCACAACTATTGCCGCGGTATCAGCCCTTAGAACTCTAGACCCAAGAGAGAGTCTTATTAAATTCTTTAACTTTAGAATTCTGTTCCTCTCTTTATCAGAAAACCCCCCCTCAGGTCCAATCAAAAAGGAAATATTCAATTCTTTTGCCCTGCTCAATTCACTTATAGGATTTTCTGGGTGGGATTTTTCATCGCAAAAGACTAATATTTTTTCGTTAGACCAGTTATTGAGCAACTCATCTAGTGGCATAGCGGCATTAATTTTTGGAACGATCATTAGTCCACATTGCTCAGCTGCCTCTTTTGCTCGTGTGAGTAGCTTATTTAGATTTACTTTTCGAACATTCGAAAATTCCATTATGACTGGCGTGAAAGTGGAAATACCGAGCTCAGTCAACTTTTCAATTATATAGTTGTGCCTGTTAGCGTTTAGAGGAGAAAAATAACAATGCATTTCTTTATATTTAATTTGAGACCGAGCGCAGCTGATTGCCTCTATTTCAATTTTATCTTTTTTCACAATTAAAACTTTTGAATACCACTCACCATCCACACCATTAAATATACGTAATTCGTCATTTACTTTTACTCTCATAACATTTCTCAAATAGTGATGATCATCATTTGTGACTTCAATTATTGCATTTTGATACAATTTACAATTTTGATACAGCCTTATGTTTGTTAAATTGTTCGGTTGCATTTTATTATTTTAATCTCAAAAATTTTGTTATAAATAATTTAATAAATTGTTAGAAAAAATTATACTGCATATTGTTTTGAAAAGTATTAAAAAAAGAATTAATTGCTACATAGCAATAACACGAAACAACAAGCCGATTGGCTGGCTTCTGTTGTTCATTCCATGCTTGTACGGTATCATTTCATCTTCAATTTATTCGAGTAAAATAATTGAATTAGAAATTATAGTACTTTTTTTACTTGGCTCTATCCTTATGAGATCTGCTGGTTGCATTTTTAATGATATAGTTGATCGCAAGATAGACGCGCAAGTTGAACGCACCAAAAACAGACCATTAGCAAATAAAACCATGTCACTCTTTGAAGCAATTTTATTACTTCTGGTGCTATTATTTTTTAGCTTGTGCATACTTATTTCCCTCAACACAATTACAATAATAATTGGGATAATGTCATTAATTCTGGTTGTTACATACCCATTTATGAAGAGAATTACACACTGGCCACAGCTTTTTTTGGGTATAACGTTCAACTGGGGTGTAATAATGGGCTGGACATCCGTATCAGAGAGCCTGAGTCCTGTCATATTCCTGATTTATCTATCTTCCATTTTTTGGACATTGGGTTATGACACTGTTTATGGTTACCAAGATATTGTTGATGATAAAATCATAGGTATTAAGTCAACAGCTGTTCTGTTTGAGAAGAACCCAAAAGCAGCGGTCTATACCTTTTATATAATTAGTTTTTTAATTATGTTCATGGCAATGATTTGGATTGGTTCAGACTACAAAACATTTTTAGTATTTCTTTGTGCAGTTATGCTTGGTATAGTATTGCTTGAAAAACTCAATTTAAGAGAAGTACAATCTTGCGCTAGTTTTTTCTCGGCAAATAAGTATATAGGTTTTCTGGTAGTATTGGCACTAGCATCATCCATTTAGTCTATTAAAAAAATGAAAAAGATATTTCAAAATTTTGTAATCTTAATATATGTGTTTTTGACAAACCTATTCCTAATCTTTGGATACGTATACATGACTATACGTAGGGCTAATTCCAAAGAAACCCATGAAAGCCTTGAACAAAAACTCGGCCAAAATTTTTCATCATCAAGTCACATTGATAAAAAAATCATATGGATACATGCAGCTAGTATTGGTGAGACTTACTCAGGACTGAGTGTGGCTAAGTTTATTTTAAAATATAACACCGAAATCTGTATCTTATTTACCACAACAACTCTATCATCTGCAAAGATTTTAGAAAATAACGCAAATGATAGAGTCATTCATCAGTTCCTACCTTTAGATGTGAAAATGTTTGTAAAAAGATTTTTAAATCACTGGTCACCAGTACTATCTATTTTCATGGAGTCAGAAATATGGCCTAATTTCTATCTTGAGCTTGAACGTAGGAACATACCACTATATTTACTGAATGCGCGGCTATCTGATAAAAGCTTTAATAGGTGGCATAAGCTTAAAATATTAGCAGATAGAATACTTTCCATACCAAAATTGATTTCGTGTCAGGATAATGACACCTATCAAAGATATAAACAGCTGGGTCAGTCAAATATAAGATTATCTGAGAATATTAAATACGCAAATACGCCATTAAAAACAAATAAAAAGGAATATGAATATCTCAAAAAAATATTAGAAGAGAAATTTATATACATTGCTGCATCAGTACACGAGAAGGAGACTGAGTTATTCTATAATTTACACAAAAAAATCCTCAAAAAACATCCAAATATAGTATGTATATTTGCACCGAGGCATACTGAAACGTGCTCTAAAATGATTTCCTTATTAGACGCACATGCCCACAATTGGACATATTTACCAAATAATGAGCTAAAACCTGATCATGACTTTTTAATTATCAATGAAGTCGGAATTTTAGGTACTTATTTTGAATTATCCCAAATAGCAGTAATAGGTGGCTCCTTTGATACAATTGGCGGCCATAATCCAATTGAGGCAATACAAAAAAATTGTATAGTTTTGCATGGAAAAAATATTCAAAATTTTGGTGATATATATAAATCCTTAGATGAGCTTAAATGCTCGTTTTTAACTAATGACGCAGACTCAATTGTGCAAAAAATTGAAGATTTCATTGGCCAACCAAGTAAAACGCAGGACACCCTAAAAAATATAAACAGAATAATAAGCAAGAAAAAGGTACTTGTTGAGAATGAAATACTTGATATTCTAAATTTAGAACACGGAAAAATCCAATGAGAAGACCTAGATTCTGGAATGATACTTCACTGCTCACAAATGTACTGGCCCCAATTGGGCTCATTCATCATTTTATTTCCAGGCAAAACTACAGACTACAAAAAACATATCATTCAAATGCCCCTGTAATTTGCATTGGTAGCCCTATAATTGGAGGTGGGGGCAAGACTCCAGTCGTGATAGCAATACAAAAATTATTGCTAAAAAAAAATAAAAAAATATCAGCAACATCAGTGTGTTATAAGGGAAAGATCAAATACCCAGTTCTTATAAATAAAAGTCACACATCGATTGATGTTGGGGACGAACCCCTCCTTCTATCTCAATTTTGTGAGACATTTGTATCAAAAAATAGAAAGGCAGCCATTAAAATGGCGAATAATTATAGCAAATATGACTACATTGTCTCTGAAGATGGATATAGAAATGTATCAATTAAAAACAAAATAAATGTTTTGGTAATAGACGGTAATATGCCAACCATAAATCTCAAACAGTTTCCAGCTGGTGATTTACTTGGCTCAATGGACTATACGCTCAGCATAGCTGACATATTAATTCTCATAGATAAAGAAAAAATTGATGATGAGATAATTGAAAAGATAAAAAATTATAAGAAATATTATGTGGCAGCTAAATCAGAATACCAAATACGAAATGATTATAAATCTAAAAAAATAGCATTCACAGGTATTGGTATGCCTAAGAAATTTTATAATACCTTGAAAGAATTGAAGATAAAAAGTGTTCAGAATTTGACTTATCCAAATCACTTCCAATATAGCAGAAATGACGTAAAACACTTACTCAAAATTGCGGCAGTGCACGGTAAGCACTCATTATTAACCACCTCAAAAGACTTTGTAAGATTTAATGATCAGAATGATCCAAATAGGCAGCTTCGAAATCAAGTGGATGTTCTCGATATCTCTATTAAGATAGATCACCCCGATGATCTATTGAAATATATATCTGCAAAAATCCATAAATTAAACTAACTACTCTTTTTATAACCAGCTAATGCTGCCTCCGCACTTTCATAGGGCTCCTGCCTTTCAACTGACCAGTACTTTAAATCACTAACGTTTATTTTATTTCCAGTCACGGCGCACACAACATATTGCCCATCAACCAATACATCAAATTCACCGTCTGAGTATTTTAATTTGGCCTCCTGATTATCTGTTATATTTTTATTTTTTCCTATCATTATGCATTAGTTATTTATCGTTTTGATTTCTTACGGTAATTTCACCATCTGAAAACATAATGTTCACTAATTTATGTTGATTTGCAACTTTTTTGCTTTCAACAATTGATTTATCTTGATCTTTTATTATGGCATAACCCCGACTTAGGGTTTTTTTATAATTTAAACTATCTAATAGTCTATTATTAGAGGACAATAAATAGGATTTATCTCGAATTCCACCTTTTGTACTTGATACTAATTCTGAATTAATTTTTTCCTGCTTTATTGCAAAGTTATTCAGTTTCTGCTCAAGCAATCTAATCATTCTTTCATTTATGTTAATTTGTTTCAATTTCTTATTCTGGATATTACTAACAAGAGCCTGTTTTGATATCTTGGAACTTAGCCTTTCAAAATTGATTAGTTTTCTATTTTGATATTGCATTCCCCTAGAGATTAATTTTTGCTCTGCAAAGTTGTATCTTAGTATGAAATGAGCAAATTTATCAAAAATGAACTTCTTTAGTGTTTCTATATCCTGATTAATCTTATACTTGACCTCTCTAATATCCGGGAATAATTCTCCTGCTGCAGCAGTGGGTGTGGGGGCTCTGTAGTCTGAAGCAAGATCAATAAGACATGTATCTGTTTCATGACCAATTGCAGTTATAACTGGAATATCCGATGAATATACTGCTCTGACAAGTATTTCATCATTAAAACCCCACAAATCCTCAAGTGATCCACCACCTCTTGCAATTAGTATAACATCCGGTCTTTTCGTGGGAGAAGTCAACCTATTGGCCCCAATTACTGCTTCACTAATTTCCTTTGGGCAGTTTTGCCCTTGAACAGAAACATCCATAATATCAATATTTATTGGATATCCTCGATCTCTATTTATTCTTAAAATATCGCGTATTACTGCTCCATTAATGGAGGTTAAAATAAGCAAATTTTTTGGATATTTTGGAATTAATTTTTTCTTCGAAACATCAAATATCCCCTCCGCTTGCAGACTTTTCTTTAATTTCTCGTAAAGAGCCAATAGCGCACCTTCACCTGCAACCTCAATATTATCAATCATTATTTGATATTTTGAGTTACTACCTCTTGAGTATGTAGTAATTTTTCCAGATGCAATTACTTCCATTCCATCTTGTGGCTTGATGTTTAATTTTTGGAATTTGTCAGGCCAAATAATCGCTTCTATGAGGTCATTTTGTTCCTTTAATGATAAAAATACATGCCCTGCTTTGCTCACACTGAGCCCAGATACCTCTCCTCTAAGTCTTAAATAACCAAAGTTTTCTTCAAGGCTCTTCTTTATTTCTTGAGAGAGCTCGATTACACCATATTCTCGAATATTTTGATTAACAAAAATCATTTAAAACCATTATTTATGAATTAACATTATAATTCTATACGTTAATATTATGAGTAAAATTATTTTGATGTAACTAAAATTGTGGGTAAATGAATATCTTAATCATTGGCAGTGGTGGAAGAGAGCATGCCATCGCAATGGCTTTGTCTAAAAGTCCAAGAAAGAACCAGTTATTTGCCCTTCCTGGTAATCCCGGTATTAGCGAATATTGTGAGTGTATCGATATTGACCCATCTAACTTCAGAGAGATCAAGAATTTTTCCAAAAATAATAATATTGACCTTGTAATTGTTGGGCCCGAAGTACCAATATGTGAGGGAATTACAGATTACTTGAAAGAATATAAAATAGACGTTTTTGCACCCAGTTTGGAGGCATCAAAGCTGGAGTCGTCAAAAAAATTTACAAAAGAAATTGCATTTGAAAATAATATTCCAACAGGTGAAGCAAAGTGGTTTGATAATTATGCTGATGCTTGTTTGTATTTAGAAAAACTTGAGGCACCATATGTCATAAAAGCTGATGGATTAGCAGCAGGTAAAGGTGTTGCAATTTGTGAAGATCTCAATGGCGCAAAAAATTCATTGGAAGATGTCTTTAACGGAAAATTTGGAAGTGGGCAATCCGTATTAATTGAAGAATTTCTGTATGGTCAAGAGCTCAGCTACTTTGCGATTACAGACGGTAAGGAAATTCTACCCCTCATAGGAGCTCAAGATCACAAACGGCTGCAGGATAAAGATGAGGGTCCAAATACAGGTGGTATGGGCGCCTACTGCCCCCCACCAATGTTATCTACTGAACTCGAAAATAAAATTATGAAGCAAATTTTAGAACCAACAATATACGGCCTTAGAAAGAGAGGCATTGAATATAAAGGGGTTCTTTTTGCGGGACTGATGGTTAAAGAAAATCAACCAAGCTTGATTGAATACAATATTAGATTTGGTGATCCTGAAACCCAGGCATTATTGATGCTCATGAAGTCAGACTTTTCAGAATTACTGATTGAAACTGTGAATGGAAATATTAAAAATTATAATCTTGAGTGGGAAAAAAAGAGAGCAATAACAGTAGTATTAGCTAATGAAGGGTATCCATCAAAATATAATAAAAATGCAGAAATATATGGTATTGGGGATGCAGAAAAAAATCCAAATGTGAAAGTTTTTCATGCTGGCACTTCAATCATTGATGGTTCCTTGATAGCCACGGGTGGCAGAGTACTAAATGTTACATCAATTGCTGACACACTAGAACTTGCAAGAGAACATGCCTATTCAGCAATTGAAAAGATAACCTACAAAGGTAAAGTGTATCGAAATGATATAGCTTGGAGAGCTCTGAGCAAAATTACTTAAGCCCTCTCTTCGATTGAAAGAATGCCTTAATTAACTCTTTATTTTCTACCTCTAGAATACCTCCATATAACTCTGGGCGATGGTTGCATTCTCTAGAAGATAAGTATCTCGATGACTCTTTTGAAGAAAATTCATTTAGTTGGCTTGCGTAAGCACCAAAATAAAGCCTACGTATGCGAGCGTTTGAAATTGCTACCATACACATTAAGCAAGGCTCAAGAGTAACAAACAAATCATAATCCGTGAGAATATTATTTTTTACCTTTTCGGTGGCAATTCTCAAAGCATTGATCTCGGCGTGTGCAGATGGATCATATGTTGATTTGGTCAAATTATGAGCTCTTGAAATTATTTCCCCATCCCTATGCACAATCAAAGCTCCGACGGGTACCTCACCCGCATCCTTAGCTTCAACTGCTTCTTCAATCGCGAGCTCCATAAATCTCATAAATGCCTCTCATAAAAAGATATAAAATAAATTCATTACATCATATAATCGTAGCATGCCAAATAATATCAATAAAGATACAAAAAATATTAGAATAGCAAAATTTATCTCAAAAGCTGGAGCATATTCGCGCAGGGATGCAGAAAAACTTATCTTTGAAGGAAAAGTTGAAATAAATGGCAGAACTATTGACTCACCTGCAACATTTGCTAATCAAAAAGATAAAATCTTGGTAGATGGTAAAATAATAAAACATAATGAAAGTACTCGAATATGGCTCCTAAACAAGCCAAAAGGCTACATTACAACATCAAAAGACCCACAAAATAGAAAGGAGGTATTTGATCTTTTGCCATCAAATATAGATCACTTAATTCCAATTGGCAGACTTGATTTGAATACCGAAGGACTACTTATATTTACAAATAATGGTGATTTTTCACGATATATGGAACATCCAAAAAATAAGATAATGAGAAAATATAAGATTAAGGTTAGAGGAAAGGTTAAAAAAGAAAAGATTGATGAGATTATCGGTGAAATGATTATTAATAATATTAAATACAATATCATAAATGCAGAACTAATGTCATACAGCCAATCGAATTCATGGTTAACGATTGAAATTGCTGAAGGTAAGAATCGTGAAGTTAGAAAAATTTTTGAACATTTAGATATTCAAATAAACAGACTTATAAGAATTAAATTTGGGCCATTTGAACTAGGGCAAATAAATAAAGGTGAATTTATTGAACTTAACAAGAAAGAAGTTCCGACAAAATTAAAAAAAATAGGTTTTAAGGAATAGAAAATGCGCGTCATATCAGGATCTGCAAAGGGTAAAAAATTAGCTAGCGTTAAAGATGCGAGCATCAGACCGACCGCGGATAAAGTAAAAATGGCATTATTTAATGTACTACAGCATGGTGTTATTAATTTTAATTTTGAAGGGTGTACCACACTAGATATGTTTTCAGGATCAGGCTCACTGGGAATTGAGTCGTTATCAAGAGGTTCCGAATTTTGTTTTTTTTTAGATGTTAGTCGCGAGTCACATCTGGTTTGCAAAAAAAATCTGCAAAACTGCGGCTTTTCTGATCTCTCAGCGCATGCACTAATGGATATTAGAACAAAAAAACCTTTTTTTATTGAAAATAAATTTGATCTAATTCTAGCCGATCCACCTTATGGAAAAGAATACTTGGTAAATATTTTAGAGTTTGTTACGAGGAATGATCTTCTTAACTCTGATGGTATCCTCGTTATTGAAGATGATATAAGGGCTGAACTTAAACTCAACAATAACTTCAAATTAATTGAAAAAAAAAATTATGGAAAAACCCAGTTAATTTTTTTAATTCCAAACTGAGCTTACAAAGTAAATAAATTAATAGAACGAACGTTCGTATGTTTAAAATAACCCGAAGCCACTGCTTAATCCTCCGAGCAGTCCTTTAAATACTGTCGGCATTCTATCGACAGGTGGTATTTCCTTGGCTTTATCGTCTTCTATTATATCGGTTCCAGAGTCTTCTCCAGTAAGATCGTTATCTGAGGGCCCTATATCAATAATATCTTCAATACTCATATCATAGTTTATGTTTTCATTATTTCCAGATTGACCGGGTTCTGTTAAATTCTGGAGAGTGAACTGATTCATACTCAAACTTTCAACCACCACATTATTTTTTTTGATGGTGTTTTCTGATTTTTCTGTTTTTATCCCATCCTTTATAATATTTTCGTTATCTAGTCGTTGGATTTCAGCTTCCACATCAAGAACTTGACTATTCTCCTCTTTCAGTCTCAGCACATAGTCACGAAGGCTTTCATTCTCATATGCACCCTCTTCGCTATATAATTCTTGTTTAATCTGAGGATTTGCATTATCAGCCTCTGCCATCTCAAGAATAAAAACTTCTCCATCAGAAATATCAATATCTTCCGTCTCGCCAAAAATCGCTTCTTCCGATAAATTTCTTTGCTCGTCTATGAATGCAATTTGATTTTCTGATGGTGGTCTTAAAAGAAAATCAGGTGGCATTTCCAGTGGTTTTTTTGTAACAGTCAAAAACTCATCGGGTGGACCAGCTTGAAAGGCGTTGCCAGTGGAGGAGGCTGATACAAACTCCTTCAATGAAGGACCACAACCCGTCAATAAAATGATAAGTAGTAGAGGCAAATATTGATATAATTTGTTCTTATACATCACAGGTTCTAAATATTTAAGGGCTATTTTTTATGTTAGGATAAATAAAGGCATAGATCAATATTAATAGCCCACTTACTATGTATATATCTGCAATATTGAAGACATACCAACTATAAGTTGCAATTTCAAAGTGAAAAAAATCAGCCACAGCTCCATAGATCAACCTGTCAATTATATTGGAACTGGCACCAGCTAGAATTAATATTAATGTTATACTGCGATATCTAATCTCTGAGTTTGTTATAAATTTTGCTATCCAAACACAGATGATTAATGAAAAAAATATTATGATCAGTTGCCCTGCATAACTCTGCTGCGGAAAAAGACCATAACTTACGCCCTTATTCCAGACAAGAACCACTTCAAAGAAGTTATTTAGCCTTAATGAATTTAATTGGTTTTCTTGAAGAAAATTCAACAAATAAACTTTTATGAGCCTGTCTATAATAAATAAACTGGCAAAAATTGCGATCTCTTTCTTATATTCTCCCAAAAGTCTAAAGATGTTTTTATTCATCTTCACTAATTTTGGCTTAAACTCAGAAACTCACGTACCGCATCGGCATCTCTCTTGGATAATTCAGGATATTCAGCATCCAGACCTACGTCCTGAGTAACCTTCCAAGACCTCTTACATTTTTTACCGCTAGCAATGTGAACAATCACGCCGATTTCAGGCTCCTCATCCATAATAAAACAATTACTGTCAGGCTTTTTATTTATCAATTCAAAGCTACTTGTGATACAGATTTCAGCTAGATCAATATCACTCACTGAAGCTTGTATATCTTTATCATTCAGATATATTTGAATACCTGCTTCAAGGCTTGACCCAATTTCTTTATCCCGCCTTTTTATCTCCAACGCAGCGGTTACGGTCTTACGTAATTTTCTTACATTATCCCACTTTAAATTTATATTATCATTACTCCATTTGTCATTTACCAACTCAAATCTTGATAGATGAATGGATTTATCCTGAGCAAATGGATAATTTTTCCAAACCTCATCCATTGTGAAGCTTAAGATTGGTGCATATAATTTTGATATCGTTTTGAATATGATGTTAATTACATAGAGCGAAGATTTTCTTTTTTCACTCGAGTGAGGATCACAATAGAGAGAGTCCTTGCGAATATCGAAATAAAATGCTGACAAATCCAAGTTAATGTAATTCAAGAGCAATGTCGTCACTTTCCTGTAATCATAGGCTTCATATGCATCTTGAACTTCCTCTTGTAATCTTGTTAGGCTGTGCAACATATATTTCTCTAATTCATCTAAATCCTCATAATCATAAATCCAGCTCTGATCATAATTTGACAATACACCCAACATCCACCTGATCGTATTTCTAATCTTTCTATAAGCTTCGATTATTGACTTTAGGATCTCTTCACCGATTCGTTGATCATCACTGTAGTCTGTGGATGCTACCCAAAGTCTTAAAATATCGGCTCCATATTTTTTTACTATATCTTGGGGAGATATAACATTCCCCAGAGACTTGGACATCTTTCTACCGTCTTTATCCATGGTGAAGCCATGGGTTAAAACAGATTTGTAGGGTGCACGACCTCGGGTCAGGCTACTTTCCAGTAAAGATGAGTGAAACCATCCTCTGTGTTGATCGCTTCCCTCCAAATACATGTCTGCTGGCCACGTCGTTTCAGGATTATTTTCAAGAACAAAGGCATGAGTTGTACCTGACTCGAACCATACATCCAAAATGTCATCAACTTTTTCCCAATCATCATGATTATCAACAATCCCTTCTAAGAATCTCTCTTTTGTATTTTCCTTAAACCAAGAATTTGCCCCTTCTTCAGAGAAAATTTTATGAATTCGATCAATTAATATTTCAGATTTATCAAATTCTTTATTTGGAATAAAAATACCCGTTTGCTTATTGATAAATAAGGAAATTGGCACACCCCATGTTCTTTGTCTTGATAAAACCCAATCGGGCCTTGTTTCAATCATTGAGTGCAATCTTTTCTTTCCCGCAGGAGGATAGAAAATTGTATCATTGATTGATTTCAGTGCAGTTGACCGTAAACCGTTGGTTTTATTATCCTCCATCGAAATAAACCATTGAGGGGTGTTTCGGAAAATTACAGGTTTTTTTGAACGCCATGAATGAGGATATTGGTGTTCAAAGCGCTTTCGGGAAATGATAGATGCGCAGTCGACTAATTTACTTATGACATGCTCATTTGCTTTACCCTTTTTTCCATTTTTATCAAACACATACACCCCATAAAAACCATCGATCTTTTCATCAAAGGCTCCGTCCTCGTTTACTGTGTATGGGATAGTACTATCAATATTTTGCTCATCTAGATTTTTCTTATTTTTCATCCAAATCTCAAAATCATCAA
Source organism: uncultured OCS116 cluster bacterium (assembly GCA_902613795.1). Classification (GTDB taxonomy): domain Bacteria; phylum Pseudomonadota; class Alphaproteobacteria; order Rhizobiales; family TMED25; genus TMED25. Next base: position 366,874 of record CACMIP010000001.1, read on the forward strand.
TACCATGGCCGGGGGCCGTATGAACAAAACCTGTACCTGTATCATCTGTCACGTGGCTACCATCTAATAATGGTACATCAAAATTAAATCCTTTGAGGAGATTATGAAATGGATGCTTGCAAATTAATTCTTTTAGAATATCTGAGGGAATCTCGGTAATTTTTTTATACTCTGTGACTTTGGATATCCCCATAACTTCATCGACCAGAGAGTCTGCAATAATATAATTATCACCTTGCTTCGCCCAGACCTCACCATCTGTCGATTGGACTTCATATTGGCTGTATGAAATACTTGAGGAAAAGCATATTGCCCTATTGCCTGGGATTGTCCACGGGGTGGTTGTCCAAATTACAATAGAGGTATTTTCGGGTATTTTATGATTATGGGTGTCACTACCGTGAGATTTTTTGGAGTCAATATCAAATTTGACCCATATAGCATCAGAAGTATAATCGAGGTATTCAACTTCAGCTTCCGCGAGGGCAGTTTTTTCGATAACAGACCACATAACAGGCTTTGATCCCCTGTAAAGCGCGCCTTGCATACCAATTCTAAGTAATTCTTTCGCAATCAAAGCTTCTGATTTAAATTTCATTGTTGTATATGGATTATCCCAATCACCAATAACTCCCAATCGTTTGAACTCATCTTTTTGAATACCAATCCAATGGTCAGCGAAATCCCTGCACTCGTCACGAAAATCATTTATTGGTATTGCGTCTTTATCCAAACCTTTATTCCTATATTTTTCCTCTACTTTCCACTCAATTGGCAAGCCATGACAATCCCAACCAGGAATATAGGATACATTATAATTCATCATAAATTTCGACCTTACTATCAAATCCTTTAGAATCTTATTTAATGCATGGCCGATATGAAGGTTACCGTTGGCATAGGGTGGACCATCATGAAGTGTAAAGGTTTTATTTCCTTTGCTTATTTCTCTATTTTTTGCATAAATATCAATGTCATTCCAATCCTTAAGAAGCGAAGGTTCGGCGTCAGGTAAATTTGCACGCATTGGAAACTCTGTATTGGGCAATAAGATTGTTTCCGCCCAATTTATCTCACCATTTGCTTTTTTATCCATAAACTTAACTACATTCTACTATATTTCTAATAAACTAAGATTTTTGTCGTAATTTTGCAATTTATTTAACACATTACCACAGTCAATTTCCATCTGCTTTGCCAGCTCGATATTATCGGAAAATTTCATATCACCTCTAATAAAATCTATAAACTCAACTCTCACAGATTTACCATATAGATCATCATTAAAGTCAAATATGTAAGTTTCGAGAAATTCTTCATCCCCATTAAATGTAGGTCTAGTACCAAAATATGATGCGCTGCCATACTTATGCCCATTAAAGTATATATTGGTTGCATATATTCCATGTGCCAGATTTATGGACTTATTCAAACGCAGATTTACCGTTGGAAATCCCATATCAGTACCTTTATTCTGACCCTTAATTACCAGTCCTTTAACGTACCAGTAGTAACCCAAGAAAGTTGTTGCATTAACAATATCACCCTGAGATATGAAATCTCGAATGCTGGAAGATGAATATATCTGTGAGTTGCAATCTGTCTGCTTTTCAATGGATTGAAAACTGATACCCGAGGCTTCACATTTCATCCTCAAGTAACTTGAATTTCCACTTCTTTTATGACCAAATTTGAAATCAGATCCTACTGTGACATGGCTAACCCCAAGACCGTCAATCAAAATATTATTAAAGAATTCATCAGGGGACATTCTTGATAGCTCGTGATTAAATTCTATCTCATACAGAATATCAATTCCTAATTTTTCTAATATTTCGTATTTTAATTCTTGAGAAGTGATCTGATTTATAGCTTGACCGTTAGCAAAAAAATTTTTTGGATGTGGGTTGAAAGTACAGATACCTGTTTTTTTACCCATAGTTTTGGAAAGTTCAGCTATATTACTGATTAAGGCTTTGTGGCCATTATGAATTCCATCGAAATTTCCGATTGCAATTACAGATCCCTTATCACTTTCGTCTATATTTCTGTAGTTATTTATAATTTTCATCGTTGTAGCGGCGGTTTTATAACAAATTCAAGCTATTCATAACGTATTTTGGAATTGCAATTTTGGAATAATATTTATTGATGTAATCTTTTACGCTCTCGATGTCAATTTCTGACATATTATTATTTTTTTTAAATTCTGCTTCATGAACACCGTTGATAATGAATAATGAGTCTATTCCAAAATTACTGGCGCCTGCAATATCAGTATTTAAGCCATCCCCGATAGCTAAGATGCTATCTTTAGATACGCTCTTCTGATTTGACTGAAGTACTTTTTCGAGCGCCAAATCATAAATATACGGGTGCGGTTTGCCAAAGTAAACAACCTCGCCGCCCATTTGTGAATAAGACTGCGCAATTAAGCCTGCACAGGGAAGGCGAATACTGCCTTTATTGACGTATAAATCAGGATTAGCGCAGTGTATGACAATACCCCTTTCAAGAAGAGTCTCTAATATTTTCTGATAGTCACCAATAGACTCAATATATTCATTGAAAAACCCAGTGCATATGCATTCAAGGCAATCAAACTCACTCACTTTTTTAAGATCTAATCCCGCAAATAGGGAGTTGTCTTTTTCGGGCCCAATATGGAACAGTGGGCGGTCTCCTATCGAAGAAAGCCAAGAATATGAGCAATCTCCTGATGATACTATATTGTTGCAGATATTGCGCTCCACTCCCATGTTGAATAAATAATCTCTTATTATTTCAGACCTCCTTGGCGCATTAGTGATGAGGCAGATATCACCGCCTGCATCTAAATATGCTAAAAGTGTATTTACTGCGTCTGGGAAAATGTTATTTCCATTATGCACAACACCCCAAATGTCGCAGAGAATCAGTGAGTAAGTATTTGCTATTTCACTCAACTTTGGCTTAGTCATTTTCTTCTCAATTAAAAGTAATCTGATATCCATTATTAGAGGTTATTGATTAATATTTCAATAAGGGTGTGTGCACGTGCTTTTGGTGAAATTTATATTCGCAGATTTAAGCTATTGACAAATTTCATTACAAAACATATATCTCTAATTAGTTAGCACTCGAATAGGGTGAGTGCTATTATTAATCGTAATTAAAATTGGAGAATATAAAATGAGCTTTCGTCCTTTGCATGATCGTGTACTAGTACGCCGAGTCGATGAAGATGAAAAAACCTCTGGCGGCATTATAATTCCAGATACAGCTAAAGAGAAACCTAGTCAAGGTGAAGTTGTATCAGTTGGCCCAGGTGAAAGAGATGATAACGGAAATAGAGTCACTCTCGATGTTAAAAAAGGTGACAAGATCTTATTTGGCAAGTGGTCTGGTACAGAAGTAAACGTAAATGGTGAAGAACTCTTAATAATGAAAGAGTCTGACATCATGGGTATCGTAGAATAATTTAAATTTAATATAGAGGAGAAAATAATGGCTGCAAAAGAAGTAAAATTTTCGGCAGAAGCAAGAGATAGGATGCTCGATGGTGTTAATATTCTTGCTGATGCTGTCAAAGTGACACTTGGTCCAAAGGGTCGTAATGTTGTCTTAGATAAATCATTTGGTGCACCAAGAATAACAAAAGATGGAGTAACAGTGGCTAAAGACATTGAGCTTCAAGATAAGTTTGAAAATATGGGTGCTCAAATGCTTCGTGAAGTTGCATCAAAGACAAATGATGTCGCAGGGGATGGAACTACTACAGCTACAGTTCTTGCACAAGCAATTGTGAAAGAAGGTGTTAAGGCTGTTGCTGCTGGTATGAACCCAATGGATCTAAAAAGGGGTGTAGAGGTCGCCGTTGCTGCTGCAATAAAAGATTTAACCAGCAAATCAAAAAAAATTAAGAGTTCTGACGAAGTATCACAAGTTGGTACGATATCTGCAAATGGTGAACTCATCATTGGTGAAAAAATTGCTGAGGCAATGCAAGTTGTTGGCAATGATGGCGTAATAACAGTTGAGGAATCAAAAGCTCTAGAGTTTGAGTTGGATACAGTTGAAGGAATGCTATTCGATAGAGGTTACCTATCGCCGTACTTCATTACAAACGCAGAAAAAATGATATGTGATTTAGAAGATCCATACATACTACTATTCGAAAAGAAGTTATCAACTCTACAACCAATGCTACCGATTCTTGAGCAAGTTGTTCAAAATGGTAAACCATTACTCATCATCGCTGAAGATGTGGAGGGTGAAGCGCTTGCAACACTAGTTGTAAATAAACTTCGTGGTGGTCTGAAAGTTTCTGCAGTAAAAGCGCCAGGCTTTGGTGATAGAAGAAAAGCAATGCTCGAAGACATCGCAATATTAACAGGTGGACAAGTGATCTCTGAAGATATTGGAATTAAGCTCGAAAATGTGTCACTAGAGATGCTTGGGAGCGCAAAAAGAGTTGCCATCACCAAAGAAGAAACCACAATCATCGATGGAGCTGGAACGAAGAAGGATATCGAAGCTCGTGTTAGCCAAATTCGTACGCAAATCGAAGATACAACATCCGATTATGATAGAGAGAAACTACAAGAACGTCTTGCTAAACTCTCGGGTGGCGTAGCAGTGATTAAAGTCGGTGGCGCAACAGAAATCGAAGTGAAAGAGAAAAAAGATCGTGTTGATGATGCTCTAAATGCAACCAGGGCAGCTGTAGAGGAAGGTGTTCTTCCAGGCGGCGGAGTTGCACTGCTGAGATGTACAAAAGCAGTAAAGTCTCTCACAGATGCAAATGCTGATATACAAGCTGGTATAAATATTGTTCTGAAAGCTTTAGAAGCTCCAATCAGACAAATATCTGAAAATGCTGGTGTTGAAGGATCAATTGTTGTTTCCAAAGTGCTTGAAAATAATGCTCACAGCTTTGGCTTTGATGCACAGACAGAAACATACACGGACCTTGTCAAGGCTGGTATAATCGATCCAACAAAAGTTGTAAGAACGGCTCTGCAAGATGCAGCATCAGTTGCAAGTCTACTTATTACCACAGAGGCAATGATCGGTGATCTGCCTGAAGATAAGCCGGCTATGCCTGCGATGCCTGATATGGGTGGTATGGGTGGTATGGGTGGTATGATGTAATCAACCCCTATACCAAAAAAACTCTTCAAAACCCTCTCTTTTTTGAGAGGGTTTTTTTTTATGATAATAAACTTACCATTTTAGATATATGCGCTTTATCAGAGCCCAACAGAGCAAGCAGCCCAGATAGTGTTATAATTTTATCTTTGCTCCAATTTCTATTTAGCGAAGAAAATAAGCATGCTTGACTCTCAAGTATCGTACCTAAGTCTATTCTTTTTAACTGATTTGCAGCTAGTGTTGATCCGGTACTCGTTATGTCAATTATTATTTCTGATGAACCATACGCTGGAGCACCCTCCGTTGCCCCATGACTATCAACAAGCAGGTAATCAGATAAACCAACTTTTTCAAAAAAATTACGGGAAATATTTGGATATTTTGTTGCAATTCTTAGCCTCTTGCCAGTTGATATACGAAAGTTATAAATCACATCCTCTAAATCATTAATGCTCATAACATCAATCCATGTAATTGGAACAGCAACAACTACATCAGCTTTGCCGAAACCAAGCTCAAGTATGTTATGTGTGTTCACATCAGGTAGGTGCACATACTCATTGATCAAATCTAAGCCAGTGACTCCTAAATCTATTGACCCTTTCATGAGTTCGAGTGAAATTTCTTTTGGTGAAAGAAAAATCAATTCAATATTATCATACCCGATCAACTTACCAATATACCCTCGATCCCCCCTTCCACGCTCAATTTCAAGACCATTTTCTTTTAGAAAGTCTACTGTCTGTTTTTGTAATCTACCCTTATTTGGAATACCTAAAATTAACTTACAACTCATTATTACCCTCATCGAATAACAACCGATCAACATAAATTGAACATCCAACAGCTGGAATAGGTTCTGCGGATCCTAGCTCTTCAAATATTTTATCGTAACGACCCCCTAACGCGATTGGCTCATTTTTATTTTTATTTTTCGTTCTGATTTCAAATATCAAACCTGTATAATATTCAACCTTTCTGGATAATGTTGCATTAAACTCAATCATATCCTTTGCGATCTGATTTTTTTTCAAGATTTTTACTCGATTTTCGAGGTTTTCAATTCCTTCTGCAAAATCAATATGATATTTCTTTTGAAAATTATCCAATAGTTGGATTACTCTCGGCATATCTCCCTTGATAGACAAAAATTCTGTTATTTGCTCGATTACTGTGTTGTTAATCACAGTACCATTAATGAGTTCTGATTTATCGATATAGCTCTTTACAATATCATCTGGTCGCCTACCTGAAAATATAGATAAATCGTCAGATCCAGTTAACTTTTGAATTAATGCAATGCTAGATAAGTTATTATTCTTATACTCTTCTATGAGATCTAAGCGGGGCTTTGCGTCAAATCGTGTATTAATAATTTTTTTTATTGAGTCTTTTATTTCAGTCGCACTTAGCCCTCTCCAATAAAGTCTTCTGACTCTATTGAATAAGTGTGTATCAATTTTTAGATGATTTAGTAACTGATAAAACATAGAAATATCACTGATCTTTATTTCTAAATGATCATTATAAAAAGATGAGAGTATTTCACAAGCTTGAGATATGACATCACCCTCAACGTCTATCTTATTTTTATCCCCAAAATTCTCTATGCCTATTTGCCTAAACTCAGGGCAGTATCTTGTTTTTTCATTTATTGATGGAAATCTGAATGCGTAACCATCATACACAAACTTATTCGCTTGCACTTCATTATTAATATAGCTAATCGCAAGCGGTAGGGTAAAATCTGGTCTCAAGCATAGCTCATCTCCACTAGGAGAACTTGTGAAAAGTAACCTGTTCCTAACATCTTCACCCATAAAATTCATAACAATATCAGCCGGTATTGTCATGGCTGGATTACAGAACGTGTATCCTTTATTGATAAAAAATTCTCTGATTGATGAAGGATCTTTGTCCATTGCTTTATTCATATTCAAATCTTGTCTTTTTTGAGAATTTGCGAGATTTCTTTGACAGCCTCACCCCTAATCACTTCAAATTGAATCTCATCATTTTTGATCCAATTATCTCGGCTGTCAATTGTTGCTGATACTTCTTTTCCCTTTGTAAGATTTTTAATTGTCACAATACCTTTTTCTCGTTCAACCGTACCCTCAATAATTACCAATGGTGAACCTTTCTTGTCTGCATATTTCATCTGAGCCTTCATGCCAGCCGTACCGAGGTAAACCTCAGCCTTAATACCATATGCACGAAGCTCTTGCGCCATTTGATAGTAGCTGTACTCGTAATCTTTATCCATATTTAAGATGAGGATTGGCCCATAATTTTCTTCCAGTATCTCGAAGTCCATCATTTGCATTAGAGTACAAAGACGGCTTATCCCAATAGAAAAACCACTGGCACCTACCTGGTCTTTTCGAAACCTTGATATCAACTTATCGTATCTACCACCTCCACCGACTGAGCCAATAACTGGAAGATTTTTGTCGTTATCCTGAGATACCAAATTCGCTTCAAAAATCACTCCCGTATAATATTCAAGACCCCTTACAATAGAACTATCAAAAATAACAGATTTATTGTAATTTAACTTATCCAAAATATTGTTTATGCTTCTTAATTCCTCAATTGCTAATTGTCCAAGGTCATTTTCACCCACAAGCTCGATAGCCTGACTGATAAACCCATCCCTACTCTGTGAGCCAATCGATATAAAATCGAGTATTTTTGAGATGCTAGCTGTTTGCAGCTTTGCACCAATTGTGTAATCACCTGACTCATCTTTTCTACCTTCAGATAATAATTTTTGAACCCCATCAATACCAATACGATCGAGCTTGTCAATTGCCCTAAGTATTGTGAGCCTTCGAACTTCATCAATATCTTCAGAGTCTGATACTAGAGCGAGAATGGCATCCAATAACTTTCTACTAGACACTCTAATGTTGTAATTTTCATCATTCAGACCAATCGAGCTCATGGAGTCAGCAGATAGCATAATTAGTTCAGCATCAACTCCATATGAGTTTGAACCTATAATATCCGCATCTAATTGTAAAAATTCCCTGTATCGACCTGGGCCAGGTTTTTCATTACGCCATACATTCCCGAGCTGATACCTCTTGTAGGGTTTGGTAATTTTATCAAAATTTTCCGAGACATACCTCGCTAATGGCGATGTTAAATCATATCTTAATGAAAGCCATTTTTCATCATCATCTTGAAATGAAAATACGCCAGCATTTGGCCTATCAGAGTCTGGTAGAAATTTACCAAGTGCAGAAGTGTATTCAAAAGAGGGCGTTGATAATTCTTCAAAACCATATGACTCATAGACAGGAATAATCTTTGAAGTTAAATTTTTAATAAGATCTAACTCAGAATGCACAATGTCGCGCAAACCCCGCGGTAGAGAAGCCTTTAGTGTATTTTTTGAGCTATCGTTGGTCATCTTTTATGTCTAATATCTGGATTATAAATCTAATTTTTTAAAATAAATTTTGAAATTATACTAGTTTGTCATTAATACAAGAAAATTATTAATATATAAATAATTTGAAAGCTATAAAACCTTTAGTAAAATTTACTATATAAAACAATATATTTATTGAAATTAGAACAAAATACTATTATATCATTATTATTGAAATATATAACTAATACAAGAACGGGCTACATATGGCAACAAAACTGGATCGAATAGATCGTAAAATTCTCAATCTTCTCCAAGAAGATTGCACCATATCTGTGTCAGATATTTCAGCGAAAGTCGCGCTTTCCTCAACACCCTGCTGGCGAAGGATTCAAAGAATGGAGAAAGAAGGAATAATTTCAAAGCGCGTTGCATTATTGAACCCAAAGAAAATAAATGCAGATGTCACCGCTTTTGTCGCAGTCAAGACAAACGAGCATAATAACCAGTGGCTTGCAGAATTTAAAAAAATTATAAATTATTTTCCAGAGGTAGTTGAATTTTACCGGATGGCTGGGGATATTGATTATTTATTGCGTGTTGTCGTGCCAGATATTCCTGCCTTCGATCGATTTTATAAAAACCTGATTGAAAGAATAAATTTAACTGATGTCTCAACAAGTTTTTCTATGGAGCAAATTAAATATACAACATCATTGCCACTGAATTACACTGAGGAAGTTGCAAATTCTGATATAAACCCCAACTAACCACCTGTCACAGACATATGCCTATCCACTGCAGGGGCATTATTATATTCATCAATTTTGAAGTCATGGCTTTTTGGCTTTAAACTAATAGAACGGTGAATCAATCGAATTATTTCTTCATCAGTAGCACTATTCCTCATTAGTTTATTGAAATCTACCGAGTCATCTTGCCCCAAACACATATACATTTTTCCTGTGCATGTTACCCTCACTCTATTGCAATCAGAGCAAAAATTATGACTAAGTGGAGTTATTAATCCAATTTTACAGCCCGTCTCGGTTGATGTATAATAACGAGATGGCCCTCCTGTATTATAATTAGACTCTGTAAGCTTAAACTCTTGCTCGAGAACTTTCATATAGTCTGTTAATGGCAAATAATTTTCAGTTCTATCACCATCAATATCACCCATTGGCATTGTCTCAATGAGTGTTATATCCATACCGTTGGAGTGTGCCCATTTAATAATTGACGGGATTTCCTGATCATTAATTCCTTTTAAGGCTACAGTATTAATTTTAATTTTAATTCCAGACTCTTGAGCTATCTTTATACCATCAAGAACTTTTGATAATTCTCCCCATCTTGTTATTTTTTTAAAGAGATCGCTATCCAAGGTATCTAAAGAAACATTAATTCTTTTTATTTCATGATCCGCAAGATCATTTGCAAAACTAGCAAGTTGGCTTCCATTTGTTGTAATTGTTATCTCTTTAAGATTAGACTTGCCAATTTTTTGAGATAGTTTTTCAATAAGCCACATCAAATTTTTACGAACTAGTGGTTCACCACCAGTGAGTCGAATCTTCTCTATTCCGCACTCAATAAATAGTGATGCCAGTCTGTGTAACTCCTCTAAAGTTAGAAGATTGGCTTTAGGAAGAAATGTCATATTTTCTGACATACAATAAACGCATCTAAAGTCACAGCGGTCTGTAACGGAAATTCTCAGGTAAGTTATATTTCTATTAAAGGGGTCAAGCAATTATTTGCCTCCATCAAAATCATGAGGTTTACGGTACACTTTAATCATAACAAAGTTCTTGTGTTAAATAAATTCAATTTATATTATATGCATATTTGTATTTAGCAAAAATTGGAAGATAAATGTCATCAAAAAAAGTGTACCGAAATGCCCATGAGGCGATGCAAGGAATTCTTTGTGATGGATTGACAATTTTATCAGGTGGATTTGGTATTTGTGGCATAGCCGAAAATATCACAGAAGAGATTAAAAACAGTAAAGTAAAAGATTTGACTGTTGTTTCCAACAACTGTGGTATTGATGGTTATGGACTCGGAACACTTCTGCAAACACGACAAATTAAAAAAATGATATCGTCCTATGTAGGCGAAAATAAAACATTTGAAGAGCAATATTTAAATGGTGATCTTGAATTAGAATTCTCACCCCAAGGCACGCTTGCCGAAAGATGTAGAGCCGGGGGCGCAGGTATACCGGCATTCTACACAAAAACAGGTGTTGGGACGGTGATTGCAGAAGGAAAAGAAACAAAAGTCATAGATGGTGTTGAATACGTCATGGAAAAGGCAATAAAAGGTGATTTATCAATAATAAAAGCATGGAAAGGCGATCACTCGGGAAATCTAATTTTTAGGAAAGCTGCAAGAAATTTCAATCCGCCAATGGCAAAGGCAGGAAATATTTGTGTGGTAGAGGTTGAACACTTAGTGGAAATAGGCGACCTAGATCCAGATCATATACATCTACCAGGGATTTATGTTGATCGAATATTTGAAGGCACCTACACTGAGAAAAAAATAGAATTTGTAACGTTAATGGAATAGCAAAGGAAGTAATTTTGCCTTGGACAAGAGAAGAAATGTGCAGTATTGCAGCAATGGAGCTAAAAGATGGTTACTATTGTAATCTTGGGATTGGTATGCCAACAAAAGTTGCCAATTATATACCTAAGGGGGTAAATGTGACACTTCAATCGGAGAACGGCATGCTCGGAATGGGTCCATTCCCAAATAAAAATCAGGTAGATGCCGATATCATAAATGCGGGAAAACAAACAATTACTGAGCTTCCAGAAACTTCGTATTTTGATAGCTCAGACTCATTTGCCATGATAAGGGGCGGTCATATTGATCTTTCCATTTTAGGCGCTTTACAAGTATCAGAGGAAGGGGATTTAGCAAATTGGATGATACCTGGAAAGATGGTAAAAGGAATGGGTGGCGCAATGGATTTAGTGGCCGGCGTTAAGAAAGTTCTAATTTTGATGGAACACAACGCAAAAGATGGGCAACCAAAATTATTAAAAAAATGTACTTTACCGCTCACTGGGAAGTCAGTTGTGAATACAGTTATTACTGATCTCGGTAAATTTGATATTTTACCAAATGGAGTAAAAATTAATCAAGCAGCTCCAAATGTTGGTATAGATGAAATACGCTCCAGAACTGAAGCGACCATCATTGATTGATCAATTCTTATTTTTTACTAATTCACGATTTATAAGTATAATTGGTAATAACCCTGCGAAAACTATAGTTAGCGCGGGTAATGCCGCTTCTTCAATCTGTGATAGAGACGCATAGGTATATACATGGGTTGCCAACGTATCGAAATTGAATGGCCTTAATATTAACGTTGCTGGCAATTCTTTCATTGAGTCAACAAAGACGAGCAAGGCTGACATAATTAAAGCTGGCTTTATGATTGGAAGCTGTATTTTTAATAGGGTAGAATATTTTGATTGTCCCAAAACTCGTGAGGCCGCTGTAATATCAGGATTAAGAGTCACAAAACCCGACTCAATTGTTCCGTAAGATATTGTTAGAAAGCGAATTACATACGCATAGATAATTGCTATCATTGTACCCGAAAAAATTAGTCCAATTGTGATATTGAAATATTGACCAAATATACTTTTGAGATAACCATCGAGTGTTACGAGCGGCACAATTACACCTAATGCAAGTACAACTCCAGGTAGCGCATAACCAAGTCTTGATATGCTCACCGAGAGCCTAATTATTATGTTGTTCGACGTAATATATGTATTCACTAGAAATACGCCCAATATTACTGTCAAAATTGCTGCACATATTGATAAAAAAAGAGAATTAAAGAGTAGGCTTGCATATTCAAAAACCTCTATCTCAAATATCCGTTCTATAACAAAATCAAATAACACAATAGATGGAAATAAAAACCCAATAAAAATGGGTACAGCACAAATTATCAGCACAAAAGATGATCTTTTCTTGCTCAACTTTATCCTATTGGTAGTAATTGGACTCTTGTTATTTTGGGCAAATGATCTTTTTTTTCTGAGACCTTTCTCTATTATCATCAATAGAAAGATAAATAGCAGCATAAATATTGCAATCTGCGCTGCTCCACCAAGGTTATTTTTTCCAAGCCAGGTAATGTATACACCAACACTTAGTGTATCAACCCCATAGTACTCGAATGCTGCAAATTCATTCATTGACTCCATAATTACAAGTATTAATCCAATTATTATGGCAGGTCTTGCCATTGGTAATGCAATATGAAAGAAACTATATATTGAAGATTTTCCAAGTGTTGAACTAACTTCAATTAATGTCATTGACTGTCTTAAAAAAGCAGCCCTTGATGTCAAGTACACATAAGGATAAAGCACAAACGACATTACAAAAATTGCGCCACTCGTTGAATATACACTGGGGAACCAATAATCCTTAATAGAACTCCATCCAAAAATTAATCTCATACTTGATTGTACAAAACCAGTGTAATCGAGAAGATCGCCATAAGCGTAAGCAACAATATAAGCAGGCATGGCAAGAGGGATAAGGCATAACCACTCCATCACCCTTCTCATTGGGAATTCATATACAGTTATAATCCATGCTAATCCGACCCCTATAAACACTGTAATAATTGAGATACCCATTAGCACTATGAAAGTCGTGGTAATGTAGCCTGGAAGAACAGTCGAAGCTAAATGAGGCCAGATATTATCATCTGCCGAAAATGCGATATAAAATATCGTCAAAATTGGTATCGCAATTATAGATGCGACAAAGAGAGCTCCTAGGGTTTCTAGAAGCTCTCTTTGATAGGAAAGTTTATGCAAGATTGCTCTCATGAACAATGGTCATACCATTTTAAAATTAAATTGTCATATAATTTTATTTGGCATTTTTATTATTCATCAAAACCGACTAAATCAACCATCTCACTGGCCATTTCACGACCGTTTGCGATAGTTATGAGATCTAATGTGTCAGCATTAAGTTCACCAAAAGATGCCACCATATCAGAAATACCTACATTCCTTTTTAGTGGGTACTCATGGTTGACACCAGCATACATTGCTTGCGCGGTATCTTGAGTTAGGAATTCGATTAATCTGATACCATTTTCAGCATTTGGTGCATGCTTGGCTAAGACTGCCCCAGATAAGTTCATGTGTGTTCCACGACCATCTGCGTTAGGCATGATAATCTTTGCACTGGCAGCCCATTCTTTCTGCTCAGGCTCTTTCTCATTGGTTCTCATCTTAGCCATATAATAAGTATTACCAATTGATACGTCACACTCACCAGAGTAGATACCTTTTACTTGGGCCCTATCGTTACCTTGAGGTGTTCTTGCAAGATTTGCTTTTAGACCTCTAAGCCAATTAATTGTCTCAATTTCACCATGATGAGCTATCAGAGATGAAAATAAAGCGAGGTTGTAGGCATTTTGACCTGACCTTATGCACACTCTACCCTTCCATTTTGGACTAGCCAGCTCTTCATAAGTTATCTCATTTTCTGGCACACGATCAATTGATGCGTATACAACACGAGCTCTTGCAGTAAGCCCAACCCAATGACCATTTGGGTCACGATATTGTGGAGGGATATTTGACTCTACAATACCTGATTGGAAAGATTGTGTTACACCGCTATTTACAGCCCCGCTCAAACGTCCGATATCAACTGTTAGAAGAACATCCGCTGGGCTATTTTCTCCTTCTTGCACCATCTTATCGACAAGACCTTTTCCTGCGAATAAAACATTCACTTTTATGCCTGTCTCCTCTGTGAATCTCTCTAGCATTGGCTCAATCAAATATGGTTGTCTATATGAATAAACATTAACTTCATTATGATTTAGACCCAAAATGCCTGCCGAGCGGGATTCAGTGAACGAAGCTGTAAGTAAAAAAATGGATAATGAAAAAAGTAGAATTTTTTTCATAAATGTCATTATTTTCTCCTAGTTTAGAATTATTATAATTTGATGTATGAAAAAATTTCACGCGGGAGAAATACGCGCAAACGAATATTATGTCAATAACTATTTTTTATTTTTATTTGCGATCTTAGCCGACGCGATTATTTCATTTGCAATTTCAATTGCGTCATCGGGATTAAAATCAATAGGTAGACTGATTTCTTCATTCTGAATAAATAATCTGACCATTCCTTCTGTCGTTGGACCAACTTGTAAATCAGTTTCTTTATTATGCTTTGAATTAATTCCCATCGCTTGAACTTTATGAAAAAATGATATAGTTATCTTACGTATTAATTATTATACCTCTTGTTTAAATTATTTGGTATATAATTTGTCAGAGTAATTATGTGCCGCTGTAGCTCAGCTGGTTAGAGCGCCTGATTGTGGATCAGGAGGTCCTTGGTTCGAATCCAAGCAGTGGTACCAAATTCAACTCAAACTACCTGGTACACGAAAAGTTACATCTTCCTTTACCGCCTCAACCTCTTCAATTTCAAGATCAAACTCCTTTTTTAATTTTGATATAAACAACTCTACAAGAATTTCAGGTGCAGACGCACCAGAAGATATACCAATAGTACTGCAATTCCTTATTCTATCAATTGGAAATTTACTCTCGGAGTTAATTAGCTGCGAATCTGGGCACCCAGTCTTCTGCGCAACCTCGACCAACCTAACTGAATTAGATGAATTTCTACTACCAATAACAAAAAACATATCACATTTATCAGCAATTTGTTTTACCGCTATTTGACGGTTTGTTGTTGCGTAACAAATATCCTCTTTTTTTGGTGAGTGTATTTTAGGAAATCTTTTGCTTAAGCAACTAATTATTTCACTGGTATCATCAATTGATAGAGTAGTCTGCGTAATATACGCTAAATTTTTATCTGTTTTTGGATCATAGTTTTCAGCATCAGTAACACTTTGAATTAAATCAATAGCACCATCAGGTAATTGACCCATCGTACCAATTACCTCAGGATGATTCTCATGCCCTATGAGTATTATATGCATTCCGTGTCTGTATAAATTTTCTGCTTCCCTGTGGACTTTTGACACTAATGGGCATGTTGCATCAATAAAGATCATATTGAGATTGCTTGCTTCTTTAATCACAGATTTTGGTACCCCATGCGCTGAAAATATTACAGGCCTTGATTTATCATGAATTTCCTCTAATTCTTCGACAAATACAGCACCAATTTCTTTCAAGCTTTCGACGACATGCTTATTGTGGACAATTTCGTGTCTGACATATACTGGCGCTCCATATTTGTCGAGACTTTTTTTAACGATCTCAATTGCTCTATCAACGCCAGCACAGAAACCCCTTGGGGCAGCTAAATAGATTTTAAGTTTATTATTTTCCATTTTTCTCCAATAGATACTCAAGGATGATATGCGGGAAAGTAAGAGCTGCAAGCCCCACAAATATCACCTTATTTATACTGCTATTAATATCATACTCACTCATTAGAAAAGCAAATGCAACGACAAATATAGATGCTGTAACTATTGTCAAAGGCAGGCTTTTACGGATGAATATTTTAATGGATTTAGAGAGATCTTTATCCAGATCTTGCATAAGAGTAATAGAGTGACGCACCGAATGTAAAAAACAAAAATATAATGTAAAAGCAAAAAGTGGATGCAAAAAATAATTCAATATAACGATTGCGAATAAATCAATTATTAAGATTGAAGCATAGAGATTGCTTGCAATTAGGACAATTGCGATAGATGAAATGATGCTAATAAAAAAACATGAAATAATGAAAGAATAATCTCTAAAAATAAATAAATCCGTATTCATTCCTATGGTGTTGAATATATTTATTGTATCAGTATATTGAAACAATAGTGGCGCCGAAATTATGACTAATCCTTTTAAGAAAAATAAAATATCTAAGTAGAACTTTTTAGACTGAAAAAGAAATTCTGAGTCTTCTTTGCCAAAATGATAAGAGGCAACAAGTAAAAAAAGACAGAGGAGAAAAGTTGACGACAGGAGCCAAACACAGATCACTAAAACACTTATTGCCAAGTATCCCACATAAAAAGTAAACATACTTTTCATATCAAATATTTTTAATAATTGAGCTCCCTTCATGTTATCCAGAGCACCATGAGATATTCCAATTGATGCAACAAGTACCAAACATACAAAAAGAAATGGACTATTTCGAAAATAATCAAACGATGTGATGAATATACTTAAAATCAGAAAGAATATTGAATGCCGGAAATTAATCTTGTCTATCATTTATTTTCCTACTAGAGCACTAAGAAATATTTTTTTTGGCATACTTCGAATGACTGCGAGATCCTCTGAAAAAGTAGACTCTTCAGAGAGGAATTTTATAATTGTATCTGTCTTACATCCAAACATTCTATAAAAAACCTCGATCATTTTGGAGGAATTATTTGATAAAACACTTAAAAATATATTATCTAAATGTTGATATTTCTTCCTGATTGAAAAATTATTTAACTTATTCATAGATTGTATATTTTTCTGAATATAGCTAGATTGTTTTTGTATATTTGTAAATGTATATCCTGTACTGAGCCGTGTCATTCCTCCAGCTGTTCCAATTTGAATAATATTGTCACCCTTTATATTCTTTGTATTAAACATCGGTATTTTACCAATTTCACTATAATTTATTTTATATTCCCCAATCTTTAAAACATCTTTTATGTAGTCATGGATTTGATCACTATAATTCAACTCACGTGCATCATCCATACGTGAGATCCAAGTAGTTTCAATGAGTGCCGTTTTGGGTGAAAAAGGTAATAAATAAAAAAAATGGACGCTATCTTTTTGATCACAATTAAAATCCATCAATGTCAGAATTTTATCATCAAATATATCTCTCTCTACTTCAATTTCATATCCTTGAAAATGTTGCCATAGATCACCATTATTCTCTTGCTTATCACTCACACTATTAAAGATAATCGAGCTATTTTTTCCAATATCTTTTTTGTGTTTGAAAAAGCTTATATTGGTATTTTTTTTTAAAGTATTCAAAATTTTTTCATAAAATAGACCGCTATCAATACACTGATATGGATAACGTGAGGATGAATGTGATTTTGTTCCTTTTTCTGTCTTAATCTCAAATTGGGTCCAGCTTTTTTTTACACAGTCATCAAAGCCGTGCTCAAAAGTCTTCCAAAATGACCAAGATTTATCACGCTCGTATTTTTCTCTTGGCTCAATGATGGCGAGTGATTTACCGCGAAGCTTATGATTGACCTCAAGGCTATACGCTAGAGATAAACCTGCACATCCACCACCAATTATAACATAATCAAAATCTTGCATTGTAGTCTATATCTTCATTAATTAAACGATGGTATTGTGCAGTAGTATTTGCAGATCTCTTTGCATGAGATAACTTTAATAGATCAAAAAGAGATAATATCGTTTCAAAAATCTTTTCAAAATTACGGACATAAATTCTTCCAGATTTTTCGTAGGTTTCAAAATTACCGCATCTTAAAACTTTATAGCCAATTCTTCTATATACCCTTCTCGCAACGACAATCGCGAAACGCATTCTGAGAGGTATTGCCCGTATAGAAAAAAAGGCGTTGTCATAAAATTCATCAGCAATACCTATTGTATTCTTCAGATCACTAAAACTACTTTTTATGTAGAACCTATTACTCATTTTGTCTTCAATTACATCTCTGGAGATATTTGTCAGTTGCATTGCAATACCTAAGTCGATAGCGCCAAGTAAGGCTGCCCTGTCATTTACTCTTAATATCTTTGCCATCATCAAACCAACCGTACCAGCTACTCTGTATGAATACAAAAAAATTTCTTTTTCTGATAAGGGCTCCAACCTTTCGACTAAATCGGTCTTAACCCCATCAAAAAGATCAAATATTATTTTATCCGAAATATTATATTTAATAATTAGCCTTTTCATATCAAGAATAATTTCATCACCACAATTTTTTGAATTAAAGCTATCAATAAAAGTGTTCATTTTTTGAACTTTCACACTCAGTTTATCATCGCAATCTGCGATATCATCGACTGATCTGCAGAAGTTATAAAGGGATGAACAATCTTCATAAATTTCCTTGGGTAGAAATGCTCCGGCCCAGTTGAAAGATTTTGCATAAATAGCTAAAAATTTTTTTTTGCTCATTATAAAATTTTGTCTAAGACCTTAGCTGAGGAAAGTACACCTGGAATTCCTGCACCAGGATGGGTACCCGCTCCTACAAAATATAACCCATCGAAAACCTCGGATTTATTATGGAAACGAAAATAAGCTGACTGTGTAAATTTTGGCTGAATTGAGAAACCGGAACCATATTGGGTATTTAATTCATTCTCAAAATAATCCGGAGTTAAGTAAAAATCTTCAACAATATTATACTTAAGATCAGGAAGAAGGTGCTCCTGCATCTTCTCTATTACTAACTTCTTGAAAGTTTCTCCTTCACTTTTCCAATTTATGTTTGATCTATTATTGGGAACGGGGACCAAGACATAAAAACAGTCATGGTCTTTTGGAGCCATGGTTTCATCTGTTGCCGTTGGTCTATGAAGGTAGTAACTGATATCATGGTTCAGTTTGTGGTTACTGAATATATCCTCGAGATGCTCTTTGTACTTTTTCCCAAACTTTATGGTATGGTGTTGCACGTTGTCATACTTCTTCTTTGTACCAAAATAATACACAAAAAGGCCCATGGAGTATTCCATTCGGGCCATTTTTAGCTTGAAGAGCGGACTCTTGTTTTGATTTTTTAGCATCTTATCATAAACAGATGGTGGATCTGCGTTACATACAACATTATCAGCATCTAGGCATTCACCATCTTTACATCTTACGCCCACAACTTTTCGATTTTGTACCATGAGCTCATCAACCTCCGTATCTCTGAGGATATCAATCCCCTCTTCAATCATTAATTTCTCAAGAGCATTGATTATGCTACCGGTACCCCCAATCGAGTAATGTATGCCCCACTCTTTTTCTAGGTACATTATTAATCCGTATATAGATGTCGTTGTGAATGGATTACCACCAACCAAAAGAGGGTGCATACTAAAAACTCTTCTCAATTTCTCATTTTTAATGAATGAGCTAACTAATGCATAGACGGATTTATAACTTTTGAGTTTTAAAAGCGCTGGAACTTGCTTCATCATGAACTGTGGTTTATTAAATGGGACATCAGATAATTCACTGAAACCTTTTTCAAATATTTTTTTTGAAAAGCTAACTAGCTCTTTATAGCCAGATACATCATCGCTGTTGAGACTAGCAATTTGCTTGCTCATTCTATGCTCGTCGCCATTGTAGTCAATGTAGGATTTATCCTCAAAAACGAATCTATACCAGATATCTAGTGGGGTTAAATTGATGTATTCTTTGTAGTTCTTGTCAAAAAGTGAGAATAATTCTTCTATTAAAAAAGGTGCCGTAATCACAGTAGGTCCCGCATCAAATGTAAAACCACCTTTTTTAAAAACCCTAGCGCGCCCTCCAAGATCAGGGTGTTTTTCTATCAATGTTACATCGTGGCCTTTTGATCTCAACCTTAGAGCCGCTGCTATCCCTCCAAAACCTGATCCAATAACTATTGATTTCATGAAAATACTGTTATCCTTGTAAGACCTTATCATCCTTTGCCATTTAATTTTAACACATCCAATATCAGCTGACCATTCTATATTTTCTCATAAACATAGATATTTACTCTGTAAATTTCTTTTATATCTAAAAATTATATACGGCACTGATATTAATTTTATTTGTATTTGGCGCGATAAGGTCATATTCAAATTGCGCGTTGAGATCAAATAAATCGAAACCTTTTGAAACCTCTATGGACGATGACAAATCGGCCCCGCTGCCCTGAAGCGAGAGTGAATATTTACTATCATCTTGTGCTAAATAATTAGCGCTCAATGAAAAAGTATCATAGCTTTCGGTGTCACCTCTCTCTTCTCTTTTAAAGCCAGAGCTGAATGTAACACCATTATCATTAATGACATCAAAACCTAAATTTAGAATAATGATATCTGAATTAATATTATCAGAGCTATACGAATACTTAGTATTTAGATCTGATGCGTAGTAGTAATCCTGGATATACTCTGAGCTAAATTCTTTTGCGTATTCCAATTTTAATCTTGGCAGTAGCTTTACATCCCCATATATCATTTTTTTATCTAATTCCAATCCAAAAGATCCAGATAATGAATTAATTGACAGTGGGTCGAACTTTATAGCATCAACGCCAACCTCCTTATACTCATCTAACTGCGAAAAACTTGTGTGAATTTTACCGTAAGGATATATATTCACATCTTCATTACCCATTCTTTTTCCGAATTTTAATGATCCAAAGATTTGATTACCCTCTCTATCACCATTGGTAGTAATTGACCCGCGGACTCGATCTATGTCTGATTGAAGATGCCCAAAACCAATAAGCAAGTCTATAAAGCTGTCATTGTCAGCAAAATAACTTCCATATGCAGAAACATTTACGGATTGTGTAGAAATGTTTGTACCCTCACTGCCAATATCAACTATGTCATTGGCGATCCTCATTGAAAGACCGAATAGCTTATTACTGCTAAGCCTTTTATCAAAGCCTAGTGAAACACCATTTGCTAAAATGTCTTGAGAGGAAGATGTGCCTGTCTCGTCTATTTCCCCAACAGTAATATCTGCATTAACCCACGTCGACCAATCATTTCCTTCGCTTCCCTGAAATGGAATATAATCGCCGAGATTCGCTATTGGTAAAATATTTGCAATATTTGCTACTTCAGGATTAGTGAACGAAATTCCAATATTAGCTGACATTTTCTCAGTGCTATCTTGCACTCGAGCGCGAGCAATTCGATCTAATATGATATCTGAGGTTTGTTGTGCCAACCTAATTGAACTTTTTATTTGGGCATCTATGAGACCCGCCTGATCTGAGGAAACATCCGATCTACAAATGGAGCTCGATGTCACCTGAAACGGACAACTCATCGTATACTCATAAACTTGTTTATTGTGAAAGCCCAGCGCAAACATCTTTGTTCCATCAGAGTTAAATGCTACTCCTTTGGGGTTATTCTCACCGTCTTCATCAATTTTAAAACTTCCGATATATATGGTATCCGTAATATTGTATGCAGTCGGCATTGCATACTCATTAACCGAGTCATTGTCTTGAGCGGTAGTAAATATTCTGGACCCATCAGAATTAAACACTAAACCGGTTATTACACCATATGTTGTCTCATAGGTTTCTGCAGAAACAGCACTTGAGACATCATAGGAGATTGATAAGTCATAAGCTCTTATTGTAGCGCTCTCAGCAATGAACATCCTCATGCCATCATCATTAAATGCAAAAGACTTTGGTTGAGTACCCAGACCAGCTATGGTGTGACCATCATTAACAAGTGAAGCTGTTCTGACATCAAAAGGCGTACCAAGATTATATTCAGCTATGGAGTCCCTATATCCTACGAGAAACATCTTTGTTCCATCAGAATTAAATGCAACATCACTCACAAAGTAGCCAGCATTGTCTGTTTCACCCTCAAAAGCTATTGTCGAGACATCAAAAGGAGTTGTTAGAGAATATTGTGTAACATTACTACCTTGCGTACCGGTGATATACATCTTATCTCCATCTGTATTAAATTCAAGCCCGGTAGGATATAGCTCTTTGTTGCTAAAGCTTGCGCTCGTTTGTGAGTACTCTGCTTCCGCGTAGGCTGATGAAATTGACAGAAAATTGAGAATTACCAACAATAAAAAATATTTAAGGTAGGTGTGATCAAGCTGTGAGTTTTTAGCAGTCATTTTAAATACAGCAACATTGATTCGTATTGTAAAATTTTTGATATTTTGGGTGGGATATGTGTAAAAAGCAATTGTGATATTGTTTAGTGCACATCAATTTAAAAATCATATTTTATTAAGATGATAGTGGTATTTTACTCTAGCAAGTTTGATTTTTTTTTTGGATTTCAGGAGGAGATGCACTACTTATTCAATATCATAAGACTACTTGTGGTTTCCGCGGTAGTATTATTCTTGTTCATAATAACCAGTGGTTTTATTCTTATATTAGTCGCGGTTGGATTTATTTATTACAAATACATTACTTGGAGCAAAAAGACATGCTCAAGTTGCGGACGCAGAATTAATAATAAGGTAATTGTCTGCAAATATTGCGGTACAATTGATGATAGTTAATTTATGAATTTAGGCGAGGCGAGTAATCATTACTCGTGTTCCCCGCCTGGATCTGTATCGTCTAGCTTGGTCCTGACGCCGTTAATCCATACATAATTTCGTGTTCTGTTAACTGAATGATATCCATTAACAAAGCTGTATGGTGACTTTTCAGCAATATTAAATGTAGCGACTGTTACTACGATTGCAGCTAAAAAAGCTGTATGTGCGATGGCGCTGATGCCGAATGCGAAAGCACTCTCCGCAATCATTAGGCCAAAGACAACGCTCCACATGAATGCTAGCACTTGCATTACCATGTGTTGAACATGTAAGTCTGGTATGTTTTTTAGAGGATTGAATCTTGCATCCATCACACCATTCCATGTGTCGTAGATATATTCTCTCATTTTTATACCCCTTATTTTGTGTAAACTACGCTAATGGTTTTTAAGACCTATTAATAAGTTATTCGTAGTTTTTTATTATTTGCTATATATCTTACAAATTGTTGGAACTCTATCGTTGCTCGATTGTAAAAATATATCGTCAAATTAATAACGTTCCCACACACATCATGGTTCACTTCTAATTAAAAGTTTTTTATTTGAAATTTTATTCAATTGAGGAAATTCCTTATGCGCAGTCAGTTGAAATAATATATTCTGCCGAACCCTAGGCCCAACATTGCAAACTGAATTTCCTCACGGATTCTTTGTGATTATACCAAACCTGTTTTTTTTTGCAATTCTGGTTAGATATTACCGCCTATCTCAGCTGGCTAAGCTATGAGAAATTCAAACTTTCCAAACGCCCAAATAATTAGGGTAAATGGTGGTAATGCCACCAAAAGACAAATGATGATTATGAAGAGCTGTTTTAAAATTATGATACCAGTTTGGTCAAGTTTCTTCACCGACCATGATCTTTGATCACTTTGAGCCCATCTGATGAGTGGCAGCGCTAAGAACTTTGACCAGAGATAACACACTAATCCTGTCATACAGAGGCTAATAAATATATAAATAACCCAATCCATAGTCATGACTATATCAAGTGTAAATTAACATGGCAATCATCTGTTTAAACCCCTGGGTTTGAGTCTGCTGACACCATACATACTGAAATATTATGCCTAATAATTAATCATATCATGCCCTTACCCTTTCTTGCTAAAAAAGTATGAAAATATAAACCATTGTATTTAATCAATAAATATTCATTCAATTATTATTGGCATAGTTTTTGCATAATTACAAAAGTGAACACGTTACTAAAATAAGTAAAAGCCGTAGTGGTGTATTTCCTAAATTATATACAAGATACTACGCGTGCTAAATTATGAGATTTAAATGTATAATGAAGTCTATATAAATAATAAAGTTAGAAAAGAATATAAGCATCTCTTGGCGAATATTGGCAATTTATCCCCTGACGTTATCAAAAGAAAAAAAAGTGAGGCCGAAGATATAATTCGCAATATTGGAATAACTTTTTCGGTTTATTCAAATACAGATATGACTGAGCACTTAATTCCATTTGATATGTTCCCCAGAATAATATCTGCTTCGGAATGGAAAAAAATCCACGATGGGGTGACACAGAGGGCGCTCGCGATCAACGCTTTCTTAAGAGATATATATCATACAGGTGAAATCTTCAGGGCTGGTGTTGTACCCAGTGACCTCATTTATAGAAATCCTGCGTTTGATGTAAAGATGATTGGATTTGATGTTCCACATCATGTTTATGCCCCTATAATTGGATCAGACATAGTAAGAACTAGTAAAAATGATTTTTATGTTCTAGAGGATAATTGCCGAATCCCCTCAGGCGTGTCCTATATGATAGAGAATAGAGAAATTATGATGAGAATGTTCCCTGATATTTTTCAACAAATGAAAGTTGAGTCAGTTGATAACTATCCTCAACATCTCTTGAATACACTTATGAGTTTAAAACCTAAAAACTGCTATGGCGAGCCTAATGTTGTGCTTCTAACACCTGGGCCGCTAAATAGTGCATATTATGAGCACACATATTTAGCGGATACAATGGGTATTGAATTGGTGCAAGGGAATGACCTTTATGTAGAGGATGGGATAACATATATGATGACGACTGTTGGACCAAAAAAAATAGATGTAATATACAGACGTATTGATGATAAATTTTTAGATCCACTCTCCTATGATAATTCTTCATTAATTGGAATTCCAGGTCTTTTTGACTCTTATAAATCACACAATCTTACAATTGCTTCAGCGCCCGGGAGTGGCATTGCTGATGATAAAGCAATCTATTCATATATGCCCGATATAATAAAATTTTACCTAGGCGAAAAACCTATTCTAAATAATATTATGACCTATAGTTGTTACAATACTGAAGATAGAAAATATGTTTTGGATAATATTCACAAGCTCGTTATCAAAGAGGTACATGGCGCCGGTGGTTATGGAATGTTAATAGGTGACAGAGCGAGTAAAACGAACATAGATTTATTTAAAAAGAAAATTAGCAAAAACCCATCTGGATATATTGCGCAACCAATATTAGACCTGTCAACTGTACCAATTTTTGATAATGCTAATTTATCAGAAAGACACGTTGATTTCAGGCCATTTTGTTTGGTTGGCAGTAATTTCAGAAAACTGGTTTCTGGTGGACTCACACGAGTTGCTCTAAAAGAGGGGTCCCTCATTGTGAACTCATCACAAGGTGGGGGAGTAAAAGATACATGGGTATTGGCAGACAAAGATGCTAAGTAGAACTGCAGAAAATCTCTTTTGGTTCTCACGATATATTGAAAGAGCCGATGCAACAGTCCGGTTACTGGAAGTCGGTTATCGTATATCAATATTACCAAACACTGATCAGGGATATAGGAATGAGTGGGAGGCCATAATTGAATCAATTGGTTCCAAAGAAGAATTTATTAGACGGAATAGGGCGTTCAATAGAAAAAATATTGAATACTTCCTATTATTTGATAAGCAAAATCCATCATCTGTGATCAATTGCTTTTCTAAAGCAAGAGAAAATATAAGGCTCGCTCGAACCGCTGTAACACTTGAAGTATGGAATGCTATTAACACCAGTTTTTATGAATTCTCAACTTATACAGGTGCAAGATACACAACAAAGAATCTTCTAGAGATAATAGATATTGTAAAGAGGTTAGTTAACACAATACGTGGCACAATAGTTAACACCCAATTATTAAATGATGGATTTGATTTTTTAACAGTTGGTACATATTTCGAAAGATCTGACTTTACCGCAAGATTAATCGATGTGAAATACTATATTTTGCTGCCTAGCTCTGATTATGTTGGTAGCGCAAATGATCAATTCCAGTGGGGCATGCTTTTGCGTTCAATCTCATCATACAGAGCCTATAATTGGGCTTACGGCACGAATGAATATAGTTATTCAAGAATTATAGATTTATTAATACTCAATATGGATTGCCCTCGATCGCTTGCATATTCAGTAGGAAAAATAAGTGAACATTTGAAAAGTCTTGTTAATTATTACAACCAAAATTCAAAGGCTCATAATCAAGCAAAAGTAATATTCAAAAAATTAAAAAGCCAAACCCCAGATCAAATATCAAATTATGGATTACATGAATTTTTGGAGAGTTTTTTAGTACAAATGGATGACCTTTATGATTGTTTAAATCAAAAATATTTTCGAGGAATTTAATGAAAATATCAATCTACCATAGAACAACCTATAGCTATGATGAGACTGTACCTAGGTTATCACAATCACTTCGTTTATACCCAAGCGTTTGCACAAACCAATCTGTTATAAATTGGAAAATTAACGTAGATAAAGGAAAAATAAAGTATTTATATACGGACTCCCTAGGACATCAGACATACTCTCTTACGAATAAAAATATCTCTGGGTCACAAAATATTATTGCAAAAGGTGAAGTTGAAACAAAAGATTTTTCAGGAGTTTTGAAAGGCCACAAAGAAAGAGTTAATCCGGAGTGCTTCGTCAGATACACGGATTTGACGTTTCCTTCAGAAGAGATGATAAAACTGTGCAATAAAGTAAATAAAAAAAATGATCAGATTTCCATGTCACATGAATTAAATCTTATTGTAGCAG
The DNA here is from genome assembly GCA_902613795.1 of uncultured OCS116 cluster bacterium. GTDB lineage: Bacteria > Pseudomonadota > Alphaproteobacteria > Rhizobiales > TMED25 > TMED25. The sequence goes on from CACMIP010000001.1 coordinate 393,767, forward strand.
ATGCAATAAAATATAAATCAGGCAGTACAACAATTAAAACATCTGCACAAAAAGCACTGGCAAAGAGAAAGGGTGTATGTCAAGACTTTGCGCATATTTTGATTACACTAGCTCGTTATATTGGTTTACCAGCAAGATATATTAATGGATTTTTGTATGATGAACACAGTGCGATGTCATCATCACATGCTTGGGCTGAAATTTATATTGATCATCTTGGATGGGTTGGATTTGATCCCACCTATAAAAAATGTATTGATGAAAATTATATCAGAATATGCTCTGGTTTTGACGCACTTGACGCATCGACAATAAGGGGTACAACAACAAACTATAATGGGGAAGAAAATCTATCGGTTAAAGTTGAAATTGCGCAATCATAAGGAGCTAATTTTGGCTGATTTTTCCGAAGATATTATCACATCTTCCATGCGCAATCCCATGCGCGCCACAGCTCGCTGCAAAACTATCTGGTTTGAGCTTTGGCTTTTGTCCAGTTAAACCATACACATAGCCACTAGCCTCTTTCGCTACACAACTGCTTCCGAATTTTGGCTCTGTGTTTATATCAAGGTGTATTTCAGATTTATATTTACTGATGAAGGGCTGTAATTGCAGATATGCCTCACATACTTTATAAGCCTCATTCATCAGCCGCATACGGGGTTTACTTGCATTATTATCATAATCGATCTCACTTGAAGTGTAATAGAATAATGCGCATCCGCTATTGGCGTTTTTGTGTATCGCAACAATTGTGGCGTATGTTGCATGCCAGTTTTTCCCTTTCCACTTTCGAATGCTATCGCACCCAAAATAGATTCTCGTGCGACTGTTTAAGCTATCAAGGGTATCGAGTATCTGCTTTATCTGGTCTTCTTCAAACATCAAAACTCAAATTTATAAAATACATTTATGGTATTCAACTTTCCTGAATTTTTAAATAAACATAAAATCCTTTAATGGCAGGCTTTGTTATATTTCTTAAGTCTCCAATAGTTATATGGCCATGGCGTTAAAAAACCAACAATGAGCATGATAGGGATAACCCACCAAGTTAGTTTTGCTCCACCGGTCAGGAACCAATCGACTGAATTCATTGCAACCTCCATTGAGATCATTGAGATAAAACTCATTCCCATTGCTGTTTTTAAGGCAGATAAGAAATTGATGCTTTGGCGCATGAGGATAAAAGTTTCAAGTATTATGCTGGTCAGCAAACCGTTGAAGATTGCAAGCAGCATGATGTTTAATGTCGGCCATGGAATTGCTGCGTATTGAAAATATGCAATAGTTCCAAAATCTCCAATAGAACACCCAATAAGGCACCATTTGGTATTATTCGCACTTCTTCTCCAAGTGTGTTTACAATGCCAGTCAATTTTGTTGTTTACAATTTCAGTCGTCATCTAAAGGCGACTTTTTAACCCAAATCTGTACTGGTTAATTCAAATAAATCAACATGATCAATACATTCATCCCATGTTGCCTTAGCAACAGGATTTCGACCGGCACAAAGATCAATCATACCTTGTTCGTCATGAACATGCACTTTGAACATAACATAATTCTTCATTGGTGATACTGATGGGAGCGTCTTCTCGACATGCGCGATTTGTCTTCGCTCACCCATTCCCTCTTCAGATTGCATAAAGCCCATGAATTTCTCAAATAAGCCTTCACCTTCCTTAAAGAACGCGATTGCAAGCATCTCTTTTTCCATTGTCATTTCCTCTTAGTTTATAAAAAAGTTACACTTTTAATATATGATAAATTTGCATGAAATACTAGTCACCCATGTAAGATATTTAGCAAATGCGCCTAGTCAACCTGCCAATTAACAGGCTCAATTTCATTCTTTTTAAGATATTCATTCGTTTTTGAAAATGGTCTTGAGCCAAAAAATCCTGTATTTGCGGAATATGGTGATGGATGCGGGCTTCTGATTATCAAATTATCTACACTATCTATAAATGTACACTTTTCCTGCGCTTTTTGCCCCCAAAGGATGTAAACAAGTTTTTTCTTTTTTTGATTTAGTATCTGGAGTACAGCGCTGGTAAAAAGTTCCCATCCATGATTTGCATGAGAGCCAGGCTTACCACTCTCCACTGTAAGTATTGCGTTCAACAGTAGTACCCCCTGAGCTGCCCAATTAGAGAGATTTCCGTGACTGGGAATTGGTATACCGATGTCATTATTTAGTTCCTTGTAAATATTTTGCAGAGATGGTGGTACCATAGTCCCGTGCTCAACTGAAAAGCTTAACCCATGGGCTTGACCACTCCCATGATAGGGATCTTGGCCGATAATAACAATCTTAACATCATCAAACTTCGTCAGACTGAAGGCATTAAAGATTAGGTGAGATGGTGGGTAGATATCTTTCCCTAATTTTTTTTCATTTTTCAGATAGTTACTCAAAGATTTCATGTAGTCCTTATCGAACTCATTAACGAGCTGCTTTTTCCAAGAGTCTTCAATCTTCACGTTTGCCATCAGAGACCTAGAATTAACCAATTACCTCATCGTTATTTGCCGCTTCCCCATAAACCTCAGGATTTAGTACATCAAAAGGCCTTTTACCATCCAAAAATCTCTCAATGTTGTGTACCGCTCTAAGAGCCATCTCATCCCTGGTCTCCCTTGCTGCAGATCCGATATGAGGGGTCATCACAACGTTTTCTAAATCAAACAATCCAGGCCTTGGACCAGGGTTTGGTTCAGGTACCTCCGTCTCATAGACATCTAAGCCTGCACCCAGTATTTTCTTCTCTCTCAGTGCATTCTCTAATGCCTCCTCGTCTAATATTGGCCCTCTTGATGTGTTTATAAGTATCGATGTTGGTTTCATGAGCGATAATAGGTCTTTGCCAACAAGCCCTTTTGTGTCATTTGTTAAGGACGTACATAACATGACAAAATCTGACTCCATAAACAAATCCTCAATCGCTCTAAATTCAGCATTACCGAGAACATATTCTTCTGCAGCTGATAACCTACTTCTTTTATGATAGATCACCTTCATATCACAAGCCGCTGCTCTTTTCGCAACCCCCGTTCCTACAGCACCCATGCCAATTATTCCGATTGTCTTCCCATATAGGCGAGAGCCAAGGAAAGATGTTGATTGGTTTTGGGTCCATTTCTTATCTTTGAGATATTCATGGGCTTCAGGCAATCTCCATGCCGTCGCCATAAGGAGCGCAAAAGTGAATTCAGCGGTTGTTTTACTCACAAAATTAGGTATTCCGCAAAGAGGTACCTTTCTCTCTGTACATGTTTTTTTATCAACAAACGTTGCTTTCATGTGCATTGCTGATACTAATTTGAGAGGTTTAGCAGCTAATATTACTTCCCTGTCAAACTCAACTTCTCCAAGTGCGTATAGTATGTCTTTATCCTGTACCTCTTTGAGAATTTCATCATGTGGCATGGGCCCATCCGTACCTTCATACATTGTTACGTCACCGAGAGTCTGCAACTTTTTATATGCGACCTGCGATATCAATTGTGGAACAAAAATTTTCACCATGCGCGTCTCCTTTTTTATGAAATCTTATAAAATTAACCAAAAGGCCTCATATTTGCAAAATTTTGGTCTTTTGATGTATTGAATTGAAGCAATACTGAAATACCCTCTTGATTTTTCTCTTTAGCCCGCAAAAGAGAGCTTGCAATATCTTCGGGATCGTCAATTACCTCTGACCAGCCCCCGAGCGATCTCGCTATGTCAGCATAATCACCATCCAAATCACGTGCTTTGAATTTTTCGTGACTAATCTTCATGTGATTAGTCTCAATTGCCATAGTAGAATTTTTTAAAACTATTGTCGTGATAGGAAGTTTTGTTCTCACGGCCGTTTCAAAATCAAGTCCAGTCATTCCAAAGGCAGCATCTCCCATAAAATTCACACAAAATTTATCTGGTGCAGCAAGTTTTGCACCAATTGCGAAACCCAGACCAGTACCTAACTGATGTGACTTTCCCCAACCGAGATATGATCTAGGTGTATCAGATTGATAAAATGGCATTATTTGATATCTTGGGCTGCCTGCATCATGCGTTACAATGGCATCTTTTGGATCAATGTTTTTCATAAATTCTGATATGACTCTGTAGGGGCTTATTGGTTTATCTTTTGAGTCTAGGTGTTTAGACCAGTTTTCAAGATATTGTTTCCTTACTTCGAATATTTCTTCAGGAACATCGTTACGAATAATTTTACCGGAAAGATAATCTCGACAGGACTCAATTAACTGCTCTAAAACCAATTTCGTATCTCCAAGTACTGGGTAATCGATATCATAACTTTTATATAAATCCTTCGGATCATTGGTGTTATGGATTATAATTTTTCCAGGCGGTATTGTTGTTACCATGGGATGTTTTGTAAGACTTGTTCCCAGTGCAATTACAACATCTGACTTCTTCATGAAATGAACTACGGGATCACTCATTACGCCAGATCCACTACCTAGGGCGAGTGGATGATTTCGCTCTGAAATTGAACTTTTTCCTTCCATTGTTGTCATAACTGGAATTTGTAATAATTCCGCAAACTCGGCGAGCTCTCTCGTGGCCTCTGCATATAATACCCCTGCACCCGCAATGATAATTGGATTCTTGGCACTTAATATTATTTTAGAAATATTTGTGATCTCTTCACTGCTTGCCATAGATCTTGCAAATTGAATTTTTTTGTAATTCTCTACCCTACTATCTTCTATATCTTGGCTAAGTATATCCTCGGGTATTTCAACCATTGCAGGTCCTGGACGACCATTTCTCATTGATGCAATGGCCCTACGTAAAACATCGATAGATTTTGATGGTGTTGTGATTTGCTCAATAGATTTGGTAATGCTTTCATATGACTTTAAACTTGAAAACATTGGAAACACCCCGTCTCTATCTAATGGATGTCCCAATGGTAATACAAGTAATGGTGTTGAGTCACTAAAGGCAGTTGCAACCCCAGGATAAGCGTTCTCGGCGCCTGGGCCGTATTGCATCGCAAATGCTGACAACTTCTTTCCATTTGTTACTCGACTATATGCATCCGCAATTCCAAGACCAACTCGCTCTTGCCTACAAACTATTGGCTTTATATCCTGTGCTGCTGCGGCTTCAATGATTGGCGTTGTTGGAAAGCAGTTAAGACATTCGAGGCCTTCCTTTTTAAGAATAGTTATGATTGCATCTAAAACTTTCATCCCCTCAACCTTATGAGTTACGAACCCCTGTTTATTTCAAGTCTACGATCCACTTGTTCGATGATTGGATCAATCAAGTGCGTATCCTCTCCCATTTGAATTGCTATTAATTTTATTAGCCTATCAACTCTCTCTATATTTTTAGCCCCAGAAAAAAGTGCTCTTGCTGCAGATGACGGACGGATAAGGCTTTCTGCGGCCTTTGCATATTTATTAAACGGTACTTGATCGGAGTCAATTGCACCTAATTTTGTTGCAATAGTACCCACCCAATTATAGATTTCTTCAGAATGCGCAAGATCCGAGTGGACTGCCTCTTTTATGGCAACAGCATTTTCCTCTCTGACACAACGATAATTCCCTGATAAAAGCATGCTCCACTTTGCAAGTGGAACAAAAATTGAGTCATGCACTTTTAACTTTACTGGTAAGTCAATCATGTCACCATCGAGATCATATTTAATTTTTTCGATATCACTTTGCAGATCTCTCAATATTTGAGTGTGCTGATCTGACTCAAATCTCGCTGCTTTAAAATTTGTTGGAAGACCAACCTGTAAAACATTAATATTCTCATCAGGCGGCCTAAATGCCTGAGGGTCTGGACTGCACAAGGTCATATAATCTGAGTCAAAATATTTCCAGACATCAGCTTTTGTGTATGCCCCATCTAGTTTTGATGTATCAAGTCCCTCAATTCTAGCAATGTAGGGCAATGGGGGCATATTCATGATGGACATACAAGGTTTTTTACTCAAGCCAATCTCTTTGAGGAGCTCGGCAATCTCTTCTGCCCCATATTGTGGCTCCTGCATCGCCAATGCGATCAGATCATAGGTTGAAATATCAGCATCACCTGGCCCGAGCGCACGAAGATTTCCTGGGCAATCTGTTGATCTTAATTCGATTACTTTGTCTTTATCACGAATTGGAAGGCGGACAATGGCACCCTCTTTGTTAATAAGTTCCACTTCTTGTGGAAGGCAAACAAGATCAACATCATGTTCAGCTAGAGCTAACTTGATGCCTAATAATGAGCCATATGAGGCCCCTAGTATAAGTATTCGATATTTATTCATATTATTCCTTCCTCATTTTTTAAATGTTTTGTGAAAATATTTTTTTGGTATCATGAGATGAACACCTTTATTGCCGTTTACCACTTGAGTTATTCTCAAGTCACCGACATAGCTCAATAAAGTATAAGCATCGGCTCGAGTTAAGCCGCAAAATTCAGACAAGAAATTGATCATCTCTCTTGTTGTGATTTTTACACATTCATCGAGATCAGGATCAAATGCCATTGTCATGAAATAATCATTGCTTTCTGCAATTGGCCATGTAATTTCCATGTCCGTTCTATTTGATACTTTAAATTTACCGCGCATGTCCATTTCTACAGCAGCTGTACAAATCTCACCATCGCCTTGCGTTCCATGCCCATCACCGATGGACACCATTGCTCCATTTTCGAAAACAGGCAAATATAGTGTAGTTCCAACTTTCAACTCTTTGTTATCCATGTTACCACCATTCTGTCTGGGTGGCACTGTTGATAGCTTGCCCCATTCCATTGGTGGTGCCGTTGCAATAAGACCAAAAAATGGATCCAGATCGACTTCCATATTCCATGGTGTTTTTGCAATCTTTTTTGCTCTATCTATTTCAAGATATGACATCTGACGGGCGTTAAAATCGTCTGGTAAGGCACCCTTTAATGGAGCAACGCCAGTGTAGGCCCAATCTGAGTCAAGCTCTATTGAGAGAATTTCAAGTTCTACAACATCGCCTGTTTTGGACCCATGAACCTCGATTGGACCTGTGCATATGTGGCCACCTTGAAGTGTGCCACGCACACTTTTTTCATGAATTTCTAATAAAGACTCTTTTACTTTATATGGGCTATTTTTTGTTACCTCAGGCGGCCCTGATACTGATGTAATTTCGACTTCATCACCGCTATTGATGTTCAAAACTGGTTTAATTTCCGCAGACAGAAATCCCCAATGAACAGTCTTATGATTTGCTTCAAGATAATGCTTCATTTATCCTCGATTTTGGGATTATTTTCTTTTTACACCAGCCAAATTGTCAGTCACAGCACAAACTGATGCCGTGTCTTCAAGAGCTCTACCTTGAGCGATAGCTGCTCTGTGTATGTCTCCAGCTAGTGAAAATAGTGGTGTGGGGCATCCCATCTCATCAGCAAAATCCAAAATAACAGAAATATCTTTTTTTGTTATTAAATGGTTCGCTGAGACATTTTCATCATATTTATTGTCAACCATCATCTGACCACGCACTTCAAACATCCGTGAGCTTCCTGCACTTGACTTTATGACATCGTAAACCAATTGTGGATCAATCCCCGCCTTGACACCATAGGTAATTGCTTCAGCAGATGATACGTTGTGAATTACAACCAGTAAATTTGCGATATATTTCATCTTTGATCCTGTTCCAAATTCACCAAGGTAGTGTACCTCTCGCCCCATTTTCTCAAATGCTGGTTTTACCTTGTCAAATGAAGCTTGATCACCGCTTCCAAAAATTACAAGATCCCCTGCCCAGGCTTGGTGGCCTGTTCCACTAACGGGGCAATCAAGAAGGGTTATGCCTTTATCTGCAAGAATATCACGCGCTTTGATTTTATCAGATATCTTAAGTGTGCATGTATCTGCAATTATGACCTCTTTTCCCGACTTTGATATTTCATCTGCGACAGCTATTAAAGCATCCGGATGCGGTAATGATGTTATAACCCGATCGACCTGATTTACAACATCTGTTGGGGATGATGCCCTTTTTATTCTTGCATTACCTTGTGCATCAAATCTCTCTTCATTGACATCAAAGCCTATTATTTCGTAACCCGCGGCACTAAGATTCTTGGTGTAAGCTGAGCCCATAATACCAAGGCCAATTATTCCTATTTTTTCTGACATTTGTATCCCCTTAAAATGATTTTTTTATTTACATTAACATGTTAAATCTGCTTTAATATATCAACATATTTATAATGTTTGTAAATAAATTAATTTTTGATCTGCCAAATACTGGCATTTAGTAGTGAAAATAAATTCTAACGGGGTAAAAAATGAGTACAGCAAAAATTGACGCAAGAGATAAGGATTTTCCATATAAAGAACTTCCAGTCATGGATCTAGGTCCAATTTTGAAAGGCGACAGGGACGCGATAAAATCACTAGCAAAAGAGTGGAGAGACGTAGCCGAAACTCTAGGTTTCATGTGCCTTACAAATCATGGCATATCCCTTGATAAAATTGAACGAATGGAGCAGCAGATTATTAGGTTTCACGATCAAGACATAGACTTCAAGATGAAGTTTAAGGTCAATGAACACCAAAGAGGCTATATTCCATCAAAAACAACTATTTTAAAACACTCAGAATATGAAGAACATACAAAAACAGATACCGTTGAATGCTTGGTTTTGGCTACTGATTATCCTGATGATCACCCAAATGTAAAGGCTGGTAAACAATTCTATTCACAAAATCCTTGGCCAGAACTTGATGGTTTCAAAGAAGAAATCATGGACTATTGGGATGGTATTATTAATATGTGCAAAAAACTACTCCCAGTTTGGGCAGAAGCTCTTGGAGTTGAGGATGGCTTCTTTGAGCCACACTTTGAAGAACTTTATAGCTACTTCAGATTAGCTAAATACCCAAAAGTTGATTTTGTTGAAGAAAAAGAATTTGGTTTGGGAGCTCATGCTGATACTGGATTTATGACCATTTTACCAATGGCAAAAGAACCAGGGCTGCAAGTTATGGATACCAACGGTGAGTGGTTCTGGCCGGTAATCCCTGAAGGTGCTCTAATTTTAAATCTGGGGCAATTCTTAGAAAGATGGACAAATGAGAGATTTAGAGCGACACCACATCGAGTGTTACCACCTAGAAATAATGATAGGTACTCACTAGCATGTTTTGTCAATACAGGTCTTGACACAGTTGCCAAACAAATACCATCATGCGTAAGCGATGACAATCCTATGAAATACCCTGAGGAAAGTTATTGGGATTTCTACAAGTGGTATTTACAACAAACATATACCCATTACGGAAAAGTTGCCGAAGACAGCAATGCTTAGCTGAACATTTTCAGACTATACCTGACTTCTTTAGTTTTGCGATTTTTTCTTCTGAGTAGCCGAGATACTCGCTCAGAATTTCATTAGTGTGCTCACCGTGTTGTGGCGGTGGATGTCTATATGTAATGCTACCCTCACTCATTTTTATTGGGTTAGCTATTAGCTTGTAAGGGCTCTGATTTTTATCTGTCCCTTTCATATCAATTATCATATTCCTGGCCAATACTTGGGGATCCGAAAAAACCTCTTCCAGTGAGTTAATTGCACAACAACCAATATTCTTTTCTTCCAATTTCTCTAACCACCATTTTGTTTCATGCATCTTAGTAATTTCATTGAGCTTATTGGTAACCTCCTCACGATTTTTCACCCTTTCGACCGCCTCTGCAAACTTTTTATCCGCGAGCAAATACTCACAGGACGCAACCTCGCAGAACCTCTCAAATGTTGCGTCATTGCCAACGGATAAAACAAAATAACCATCCTTCGATGGCATTACCTGATAGGGTAAAATATTTGGGTGTTGATTACCTAATCTATCTGGATTGCTTCCGGTTGCTAAATAATTCATTCCTTGATTTGCGAGCCAAGCCACGTGGGCATCAAGCATCGAGATGTCAAGATGTTGTCCTTGATTCGTTTTATCACGGTGCCTCAAAGCTGCGAGAATTGATACTGTTGCATACATTCCTGCCATCAGATCCGCAATGGACACACCCACTTTCATAGGCTCACCATCGGGTTCTCCGGTCAGGCTCATAACTCCGCCCATTGCTTGCACCAGTGCATCATATGCAGGTCGACTCGCATAAGGCCCCGTTTGCCCAAATCCTGTAATCGAGCAATATATGAGATCTGGAAATTGATCCTTAAGTGACTCATAGTCTAAGTTATATTTTTTAAGTGTTCCAACTTTAAAATTTTCGACCAGTATATCTGACTTCGATATCAATTCTCTAGCAATTGACTGACCTTCTTCCGAGCTTAAATCCAATGTCAGAGAGCGCTTATTTCTATTCGTACCAGAAAAATATGCACTTTGATTTGTATCCTTTCCATCAGTATCCTTCATATAAGGTGGAGCAAATTTTCTTGTGTCATCGCCCGTTTCAACCCTCTCAATTTTTATAATATCAGCGCCCAAATCCCCTAAAATTTGGGTACAATGTGGTCCGGCTAATACTCGGGTTAGATCAAATATCTTTATGTCTTTTAATGGTCCCATATGGCTATTGTAAAAAATTTTTTAAAAAGTCTATAAATTGCAATATAATATCTAAAAAAAATAGTATATAAAATAAAAAGAAGATAGAAAAAAGTAGGGAAATTATGAGTTTACTAACAGATCGCTTGAAGTACGAAGCAATAATAGATAGGCCCAAATTAAAAGGCCCAAACGGGTCAAAAATAATAGTCTGGACAACGGTCAATGTGGAATTGTGGAACATAATTCGACCAATGCCACGAAATGCGTTACCGCCTCCAATGGGCAATCAACTACTTCCAAATGTCCCGAATTGGTCTTGGCATGAATATGGAAACCGTGTTGGATTTTGGAGACATTTAAATGCCCTTCAATCACGAAATATAACAGCTACACTTGCTATAAATGGACATGTTTGCTCAACCTACCCGCGTATTGCAGAAGCGGCGCTCGAGGCAGGTTGGGAGTTTATGGGGCATGGATATGAGCAGCAGCCTCAGCACTCTCTCGATGATGAAGATGCAGAAATTGCGGCCGCTGTAGAAGAAATTAAGTCCTTCACAGGCAAGCAGCCAATCGGTTGGGAAAGCCCTGGACTAACTGAAACTGAAAACACACTTGATCTTTTGAAGAAGAATGGGATTGAATATGTATGTAACTGGCCAATGGATGATTTGCCAACAACGATAGAGACAAAAAATGGGCCAATGCTTACACTTCCATATCCTCTCGAAACCAATGACATTGTCATACACATAATCCAGCACCAGCCAGCGAATGTGTTTTACAAACAATGCAAGGAAACATTTGATAGACTCTATATGGAAAGTGAAGAAAATATCAAAATTATGGCGATAAGCATGCATCCCTATCTGACGGGTACACCTCACCGTATAGGTCATGTTGAAAAATTGTACGATTATATAAACCAACATGATGGTGTTATTCACATGACGGGTGAAGAAATATATCATTGGTATAAGTCCGAAACCAAAACTGATTAGAGCCTAATACGATGGATAGTGTTAGCCCATTCGAGAACAAAGTTGTCCTGATAACAGGTGCTGCACGAGGTATAGGTAGAGCTACAGCAATCGAATTCGCAAAGAATAATGCTAAAGTTATCGCTGTTAGCAGAACACGAGATGATCTAATTAAATTACAAAAGCAGTTTCCAGAAAACATAGAGATCTGGGATTTCGATATAACCGGTGATGAGTTCATCAAAAAGATGGGGTCATTAGAACGTCTGGATGTTTGCATAAATAATGCAGGAGTAAACCGGCCTAAACTTATCGAAGATGTTGATGATGCAACCCTGGATTTGATGCTTGATCTCAATATAAGAGCAACATTTCGTACATCTAAAGCTGCGGTAAAATTAATGAAAAAAAATAAACAGGGGGTGATAATAAACGTTACGTCCCAAATGGGACATGTTGGCTCGCCAACCCGAACCGTTTATTGTCTCACAAAGCATGCGGTTGAAGGACTTACTAAAGCCCTAGCGGTTGAAGTCGCGTCGTCAAACATAAGAGTCTGCTCAATCGCTCCAACATTTGCAGATACACCTATGACCAAGCCAATGTTTGAAGATGAGAAATTTAAAAATTTTGTCTATGGAATGATACCAATGAAAAAATTAGTTGATGTCCAGGATATTGTAGATGGCATATTGTATTTATGCTCTCCGCAGGCTAAAATGATAACTGGAACAAGTTTACTCATTGACGGTGGCTGGACTGCGCATTAACACAGGAGAATGTATATGGATATAAAAGTAAATCTCGATGCAATAAAAAAAGCATCGGAAGAGCTCTCAAACTGGGGCAGATGGGGTAAAGATGATCAAATTGGTACTCTTAATCTTGTAACTCCGGAAGATATTATTGAAGCTTCGAAGTTAATAAAAAAAGGGAAGGTTTTCTCATTGGGTATTCCTCTTGACAGAGAGGGTCCTCAAAACGGTCTATTTGGTGGACGCTTCAATCCTATACACCAAATGCTTGCAACAGGCACGGATGCCGTTTGTGGCAGACAAGATTGGAATAAAATTCGCTATGCTGATGATACGCTAAACTTGTGTGTCCAGGGAGCTACACATTGGGATGCACTTGGGCACATATTTTACGAAGACAGGGCTTATAACGGCCATGACCCAAAACAAATTGATGTAACAGGGTTAAATGTTCTTGGAATCGAGAATTCAAAGGATAAGATGAATGGTCGCGGAGTTTTGCTTGATATCGCACGATACCGTGGGGTTGATTGGCTGCAAGACGGTGAGGGTATTTCAAATGATGAACTCGATGCATGCGCGAAGCAACAGGGTGTTGATATTAAAAAAGCAGACTTTGTCATAATAAGAACGGGTCAAATGGAACGATGTTTGAGCGAAAACGAATGGGGTGGATATGCCGGCGGTGATGCTCCAGGAGTAAAATTTGAAAATTGTTACTGGTGCCATGAAAAAGAGGTTGCAGCGATATGTTCTGATACCTGGGGAGTGGAAGTTAGACCAAATGAAACCTCCGAGGCAAACCAACCTTGGCACTGGGTGGTGATACCTGCAATGGGACTATGTATGGGTGAGATATTTTATTTAAAGGAGCTAGCAGAGGACTGTGCCGCAGATGGAGTTTATGAATTCTTCTTTTGTGGACCTCCCCTCATAATAACAGGCGGAACCGGATCCCCTATAAATCCACAAGTGTTTAAATAAACAAGGAATTGAAATTTGATTAGATATATAAAGAAACGTTCAGAAACGAATAATGTAAGTGAAGATAAATTATCAATTGAAGAAACAGTCAGATCAATCTTAAGCGATATTAGAGAAAGAGGCGATGCCGCACTGAGGCATTACTCAGGACATTTTGATAACTGGAGCCCAGCAAACTTTCGACTATCTGAAGATGAAATTGATGCGGCGATATCAAAATTAAATCAATCTGAGATTGAAGACATTAAATTTGCACAAAACCAAATCCGGCACTTCGCACAAAAGCAACTGGAGACAATGAATGAACTGGAGGTTGAAACACTTCCAGGAGTATTTCTTGGCCACAAGCATATACCAATCGAAAATGTTGGGTGCTATGTGCCAGGGGGGCGATATCCAATGGTCGCTTCAGCACATATGAGTGTTCTTACAGCGAAGGTGGCTGGAGCAAAAAGAGTAATTGCGTGCGCCCCACCTTACAATGGAGGAGCGCATCCAGCGACAATAGCAGCAATGCATTTTGCAGGTGCGGATGAAATTTACCTTATTGGTGGGGTTCAAGCAATTGGTGCAATGGGTATCGGTACTGAAAAAATTGAACCTGTGAATATGATTGTTGGCCCTGGTAACTCTTATGTTGCAGAGGCAAAAAAACAAATGTTTGGGGAAATTGGAATTGACCTAATTGCTGGACCAACGGAAACATTAGTTATTGCCGATGACACATCAGATGGAGAAATCTGTGCTACAGATTTACTGGGTCAAGCGGAGCATGGACCAACATCACCCGCCATCTTAATTACCGACTCAGAAAAATTAGCCGAAGATACACTAAGTGAAATTGATAGACTTCTCGATATACTTCCAACAGCTAACATAACAAAAGGCTCTTGGGAAAACTTTGGTGAGATTATACTTTGTGAAGATCAAGAAGATATGCTCATTGAAGCAAATAAATTAGCTTATGAACATGTTCAGGTGATGACAAAAGATCCATCATACTTTTTAAAAAATCTCAAAAATTTTGGTTCGCTATTTTTAGGGCAAGAAACTAATGTTGCCTATGGCGACAAAGTTATTGGAACAAATCACACACTTCCTACCAAAGAGGCAAGCAAGTATACAGGTGGACTGTGGGTTGGTAAATTCTTAAAAACCTGTACCTATCAAAGAGTTGAGAATAAAGATACATCCGCGCAAATTGGTGAGGTATGCTCCAGATTGTGCATGCTAGAAGGATTTGCTGGGCATGCGGAGCAAGCTAATATTCGCGTCAGAAGATATACAGGTAAGAACGTACCCTATCCTGAAAAATAAAACTATCCAGCTAATTTATGATACGGCGCTTGAAGTCCTTCAATGACTTTTGGCATTGTTTTATCAATGTCCAAGATTGGCAGACCGTGAGTGGGTGCAATATATTTTATATCTAGTTCATCCACTAGCTCTTTTAACTTCTTTGTGTAGATCTCCATATCAACAAAGTTAGTCCAAAATAGTGCTAGTTCTGCAAATACCGCTGAAACGTCAAACAAATCAAGTGTGTCAGCTTCTTCAGCAATCATTCCGCAGTGACCATCCCAATGATAGTGACTGTAAGCAAAGCCATCACCAGGAAATAACAAGTTGTAAGGTGTAATGTATCCCCACAATGAAGTCCTCATATCCCTAACAACCGGTTCAGCTGCAATAAAATTCATACCGCCACCCAAGTCGATAGAGTCACCAACTTCCATAGCTTTAAAATTAGCGCTATAATTAGGAAATGCCATGTGGTAATCATTCACATCACCATGAATTTCAATATCCGGGTAAATGTTTAGGAACCTACCTACACCTCCAGCATGAGGTGTCTCTTGGTGTGTAATAAATATATATTTTAGTGGGACCTTTTTATTTTCTAAAATTCCAACAATTTGATCATGTAATTCATTGAAATCCTTTGGGTGCCCTGTTTCAACAAGTAAAGCTGCCTCTTCCCCAATAACTAGATATGACGAGTTATAGGAATGATATATCTTTCCTTGGTATCTCTGCTCAAGGCAATCTCCAAGCCAATATACATTTTTTAGTATTTCACGTGGTAGCTTACTTTTAGACATATTTACCTCATTTGGTTTCTTGCCACATAATGTGCTTTTGTTTTTGATATGTCAAGCTCATCCAGAATATTATCAAGTAATTCAAACTGCTTTTGAACTAATTTTTTTCCTTTAAATATTTTACCGTATCCTGGGGCCAGTGTCTCGATATCGTAGGAGTCATATACTTTCTTTATGTTATCTCGCAAAAGCCTTGTTTTTGCACCTTCAAGCCACCAGTAACGAGTGTTCAATAGAAAAGACTTTATGTAGCTAATAGAGAACTCCTCTTCGGGATTTGTTATTATCCAATCCTCAGTATTTTTTTCTGCAATTCCATAATTGAACATATCAGATGAAAATAAAATTTTTGTTTTTTCATCATATATCCAAGAAGTATTTATAAGCCTCAGGGGTGCACTTATTACCTGTATATTTCTACCTGTATTTTCACCAACCATACAGTCAACCGTGCCTCGGAGTATATTTGTAGGTATCTCTTTAAGGCTCCAGTCTCTCTCTTTGTCTGTAAAATCAAACCAGTCGGGACCTTCCGGATGTGGCGAGTAAAATGCCACGACATTAAAATTGTACGTAATCGCTTTTACATTTCCAACTGACATAAATTCATTAATTCTCAGTGGTATTATTGATAATGGCGTATCCGGATCGAGAATAGATTTTAATTGATGTAATATTTTTTCTTGATGAAAGAGGTAACCGGTATCAAATAAAAAAGCCCCACTATCCTCTTTTATGAGATAACAATTTAGCGGAACAAAACCTTTTTCATTTTGAGGATAGGCACTCAATCGACCGTCAAGTTTAACAATATTTTGTATTGAAAAAGCTTTATTAGGTGATAGTTCTATTATATTATCTTCCAAGTTAGCCCCCTATTATAGATACGTATTAGTAACACCATTTAAATAAAATTTTAAGTTAAAAATTGCTTCTGCTTGAAGGCTCATGAATAAACTGGAAAATCAAAGCTACGCTGAAAAAAATAAAGGCCCGATATTTGCTGTATTGTCTTCCTTATGCTATGGATTAAATAATCCTCTCGCAGCGCTCGCAGCTCAAAATGGTATCTCAACAACTTTTTCGGTGCTATCACGCGCAACATTTATGTTCATAATATCTCTGACTCTTGCAGTGATGGGTAAATTGGATTTTAGGATCCCAAAAGAAGTGAGGGTATACGTTGTAATAATGGCAATCACGACAGCACTGATTAACTTATGTTATGTTGGCTCGATAAATTTTATTTCAGTGTCTCTTGCAGCAATAATATTCTTCACGTTCCCGATACAAATATTACTGGTAAGTATAATTAGAGGTAGCCAAAATATTAGGATGAGCGACGTCATTATTTTTACGGTTGTATTTATCGGTTTAATCTTTGTTATTGTACCTGATTTTAATAACATAGATCCGCTTGGCGTCCTATTAGCAGGATTATCGAGTATAAGTGCAACTTTTTTGTAC
Source organism: uncultured OCS116 cluster bacterium (assembly GCA_902613795.1). GTDB lineage: Bacteria > Pseudomonadota > Alphaproteobacteria > Rhizobiales > TMED25 > TMED25. Next base: position 410,599 of record CACMIP010000001.1, read on the forward strand.
TTCTCAGCAGGTGTTGCCTCAAGAAAATTAAGTCCGATCATTCTAGGTTTTTGGGTGCATCTATTTGTGTTACCAGTTCTAGCCTTATCTTTTTTGATACTTTCACCTAGTATAGTACCAAATGAATTATCATCATATTTACCTGTCTTGATAATGTCACTTTGCTATGTTGGCGCTTACTATTTTCAAATGTTATCATTAAAATTTACATCTGTTCTGATTTCAGGACTTTTTTTCAATACTGAGCCATTGCTTACAGCGGTAGCAGCAGCGTTAATACTAGATGAACGATTACTATTTTCTCAATATGTAGGAGGCATATTAATTTTTGTGTCATTAGTAATTGTTAGCATTCGTAAATAACATTACAAAACCTGAATCTCACAAAATATGGACTCCTCAGTGTCTTTTATATAGATTAGTTTACAATTTGACTCACGGCAAAACGTTGGTAGATCAATTTTAATCATTGGATCCGTAGCGATAATTTTGAGTTTTTCACCTTTTTTTAGGGTCTTAATTACCTTTTTTATTTTCAGGACCGGTATTGGACAATTATACCCAGAGACGTCTATATTATGTGTATTATTCATTATACCAAACATTCGTTCGAATATTAACGTAAGCTTCAATAGGGCTAAATATTAACATAAATTTTTTTCTAATCAATACGAATAAAGCTATACTTGTATTAAATTAATCAAAATAAATATTTGTATATTTGAGAAATTCAGATATTTATTCTATAGGGTGTGGTTAAATTCAGTTTGAAGTATTGAGAATATAAATCACAAAGAGTTTTACTGAATGCAAGAATTAGAAATCAGCGATATTGGAATGTTCATACTTCGGATTGCAATCGCATACATTTATCTTCATGGTTTTTACATGATCGGATCAACGAAGATGCGAAGGGCAATTGGGCGCCAGAGAACTAGTATATTATTTCGTGGACTTGAGAATACAAATTATTTCAATTTTATAACCTATTTTGCGCATTACTCTGCTTTATTTATGATGGGAACGGGAAGTGTATTGATTTTGACAGGCTTTTCGGTGAAATTGGGAGCTCTACTGCTTATACTTTTTACAATCCCTGCGATCATAGTACACAAACGGGAGTCCGTAAAATCACATATACTAGCTGATAAAATTAAGGAGTACAGTAACACTAAAACGCATGATGACATTACATTATTGGCCAATTTTAGTCATGCTGGACATCGCTCTTCAGGAAATAAGAATTATATGCTTTTGGCTGTAAACATCTATCTCTTTCTAATGGATAATTCAGTGACGCTCTTCTAAAAAGATAGAAGTTTCTTATCCGATATTTTTACCAATTTCTAGTGCAGGACCGAGAACATTTGGTTCAATAATAAGCTCAATTAGAGTTGCGCTTTGACTAACTTTGGCTTTTTCAAATACATCTCCAAATTCAGCGGTATCCGTTACTCTATAAGCATCAATCCCATAGGCATTTGCGAGGGCAATAAAATCAGGATTTAATATGTCTGTCCCTATGGTCCTTTTTGGAAAATTTCGCTCTTGATGCATTCTAATTGTGCCCAATTTTTTATTGTTTATAATAATAAATATTGGATTCAATTTATTCTCAACCGCATTAATAATTTCCTGTCCCAGCATCATAAAACATCCATCACCATTAAAACTCACAACTGTCTTTTTTGGATAAACTAACTTGGCAGCTATAGCTGCAGGAACGGCATAACCCATTGATCCACCTGTTGTAACAATTTGTGAACCAAGATCACGATATTGATAATATCTGTGAACCCATTGTGAATTGTTTCCTGAGCCAACAATAACAATATCCTCATCGCCTAATGTTTTGTTCAGATATGCCATCACTTCGGATAGATTGAGACTTCCACTCATTGGCGTTGGTTTAATAAATTCCAAATATTCTTTCCTTGCTGATCTGCACCATTCCTTCCATGGTGGATTTTCAATCTTTGGATAAGATGACAAAGCAGAAGCGAATTCTTGCATACCGCTTGGAATACCGATATCAGGGTAATAAACAGAACCAATTTCATTTATACCGGGATGTACATGGACCAGATATTGATCGGGTTCAGGTACTTTTAGTGTTGAATATCCCTGTGTCGTTACTTCACCAAGACGCGCTCCTAAAGCTAGGATGAGGTCGCTTTCTTGGATTCGTTTTTTTGTCTCTATGGGAATTGCATAACTAGAATGCCCAATATAATTCTCATTCCTATTGTCAAATCTGTCCTGGGCTCTGTATGAAGTAAGTACCGGTATTGAGTTATCATCAACAAATTGTGTAATTTTTTTTACAGCATCTTTTGTCCAAGTATTTCCACCAGCAATTATAATAGGTCTTTTTGCCTTTTTGAGCTTTTCATAAAAACTATCCATTGCAGTCTTTGATGGGCTTGATTGAAGTATATCGGGTGCAGGTGTTGTTCTTGATGTGGTTTCATCTATTAACATGTCTTCTGGAAGTGAGAGAACAACTGGCCCCGGTCTTCCTGATTGTGAAATATAAAATGCTTTGTTTATAAATTCTGGAATCCTATCGGCGTTATTAATCTCAGCAACGTACTTTGCCATTGGTTTAAACATTTCTTTATAATCAATTTCTTGCTGAGCTTCTCGTTCTCGCTCATTTCTCGATACTTGACCGATGAGCAGTATAACCGGAGTTGAGTCCTGATAAGCGGTGTGTATTCCGTTTGATGCGTTTGTTGCACCAGGACCCCTTGATACAATGCAAATTCCAGGCTTGTTTGTCAACTTAGCATATGCATCAGCCATATTTGCTGCGCCGGACTCATGTCGGGTTGTTATTAATTTTATTTTCTCTTTGTGATTATAAAGGCCATCCATTAATCCGAGATAACTCTCACCTGGAACACAAAATATTGTATCAACCCCGTTAGCAGATAATTGGTCTGCTAGTAAATGACCACCAATTTTTTTATTATTTTTTGTCATAGAACTTATATTATACGCTTCTAATTAAACCGCCGTCTACTCTTATGTTACTGCCGTTTATATAACTTGCTTTCTCACTAGCTAAAAAACATAAAACACTACCAAATTCCTCTGGTGTTCCGTATCTTCTGGCAGGTATTTCATTTGATGAAATTAAAATTGCCTCATCATATGAAATTCCGAGTGACTTTGCTCTTTGCGTGTTTACCTCTAATGTCCGATCTGTGGTTATGCGCCCTGGCATCACTGTATTTACTGTTATGCCATGCATCGCTATTTGGTTTGAGAGTGTTTTCATAAATCCTGTCACAGCTGGTCTTAGCGTATTGGACACTGTTAAATTATCAATTGGCTGGACCACACCCGATGATGTTATCGTAATAACTCTTCCCCATTTTTTTTCAATCATGCTTGATGTAAGGCTATTTGTTATTTTTATGGTATTTAAAAGTAATGATTTAACGAAGAGATCTAACGTATGACTATCTGTATCAATTGGATTTGATGGCGGTGGGCCACCAGTGTTGTTAATTAATATGTCATATTTTCTATCACTAATACCCGCCAGAAGGGAGCTGACGTCATGATCTTTCGTTAAATCTGCTACAAAATAATCTGAGATTACCTTATGTGCTTGTAAAATTTCTTTATTTACGGTTTTGAGTTTTTCTAAGTCCCTTGCAATCAATGTAGTATTGCACCCCTCAGATGCTAGAGAATGAGCCGCAGCCCTCCCTAGACCGGATGAAGCACCAAAAATAATTGCATTCTTTGCTTTTAATCCAAGATCCATAGTTATCCTATTTAGTGGTGCCCCTGGCCGGACTCGAACCAGCACGCCCGAAAGCAACAGATTTTGAATCTGTCGTGTCTACCAATTTCACCACAGGGGCAATTTGAGTCCTTAGAGCTAAACTAAATAGCTTGCTCGTTCTTCTCACCGGTCCTTATTCGGATAGCGGAGTCAATATCCCACATGAATATCTTACCATCACCAATCTTTCCAGTATTTGCAGTTTCTGAAATTGTCTCAATCACTTTCTCAGAAATATTCTCTTCACAAACAACCTCAATTTTGAATTTTGGAATGTAATTGATTTGATATTCCGCTCCTCTATATATTTCCGTATGACCTTTCGTTCTTCCAAAACCTTTTGACTCGGTAACTGTCATACCCATAACACCAACATCATGTAATGCCGTTCTGACATCTTCAAGTTTGTGTGTCTGTATAATTGCCATTATCATTTTCATTTTTTTAAACTCCCCAAGTATTATAATTTATAACCTGTTTCACCGTGCGCCTTATAGTCAAGACCTTCAACCTCATCATCATCTTCAACTCGAAACCCGGTTACTACTCTAGCAATATTTACAATTACTACAGTTGCTATTACACACCAAATAAGTGTTGCTAATATCCCTGTGGCCTGAACTCCCAGTTGGCTCATAACGGTTACACCATCACCAAGGCCGATACCACCAAAAGTTGGGCTGATGAGTATTGCCACAAGTAAAGTACCTGTCGCACCACCAACTCCATGAACTGCAAAAACATCCAGAGAGTCATCAATATTAAACTTAACTTTGACAAGATCTACACAATAATAACAAACAACACCTCCAGCCAGACCTAAAATAAATCCTCCCATTGGACCTACAAAGCCTGAAGCCGGCGTAATAGTTGCTAAACCTGCAATAGTTCCTGTAACAAGACCGACTAGGCTTGGCTTACCAAACCTGAGCCATTCAATAATTAGCCAGACTAAAGATGCAGTAGCTGCTGAAATATGAGTAACTAGCAATGCCATAGATGCGTCTGTACCAGCTGTTAATGCGCTGCCTGCATTAAAGCCAAACCATCCAACCCACAGCATACAGGCACCGACCATCACCATCCAAGGTGCGTGTGGTGGTTGGACTTGATCTGGATAGCCAGATCTACTACCTAGCATTTTTGCAATGACTAGTGCTGAGACACCTGCTGTGACGTGAACAACAATACCACCAGCAAAATCGTAGACACCAAGTGCACTAAGCCAGCCACCGCCCCATACCCAATGACAAACAGGCGCATAAACAAATATTAGCCAGAGTGCAGAAATTAGTAAAACAGCTCCAAATTTAATTCGTTCAACGTAAGCACCGACAATGAGAGCTGGGGTTATTATCGCGAATGTCATTTGAAATGAGAAGAACAATGATTCTGGAATTGATCCACTCATGGCATCACGCGATACACCTGCTAGAAATAATTTTGATAGATCCCCAACATAAGCACCGTCACCTGAAAAGGCGAGCGAATAGGCAACCGCAAGCCACGTAACCGATGCAAGACAACATATTCCAGCACAGTGCATCAAAACTGATAAAATATTTTTCGATCTAACTAAGCCAGCATAAAAAAGAGCTAGGCCTGGCATCGTCATAAACAATACAAGAGCCGTAGCAGTCAATATCCAGCTAGTATCCCCAGCGTTAACCATTATATTTCTCCCAAATTACATATAGTTGCTGAAGATTATGCATAATTCTTGATTGATAATCAACGAGATTTATCTCATTATGTAATAAGTCCACTGAGAACATTTGTAAGATTGAGAATATTATTGCTTGATTGGAAAAAAAATATAGAAAAATACACCAATGAGAAGTTAGTAACATTCTATATATCCCTCTTCTCAATTACCGAGAGTGTGGTAAACCCTGTGCCGGTTGAGGTAATTTTGATACCATCAGTTATCAAGTTTCGAAAAAAATTTATAAAATTCGCACTCATCGCATCGATAATGTCTACAATTGGTGCGTTAATTGGATATCTTCTAGGTTTTTATCTAGAGGAATATATGATCCGTAATTTTATTGATTTATCAGATTTTGGTGAGTTGTATGGAAGCTATGGGCCATTGATAATACTTATTGGAGCCGTTACACCATTCCCATTCAAACTTGTTACAATAGCCAGTGGCATTTTCAAAATTAATGTTTTTTATCTCATCATCTACAGCTTTATTGGAAGATATTTTAGATATCAGATTGTGACCGCTATGACTTACATTATTGGTCCAAAAATGATTGATATTTATGATAAGATTGATAAGAGTAAGAAAGTGATGATTAGATCATTGATAATTCTAACTTTAATTGCAATATTAATAATACTCTATATCTATGATAGGTTTTAAGTATGAATTTTAGAATATCTATCCCGTTAATTATTGCAATTTATGCAGCCTGTGTTATTGCATCGGCTTATTTCATTGAGTATGTTCTAGGATACAAACCCTGCGAGTTATGTATTATCCAGAGATATCCATATTACTTCATTATTTTATCCAGTATTACAGTATTTGCTCTCAAATCTAGAATAATCCCAATCAACTTATCACATTTTTTGTTCAAAAGAATCTCAACGGCAGCCTATGTTGTTATTATACTAGCCTCCATCATAGGATTTTCTTTTGCAACTTATCATTTTGGTATTGAAAATAATTATTGGCAAAATTTTTCAGGATGCTCTGACAGACTATCTGGTATTAATCTAAACGCGACAAATCTACTTGAAGATATAAACAAGATTGAGCCAAATTGTTCAGACCCTCTGAAGTTTTTTGGGCTATCCCTATCCGGCTACAATATAATTTCAAATACACTGATAGCTGTCTTAGTCATCTATGATCTAATAAATAAAAAGAAAAATTATATCTAAGCGCTGACTATAAATTCTCTAAAAATATAATAAGATCATCTAGTTCATCTTGGCTAATACTATGTCCCAGGTTGGGATAGGATTTTGCTTGGTACTCTATGCCGTGATGATCTAATTGCTGTTTTGTTTTATTATAAAAATCGATTGGTAAAACGTCATCCTCTTCACCATGCATCACAAGAATATTGGGTTGCATTTCACCTATGGGATTAATATCATCTACGAGCAATCCAGAAAGACAAATTGTGGCCAAAGGTTTATCTTTTGTTGTTAAGCTTGTTGATAGCGCGACCATTCCACCTTGACTGAACCCACAGAGTATAACATCTGATATTTTGATATGGCGATTTTGGGTCTCTTGTAAGATTATATCTGAGAAAACCTTTGCTGAAACTTTCTCAACCTCCGCGTTGTAAGAATAGTCGCGATCCGGGGATAGTTTAAACCACTGAAAACCGTATGGATTAGAGTCACAAATCTCAAATGCATCTGGTGCAAAATAGTCTAATTCAAATTTTGTTACTGCCTTTTTTATATAATCTCCAATTGGCATTAAATCCATACCATTAGCACCATAACCATGCAATAGGATAAGTAGTTTTTTATCTTTCATAATAATTAACCCCTGCCAAAAAATAATGTTGTGTTACTGCAATCTTACAATAGGTTATGTGAATTCAAAAAATATTTTTCAATTCAATGTTGGATAAACTTTGAAATTACTGAACTCAGTCATTAAATAAGATACTATAAATAGTGGTATCATAATGTCTGGTCTATTGAATATAATAATAACAATTTCAGTTCTTTCTGTAGCTTTAGTTCTTGTTTTAGGTCTAGCAAATATGCTAAAGAGGGGGAGCGCCAACAGATCACAAAAATTAATGAGATTCAGAGTGGTCGCACAGTTCATTGCGGTCGTATTAATTATGATATTTTTTTACTTTAATTATTAGGGGTCAAGCAAATCGTAATCTTAAATAAGATATATACAAAAACAGGAGACGACGGTACAACCGCCCTTGGCAATGGGGAGCGTATCGCGAAGAGTTCAAAAAGAGTGTCCGCATATGGGTCAGTGGATGAATTAAACTCCTTCATCGGATTGGCAAGATCTTTTATTGAATCAGATAAATTGCAGGAATTAGACAAAATACTTGCTACAATTCAAAATGATTTATTTGATCTTGGAGCAGACCTTTGCATTCCAGATAAAGATAAAAACGCTGATAGCCTCAAAATAATAAACAGCTATGTAAAAAACCTTGAAAGAGAAATTGATAAACTGAACAGCCAACTTGAGCCGCTGAGATCTTTTATTCTGCCCGGCGGCACAAAAGTCTCAGCGTATATTCATATAGCAAGAACAATCGCTAGACGTTGCGAAAGGGAAATGATAGAACTAAGACAAATTGAGGAGGCTGAAATCAGTAAGGAAGCGGTACAATATATCAATAGACTATCCGACTTTCTATTTGTTGCAGCAAGATATGTGAATTTGAAATCAGATTTTGATGATATACTTTGGATACCAGGTAATAATTACGAGGAGTAACGGAGAACAATTATGAAAATACTTGTGCCAGTAAAAAGAGTTGTTGATTACAACGTTAAGATTAGAGTCGACAAAGAAACAAATGCGGTCGACTTAAATAATGTTAAGATGTCCATAAATCCCTTCGATGAAATTGCTGTTGAGGAAGCGATAAGAATAAAAGAAGGCGGGAAATGTGATGAAATAGTTGTAGTTTCTCTTGGGCCTGAACAATCAAAAGAAACTATTAGGAATGCACTAGCAATGGGTGCTGACAGGGGCATTCATGTAAAAACAGAGCACTCTCCAGAGCCACTTCTTGTTGCAAAAGTTCTGGCAAAAATAATTGAAAAAGAATCATTTGATCTAATAATATTAGGAAAACAATCAATTGATGATGATTGCAATCAAACCGGTCAAATGCTATCAGCTCTCTTGGATTGTTCAATTGGCACATACGCATCAAAAATTGAAATTGAGAATGACTCATTTGTTGTGACAAGAGAAATAGATGGAGGTCTGCAAACAATCAAGCTCGCAAAACCTGCCGTACTAACAACTGATTTACGTTTAAACGAACCAAGATACGCCTCGTTACCAAACATTATGAAAGCAAAGCAAAAAACTATTGATGAAGTTGACCCTGCGGACTTACAGATTGAGATGCAACCTAAAGTTGTCACCAAAAAAGTAGAAGAGCCACCTGCAAGAATAGGGGGTGGAAAGGTTGACTCAATAGAGGATTTAGTGGATAAATTAAAAAACGTTTCAGGAGTGATATAATGAGTATTTTAGTATTAGCAGAGCATAACAATGAAATTCTAAAAGAGGCAACGAAGAAAGCAATTACGGCTGCCTCAAAAATTGGGGATCCTGTGCATGTGCTAGTTGCAGGCACTGATTGCGCAAATGCTGCAAATGATGCGGCTTCAACGGAAGGCGTAGAGAAGGTTCTGCATGCTGAAAACTCACAATATAAAAATATGTTATCAGAACCTATTTCTGAATTATTAATTGATCTGATGAGCGAGTATGATTATCTGGTATCTGCTGCAACCACAAATGGAAAAAATATACTGCCGAGAGTTGCAGCAAAATTAGATGTTAGCCAAATATCAGAAATTATTAGTGTTATTAACGGAAAAACATTTCAAAGACCAATATATGCAGGTAACGCAATAGCAACAGTTGAGAGTTCAACGGATAAAAATGTCATAACAATTAGGACAACAGCATTTGAAACTGCCAAAGAGAGTAAATCAACAGCCGAGATAAGCTCCATCGGAATAGAAAAGAATCCAGGCTTATCTGAATTTATCGAAGAAAAGGTTTCGGGTGGTGAAAGACCAGAACTGACATCAGCTGGAACCATAGTTTCCGGTGGGAGGGGAATGCAATCTGGAGATAATTTTAAATTGCTAGAGTCTGTTGCAGACAAACTCGGAGCTGCTGTAGGGGCAAGCCGTGCAGCTGTTGACGCAGGTTTTGTTCCAAATGAGTACCAAGTGGGGCAAACTGGGAAAGTTGTTGCTCCTGAACTTTATATTGCGGTTGGCATATCCGGAGCTATTCAGCATCTTGCAGGTATGAAAGACTCTAAAGTCATTGTTGCAATAAATAAGGATGATGAAGCACCTATATTTGAGGTTGCTGATTATGGCTTAGTAGCCGATTTATTCGATGCAGTTCCTGATCTAGATAAAGAACTCGAAAAAATACAAAAATAAAAAATGGTTACTCAGGTCGGTATTGCTGGTTGTGGATTAATGGGATCTGCGATCGCAGATACAAACCTGCAAGCGGGGTTTGACGTTGTTATTTTTGATATAAAAGAAAGACAGCTTTCGAATGCTAAAGAAAAACTTGATAAAAAAATCAACGAATCAAATCAGCTAGCTACAGTAAAATATACAAATAAAATATCGTCATTGGAAAACTGTGATTTAATCATCGAGTGTTTGACTGAAGATGAGAATATAAAATCAAATTTCTTTAAAAAAATCGAGGAAAATTGCGATAGTAAAACTATTATTGCTACCAATACATCTTCGATATCAATTAATAGATTAGCGAGCAGTCTTCAATATCCTGAAAGATTTCTCGGTCTTCATTTTATGAACCCACCGCAGATAATCAAGCTTGTTGAAATAATCAATCATAACGCACTTGATAAGAGAGTTCTGAAAGAAATAACGCAGTATCTTGATGTAATGGATATGATATCAATCGAATGCAATGATAAACCTGGTTTTATAGTGAATAGAGTGTTGTTACCGATGATAAACGAAGCAATTTATTGCTATGAAAATGGTACATCGGATGCTAAATCTATTGATACAGCATTAAAAGTTGGAGCAAATCATCCAATGGGACCTCTAGAGTTAGCAGACTTTATCGGTTTAGATACTTGTTTATCAATTCTTAGGATACTTCAGAAAGATTTCAACGACGCAAAATATAAACCCTGTCCTTTGTTAGAAGAATACGTCCAGTGTGGAAAGCTGGGCCGCAAAACAAAGGAAGGATTTTATAAATATTAAATAAATTATTATCTTTTTGCCGTCATAATTATTATAATATTTCAACTTTACTCGAGCATGGAAGTATAATGACAAATAAAATGTGGGGTGGTAGGTTTTCAAAAGCCACAAATGAGCTACTGGAAGATCTTAACGCATCAATAAAATATGACTATCGTCTTGCAAAATATGACATTGAAGTCTCAATTGCTCATATAATGATGCTTGCAAAATCGGGTGTTATCCAGAAAGAAGAATGCAATCTGATTGTTGATGGATTAAAAAAGGTACAAAAAGAAATCAGTGACGGTAAATTTGAATTCAAGAAAAAACTTGAAGATATTCATATGAATATTGAGAGTCGACTCACGGAGATTATTGGTCCTATTGCAGGTAAACTTCATACTGCAAGATCGAGGAATGATCAAGTCGCAACTGATATCAGATTGTTCTTAATCGATAAAATTAACGGCCTCGTAGAGCTAATTGAAGAAAATCAAAAAACGCTTTCACAGCAAGCTCTAGATAATTTTGATGCCATAATGCCAGGATATACGCATCTACAAATTGCACAACCAATTACACTCGGACATCACCTGCTCTCTTATGTTGAATTGTTTAATAGAGATAAACTAAGATTGACAGATAGCCTAAAGAGATTAGATGAGAGTCCTCTCGGCGCTGCTGCAATGGCCGGCACATCCTACCCAGTAGACAGAGAATATTCTGCAAAATTACTTGGCTTTAATAAACCAATGTCAAACTCTATTGATGCCGTATCATCTAGAGATATGCTTCTTGAGACATTATCAAATATTGCCATTCTATCGGTAAATTTATCCAGACTTGCAGAAGAAATCATCCTGTGGGTTTCTACAGAATTTAATTTCATAAGCTTACCCGACTCTCTTACAACGGGATCATCAATTATGCCACAGAAAAGAAATCCAGATGGCGCAGAAATTATTCGTTCAAAGGCCGGAAGGGTCATCGGATCCTTAAATACTTTGTTAGTCGTCATGAAGGGTCTTCCACTGACTTACAATAAGGATCTGCAGGAGGATAAAGAACCATTATTTGATGCAATAGATACAATAGAATTATCACTAGTTGTTATGAGTCAGATGATTACTGATATGAAGCCAAATAGAGACAGAATGCTTCAATCAGCTAAGAATGGATTTTCTATTGCAACGGATATTGCTGATGTTTTGGTCCAGGATTTAGGTATTCCGTTCAGAGAGTCCCATAATATCGTTGGGTCAATTGTTAGCTACGCGGAGTCAAACAATAAGTCTCTAGACGAACTTCTTGTTGAAGATTATCAGAAAATTGATCCAAGAATTACAATAGAACTAGTAAATAAAATATCATTTGATAGAATTATTCACAATAAGACTTCACAGGGTGGAACTGCACCAAAAAATGTGAAAAAAGAAGCAGAAAAATGGTTGAAAGCTCTAAAAATAAAATGAACAAGCAGCAAAAAAGAAATGCGCTGACAAAATTAATTATGGTGTGTCTGATATTAATTACACTTAGTGCATGCGGCGTTAAAGGCGACATCGAACTAGAAAAAGAATCAATCTCTGAAAAAACAAGTTTTTTGGACAGATTGATCTAAATAATTTTTCTTTCAGTAGACTAAAAAGTAATAAATATAAAATGATAACTCCAATAAAATATAAAAGTAATAATCTATACATTGAAGGATTGAGCGTCGAAAAGCTTGCCGACGATAATCAAACTCCTTTCTATTGTTATTCTGAAAAATATATTGAAGATCAATATCAAGCATTAAAATCCGCGTTTGATATGGATGCAAAAATATTCTACTCAATGAAGGCAAATTCAAATTTATCAATCTTAAAGCTACTGCTCAATAAAGGTTCTGGGATTGATGTTGTATCAGGTGGTGAGATCGAGCGTGCACTTCATGCGGGGGCAACTGGTAAAGATATTATATATGCTGGGGTTGGAAAAACTGATGAAGAATTAACTTATGCGATTAAAACAAAGATCCACTGTATCAATGTCGAGTCCCAGTCAGAGTTAACGAGAATAAATGATATATGTGAAAAACTTAATACTAAACAGAATATATCATTGAGGGTAAATCCCGATGTTGATGCAAAAACCCATGTTAAAATAACGACAGGTAAAGCTGAAAATAAATTTGGCATTGAATTTGATTACATTAAAAGTATGTATGCAATAGCTTCCGAGTTACCTAATGTAAATATTATTGGGATCTCTGTACACATTGGAAGTCAAATTACCAACCTCAAGCCGTTCAAAAAAGCTTTTCAGATCATCTATGATTTGATTAATGATCTTCGAGGCCTTGGGCATAAAATTAAACATGTAGATCTGGGTGGCGGACTTGGTGTGACCTATTCAGATGATGATAACGTGCCAACTTTTAAGGAATATGCATCTCTCATACAGAGCATTTTTGGTAATTTAAATATTGAAGTATATATAGAGCCCGGTAGACTTTTGGTCGCAAATAGCGGTCTACTAGTGACCCGTGTCGTAGATATTAAAACAACAAGTCAGAAAACTTTTGTTATCGTGGATGCGGCCATGAATGACTTCATCAGACCAACTTTATATAATTCTTACCATGAGATACTGCCTGTTAAAAATAATCTAGGAACTTCGAACAAGCTATATGATATCGTTGGACCAATCTGTGAAACAGGTGATTATTTCGCAAAAAATAGAAATATGAACTCGGTACAAGTTGGTAGCTTGATTGCAATTAAGTCTGTTGGTGCTTATGGCTCTGTACTATCCTCACATTATAACTCGAGGCCACAAATCGCGGAAATAATTGTTCAAAACGATAAATATGAAGTTATTCGTGAGAGGGTTGAGGTGAAAGATATACTTGCCCGAGAGAGGATTGCAAATTGGCTATAAATTTTTAGGATAAAATGGCAGATACCCTATTATCGTTAGAAAATGTTTATCACAGATATAGTATATCCCGAGATATTTTTAATGACATAAGTTTGAATATCAAAGAGGGTGATTTTTATTTTATTACAGGATCTTCCGGTGCAGGGAAAACGACCTTTCTAAAACTTCTGTCGTCGTCATTAAGGCCGACAAGCGGTAGCGTGCTATTTAGTGGAGTAAATTTAAATACAATCCCACAAAATAAGATTTACCTCATAAAACGGAAAATCGGCTTTGTTTTTCAGGATTTTCGATTACTACCCCATTTAACTACATACGAGAATGTTGCATTACCATTAAAAGTTCAAAATAAAAAAGAAAAAAACTACAAAAAAGATGTTGTTGAGCTGCTCAATTGGGTTAATCTCGAGCATTGTACCCATAGCTATCCAAATTATCTATCTGGGGGGGAACAACAGAGGGCCGCAATTGCAAGAGCTGTTATATCAACTCCAAAGCTAATACTAGCTGATGAACCGACTGGTAACGTCGATTATGAAAATTCAAAAAAAATTCTCAGTCTCTTTAGTGAAATGAATAAATTAGGAACAACTATTATCATAGCCACACACGATGAAAGTCTGATATCCCATAAGAGAGCGAGCATTATTAAAATAGAAAATAATGGAATTAGGATACGAAGTAAGTGAATATAATTAATAAGATGATAGATAAATCTGAAGCAAAAAGAGTAATGAAACAACTTGCTCCAAAACCATCATCAATTATTTCAAGTACTAATTTTCACAGTAAATATCTATTTATTGTAATATCTCTTTTGAGCTATTTAATAGCAATACTTTTGACATCATTTGTCATCCTTATTGGTCAGCCTGAATTTTCAGCATTATCCATAGGTATGATACAAACTAGCCTAATATCTTGGGTAACGTTAATTTTTATAATTTTTATTATTATCTCATACATAATTATGTATGGAACTCACACATCAATCATTTATAATAGAAATACTATAAATCTATTAATACAACTTGGTGCTTCAAATAATTTTGTAATAAGCAAAATTGTCTACTCTTTCACAAAAATAGGTTTAACTGCTGGATTGACTGGATCATTTGCTGGATTAATAACAATTATCTTTATCAATCCATTCCTACTTCAAATTAGTGGGTTCTTTAATAATATCTCTGATTTGGTCGTGGTGTCATCCAACTCAGTGTATGCTCAGTATTATATATTTATGTTAATACCTCTTTTTATTATTGCCGTCTGTTCTATATCATCATATGTGACCGTCAAAAGATTAGTAAAGAAATATTATTAAATTAATAATAGCAAGATGTATAAATCACTAAAAATACTGAAAATAACAGCTTCAATTATGTGTGTCTTTATTCTTACACTTGATATCGTTGATTTTGTAAGAATATTCAACGCGAAACCAACCATTATTGAAAAATCAAACACCATAGATGGAATAGTGGTATTTACAGGTGGTGAAGATCGTATAAAAACCTCAATTGATCTTCTATCCAGTGGTATTGCAAAACACCTGTTTATATCTGGCGTTAATCCGGATACAAATAAATATAACATATCAGAGCAAATACATATTGACGCCAATCTAATTGACTGTTGTATAGACCTGGGAAATAACGCAAAAGATACCTTTGAAAACGCAGTAGAGTCCACTGGGTGGATTAGAGAAAATCAATACAAAAATATAATTATCGTAACTTCTGATTACCACATGAAAAGAAGTTTACTGATTTTAAAAAATTTAAGTGAGGATGCCAACTTTTTCCCTTATCATGTTAAAAGTAAGCTACTCAATGATATGAATATTACAAAATTTGAAAAGCTAAGGATAATCGTACTTGAATATTCAAAATATCTATTTACACGTTTAAGATTATTGTTTGTATTTAATTAGGTGATTTGAATGATAAGAGGAGTTCTTTATTATATTATTTTTTCATTAAACCTATTAATATTTTCTATCATTTTTTTACCTTTATTTTTCCTCCCAAGATCAATCGGGTTAATTATCTTGAGTTTTTGGGCAAAAGTTTCTCAGAGTATACTCTTCTATTTGTGTAAGGTTGATTTTGAAATTTATGGGCAAGAATTTATTCCAAAAGAGCAAGCATTAATTGCTTCGAAGCATCAATCAACTTGGGAGACAATCAATTTTCTCCATATCTTAGATCAGCCGCCCATAATGATATTAAAAAAAGAATTACTATTTATTCCATTCTTTGGTCAATATGCACTAAAATTTGGTAATATTCCAATCAACAGAAAAGCTGGTATTTCTGCTATAAAAGATATGGTAAAAAAAGCAAAAAAAAGCAAAGACCAAAAGAGATCCATATTAATATTCCCAGAGGGTACGAGAAGTGTAATTAATTCAGACCCAGAATATAAAAGAGGTATATTAGCTTTATATAAGAATTTAAAAATACCATGTGTGCCTGTTGCGTTAAATTCAGGGCTGTTTTGGCCAAAAAATAAACTGAGAAAGAGACCAGGTAAGATATTGGTTGAATTTCTAAAGCCCATTGAACCCGGTCTTGGTGATGATGATTTCATGGTGCAATTAGAAACAAGGATTGAAGAGGCAACAAATCGACTTGTCAAGCAACTCTAGGTGTACTATTCGGAATCTAATTTTTTTATTGAGTCTAAGATTTTATTACGTTTGTTACGCGTCTCTGTGAATAGACTTTCAAGTTTATTTCCATTTTCCATTTTAATACTATCTTTTAGATCAGCTAAGCCGTCTATAAAGCTGTCAAGTATTTCTATTACTGCGTCTTTATTATTTAAAAAAACATCTCTCCACATGATTGGATCCGATGATGCAACCCTCGTATAATCAAGAAATCCCCCTGCTGCATATTTTGTGACTTCGTAATCTTTTTTATTTTCAAGTTTCGAGGCTGTATCAACAAGATTAAACGCAACTAGATGGGGTAAATGACTGATAGTCGCGAGTACAAGATCATGCATTTCAGGTGACATAACATCGACAAACATCCCGAGTTCTTCCCAAAAGAAAACCACCTTATCCAAATGCACTTTATCTGTATCAGTGTAAGGCGTTAATAGACAACATTTTTTGTAAAATAATTCAGCAAAACCTGACTCAGGACCTGAAAACTCAGTGCCTGCGATCGGATGCCCTGGTATAAAACTGACACCATCTGGTAAATATTTATCAATTTGGTCAATAACTGCTTTTTTTACAGAGCCAACATCTGTTATTATAGTGCCCTTTTTCAGATGTCCTTGGATATTTCTCATAATTTCGGCATTTGATCCAACAGGGGCGCACAAGATTATTAAATCAGCATCATTTACTGTTTCAACTAATGTATCAAAAATTTTATCCATATAACCAAGCTCCCTAGCTTTCGCTCTAGTTGAAGCTGTTTTGGCATAACCAAAAACATTTCTGGCAATTTTATTTTTTTGAATACCCCTAGCAATTGATGACCCTATGAGTCCGATACCAACAATTGCAACTGTATCAAATATTATATTTTCTGATTTCATTTTCATAATCTTATCTTTTATTTAAAGCAGAAATTATTTGGTATTACAAACTTGTTCTATATATTCCCGTATTTTATCAAGAACGGTTCTATTTTGCTCTTTGCTACCAATCGTAACTCGGAGATGGCATGGAAGTCCATAATCTGAGACATTCCTTACAAAAATATTATTTTTTATAAGATAATTATTCAGACCAACTACCATTTCTTGCTGCATTGTAGAATTTTTTTTAGCAAGATTTGTTAGATCTAATAGTAAAAAATTTGCAGCGCCACCGTGAACATGAATCTGAGCCTCTTCATATGCCTTTTGTAATTGAACCTTTTCATTAGAATTTAATTCAACAGATTTAGCCACGTGATCATGATCCTCGATAGCAGCAGCACCGGCGTTTATTGCAGCAGTCGAAAGATTAAAGGGACCTCTAATTTTATTTAGAACTTCGATTATGTGTAATGGCGCATATGCCCACCCAATTCTTAGTGCGGCAAGGGCATAAACCTTAGAAAAGGTTCTTGTCATTACAGTATTGGCTGTCTCTGAAATTAGACTTTTTCCATCAATATAATCCTGCTCTTGGGCATATTCGGCATATGCGCCATCAATCACCAATAGCACTCGCTCAGGTAATCGATCCCGGAGTTCATATAACTCGTTTTTATTTAAATATGAACCAGTAGGGTTATTTGGATTTGCAATAAATACAATCTTTGTTTTTTTTGTGACACAGTTTATAATGTTATCTATATTTGCCTTTAGCCCAACTTCTTTTGCCGCGATTGGCGTACCATTATTTGTTAATGTGATTATTTTATATAATAAAAAAGCATGCTCGCTGTATATAACTTCATCACCCGGCATCAGATAAGCACAAGCAATCAAGTTTAAAATTTCATCGGATCCTGCGCCACATATAATATTATTTACATTTACATCATGCAGTTCTGCTATTTTTTCTTTCAAAAGAGTACTGTTGCCATCCGGATATATCGAAAGAGACTTAGCTGAGTCAATATACGCTTTTACAGCTCTATCACTTGGCCCTAAGGGCGACTCATTTGATGATAGCTTTATTGCACCAATTGCCTGACTGCCCTTTCCGCCTTTGTAGCGACTTATGCCACGAATACCATCGCGGGGTTTTATCAAATTACTCAACTTCATCTCCGATTATTATTGGCGTGGCATATCTGCCGATGCATTGAATTTCGTCAATTATCGAAATATTATTAAATCCATTATCTACTTTATCTTTTATTGCTAACAAATAAAATTCCTCTGATAATTTTTTTATGAACTTATAGTCATCATCCAAATAGTCTTGAAGCAAAGTGGAAAGATATTCTTTATCTATCAATTTTTTCTTCTCAATCTTAATTTTATAAAGATACGTATCATCTTCTGTAAAAAATTGATCAGGTTGACCAATAATATAAAGAGTTGGCTCTTCACTATTGCTTTGTATCTGGGGCAGTGTGCCGATTACAGATAGTTTTTTACCATCAATATCAAGCAATGAGGTACTATCATTTCTTATTACAAGAATACATGAGTCTATATTTTTTTCTTTCTTTAGCAAATCAATTGCATTCTCATCCTCAATAAGATTATTAATTGAACCGAAATTATGAAGTATCAAATCTCGATTATTTTTCTTAATATTTTTCTCCATAATTATATTAAGCTTTGATTGTATCGCCGTATTAGCATTAATTATCCCTCGCCATATACCCCAAATCTGCTTCAGGTTGAACGAGCCTAAATTTGAATTATTTAATTCTCTTAATATTTCCATTTCACGAGATGGTTGAAAAACCGATAGATTGTTTACATTCTTGACTTTTGCAACTTGTTTTACAATATCTGCCCTCTCAAGAATAATTCCCTGCAAACGAGTATTAATCTGATCAAGGCGTATCCTCAACGCTCTGAGTTCATTATTGATTTTTGTTTCTTCTACCATTTTGCTTAAGTGATTGATAGTTCCATAGTTATTTTTTGAAATATATCGTAAATATTATTACTATATAAAGCATATAGTTGTTAAATAATAGACAATATTTAAATTTAAATATATCTAAGTTATTCTAATATTAGAGAATTATTAAAATTTCTATGCATTAATGCGAATATAATAAACCAGTAAAATAAGATGACAAAATTAGTCAAATATACCACTAATGATTTTAATTTAGCTTCAGGAAAATCAATTTCACCCCTCGAAATTGCATACGAGACTTATGGAAAGCTCAATAAAGACAAAACAAATGCCGTTCTAATATGTCACGCACTTACCGGTGATCAATATGCATGCGCTATTAATCCAATAACAAAAAAACCAGGTTGGTGGGATATTCTCGTTGGAAAAGGTAAACCAATCGACACTGATAAATATTTCATAATTTGCTCAAATGTTTTGGGGGGTTGTATGGGGACAACCGGTCCAAAATCACAAAACTTAATCACGAATGAACCATATGGGCTTAATTTTCCAGTAATAACAATCAGCGATATGGTAAAATCACAAGTATTACTCTTGGACCACTTAGAAATACCAAAAGTTTTGACAGTAATTGGTGGATCAATGGGGGGCATGCAGGTACTGGCATGGATGTCTGAATATCCAGATCGAATAAAATCAGCAATTCCTATTGCTACTGCTGCGTATCATACCTCGCAAAATATTGCGTTCCATGAAGTTGGGCGGCAAGCAGTAATGGCTGACCCAAAATGGCATGAAGGTAAATATTTTGAACATAATACCTCTCCTGAAAAAGGTCTATCGGTAGCACGAATGACAGCCCATATTACCTATTTATCTGAAGTTGCCCTACAAAATAAATTTGGAAGAAATCTACAAAATAGAGCAAAAAAAACATTTAGCTTTGATGCTGACTTTCAAGTCGAGAGCTATCTACGATATCAAGGTGTTAATTTTGTTAAAAGATTTGATGCAAATAGTTATCTTTTCTTAACAAGAGCTATGGACTATTTTGATTTGATTTCGGAAAATGATGGGGTTTTAGCGAATGCATTTAATGATTTAAATGCCTCTGTTTGTGTCATTTCTTTCACAGGTGATTGGCTATTTCCATCCATCGAAAGTAAAAAAATTGTGCATGCATTAAATTCAAAGGGTGTTGATGTAAGTTTTATAGATATTGAGTCGAACAAGGGGCATGACGCATTTCTTATGGATGAGCCAGCAATGTTTAAAACGATACGTGGTTTTTTGGAAGCACAATATGTTAAATAATCATGGATAGGTCATAGGTGGATATGAGTAATAGGTTTGATTTTTTAATTATTGAAGAAATGGTGGAGCTTGGTTCTAAGGTTTTGGATATTGGGTGCGATGATGGATCCCTATTGAAAATGCTGCAGGATAAAAAGAAAGTTGATGCGCGTGGTATAGAATTATATTCAGATCGGGTAAATTTATGCCTCGAAAAAGGGCTTCCTGTCGTTCAAGGAGATGCAAACTTTGACCTTGAAATGTACCCGGATAATAGCTTTGATTATGTCATTTTGAGTAAAACCCTTCAATCTGTAAATAGGCCGCGGGATATACTTGAGCAGCTACTTCGTATTGGTAAAAAAGCAATTGTCTCCATTCCAAATTTTGGTCATTGGAAGGTCAGACTTTACCTGGCACTAAATGGACAAATGCCTATGACTCCATCACTGCCAGCTAAGTGGTATAATACTGAGAATATACACCTATGTACTATTAATGATTTTTTGAGTTTATGTGATGAAATTAACATTAAAATTATCAAATCTGTAGCTCTCGATAGAAATGGGGCACAGTTAAACTTTGCAAACCGAATACGTTCTGTTAACTTGATAGGTGAACAAGCAATATTCTTACTTAAAAAAAATAATGACTAAATTTGAAATACATCAATTTATATGCAGGACAGATAATTATGGAGTTCTTGTCTCAGATGCCGATACAGGCTTAACAATGTCTGTTGATGCCCCTGATGCTAAGAGAATTGATGAAGAACTTGAAAAAAAGAAACTGAATTTAACTCACCTTTTAATTACACACAAACATCAAGATCACATTGACGGAATTGAATATTTAAAAAATAAATACAACTGCATTGTGTTGGGTCCTGAATCAGAAAAAGACCAAATACCTCATTTGGATATAACACTCATCGGTGACGAATATATAGACTTCTCAGGATCACCAATTAGGGTGATAGAGACACCGGGTCATACTCTCGGTCACATTGTTTTCTTTTTTGAAAGAGAGAAAATTTTATTTGCTGGTGATACATTATTTCTTATGGGTTGCGGCAGAGTTTTTGAAGGAACCCACGAGCAGATGTTTGAGTCAATCAAAAAAATTAGGGATTTACCCATTGATACAGTTATATATTGTGGACACGAGTACTCTTTGGCAAATGCAAAATTTGCCATATCAATTTATCCAGATAATGAAAATATTGGTAATAGATATGAGCATATACAAAAAGCAGTCTCAGAAAAAAAGTGCTGTCTGCCTACAACTTTAGAACGAGAATTGAGGACAAACCCATTCTTAATGTATGATGATCCTGTTTTGAAAAATAAATTAGGTAAGATTAAATCAACAGACTTAGAAGTTTTTTCCGAGACGCGAACACAAAAAGATAATTTCTAGTTATATCTTTCTACGCACAAGGCGACTCCCATGCCACCGCCAACACAGAGAGAGGCAAGGCCCTTTGATGCCTTTCTTTTTACCATTTCATGTAATAGTGTGACAAGTATCCTTGCACCGGAAGCGCCAACTGGGTGTCCAAGGGCAATAGCACCACCATTTACATTCAATTTATCCGCAGGAATATTTAAATCCTTAGCGCAAGCACATGCTTGCGAGGCGAATGCCTCATTTAACTCAAATAAATCAATATCATTAATATTCCAATCTATATTCGATAATGCACTTTTAATTGCGGGAATTGGACCGGTCCCCATTATTGCAGGATCAACAGCGGCTTGCCCCCAACCTACAATTCTAGCTAATGGCTCCAGCCTCATTGACTTTGCTTTTGCATAAGACATTAATAAAACACCGGCAGCTCCATCATTTATACCAGAGGCGTTGGCAGCAGTTACAGTTCCGCCCTCTTTTTTAAATATTGTATTGAGCGAGGCTATATCATCCATACTAATATTTTTTCTTATGTACTCGTCTTCTAATACAATTTCTTTATTTTTCTTTTGCTCGATATGAACAGGGCAAATTTCATCAATAAATTTTCCATCATCTTGAGCTTTTGCCGCTTTCATTTGGGAGTCGAATGCAAACTTGTCTTGCGCGTCACGTGATATAGACCATCTATCAGCAACATTTTCAGCTGTTACTCCCATATGATAATTATTAAAAAAATCAATCAGTGCATCGCTAATCATTGTATCCTGCATTTGTAAAGCACCCATTTTCTGACCTTGTCGAATATATGAAACATGGGGTGCTTGTGTCATGCTTTCTTGCCCGCCTGCAATTAATATCCGACCAAAATCCTCCTTTATCTGCTGGTGCGCTATTATAACAGATCTTAATCCTGACGCACAAAGCTGATTGATAAGCCAAGCTGGCGTCTCAAATGGCATACCGGCATCAATTGCTGCCTGCCTCGCTGGATTTTGTCCCTGCCCTGCTGTTAAGATTTGCCCAAGAATTACTTCGTCAATGTCCGACGCTTTCATATTTATCTTGCCTAATAGCGATTGAATAACTGCAGATCCGAGCTTATAGGGTGCTACATCTCGAAAACTTCCGTTAAAGCTCCCAATGGCAGTTCTTGAAGCAGTAACTATAACTGTGTCTGTGTCTTTATACACTTATTATCCTTTATTCATAATTATTTGCGCACTCTTCTTCTCACTTATGTCTGCCCTTAAAGTCATAAATATAACTAAAAGACTTAGTGGCACGCACAAGATATTCATAATTTCCCAACCCACGAGTGTCAACATAAAACCTGCGGATAGGCTCGCTATTGCTTGCATTGAAAAGACAACAATTTCATTAAACCCTTGAGCCTTAAACTTTTCTTCTTCTCTATATGAAATAACTAACAGACTTGTTGAGGTAATGAATAGAAAATTCCATCCAAGACCCAGAAATGTAAGGGCGATAAGATAATTAATATAAGTTGTCTCGAAGTAACTCAAATTATTTAGCCTGATGTCTATTTATTATTATGTGCCACAGAATGTTTGATATACGCGTTCTCGTGGCTCAGGTGGTATCTGGTAAGGCTTTGATTTACCATCCGCCTTGAAGGGTTCTTTTAATACCTCTAAAAAATCTCTAAAATGCTTAAAATCACCATGAGTCGCAGCGCTTATTACTCGCTCAACCTGATGATTTCTTGGTATAATTATTGGGTTAATATTTCTCATCATTGCCACAGAAGTATCCCAAGATTTACTATTTTTTTGTAATCTACTTTTCCATTGCTTATACCAAGTTTGAAAAGATGATGTTTCATATATTATTTCTGTTGGTTTTTTACCATCACTAAGATCACGAAATGTGTTTGTAAAATCGGCATCATTATTATGCATCCAATCTAAAAGATCTTTAATTAATATTTGGTCCTCTGGTTGATCACCAAGTAAACCGATCTTCGAACGCATCATAGTTAGCCATTTTTGTTTATAAATATCAGAAAATTTATCTATTAACTTTTCGCCCAGTTTGACAGCGTTATCTGCATTATTATCAATCAGAGGTAATAGTGCTTCAATTAATCGAGCTAAATTCCATTGAGCAATCAATGGCTGATTCATAAATGAATAACGGCCTCCCCTATCGATAGAACTAAAAAATGTATTTGGATCATAATTATCCATAAAAGCACAAGGCCCGTAGTCAATCGTCTCACCCGAGAGGGTCATATTATCAGTATTCATTACGCCGTGTACAAATCCGACACGCATCCAATGAACAATCAAATCAGATTGTTTCTGCATCACATTTTCAATAAGACCAACTGCTTTATTTGAGGAATCAAAAACCTCTGGGCAGTGTCTATTTATTGTATAATCCAGTAATGATTTTAGGAGCCCCTCATCTTTTTGGTTGGCTGCAAACTCAAAAGTTCCGACCCTGATATGAGAACTTGCAATGCGCGTTAATATTGATCCAGGTAATAAAGCTTCGCGTCTTACTTCTTGGCCGGTGGTTATAATTGCGAGACTTCTTGTCGTTGGAATACCTAAATGATACATTGCCTCTGAAATGAGGTACTCGCGTATCATTGGACCGAGCGCCGCTCTGCCGTCTCCACTTCTTGAGTATGGAGTTTTTCCTGATCCTTTTAATTGGATATCGAGTCGTATTCCATTGGGCGTAATATGTTCCCCAAGAAGATGAGCCCGGCCATCTCCTAGCATGGTGAAATATCCAAATTGATGGCCTGCATAGGCCTGCGACAGTGGTGTTGATCCATCAGGTAGTTCATTCCCAGAAAATAGTTTTGAAAGTTTTTTTTGTGTGGTTGAGGTCAAATTAAGGCCAATTTCCTGAGCAAGGTCATAGTTAATATGAACAATCATGGGATTTTGGACACGTTCGGGTCGTTGTTTCACAAAGAATTGTTTTGGCAAGCCAGTATACGTTGTATCAAAATTAAAGTTAAATACGTTGGTCATGTTAATGTGCAGGGTTGATTGCAAATTCTTTTAATATATTAAGTTGAACATACTTGAGGGCCGCTTCATCACAGGCCTCTAGAATCACAGCTGGTGCTACCCCTTCCTCCCATGCCTCTTTCCATCTCAAAGCACAAAGGCACCACCTATCCCCTGGTAATAAACCAGGGAAATTATATTCCGGTCTAGGGGTTGAAAGATCATTACCACGACTTTTTGAAAACTCTAAAAATCCAGCCGTAACCTCAGCGCAAATAACATGGCTACCAAGGTCGGTATCGTCTGTTCGACAAAATCCATCTCTAAAATATCCAGTTTTTGGGGCATGGCAGCATGATTGTAGCACTCCACCCAAAACATTTTTTTTAATCTCTCTACTCATATATTCACATTCTTTGCTTGCACAGCATTATACGACGTTATTTATGACTCAAATGGCGGAGAGAGAGGGATTCGAACCCTCGATAGTATTGCTACTATACACGCGTTCCAGGCGTGCGCCTTAAACCACTCGGCCACCTCTCCATAATCAAATTATTCCATAGATATTTTTCTACATGATTTTGGCAAATCAGACAACAACATCCATTTACGTATTTTTGTTGAGTTTGATTCAAAAAGCTTATCTTTTTTCATCCAAAAATCTAATTCGCTCCCGCAGCCACTTGAATTATTCACATCAGCTTGATTAATACATAGCTCTGAATTTTTTGGGCAACTCAATCTGACATGAAAATGATTGTAATGACCAGCCCATGGGCGCATCTTTTTTAGCCAATCCATATCATTCTTCTCTTCTGCCATCACACATAGTTCTTTCTTGATTAATGGGTTAACAAAAATTCTCGTTACCCTATCGTCTTTT
Organism: uncultured OCS116 cluster bacterium; assembly: GCA_902613795.1. Lineage (GTDB taxonomy): Bacteria > Pseudomonadota > Alphaproteobacteria > Rhizobiales > TMED25 > TMED25. The sequence continues at coordinate 436,353 of CACMIP010000001.1, forward strand.
GTTGCTATTTTTAGTAAATCATAATGATAATCTGACCATAAATCCTCATTTATTTCCCTTTGATTTGGCGAAAGAACGGACCTTGGTTTGAATGTTTCAAGCTCAAACCTGTTCATTGCTAAGTCTGGTTTTCTTTCATAAAAAATATCGACATCCAGACCCGTCTGATGGCTTTTATGGCCATAAGGCATCGGTCCACCTCTTGGCATTGATAAATCTCCCAGAATAAGACCATTTCCATGAGTCTCAAATACCTCTTTTGATGTATTTTTTATATAGCTTATTAGATTTGGATGACCCCAAAATCTATTCCTTGATGGTTTTAGCGCCTCATAGTGACGACTGTGGTTTGGTAAGTATTCAGCTCCAGCTAAACAACCTTTTGAGTAGGAGCCAATGCTCTTTGCTTCAGAATTAGTTTCCGTTCTTATCTTGAAGAATATTTCACTTGCATATTCTTTTGATAAGACCAGGTTTATGTCAAATAAAAAAATTAGAATAAATAAGATGAGTTTGGTAGAAAAGCTTGTCATCAGGGCAGATCTAAGTTTAATAATCAGCTTTAAGCGCTGCAATAAAGGCTTCTTGGGGAATCTCAACTTTTCCATATTTTCTCATTTTCTTTTTACCTTTCTTTTGCTTTTCAAGCAGCTTCCGTTTACGTGTCACGTCTCCACCGTAACATTTTGCTGTTACATCCTTTCTAACCGCAGATATCGTCTCCCTTGCTATAACCTTCCCGCCAATAGCTGCCTGTAATGGTATTTTGAATAAATGTCGTGGAATTAAATCCTTTAGTTTTTCTATTATAATCCTTCCCCGGTTTTCAGCAACACTTCTGTGAACAATCATTGCCAATGCGTCAACTGACTCTTCATTAACTAAAATCTGCATTTTAACGAGATCAGACGCGTCGTAATTTGCTATTGAATAATCAAAGCTGGCGTATCCTTTTGAGATAGATTTTAATTTATCATAAAAATCAAAAACAACCTCATTCAATGGAATTTGATATGTGATTACAGCACGGTTACCTGAGAAATTAAGCTCCTTTTGCACTCCCCTTCTTTCCTCGCAAAGCTTCAATATTGCACCAAGATATTCCTCAGGTACAATAATTGATGCATCAATCCAAGGCTCTTCAATTTTTGCTATTCTTTCTTGGGGTGGTAAATCAACGGGATTATGTAACTCGATTACATTACTGTCTGTCGTATGCACCTTATAAATTACGCTTGGTGCAGTTGTAACCAGATCAATATTATATTCTCTATCAATTCTTTCACAAATAATTTCGAGGTGAAGTAGGCCTAAAAAACCACACCTATAGCCTAACCCTAAAGCAGCTGATGTTTCTTTCTCATATTGAAAGCTTGCGTCATTGAGGCTTAACTTTTCTATTGCATCTCTTAAACCTTCAAAATCTGACGTATCCTGTGGGTATAGACCACAGAAAACTACGGGCTGTGAGGGCTTGAAACCGTCCAGAGCAGCAATATCTTGTGCCTTTGCATCAGTAATAGTATCTCCAACCCTCATATCCGATACTTGCTTTATGGATGCTGTAAAAAAACCAATCTCACCTGGACCAAGCTCATCAAGCATTTTTTGTTTCGGCTGAAACACGCCAATTCTTTCTATCTGATATGTTGCGGCGTTGGATAAGAGTTTAATTTTCTGCCCTTTTTTTATTGATCCATCATAAACTCTTACCAAAACAACAACACCTAGGTAAGTATCATACCAAGAATCAACAAGTAGCGCTTTTGTTGTCTGGCTTACATCACCTGAGGGGGGCGGTAGCTTCTCTGTCACCTTTTCAAGCAGATCATTGATACCGAAACCTGTTTTTGCTGAAATTTCAATCGCATCACTTGTATCTAAACCTATTACGTCTTCAATTTGTGCTTTAACCCTTTCTGGATCGGCAGCTGGTAGGTCTACCTTGTTTAAAACAACTAAAATTTCATGATTATTCGCAATAGACTGATAAACATTAGCAAGTGTCTGTGCTTCCACCCCTTGACTTGCGTCAACTACCAATATGGATCCTTCACAAGCCGCAAGTGATCTATTAACCTCATATGCGAAATCTACATGACCTGGTGTATCTATGATGTTTAGTGTAAATTCTTCATTTTTATTACTCTTGTATTTCAAGCTAACCGACTGTGCTTTGATTGTTATGCCTCGTTCTCTCTCAAGTTCCATTGAGTCAAGTACCTGATCCTTCATTTCTCTTTGTTCAAGCCCACCTGTTATTTGAATCAACCTATCAGCGAGCGTCGATTTGCCATGATCTATATGAGCAATTATCGAAAAATTTCTGATTTTTGATAAATTATGCATGTTATCTGAACTTTTTTGGGAATCCATATCTAAGATCTAATTTCAGCTTCGAATTTATTTCCTACTTCAGATATAATCATTCTTGATATTTCTTCAATTTCGAGATCTGTTAGTGTCTTTTCATATGATTGAATTATAACATTGATCCCAATTGATTTCTTATTTTTCGGTATATTTTTCCCAGAATAAATGTCAAATATTTTAATATCTTCAATCATAGTATTTTTAATTCTTTTTATTACGTTAAGAATCTCTTGGGCTTTTGTATCTTTATCCACTATAAAAGCAAAATCGCGGCTTACCGGCATAAAGTTACTTATTGTAAATCCAGGTCTTACTCTTAACTTATTTCTTGTTTTTGATGATATTTTACCAAGGAATATCTCGAAAGCAAAGATTGGGGTGTCTATGTCAAGGTCACTTAAAATAGTTGGATGAATTTCACCAAAATGACCTAATATGTTCATTGGGCCCTGTCTTATAACCCCTGACTTACCTGGATGATAGTATTTGGGGGCATCTTGAGTAATTTTGTAATTACTATCATCTATACCTTCAGATCTTAAAATTGCAATTATATCCTCTTTAGCATCAAATGAGTCATAATCTCGTGAATTACCTCTCCAGTCACCATTTCCTCCATGTGAGATTGCTTTGCCAAGCCTAACGCCGGATGCAAACTCAAATTGATCTTCGGGATTAACTCCACTGTAACAATTACTCACCTCAAATAGAGATATATCTTTTTGACCTTTATCTAAATTTCTTTTAACTGATAAAAGCAGACTTGGCATCAAAAGCTGTCGCATGACATTCAACTCCATTGATATGGGATTTAGAAGACGCAAATCATCATTAACTTGATAAAAAAGTTTTGCAATTTTATCCGAAATAAATGAGTAGCTAACTGTTTCCATCATCCCCCTGCTAGCCAATATCCTTTTTATATTAAATCTAATTTTTTGCGCCCTATTTATCTTCTTAGATGCTACGCCAACAGATTTTTTGAGAGGAATTGGCTTTATATTGTCAGTTCCCTTGATACGCATGATTTCTTCAACAATGCACGCATTCTCAGAAATATCATGTCTCCATGATGGTACGGTGATTTCAATTTTCTTATTTTTTTCTGATAATGAAAATCCTAACCCTGTAAGTATCTGATTTATATCAGATTTTTTAAAGGATACACCGAGTAGCCTTGATACTTCATCCAAATTAAAATTTATCTTTTCTTGACGATTCAGGGGCTTTCCCACTGATTTTATATTTGATATTTCGCCACCACATATTTCCTTTATCATCTCAACGGCCTTATCCAAACCACTGTTATTGAATCCGCTATCTATCCCTCTCTCATTTCTATATCTCGCGTCGGAGTTGATGTTTAACTCCCTGCCAGTATCCGCGATATTAATTTTGTCCCAAACTGCACTTTCGACTAAGACGTTCACAGTATCCATATTACAGCCAGTTCTTTTTCCACCGATAATACCTGCGATTGACTCCGGATTATTATCATCTGAGAAAATTGTATGAGATCGACTGAGGTTATACTCTTTGTCATCGAGTGCAAGAATCCTCTCGCCAGCTTTTGCTTTTCGAATCTCTAAGCCCTTATTGATTTTATCATAATCAAATACATGCAAAGGACGATTCAAATCATATGTTAGATAATTTGTTACATCAACAAGCGCATTAATCGATCTTAATCCTATTGCCTCTAACCTGTTCTTCAACCATTTTGGTGACTCGCAATTTTTTATATTTTTAATTAATCTAAAGCTTGCATATATATTATTTTCGACATCTTTATTTATTTTTATCTTTTTTTGAATATCATACTTTCCAATAATCTTTGTCGCTTTCAGGGGCTTTAATTTTCCGATATTCGCTGCGCTTAGATCGCGCGCAATACCTCTCACACCGAGTGCATCTGACCTGTTAGGTGTTATGGATATTTCAATTACGGGGTCTGACTTATTAATTTGATCGTAAATATTATTACCAATTTGAGATTTTGGATCTAGCTCCAATATACCATCATGCTCATCAGAAAGTGACAATTCTCTCTCAGAAAGTAGCATTCCACTTGACTTGACACCTCGGATCTTTGTGGCTTGTAAGGTCATTGATAGTCCTGGAATGTAAGAGCCTTCTGGAGCAAAAACCGCTTTCATACCTTCTTTGACGTTATTAGCCCCACAAACCACATCCTGTATTCCGTTTATAGTATTTAAAGTACAAATTTTTAACTTATCAGCATCCGGATGTTTTTTTATGCTTGAAATCTCACAGATGGTAAAATCTTTGTAAATCTCAGATGGATCAAAAACATCCTCTACTTCGAGACCAATCATATTTAATTTATCGCAGATCTCATCCAAACCTGCATTTGTGGTAAGATGGTCTTTTAGCCATGATAGTGTGAATTTCATTCAGATAGTCCCCTTGATAGAGACGGTATATCAAGTGCCCGAAAACCATAATGCCTGAGCCAACGTAGATCTGAGTCAAAAAAAGACCGGAGATCTGTCATGCCATATTTTAGCATAGCCAAGCGATCTATACCCAATCCGAAGGCAAATCCTTTATATTTACTTGGATCTAAATTAACATTTCTTAATACCTGCGGATGGACCATTCCGCTCCCTAAAACTTCTAGCCAGTCACTGCCTTCCCCGACAATTAAACGATTTTTATCCTTTTGACATGCAATATCAACTTCTAGAGATGGCTCTGTGAATGGGAAATAACTTGGCCTGAGTCTCATCTTTATATTTTCAACTTCAAAAAAAGCTTTGCAAAACTCTTCTAAGCACCATTTAAGCTGACCCATATTTGCATCTTGATCTATCACTAAGCCCTCAACCTGATGGAACATTGGTGTGTGTGTTTGGTCAGAGTCAGATCTATATGTTCTACCCGGTGCTATAATTCTTATTGGTGGCTCCTCTCGCATCATTGTCCTGATCTGAACTGGACTCGTGTGGGTTCTGAGTAGCCTCGAATTGCCATCTTTTCCCGGTAGATAAAAAGTATCAACCATCTGCCTAGCAGGATGACTTTCTGGTATATTTAAAGAGTTAAAGTTGTGATGTTCATCTTCAATATCAGGTCCTTCAGCTATGTTAAAACCCATATCTGAAAATATTTCAATTATCTCTTCGGTAACCTGACTAATGGGGTGAATTTTACCGTTTTCAAGATTAGTATTTGTCAGTGGAAGAGTAACATCTATAACGTCTTGGCTTATTTTTTTTGTGATCTCCGCTTGCTGCAAAGCTGATTTACAGATTTCAATTTCGTCAGTGATTTGTCTCTTAAGCGCATTTACCTGCTCGCCAAAATCCTTACGGACCTCAATTGTTTGTGATGAAATATTCTTTAAAAGTGATGTAATAGCACCTTTTTTTCCAAGTGCAGACACTCTTATATTATCAAGTTGATCCAATGACTTGATATCATTGATCTCTTTCAATAGCTTAACTCGGAGATTTGAGATGTCTGGGAATTTACTCATACGCAAGGTACCTATCAATTATTTTATAATAGAAATATTACGACATTTAGATAAATGAATGGTAAATAGAAACTACTTAAGTTCTGCCTGAACCTTGCTCAGTATCTCCATAAATGCTTGCGGTTCATTAACAGCAAGATCAGCTAAAATCTTTCTATCGATGCTAATTCCGGCCTTTTTTAAACCATGCATAAAAGTTGAATAGCGCATACCATGTTCTCTGACCATTGCATTTATGCGCTGGATCCACAAACTTCTAAAGTCTCTTTTTCTAACTTTTCTATCTCTATAGGCATATTGTGCTGCTTTTTCTACAGCTTGCTTTGCTACACGGATTGTATTCTTTCTTCTACCATAATACCCTTTTGCTTTTGACAAAACTTTTGCATGTCGAGCATGTGATGTTACGCCTCTTTTAACTCTCGCCATCTATTCTATCCTAATTATATGGTAAAAACTGCTTAACAATCTTTTGATCAGCTTCGGCTAATACCGACATTCCTCGGGCATTTCGAATAAATTTATTAGTTCTTTTAATCATGCCATGTCGTTTCCCTGCTTGGGCACACATTATCTTGCCACTTTTTGTGACCTTAAATCTTTTCTTTGCACCAGATTTTGTTTTTAGCTTTGGCATTTTCTCTCAGGTTTTTTTTGAATTAATAAACTATGAGACTTTATAGGCTAGGTAAGAACTATTTACAACAGAAAAATAAAAAATATTTGATTAAAAATATTTATTTTGGTGCCAACACCATGATGATTTGCCGTCCTTCAAACTTTGGCTCAAGCTCAACTTTCGCAAACTCATCTGTATCATTTTTTATGCGATCAAAAAGTTTTACACCAAGCTCCGAATGCGACATCTCTCTCCCGCGAAACATAAGCGATATCTTAACTTTATCTCCGAATTCTGTGAATTTTTTCATATTTTTTAACTTTACTTCATAGTCATGTGTGTCGATGTTGGGACGCATCTTGATCTCCTTAACACCGATTACCTTCTGCTTCTTTTTGGCTTCAGCAGCTTTCTTCTGGGCTTGATACTTAAACTTACCATAATCCATTATTTTACATACTGGTAAGTCTGTATTTGGGGAAATTTCTACAAGGTCTAGTGAAAATTTTTCAGCCTCTTGCAAACCAATATCTAGAGTTACTTCACCATAATTTTCGCTGTTTGGTCCTATAAGTCTTATATTTCCTGCGTCTATCAAGTTATTTATTTTATGTGCAGGCTCAGTTTTTTTTCTTGCGAAATCTTCTGTTCTTCTGGCTATTGTAAATCTCCAATTTTAGTTTTACTAAGAATTATAAATATATATAAAAATTTGGACAAATCAAATATTTATTGCGAAGTAATTACCTGTTAAGCTCCTCCTTTAAAATATCCTTTAAACCCAGTTTATAATTCGGATATTTTAATTCGAGACCTAACTTTTCTTTTATTTTCTGATTTCTGATGTACTTTGTCTCTGAGTAGAAACTTCTTGCCATTTCAGATAAGCTTGCTTCACTAAAAATAACAGGCTCTGGTGGATCTGTGTTTAATAATCTTGCCGCAAACTCAACAACATCTTGTGGGGGAGCAGGCATATCGTCCGAAATATTAAATATATCTGATTTAATATCTGAAACTGATAGCATGTAAATAATTCGAGCGATATCGGCAACATGTATTCTATTAAAAACATGCCCTTCCTTGATAATTCTCTTTGCTGTACCGTTAATCAAATTTCTAATTTGATTTCTACCTATACCATAGATACCAGATAGCCGAAGTATATTAAGCGTGACGCCAAATTTATCACATAAATCAGTCCATTGCCTTTCTGCAAGTATTCGACTCTTCGCACGATCCGACTGAGGATTTATCTTATATTTTTCATCTACAGATGAACCATTTGCGTCACCATAAACAGCAGTTGTTGACAGATAAATAACTCTTTTAACTGAAGTTTTTAATGCGTTGGCTATATCTTCATAATTTGACTTTAGTACAACATCCCCGTTTTTATCAGGAGCAATTGATATCAAGAGAATTTTTGAACTTGCTAATGACTCGCTCAGATATATTTTACCTTTATTAGGATTATACTCTATTAACTCAATATTTGGATTTACTTTTTTATTTGTATCACGGGTTGTCCCTGAAGCAATCCAATTCTGATCATTAAAATATTCACAGGTCTGCAACCCTGTAAAACCAACACCAAAGCAAAATAATTTATTCAATATCTAACCCCATTCACTCACAACTAGAGGATCTTTTTCTTCTAAGATATATATCTTACGCAATTTTTGAAATTCTTTTTTTGAGATAATTTTTTTTAATGCCCATATTGCACTTGCCCGTATAATTGATGACTCGTGTCTGAGGAATTTTTTAACCTTTATTGATATTTGCTGTGATCCAGAGTTTCCTGCCGCAATGAGTACATTTCTGAGAAATCGATCCTTACCAATTCTCTTTATTGGCGAGGTTTTGAAGAATTTATTAAATGCATCATAATCAAAGTCTAGAAAAAAGGAAATATCTGGCATGTTCAAGATCTTTTTTGCCTTCAACTGAATATCCCTTGTCTGGGATGCAAACTTGTTCCATGGACAGACGGCTAGGCAATCATCGCAACCATATATACGATTGCCAATTAGCTCCCTAAATTCCTCTGGAATATGCCCTTTATATTCTATCGTTAGATATGATATACATCTTCTAGAATCAAGTTTGTAAGGTGAAATAATGGCATTTGTTGGACATATATCTATACAGGAAGAACAGCTCCCACAATGATCTAATTCCGGAGACGAAGCATCAAGCTTGATTGGTAATAGGATAACTCCCAAAAAAAACCAAGATCCCAATTTGCGGCTGACAAGATTTGAATGTTTTCCTTGCCATCCGATACCTGCTATTTGCGCAATTGGCTTTTCCATAATTGGAGCGGTATCAACAAAAATTTTTGTTTCAATTCCATACTCATCCAGGAGCCATATACTCAACTTTTTCAGGCTTTTTTTCATCAATTCATGATAGTCATCAGCTCTAGCATATACAGAGATATTTGCCTTAAGTGTCTCTTTAATATTGTGCAGTGGATTTTCTTGAGGACCATAATTTTTGGATACCACAATGACCGACTTTGCATCTTGCCACACATTACTTGGATGTGATCTCCTTTCTTTATTTTTTTCAAGCCAGATCATATCTCCATGGTAGCCATTTTTTAGATATTCCTCTAAACTTTCTTTTTGATCAGGTATATCAGTAATATCGGTAAAGCCAATATCATCAAAGCCAAGCATCTCTATTTTAGATTGTAAGACTTCTTTCGCTATTGCTTTCATGTTATTGTTTAAAAATCAGGATTTGAGTAGTGGTTGGGTGGCTGAAATCCAGCTAAACGATCTTCTAATATAGAAGAAAATGATGGTCGAGATTTTATTCTTGCGTACCAGTTTTTTATTTCTGACCATTTATCCCAATCAATTTTGTTTAAATAATCGAGACATGATATATGTGTTGCCGCCGCTATATCAGCCTGTGAAATTGCATCCCCGGCAATCCAGCGTCTAGTGCTAATTAGATGAGAGAGGTATTCAAAATGATATATCGAATTTTCTTGAGCTATTCTCAGTGACTCCATATTTGGACTTTTATCTTCAGTTCTATTTTTCATATAATACTTATCGATTAATTCCCTCAATATTATTTTACTTACTTCATTATAAAATTTATTGTCATACCAATCAACTAACCTTCTGATCTCAGCTTTAGCTTTAAGGTTGCCTGAAATAAGTGAGGTATCGTTTAGTGGCTGGCTAAATTTTTCTTCAATATATTCAATTATTGCATAATTATTTATAATTATATCATCTGCCTCATCTATCAAAACAGGGAGAGTGCCCGCAGGATTAATAGCAAGAAATTCCTTTCTTTTATTCCAGATTATTTCGTCAATTGTCACGAAACTTATATTATATTCTTCCAGTGTAAATCTTACTCTTCTGGAAAAGGGGCAGAGTTTAAATTGAAATAGTTTAATCATATTATTATTTAAGTTATATTATCTAAAATTTGTAAAAAACATTCTTTAATAATAAGTTACTTTCTTCCTAAAAAAAGGTTTCACTAGTATGAGTTGGCTGCCCACATCAAAAAAAGAATTAGAAGACAATCAGTATATTGATGCTGTAGTACTTCCAAGGACTAGTGATATTGGCAATTTTGAAGTTCATAGAGCGCTGCCTTCAAAAGAAAGACAAATGGTTGGCCCGTTTATTTTTTGGGATCAGATGGGTCCAGGAGAATTCCTCTCCGGGTCGGGTTTAGATGTGAGACCGCACCCGCATATTGGGTTATCTACAATTACTTATCTCTTCAAGGGTACGATGGATCATAAAGACTCTCTTGGTAATGATGTAAGAATTGTACCTGGAGACATAAACCTCATGTCAGCAGGTGGAGGGATTGTCCACTCGGAGAGAACGGGTGAGGATATACGTCAATTGCCATCAGAATTATTTGGAATACAGAGCTGGATTGCGCAACCAAAAAAATATGAGGAGTCGAAGCCGTCATTTCAAAACATATCTTCAAATGAAATTACTAAGATTGATAGTGGAGGTGTCAATGGGAAAGTTCTATTTGGCGAACTGGATGGATTAAAGTCATCAATCGACTCACAATGGGCTACACTCTATCTAGACGTCACAATTGAGGCAAAAAATAAATTTAATATCCCACCAACCTACATCGAAAGAGCTATTTACATAATCTCAGGGAATGCATATATTCATGAAACAAAAATACCATTAAACACATTAATTGTCCTGAAGCCATCGGTAAATATTACTCTTCAGGCAACCAGACGTACAAGATTACTTGTTCTTGGTGGTGAGCCAATGGATGGACCAAGATACATTTACTGGAACTTTGTTTCATCAAGAAAAGATAAAATTGAAGATGCAAAAAATAAATGGCTCCAAGGTAAATTCCCTCTGATTATAAACGACAAAGAAGAATTTATTCCACTTCCCTGAGTAAATTTACTTTAATAAAGCAATCAATATACTATAATCCCTTACATGGTTGAGTATTTACTAATTCTCTCACTAGTACAGGGTATAACAGAGTTTCTTCCGATAAGTTCATCAGCTCATTTAATGATACTAAATTTGTTTAGTGAAGCTAATGACCAATCTGTCTCGGTAGATTTAAGTTTACATATTGGCTCACTTTTAGCTTTGATAGTTTATTTTTTGCTAAACCCACTTAAATCAACAAAAATAGCGAATTTCAATTCAGATTTTTTGTCAACTAAGGAGGCTATTTATCTAATTTTATTCAGTGCATTGCCAACGATGGTATTTGCATATATTTTTCTGAATTATAATACAATTTATATTATTAGAGAGAATATCCACGTAATAGTGTGGTGTAATTTAATATTTGCAATACTTCTATTTTTTGGTGATTACTTTGGCAAAAAATCAAATAAAAGGCTTACAAAAAGAAACTTGATTTTTTTGTCAGTATTTCAATCAATCTCATTAATTCCTGGTGTTAGCAGGTCTGGTATTTGCATAACTGTCTCGAGATTTTTAGGCTTTGGCAGAACGGAGTCGTCTATCATTTCGACAATTATGTCTTTTCCAATATTATTTGCAAGCCTCATTTTTATCGCAACAACAATTTATCAAAAACAGGATATTTTTCTAACGAATACAATATTTCTGGCCATAACCCTCTCATTCATAACATCTTACTTATCGATAAAAATAATAATTGAATTTATTGACCGAATAAAATTATATCCATTCGTAATTTACAGAGTCTGCCTTAGCTTGATAATTTTGTATGTTATTAGCTGAAAACTTAACTTGAAAAACGCCCCAAATACTCAGGGATTATATTTTTTGCCGAAGATGCTTCAATATCATAATCTTCGAGCTTACCGATCTCTTCATTTTTAGTTTGTAACAGGATATTATCGGTTTTTAGTGACTCGAGTTGATCAAATGTGATTGGTCTCTTTGGTAAAACTTGCATTGGCGTTATGAATATTTTTGATAGCGAAAATGGTATTGGGATTAAGACTCTTTTCTTGCTGATGGTAGCCAAAATTAACTCAATCACTTCCCTAAGAGAATAGATTTCTTTACCACCAATTTCATAAATATTTTTCCTATTCTTATCTTCTATGTGCGAAATTATTAGCCTAACTAAATCTAGCACATAAACTGGCTGGAATTTTGTATCTCCATTCCCAATTAACGGAAAAATTGGAAACAAGGACAGGATCCTCGCGAATTGATTAAAAAAATTATCATCATAACCAAAAACAACAGATGGTCTGATTATTGTATAATTTGAGCTTTCGCGCTGAATAGAAGTCTCACCCATTGCCTTACTTCTTTGATATTTTGAACTTGAATTAATATCTGCACCTAAAGATGACATATGTATGAATCTTCGCACATTATAGTCAACGCAAATCTTAGCAATAATCCCAGGTAACTCAGCGTGAATATATTGGAATTTTTGCCTTTTCCTCTCTTCCAAAATACCAACTAAATTTACGACATAGTCGGATCCTTGAATAAATTTATTTATTGAACGCTCATCATTCACATTAACTCTAGAAACCTCTATCTGTCCTGGAACACCAGAAACATAGAGATGATTTGCAGTTGCCGGATTTCTGGTCCCAATTTTTATTCTATAGCCATCTTTCGCGAGTTCTCGAACCAAATTACGGCCAATGAAGCCATTCCCACCCAAAATGGAAACAATTTTACTCTTATTTGATGGTATATTTATTTTTCTATCCTCGGTCGAAGTTATAATAGAATAATATAATTTAATTAATTGAGAATATAATATATATTCAATATAAAAAAAATAGAAATTACGAAAAAAGGATAAGAATTGGATAGTGATATATCAAAAATTTATCTATACAATGATGATCTACCCAGTAGTTTGCAACTAAGCAATCAGGTCGCAATAGATACAGAAACTCTAGGTCTTAATCCATCAAGAGATAGGCTTTGCTTGATCCAAATTAATGATGGAAGCGATAGCACACATTTAATCAGGGTTTCTGCACCTATAAACCCTGCTCCAAATCTCATAAAAATCCTTCAGAGTGAAAAAATACAAAAGTTATTTCACTTTGCCCGTTTTGATGTCGCTGTGATTACAAAGTCTTATGGTGTATCCATAAACAATGTTTACTGTACAAAAATTGCGTCTAAGATAGCCAGAACCTATACTGACAAGCACAGCTTAAAGTCACTCTGTGAGGAGCTGCTTAATATTTCACTCTCAAAGGAAGAGCAAAGTTCGGATTGGGGTGCTAAGAAGCTTACGGAAAGTCAGAAAAAATATGCAGCAAATGATGTGATATATTTACATAAAATCAAAGAATGCCTCGACTCAATGCTTGAGAGAGAAAATCGAATTGATCTCGCAAAATCATGCTTTGAATTTATAAATACGCAAGCGGAATTAGATCTAAGAGGCTGGGGCAATCAAAATATTTTCGATCACTAAATGATGACAAATACTTCTGAGAATACTATAAAAAAAACAAAAAATGATGAAATTGACCGAGCAAATTCTCATACAAGGAATTTAAAGTTAATAAATAACCTCATACTCTTACTTATTATTTTGGGTGTGGGGACTTTGGTTTACTTCATAAATTTTAAAGGTCAGAAGGTTACAGAGTTAGAGAATGCAACGCCCGTTTCTATTGAAAAAGACACCTCAATGGCTGAAAATACTGTTGAGATAAAGAACTCCATTATTTCAGGCATTGATGGGCAGAACCAATATTATGAAATAAGTGCAGACAGAACATGGAATACAATAATTAATAAAGATATCGTTGAAATGTCTGGCATAAAGACAAAGTTATTACTTAAGAATGATATTGAAATTAACATAATTGGCAAAAGTGCTCGATTTAATTATAAAACACAGCATCTGCAACTAGAGAATGATATCGTAATATCATCTAATGAGAATGTTGGGGTTTTCATTGAAAATATTGATATCGATCTGCAAAAAAAAATAATTTCCAGCCCGCGTCCAGTGAAGATTGCATTCGAAGATATATGTATTGAAGGGAAGAATTTTGAAATAAATAATAATGGAGATAAGATAAAATTTACAAATGGTGTTAGCTTAATTATTGGGGAGAATACTCGATGCATAATGTCCTAAGACAGTTACTCTTGATAATTTTTGTTTGCTGCGTATCAACGCAAAGCATTTCTTCTGAGAAAATCAAATCCCTCTTTAGTAATTCAGTATTAAATATAGAAAGTTCAAGTTTAGAAATTATTGATAGTGAAAAAAAAGCAATATTTAAGGGTCAAGTAAGGATCTTAAACGAAGATGCATTACTTGCGACGGATAATCTAATGTTACTCTATTCGTTTGATGATATTACTGGCGATATTCAGGTTGAAAAAATAACATGCGAAGGAAATGTGCTAATCGAATATGAGAGTCAAGTAATAACAAGTCTGAACGCAGTATATGATGCCAAGACAAATCAATTGGTATTTAGTGATGAGGTAATTATTAGTCGTGATGAGGGTAATGCAATAAAAGCTGATAAAGTCTCTGTTGATTTGAATACCATGAGAATAAAGATGGACTCAAAAAGCCGAGTCAAGGCATTCATTACCCCAAATAATTAGCATAGAAGTGGCGCAACAGAAGATGTCACGGACGAATTAAAAAAGTATGATGTAATAACAGAAGATAACATGCAAGATCTACTCACAATCGAAAATGTTGCAAAGGACTATAACGGTATAAATGTTATAAATGATATTTCTATTTCAGTAAAACCTGGAGAAATAATTGGTCTTCTTGGCCCAAACGGAGCAGGTAAAACAACGCTTTTTTATATTATTATGGGCCTTATTAAACCACGGAAAGGCGCAATTAAAATAAATAATAACGATATTACAAATCTTGCCATGTATAGTCGAGCCCGGCTTGGTATTAGTTACTTGCCACAAGAACCCTCAATTTTTAGAGGCATGAATGTTCGAGATAATATAAACTCTATTTTGGAAATAACGGAGAAAAATAAAAAGTTGAGGAAAATTAAATTGGAGAAACTGCTTGAAATATTCGGACTTGAAAAAATACAAAAAAATTCAGCACGTCTGCTTTCTGGAGGTGAAAGAAGAAGGGTAGAAATTGCCAGAGCTATTGCAGGTCAACCCAAATACATATTAATGGATGAACCATTTTCTGGAGTTGATCCGATAGCGATTGAAGAAATAAAAAATATTATAAAGTCCCTGAGTGCGAGTAATATTGGGGTTTTAATCACGGACCATAATGTTAGAGAAACACTGAGTCTTATTGATAGAGCCTACATTATATATGAAGGAAATATTTTGGTTGGTGGTACCTCTGATGAAATACTCAAAAGTGAAGAGGCTAAAAGAGTTTATTTAGGTAGTGAATTTAACATATAGTTTTTTATAATGGGTCTTGGTCTAACAAATATTGCAACAATAAATCAGGCACAAACGCTATCACCGCAAGTGCAATTAACGATAAAATTGTTAAGTCTCAACAATGTCGAGCTCGAGAGCTATTTAGAAAAAAAAATAGAGGATAATCCTCTCTTGATTGAAAAACAAAACACAAAAGAACACGAGCTCAGAATTCAAAAATTTACAGATAAGTATTCCCGAAATTCTTCAAATTTAGATCTATTAAATAATATAAGCTATGCAAAATCTCTACGAGAACATCTTCTGGACCAATTGCTCATCTCAAAGATGAATAATAAAGAAAAAATTATCGCGACTTACCTTATAAATATTTTAGATGAAGCTGGTTACTTGACTGAAAATGATGAAATAATTTGCACAAAGCTTGGAATTGATACTGAGGTATACGAAAAGATTTTGATAAGTTTACAAAATTTCGAGCCGACTGGAGTATTTGCAAGGACCCTCAGTGA
Source organism: uncultured OCS116 cluster bacterium (assembly GCA_902613795.1). Lineage (GTDB taxonomy): Bacteria > Pseudomonadota > Alphaproteobacteria > Rhizobiales > TMED25 > TMED25. Next base: position 452,229 of record CACMIP010000001.1, read on the forward strand.
ATGTATTTATTTGCAACTTAGAGAGAAAAATTTAATTAATGAAGAATTATCAGAGCTTCTGGCGAATATTGAACTCATTGCGGAAGACAATTATAGGGAATTAACTTCCCGCCTAAATATTGGTAAGGAAGATTTGTATAAGTTAATAAATGTGATAAGAAAATGTAATCCTAAGCCAGGTTTAAATTACTCACGTGATACTCTTGAAATTATTGCCCCTGATATCATTATCGAAAAGAACTCGAGTGGTGTGTATGCAATAAGGCTCATACAAAATTACTTTTCAAACATTACTGTCGACCAAACATACAGCGATATAATACTAGAATCAAAAAAGAAAAAAGATGAATTCATAACAAACCACTATCGAGATGCAAAGATGTTGATCAGTAGCATAGCGCAAAGACAGAGAACTCTGTTAAAAATTGCATATGAGGTAATGTTACAGCAAAGAGGTTTTCTTGAGAATGGAATTAATCATATGCGGCCATTAAATTTAGATAAAATTTCAAAAATGACAAATCTTCACATTTCCACAGTGAGCAGATCTATTCAAAATAAATTTATTGAAACACCAAGGGGGACATTTGAGATGAAGTATTTCTTCGATAAAGGTACTTACGGAGAAGAACAAGATACGCAAATTTCATCAAAGACAATAGAAAATAGAATTAAAGAACTCATAAAAAACGAGACCCCGTCAAATATCTTATCTGATGACAAAATTGTAAACCTATTAAAAAAATATGATATAAATATAGCAAGAAGAACAGTAGCAAAATACCGTACAAAATTGAATATTTTACCTTCATCCAAAAGAAAGAACCGTTATCTTTAGGAATATTTTTTAAAAGGATATGACAATGACAATGACAATAGATATGCACACCCATGTAGCACCTAGACAAGCTATAAAAATTGCAGAAAGTGGAGGAAAATGGCATGGTGTAGAATTTTATCGTGATAAAAATGATAAGCTCACAACATCCTATGGTGATCTAAAGATGTCCCTGCCATGGCCAAAAAAAATGGAAACGCCAGATGAAAGACTCAATTCCATGGACGCTCGTAAAATTGATATGCATATATTGAGCATTAGCCCTCTTATGCATTGGCACGGTCTGGATAATACAAATGCAGTAGCGTACGCAAAAGATGTTAATGATGACATATCAGACTATGCAAGCATTAATGGGAACAGATTTAAATCATTCTGTTTTTTACCACTACAAGATCCTAAAGCATCGGTAATTGAACTTGAAAGATGTGTAAATTCAAAAAAGATGCTGGGTGCTATGGTTGCAACAAATGTAAATGGAATGGATTGGGATGATAAAGAGTTATATCCGGTTTTAGAAGCTGCCAATGATTTAAAATGTCTAATTTTTTTTCACCCCACACGGGGTAGAGCAGACTCATGGCTAAAGAATTATCATTTAAGAAATCTTATTGGTAATCCATTGGAAACAACGGCAGCTATGGGATCTATTATTTTTGGGGGGATTTTAGATAAACTTCCTGACCTCAACCTATGTTTTGCTCATGCTGGGGGATTTATTCGCCAAGGCATAGGTAGATTTGATCATGGGTACAGAGTTAGGGAAGAAGCAAAAGAAAATATTTCTAACTTACCGTCTTCTTATCTAAAAAATTTTTATTATGACACCATAACACACTCGGAAAGCGGTCTCAGAAATCTAATTGATATTGTTGGCATAGATAAAATATTTTTAGGAAGTGACTACCCGGCTGATATGGGTGAACCTTATCCAGTTGACTTTGTAAGTAATTGTCAGTCTTTATCAAAGGAAGAAAAAAATAAAATCTTCAGTGAAAACATATCAAGATTTATAAAATAGGAAACTTACAATGAAAAGAAAAGAAAAGAATGAAAAAAACAGCAAGCTTGCTGAGGCATTCGCCGAAAGAAGGAGTCATGTATACCCTGCGCATGAATGGTTAGCTGAAAAATTTCCAGAATATGTTCAAATTATGCTTGATTTAGATTTTGAAATAAGACAAAAAACAAAAATTTACGATGAGAAGATGCATGAGCTTTTCCACATAATTGCACTTGCAGTTAAAGGCTCCAATCCTCATAATCAACCACATCTTAAAGCGCACATAAAGAAAGGTTTAAAATTGGGTTTGAAACCTGAAGAGATTGCCGAAGCATTAATGGTTTGTGTGAATCCTGGAGGCGCAATGGTCCTAACTTACAGCGTCACATGTATGCTTGAAGCCCTTGAAGAATTGAAGGAAGAAGGTTGGCAAGGATAAAATAGGAAACTAAATGTTAGCCAAAGGCACCGGTTGGCCTGTTTCTGATGCTTCTGCCATAGCAAGAGTTACAGCCAAAGTTTGCCGAGCCTCTTTTGCTGTTGTGAGATGGCATTTCGCTCCTGTTGATTGTGAGTCAAGCCATTCTTTTGTTTCATCTGCTATACGACCGAACATAATTCCATCTGCCCACTCACCAGAGGATCTACTACCCAAAAATGCTAAGTTTAATTTTTGATCGGGAGCATAAGCATTGCTGTATCCATGTTCAGAATACATAATTTGATCTCGGTGATCATCATCTATTAGTATAACACCATCCCGACCCATTACTTCAAGCCGAACACTTTGTCCTGTTGTTGGGAAGCCTCCCGGTAAGGCATAGCATATATCAAATGAAAAAACGGCTCCGGTTGAATATTTTACCATTGTTAAACTAATATCATCAACATCAAATCCTTGGTTTCTGAAGATAGTTCCATGACCCATTGCCTGAACTTCTACTGGTGAAACATCGGGACCAAGACACCACCCAATATAATCAACGTTATAGGTAATAATATCCAATATTGGTGTTGCCTCTGGACATCTTTTAAGAATTTCAAGCATATTTGTTCTCGTGTTATAAACACGTGTCATACCACCTAGTATTGGACCAAGTTTTCCTTTCGAAATTTCATCATGTGCCACAAAATATTTTTGAAGAAATCGCTGGGAATAACCAATCCTCAGATCAACACCTTTTTCTTGAGCTAATTTTGATAACCGGTCACCATCGTCTATTGTCAGGGCGAGTGGCTTTTCAACTAATACCGACTTGCCTGCCATAATTGCAGCTTCAACCGAGTCCCTGTGTTGATCTTCGGGCGTTGATACAATAACTACATCAACTCTTGGGTCATTAATTAATTCTAAATTATCCGTTGAATATCCATTTGCCTTTGATATTTCGGCTAATTTTCTTGCTTGATCTTCATTGACGTCACCAACAACAAGATAGCTAACTGCAGGATGAAGAGATGCTAATCTTGCCCTGTGCGAGCCCATTCTTCCGGAACCCACTACAGCAACGCCTAATTGGCGCTTTTTGAACTCATTGCCTGAGAGGATCATGCAACTTCTTTCTTTGGAATCCCACCCCTCTCAACATAAGAGTATCTCTCCATTAAGTCTGGCGCTAAAGCTCTTCTGAATTCTTTTGGGAATGAAATCCACATTCTAAGTAGATGCCTTTTAAGCTTTGGATCCTCATGATCTATAAAGTCCTCTCTGGCATGTAATATCTGATGATTATTGATAAATTGTATATCACCTTCGTGAAAATCCATAGAAAGACGAAGTGACTCGCGCTCGCCAATTTCTTGGACAACATCGAGTGCCTCTCTTTGCATTTCTGTTAACCCAAGATGCTCACCGTGGCGCGTGACTGACTCAAAAAAAGCTCGTGATGTAAGACGAGATGTCAGCTTTCCACCAAAATGACTGTACATTGGGCAAGTGTACCATGGTTGTTCACCTTCAGGATTTTCACCTCTCCAATCAAGATTAAAAGGACTATGCAGTATATCTATAAGGTCAGGTCTCTCTTCCCTAATAACATTATGAATTGTTAGCGCTGACACTAGGAAGCTTGCGCCTCCTTTCTTTGCTTTTCTTTGACAAAATAAGCCCACAACATCAACAGGCAACTGATCTGAATGAAAATCCATTTTCAATGTAGTTTGATAGAGTCTTGTGGTAGGGTCAGACATCTTTTTCCCCTCATCAGTCACATGTCCAAGCAGATGTCCTCTTGTATTTTGCGATACAGGCCGGCCTAAATACAAACCAATACCCCAATAAATTAATTCGCACTCTAGATCTGTGTACCTATCACGATCAATGCCTCTCAACAGAACAAATCCCAGTTGATTTTCCAAAACATCATATAAAGAGGTAATCTTTTTTGAGAGCGTTGGTAGACTGAAGTCTTCTTTGTTAAATGGTATACTTAAATTTCGTTCTTTTACCGATTGAAGCGCGCTATGTATTTCTTCAAGTTCCACTTCATCTAAATGTATCAACCATTCACTTGAATTTTGAATATCAGGACCAAACCATGCAGCCCTCTCATTAATAAGACCATCATATACCATCTAATTACTTCCTTTTTCTCTAAACTTCGAAATAAAATATGAACAAGCAACAACAATCATAGCACACGCGATTGATGCTTGTAAAATATTATCCTTTGTGACGAATGGCAATAAACCTTGGGTACCAATGTCCGTGAAAAGTAAATGCCCAGCAATCCACCCGAGTAGAGCCCCACCAAACCATATCAAAATTGGTAATTTCGTAAATACCCTCAGCAGAAATGCACTACCGATGAATAGCAAAGGAATGGAAAATAATATTCCAAAAATAATTAAAATTACCGATCCATGAGCTGCAGCAGCTACAGCAAGTACATTATCCAAACTCATTGCTGCATCTGCGATCGCGATAGTTAAGATAACCTTCCATAAAGTCTTAGCCTCGCCATGCTCTGGCTGATCACTCTCTTTTTCTGGCAATATCAGCTTTATTGCAATCCACAGTAATAAGATACCGCCAACTGTTCTGATGTAGGGCATGTCAAGAATCAGAGTGATTATGCTTGCAAAAAATATTCTTAAAATAATTGCAGTTGCAACTCCAAAAACCATGCCAATTTTCTTCTGATGTTCAGGCAACCCTCGGCATGCAAGGGCAATAACAATGGCATTATCCCCGCTCAATATTAAATCAATCCATATAATTTGGAGAATTGGAATTAAATCAATATTTGAAAGTATATTCTGTATCATTTAATTATGAGATATACCATCGCATTATACAAAATCATTTCTTGGTAAAGACACAGGCTCACCAAGCTTCACAGACATATCTGCAGCTTGAGATACTTGCATAACTAACTTTGCCTCTTCACCCGAGATCATAACAGGATGATCAAAAACTATTGCACTCAAGAAGTGATTAATCTCTTCGTGCATTGAACCTGCAAAAACATGATCTATCTGCTCACCAGGCATGGATGACATTGGATATTGTATGCCGTCCTTAATCGTACTCAACTGAATATCTTTATGAGAGTCATCTATTGTTAGTGTCCCCTCCGTTCCAACAATCTCAATAAATGCCTGTACATAATTTGGAGTGTGAGGAGGTAGAATCCAACCAATACCAACAGTTATAGTTGTTCCATCATCCATTGTTATCATGCACCACTGATGATCGGGGTTGTTGCTATTCTTTGAAAATAGCTTACCTGATGTTTGAGAGTAAACCCTTACAGGTTTTCTTGGCTGCATTGCCCAAAGTATGTAATCAAAATCATGAACTCCAGCGATAGATGCAGGCGATAGATCGGATCGACCGGTTATCTTCATTCCTAATTCTCGTGTAGAATGGCGTGATATTAAACAAGTTACAGGATCCCCGATCAAACCACCTTTTAGTGCTTTGTTCATATACGCATATCTGGGATCAAATCTTCGTGAATATCCAATCGTTAATTTTAAATTATTTTTTTTTGCTAATTGGAGCGCCTCATCTGCTTCTTTTATGGTTGGAGCAAGTGGTTTTTCAACAAATACGTGTTTTCCTCTCTCAAGGCACTCCATCACTAGAGGAAATCGTTTTGTCTCAGGAGTCATTGATATTACAATCGCATCAACGCCATTATCATCAACGAGATCTTGCCAGTTATCAGTAATTATGTCAGGTTCAAGTTCAGCTTGCAGCTCTTGCTGCCTTTTCTCGTCAATTTCTGCAATATATAATTTATCAACAATCGGATTTTTCTTCACGGCAGTGGCCCGAATTCCACCAACCCATCCAACACCAACAACACCTACATTTATTTGATTGATTTTCGCCATAAAATATACTTAACAACAAATATTTAGCAACATCAAGCCTAAAGATATATTCCTTATTGGTATTGACAGATCATCTATTATTAGTAACCTATTATACTTGATCAAAGATATACAGCGAGGGAGACAAAAAATGGATATCGCAAGACAATACGCTGAGTATGCCAAAAATTTAGATTATAATGACCTGCCCGAAGAAGTAATATTGCATGTTAAAAAAGCAGTACTAGACATCATGGGTAATGATATTGGTGGCTACGAATGGATGGAATCAGGGCCATCAATTATAGATGGTATAAGGGTAATTAATAGAGGTAATGGCGGCGCAACTGTCCTTGCAACAGGTGAGAGCATGGCTCCTGAATGGGCTTCTTTCGCAAATGCTTCGATGGCTCACAGCCTTGATTATGACAATCACCACGCCAAAGGAGTTATTCACGCTGGCGGTTCAGTTGTAAATTGCGCTCTCGCTGCTGCCGAAGAAAATAATTCTAATGGAAAAGAACTTATCGTCTCCGTGGTGATAGGCTACGAAATTGCCTGCAGGCTTGCAATGGCATTGGGACCTCACTCCTCACATGAAATGGGATTTCATCCAACAGGTACCTGCGCAACATTTTCGGGCTCTGCTATAATTGGCCGAAATAGAAAAATGTCTGAGGATGAGATTGTAAATGCGATGGGCTTGAATGGCTCCCAAGCGGCTGGATCCATGCAGTACGTGGTAAATGGAGCATGGAATAAGCGGACACATCCTGGTATAAATACTCACAGCAGTTTTATTGCAGCTACTTTGGCACAATCTGGTTTTATTGGCGCCGCTGAAGTTTTTGAGGGTAAGCAAGGATTTTTGCAAGGTTATGCTCTCAGACCAATTCCAGAAAATGCAACAAAAACACTTGGCAAGAGTTATGAAACTCTTGAGAATGCAATAAAGCCATTTCCTTTATGTCGATATAATCATCAAACACTTGACTTGGTAATTGATTATCAAAAAGAAAACAACATAGATACAAAAAAGATATCTTCAATCACTATTGATATGCCAAAATATGGCGTACAACTATGTGGTTCTCCCATTGAGCAAAAAAGGAATCCGCAATCTCCTGTTGATGCACAATTTTCTGGTTGTTTTGCAGTTGCACTAGCGCTAACTCAGCAAAGAGCTGATATGACAACCTTCACTGGTGCTCTTGATAGAGGATTATCGGATGAATTTAAAAGGCTTATGTCAATAACAAACATAGAGCAAGCCGATGACTTAGATGCCATTCATCCAGAGTTCTGGCCAGGAAGGGTCAAAATGATAATTGATGGTGATGAGGTTGAGCTCTATGGCAAACACATGCGCGGAGAAAGAGAGAGGCCAATGACCATTGAAGAAGTTCAGGATAAATTTAGAGATCTCAGCCCAAAGCATGATGAGAAAAATAGAAAGGAAGTTTTTGACGCAATAAATAATCTAGAAAACGCGTCGATTGATGATCTTCTAGCACCACTAAGAAAAACTAGTTAATTATTTAATTTAGGAGAATACAATAGATGTTTAAAATTGCAAAAATTGAAGCTTGTGCTGTAGCTATACCATTAAAAATGCCGATAAAAATGTCAGGTATTTTAATAGAAACTTGCGATAACCTCATTGTTAAAGTAACAGATACTGAGGGAAATGTTGGCTGGGGAGAGGCTTCATCAGCGCCAACAATGACTGGAGAAACAGTTGAAGGGCTGGTGGCTGCAACCAATTTCATGGCGCAGCGGCTTGAAGGAACTGAGATACAAGACCAAAATCAACTTGTCACAACCATCGAGCCTTTAATGGTTGCAAATCATAGTGCTAAATCTGCCATTGATGGAGCACTTTACGATCTTATCGGAAAGCACACCAATAAACCGATGTATGAGCTTCTTGGAGGCAAAAAAAGGGATCAAGCTCCAATGTTTTGGATGATTGCAGGGAGTAAGGATGAAATGGAATTAGCGCAAGCAAGAATAGATGAAGGATACATAGCCTTTAAAGTTAAGGTTGGTCCAAATCCTCCTGAATACGATCTTGAACGCTCGGAAAAATCAAGAAAAATTTGTGGTGACAATGTTCATGTCTCAGCTGATGCAAACCAGGGATATAGCCCAGAGAATGCATTTATATTTGCCAAAGGCGCAGGTAATGCAGGCTTAGATTTTTTTGAGCAACCAGTCCATGGACACGATATTAAGTCCATGAGCAAATGCGCAGAACTATGTGATGTTCCAATTGGTGCGGACGAGGGTATTCATTCCATCGAAGACATACAAAAACATTATGATGCAAGTGCAGCCATGGGCGGAAGTCTCAAGCTGATAAAGCTTGGAAGTGCTCAGGGAGTTATGGAAGGTGCAAGATTAATGCAGTCATTATCAATGTCAGTTAATTTGGCCGGTAAGACAGCCGATACTAGTATAGCAAGCGCTGCAATATCTCATTTAGCTGTTTCATTGCCAACACTAGAATGGGATGCAAGCGTTACAAATCAATATTTAACTGATGATATTGTCAAGAACCCAATACCGGTCGTTAATGGTCACATAGTAACTCCTGACGGACCAGGTCTCGGTATCGAAGTGGATGAGAGTAAAATCGATCAATACAGAAGAGCTGTCTAAGGTATGGATACGGTAAATCTTGGAATAATTGGGCTTGGGAATTGGGGAAATAAGCTTGCGACATCGTTGCAAAAAATTCCAGAAGCAAATTTAATTTCATGCTTTGCTAGAACTCAGAAAAAGAGGGAGGACTTCGCAAATAAACATAACTGTGTTGCTAAGGAGAGCCTAGATCAGCTTCTTGAAGATAAGGATTTAGATGGGGTAATAATATCGACACCACACTCAACACATAAAGGCTTAATTCTCGAAGTTGCGAACTCGAAAAAACATATAATGGTTGAAAAACCTCTGACACTAAATAGCGATGACGCAAAAGTTTGTATTGATTGTGCCAAAAAAAATAATGTCTTTATACAAGTTGCTCACTATAGGCGCCTCTTGCCAGCCACTAGGCTTCTAAAAAAATATATTGAAGATGGTCGGCTTGGTAGAATCCACCATTTTGAGTCAAATTTTAGCCGACCCTTCGGACCAGACCCAAATCGTCCATGGAGAGACTCGGAAGATGAAGCACCGGCTGGTGCATTTACTGCATTAGGCGTTCACATGATTGATAATCTATTTTATCTTGGAGGAAATTTTGAAAAATTGTGTGCACTCAGCAGCATTCTTGATAATAGTTCCCCTTTAGATGACATAACAACGGTAATGATTAAATATGAAAGCGGAGCGCATGCAGTAATTAACACGTCTCTTCGGCTTCCGTTTATAGCATCAATTTCAGCGCATGGCGACAAAGGTTCCGCTTGGAGTCTCGCAGATGGCTCAAAGTTCTTATTCCAAGGTATCAATGAAGAGACGCAGACTGAAGTCACTGTCAATCAACTCGATGGAGTAATTGAGAATTTAAAAAATTTTTGCAGCTCAATAAAAACCTCAACTGTTCCTGAAACTTCAGGATATGAGGGACTCAAAGTTGTTCGGGCTTTAGAGGCAATAACTGAGTCTGTGGAAGCAAATAACTCTTTCATTGACATAAACCTGAAGAGGTGGTCGTGAAAATAAAAAAAATAGGGCTAATCGGTATGGGTTTAATGGGGCAAGCATTTATAAAAAATCTTGTCAAGGCACAGATACATGTCCAGGGATTTGATACTGATCAAGAAAGAATGTCCCAACTTAAAGACATCGGTGGCACCCCATTGAACTCACCACATCTTGTCGGTAAGGATGTAGATTTTGTATTAACCTCACTTCCAAATAGTACAATTGCGAGGGATGTGTTCTTCGGTGATGGAGGGCTTGCAGATAATAACTATCGTGATTTAATTGTCTGCGATACAACAACATCAAGACCGGAGGATAGCGAGGATATCGCCCGAGAACTGTCAAATTTTGGGATACATTTTTTAGATACAGCTGTAAGTGGAACAAGCGCGATGGCAGAGGTAGGAGATTTGGTTATCATTGCTGGTGGCTCAAAAGAGATATACGACAGGGCAATTCCAATATTAAATACATTTTCTAGAGCATCATACTATATGGGCCCATCTGGGTCGGGAGCGCGAACAAAACTTGTTATAAATCTTGTTTTAGCAGGAAACCGTCTTTCGCTAGCGGAAGGGCTTGTATTGGGAGAAAAGTCAGGTTTAAACCTTGATTCATTACTCGCAGTCGTAAAAGATGGCGCATGCTCATCGAAAACAATGATTGATAAAGGGCCCAAGATGATCGATGGTGATTTCAAGACACAAAGCCTTGTCACAAATGTACTTAAAGACTCCAGATTAATGCTTGAGCAAGGACAAAAATTTGGTTCGCCAATGTTAATGACAAATATCTGGTCTCAACTCATGCAGGCCTCAGAAGAGGCAGGTTATGGGGAGAAAGATGTCACAAGCTTTATTGAAATCCTTCGAGGTATGGCGGGACTTAATAGTAGGATAGATTGAAAAAATTTATGGTGCCCTGACCTAGATTTGAACTAGGGACACAACGATTTTCAGTCGTTTGCTCTACCAACTGAGCTATCAGGGCACATGATATTCCTATTTATATGAATTTTTTAATTAGAAGTCTAGCTTATCTTTTTTTATTATATCAATTATCTCAGGGTTCTCATTAATCATTTCATCATTCACTTTTTCACCTGGTATATAATATTTTCCGGTTAGCCAATTGCCCAGATCTTTGTTTGCGCATTTCTCTGAACAAAAGGGCTCGAATTTCGTGCTAGATAATTGTTTGCACATTGGGCATTTTTCTTTTTTCATAACCTATATCCACATTATTAGCTGTAAATTAATTACTATTTTTAATTAACATAAAATTCTCGAGCTTTTGTTTTAGTACCATCAATCATGATGAGGTACAAGCTAACCTTTGATGTTGATGGTGGAATAGTTCTATATTTCTCGACTTCCTTAATCTCACTTTTACACATTGGCAAAACAAGAATATTATTTGGTTTTGCATTATTAATTCCATACCTTACCTCTTTTATCAAACATCTTTTTTTTATGAGATACGGGAATTCCATGACCAAATTATTATTAATCAACTTATAGCTAATCCAACTCTCCTCATCATCAAAACTATTACTTTGTGTATTTAAATGAACGAAATAAAAAAATAACATCATTAACATCAAAATAAGTAATCCTGAGTATATCGAATGATAAATGAGTTTATTTTTTTTTCGGTTTATTTTGCTCATTAAAGCCAATTCCATTAAGTAAATTTAAAGTCTCATTTAGAGGTAGACCGACGACTGAGGTGTATGAGCCAATAAGCTTTACCACAAATCCACCTGCAAACCCTTGTATGGCGTATGCCCCTGCCTTACCCCTCCATTCATCAGTATTGAGATAGCGATATATTTCACTTTCAGATAATGTCTTAAATTTAACCCGTGTCTCAACATTCCTATTATAAAAAATACCTTTTTGATCTCGTACACATACAGCAGTAAAAACTCTGTGGTTACGGCCAGACAATAAATTCAAGATTTCTCTTGCCTTTTCAATATCTTCAGTTTTTTCTATAATTTTCCTGCCGATTGCAACAACTGTGTCTGCAGCTAATATATAATCATTTTTATATTGCTCATTCTCGGATATAGAATGCGCTTTTTTCCTTGCGAGCATCAGGGCTATCTGATGCGGTGGCAAGCTCTGATCATAGTTAGTTTCATCCACGTTACTTGGGTCAACAATATCAGGGACAATCCCAACTTGACCTAATAAATCATATCTACGGATTGAGTTACTAGCTAATATTAAGCGTGGAGCCATCTTCCTTAATCATCTTTTCGGTTTAATCTCGCCCTTAATGAGTCAGCATGTGACTTAAGACCCTCTTGCTCAGCAATGGTAATCGCGCTTGGGGCTATTTCGTTAAAGTTCGACTTACCGCACTCAACAACAGATGTTCGTTTCATAAAAGTTTGAACCGATAGCCCAGACGAAAATCGTGCTGTTTGCATTGTAGGTAATACATGATTTGTGCCAACAACATAATCACCAACTGCTTCTGGTGTATATTTACCGACAAATATTGCCCCAGCATTTTTAACTTGCTTCGATAAATCACGCGCATCTGGCGTGCATAATTGCAAATGTTCAGGGGCTAGTTCATTTATAAATTTTATGATTTCTTCGTTTGTATCACATATTATTATGCATCCATATCGGGTCCAACTATTTTTCAGTGTTACGCCATCATCAAGATCCTGTAATCTTTGAGTTATTCGTTCCAAAACTCTTTTTGCAAAACCAATATCCTTTGTCACTAGTATTGATTGGGCATTATCGTCGTGCTCTGCTTGCGCAAAAAGATCTTCTACAACCCATTCTAAATCCATGTCTGCATCCGCAACAACCATTACCTCTGAGGGTCCCGCGACCATATCAATACCCACATCACCAAAAACCTGTTTTTTTGCAGCTGCTACATAACTATTTCCTGGACCTACAATCATATCAACTTTATCTATTTGATCAGTCCCATAGGCAAGAGCTGCGATGGCTTGGGCCCCACCGATATTATAGACTTCTTTTACATTACAGATGCTTGCTGCCGCCAGTATCGAATTATTAAGGATGCCATTCATTGATGGTGTTACCATTACAATACGCCTTACACCCGCAACTAGTGCCGGTATAACATTCATAAGAACACTGCTTGGATATATTGCCTTCCCACCTGGTACATAGACACCAACCGACTCTACTGGTGTCCATCTTTGCTCGATTTTAATATCAATTTGATCAGTGTAAGACAAATTTTCAGGTTTTAAATTTTTATGGTATGCAAGAATTCTATCATGGGCATATTTTAAGGAACTTAAAAGTTCTTTGCTGATATTTTCAATGCTTTTACTCAACATATTCTTATCGAGTTTTATATCTTCTTGAGATAGCTGATTATTATCAAACTCATTTGTATAACTTAGAAGTGCGGAGTCTTTATCTTTCTTGATTGATGAAATAATAGCATCAACTTCACCGGATATTTCATTAAAATTGAGCTTCCTGTTGGCTTGCTGCCGATAAAACTCATCCATTGACTTCACGTCGTTAATGTTAAATATTTTTTTCATTCTTGGTCCTATCTTATTCTCTCTATCTCTGCACCGCAATTTGATAATTTTTTTTCTAAATTTTCAAAACCTCGATCTAGATGATAAACTCTATTTATTAAGGTTTCGCCTTCTGCACATAAGGCTGCAATTACAAGAGATATGGATGCCCTGAGATCTGTAGCCATTACTTGCGCACCCACTAAATTTGCTTTACCAGTTATTATAGCTTTGTCTCCATCTAAATAAATATCTGCCCCCATTCTAACTAATTCCTGTACGTGCATAAATCTATTTTCAAATATTTTTTCACTTATTACTGAAACCCCGTGTGCTTGTGTAAGTAATGCCATAAACTGTGCCTGTAAATCTGTTGGAAAACCAGGATAGGGTTCTGTTATAAGATCAATGGGTTTAATTTCATTTGTCAAAAAACCATCAACATGTATGCCATTATCGATTTCTTTTATTTGGAAACCAATATTTCTTAGCTGATAAAGAGGTAATTCCAAGATACTTGGATCGCAACCCTGTAATATTAAATTTCCTCTTGTAATACATGCTGCGATTGCAAAAGTTGCAGCCTCAATCCTGTCAAACATAACTGAATGCGATGCACCATGAAGTGTTTCCTGCCCATCAATAAGTATATTTTTTTTGTCTATCTCAATATTTGCTCCCATTTTTTTTAAGCAATCAATCAAATCTAAAACTTCAGGCTCAATTGATGCGTTGCTTATTTTCGTCTCGCCCTTTGCAAGTGTTGACGCCATAATTAAATTTTGAGTCGCGCCCACAGATGGTTTTTCTAATTGAATACGGTTACCTGTCAGGCCTTTCTTTGCCTCCGCTATAACAAATCCCTTCTCAACTTTGATATCTGCACCTAATGTTTTTAGACCGTTTAAATGAATATTAACCGGGCGCGTCCCAATAGCACAGCCACCTGGCATTGAAACACGAGCGTAACCCTCTCTTGCAAGTAAAGGGCCGATTACCAAAAAGCTTGCCCTCATTTTGGAAACATTTTCGTACCCAGCTGTTGTGCTGGCTATGTTAGCCATATTGATGGAAATAGGACCGCTGAGATCACTATTTTTTACCCTAATTTGATTTATGCTTGCGCCAAGCTCCTCCAGAATAAATGTAAGCGTTTTTGTATCTGTTAGCTTAGGCACATTATGTATTTGTAATACATCATCTGTTAGAATGGACGAAATCATAATCGGAAGTGAGGAGTTTTTTGAACCGGAAATAGAAACTTTCCCGTTTAACCTATTACCGCCAATGATTCGAATTTTATCCATCTTTTGCTTCGTTATTATTTACTTTCTTTTCTCTTTTCTTGATTGCTTGAGCTTTTCGTTTCTTCAAATTCTCTTTCAAAGCTGTTGCTAATTTTTGATTGTCTTTTTTTCTTAATTTTGCCATATTTCGAGTTGTATTTTGTTTGATTGATTAATATTCTACAAATGCATATGAAGCCGCAGTAGCTCAGTGGTAGAGCGCACCCTTGGTAAGGGTGAGGCCGAGTGTTCAATCCACTCCTGCGGCACCATTTACCATAAATATATAATTAAAAGATTATATTGAAAATCCTTTCTTTGTTATTTACTCTAAATTGATGATGAAGAAACTACTTATACTATCAAATTTACCAACAAAAAATACTGAGATATTACTTTACGAGACACAAAAAGGTGCCAAATCTATCGAGTCAGATAATATTAAAATATTGGCTTGCGATGCTCGAGAAGTAAACCATAACCATATCCTAGACTCAGCTGGGATAATAATTGGCACTACCGAAAACCTTGGTTATATGAGTGGGGTTGTCAAAGATTTTTTTGATAGAAATTATAATCACTGTATCGATAAAACAAATGGTATGCCTTACGCATTATACATTCGAGCTGGTCATGATGGTACAGGAACCGAGGTTAATATAAAAAGAATAATAACTGGTTTAAAGTGGAAAGAGGTACAAAAACCACTTATACTCAAGGGTAGTTGGAATGACAATTTCAAAGACCAATGCTTCCATCTAGGCGCAACGATCGCGGCTGGACTGGATGCAAATATATATTAAATTTAATGTAATGAGATAAAATGTTCACAAAAAATATAAATAATGCAATTGAAATTGAGCTTATAAGTAAAAATAAATTAAACAACTATATCAAAGAAAACCCAGATCAAAGAAGATGGATCGAGCAAAATACATTTACAGCTGATCCTGGTGAGCTGGTCATAGTCCCACAAGATAAAGATAATATAAAAAAAGTTTTACTAGGGAAAACAAATGAAAATGATGTTTACTCTAAATTTATTTGCAGTAATTTGCCAAAAAAATTACCCGGCAATAATTATTACATTTCAAATTTAGATCCTGACGATATTTTACCGTATATAAGCTGGGCTCTGGGTTGTTATAAATATGATAGTGCACCAATTTCCACTTCAAAACTTTTCCTTCCGGATAAGATCCATAATGAGGTAAGTATTCATGTAGAGAGTATCTTTTTCACAATGGATCTTATAAATCATCCAGCCAATAGACTTACAACAGAGGAGTTTGCAAAAATAATTGGAGAATATTTTACGAATAAAAACTGTAAAGTCACTGAAATAATCGGAGAAGATCTGCTGAAGCATAATTTCCCTCTGATATATGAGGTTGGAAAAGCAAGCTCGCATAAACCAAGGTTAGTTGAGATTCAGTGGGGGAAAAAAAATGATCCAAAAGTTACACTAGTTGGAAAAGGCATTACTTTTGATACAGGTGGCTTAGATATTAAACCTTCATCTGGTATGCTTCTAATGAAAAAAGATATGGGCGGGGCGGCGAATATATTGGGCCTCGCAAATATGATAATTGGAAATAAACTGAATTTAAACTTGAGAGTATTGATACCAATTGCCGAGAACTCAATTTCAAGTAATTCTTTCAGGCCAGGCGATATTTTAAATTCAAGATCAGGTTTGACGGTTGAGATTGGAAACACTGATGCAGAGGGTAGATTGATATTAGCAGACTCTCTAACTCTCGCTGATGAAGGCTCCCCAGACTTAATCATCGATATGGCTACCCTGACAGGAGCCGCAAGAGTGGCGGTGGGACCGGAGATAGTTCCATTCTTTAGTACTAGTGAGGCAATTTCTAATATCCTAAAAAAAGTTTCACAAAATGTTCAAGATCCAGTTTGGGAACTTCCATTTTTTGCCCCATACGGAAAATGGCTCAATAATGAGATCTCAGACCTGAATAATTCACCAAATACACCGTTTGCAGGCTCTATTATCGCAGCAGAATTTTTGAAAAAATTTATTACCAACACAAATAATTATTTACATTTCGATGTTTATTCCTGGAATAATGGTACAAACAGGTATATCCCCAAAGGTGGAGCCGCACAGGGCATCAGAGCTATTTACCAGCTGATAAAAGAGCTTTATGTTAATAAATAATTTGAAGGTGTAGCATTCAACGCATTATTACAATTCCCAAAACGGATATTAAAAAAGAGCCATCACATTCTTCTGAAACAATATCAGAAGCTCTTTACGGTGAATTCATAGGAATTGAAGATGAAGATGAAACGTGGATATATGGAAGATTATCAAATGATAACTATCGTGGTTATGTAGTAAAAACCGCAACTAAAGTTAAGGACCACAAATTAAATAATTCTTCTCTTAAAATCAGTGCGAATAGTTCCCACATATATTCCGCTCCAGACCCAAAATCACCTATTAAAAAAACTTTATTCAGAAATTCAAGAGTACTTTGTGACCTGTCCACTGTAAAAAATGATTTCGTAAAAGTTAATTTTGAGGATGGGTTTATAAATATCAGTCATGTTCGGCGAAATCTCGAAAAAAAAACAGATTTTGTTGATGTAGCAAAAAGTTATGTTGGGGCACCATACAAATGGGGTGGAAGGACTATTCTTGGAATAGATTGTTCTGGATTAGTTCAAACTTCACTCAATGCGGTTGGTCAGGAGTGCCCGCGAGATAGTATACAGCAATGTGAACAATTCTGTGGCACTACAGATATTGATCCAGAAATCAGTAATTTACGAAGGGGTGATATTATTTTTTGGGAAGGTCATGTAGCGATATATGCGCAAACAAATAAAATCATTCATAGTAATATGACCAGTATGGATGTACGAATTGAAAATTTTACAAAGATTAGAGAAATATTAGATAAGGAAGATAATCACATTAAGTCAGTCGCTAGAATGATACCTGAATTTATTTTTATGTAGCTAACCCAATAGGGCTGAAGAAATTAATTTTTTTGTATACTCATTTTTAGGCTTATTAAATATATTTTCTGTGTAATCCATCTCAATAATTTCACCAGAGTTTAAAACCATCACTCTATCCGATATATATCTTATGACACGAAGATCATGGCTTATAAAAATATATGAAGTATTAAATTTATCTTGTAATTTTTTGAGCAAATTTAGTATTTGCAGCTGAACAGTTGCATCCAAAGAACTCGTTGGCTCATCTAAAACAAGTAATTTTGGCCTTAATATAATCGCTCTTGCTATTGCAATTCTCTGTCGCTGACCACCAGAGAACTCATGCGGGTATCTATTCAATTGGTCAGGCTCCAGGCCAACATCCTTGAGTATTTCGAGAACCCTCTCCTTTCTGCCATTTGCATCCAACTCGATTTTTTGCGCAATCAATCCTTCTTCAATTATCTGCTCTACTGTCAATCTTGGTGATAGTGATCCGAAAGGGTCCTGAAATACAATCTGTAAATCTTTTCTAATTCTTTTAAGGGCTTTGAAGGATTTTCTTGCAAGATCATCCCCCATAAAGATAATATTACCATCAGATTTTATGAGTCTTAAAATTGATAATCCAATAGTTGTTTTACCTGAACCTGACTCGCCAACTAAACCAATTGTTTCCCCTAAGTTAATTGATAAATTGATATTACTGACAACTTTATTGACTCTTGTCTTACGAAATAATTTATTCTGTTCATATTGGGCGCTAAGGGAGTTAAGTTTCAATATCTCGAGTGACTTATTTCTTTTTCGTCTTTTTCCCACAAGATTTCTTGCATTGACCAATCTCTTTGTATAAGCATCGCTTGGCTTACTGAATATACTGTCCGTTGAACCCTCTTCCACTAAACATCCATTTTGCATCACATAGACATAATCCGTGAAATTTTTTACAATACTTAAGTCATGCGTTATGAATAATATAGTCAGATCTAATTCACTCTGAAGAGTTTTCAATAGCTTTAGTATTTCAAATTGTACAGTAACATCAAGTGCAGTTGTTGGTTCATCTGCAATGAGAAGTTTAGGATTATTTGATAGAGCCATTGCAATCATAACTCTTTGCCTCTCCCCACCAGATAACTGATGTGGATATCGTGTGAGCTTTGTCTCTGGTTCATTAATCCTTACTTTATGCATTAAATCGATAACTGCTCCTCGAATGTCTTGGGATTTTTTCGTCTTATGCAATATAAGAGCTTCACTAATTTGTTTTTCAACTGTATGTAATGGGTTCAATGAACTGAGTGGTTCTTGAAAAATCATAGATATTTCATTACCCCTAATTGCGTTCAATTCTTTCTTATCTATTTTTAGTATATCTCTACCTGAAAAAATAATCTTACTATCATTTGAAATGATGGATGTATTTGGGTTAAGCCTTAATATTGATAATGCTGTAAGAGTTTTACCTGAACCTGACTCACCGACAATAGAAATTGTTTTACCTTTAGGAATTGATATATTTAAATTCTTAATCCCAAACTCTCCATTACCACTAGCAGGAAAGTTGAGCGCGAAATTTATTATTTGCAGTATATTTTTATTGCTCTCAATCATGTCAATCAATAAATACCTTTCTTGGATCAAAGGCATCTCTTACACCTTCACCGATAAAAATCAATAAACTTAGCAAAACAGCAATACCAAAGAAACTAGTCAAACCTAGCCATGGTGCATGAATATTATTTTTACCTTGCGATAGGAGCTCTCCGAGTGATGCCGATCCAGGGGGTAGGCCAAAACCCAGAAAATCGAGCGACGTGAGAGTGACAATTGATCCATTTAATATGAAAGGTAAAAATGTTAAAGTTGCAACCATTGCATTTGGTAGAAGGTGCTTGAACATGATTTTGATATTTGACACTCCTAAGGCTTTCGCAGCTAACACATATTCAAAATTTCTTGCCCTCAAAAATTCTGCTCTAACCACCCCAACCAAACTAACCCATGAAAAAAGTAATAAAATCAATAAAAGAAGCCAGAAGGATGGTGTTATGACGGCAGATATTATAATGAGCAGATACAATGATGGAATTGAATTCCATATTTCGATTAATCTCTGTGAAAACAGATCAGTTAGGCCACCAAAAAAACCTTGTAATGCACCTACAATTATCCCGATACAGGATGATAAAACTGTTAAAATTAAACCAAATATAACAGAAATACGAAAACCATAAACTAATCTTGCCAAAACATCCCTGCCTTGATCATCAGTACCTAGCCAATTCCAATTCCAAATATTGCAATTTTTATCATCGATGCCTCCCGGATAATTCTGACATCGCATTTCCCTCTCTATTAAAAAAGATGGTGGTGAAGGTGCTGGAGATGGAATCTCATAATTGATTGTTTGGTAATTATACCGAACTAAAGGCCACAAAATCCAGCCATTTGCCTCAATCTCATCTGAGATAAATGGGTCCCTGTAGTCAGTTACCGCCAGAAATCCACCAAATTTTTCTTCGGGATAATCGATAATAATGGGCGTAAGTATTTCACCCTTGTAATAGGCGATTACCGGCTTATCATTAATTAAAAGCTCAGAAAATAATGATATTAGGAAAAGAAGAAGGAAAATCCTCAATGATACGAAAGCACGTCTATTTTTTTTAAAATTATTCAGCCTTCGTCTTGTTACTGGGGTAATATTTTTGTATGGGTTCCACATTTATATATATCTGAACTGCCTCGCCTATATCTCTCTCGTTTCAAAATCAATCCTTGGGTCAATCCAATGATACAAGAGGTCAGAGATTAGATTTATCAATAAACCAATAAATGAAAAAATATATAGCGTCGCAAAAACTACTGCATAGTCCCTGTTTATAATTGATTCAAAACTCAATAAACCTAGTCCATCTAATGAGAAAATTGTCTCGATTAGAAGTGAACCGGTAAAAAATGCTGAAATAAATGCTGCGGGAAAACCAGATATTATGATTAGCATTGCATTACGAAAAACGTGCCTTTTTAGAACTTGATTATCAGTCAAACCTTTTGACTTTGCCGTCAGAACGTATTGCTTTCCAATTTCATCTAAAAATGAGTTTTTTGTCAATAAGGTGGTCGTCGCAAACGCAGCAAGTACCATTGAAAAAAGAGGTAGTGTTATGTGCCACATATAATCAATTATTTTTCCAAATAGACTCAAATCGTGAAAGTTATCTGATGTTAAGCCTCTCAACGGAAACCAATCAAGATAGCTCCCACCAGCAAAAAAAATTATCAAAAATATCGCTATCAAAAAACCTGGTAGAGCATAACTAACGACAATAATCGTCGAAGTCCATAGATCAAATTTTGTGCCATCTCTAATTGCCTTCATCATTCCAAGTGGAATTGAAATTATATAAGATATGAGAGTCATCCAGAGCCCTAAAGATATTGATACGGGCAGTTTTTCCTTGACGAGATCTATGACTTTTATATCGCGATAATAACTCTCGCCAAAATCAAACGTCATGTAATTGATTATCATATGATAGAATCTCTGAATTGGAGGCTTATCAAAACCAAATTGTTTTTCGAGCTCTAAAATAAAGTCTTCGTCCAAGCCCTGACTGCCCCGGTATTTACTGTTTGTATCCGAATTTTGAATACCTTGGCTGAAATCCCCACTGTAACCTCCAGAAATTCTTGATAAGGCTGAGCTGTCAGTCCCCTCAATTTGGGCAATTATCCTTTCAATTGGTCCGCCAGGAGCAAATTGGATAATTACAAAGCTTATTGCCATTATGCCAAGAATAGTTGGTATTATTAGAAGTAGTCGTTTGATTGTGTATGCAAGCATAGTAACTGATCAATATTTTGATATATGGGGTTTATTTACTCCACCAAGTAAATAAGTTTACATTGTAGTCAGGTAGATTATCAGAATATTCGAATTTATTCCATCTTGCCACTCTTAACCCTTCTGAATAATAGTGAGGGACAACAAAATAGTTCCATTTTAATACTCTATCCAATGCTTTTGTTGTTGATATAAGCTCAGCCCTTGTATCTGCATAGATAATTCCATCAATAAGCAGATCAATCGCTTCATCTTTAATACCAATTATATTTCGACTACCTTCAGAGTCAGCGGCCTCCGAGCCCCAATAGTCTCTCTGCTCATTGCCAGGCGACAGACTTTGCGGAAAAGTTGCAACTATAATATCAAAGTCAAACTGATCCGTCCTTAATTGATATTGCGCAGTGTCTACCAATCTTATGCTAACTTCAATACCAATAGATCTCAGGTTAGTTTGGAATTGCGTTATAATTCTTTCCATATCCGGTTGCGATATGAGGAACTCAATAACAAAGGGTTTATTTGTATTTTTATCAATCAGTTTGCCATCAACAATTGTATAACCTGCATCCATTAATAGTGTCTGAGCTTCTCTCAGATTTCTTCTCATATTTTGTGGACTGCCACCAATAGGATTCTCATAAACCTCATTAAAAACTACATCCGGAATCAAATTACTTATTTCTAACAATATCTCATACTCCTGCCCGTCAGGCAAAGATGTAGACTCCAACTCAGAATTATCAAAAAAACTATCGATTCTCTGATATTGATTATAGAATAAATTTGAGTTCAGCCATTCGAAATCGAAGGCAAGATTAAGAGCTTTTCTTACAGCTAAATCTTGAAACTTTGGCTTTCTTAAATTCATTGCAAATGCTTGCATACCTTGAACATTTTTAAGTTTAAAGAGCTCAAGTTTTACATCTCCATTATCCCTTGCAGAAAAATCATAACCGGTAGCCCATCTCTTTGAGGAGTTTTCAAAAATAATATCTATCTCGTTTGCCTTAAATGCCTCCAACTGCACTTGGCGATCCCTAAAGTATTCAAAAATAATAGTATCAAAATTATTGAATCCTCTATTTACTGATAAATCTTCCCCCCAGTAATCTTTGACCCTTTCATATACTACCTTTTTATTGACTTGAACCTCTGCATATTTATATGGTCCTGAACCTAATGGAAAATCCAGTATTGTCTCACTAAAATCCCTTGTCTGGTCACTCCAAAAATGTTTTGGTAATATTGGAAATTGCCCTGTAATTAGTGGCAGCTCTCGATTGCCTGATTGATCAAATTTAAACTGAATTGTTTTTTCATTTATAATATTTATTTCACTGACATTACTGTAGTAATATTGATAATTTGGATTATATTCCTTCAGGGTTTCAAGTGACCATTTAACATCTTCTGCTGTTATTTTTTTTCCGTCATGCCATCGCGCATTATCTCTTAATTTATAAATTACATACGAAAAGTCAGCGGGGTGGTATATAGCTTCTGCTAACAACCCATAATAGGAGAAAGGCTCGTCGTCTGAATTTTTAAGCAAGCTATCATATATGTAATAGCTTCCCATTGCCGGTACACCTTTTAGATTAAAAGGATTAAGTGTATCAAATGACCCAATTGCTGGCTGCGTTAGGCTTCCTCGCTTTGGGGCTGTTGGATTGACGTAATCAAAATGGGTAAAATTACTTGAATATTTTAATTCATCCCCAAGGGTTAAAGCATATTCCCATGATATATCATCTAAGTCTCGATAATCTTCTGAAGCTATAGAATTAGTTGTTCCAAATAAAAAAAACACAATCAGAAGAAGTATTTTGATTTTTCTAAAAGGCATAATAAAAATATAATTTAATAACGGGGGAAAGTCTAATTGAAAGATTATATCTTCCTTCCCAGCATTTACTCTATTGTTGATTCTGAGTCAGGCGAAATATCGTGCAAATAAACAATAAGGTCGGCTCGGTCTTTCGGCTTTCTTATGCCAGCATAACCCATAATGGTTCCTGGTAACCATTTTTTTGGATTTTCAAGGAAGTGAAAGAGGTTTTCAAATGTCCAACTCTCATTATTGGCACCTCTTTCATTTATAGCGTTGGAATATGCAAAACCATCCATTATGCCCATTTGCCGATCGACTATATTATAGAGATTGGGTCCAATTTTATTTGCTGATCCAGCTTCGAAATTATGGCAAGAAACGCATTTTTTTGCTACTTTTTGACCATTCTCAAGGCTCGCCATTACAAGTAATTCCATTACATCTACTTCAACAACCTCTAACGTGTCATCTGCAACAGGCATATCCATGTCTGGCACATCAACTACATAGGCCTGCTGTTCAAGTTCAGGTTCGGAATATAGGAAGTCTGTTACAATGGTTAAGACTAGGATGAATAGGGCGGTCGCACAAATTGCACCAAAAATTTTATTAATTTCAAAACTATCCATATTGTATCAGTCCAAGTCCTTTTTTTATAATATAAATGGATTAGTAAAACCACAAAAAAATTTACTAATATTCAATAATTCTAATATTTAATTATATATATTTTTAATTAAAATATTCCAGATGAATAATAGTGATAAATCAATAATACTAATACCAGCGAGAATAGGCTCCACAAGGCTGCCCAAGAAGCCACTTCTAAAAATAGATGGCAAAGAAATGGTTCTAAAAGTTTGGGAAAACGCCCAGATGTCCAATGCAGATTTAGTTATGATTGCAACAGACTCGATTGAAATCGCCGAGGTCCTCAAAAAAAATAATGCGAAATATTTTATAACCCAAAACACACACATGAGTGGAACTGATAGAATTTATGAAGCGCTAGAAGTAATAGATCCTGAGAAAAATTATAAATACGTGGTCAATTTACAGGGTGATATCCCTAATATCAAATCGAGCATTATTGATAAAGGGTTAGAAAAAATAAAAAGTACGGATGCTGATATTCTGACTTATGCAAGAAAAATAGAAAATCAGAAAGATATTCTAAATCCAAATATTGTTAAAATTGCAACTAATGTAAAAGATAAAAATAACATCGAAGCGATTTATTTTTCAAGATCTCCAATTCCGCATGGCGCCAAAGTTTATCTTGAGCATATTGGAGTATATATATACAAAAGAGAAGCACTTGATAAATTTACCTCCATAGAGCAATCTACCCTTGAAAAAGAAGAGCGGCTAGAACAACTACGTGCGATACAAAATTCACTAAAGATAAATTTAATTCTAATTGATGACAAAATTATTAGCATTGACACGTTAGATGATGTAGAAAGATTAATGAAAGCCCAAAAAGGTCAGGATTAAATATGAAAAATAAGATAGTTTTCCAGGGAGAAATGGGAGCATATTCACATATAGCATGTGTAAAAAAATATCCTAGTATGATACCTGTCCCAGCTGCAACTTTTGAAGATGCTTTTACCCAGGTGAAGAACAAAAAAGTAGATTATGCGATGATACCCATCGAGAATTCTTTGGCTGGAAGGGTCGCAGATATACATCATCTCCTACCCACATCGGACCTGTATATTATTGATGAATTTTTTCTTCCAATTGAACACCAATTAATTGGTGTTCATGAATCAGATGAGAAGACAATTAAAAATGTTATGAGCCACAGACATGCGCTTGGTCAGTGCAGAAATATCATTAATGAATTAAAGTTAAATCAAATAGTTGGGGCTGATACAGCAGGTTCTGCAAAAATTATTTCTGAAACAAATGATAAGACAACCGCAGTCTTAGCAAGCGAATTGGCTGCAGAATATTATGACTTAAAAGTAATTAGAAAAAATGTTGAGGACGAAAATCACAACACCACAAGATTTATAATTCTATCGCATGAACCAGATGATGCTGAGCCTGACGGGAAACCAACCATCACAAGTATTGTTTTCCGCGTAAGGAATGTTCCAGCAGCGTTATATAAGGCAATGGGTGGTTTTGCAACAAATAGCGTAAATTTAACAAAGTTAGAGTCCTACATTATTGGTGGTAGCTTTTCTGCTGCCCAATTCTATGTTGATATTGAAGGTCATCCTCATGATGATAACGTCAGATTAGCACTAGAAGAGTTAGATTTCTTTTCTAGTGAACTCAAAATACTTGGGGTATATCATGCGAGTGAAATGAGATCAAAAACTGAGAGTCATGATCATTATCTCAAATAATACTCTACCTACAAATATCTACTAAATAACAATAAGTATTTATACCAATATTGAATATGATTTGTTATAATCTCATGTGAGAAGTTAGTGTTGGACGTAATTATCGCCAATCGGGTCAGGTCCGGAAGGAAGCAGCCACAACGATTTTTTTGCGGGTCATTAGCTAACTTCTCACAAATTGCTGCATTAGTGAGAGTAATAATTTGTCTGAAAATACCAACTACAGAATACTTGCGAGAAAATATAGACCGACTTCATTTGATGAGCTTGTTGGACAAAGCAACTTAGTTGATACTATAAGTAACTCTATTCGATCAGGTAGGCTGTCTCAAGCTTACCTATTCACTGGCATAAGAGGCGTAGGTAAAACAACAACTGCAAGAATTCTTGCACGAACAATAAATTATACATTAGATAATGCTGAGTATACCCCTTTGATCAAAATTGAAAAAAAAGGATTAAACTGCGATGCAATCATGGAGTCACGTCATCCTGACGTATTCGAAATGGATGCTGCATCTAATACTGGAATTGATCATATTCGGGAAATTATTAGTTTCGCTCAAACAAAACCTACAATGGCAAAATTTAAAATCTTTATCATTGATGAAGTGCATATGTTATCAAAACAGGCCTTTAATGGGTTACTCAAGATACTGGAGGAACCACCAGAGCATGTAGTTTTTATATTTGCAACAACTGAAATAGAGAAAATTCCTGTAACCGTATTATCACGATGTCAAAAATTTAATTTAAAAAGAATAGATAATGATGTCATGTCTGAATATTTAAAAAAGGTAACCAAAGAAGAAAATGTCGTAATTAACGATGAGAGTATTCAGCTAATATGCAATGCATCAGAGGGCTCAATGCGAGATGCCTTATCAGTTCTAGACCAAGCCATATCGCTCTGTGAGGGAAATATATCTGAAGAAAAATTATCTGAAATGTTAAATCTCAATAATATAAATTTCATCATAGATCTTTTTGAAAAACTGATACTAAGTCAGGTAGAACAGATTCCAGAAAAAATTAATGAAATTTATCAAAATGGATTTGAGTCGATGTCTGTAATTCGAGATCTGTCAAAAATTACTCATATAGCCTCACTTATGAAATTAAATATTCCGATACAAAATGATATATTGTCTGGTAAACAGAAGGAAATTTTGGAGAAGCACATTGTGAATACTGATATATCCTCACTGGTGTATATGTGGCAAATGCTTCTAAAGGGATATAATGATGTGAAAAATTCATTTAACCAAAATATAGCTCTCGAGATGTTGTTTATAAAACTGTGTTATTCAAATCAATTACCCCCAATTGACAGTCTGATTAGCGATTTAAAAGCTACAGTTCAAAAAGACTCAAAAAAAATACAAAGCACAACATCTGAGCAAATAGAAGACCTCACTGAGTCCGTCAATATACCTGAAACATTTGATGAGATAAAATCAATGCTTATCGATAATGATATCAGACTCTCAGATGAAATAGATAAGCTGGATTTAATTGAATATAAAATTGGGCATATAGAACTCACATCAAATGAGGAGTTTGATAATCAGCTAATTAGTAATATACAATCAGCATTGAGAAACATGACAAAAATGGATTGGATAATTAATATTTCAGGAAATAATCCAAAAAAAGAAAATCAAATTACAATTAGTAGTATAAAAGAACATTTCCCAGAAGCGGAAGTAGTCAATGAAGATGATAATATACAGAATGGGGGTTGAATGGATTTTTCCGAGATAATGAAACAAGCCAGCAAAATTCAAGATCAGATGAAATCAGCGAAAGAAGAACTGAAAAATATTGAAACTGAAGGAACTTCAGGTGGTGGACTTGTTAAGGTAACTATTAATGGCGATCATGAACTAAAAAAAATCGATATTGATCCATCCATTTTAGTTGCAAGTGAGAAGGAAATAATAGAAGACCTAATAATAGCAGCGTTCACCGATGCAAAATCAAAAATTAATAGTGAAATTGCAAAAAAAATGAAAGACATAACGGGTGGCCTTCCGATTCCTCCAGGATTTAATATTGGTTTTTAATTGATGAATTTCGACGACAAAAATGAGATGAATAATTTCATAAAGCTCTTATCAAAATTACCTGGTCTTGGACCAAGATCAGGGAGAAGGGCAGCTCTTGCAATAATTAAACAAAAAGAGAAACTGCTAATTCCTTTGAAAGATGCCTTTAATGATATTAGCGAGAAGATTGTTGTTTGCGAAATTTGCAATAATATTGATCTCAAATCGCCATGTGCAATATGCAGTAATCAAAATAAAGATATGAATATTATTTGCGTAGTAGAAGAAATTTCTGATCTGTGGGCGATTGAAAGAGCTGCTGTTTTTAAAGGATATTATCATATTCTCGGCGGAGTACTAAACGCACTAGATGGGGTTGGTCCTGACCAATTAAACATTGAAAAATTAGGCCAAAGAATAAAGCAAAACAAAGTTCAAGAGATAATTTTGGCATTAAGCGCAACAATAGATGGACAAACAACACTTCATTTTTTGATAGATTATTTAGAAGATTTTAATGTTAAAGTCACAAAGCTCGCTCATGGAATTCCAATTGGAGGAGAGTTAGATTATTTAGATGATGGTACTCTAACCCAAGCAATATTGTCACGAACCGCAGCGGACTAGTCGTTTGACTCGTTAAAAATCCTTTTGGGATCTGGTGTTTGTTCTAGGACGTTCAGCTTTCTTCCGCTTGTAGCAATCTTCTTTGATGATACTGTAATTTTCTCTATATCCTGACTTGCCAAATTGAAATGTTTTTGTAAATCCTGAACTCTGCTATTTAGTCTTTCAATATCTATTAAAACATTGCCAACTTCTGTCTTTATTATACCAAGTTGTTTTTGCATTTGAGCGTCACGTATTAATGTCTGAAGTGTTTGAACAGTAAGCATTAGAGTATTTGGTGAAACTATCGTAATTCCTGATCTATAAGATTTTTGAATTAAATCACCGAAACTCTCATAGAGATCTGCGTATACCGATTCAGAAGGAATAAACATGATCAACGGTTCCCGAACCTCACCAGGTATTTTATATTTCTCAGCTATATCATTTACATGTTTTGATACATCAACTTTAATCTTCGCGGACGCCTTTTTCTTATCTTCAGTTGTTTTTGATGATCTCAATTCATCAAAACTCTCCAGAGGAAATTTTGAGTCAATGACAACCAATTCATCCGAATTTGGCATACGAATTATACAATCGGGTCTTTTTGAATTTGATAGGGTATACTGAAAAGAGTAAAGAGCGCTTGGGAGTGAGTCTGCAATTATCGATTCCATCCTTGCCTGCCCGAAAGCGCCTCGTTGTTGCTTATTTGAGAGTATGCCTTGAAGGTCTATAACATTATTCGACAAATCTGTGATGTTTTTTTGTGCATTATCAATTACTGCGAGACGTTCAGATAATTTTGTTAAATCCTCATGCGTCTTCTCTCGACTTTGCTTGAGCTCCTCTTGAACTTTCTCGTTAATTTTATCTTTCACCTCATTGATTGAATTATTAAGCCTGTCATGATTTCCATTGAACAAATCAGTTAGAGTTCTAATCTTCAGATCTAATTCATTGTTTTGTTTGATTAATTCACTAATCTCAGTTTCAGGGCTATTATGACTCCTTTTATTTTGAAAGAGCATCACATAGAGTACTATCAAAAAAATGGTAAGCAGAAGTAGTGCGATTATTATGATTTCAGTCATCTTCTAAATTATATTGATATTAATTTTACATTTTAATATGTTTTGCATTAAAATACTAATTTTATATGCAGAGTAAAATATGATTTATCCAATTATAACTATCCCGGACAAAGTGCTACGAAAAAAATCCGATGCAGTTGATAAAGTAGATGGCGAAATCTTATCAATATTAGAAAATATGGCAGAAACAATGTATGCAGCCCCTGGAATTGGGCTAGCTGCTATACAAGTTGGTATCACTAAAAGATTGGTTGTTATAGATTGCGAGCACAGTGAGGAGAAAAAAAAGAACCCTCTCTATATGGCAAACCCTGAAATTGTGTGGACATCACGCGAATTGTCTGCTTACAAGGAGGGCTGTCTTTCAATACCTGAGTTTTATGAAGAAGTTGAAAGACCATCCGAATGTCGGGTCAAGTATCTCGATAAAAAAAATAAGGTACAATTCTTGGATTGTGATGGACTTCTTGCAACATGCGTCCAGCATGAGATAGATCATTTAGACGGGAAATTATTTATTGACTACCTTTCTCGTCTAAAAAAAACATCTATCGAAAAAAAATTTATTAAACAATATAAGCAAAAGGCTTAAGAACGATTATATGAACATTACTTTTATGAGCTCGTCAGAATTTGGGTTACCTGCTTTGAAAAAGCTTGTTGAGTCGCAAAATAAAATTTTAGCAGTTTACACACAGCCACCAAAAAAATCTGGCAGGGGTCTGAAGATGAATAAGTCTGTAATTCATCAATTTGCCTTGCAAAATAATCTATGCGTCAGAACGCCAACTAACTTAAAGGAACAGACTGAAATAGATTTTTTAAAAAAATCAAATCCTGACCTTGGTATTGTAGTATCCTACGGACTGATGATACCAACCAAGATATTGGAGATCCCTAGATTTGGCTTTTTAAATATACACCCATCTCTTCTACCAAGGTGGAGGGGTGCTGCACCGATACAGAGAGCAATAATGAACGGGGATGAGAAAACAGGTATAAATATAATGAAACTTGATGATGGATTGGACACAGGGGATATTTGCAAGAAAATTGTAATTGAGATTAAGACGACGGATAATAATGAGTCACTATCACTTAAATTATCAAAATTAGGCGCTGAAGTTTTGATGCAAGCAGTCATTGATCTCAAAGATGGAAACTTAAATTTCACAAGACAAGATAATAGAAATATAACCTATGCAAAAAAAATTGATAAAAAAGAAACAGAATTAGATTTCAACTGTGCAGCCGAGGAGATACATAACAAAATAAGAGGCTTGAGCCCGCATCCCGGAGCATGGTTTAAATATATTGATGAGTCTAATAATTTTAGGGTACGAATAATCCAGGCAGAAATTTTGGAAGGGCATGGTAAACCTGGCGAAGTAATTGATGATGAACTGTCTATTGCTTGTGGTGATAATGCCATCAAACCAATATTAATACAAAAAGAGGGGAAAAAGCCAATGCAAATTAAGGACTTCCTTCTTGGAACAAAAATACCAAAGGGGGTCATACTCAATAAATCGGTGATATAAATTAAAAAATGAGATATAAACTTACAATCGAATATGATGGTACAGATTATTCAGGCTGGCAAAAGCAAGATAATTCTTCGTCAATTCAAGAGCATATTGAAATTGCCATCGAAAAATTTTGTGGTGAGAAATCAAGTGTATCTGGTGCAGGCAGAACGGATGCGGGTGTACATGCATCGGGACAAGTCGCTCATCTCGATCTTGATCAGGATCGCGACACTGATCAAATACGAAAAGGTATTAATTTTTATCTTAAGAATGAAAAAATCAGTGTTTTAGATATTGAGAGAGTTCCTGATGACTTTGATGCCAGATTCTCAGCGATGATGAGACACTATAGGTATAAAATAATGAACCGCAAGAGCCCACTTACATACCACAGCAATACACATGCGCATGTAAAGCAAAGCTTGGATATTACATTGATGCAGCAGGCTGCAGATTATTTCATTGGCAAACATGATTTTACCACTTTCAGATCTGCTGGATGCCAATCAAAATCGCCAATTAAATCGATTAAAAAAATTTTAATTACAAAGCAGAAAGATAAAATCTATGTTGATTTTACAGCTAAATCTTTTTTACACACTCAGGTAAGATCGATTATGGGCTGCATACTCAAAGTTGGTACAGGGTCGTGGGATCTGTCAATGATACCTGATATCATTGCTGCGAAAGACCGAACAAAATGCGCAACACTCGCTCCATCTTGCGGTTTATATCTTAAAAAGATTGATTACGGTTCTATTTAAAGATTTACAAGTTAAAATAATTATCAATAAATTCTAAATAAATCTCTGTAAGGAGAAAAAATTCATCTATTATTATTTTTTCGTCTACCTGATGCATTGTCCTGCCAACAAGCCCAAACTCTATTACTGGGCAATATTTTGCGATAAAACGACCGTCTGATGTCCCACCGAAAGTGCTTAGTTTGGCATCTATCTTAGTTTTATTAAATATAGCCTTTTGAAGTAAATCAGCTAATTTCCCACTCCCAGTATAATAAACATCTGCTACTGAAATTTTTCTCAAATCAAAGGTAATTTCTGCTTCATCCAGAACTGATGAAAGCCTATCCTTTATGCACTCCAACAAAGATTTTTCATTCCATAAATCATTAAACCGAACGTTAAGAGATGCGTGAACTAATTCAGGAATGATGTTATGAGTTGGGTTATTTACATCGATAGATGTAATCTCAATATTAGTTGGTAGAAAATGCTCAGATCCTTCATCTAACTGTCCAGTAATTTTTGATAACGCCTTTATGGCATGTGTTATGGGATTATTTGCTTTTTCTGGGTATGCAACATGGCCTTGCTTTCCAATAATTCTTAAATCACACGATAAACTGCCCCTTCGCCCAATTTTAATATTGTCTCCAATCAACTCTTTATTTGTTGGTTCAGTAACAATGCAGTCATTAATTTTTATTCCTTGATCATTGACCCACTTGATGAGGGGTTCGGTACCATTTATTGCCACTCCTTCCTCGTCGCCAGTTAACATATAACTCAGCGTACCTTTGGAGTCCATTCTCTCATAATAATTAATTCCCGCGACTATGGATGCAATCACCGCTCCTTTCATGTCTTCTGCACCACGAGCATATATGATTCCGTCTTCAATATGCCCTGAAAAAGGGGGGTGCTTCCAACTATTCAGTTCGCCCGGCGGAACAACATCTACATGTCCTGCAAAATTGAGATGCGGCCCCCCAGTGCCAATAATTGCAAACATATTTTCTACTTCCATAGTATCAGCAGAGCCAAATTTCACTCTATGTATTTCAAAATTATATTTTTTGAAAAGCTTTTCTAAAAAATCAAATGACTTTTTAGCATCAGGAGTAACACTCTCAATCCTTAGAAAATCTTGTAATATGTTTTGTGCTTCGACTTGATTTATCATGAATATACTTTTTTTAAAAATATTTATGGCCTTAATAACTCATTGATCGATGTTTTTAATCGAGTTTTCTCATCGACTCTTTTAACAATTACTGCACAATAAAGTCCCAAACCGTCGTCCTTCATCTTTTCACTAGGTAACGTTCCAGGAACTACTACAGAATAAGATGGAACTTTACCATAATAAATAGCCCCAGTATCTCTATCGACTATCTTCGTTGAGGCTCCAATAAAGACCCCCATAGAAATTACCGATCCTTCTTCGACCAAGACGCCTTCAGCAATTTCTGATCTAGCTCCAATAAAGCAATTATCTTCTATTATTACTGGATTAGCTTGAAGTGGCTCAAGCACGCCACCAATGCCTACACCTCCACTTATATGACAATTTTTTCCTATTTGTGCACACGATCCAATTGTAGACCAAGTATCAATCATTGTACCTTGATCCACATAAGCACCCACATTGATAAATGAGGGCATAATAATACAATCTTTTGCAACAAAAGCAGATTTTCTGATCACAGCATTTGGAACATTACGGAATCCTGCTAAGTTATACTTATCTTCATCCCAATCTGCAGTCTTGCCAGCGACTTTATCGAACCAAGTTGCGTATGGGCCACTTAGAGTTGAATTACTTTTTGTCCTGAAACTGAGTAATATGGCTTTCTTAATCCATTGATTAACAACCCAATTTCCGTTGATCTTTTCGCAGACTCTGATTGCCCCTGAGTCCAATTGTTCAAGAACGTCATCTACAATAATACTGACTTCTTCAATATTAGTAGATGAATTATTATCGAAAACATCATTAATTATCTGTTCGTAATTATTACTCATTTTTCGTTATTCTCAACCTTTCATATATTTATCGATCAAATTTGAATATATATCCTCATTGGATAATTCACTTAATTTATCCATATCTATATTATAATCACCAAAATTACCAGTTTCGAACAATCTTTGCATCGCATCTTTATAAGCTTGCATCGCAATGAAATATGCTTTGTGACCTGGCAGACTAATAGAAATACCTAAGTCGGCAAGCTCATCCAGGGACATTTCAGTTGAATTATTACCAAGAATTATTGGTACTTTGTGATGATTTGATATTTCATAAATATGATTACGTGTATCGATATTAACATAGAAAATTGCATCCGCGCCTTCTGACTCGTAAGCCTTACCTCTTTCAATCATATCTTGAAAACCAGTGTATGAGTAACAGCCAGTTCTCGCAATTATACAAGTACTCGTGTTTTCTCTCGAATCTACAGCCATTTTTATTTTTTTTGAAGCTTCTTTTATATCTAAAAAATCTGATTTTTTTATGGCACCAAATTTAATTGGAAGATCCGTATCTTCTATGCTTATACCGGAAGCCCCTGCATCTTCAAGGCTCTCAACTGTTCGTTTTACATTCAATGCGTTCCCATAGCCATTGTCGGCATCAACGATTAATGGTATTTCTGTATTTTTGGCAATTCTTCTCACGGTATCAGTGAGCTCCGACAATGTTAACAGCATAAGATCAGGCTCGGATAAATAATCAAGTGCTACAATCTTACCAGGTATTATACCCAATTTAAAACCGACATCACCGGCAAGCCTTGCTGATAATGGATTAAAAATTGTTGCAGGGTTGTAGCAATTACCGTCAATTAGTAACTCTTTTAACCTTATACTTAAATTTGTACTTATCATAAAATTTCTCTTAATATAATTATTTATGTGATATTTATAAGCTTTTAGACTGTCACTATCCTGTTAAATTTACATATCATTATTTTGTAAACTATAGTGGCTTCCAATCATCTTTTTTTGCTTCCCAACTATCAAAAATTTCTTGCGCTGCTTTTAAAGCATGATTAGTTTTTGGGAATCCGATATATGGCGAACACTGCAGAATGACCTCGATAAGCTCATCTTTATTTGCGCCCCTATTTAATGCTCCCCTAACATGTAGCCCAACCTCGTGAGGTAAATCAAGAGCGGCGGCTGCAGCCATAACTATCATTTCCCTTGTTTTTAGATCAAGATTTGGTCTGTCCCAAACCGTACCAAAACAATACTCATGAATGGCATCAGCATGTGTGGGACAAATTTTATATAGGTCATCCCAGCGTTCTAAACCTTCCTTACCAAAAGCTTCATCACGAATCTTTTTTCCTTTTTCCCATTTTTGACTATTCATAATATTACTCCTTGTTTGTTACTAAATCTTTGACGGTTTTTAGCCCTTTTATACCTTTTGCACTATAAACAGCTCTTCCTATTGCTCTAGTTAGAGTATCTGAGGCGGCAGAACAAATAAATGAAAAATTATACTCTTTTTTATAATAATTTCTTTGACAACTTGAGATTGCAAATATTATATCACCATCTAAACTTGTTCCAGCCGGCCTAATTGCCCTGCTCAGTCCGGAAGTACTCATTTTTGCAAGGTTATATAATTCTAACTTATTCAAATCTAAATTTGTTGCAATAACGGAAATAGTTGTATTTTGCCTGTCTTTCGGTCGCTTATCCAGCTTTGTCGTCTCAGATATGTCCAGTTGACATTGATAATGTTCAAAATCTCGAAAATTTTTTCTCAAATTATTTCCCATTTCACCGCCTAACTCATAAATACTGGAATATAGAAGCTTAGTTCCAGGGATTACCGCAGAACCAACTGAATTTACAATGGTGATGGCTCCTATAATTATGTCATCACTAATTTTTGTGGAGGCGCTTCCAAGGCCACCTTTTTGAGTACCAGCAACAGCACCAATACCAGCGCCAAAATTACCAAGTGAGAAGTCTTCGCTTGAGTTTAAATATGCTTCATGGGATAGATTTTTATATACTGAGGAGCTTATTGCAGAATAATTTTTTGTAGTTAGGTCATAAATACCGGCGCATGGCACTATTGGTATTGAAATGTCTGTATCTTTTATTTTGAAGCCTCTATTTTCTTGCTTCAAAATATCAACATACTCCGCACCGGACGCTAAGCCAAAAACGGATCCACCGCTTAATGAGATACCATCAATAAACTCGACGGTATTATTTGGCTGTAATAATTCAACCTCACGAGATGCAGGTGCGCTGCCAAAAGTATAAGCTGACCCGCGATACTTGTGATTAAGCTTTAGAAATGTGAGTCCTGTATTAAGTTTAATGTTCTCTGCATTACCAACTTTTATTCCCTCAACATCTGAAATAAGATTTTTTTTACCAGCAGTTATGTTAATTTTTTTTTGCATATTGATATCTGGAAATCTAGATTATAATAATTTAATCTTGATTATTATAAAATAAATATATTTTTTGTTTATGTTTTATATTTATTATTGTATAGATATCTAAATTTATAGTTTGGAGTAAATGAAGTGAAACGTACTTATCAACCAAGCGTCCTCGTTAGAAAAAGAAGGCATGGTTTTAGGGCAAGAAAATCAACAAACGGAGGACTGAAAGTGCTAAACCGCAGACGTTCAAAGGGGAGAAAACGTCTTTCCGCATAATTCTATAATAATAATTGTCTCGAATGGAAGTTTTAAAAAAAAGGAATGAGTTTAAACTTGCTTCAGGTGGCAAAAAGTTTGTGACGCCATCATTTATCTTTTTAGAGCATAATCTTGAAGACAAAGTGCACTCAAGCCCAAAGATTGGATATACTGCTTCTAAGAAAATCGGAACATCTGTTCTTAGAAACAAGGCGAAAAGAAGGATGCGATCTGTCATCGCCGAAGTTTTTATTAATTATGCAAGGCAAGATACGAATTATGTGATGATAGCACGAAAAGCAATTCTGGATTACCCCTATGAGTCACTTAAAAGTGACCTGGAAAGGTTATGTAAAAAAATCTGATAATGCAATGAATGAACAAAGAAATTTTATACTAGCAATCGGTTTATCAATATTAGTTTTATTAATATGGCAATATTTTATTGGAAGTAGCCAAATCGATGAGAGAACATCAGGCCAAATAAGTAATGAAATGAGCCTTCAGGAAAGCCAAGATCTATCAAATATTCCACTCCCTGAAAGCGATGTTGAAAGTGAAGATAAAATTGATCTTGCGACTGTCTCATCAACTTCAGTTTCCGATGCTGGAACGTCTGTCGAGCGTATAAAGATAAATACAGAAAAACTTGAGGGGTCAATCTCACTCCTTGGGGCTAAATTGGATGATATTCGTTTAAAAAAATACAGAGATACAATTGACGTGGATAGCAAATTAGTTCAGTTGTTCAAACCTTACACATCTGAGAGTCCATATTACGCGCATCAAGGCTGGGTCGGCGATGCAAAATCACAAACAAAATTACCAAATGATAACACAATTTGGAAGTTAGTCTCCGGTGGTGAATTAAGTATTAACTCGCCAGTTAGGCTAGAGTGGAATAATAACGAAGATCTTATTTTTTCTAAAGAGTTTAGTATAGATGATAACTACCTTTTCACCATCACACAAACAGTAAAAAATAATTCAAATTCCTCTGAAATCCTATACCCGTATTCTCTTATATCAAGAAAAGGTCTTCCTGAGGATTATACGAATTTCTTTGTGCTACACGAGGGTTACATTGGTGTGCTTGGGAGCGAAGGAGAGAAAAAAGCTGATTACGCAGATATTGCTGAACAGACTGAGTCATTTGATAATATTACGACTGGCTGGCTAGGTTTTACTGACAAAAACTGGGCAACAGTAATTGTTCCCCCACAGGATATAAATTACCAGGGCAGATATACTTCAAAGGGTAACGGCTCTACCTATCAAGTTGACTATTTAGGCTCAGCTCAAAAGGTAAATGCAGGAGACACCACAACAATAACCTCATATGTCTTCTCGGGCGCAAAAGAAGTAAAAATCTTGGATCAATATGAAGATGAATATTCACTTGAAAAATTCGACTTGTTAGTCGATTGGGGATGGTTCTATTTCCTAACAAAACCACTATTCTATGTCCTTCAATGGCTCTATGGAATACTTGGCAACTATGGGCTTTCGATTTTAGGGGTGACAGTACTCATCAAAATTGTATTTTTCCCACTCGCAAACAAGGCATATGTCTCAATGAGTGCAATGAAAAAACTGCAACCTGAGATGTTAAAGATTAGAGAAAATTATAAGGATGATCGCGCAAAACAGCAACAGGCAATTATTGCATTATATAAAAAGGATAAGGTTAATCCGCTGTCTGGCTGTATACCGATTTTAATACAAGTCCCAGTATTCTTTGCGCTTTACAAGGTACTTTTGTGCACCATGGAAATGAGACATCAGCCATTTTATGGTTGGATAGCTGATCTATCAGCAAAAGATCCAACCACCTTATTTAATTTATTTGGTATTATTCCATGGTATCCACCATCATTTCTAGTAATTGGTATATGGCCTATTATTATGGGTCTTACCATGTTCATTCAAATGAGATTAAACCCTGCCCCTCCAGATCCTATTCAGCAAAAAATATTTGCTTGGATGCCTGTAGCCCTAACTTTTTTATTTGCACAGTTTTCAGCTGGTCTGGTTATTTATTGGGCGTGGAACAATACATTATCTTCATTACAACAATATATTATAATGAAACGAATGGGCGTAGAGGTTGAACTATGGTCAAATATAAAAAATACCTTCAAGAAGAAACCAAAAAAGAGCTAGGTTTTATTGATTACGCAGATTTCGCCGAGGATGAGTTCGCAGACGCACGATTGGCTTTTGCGACAGACAGTAAATTCTGTTTGTCTGTGGTTGCAAATGACGGGTTTCCTATACATAACAAAAAAGAGGTGGCCTTTGCTGGAAGATCAAATGTCGGAAAATCAAGTCTAATAAATTCAGTTACAAATGTATCTGGACTCGCACGAGTTTCCAACACGCCAGGCAGAACCCAGATGATTAATTTTTTTTCTCAAGGGGAAGCATTCTTTATCGTAGACCTTCCAGGGTTTGGCTATGCAAAGGCGAGTAAAGAGTCAATAAAACAGTGGAGTCAGCTAACAAGAGACTACTTGCTAGGAAGAAAGGAACTAGAAACAGTTTTTTTTCTTATCGACTCGAGACATGGTATTAAGGAAATTGATGAGAATATTATGGAGATACTTGATAAGTCAGCGGTTTCTTATCAAATTATTCTGACTAAATTTGATAAAATTAAAAAAAATGAAGTTGATAATCTATTACTCAAGACAAATGAAAAAATTAGTAGGAGGCCGGCTGCAAGGCCAGGGATTCTGGTAACCTCAAGTAAAGATAAGTTTGGTATTGATCTACTGAGATGTCTAATATATAGAATAATTAAACACTGATAGGTGAGGTTGATGGAAAAGATTCACTCGTCGATAAGGGCAAAAATTTTAGCCGAAGCACTACCTTACATGCAAATGTATGACAGCAAATATGTGGTTGTCAAATATGGCGGTCATGCAATGGTAAATGATAATTTAGCTGATATTTTCGCTCAAAACATCGTTATGTTACAGCAAGCTGGAATGAAGCCTGTCGTTGTTCATGGTGGAGGTCCACAAATTGGAGAAACTTTAAAGGCGCAAGGCGTGGAAAGTAAGTTCCATAATGGCTTAAGAATTACAGATCGAGATACAATAAAAGTTGTTGAACGAGTATTGTATGAAATAATTAATACTGACATTGTGAAGAAGATTAAAAAACATGGAGGCAAATCAATAAGCCTGTCAGGAAATAAAGACTCAATAATTTTAGCAAAAAAATTGACAAATATTTATAAAACTGACTCAAATATTGAAAAAATAATGGACCTTGGTTTCGTGGGCGAGCCAAAAAAAATTGACCCATCTACAATTATTAATCACTGCAAAAAAGGTTCTATACCCGTAATTACACCCCTTGGTAAGGATAATAATACTACATATAATATAAACGCCGATACAGCAGCGGGTGCTATTGCGGGCGCCTTAAAAGCAAGTAGACTATTGATGCTGACAGATATTGCAGGTGTTATTGATGAAAACAAAGAACTAATATTGGAGCTCAAAGTCGAAAAAGCAGAAAAACTTATTTCAGATGGCGTAATAGTGGGAGGAATGATACCCAAAATCAAAACCTGCATTGACGCTCTAAAAAATGGAGTGGACAAAGCAGTTATTTTGGATGGACGAGTAGAAAATGCTATAATACTTGAATTGTTCACTGAAGAGGGAATTGGTACACTTATAAATTAATGACCATTCATTCAAGGAGTTTTAATGACAGTAAAAAAAACAGGTAATATATATCCAAATATATTTAGGTTTAATCTTGGTAACTTTGAAATAACAACCATATTGGATGGTCTGGTTCAAAGAGACGGACCATATCCAATTTTTGGTCAAAATAAAGACGAGATAGATGTTCATAAATTATGTAAGCAAAACTTTCTGCCCGAAAAGAAATTTGAACATGGCTTCACACCGCTCATTATAAACACAGGCAAGGAAATTATTCTATTTGATACCGGCAATGGAAAACTTAATGAAGAAAATGGAAAACTCATTGATCTTATTGAATATTCCGGATACAAGCATGAGGATATAAGCAAAATTGTGATTACTCATTGCCATCCTGATCACATTGGTGGGCTGATGTATATAGAGGATGGTTATTTTGAAAATGCTTCCATAATTATTGGTGAGGTTGAATATGAGTCATGGAAAACAGGGAAGAATATTCCTGAACAACGAAAGGCAAATAGGGAGCTATTTGAAAAGATTTGTATGCCATTATCTGATAGGATGGAGTTTATTAGACCCGATCAAGATGTGGTAACAGGTATCACAGCTGTAAATGGTTTTGGTCACTCCCCTGGTCACATGTGCTACAGCATTGAAAGTGATGACAAAAGTCTTTTTTTTGCTGCCGATATTACAAATCATTTTGTTGTTTCAATGCAAGTCCCAGATTGGCACGTCATGTTTGATGACAATAAAGAGATGGCAGTGGAGAGCCGCAAAAGAATCCTCAGTATGCTTGCAAGTAGCAAAATACCAATGATTGGATACCATATGCCATTTCCAGCAATAGGTTTCGTTGAAAAAAATAATAGCGCAGGCTATAATTGGGTACCCGTTTCCTACCAACTTAGTTTCTAATATTTAATGAGATAAATTTAACTTTTGACTTTAAATTTTTTATACGCTTTTTTTGCATGATCTTCACAGTATGGCATTCCAGAGAGTGGCTGATGTCCGCAAAAATGAAAATCCTCCGTTCCCGGATCGCCTTGTGGCCATTTACAGTGATTCTCAGTTAAGTTTAATATTGTAACCGCAAATTGATCAGAGTTCTGATCCAAGCTATGAATATTTGACTGAAGTATATCATGATTTTTGGTGTATTCGATATCATCTACAGGCGTTTCCTTGAAAGCTAGATTACCGGAATAGCTTACAGATAATATACTCCCGTCTAATTGACCCACCGCAATATTTTTTCGTTGCGGTTTTGCGCGTGGCTCCAATCCTAAACGGTGTACTTTTCCAATCACAGCATTTCTTGTAACATCCCCAAGTCGTTTTGCAATCTGACTTGCGCTAAGGCCTTCCGTCCATAGTTTTTTTAACTGCTCCACTCTTTCTTCCGTCCAAGCCATAGCATCACCTCAATTTATTATAAATTATATGAAATCAATATATTGTTATAAATACGTGATTTAATACTACTACATTTATGAAAAAACTGAATCTTTTAGTATTGTTTTCAACAGAGATAAGTAATATGTTGTACAAGATTACGTTTTAAAAAAACCAGGAAAATCTACAATGCGCAAAGACATTGGTATGGTCAATTGGTTGGGTCTTTATACCCAAATACAGAGAGAAATAATGCGTTTCCTAAAAGTTTGGCAACAAACAGTATTTGGACCATTAATGACCGCTTTACTCTTTCTTTTTGTTTTTTCCGTCGCTATTGGTAAGGCAAGACCTGAAATATTTGGTATGCCTTTTTCACACTTTTTAGCGCCAGGTATTATAATGATGATGATATTACAAAACGCTTTCGCGAATACATCATCCTCAATAGTCAGCGGGAAGATACATGGTAACATTGCAGATCTCCTTTTAAGCCCACTGAATGCTGTGGAGCTAACAACAGGATACATAGTTGGAGGATTAGCTAGAGGCTGTATGATTGCATTTATTGGCTTTACAATTATTTCTCTATTTTTAGAAATACCGTACCATAGTATATATGCCATATTTTACTTTTCAGTTATGGGGTCGCTTTTCATGAGCCTAATTGGAATTATTGGTGGGTTATGGGCCGAAAAATTTGATCACATGGGCGCAGTTACAAATTTTATAATTACGCCGATGACATTTTTATCAGGTACATTCTACTCTATTAAGGATTTACCAGGTCAGATCTATGGCATAGCACAATATAACCCATTTTTCCAAGCGATAGATGGTTTTCGTTACGGTATTACTGGATATGCCGATGGTAATTTAATGAATAGCGGTCTCAGTCTTTTAATATTAAACATCCTATTGTATGCGCTGAGCTGCTACCTTTTTAGAATTGGTTACAAGCTTAAATCCTAGAGGTAAATTAATGTAATTGACTAAAATTATTTTCTGATTAAAATGGCCTCTTTTAAATTCAAAATCGTATTATAAGTAATGAATTCTGTAGCTAACAACTATAACAGAAAGAAAATAGTTTTTTCTCATGGTAAAGGCATCTACCTATTTACCAATAAGGGGGAAAAGTATATTGATCTCGCGGCTGGAATTGCTGTAAATCTTCTCGGTCATTCCAATAAGGATCTTATAAATGCTCTAAACGTGCAATCGCGGAAACTTTGGCATGTATCAAACTTATATGAAATAGAAGAACAAATAACACTCGCCAATAAACTGACAAGTTGTTCATTTGCGCATAAAGTTTTTTTCTGTAATTCAGGAGCTGAAGCGGTTGAGTGCACAATTAAAGCAGCAAGAAGATATCACTTTTCAAAAGGCAAACCAGAAAAAACCGAGATAATAACGTTTAAAGGTTCTTTTCACGGTCGAACGCTGGGAACAATTGCAGCCGCAAGTAATTCCAGTCATCTTGAAGGCTTTGGTGAACCGTTAAAGGGGTTCGTAAGTATTGAACGTAATGACATTAATCAACTAAAAAAAGCATGCAACGAGAAAACAGCTGCAATACTTATTGAGCCTGTACAAGGTGAAGGCGGAATAAATGTTTTTGACAGAGAATTTATCAATAGTCTTCAAGTTATCGCAAAAGAGATGGATTTACTTATTCTCTTTGACGAGGTTCAATGCGGTGTAGGTAGGACAGGAAAAATATTTGCATATCAGTGGTTTGACATAAAACCTGATGTCATGGCATTAGCTAAAGGCCTTGGTGGAGGTTTTCCAATTGGCGCTTGTCTAATGAGAGATGATATTGCAGAAGCTCTTATTCCGGGTACTCATGGGTCTACTTTTGGCGGAAATCCATTAGCAATGGCTGTGGGTAATTGTGTTATGGATATTGTAAACAAGGTTGATTTCTTGTCAAACGTTGAAAAGAATGGGCTTTTCTTCGAAAATCAACTGAATAAACTGTGTGAAAAATATCCAAATGTTATCGCTGAAATTAGAGGCCTGGGTCTAATGATCGGAATAAAGTGTTCGGTAGCGAATAATTTATTAGCTAATAAACTATATGAAAATGGCGTTCTCACTGTGAATGCAGCAGACAATGTAATTCGAATACTACCACCACTCAACATAACAACGTCTGAAATCAAGAAGGTTATGTCCTTATTTGAAAAATCAATTAAAGAAATTTTATAATGGGATATTTATCAAAAAATTTCATCAATCTACACGAACTGAAAAAAGTAGAACTGATTGAAATACTATCATCAGCCAAGCAGTTGAAAGCTGATCGAAATTCTGAGAGAAATTTATTAGATGGAAAATCATTTATACTCCTATTTGACAAGCCATCAACAAGAACCAGAATTTCATTTGAACTTGCAATATCTGAGCTTGGTGGTTCGTGTATTTATTTAGATATGAAAACTACACAACTTGGGAGAGGTGAGACTATTAAAGATACTGCTAAAGTATTATCAAGATACGTGGATGGAATAATAATCAGAAATGCTAATCATCAAGACTTGATTGAATTCTCCAACCACTCAGCAATATCAATCATTAATGCTCTTACCAATGAAAGTCATCCTTGCCAAATAATGGCTGATTTAATGACCTTAAAAGAGTGCTTTGGAACAATTGATGGCCTTAAAGTTGCATGGATAGGAGATGGCAATAACGTTGCAAATACGTGGATACAAGCTAGTACTTTATTTGATTTCAAATTAAACATGGCTATACCAAAAGAATATATACCCAAAAAAGCTATTTTAGATATCGCCAAGAAGAGCTCAAAAATTAATATAACCCAAAATATTGATGATGCTATTAAGGATGCAAATTGTATTGTAACCGACACTTGGCTTTCTATGAATGACGATGAAAATGAAAGATCAAAAAAAATTCAAATCCTAAATAAATATCAGGTTAATAAAGACTTATTTGCTAAAGTACCAATCGATGCAATATTTTTACACTGTTTACCCGCACATAGAGGGCAAGAGGTCACTGACGCAGTAATTGACTCCGATAGATCTCATGTTTACCAACAAGCTGAAAATAGATTACACGTACAAAAAGCTATTCTTAAACATTGCATACCTAACTAAGCCAAAATACCGCTCATCAAATTCATCATAAAGTTGATACCATCATTAATATCTCTAATTTTAATGAATTCGTCAGACGTGTGAGCTTGCTCTATTTTACCGGGCCCACAGACAATTGTTGGCCAACCAATTTTGGAAAAATATCCAGCATCTGTTCCATAAGAGACGCCCCACTTATGCTGCGGGTCCTTCTTTGTGAGTGTGTTTAATATTTCAGGATAGTTCTTTTGATTTAGCGGTAAAATATTTGATATATTTCTGTTTGAGATGAAGGCATTGCAATATTTTTGTTTCATTTTTGATTCTATT
The DNA here is from genome assembly GCA_902613795.1 of uncultured OCS116 cluster bacterium. GTDB lineage: Bacteria > Pseudomonadota > Alphaproteobacteria > Rhizobiales > TMED25 > TMED25. Next base: position 497,114 of record CACMIP010000001.1, read on the forward strand.
AATGGCATTTTTTTCTCAAACAAATCACGGAGCAAATCTTGAAAATTTGCATGAGGCAAACACCTAATATTCCAAATAACCTTTGCATAATCAGGAATTATGTTATGTGCCACACCCCCATCGATGCGCCCTACATTTAGCGAGGAATAAGGTGGTTCAAAATTATTATCTACATCGCTATGAACTAGGCTATGCTCAATTTTTCTTAACTCATTTACGAATTCATTAGCAAAATAAATTGCGTTACATCCCCAATCTGGATAGCAAGAGTGTCCTTTTTTCCCGTAAAATTCAGTCTCAAAGGTATGACAACTTTTATGCTGATTTATAATTTTAAGATCTGTCGGCTCGCCCACAACAACTAATTCCGGAGGGCATATATTATTCTTCATAGTATCAATTAGTGGCCCAACCCCAAGACACCCAACCTCTTCATCATAACTTAAGGCAACATGAAGAGGCTTATCAAAGGATTTGGATATTACCCAAGGGGTTATGGCAAGAACAAGAGATATAAACCCCTTCATATCTGAAGTACCTCGTCCATAATACTTGTTGTCCTGAATCTTTAGTTTATACGGATTATATGACCATTGATCCTTATCTGCAGGCACAGTATCTGTATGCGCAGATAGCACTAACCCAGGAAGTTTCTTATCACCAATTGTGTAATAGATCGATGTTTTAGATTTATCATCATTATAGATCTTTGAAGGTTCAATTTTATGAACAGATAGGTAATCACAAATATAATTAATCAATTCTAAATTACTTTTATTGCTTGTTGTATCAAAAGAGATTAATTTTTCTAATATTACTGCCTGTGAATTTAATATCTGAGCTTTATCCAAATTATGTTCTATTTTATTGTCTCCAAAAATAAGATGTGAATAAAACCATCACAGTGAATATTTCAAGCCTACCCAAAAGCATGGCTACCGACAGCAGCCACTTTGATGTGGGTTCCATCAATGCATATGTTTCGGTAGGTCCAATAAACTGACCTAAGCCAGGACCAACATTTGCAAGGGCACTCGCAGAGGCTGAGAAAGCTGTAATAAGATCAGACCCAAGAAGTGTCAGAAGCAAGCCAAAAATTATAAATGATGCGATAAATAATAGAAAAAATGAGGTAACGGCTCTATTTACACTGTCTGGAATTTCTCTACCGTTATACATTGGAATAAAAACCGCATCAGGGAAGGCAACTTTTTTTGTTTGCACAACAACTTGTTTGACCAAAATTTGAAATCTAAAAATCTTCAAGCCGCATGATGTAGATCCGGCACAGCCACCCATTAACATCAAAAAGAAAAATATCGAAATAATGAATGGGCCCCACAGCATGTAATCAGCTGAAACGTAGCCAGTTCCGGTTAAAATTGAAGTAATATTGAATGCCGCCTGTCTTAATGAATCCTGAACAGTTATCTCCAAATAGGATCCAATATAAAAAGAACATAACAAAACAGATGCAAGTAAAATGAACATAAATGTAATAACTTGGCTATCTAAAAACAAACTTGAGGCTTTACCTCGAACTAATTGAAGATACAACACAAATGGAAGACTGCCAATTATCATAAAAAGGACACATATATACTCTAATTTTGCGCTATCAAAAAATGCGAAAGAGTCAGTATGGGTTGAGTAGCCTCCTGTTGAAATTGTTGTGAATGAGTGAGCGACAGAGTCAAATAGTCCCATACCACCAATATTGTAAGCAAGCGCACAGAGAACTGTAATAATGAGATATATTATAATTAAGGAACCTGCTATTTGTATGGCACGTGGTAATATTTTTTCCGCATTATCTGAAGAGTCGAGACGAAATAATTGCATACCACCAACCTGTAGCATTGGTAATACAGCAACTGCCATAACGACAATACCTATCCCCCCCAACCATTGTAGCAAGGCTCTCCATATTAGTATTCCCTTTGATTGAAATTCTAAGTCTATAATAACCGTAGCACCAGTTGTTGTTATTCCAGACATTGACTCAAAAAATGCATCTGTAATGTTTAGTCCAGAGTCTGAGATATATAGGGGAATTGCTGAAAATATTGCAATCAGAAGCCAAGTAAGCGAGATCAAAATAAATGCCTCTCGCAGTCCCAGTAATTGGTTTTTTCCCCACACAGATAGTACCAAAATAAACCCTGTCATTACTGTAATTAGTGATGACAATATAAAGACCTTATAGTTTTCATGCATATATATAAGATCAATAAAAGCAGGAATAAGCATAAACACTCCTAATATTATGAGGAATATTCCTATTATTTTTATGATTGGGTAAAATCTCATTCTGATTATGATTAGGTCTATAGCTCTGTAAATATATACTGCTGATATTCTAAAGAATTTAATAAACTCATCTCATAGTCTTTCGACTCAACTGCGCTATCAATATTAATACCATATGACAATGATGGGAGTATAAATGTTTCATTACCATCTTCAATTTGATATGTATCATCCAAAATGACTACTTCGTTTGTATTTTCCAAATTTTTAGTGATTTGAAGTTTATCATTTACAGAAATCAACCTATCCGAAAATACTAAGTATGCAAAACACGTCATGTCTCTATGTAGCATATTTCGTTCACAAGCTTTGTTCAAATCCAATAATATCGCATTATATTGTTTTGATTTTTTATAAATCTTTGTTTCACCCATAGTGTATTATACCTATATTATTTGATAGATTTACCAATATCGATCATAATATCATCAATATCTTCAAGACCAAGAGACATCCTTAATGTTGTTTCGGTTATTCCCAAATTCATGCATTCAGTATCTGATAAATTTCGATGCGTTGTAGTTTTTGGGTGAGTAATTAAAGTCCTTGCATCACCAAGGTTGTTGGATATCTTTATAAGGTCAAGTTTATTTAGGAAATCAAATGCTTCCTTTTTACCGCCATCAACTTTGAATGTAACAATAGGACCGCCTCCCGTCATTTGTTTTTTAGCAATATTGTATTCTGGATGGGATTTGTGACCCGGGTAAACAAC
>CACMIP010000002.1 GCA_902613795.1 uncultured OCS116 cluster bacterium
TGATAAAATCTTAGCAAAATTAAATAAAAGTGCGATTGTGATTGGCCAAATGGATCCTTACGTGAGCCCAACTGAAATGGATGAGTATACTAAATATGGACATCAGCTTTTCTCGATGGAACTAATGCCTCGTATTACCAGAGCTCAATCTATGGACGTACTGTCATCCCAATCAAATCTTGCTGGATATAAAGCAGTAATTGACAGTACAGCAGAATACAAGAAAGCTATTCCAATGATGATGACTGCTGCTGGGACAATAGCACCCGCAAAAATATTTATAATGGGCGTAGGGGTAGCTGGACTTCAGGCTATTGCGACAGCAAGGAGATTGGGTGGTATCGTGACAGCCACTGATGTAAGACCAGCTACAAAAGAGCAAGTAGAGTCACTTGGGGCTAAGTTTATAGCCGTTGAAGACGAAGAGTTTAAGGCCGCTGAGACTGCAGCAGGTTATGCAAAGGAAATGTCAAAAGAGTATCAAGAGAAACAGAGCCAGCTTGTTTCAGAACATATTAAAAACCAAGATATTGTTATAACAACAGCCTTGATACCTGGAAGAAAAGCTCCAATACTTATTACCAAGAAAATGGTTGAAACAATGAAAGAAGGTTCAGTCATAGCTGACCTTGCAACCGAAAGAGGTGGTAATGTAGAAATTGCACAACCTGGGAAAAATATAATGCACAACGGAGTTGCGATTCTAGGCTCAGAAAATTTCGCAAGGCTTCTACCAACAGATGCATCGAATCTATATGCACAGAATGTATTGAAGTTCTTGGATGAAATAATTGACTATGAAAATAAACAATTATCAATAAATTATGATGATGAGATAATCAAGGGAATTCTAATTTCAAGGGATGGTAAATTAGTGCACCCAATGTACCAGAAAGGAGAGTAATTATGGCAATGGAAAAGACAATGACCGAAATTGTTGATATGGCGCATAATGTAGGATTAATGGGAACAGTAGATCCATTAATGTATAAGTTTGCAATATTTATTCTTGCTATTTTTATTGGTTACTACGTAATTTGGAGCGTTACTCCTGCCTTGCATACACCACTTATGTCGGTAACAAATGCTATCTCATCTGTTATTATTGTAGGCGCTCTTTTGTCTCTTGGGGCAGAATTTATTGAAGGTCAAACAAGCCTAACAAATTTCTATATTGCAAAGGGCTTTGGTTTTGTTGCCCTTATACTTGCATCTATCAATATATTTGGTGGCTTTTTTGTTACGTATCGAATGCTATCAATGTACAAAAAGAAGGTAAAATAACGTGTCTGCTAATTTAATTTCATTCTTATACTTAATTTCGGGGATATTTTTTATTCTAGCTCTGAGGGGATTATCAAATCCTGAATCTGCAAGAATGGGGAATTATTTTGGTATAATTGGTATGGTCATAGCGGCCTTCACGACACTTTTCATATCACCGCCAGGTGGTATAGATTTGTTATTGCTTCTGGGAGGCCTGTTAATTGGGGGTACAATTGGTCTAGTTATTGCTAAGAAGATTGCAATGACGGCTATGCCACAACTTGTTGCGGCATTCCATTCTCTGGTTGGTCTTGCCGCCGTGCTGGTTGCATCTGCAGCATTGTATGTTCCTTCATCGATGGGCATAGGTACGGTTGGTGATATACACTTAGCAAGCTTAATTGAGATGGGACTTGGTGTGATAATTGGAGCCATAACTTTTTCGGGTTCTATTATTGCATTTCTTAAATTACAAGGTTTGATGTCTGGGTCTCCAATAGTATTTCCAAAACAGCATCTTTTAAATCTTATCATAGCCATTTGTATTGTGTCACTTTTGGTTGTGTTTACCATAACTGAGTCTCATTCAATCTATTGGACTATAGTGTTATTATCGTTCCTCATTGGTTTTTTGATTATTATACCAATCGGGGGTGCCGATATGCCTGTTGTTGTATCAATGCTCAACTCATATTCAGGTTGGGCTGCCGCAGGTATTGGGTTCACGCTAGGAAACATTGCTCTTATTATAACAGGCGCATTAGTTGGTTCCTCAGGCGCAATATTATCCTACATCATGTGCAAGGGAATGAATCGGTCGTTTTTCAACGTTATACTTGGGGGTTTTGGCGGTGAAACTTCTTCAGAAAGTGCAGGCAGTACAGAAAATAGACCAGTTAAGCAAGGGTCTGCAGATGATGCTGCTTTTATTATGAAAAATGCAGGCTCTGTAATAATTGTGCCTGGTTACGGTATGGCAGTGGCGCAAGCGCAGCACGCTCTTCGTGAGATGGTTGATATATTAAAAGACTCAGGAGTAAATGTCTCTTATGCTATTCATCCGGTAGCTGGAAGAATGCCCGGACACATGAATGTCTTATTAGCTGAAGCTCAAGTTCCTTATGATGAAGTATTTGAATTAGAAGATATAAATTCTCAGTTCAATCAAACTGATGTTACCTTCGTGATTGGTGCAAATGACGTCACAAACCCGGCAGCAAAAACCGATACAAGCAGTCCTATTTATGGGATGCCTATATTAGATGTTGAAAGATCCGGTACAATCTTATTCCTAAAAAGATCTCTTGCCTCAGGATATGCTGGCGTTGAAAATGAGCTATTTTTTAGAGATAACACAATGATGCTATTTGGTGATGCGAAGAAAATGGTAGAGGATATTGTTAAAGCCTTTTAGCCCGTTTTATTATTATTAATTCCTTTTTCGCTCTGGCATTATTGCGCTCTTCGGATAAAATCTTTTCATAATCTTTTATAGCATCTTCAATCTTATTCAAACTCTTGAGAATGTCAGCTCTGATAAAAAGTGCAGGTACTAAACTTGGATCATGGTTAAGAACTTGGTTTAAATCATCCAACGCATTATGCAGTCTTCCAAGTTGATGATAGGATAAAGACCTATAGTATAAAGCTGTCACATTATTTGGTTTTTGACTTATAGAATAATCAAAATCCTGTACCGCATCAGCGTGCAATTTGTATCTTTGTTTAATTTTTCCTCGCATCTGGTAGGCTAAGAAATTTTTATTATTATATTTTATTGCACTATCCAAATCGCCTAATGCCAATTTTGAGTTATTAATGCCATCATAATATTTCGCCCTACTATAATACGCGTCAGAATAAAATGGGTTTATAGCCAATGACATATCAAAATCAGATAAAGCCTGCTCAAAGTTACCCAATAAATAATAAGCTTCTCCTCTATAGTTGAAAGCTTCAAATGCACTAGGATCCTGACTTAGTACAATATTAAAGCTATCAATCGCCTCGGTGAAATTATTATACCGCATATACTCTTTACCCAATAATATATAGAGATCTAAATTTTTCTCATCATTATGAAGGGCTGATTTTATTGATAGAATATTTTTCTCTTTGCTCTGACTTTGATTAAAAGTTGGGTTTGTTTGACTTTGCAGCATGGTATTGTTAGAGGCCACACAACCTTTTAGTAGGATTAAAACACAAATCATTAAGACAAATTTATTTCTAGTCATATAACAGTGGCTAACCTAGATTAATAGGTTCCTATTATTAAATACACTGCTTGATTATAATTTGTGGGTGTTAATATCTATTTAAAAAATACTTGAACCATCTCGGAGTAGTTTTTTTCTCGCGAGCTTTCGGCCACGCCTAATTGCTTCAGCTTTTTCTCGCGCACGCTTTTCAGATGGCTTTTCATAATGATTTCTGAGTTTCATTTCCCTAAAAATACCCTCTCTTTGCATTTTCTTTTTTAATGCTTTCAGAGCCTGATCAACGTTATTGTCTCTTACGGTTACTTGCAAAATCTTCTCCAATTTAGAAAATTATATATAGATAATTCCCTTACTTATAACTTATTATATATTTTTGTAAACACAAATAGAACTTCTTGTTCAATATTTATTAATATTTAAATTCTTCAAGAAAATTAACGTGCCCCATTTTTCGTCCCATTTTTGTTTCAGTCTTTCCATAAATATATATTTTTTCATTTTTTGAGCTATTCTTATCTTTCCAAATATTGACGTCGTCACCTATCAGATTGAGCATTTTTGTCTTAAAAATTAATTTTGGATTTAGTATCTTTAATTGTGATATAGCTCTAATATGTTGTTCAAATTGTGATATGTCAGCTCCATCAAGAGTCCAATGGCCTGAATTATGAACTCTCGGCGCTATCTCATTTACTAATATAGAATTATCTTTTAATACAAAGAACTCTATTGCTAAGACACCAATATAATTTAGATTTTTAATCATTTTTTTTGATATTTCATATAGAGTATTCTCGGTCTTCTGATCAATAGATGCAGGAACACATGAGGTATTAAGTATGTGGTTTTTATGGATATTTTCAGAAGGGGGGTAAGTAAAAGTATTACCATGAGTATCACGTGCTGATATTGTTGACACTTCAATGGCAAAATCAACAAACTCTTCTAGGATACATGGTCTATTGCCAAATTCTTTAAATGCCTGTTCAGCCTCGCTTTTCGTATTTATTACTCTTTGCCCTTTACCATCATATCCAAGCTGACGCGTCTTAATTACACTTTTTTTATCATAATTCCAATGCGAAAGATCTGAGATGTTTACGACATCAGTATACTCATTTGTGGCTATATGATTTTCAACACAAAAATCTTTTTCCATTAAACGATCTTGGCTAATTTTAATAGCGTCAGAAGAAGGAAATAACTTACCCGATTTTGCAATAAAATTTATTGTGTTTTGAGGGATATTCTCAAATTCAATTGTTATATAATCTACACTCTTTATGAATTGAACTAAAATTTGTTTATCATTATACTCTGCAATAGTTTGATTAGTTGCGAACTTAAAGGCAGGGCTTTCATGATCTGGGCAATAAATATTTGTCTCAAAGCCAATATTTTTTGCAGCCTCGGCTAGCAACATTCCAAGTTGACCACCTCCAAATATGCCGATAGTTTTCTTTTCGTGGGTCATTTAGGGATTTTATCTATCGACTCTGTTTGTTTATTTCTATATGACTTCAGCATCAAAGCCAATTTTTCATCGTTTATTGATAATATCGATATTGCCAATAGTGCTGCATTTGTAGAACCAGATGTTCCAATTGCAAGAGTTCCAACAGGTATGCCTTTAGGCATCTGTACAATAGACAAAAGACTATCAACGCCATTTAATAAGTTTGACTCAATAGGAACACCTAAAACAGGCAATGTTGTAATAGAGGCGACCATACCAGGGAGGTGAGCGGAACCACCTGCTCCAGCGATTATTATAGAATAATTTTTTTCTGCATCTTTTGCAAAACCATACAACCTCTCAGGGGTTCTATGTGCGGAAATAATTAACGTGTCGTAATTTTGTTCAAATTCATCAAGAATATTTGCCGCAAACTTCATTGTCTCCCAATCTGACTGTGAGCCCATGATTATCGCTATCTTATTCATCTATCACACTCCAATATTAAACTAATATATTTGTGAAGCCGTCATATATAAGTTTTATACTCACTAAAAATAACAGAATATAAATTATTTCATAGAATATTTTTGTTGGTAGCTTCCTTACAATCCAGATACCTAAAAATGTAAAGATCAGCGATATTGGAAATAATAATACTGAGGTCGTAATTGTCGTCTTATTCATTTCACCCAACATCATAAATGGAATTATTTTGAGTAAATTGTTCATCCAGAAAAATATCATAAAAGTTCCAGCATATGTTCTCTGATTGAGCCTGAGAGGCAAAAGATACATTTGGTATGGAGGTGCGCCCGTCAATGTAACAAAGCTTGTAAAGCCTGTGATGCTCCCCCAAATCGTGCCTCTCACTACGCTGTGTCCTTGTGGTTGTTTCTCCTTAGTATTTCTCCAGTGGGATATGGTGAAAGATATTGCAATAAGACCTATGATTATTCTAACCCAGTTTGGATTAACTTGTGAAACCAAAATTGCACCGATTACGATGCCGATAATTGATGTTGGGATTGTTATCAATAGTGTAATTTTATCAAACGATTTTCTGTACGTCCAAACTGCAACTAGGTCCAATATTAATAATATTGGCATGAGTACAGCTGCGGCTTGCATCGGAGATGCAACGATTGCCATTAATGGCACTGCAAGAACGCCAAGTCCTGTAAGTCCCCCCTTAGATAATCCAATTAGAATTACAGAGGGAATAGCCATAGCATAAAATAATGGATCAATTATCATCGAGAGACATATATAAGGTTTTATTAAAAAGAGTTATGCTTTTAATTAATCAGGTGTATCTGCAGTTGACTGAATTGTTTTATTTTCTTTTTGCGCTTCTCGTTCAACTCTTTTTGATGCTCTCAGAACCAATTTATCAAGTTCTATTTGAGAGCAAAGACCCAGAACAACTGGGTCCTGTGGTTGTATATTTCCAATGTTCCAATGTGTTCTATTTCTGATAGCCTCAATTGTTGATTTTGTTGTACCAACAAGCCGAATTACCTCGCTATCTTTCAATTCAGAATGATTTCTCACGAGCCATGCAATTGCAGCGGGTCTGTCTTGTCTCCTTGATAAGGGTGTATATTTTTTTTGTTTTTTTGTTGTAGTCTCAGGTAGCTCAACAATTGTTTGATTTAGTTTCAGTGTGTGTTCACTATTTTGTTCTGCAGCCTCAAGTTCTGCCCTTGTTAATTCACCAGACATTATGGGATCCATTCCCCTTATCCCTTGAGCAACGTCACCATCGGCAATTCCCTTAATTTCGAGAGGGTGTAATCTACAGAATTCAGCTATCTGATCAAAAGTTAAGGCTGTGTTCTCAACTAGCCAAACAGCTGTTGCTTTTGGCATTAGAGGTGTTTGTACCATAATTTACTCCAAATTGTCGGTTTATAGAATATTAATATACTAATATTGATTTTGTTTCTATAGATATTCGAAATTATTTTATTCTCTAGTTAGTATAATTTTTCCGAAATGCTCGCCGCTTTTCATTAATTCATGCGCTTTATCTGCCTCCTCGAGTAAAAAACTTTTGTCAATAATTGGTTTTATATTACCCAGATTTAATAAGGGCAAGATTTTTGATTCTATATCATTTGCAATTGCAGCTTTGTACTCTAAATTTTTTGGACGTAGGACTGATCCTGTATGAGACAAGCTCTTTCTCATAATTTGGGAAAGATCAATATTACAAAGGTGCCCTTTTAAATATGCAATCTGAATAATTCGAGCATTCATAGCTGACAAGGAATAATTTTTATTTGTATAGTCACCACCAACGATATCTAGAGTTATATCTATTTTATTATATCTGGAGTTCTTAATTTCCTCATAGAAATCTTGATTTTTATAATTCACGACAAAATCTGCACCAATCTCATAGCATTTTTTGCGCTTATCTTCACTGCTTGTTGTGGTTATGACATTTGCGCCAAATTTTTTTGATATCTGTATAGCTGTTGTCCCAATGCCACTTGAACCACCATGGATAAGAACATTCTCATTTGGCCTCAGTTTGCCAATTCGAAATAAATTATTCCATACTGTAAAATAAGTCTCAGGTATTCCTGCCGCTTCTACAAACGATAGATTTTCTGGCATTGGTAAGGTAAGTTCTTGGTTTGCCAGACAATACTCAGCATAGCCACCACCCCCGAGGAGTGCAATTACCTTATCACCTTTTTTAAATTTTTTAACTCCCGATCCCACTTCTCTGATAATACCAGAAACTTCTAGTCCTGGGTGATCTGGGGATCCTTTTGGAGGTGGATGAAGTCCATATCTTTGCAATATATCGGGTCTGTTGACGCCACTTGCTTTCACTTCAATTAATACATCACCCTCATTCGGAGCAGGAACATCTTTTTCGGTCAGAATAAGTTTACTATTCTTACCATGATTGACTATATCTATTACTTTCATTAGAAATGTTATCTGTGGCGTAAACTTGATTTATAATTATAAAATTATTTACTTATCAGGCCTTCAAATTTTTTATTAAATTTACTCACCCTTCCGCCCCTATCAAGTATTTGCTGAGAACCGCCAGTCCATGCAGGATGACTGGTTGGATCGATATCTAATGTTAGAGTATCACCATCCGCCCCGTACGTTGAATGCGTTTCATACTTGGTACCGTCAGTCATGACAACCTCTATTTTATGGTAATCTGGATGACCTTGTTTTTTCATTTTACTTACTCATAAATTTATATCTTGATTATATACAATAATACAACAAACATCACAAGTCCAAAATTGTCCTAACTCTCGGTGAGTTTTATTTCAATTCGTCTATTTTTCCTATATGCTATCTCGTTATCTCCGGTTTCAAGTGGCATAAACTCACCCCTGCCAGTTGCAGCAAGTCTATTAGGCGGAATCCCCGTTTTTATGAGGAAGTCTACGACTGAAATCGCCCTAGCAGCTGATAATTCCCAATTTGACTCATATCTGGAATTTCTGATTGGGACTCTATCCGTATGCCCATCGATCCTAAGTATCCAATTTATCTCTTGTGGTATTTCATTTATAAGGTCTTGGATAGCTACGGATAGCTTTGCGAGCTGTCTTTGTCCTTCAATTCCTATATTTGCCTCCCCACTTTCGAAAAGTACTTCCGACTGGAATACAAACCTGTCACCAATAATTTTAATATCATCCCGGTTACCAATTATTTCCTTAAGCTTACCGAAAAATTCAGATCTATATTCGGATAATTCTTTTACTCTTTGCGCCAATGCAACATTTAATCTCTTCCCCAAGTCTGCTATTCTTGCTTGCTGATCAATATCTCTTTTTTCAGACGCATCAAGAAGAGCTTGTAGTGCCTGTATTTGCGTCTTTAGCTCAGAAATTTGAATATTTAGAATTTGTACTTCATTGCCAGATGATTTTGCTTTTTGACCTGTAGATAATAAAATCGATTTTAATTTTTCAAGTTTTTCACTATTTTCAATTTCTTTTTTTCTAAGATCAATAATTATTTGCTCATTATCTTGAATTACTTTTTCTTGATCTATTGATGCGATGTCCATATTTAATTTATCTGTTTTTAGCTCAGTCAAGAGGTTATTTTGGGTTTCATTTTTTTTCCTCAAATCGATAATCACCTTTTCTTTATTTTCTAGATCCAAACCTAAATCATCTACATTATTTTGTAGATTAGCTATTTGAACCTCAAAATTACTAATCTTCTCTGAATTATTTTCGAGTTGTAGGTCTTTTATTTTAAGTAGTGATGCGAGCTGATTTTTTTCAGATACTAGTTTAATTATTTTTTCACTTCTAAGAGCAGACTCATCTCTTTTTTCTTCGAAAAGCACGATTTTCTTATCCAACTCATCCTGTAAGATAATTAGTCTGCTATTATAATCGTCTTTAAGAGCAATAATTTCATCTTGTAGAATTATCACATCATCTTTGGCTTTTTCGAGCTGGATATTCAATCCTTCATTTTTTAATCCAAGATTTATTATATCTTGTTCCAGAACCTGAATTCTGTTAATAAATTCTTCATTTTGGGTTTGCTCCAGGGACAACAGAAGCGACAGTTCATTAAGTTGATCTTGCAAATCAGATAAAGCATCATCCTTTGATGATATTTCTGTTGATAGAAAAAATTGAGATAAAATAAATACTGTCAGTAAAAATATTATGACTAATAAAATAGTAGCCATTGCATCGACAAATCCTGGCCAATAATTTGCTGTATTGCTGTTATTTGGTCGTGTAGTACTTCTGGGCATGGTTAATACTGATTTTTATGGTTAAAAAAAATTTCTATTTCTTTTTAACTTCGTCAATTATTTTTTTTTGGAGCTTATTCTGCTCACTCAATAGTTTACTCATGTCTTTGTTTTGCTGCTCAATTGAGTTTAATACAGTTTTGAGTTCGCTATGTTTATCTACGCTTTCACTATTTAATGCCTTTTCTAATTCAACGAGGATTGAGTTCATATCTTTTAAATTTCTGTTAAGGTAGAAATTCATTTTACTGTCAGATCTTTCATCATTAATTTCAGTCACCGTGGATAGCCATTCCTCGAGTTCATTGTAAAATCTATTTTGAGCTTGGTTATATAAAAGATCAAAGAAGCCGAGAATTAATGATCCAGAAAGGCCAAATAATGAAGATGAAAAGGCAACGCCCATTCCAGACAGGGGTTTTTCAAGACCTAATTTTAATTCTTCAAACATTATCGAGGCTTCACCTGTTCCAATTTTAAGTGTACCAATAGTTTGCCCAATTGAGTCAACAGTGAGTAATAGACCCCAAAATGTTCCAAGCAAGCCAAGAAAGATCAACAAACCAATCATATATCTTGAGTATTCTCTTGACTCATCAAGTCTAAAAGAGATTGAGTCCAGTATAGATCTCATTGATGTTGCGGAGAGAGTAATTTCGTATTTATGATCCAGCATCATGGTTGCCATTGGTGCAAGTAATGATGGCGGTGCGCCAATATCCGCGTGGTAGTCACCATTTTGAAAATTATTAACCCATTTTACCTCGCGGAACAATCTTATTGTCAACCACAAAATATATATTATTCCAAAGCCAAGAACTGAACTAATAACTGTATTAATAACAGGGTTAGTTTGGAATGCTTTTGTTAGATCCTCTTGAATTAATAATATGAAAAATAAGATTAAAAAAATGAAGATTAGCATCCGAAATAAGTAAATTCTTGGATGCGTGAAGTTTCTAGAAACAGGAATATCAGTCATCGCTACAAATTCCCCTAATACTATTCTTGAGCTACTCTTTGATTAAATTGTCGTATATTTTTTGGTTGGATACAATAAAATAATTTTTTTGTGACTTTCCTTTAAAGCTTAGCCTATTAATCTCCCCGCCAGACTCTTCTAAAATTAGTAGGGCTGCTATTAACGAGTGCTTACTTTCATTATGACCAATAAAGCAGTTTAATGCGCCATTAGACACCATACATACCTCAAGTGATATTGCGCCCATTTGACGTATTGAATTAACGGAGTTCAAATATTTTAAAAAAATATCATCTATATCGTTGTTAAAGAGATCGAGGCGTTCATCAATTGATATCATTGCATTATCGGCACTCACTTCATTAGATACGCTCATTCGATTATTATTGTATCTCGCAGAAATCCCCTTTTCACCAATAAAAACCTCGTCTGAGATTGGATTATACACGATGCTATTTTGAACAATGCCTTCTTTTATGTGGGCAATTGTTATAGAAAATAATGGGATCCCTCGCGTAAAATTCATTTCACCCTCAAGAGCATTAATTATGAAAGAGTTTTTTGGGAAAGAAGCTGTCTCAAAATCATTTTTTGAGATATTAGTTATTGGAATAAATTCATAACCATTTTTTGAATATTTTGCCTTAAGTTCGTCAATTATGTAAAACTCTACCCTGCTTTTACTTTTTTGAACAAATTCATTTATCGACTTTTTAGAGTTTTGTAAGTGTTGGAGTTCACCAAAATCACGGCGATATATTTTTGCAACATTTCTGACAATTGCATTGAGAACATTTGTATTTGGTAGATAGCTCATTAAATTAGTCAGCCCGCTTTACATAAGTCATTTCATTCGTATCAACTATGATTATGTCATCGTTATTAATGAAAGGTGGTACTGTAACTCTTATATCATTTTCTAAAATTGCTGGCTTCGATGATGAAGCTGCAGTCTGACCTTTGATGGAGGGCTCCGTATTAATTACTTTTAACGAGACTGTTTCGGGTAAAATAACACTTACTGGGCTGCCCTCATATAGCTCAACCTCAACAATCATGCCTTCTTTTAGGAATGATTTTTTTTCATCTAATATACTCTGATTTACTGATATTTGTTCGTATGTATTACTATTCATAAATATAAGCTCACTATCACTTGAGTATAAAAATTGATAGCTTTCGGAGTCTATTCTTACTCTCTCAACTATCTCATCTGCGCGGAATCTCTCATTCAACTTTGTGTTATCCATTATAGATTTCATCTCTACCTGATTAAATGCACCGCCCTTACCAGGTTTCACAGCTTGCGTTTTAGTGACAACAAATAGTGATCCCTTATGTTCCAATACGTTACCTATCTTAATTTGATTTCCGTTTATTTTCATCTCATCCTCTATTTGTTAACGACAGTTCTTGTCAATGATTTATATCTTCGACTTGATACTTATTTCATAAACTTTGGCATACGTAAATAAGTAATGCTGTAATCATTCATACGTGGTCTAAAACTTTCAAATTTGTCAACTGCAGCTTTCCTATGACTAGAGGATAATGTACTCATATTCATATCCAATTCAACATCAGTTACGCCAAGTTGCTTTGCTAACAAATAATATTCATACGCCTTAACATCGTTTTTTACTGTTCCAATACCATAATAATACATGGTCGCTAACTGTTGTAATGCTGGTGGATAAGCCTTTTGTGCTGCTCTTTCAAGCCATATAATAGCAATTTTTTCATCTTTCTTAATTCCAATCTCATTTAAAATCATCATTGCATAATCATATTCGGCTTCTGTGTAACCTTGGTCAGCAAATTCAAACATCATTAGAGCAGCATTTTTTTTATCAATTTTTGTTCCAATACCATTCAGCTTATATTCAATGAGAGAATACTTTGCTAACTCAATTTCTTTACTGGCATCAGTCATATATTCATAAGCCACTGACTCATTAGGTGGAACATTTATTCCATACCTATGAAAAATTGAGAGATAATATTTTGCGTGAGATGATAAAAATTTATCACTGCTATTTTTCAATTCATAAAAATAATTATATGATTTTATGTAGTCAATTTTATTGTGAAAAAGTACTTCTGCTATTTCAAACTTTGAATTTTGATCACCTTTTTTAATGGACTCTTCATACCATTCGTTCGCAGAATCGATGTCTCCATTTCTTATAAATTTTTTTGCTAACCAATAAGCCCACTTTTGTTCGCCATGAGTATTGTATAACTCTATTGCTTCATAGATTTCATTATTATTTAACAATGTTTTGAATTTATCATTTGGGATATCAGCAAATACTGAAGTAAAACATATAAGAAAAGCACCGAGTATCAGGAAGATCTTTTTTGAGTCTAATACTCTGTTTATTTTTCTAAATGTTCTGACCATTCGCCTTTTGTGGCCAAACTATTCATGTAAGCTCTGTGCCTGAAAGCTTGCTGAGCTTCCGCCATATTTTCATCTTTTCCACCCCAAGCAATTAATGCGCTTTGCTGGAGAGCTCTTCCATAAGAAAAACTTAAATTGATATCAAAATCTTTTATTTTGTTCATAATTGATAAATGCTTGGTCGCGTCGATATCATTTTGTCCTCCTGAGAGGAAGCATGCGCCGGGAACGTTATCAGGCATGTGATCTTTGAGGCATTTAAGTGTTTGTTCTGCAATCTCAAATCCAGATGGTTGGTTTGGTGAATGTATACCAGCTATTACCATATTTGGTTTTAGTATGATGCCTTTCAGGTCAACACTCGCTTTTGTTAATTCATCAAATACTATGTCTAATGTTTTTGATGTGACCTCGTAACATTTTTCGATTGTGTGTTTTGATGTATCGCCATCCATCAATATTTCGGGCTCAATTATTGGAACAAGGCTATTTTCTTGACATAATGCAGCGTATCTTGCAAGTGCATCAGCATTTGCTTGGATTGCATAGTCTGTTGGTGTTTTATCAGTAATACTAATAACCGCTCTCCATTTTGCGAATGATGCACCAAGTTGTGCATATTCCGTAAGCCGCCCTCTCAGCCCATCCAACCCTTCTGTAACAGTTTCATCTTTAAGGAGTGCTAAAGGCTTTGCTCCAGTATCAACTTTGATACCTATCAAAGTATCGGTTGCGATTAGTAAATCAATCAATTTCTCTCCATTTTTACAATCCTGTCGTATTGTTTCATCATACAAAATGACACCAGATATGTAGCTTTCCATTGCGTCCGTTGTTCGGAAGAGCATCTCCCTGTAATTTCTCCTATTTTCAGGCGTGCTTTGAAGATTAATTTGATCAAATCTTTTTGTAATAGTTGCCGTGCTCTCGTCTGCGGCTAAAATACCTTTTCCATTTTCAACTAATTTTTCAGCAATCTGATGTAAAATATTTTTCATTATTAAATACCCAAGCCGATTGGCATTAATGCTTATTTAAAATTGCTTCTACAGCTGGCAAATCCTTTCCTTCAAGCCACTGTAAAAATGCTCCTCCACCTGTTGAAACATGTGTATAGTCTTCATATGTCCCAGCAATATTAATTCCATATATGGTATCTCCACCACCCACAACCACTTTCGAATTTTTATCTTTGCATCTCAGAGCTAATTCTTTTGCGACAGCAACCGTTGATTGGTCGAAGGGTTTGTATTCGATGGCTCCCAGCGGACCATTCCATATTACGGTATTTGCATCGGAGATTTCATCCATAATAATTCTAGATGATTCAACTCCAAGGTCAAGAATCATGTCATCAATTTCGATTTCATCCAAAATTTTATTTTTCGCACCTGGGTAATCACCTAATTTTTTTGATACCTTAGCGTCAATGGGAAGAATTAATTTAACATTTTCCATCTTAGCTGAATTCATTATACCATTGGCAATATCAATACAACTCGCCTCATATAGTGATGAGCCAATATTATTTGAGGTGGCCTTAAGAAATGTATTCGCCATAGCTCCACCGATTATAATTTTATCAACGTTTCTTATCAAACTCTCGAGGAGTTTAATTTTAGTTGAAATTTTTGATCCACCAATGATTGCAACAACTGGATTTGTCGGATGAGAAAATACATCATCGAGAGCTAAAATTTCTTTTTTCATACAAAGCCCGAAAAAACTTGGTAGAAATTTAGGGAGCCCGCTTAAAGATGCATGTTTCCTGTGGGAAGCGGCGAATGCATCGTTTACATATACTTGTCCCATTTTACTAAGTTCTTCTGCAAACCTATTATCATTTAGTTCCTCTTGTGGAAAGAATCTTATATTTTCGAATAAAAATATTTCCTCTTCATGTCTTGCTATGTCTTCATCAAGTCTGTTAATAAATTTAACATTTTTATTTATTTTTTTTTCTAATTCCCTCGCAATCGGCTCCATTGATAAAGAAATATCGATCTTACCTTTTGGGCGTCCCCTATGTGTAATGATAATTATTTTAGCTCCCATTTTTAGGAGCGCATTGATAGTTGGAATAGACTCATCAATCCTGGTCGTGTCAACAACGACTTTATCATTTGTTGGGACATTGTAGTCTGTTCGTAATAGGACTATTTTATTTTTAAGATTTTCATCTTGAAAGCTCTTTATTTGCATAAGATTAATCCATCATCAGGGAAGTCTGCTGATATGTTTTGCCATATCACACATTCTTTGTGAAAATCCCCATTCGTTATCGTACCACGCCATAACCCTTACTAATTTTTTATTTGTAACCCGAGTTTGATCTAATGCGATAACTGCTGAATGGCTATCGTGATTTATATCAACTGATACAAGCTTATCATTTGTAGCACTTAGAATATTTTGGAACTGATTTTTTGAAGCTTGGACAAGAATTTCGTTGATCTGATTTATACTGGTATCTTTATTTGTTGTAAATTTTAAATCGATCACCGATACATTTGGTATTGGAACCCGCATGGCAATTCCATCTATTTTTCCTTTCAACTGAGGAATCACCTCACCAACTGAAATTGCAGCTCCAGTTGTTGTTGGAATAATTGATTGCGCAGCTGATCTTGAGCGATATAAATCTTTGTGATTTCTGTCCAGTGTAGGTTGATCACCCGTGTAGGAGTGAATTGTTGTCATAAAAGCAGTATCAATTCCTACTGTATCATTAAGCACCATTGCCAGAGGGGCGAGGGCATTTGTTGTACAAGAAGCATTTGATATTACCTTATGATCGGGTTTGATTTCTAAATGATTTACTCCAAAAACTGCTGTTATATCCACACCTTTTGCAGGTGCCGATACGAGTACTTTTTTTGCGCCAGCATTAATATGCTTAATAGATAATTTTTTATCATTAAACTTACCTGTACACTCAAGTACTAAATCAATATCAAGTTCGCCCCATGGTATATCTTTCGGATCCTTAGACGAAAATTTTTTTATTTGTTTTTTATTTATATTAAATAAATCGGAGTTTATTTTTTCTATTTCATCTGCTAACACCCCGTGTATTGAGTCATATTTCAGGAGGTGCAAATTTGTTTCAACCGGAGCTGAGTCATTGATTGCTAACAAATCAATTTCATGAGAGTGATCACTAATTATTGCGCGCGCTACATTCCTTCCGATACGACCAAAACCGTTTATTGCTACTTTTATTGTCATTTCTTAAGCCAACTTTTTATTTGCTATTTAAGATTACATCTATTATGCGTTCTTTGGTAATATTAAAATTTTTATACAAGTCTTTATATGGCCCGCTAGCTCCAAATGTTGACATCCCGATAAATATTCCATTTTCCCTCAATATTTTATCCCAACCCTGAGAAACTCCTGCCTCCACCACTATATTACAAGTGGCGTTACTTATTATGTTTTCTTTGAAGTCATTATCTTGCGAATTGAAATAATCCAGACAAGGCACTGAGTAAACGCTAATTTCTTTGTTTAACCTTGACAATTCTTGGTAAGCTTCAATCGCAATATTCACTTCAGAGCCAGATGCAAATATTGCAAATTCAGGTTTTTTTGAATTGGATTCTACACAATATGCACCATTTTTACAGGGGTTATATTTTGATTCTAGATCAAGACTATGCCTAAATTCATTCAGATTTTGCCTTGATAGAGCCATCAAGCTTGGTCCAGTTTTATTTTCTAGTACCAATTCCCAACACTCAACGGTCTCGATAGCTGATCCTGGACGAAATACACTCACATTTGGTATTGCTCTTAGACTTGACAGCTGTTCTATTGGCTGATGTGTTGGGCCATCTTCACCCAACCCGATGGAGTCATGTGTTAATACATAAATCACTTGTTGTTGCATCAAAGCCGCTAATCTGATAGCGGGCCGACAATAATCAGAGAAAATAAGAAAAGTTCCCCCATATGGAATAAATCCTCCATGCAAGGATACCCCATTCATTATTGCGCCCATTGCGTGCTCTCTTATTCCATAATGAATATATCTACCGTATGCCTCAGCTGTAACAGAATTAATATTATCTGTTTTTGTATTATTTGAGCCTGTCAAATCTGCAGATCCACCAAGAGTGATTGCTGTAGCATCGTTAATATATTTTAGACAAATCTCAGACGCTTTCCTTGTTGCTATGCTTTGGGGCTCATCCCTCAGATCTACCTTAAGTTCATTCAATTTTGCAAATACACTGGGGTGTATAAATTTTTCAATTTGATCTTTAAACTCTTTTTTTACGCTTGGCGGCGATTTTTGGAGTTTATCTTTCCAAATTTTTTTCTGTTTCTGTCCTTTGATACCAACGTTCCTCCACATTTTTAGAACTTCTGCAGGTATCTGGAATTTTGAATACTTAATACCAAGTTCTTTTCTGGTTAGATCATACTCATCTTGACCAAGTGGTGATCCGTGAACACTGGCGGTTCCCTGTTTATTGGGTGATCCATATCCAATTATTGTTCTGCATAAAATCATTGTGGGCTTATCTGATGAGTTTGAGTCTTCAATCGCTTTAAAAATTTCTTTTGTATTATGACCGTTGATTTCAGTGACATTCCAGCCAGAAGCTTCAAATCTTTTTATTTGATTTGTCGAGTCAGTTTTTGCAATGGGTCCATCTATTGAAATATTGTTACTATCAAATAGAAGAGTGAGTTTTTTCAATTTCAGGTGACCGGCAAGACTTATAGCCTCTTGGGAAATTCCTTCCATTAAATCACCGTCACCGGCCATAACAAATGTCTTATGATTTACTAAATCCCTTCCAAATTTATCAGATAATAATTTTTCAGATAAGGCCATTCCAACTGCATTGGCTAGGCCTTGGCCCAAGGGTCCAGTCGTAGTTTCAATACCTTTTGCATGACCATATTCTGGATGTCCCGCTGTTTTGGATCCTAGTTGCCTAAAGCTCTTGATTTCATCAAGTGTCATATCCTCGTATCCAAGCAAATATAACAAGGAATAAAGTAGCATAGATCCATGTCCGCCTGATAGAATGAAACGATCACGATTGATCCAATCAGGATCTTTTGCATCAAAATTTAGGAATTCACTAAATAATACTGTTGCAACATCAGCCATCCCAAGAGGCAAGCCCGGATGGCCACTATTTGCAGTTTCAATTGCGTCAATTGATAGTGCTCTTATAGCATTAGCCATTTCATAGTGATTAATTTGATTTGACATATTTGTATGCTTTTTTTAAAGAAAACCTGCCTTTTTTTTATAATTCAATAAAAAACTTTATCAAACAATATTTACATCCTAGTTAGTATTTCCTGTTTAAAATACCCATGAAAAGCATTGATTTAGTTGGAAATCTTATTTTTTTTTTATTGCTTTTTGCTCTTCATTAATATTATATTTCTATGGGGACAATGTTTTCAACAGAAGTGCAGTGTTAATTACTAATTGTGTGGGATTATAAATGAGCCAATATAATTTGAAAAATGAAGTTGACTTAAATAATCAAAATCTCGACGGTATAAGCCCACGACTTGCATCTGCATTAGAAAAATTACACACAGCAATTGACGAACTAAAAAAAAATAGAGATTTATCTTGGTCTCAAGCAAATGATACCACTGATATGTCAGATGAAATAAAGAAGCTTAATGATGAAAATATAGGACTGCTCCATAAGCTAGAAGAATTAAAACAAAAAAATAATAAACTGAAGGGTGCTAATCAGGAAGTAGAGACAAGAATCTCTGAAATGATTAAAATGTATCGTAATTTCTTAAAATAGAGAATTTATTTCTATGTAATGTTTGTGTAATTCAAAATGGGTAAAGTCACAGTAAATATCAATAACAGGACTTTTCAAATTGCCTGTGAAGATGGAGAGGAGGCCAGACTTAAGGAGCTTGCCTCTTTTTTTTCACGGCACGTTGATCAGTTACAGGGAAGATTCGGCCATATTGGAGATGCCAGAATATATGTGATGGCAGGACTATTGATTGCCGATAAGCTATCCGATGCATTATCGCAAATTGAAGAGATCCAAAATGATGTTCAGCAGCTACAAAAAAAGAATGACATGTTCAAGGAGGATAGCCATTCCTTAGAAGAATTACTTCTTACAGATATTGAGCTGCTTACAAATAAATTAAACGAAATAAGTAAATCATTATCTTCCTAAAAATAGATTCAAATTTTATTTTTCAAATTAAATGATATAATTTAAGTGGCTATGCGACTCGTGAGATGACTATTCCTGGCGCCATAGCAATTCAATTGGGAGCTAACACTGATTTAGATCGTGGTCTTTATCATTTGGTGCCCACCTATTTATTAGGAGCCAAGGATTGCCAAATCCACGGTCGTGTGGCTTGAAATCGTGGGTATAAAATTTGAGCTTAGAAAGTACAAAATTTGAGAAATCTCAACTTAGGGCTAATGCACTAAAGAATATGAGACTAATCAAGCCATCTGAAAAGTTATTTTATGAGAAGAAGCTTGTAGAAATGAATTTAAGTTTTTTGGGATCAAGTCAGACCATTGCTGGGTATTATCCTATCAATAATGAATTAAATATCTTACCGCTTCTTCAGCTCCTTTCGTCAATTGGTTATCAAATTGCTCTTCCATGTATTACCGAAAAGAAAATCCTGGATTTTAGAATATGGAATATGAAAAAAACACTTGTGAAGAATCGTCATAAAATTTATGAACCAGTCGATGGGATACTAACTATCCCAGAAATTGTATTGGTACCAGGACTCTTTTTCGATAAGAGTTTTCATCGATTAGGATATGGCGGTGGTTTTTATGATAGGACTATTCAGCATTTTAGACAAAAAGATAATACTAAATTTATTGGTGTCTGCTACCCAGAGCAAATTATACCAAAATTACCTCGTGCAGAACATGATCAAAAGCTTGATTTTCTGGTTAATTTAGATGAAATATAATTTAGTAAATGCATAATCTTAAATTGGAAATATAAATGCGGGTATTGTTTATTGGTGACATAGTCGGAGAGTCTGGAAGAAGAGTTGTGACCCAAAATCTCACAAGAATTAGGGATAGATATAAACTTGATTTTGTAATAGCAAATGGCGAAAACTCAGCATCAGGATTTGGAATAACAGAAAAAATTATGCACGGGTTAATCGACTCTGGTGTCGATGTAATCACGTCCGGGAATCATATTTGGGACCAAAAAGACACACTGATTTATATTGACAGAGAGACTCGATTGTTGCGACCCGCCAATTATCCTATGGGAACTCCCGGTAAAGGTTCATTCTTGTATAAAGCTAAAAATGGTGAGCAGATACTGGTCATCAACATAATGGGTAGAGTCTTTATGAATCCTCTGGATGATCCGTTTAGAATAATTGATGATATTATAGATAACAACGGCTTAAATAATGTTGTTGATGCAATCTTTGTTGATTTTCATGCAGAAGCAACATCAGAGAAGTTAGCAATGGGATATTATTTAGACGGGAGGGTGAGTATGGTTGCTGGCACACATACACATATTCCAACATCTGATGCAAGAATTTTAAGCAAAGGAACAGGTTATATCTCTGATGTTGGTATGAGTGGGGATTATGACTCAATCTTGGGTTTTGATAAACAAAACCCACTCGAAAAATTTATTTCAGGGATTCCAAGTGGACGATTTATCCCAGCAAAGGGAGATGGCACATTCTCTGGTATATTATTTGAGACAAATAGCGACGGTTTAATCTCAAATATTTCACCAATTAAATTCGGAGGAATTTTTGATGATGAATTACCAGATTTTTGAACATTAAATTAACTTATCGAGTGTAGGGTAGGGAAAAAGGATATTTAAATGGCAGGACACTCAAAATTTAAAAATATACAATATCGCAAGGGTGCTCAAGATAAGAAAAGAGCAAAAATGTTTTCAAAGCTGGCAAAGGAGATAACAGTTGCTGCAAAGCTGGGCCTGCCTGATCCTGGAATGAATCCAAGATTAAGATCGGCAATTCAAGCCGCAAGAGCGCAAAATATGCCAAAAGATAATATTGAACGTGCGGTAAAGAAAAGCCAAGATGCTGGCGGGGCAAACTTTGATGAGGTTCGCTATGAGGGTTTTGGTCCCGGCGGGACTGGCTTTATAATAGAAACGCTAACTGATAATAAGAATAGAACTGCAGGGGATATTAGATCAATATTCACAAAGTGTGGTGGAAATCTAGCTGAGACAGGCTCTGTATCCTTTCTTTTTAGTAAGGTAGGCCTAATTGAGTTTGACCGATCTAAGTCAAGCGAAGATGAAATAATTGAGTCATCGATTGATCAAGGAGCCGAAGATTGTGATATTTCCCATGATAGCTATGAAATTTATTGTCAACCGTCAGATTTACACTCATTAGGTGAAAGGCTAGAAAAGAAATTTGGTGATGCAAATTTAATGAAAATAATTTGGAAGCCTGAAAATAATGTTGTTATTGATAAGGACACTTTTACAAAAATTGATCGCTTGATAGAATTACTTGATGACAATGATGATGTTCAAGAAATTTATTTTAATTTCGATATACCGGATGATTATATTTCATGAATAAAGAAGATATGCATAATGTTAAAAAAAATTATTGGAATTGACCCTGGCCTAATACATACGGGTTGGGGGCTTATAACTGTTGAGGGAAACTTAATTAAACATATTGATCATGGTTTAATAAAAGTTAAAACAGGCCAAGACCTCTCAGATAGACTCCATGATATACACAGAGATTTGTCGTTGGTTTTGAGTAATTTTTTACCCGATGAGGCCGCCTTAGAGCAAACATTTGTCAATAACAATGCTCTTTCAAGTCTCAAGCTTGGGCACGCAAGAGGCGCAATAATGCTATCACTGTCAATGATGAACATTAAATGCTTCGAGTATGCTCCAAATCAGATAAAAAAAAGTATCGTTGGAAAAGGCCATGCAGATAAAAATCAGATTGCTCATATGGTTAATATCCTTCTCTCAAAAAAAATTAATGGCACCTCTGATGTTTCGGATGCGTTAGCAATTGCAATTACACATGCAAATCACAGGCATAATAATATAGCGAAGGCAATTGCATGATTGCAAAAATTAAAGGTAATGTTGAAGCAGTTAATGGTAATCAAGTAATTGTTGATGTGAATGGTTTGGGATATGAGGTATTGTGCCCAGACAGATCAATTAATGCAATCGAAAAGAACAAATTTATTTCACTATATATTCAAACAATTTTGCGGGACGATACAATCAATCTTTATGGTTTTTTATCTCTTGAGGAGAAAAAGGCATTCTCAACTTTGCAGACTGTTCAAGGAGTTGGTGCAAAATTAGCTATGACTATTATAGGCTTCTTTTCAGTTGAAGAACTTGGAAATCATATTGGAAGTGGAGATGAAAAATCAATTTGTTCAGCTCCTGGCGTAGGTGCAAAAGTTGCAAAAAGGATAATTACTGAACTGAAAGATGCTTACTCAGATCAATCAAATAATTATGATAATGAAGCTCTTGCAAAACGGAATAGTATAAATTCAGCCCTGATAAACCTTGGTTATAGTCGAACGGAAGCATTAAGCCTTATCCAAAAAATAAAGAGTGATATTAATGACGGAGCAAGTATCGAAGACCTCATTAAAGAAGCCCTTAGGAGATCCGATTAATGGATAATGATATCAGAATTTATCGACCCAGGTTACTTGATCAATTTATAGGTCAAAACTTAGTCAGAAAAAATTTAGAAGTTTTCATTCAATCTGCAAAAGAACGCGAAAGTAGCCTCGATCATGTACTCTTGGCTGGGCCACCTGGACTTGGGAAGACCACCTTAGCAAATATTATTGCGAACGAGCTAAACGTAAATATCAGAGTTACATCAGGACCACTTATAACAAAGGCTGGAGATCTTGCGGCGATACTTAGCAATATGGAGCAGAATGATGTACTCTTTATAGATGAAATACACAGACTGAGTAACAGTGTAGAAGAGGTACTTTATGCCGCAATGGAGGACTATGTCCTTGATATACTTATTGGTGAAGGCCCCGCCGCGAAGTCAGTTAGGATTGAACTTTCTCCTTTCACGCTGATTGGCGCAACAACAAGGCTTGGTTTGATTTCCAATCCATTGAGGGAGAGATTTGGGATACCAATAACACTCGATTTTTATAAAACTGAAGATCTTGCAATGGTGGTTAAAAAAGCTGCCCATGAGTTGGCTATAATAATTGACGACGCTTCAGCGAGAGAAATTGCTGCAAGATCGAGGGGAACCCCAAGAATTGCAAATAGATTACTTCGAAGAGTTCACGATTATTCTGTATACAATAAACTAGATGGTATTAATGTTGATCTTACACGACTGTCTTTGAAAGAACTTGAAGTAGATGATATTGGGCTCAACTCGCTTGATTATAGGTACCTCGAGTGCATTATAGAAAATTATGACGGTGGACCTGCTGGAGTTGACTCAATTGCTGCTTCAATGGGAGAAGCACGTGACGTCTTAGAGGACGTAGTTGAGCCCTATTTGATACAAAGAGGATTAATAAATAGGACACCTCGAGGTCGTTTGTTGTCAAAAAAATCTGCAGAAGATATAAAAAATAGACTAAATCAAATACGCAAATGACAAAATCTGGTCATATTTTTAGTCTATCTTTGATTTTAATTTATATTTAATATTATTATTAGAGCATTACATAACAATATGAGGTAAATGGTTAACTTATGGATGAATCACTAGTCACAACTGACCTCAGTTTGATGGGCCTCTTTTCCGAGGCAGACCTGGTTGTAAAATTGGTTATGCTCGGACTTATGATCGCCTCTGTAATCTCGTGGGCAATTATATTTGAGAAATTAATTTTAATTAAATTAGTAAACCGTAATGCTATAAAATTTTATCGAGATTTTTGGAGCAGCAATATAAATGATATCGATGCCGCTTATCGGAATTCAAGAAATAACCCAATGGCTAAAATATTCAATGCAGGAATAAAGGAATGGAATACGACTTTCAAAATACATAAGAATATGTCGATTGATGGGGTCAAAGGAAGAATTGAGAAGGCCATGAATGTACAGATGAACATAGAATTAGATAAACTTGAAAAGAAATTATTATTTCTGGCTTCTGTAGGTTCAACAGCCCCTTTCATTGGTCTTTTTGGAACGGTATATGGGATAATGAATAGTTTTTCAGCAATTGCTACCTCAAAAAGCACGAACCTTACTGTTGTAGCCCCTGGAATTGCGGAGGCGCTATTCGCAACAGCCATTGGGTTATTTGCAGCCATACCAGCTGTTATGTTTTATAATAAAATATCAAGCGATATTGCGCGTGTGACTTCGAATCTTGAAAATTTTAGTGATGAATTTATCAACTACTTTAGTCGTCAAATTGATGCTCAAATGGTAGCTGATGATGTTGATGACAACTACCAAACTGATGAAGACGAGTTTTAAGATTTTGCAAAATAATGGCAACAAATATAAAAACATTACCAAATAATAGAAGAAGAAGCAGAAAGAATAACCCAATTTCTGATATTAATGTAACACCCCTTGTTGATGTCATGCTCGTACTACTGATCGTTTTTATGGTAACTGCACCATTACTAACAGTTGGCGTTCCAATTGAGCTTCCAAAAACTGCGGCAAAGCAAATGACTGATGACAATGAGCCTTTAACTATCACAATTGACAAGGACAGCAAAATTTATATTCAAGAAATGGAGATAGATTTTGATGACTTAACCGAAAAACTTGAGGCGATAGGGCAGAGTAACTTTGATCAAAAAATTTATATCAATGGTGATAAAGATATTAGTTATGAAGTCTTAATGAAAGTAATGGCTAAGATTAGTTCTTCCGGCTATACATCAATCGGATTAGTTACCGATATAGAGTCTTAATATGTTAGCCAAACCAATATCTATATCAGTTATATTACATCTACTATTTGTTATAATTATAATAACAGGTCTGCCATCATTCGATAGCCTTGAAGAGAGCCCAATGTCCATTGTTGAAATCGAGCTTATTAATAGTCTTCCAGTAATTACACAAGAAATTATAGAGGATGACACTAAAGAAGAGTCCTCATCCAATAAAAAAAAATATAGTGCGACACCCAACGTTAAACCATCTATGAGGAGTGAAGAGTCAAAAAATATGAGTATACTTGAAAATGAGGAGCTAATTGAGAAAACTACTAACGCTGAACAGCAAGAAGATGAAAATATCATGGAGTTTTTTTCTACACCCGAAATTAAGCCTGAATTGAACAAAATTAATGACAAATTATTAACTAATTTGGATTACGATGAAAATAAGAAGGAAACAGATAAAGTCACAGCGCTGCTCGATAAATTTCCTGATGAGAGAGATGTTGGGGAAATGATTGAAAACAAACCACAAGAGAAAAATTTAACGTCAGATAATATTATTACGGCGGGTGAGATATCAAATATGCGAAGTCAAATAGAGATGTGCTGGAATCCACCTGTGGGAGTGCGCGGTGCTGCAAGCCAAAGAGTACAAGTGATCATTGCGCTCAATAAAGATGGTACAATATCGAATGTAGAGCCTGTCACAAGAGACTTAAAAGGAAGCAGGGAAGTGGCAATTGGTGCTGCAGTAAGAGCTGTGTTGAGCTGCGCACCATATGAGTTTCCAATTGAAAAATATGAATTATGGAAAGAGATAAAGTTTACTTTTGATCCAAGAAATATGTTGGGTGGATAATATGATAAATCGAATGCACAGACTCTTCTTCTCATTATTTTTCTTACTATTTTATTCAACTGTCTCACAGGGCGCCCTTGAAATAGATGTCACAGAGGGAAACCTCAGACCAATGCCGATTGCAATAACCACGGTTATTGATAAACAAAATGAGCAGCTTGGTCTTGGTCTGGATATAACAAAAGTGATTGCTAGTGATCTTGGTAGTTCTGGTTTATTTTATCCTATAAATCCAAAAGCATTCCTTGATGAAGTTAACTCTGTGGATCGGAGTCCCAATTTTAATTCATGGCGAGTAGTTAATGCTGAGGCTTTATTCACCGCTGAGCTAATTTATGACAATGAAAGATACAGAATAAACTACAAGCTCTGGGATACTTTCTCAGAGAAGTCCCTCGAAGCTAATTATTTAGTTTTTTCAAAAAATAAATGGAGAAACGTGGCGCACATGATTGCTGATACAATTTATACACGCCTGACGGATGAGAAGGGTTATTTTGACACACAAATTGCCTTTATTGCGGAGAGTGGGCCCAAGACGGAAAGAATAAAAAGACTGGCAATAATGGATCAGGATGGTCAAAATCCCGTATTATTGACATCAGGTAAAGACCTTGTATTGACTCCTAGATTCAGTCCAAACGGTAAAGAGCTTGTATATTTGTCATATAGAAATGGTCAACCTCAGGTATATATTTATGATATTCAATCAAAACAAACGTATGTGGTTGGAACATTTCCTGGCATAACATTTGCCCCTAGATTCTCCCCTGACGGAAAAAAAATCATCATGAGCTTACAAGAGGGAGTAGGATCGAACTTATTTGAGATGGATTTGAGCAATTTTGATAGAAAGAGGTTAACTAATACGTCTGATATCAACACAGCTCCCAGCTACTCGCCTGACTCAAGTAATATTGTATTTGAGTCAGATAAGTCAGGCACGCAGCAGTTATATGTGATGGATGCTAATGGAAATAATGTAAGAAGAATTAGCTTTGGAACCGGAAGTTACTCCACACCTGTTTGGTCTCCAAGAGGTGATTACATTGCATTTACAAAGATTTCTAAGGGTAGATTTATGATTGGTGTGATGTTTACAGATGGAAGTGGTGAGAGGATCATCACAGATGGCTTCCACAATGAAGGCCCCACATGGGCTCCAAACGGAAGAGTTTTAATGTTTTTTCGTGAGTCGCCAGGAGAAGGTGGCGGGCCAATGATTTATTCTGTTGATATCACAGGATATAATGAGAGAAAAATTGACACACCAGGCTATGCATCTGACCCATCATGGTCCGCATTAATGAATTAAAATATCTGATTTACATTTTTTTTTAAACATTACATCATTTGTTAACATTTACATGATAACTTTAGGGATCATTACTATTTTTAAAGAGGAAATTAACAATGGTATATAAAAAAGCATTTAATCTTTCCGTGACTTTTTTATTAATCTTCATCCTTACGGGCTGTTCATCCACACGAAAAAACGTTGAACAGATCTTATTCGGAGGAGGAAATAATAATGAAGCTGAAATAGTCTCAAATGCTATTCCTGGATCTTCCCAAGACTTCACAGTAAATGTTGGAGACCGTGTATTTTTTGCAACAAATTCAACAAGTTTAGATGATGATGCAAAAGCGATACTAGAAAGGCAAGCTTCTTGGTTAGAATTATATCCTGAAATTAGTATCATTGTTGAAGGACACGCCGATGAGAGGGGTACACGAGAGTACAATATTGCGCTTAGCGCCAAAAGAGCTGATATTGCTGTAGCATACCTCGAAAGTCTTGGTATAGCCAGTGATAGAGTCGAAACGGTTCCTTATGGAAAAGAGAGACCAGTCGCTGCCTGCTCATCTGAAGCTTGTTGGTCACAAAACAGACGAGCTGTGTCTGTAGTCAACATTGAGTAATTAGGAATTATCAACTAGATATTTTAGCCACTATAATATATCATTTACTACCAAATTAGTTTTGGAATAACCTCTAAATTGAAAAATTTAATGATATTCGTTAATTATGGTAAATGATAACAAATTTCCCCTCACAGATAGCAGAGTTTGTGGTTTATTTTCTAGCTATATAAATCATGAAAGGATTGCATTAGCAGTCTCGGGTGGGCGCGATAGCATGGCGTTAATGTATTTGGTATATCGTTGGAAAGCCCACCTAGCAATAAATATTGAGATTGAAGTTCTCACAGTTAACCATAATCTGCGGAAGGCCGCCGAAGATGAATCTCGATTTGTTAAAAAAATTGCTAAAAATTACGGCTTCAGGCATAAAGTGCTGACATGGGAACACGAACACATCGAGACCTCTATTCAAGAGAAAGCACGAAACGCAAGATATCAGCTCATGCTGGATTATGCCAGAAAGGAGAATATTGATACAATTTTGACCGCTCACACCTCCGACGATAATATTGAAACATTTATTATGCGTCTTGCGAAGGGGAGTGGTCTGGATGGACTTAAATCAATTAATAAAATTCGACACGAGGATGGAATTCAGATACACAGGCCAATACTCTCATTATCTCGTTCATTGACAACTGAAATCCTCAGATCAACAGGTAATGAATGGGTGGATGATCCAACAAACGAAGATGATAACTTTGAGAGGATTAAAATTAGAAATAATATTAGCTCCTTATCCTCTGTTAATATATCATCCGAACATTTAAAAAAAACAATACAACGTTTGGCTAGGGCTAATGAGTCAATTAGTTTTTTTGCCAACTCAGTGGCACAAGAGTTAGTTGAATTAAGTGAGTTGGGGCATGCCGATGTTGATTTCGATAAATTACGTAATTACCCAAAAGAGATAATTTTAAGGGTATTTGCAAAGGCCTTAACAGATATTAATGGGGGTACTGTATCCCTCTCATCATTGGAAGCGGTATTTGCAGATTTAATCAAAACGCAGAGAAGCAAGACCCTCAATGGCTGTCAAATAATACCAAAGAAGAATAATTTTATCATTGTAAGAGAGAATAGGGGGATAAGTCCCGTTGAAATAAAAATAAACGAACGTATCTCTTGGGACGGTAGATTTGATGTGCATCTCAAATCATGTGACAAAACAAACATTATTATTGACCAGATTGGAAATGCAGATGATCTTCGAAAAATGATTGATGGGACACCTTTTCAAAGTATGCCAAAGTATGTATTGAGAACGCTGCCCGGTGGATTCATAAAAGATAAGCTTGTATTACTGCCAAACACACACAATATATATAATAGTGGATATTTAGATGTTAAATTTAGAATCAGTGATAAAAAAAATTCTCAAAAATTAGGTAGGAGTTAAAATTGGGTGGTTTTAGAAATATAGTAATATGGCTCGTCATCGGATTACTAATGATGGCTTTATATAATGTATTCCAGACTTCTAATGAAACAAGAGGGGTGAGTGAAGTAAGCTACACCACTCTCATTTCAGAAGTCTCTGGAGGGAATGTACGGGATGTTGAAATATCCGGTGATGAAATAACGGGAACTTTCAATGATGGTTCTAGGTTTCATTCCTATTCACCTGAGGACCCTCAATTCATAGAGAGATTAAATGAACAAGGCGTAATAATAAATGTCAAGCCGGTAAGGCAGAGTGCACTATTTTCAATTTTTGTTTCATGGTTCCCAATGCTGTTACTCATTGCAGTTTGGATATTTTTTCTTAAACAAATGCAAGGCGGTGGACGTGGTGCTATGGGTTTCGGTAAATCGAAGGCAAAACTACTCAACGAAAAGAAAGGCAAAGTCACCTTTAATGATGTTGCAGGAATCGATGAGGCAAAGGAAGATCTTGAAGAAATTGTTGAATTTTTAAAAGACCCGCGTAAGTTTCAATATTTGGGTGGTAAAATCCCAAAAGGTGCACTACTTGTTGGGCCTCCAGGTACAGGTAAAACACTATTAGCTCGGGCTATAGCTGGTGAAGCTGGTGTACCTTTTTTTACAATTTCTGGTTCAGATTTTGTTGAAATGTTCGTTGGTGTTGGAGCCAGTAGAGTACGTGATATGTTTGAACAAGCAAAAAGAAGTGCGCCATGCATCATATTCATAGATGAGATAGATGCCGTTGGAAGACATAGAGGCGCAGGACTAGGCGGAGGTAATGATGAAAGAGAGCAAACATTAAATCAACTGCTGGTTGAAATGGATGGTTTTGAAGAAAATGAAGGAATAATATTGATTGCGGCAACTAACAGACCGGATGTTTTAGATCCAGCATTATTAAGACCTGGTAGATTCGACAGACAAGTAGTTGTTCCAAATCCCGACATAATTGGACGTGAGAAGATTCTAAAAGTACACGTCAGAAAAGTAAAATTATCTGATGAAATAAATTTAAAAGTTATAGCTAGAGGAACCCCAGGGTTCTCTGGAGCTGATCTTGCAAATCTTGTTAACGAAGCTGCACTACTGGCAGCTCGAAGAGGAAAAAGACTAATCACTCAAGATGAATTTGAAGACGCAAAAGACAAAGTAATGATGGGTTCTGAGCGTCGGACGCTTGTAATGTCTGATGACGAAAAGAAATTGACTGCATATCACGAGGCAGGACATGCTCTTGTTGCAGTAAAGCAAAAAGCATCAGATCCTATTCACAAAGCCACAATAATTCCAAGAGGACGAGCCCTAGGTATGGTCATGCGTTTGCCAGAAAGAGACCAGTTGTCTATGACCAGAGAGAAACTCAAAGCCGATCTTGCCGTTGCTATGGGCGGAAGGGCTGCTGAGGAACTGATTTTCGGTGACGAAAAAGTAACTTCAGGCGCACAATCTGATATCAAGATGGCAACAAACATGGCAAGGGCGATGGTTACACAATTCGGTATGAGTGATATTTTAGGACCACTTTCATATGGCAATAATGAAGATGAAGTCTTTCTTGGTTATTCCGTTGCAAAAACACAGAATTTATCAGAAGAAACACAAAAAATTGTTGACTCTGAAATACATAAGCTTGTAGATGGCGGTCATAAAGCTGCAACAGAAATCGTTATTGAATATAAAAAGGAACTCGAGATTATTGCTGAAGGCCTGCTTGAATATGAGACTTTGACCGGCGATGAGATATTAGACCTATTAAAAGGGAAGCATCCAGATAGACCTGATACGGATGAAACAGAAGAGCCACCAAGTGATCCAACTGCTGTACCAACTGAGAGTGCAGAAAAAAAATCATCGAGTAAGGCAAAAAAAACCCAGAAAATGAAGCCGCAAACACAGCCATAAATCATTCATTATTAATTAAACTTTAGGGATAGTTTTATATGAATGCTAAAAAATATTTTGGTACAGATGGGATTAGAGGGGTTGCAAATCAACATCCCATTACAGCTGAAGTTGCTCTGCAGATTGGAATTGCTACTGGATTATTCATATCAAAAGATAAAACGGCTAAAAGAGTAATAATTGCCAAAGACACAAGGCTATCAGGCTATATGCTGGAGTCTTCACTCACTTCTGGTTTAACTTCAGTTGGGTTAGATGTTTTTTTGGTTGGACCAATGCCAACCCCTGCGGTGTCGATGCTCATTAAGTCAATGAGGGCGGATCTTGGCATTATGATTTCAGCATCACACAACACATATGAATATAACGGTATTAAGATATTTGGTCCAGATGGATATAAACTTGACGATATGGACGAATCTGAAATTGAAGGTATATTAGGAAATATCGATAGCTATGACCTCAGCTCGAGAATGGTTGGGAAGGCAAAAAGGATCGACGACGCTCAAGCTCGTTATATTGAGTATGTCAAGGGTACTCTGGATAAAGATATTAGCTTTGATGGTATTAAAGTAGTCATTGATAGCGCTCATGGAGCGGCCTATAAGGTGGCACCATTGGCTTTGTGGGAGCTTGGCGCAGAGGTAATTTCAATTGGAGATAGTCCTAATGGGAAGAATATTAATCACGAGTATGGATCAACCTCACTTGGTAATTTAAAAAAAGCGGTCAGTAATCATAAAGCAGACATTGGGATTGCCCTTGATGGAGATGCAGATAGAATAATCGTGATTGATGAGAGGGGAAATATCGTTGATGGTGACGCACTTTTGGCTATTATTGCAACTGATTGGAAAAAATTAGGTAAACTAAAAAAAAATTCAGTCGTTGCTACAATTTTATCAAACATAGGCTTGGAGTCCTACTTGTCACAAGAAGAAATGAAACTATTTAGAACAAATGTTGGAGATAGGTATGTCTCACAGTTTATGAGAGAAAACGGGTATAACATTGGTGGTGAGCAGTCTGGACATATTATCATTGCTGACTACTCAACAACAGGGGACGGATTGTTGGCCGCCATACAGATATTATCCATTATGAAAAAAAGTAAAAAGAAGATTAGTGCGCTTGCCCGCCTTATCAAAATTGTTCCCCAAATTCAAAAGAATTACAAAATTAGCGACTATGAAAAGATTAATACCGACGATGTAGATGAAATACACCGAATAGGACAAGAAAGAATTAGAGAAAAAGGTAGGATATTGGTTCGTCTGTCTGGAACAGAGCCACTAATCAGAGTCATGGGTGAGTCTCAAGATAAAAAATATTTAAATGAGACATTGGACTAT
This sequence comes from uncultured OCS116 cluster bacterium, assembly GCA_902613795.1. Lineage (GTDB taxonomy): Bacteria > Pseudomonadota > Alphaproteobacteria > Rhizobiales > TMED25 > TMED25. The sequence goes on from CACMIP010000002.1 coordinate 32,477, forward strand.
TTAATGGATTTAATCGAAAGGCGTTTTAATTAGCAAGCTTATTTGAGCCAATCCTCGTGAGAACAATGCCCGCAAGAATAACAAACATTCCAATAATCTGGTAAAGATGAATATCTTCTTTTAGCAAGAAGCTCCCAAGAATAACAACATAAACCGGTAAAACATAATGTGTAAGCGACACGAATGTTGGGCCTGCAACCTTTGTAAGATTAAACATAACCATGCTTGCCATTGCGGTTGAGAAAACCCCCATCAATAATACTGATATGAATGAAATATCAAAAATTTCAATAACTGGGGGACCTTCCAACAACATTGCGGTAATAAACGCGAAACTTGATGCAAACAAGAAGCTGCCCGATGTTTTTTGCATTAATGTAATATTTGGCATGACATTTACAGCTATGTTTTGGATTGAATAACCAATTGCTGCAAGTAATATCGCAATCTGCGATAGCATCTTAAAGTCATTAGATGTTATTAAAGTGTTCGGTTTTTCAAATAGTAGAATGTACAGGCCTGCAAAGCCAATGATTACGCCAAAGAGCTTCAGGCTATTTAATTTCTCATCGGGAACAAGAAAATGAGCAGCAAGAACTGTAAACAAGGGACCGATTCCAAATAGAATACCTCCAATATTCGTATCTAAATATTGAGTTCCCCAGCAGATAAGAAAGAAAGGAAAAAATGCTGTCATACCTATCAAAGCAAGCCAGGCCCAATTCACAATACCAGTTGGCAAAGTCTCGCCTCTTAATTTTAAAATAGAATATATTATCACGAACCCAATAGAGAGTCTGAGTGAGACAATCCATAAAGGGCTGAAATCATCTAGAGCATACTTTGTTAATGCAAATGTAGAACCCCAAAATACAACTAAAAGGGATAAATAAAACCAGTTCATAAGAGATGAATTTTTCATAAGATAAAAAAAATAGTAAGAATGAACTTACTGATTATGCCTAAATTTAATACATGTCAAATTAATTAACTTTATAATTGATAAATGTAAAGTTTTGCAGTATTAAAGAAATGGGACAGCTCTCCCCAACGAGAGTCAACTATCTGGAAGGGTAGAGAAAATGACAAATAAACCAACAAATAAAACAAATAGACCACTATTTTCATCTGGTCCATGTGCAAAATTTCCAAATTGGCAAATCAATAAAATAGAAACATCTATTTTAGGTAGATCTCATAGGGCTAAAAAGCCAAAAGATTTTATTAACTACTCAGTTGAGCTAACCTCGGAGTTACTTGAGATACCTAAAGACTACAAAGTCGCAATTGTACCCGCATCTGATACTGGGGCATTTGAGATGGCAATGTGGAACTTTTTGGGACATATACCTGTTGATGTTTTTGCTTGGGAGTCTTTCGGTAAGGGATGGGTAACCGACATTATCAAACAGTTGGGCCTTGAAGATGCGAATGTGATAGAAGCAGATTACGGAATTTTACCAGATCTGCAGTCAGCAAATTCTGACAATGATATTGTTTTTACTTTAAACGGAACAACCTCAGGAGTTAGAGTCCCTAACCTGAATTGGATAAAAGATAGCAGGAAAGGCATAACATTATGTGACGCTACATCTGGTCTATTTGCCCAAAAAGTTGATTGGAGCAAGTTGGACGTAACAACATTTTCCTGGCAGAAGGTTCTTGGGGGAGAGGCGCAGCATGGCATGATAATTCTCTCACCAAAAGCAATTGATAGATTAAATGAATACAGTCCCAGTTGGCCTTTGCCAAAAATATTTAGAATAAAAAAATCTGGTATAATTGACCAGAGTATCTTTTCTGGATCAACAATTAACACGCCTTCACTTCTATGTGTTGCTGATTATGTTGCTGCCCTTGAGTGGGCACGTGAAATAGGTGGGTTAAATAAGTTAATTGAAATTGCTGACAATAATCTTCAAATTATAAAAGATTGGGTCTCTGAAACAGATTGGATAAAATTTTTAGCAAAAGAAGAGTCAACCATATCAAACACATCTGTTTGCCTTGAGTTTTCATCAAAAAGCCCAAATGGTGATGAAATCGATACATCAAAATTATCAAAGACAATCCAAAATATGCTTGAAGAGGAAGAGGTCGCTTTTGATATTGGGGCTTACAGAGACGCGCCACCTGGGTTAAGAATATGGACGGGAGCAACAATTGAACCATCAGATATTTCAATATTGCTAGAATGGATTAATTGGGCGTATTTTGTAGCAATAGAAAAGAACTAAAATAAACAGGGAAAATATTAAAATGCCTAAAGTACTTGTATCAGATAAGCTCAGCGAAGAGTCTGTGAAAATATTCAAAGATAAGAATATTGACGTGGACTATTTACCTGATATCGGAAAAGACAAAGAAAAATTAGCAGAAATCATCAAAAGCTATGACGGTTTAGCAATTAGATCAGCAACAAAAGTAACGGATAAAATTCTAAGTAATGCAAAAAACTTAAAAGTAATTGGCAGAGCCGGAATTGGTGTAGATAATGTTGATATTGAAACTGCAACCACTAATGGTGTCATTGTTATGAATACACCATTTGGCAACTCAGTAACAACTGCAGAGCACGCAATTACCTTGATGATGTCACTTGCAAGACAAATACCGCAAGCCGATACATCAACAAAGAACAGTCTCTGGGAAAAATCAAAATTTATGGGCGTTGAAATTACCGGGAAGACTCTTGGTGTCATTGGCTGTGGAAATATTGGTACCATCGTAATTGATCGTGCCAAGGGTTTAAAAATGAAAGTGATTGGCTATGATCCCTATCTAACCGAAGAGAGGGCTGAGTCAATGGCAATTGAAAAAGTTGAATTAAAAGAGTTATTTTCAAGGTCAGACTTTATAACAATTCATACACCGCTTACAGAGCAAACAAAAAATATTATTAATACCGAAAGTATAAAACAAATGAAATCATCAGTACGCATAATAAATTGTGCGCGTGGTGGTCTTGTGGATGAAGATGCCCTCCTGGAAGCGCTGAATAACGGTAAGATAGCTGGTGCTGCCATCGATGTATATCAAGAGGAGCCAGCGAAAGATAACCCATTATTTGGAAATGAAAAAATAATATGTACGCCGCACCTAGGCGCATCCACCTCTGAGGCACAGGAGAAGGTAGCTGTACAGATTGCCGAACAGATGAGTGACTTTCTTCTAACAGGTGCAATCACTAATGCCATAAATTTCCCATCTGTCTCTGCTGAAGAAGCAACCTCCATGGAACCATATTTGATTTTAGCAAAAAATCTTGGATCTTTTGCGGGGCAAATAACAGAAAGCGCACTAAAAAGTGCAAAGATAGAGTATGTTGGCAGTATTGCTGATATGAATGTTGAGTCTTTAACATCAACAATTATTTCAGGTTTATTAAAGCCTTTATTAGAGGATATAAATATGGTGAACTCTCTATCAATCGCAAAGCAAAGAGGTATCAAGATCGAACAAATAAAAAAAGAGAGCAGTGGTATCTATGGCTCATATATAAGACTTATTGTAGAGTCTGAAAGACAAGAGAGATCTGTAGCGGGTGCTGTTTTTTCCGATGGTTCGGCAAGAATCATTCAAATAAAAGGCATAGATATGGAAGCTAAATTCGCAAAACATATGATATATATAACAAATAATGATACGCCAGGTTTAGTTGGAAAAATTGGACACTGCCTCGGATCACAAGGTGTGAATATAGCTAATTTTAATTTAGGGAGAGATAAAATTGGTGGTAACGTTATTGAGTTGATTGAAGTTGACTCTCCAGTAGACGATTCTGTACTAGATAAATTGACTCAAATAGAAGACATCGTGCAAGTAAAAAAATTAAATTTTTAAGTAAATAATATGACAAGTGTTGTTATTGTTGGTACCCAGTGGGGTGATGAGGGTAAAGGTAAAATAGTTGACTCCTTGTCTGAAAAAGCAGATGTAATAGTTAGATTTCAAGGTGGGCATAATGCAGGCCATACTTTGGTAATCGATGGACAAACAATCAAATTATCTCTCCTTCCATCTGGTATTGTTCGAGAAAACAAGCTCACAATAATTGGAAATGGCGTTGTTTTAGATCCTCAGGCATTATCATCAGAAATAGAATATCTCTCTAAAATTGGGATAAAAGTCACACCGAAAAATTTAAAAATCGCTGAAAATACTACAATTATATTACCGTTGCATAAAGATTTAGATCTGGCTCGAGAGGAAAGGGCAGGTAAAGCAAAAATAGGAACTACCGGTAGAGGAATTGGACCTGCTTACGAGGATAAAGTTGCAAGAAGATCAATAAAATTGAATGATTTAAGTAATCTAGAAAATATAAAAGACAAAATTGAGTTAATATTAGATCATCACAATATCTTAAGGCACGCATATGAGCTTGATTTACTTAGTGTCGACGATGTATACCAATATCTACAAGAGATAAAAAAGGATATTATACCATTTGTTGCTAATACATGGCGGATATTGAAGGATATGAGGCAGAATAATAAGAAAGTGTTATTCGAAGGCGCCCAAGGTCTACTACTTGATGTTGACTTTGGAACGTATCCGTATGTTACATCCTCAAATACGCTTCCTGGTCAGGCCTCAATTGGCACTGGTGTGGGTCCTAAATTCCTTGATCAAATTATTGGTATAACAAAAGCATACACGACCCGAGTTGGAAGCGGTCCCTTCCCCACCGAATTATTTGATGAATCTGGTGAAAAGCTCGGACGGATCGGTAATGAATTTGGTACTGTCACGGGAAGAGAAAGGCGGTGTGGTTGGTTTGATGCAGTGCTCGTGCGGCAAACTGCACAGATCTCAGGTATTGACATGATTGCATTAACAAAATTAGATGTTTTGGACACCTTCGAAAAGATTAATATCTGCGTCGGGTATGAATTAGATGGAAAAGAGATTGATTACCTTCCGTTATCTGAGCCCTCACAGAATAAAATTATACCTATATATGAAGAGCATGATGGTTGGCTCACTGATACTTCGGGTATTAATGAATTTAATGAACTTCCATTAAAAGCATTGGAATACATAAAACGTATTGAGGAGATAATCTCAACACCAATTCGCATAATATCCACTAGCCCAAACAGAGAGGACATTATTTTTTTGGAAAGCATATTCAATTAAGCTGTAAAATTAAAGTTAATGATATAAATAATATGGAAGATATAACAGAAAAAAGGGACTATAGCTATATAGCAAAATTTTTTCACTGGGGATTTGTTATTTTGTTTATATATGGACTCATTAAACAAGTTCAGGATATCGAACAGCTAGAAAATCCTTCCCTACTAAGGTTTGAAGTTCTTTTTGCATCCGTGTTCGTAATATTGCTTCTTGTGAGATTTATTTATATGAAAAGAACCCAAAAGACTTCACTGCCTGAACATACTCCAAAATTACAAAAAATTGCAGCGAAAACAGTACATTATGGGATGTATTTTACACTGGCTGCTATTCCCTTATCTGGTATGCTAATTGGTTTGTTATTCTGGTTTGGTCTTCAAGATGGACTTATAATTGAGTCAGTTGTAACACTTCATGAAATATCGATAGATTTGATCTATATTTTAATAGGAATTCATATTTCCGCAGCATTATTTCATAGGATTAAACGAGACGGAGTTTGGTCTTCAATGGTACCATTCTTGAAAGAGTAGATAATTATGATTGAATTTTTTAGGAAGAATCACAATTATTTACAGGCAGGTTTTTTTCTCACATTCGCCGCAAGCATAGGACAGACATTTTATTTTGCATTATATGCTGGAAATATTAGAGAAGAACTTACATTATCACATGGTTTGTATGGAGGATTGTATACTATCGCAACCTTGATGAGTGCGATTACGATGCTCTACACTGGTAAAATGGTAGATTATATCAAGGTACGATATTTATCTTTTGTAATACTTATCTTTTTAGGCCTTTCATCAATCGCATTCTCATTAATTAATTCTGCTATTTTTCTGTTGATTGTATTTTATCTTCTCAGGATAACGGGGCAGGGAATGTCAACGCACATTTCATCAACTTTTATTGCAAAGACTTTTACAACTATGAGAGGCAAGGCTGTTGCCGTGACGGTACTAGGGAGGGCTTTTGGGGAGATGGTAATGCCATTAACAGCATTGTTACTAATTGCTTTTTACGGTTGGAGGCAAGCGTGGATTATTACCGGGGTCTTTATATTATTTATTCTTGCCCCATACGTTTTCTATCTTTTAAAAGACAGAGAAGTCTATGAGCCTGACATTGAAAATACATCTGATAAAAATAAAAACTCAAAGATTCAATATCGTAGGAAGGATGTGCTAAATAGTGGCTATTTTTATTTAATTTTAGCTGCTGTATTAGCGCCCCCATTCGTGCTGACTGGTATATTTTTTCATTCTTATCATTTGATGACCATAAAGGATTGGTCTATTGAAATATACGCCCTCACAATGCCGGTATTTTCAATACTACTGATGATTTTTGTACTAATATCTGGCTGGGCTGTCGATAAATGGAGCGCTAAAGACCTAACAAAATTTTTCCTACTACCTCTTGTTATAGGCTGCATCTGTCTAGCATATGGAAAAAGTGAGTCTACAATGGTAATATTCATGATGTTTGCAGGTATCACCTCTGGTTTTGCTACATCTATTGCAGGCTCCCTTTGGGCCGAACTTTATGGAACAAAATATTTAGGCGAGATAAAATCAGTTGTAACCTCTGGTGTTATAGCATCCACAGCCTTATCGCCCGGATTAATGGGTTATCTTATCGATCGAGATATCAGCATTGAAAGCCAAGTAATTGTGGTGGCAATATATATGATGCTATTGACAGGTCTTATGACCTTCAGAGGCTCGAAAACAGCTTAATTGGTTCGACTTATGAAACTTTTGACTTTTTCAAAGGCCTTACTTTCGATCTGACGTACTCTTTCCCTGCTGATTCCAAATCTTTGGCTGAGTTCTTCTAATGTTTTTGAGTCTTCATCTATTCTTCTGGAGATGAAGATTGATTTCTCTCTTTCGTTCAGACAGCTTAGTGAGTCGTATAATTGTTTTCTTCTTTTATCCATCTCATCACTGACTACAAGAGAAGTTTCTTGGTTTTGACTTTCATCAACGAGAAAATCTTGCCACTGGCCGTCACCTTCGTCTGATATTTGCGTGTTCAAAGATGAGTCACCGCCTAACCTTCTATTCATGTCAACAACATCGGTTTCTGTCACGCCAAGGTTCTCTGCAATATGTGCGATTTGTTCTGGTTTTAAATCGCCTTCTTCCAGGGCCTGAATGTTATTTTTGATTTTTCTTAAGTTGAAAAATAGTTTCTTTTGGTTCGCGGTCGTACCCATTTTTACAAGACTCCATGAGCGCAGTACGTATTCTTGAATTGCTGCTTTAATCCACCATATAGCATATGTTGCAAGCCTGAACCCTCTATCGGGATCAAATCTTTTTACTGCCTGCATCAAACCGATATTTCCTTCAGCGATAATATCGCTCAATGGCAAGCCGTAGCCTTTATAACCCATTGAGATTTTAGCGACTAGTCTCAAATGACTTGTTACTAGCCTGTGTGCAGCATCAGTATCACCATCGGCATTTAGGCTCTTAGATAGGTTTTTCTCTTCCTCAAGAGTAAGAAGAGGAAATTTTTTTATTTCTTTTAGGTACAGTCCCAGACTGTCTTCACTAGCAATAATTGGTATTGAACCATACATTTAATATGTATCCTTGTTTTTAATCAAAATTTGAGTGAACACAATAAAATACTACTTATTTATATTTCTGACAATACATTTTTTAACATATTTAAATCATCAGGCAATTTCGACTCAAACTTCATAAGTTCATCACTTATGGGATGTCTAAAGGATAACTTTGAAGAATGTAATGCGTGTCGATCAATTTTAAGTTGCTTTCGATGTTCATCACTAAGTAGCTTCAACTTGGTATTGTATCCTTTACCGTATTTTTGGTCACAAATAACTGGGTGCCCGATATGTTCCAGGTGCACTCGTATTTGATGTGTTCTACCCGTATATAATTTACAACGTATCTGTGAGATTAAAGGATCATTTTTGTGATTATATACTTTCTCTAACACCTTGTAGGTAGTTATTGCTAGCTTCCCATTTTTAGTATTTTTAGTTACCATCATTTTTGTTTTATCACGATCATTTCTTGTGATTTTAGTTTCGATTTTACCTGATCTCGTTTTTGGCACACCCCAAACTAAGGCATCGTAAATTCTCTCAAGGTCACCACTTTTTCCGTGATCCATAAATTGTCTTGATAGATTATTATGCGCCAAATCATTTTTTGCTATAATCATGAGCCCACTTGTATTTTTATCTAATCGATGAACGATTCCTGGTCTTTTTTGCCCACCGATACCTGAGAGTGAACTACCGCAATGATGCAGTATTGCATTAACAAGTGTTCCAGTTTTGTTACCAGCGCCAGGATGGACGACAAGATCTGATTGCTTATCAATAACTAATATATGATCGTCTTCATATATAACATTTAATAGGATATTCTCCGGTTCAAGGGTCTCTTCAATTGGTTCCGGAAGTATAATTTTAATTTTTTCGTTATCTCCAGTAAGTTTAATTTTCTTTAAGGTTACAACTTCGTCATTTAAAAAAATATACCCATTTGTAATTAGATTTGAAATTCTTTGTCTGCTTAATTCTGAATTTTGGCTGATGAATTGATCTATTCTTTTGCCGCCATCAGTTTTATTTGTTATAAGATTAAGTAATTTATTATTTACCATTAACTTTAGCCATGGAAGAGATCGAAAATATTGATCAAAATATAAAATCCACAAGGGTGCTCAAGATTGCCATATTCATTATGACATTGTTACTCATTATTGGTTTTTGTGTTGTTTTTATAACAATTGGGCATCGATTATCAAATAACACATTAAACAATGAAGAAGTTAGCCTATTAGATAATAAGATTGCTATTGAACCAAGTCAAGATGTCATATCTGTTACAAGTGACGGTAAAAGTTTAATAATTACAACGAGTGATGTATCCGGGAGTTATATTATTTATAATATTGACAAAAAAACAAATAAAATTATCTCAACGATAAGATTTGAAAAATAATCTAGATTAAATCTAGACCTCTCATAACTAGCAATAGTGAAGAAATAGAGCATATTGATAAAATATATGGCTTCAATATTTTGCTCGTATAAGCTAATAAAAATTTAGATGTGTAAGATGCAAAAAAGAGGGGTGGCAGCATTAAAAAACCATAAATGATATGATATTCTTTTATCACACCAACCGAGATCAGTATTATAAAAGAAACTAAACTTCCTATTGTAAAAAATAAATTATTATTTGCCCTAACAATAGATGGATTTTCGTTTTGGTATATTATTCCCATCGGTGCGCCCCCAACGCCGACTATTGTACCGAGAATACCGGAGGCTGTTCCCGCGAAGAAATGATTACGTGAGTTTTGGGAAATTCTTTTTACTGTTACAGCACTGACTAGAATTGATACCAATAATACTAATCCAATAATTATTTCAATTTTACCTGATGCGACAATATATGCCGCTATCCATCCAGCTAAAATAGAGCCAAATATACGTCCGCTAATTGATGGCCTAAATGTTTTCCATTGAATATCTTTAAAATATCTGATGCTTGGAAAGAGTGCAGCAAAAAAACCAAGAAAAACAATAGTAGATGGAATTAGATATGGATCAAGTAAAGCCAGAAAAGGGGCCGCTATCATCCCCCATCCCATTCCAAAAAGACTTTGTGCGCTTGACGCAATATACACAATGAAAAAGGCTAATAAAACCTCCGAAAAGGCTATTTGTGAGAAAAACGCATCTATCATTTATCTAAAATGTATCTAAAAAGGAAGCCACTTTGGATTTTCAGAGAATTTGATGTATCCGACGTTTGCACCCATTCTGAGACCGGCACCTGTTTTAATTGTCGCAATTGTAACGCCACCCCTGTTATAGACACTTCCTCCAAGGCCGCCAACTACATAAGCTGTACCATTCGTTCCAGGGAACCTCCTGTGCACATCACTCATATTATCCATGTTGTAGATAAGAAACATAACACGAGACCCATCGCCACCATAATCAACTCCAATACTTGGTCCTTGCCAATATATTTTTTCTTCTCCAAGATTTTTTGTAGTTATGGTACCTTCGCCATATGTGAGACCAGCTATGATAGCTCCGCTTGCTTCCTCGCCAATTATGTAAGCGTCAGGCCTGCCAAATGCAGAAAATAATGTTTCAACAGCTGTACCCAGTCCTTCTGTCGCCGTACCAAAAAAATCGTGTCCTGCAAGTACAAGTTCACTAACTTTGAAACCATCAGAATTATCTGATGAATTTGGCTCATCATACCATTCAGCACTTGTATTAAATGAGGTGAATGTAACAAAAATAATACCAAACAGTAAAACTAATATATTTTTTCTAATATTTCTCATCTCGCCACCCATGAATTTAGAACTGATAATATTTTACAATAATCCGTAATAAGTAAAAGAAAAAAATTACAAAATTATTTCAATAAGAACTCTTTTTGTCTTATATTTGCCAGTGACACAAACCCATCACTATTTAAGAAGTTCGGTTTATTGTAATCAAATTCATTAAGATTAATATCAAAGAATGCCCCACCGGCGCCTTCCAAGATTACCTGCCCCGCCGCCGTGTCCCATTCATAACATGGCTCAAGCCTGATATATAGGTCTGCCAAACCTTCTGCCAACAAACCAAATTTGAGGGCTGAACCACAGGGCTTTATTTGATTAATACCGTATTGGTCTATAATACCCTGCATTTTTTTTGATGGAATTGATCTACTGTGAAACATGACCTCGGTTTTCGCATGTTGTCTTGTTCTTATTTCAATAGCATCATTGTTGTTTGATAATTTATAGGATTTTAGATTATTATAAGAGAAATAAATATCATTGAATGCAGGTGCGTTTATGACACCGAGGACAGGTTTATTGTTCTCAACTAATGCAATATTTATTGTGAACTCACCATTTTTCTTGATGAATTCGCGTGTCCCATCAATAGGATCAATCAAAAAAAAACAATTTGATTTTATTTTATTTTCTTCTTCAAAGTATTTTTCTTCTGAAATTAAATCTACACCGGGTTCAATCTTTGATATTTCGTGCAAAATTATATCTTCAGAAATCCTGTCTGCCTCAGTTACGGGTGATTTATCTTTTTTGTAGTTTATTTCAAAATTTGTGTCGTATATCTTCATGATTTCCAATGCAGACTTTTTTGATATATTTATGAGCTCGTGAGCCAGTTTTTTATGTAAGTTTTGATTACTATTTTTCATAACTTTGGGTAACAATTAATTTTTTATACTAATATTTTAATAGACTATGTATAATCTGAATATTAATTAATTATGTATATTTGCATATAGATTCAATTTAAAAATGTCAAATTTAGACTTATTTTCACTGCTCAGTAGAAAGATCTTTCATGATCTCATAAATCCTGCATCAGCTGCTCTAAATGGCATGGAATTACTAAAATATAATTTAGCTAACACTGATGCTCAAATACAGGAGGATGAGACTTTCCAACTTCTTGATATGAGTATTAAAAAAATAACAGCACAGATTACATTCTTTCGTTTTTGCTATTCTAATCCAACAAGTGCAAAAAATGAGAATGTGTCAATTAATTTCGTTAACAACATAATTGATGATTATATAAGTTTCACAAGACTCAAAATTACATATAGCAACGATCTTCAACAGTTGAATCAAAAGCATGCAATACTGCTCGCCAATACTATAATGGTTCTTCAGAGTCTATTTCCTCAGGGTGCCGAAATAAATTATGAATTAATTGACGCAGACACTTATATAATTCGAGTTAACAATCCAACTGGGAAGATAAACGCAGAGATATTGGAAGATCTTCATGTTCGAGAATCGGATAATATAAAAAATATTCAAGTCAGATATTTAAATGAATTGACAAGCATTTATGGGATAAAATACGAAGTAATTTCTGGCGAAGACAACGTGACTTCAATTAATTTTTGCAATACAAATTAGGCTGACTCGAGCAGCTCAGTAGGATCCCGCAAAACGTAACCTCTACCCCATACTGTCTCTATGTAGTTTTCATCATCAGATGCTTGCATGAGTTTTTTTCTGAGCTTACATATGAACACGTCGATTATCTTCAATTCTGGCTCATCCATGCCCCCATAGAGGTGATTCAAAAACATTTCTTTTGTGAGAGTGGTCCCCTTTCGAAGTGATAATAGTTCGAGCATCTGATATTCTTTTCCTGTGAGATGAACTCTTTTTCCACTAACTTCGACTGTCTTTGAGTCGAGGTTTACATCTAATCGCCCAGTTGAAATTATTGATTGAGCATGACCGCGAGAGCGTCGAATAATTGCGCTAATTCTTGCAACTAACTCCTCTTTTTGAAATGGCTTTGTGAGATAATCGTCAGCGCCAAAACCAAAACCTTTAACTTTATTTTCCATAGCACTGTGTCCAGTTAAGATTAGAACTGGAGTCTCTATCTTTTGCGTTCTTAGGTTTTTTAACACGTCATAGCCACTCATATCAGGAAGATCTATATCTAACAAGATTAAATCATAATCATATAACTTACCAAGATCTATACCTTCTTCCCCTAAATCAGTTACATCAACTTTGAAATTTTCTGATTTGAGCATCAGTTCAATACTGTGTGATGTAGTCTGATCATCCTCTATTAGAAGTATTCTCATATTAATCTCACTAATTTATTTGCAAATAAAAAACGAATCACTTCAGTAATTCATAATATAAGGTTATCTTTTATAGAAATGCTATCAAGAATTTTGTGCAATTTTTTTGGAAAACACTCAGATATAAACAAAAAAATTAGATAAATTCTATCTTAAGTGGTTGAAAAAAATAGAAATTAGAAGTCATTCTAATAGTTATTGTCATTATCAATAATAAATACTATATACATAAATATAGTAACAACCGAGTGTGTAAATGCCAACCTTTGATATAGTCTCTAAATTTGATCCATCGGAAGTTGATAACGCAATACAAAATTTAAAACGTGAGATCAGCCAACGTTACGATTTTAAGAACTCAAATTCACAAATTGAATTTGAGAAAGATCAAATAACTATAACTACCGATGATGATTATAAGCTTACCCAATTACAGGAGATACTGAAGGTTCAAATTACAAAAAGAGGGATTGATGCAAAAGCATTAGACATGGGAAAAGTTGAGATCTCTGCGGGTCAGTCTGTCCGGCAATCTATAACAATGATACAAGGTATAGATAGAGAAATTGCAAAAGATATAATTAAAATTATCAAAGACTCAAAAATTAAGGTCCAAGTCTCAATACAAGGAGATGAGTTGAGGGTGAATGGCAAAAAAAGAGATGATCTTCAACAAACAATAACCTTGCTAAAAACACAGAACTTTAATTTGCCTCTGCAATTTATTAATTTCCGTGATTAACCAAAAAGAAATGGTAAAGCCTTGGATAATAAAGATATAAATTTATTTAATATTAAAAAAACAAAAAGGGTCGTAGTGGCCATGTCAGGTGGTGTTGACTCTTCCGTTGCTGCTGCAGTTTGTGCGAGGCAGGGTTATGATGTAGTTGGGGTAACTTTACAATTATACACTAGCGATAATGTATCTCGAAAAAAAGGATCGTGTTGTGCTGGGCAAGATATTTACGACGCAAAAAAAGTAGCAGAAAAAGTTGGTATCAAACATTATGTACTTGATTATGAAGAACAATTTAAGTCCGAGGTAATAGATGATTTTGCTGAGTCATATGCAAATGGACAAACGCCCATTCCTTGCGTTCGTTGCAACGAAAAAATAAAATTTGGTGATTTGTATGAAACAGCAAGGCAACTAGGAGCATCAAGTTTAATTACTGGCCATTATGTATCTAATAAATTAATTAACGGGGAAAGAGGTTTATTTAGAGCAAGGGATATTAATAAAGATCAAAGTTATTTCATGTTCACGCTTAAAAAGGCACAACTTGAATATATCAAATTTCCTCTCGGTGACCTTACCAAATCTGAAACACGGAAGATCGCGAAAGAACTTGATTTAGTTACTTCGGATAAACCAGAAAGTCAAGATATCTGCTTTGTGCAGAGCGGTAACTATGTAAATTTAATAAATACACTCAAGCCAAACTCGAATATAAAAGGTAACCTGATTGATACGACTGGGAATATTGTTGGCGAGCATGCCGGAATTATGAATTTTACAATTGGGCAAAGACGAGGCATTGGTTATATTAATGGTGAGCCAAATTATGTAATAGATATTGATCACGAGAGAAATAATGTCACAATTGGACCAAAAGAGGCTCTTGCAATAAATCAAATTTCCCTAAAAAACTTAAATTGGCTGGGACCTGAAAAAGGTATGGATGATGAGAAAGAGTTAACAGTCTACGTTAAAATTAGGTCAACATCTGAACCAGTGCCTGCAATTATCATTAAAAGTGCAGATAATGCCAAAGTATTATTCAAAAATCCAGAATTTGGTGTTGCACCAGGGCAAGCATGTGTAATCTATGAATCTCATAAAAACATGGCAAGAGTGCTTGGAGGTGGATGGATAATCAAGGATAAGACTCAAAATTTAAATTCATAAATTTATATACAATCACACTGTAATGAAGTATTAATTTAGAAGATTTTCTAACTGTGATGGCGGAGTAGCTCAGTTGGTTAGAGCAGAGGAATCATAATCCTTGTGTCGGGGGTTCAAGTCCCTCCTCCGCTACCAAATTAATTATTTAAGTGAATGTATTCAATACTAAAAGATTTACGTGGAATAGAAAACGTTAAACCCTTATCCATTGTTAGTGCTGGACATGGAGTCACGCACTGGGTAAATGGAATATTCATTGTCTTACTACCATTTATTGCGCAAGACCTGTCACTTACATACACAACCACTGGCAGCATGGTGACTATTTTTTTTATTGCAGCTGTTGCTGTAACAATCATAAGTGGTCCTGTTATCGATATCTCAAAAAAATATATACTAGCGCAATTCTTATGTTTGATATCAGGAGCATTGGCGCTTTTATTAATGAGCGGTGCTACAAGTACTTTGATTCTGGCAACAGCAGCAGTTTTCATTGGTATCTGTGTTAGTGGGTGGCATACGCCCTCAATACCATATTTATCCCTTTTGTATAATAAAAATAGAGGCTTAGCCCTATCATTACACACAGTCGGTGCAAGTCTTGGAGATGGGATTGCGCCACCAATAGCAGGACTAATTATGCTGGTTCTGTCGTGGCAACAAACCTCCCTCTTATTGGCTATGCCGGTTGCCTTCATGGCTTTTTATGTTTTGAGGTCACTGCCTCAAATAAGAGCTGATCAGGATACAGAAGATAATTCTACTGGCAAGTATAACTATTGGGAAGGGCTCAAAGGTCTCTTATCAAACAAAGATATGCTTATATTATGTATACTTGCTGGATTGTGGTCAATGACACAAAATGGACTTGTTGTTTTCCTGCCTTTATATTTGGTAGGTGAAATGCAATCAAGTCCTGTACTAGTTGGATTTGCATTGTTTTCTATACAACTTGGCGCAGTTTTTGGAGGACCAATAGTCGGCACTTTATCTGATCGGGTGGGCAGAAGACCTGTGGTTATATACTCGTTAATAATTTCTGCAATAGTATTAATAATCATACCTCTGCTTGAAAATGTTTATTTATTTATACTGATGTCCTCCCTTGCCGGTTGTTCGCTCTATTCAATACGGCCAGTTATTCATAGCTGGACCATGGATATATCAGCAGGTCAAACCTCTGGTAGTGCGATTAGTATGTTATTTACCGCGCAGGCAGCCCTGACTGGCTTGATACCAATAATTGGAGGTTTAACTGCAGATATATTTGGGCTAAAATTAGTTTTTGTATTATTAACGCTAACAAGTATCTTAGCATTGATATTGTCATTTCTAATGCCAAAGAGAGCAATTTGAGTTTAAATAATCATGATCAATGAAACCAAAAATAAATTAGCGAATAATGAGCTCACACTTGGGGTTGGAATTGTACAGTCTAGAGTTGTTGAAGTTGTACCATTAATGAAAACAGCAGGTTTTGACTGGCTTTTTCTTGATCTGGAGCATGGCGCATTAACTACTGACACAGTTTCGCAAATGTCTGCAATGGCGCTAAAAACAGGTTTGACACCAATTGTCAGAATACCAATTAATGGATATACAATGGTCTCGAGAATACTTGATAACGGTGCGATGGGTATTGTATTACCGCATGTTGAAACACCAGAAGAGGCAGCGAAATTAGTTGATATTGCAAAATTTCAACCAGAAGGATCTCGTGGCGTTGGCGGGGGTATCGTTCAATATGATTATCGCAGTGTTGATCTATCGGAAGCAACCCAAGAGTTAAACTCAGAAACAATGCTCATTGCTATGGTTGAAACCCCGGCCGCAATTGAGTCAATTGATGAGATAGCATCCGTTGATGGGATTGATGTTATAATGATTGGTACAAATGATCTAGCAATGGCTAGTGGTTGTCCGCAGGATTTTGGAAATCCAAAAATACAAAAATTTTATGAAAAAACTGCATTGGCTTGTAAAAAATATAACAAATGGCTTGGCTCTGGGGGCGTAAAAGACGAAAAAGCGGCAAAGAATTATATAGAAATGGGAGCTAATTTCTTTCTTGCGGGACAGGATATTGGTTTCTTGCTGTCCGCTTCAAAAGATAGAGTTGACCGACTCAAAAGTTAAAATAATGGATATTGTAAAAAATATTTTAAAGCCACAAATGCCATCAATTCTAGTCGCTGCTGGCCACGGTGGTACACATTGGGTTAATGCTGCAATATATATTCTGTTACCATATATTATTTTAGATCTTGGTCTAAGCTATACTCAGGCAGGTTTAATTATGACTGTATTTCACTTCTCTACTTTCTTTGCAAACGCAATAAGTGGACCGTTAGTGGATTTACGTGGGAAGGAAAAATATTCAAACTTCCAAGCATATTCACTCTTGACTGGCGGAATAGCAATGGTGCTTATGAGCATGTCTTCAACGATATATTCACTATTTATTAGCGTCGCTATGATAGGGGTTTGTATAAGTCTTTGGCATCCTGCGGCTATTACATATTTATCTGTAAATTATCCAGAAAATAGAGGTTTTGTTTTATCAATCCACAGCATTGGGGCAAGCTTGGGTGATGCATTATCACCGCTGCTTGCTGCATTTTTTCTCACATATGTAACAATTAATGGAAGTAATTTATCTTGGAACACAACCTCAATACTCTTATCTTTGCCACTTTTTATATTAGTGCTGATAATTATTTTCTTTTTGAACGATAAGAAAAATAGTAATCAAGAAATCAATGGCGAAAAAGATGATAATTATTTTGCGGACTTGAAGCTTTTACTCGTGAATATTCAATTAATCCCATTATTTCTAGTTGCAGGAGTAAGGACCGTTACGCAAAATGGTGTACTTATTTTTATGCCCTTATATCTTGTTGCAAATGAAGGCGCCAGTGCTGCAGTTATTGGAGCTTCGTTGTTCTCAATGCAAATGGGTGGCTTAATTTCAGGACCCATCGCTGGTTATTTATCGGACAAGCATGGAAGAAAAATTATTGCTATCTCTTCTCTCCTAGTTTCAGGAGCTTTGGTACCATTTTATCCACTAATTAGTAGCAATATATTAATTATATTATTATCAGCAGTAATTGGTTTTGCGATTTATGCTGGGCGGCCAGTTGTCCAAGGTTGGGCACTTGATATTGCACCCTCCAAAACTTCTGGTAGTGTTATAAGTCTTTTATTCATGATGCAGGTTGGTTCGGCAGCACTCTTTGCAATGATTGCAGGTATTATTGCGGATAGGTATGGTTTGGCGATAATTTTTATTATCTTATCTGCAGTATGCATAATTACATTAGTAATTGCCTCTCTCATACCATCATCAAAAACAATTAAAATTAGCTAATGTTTATATTGTGCGCGTATCTAAATCAACAATTTCAATCTTGTAGCCGTCAGGATCCTCGATAAAAGCTATATGGGTCGTACCATGTTTTACGGGGCCTGGTTTGCGTGGTATATTGACTCCTGCGGCCTCAAGCTTATCACAAATATCGTATATGCCTCTTACTCCTAAGGCAATATGCCCATATGCTGTCCCAATTTCATAGTCTTCATCCTGTTCCCAATTATATGTTAACTCTAAAACAGCGTGCGTATCTTCAGGTCCATAGCCAACAAACACATTAGTATATTTTGCTTCAGGGACTTCCCTTTTTCTGAGCAGTGTCATCCCCAAAAATTTAGTATAAAAATCAATTGATTTATCTAAATCCCTGACTCTAAGCATCGTATGTAACATCTGAAATTCCGTATTATCAACCATTTAAACACCTCCAAAGAATTAAAAAATATTTTGATATCTTACTATTAATACATTAGCATTAAAACACTAATCATTTTTGAATATATTAAAAGGTAAATAGTGATGGATAATGCAATATGGGCAATTTGGTATGACTTAGAAGATAATAATGACCAAGAATACTTCGATTGGATACACAATGATTATCTTCCTTTCATTCAATCAAAAACCGGTTGCTTGTGGGCTGCGCATTATAAAGCTGGGGCAAATGAAGGAACTGGAATGAAAGCAATAAGAGATAATTTACCAAGAGCAAATGATGATATTGGCCAAGGATCACAATATATACAGCTGATTGGTGCTGCATCTATTGCTACACTTACAGGAAATGAAAAGTTTGTAAATAACAGAGGTATTTCTCATCCGGCCCAACTAAAAAAACGTAAAGGTATGCGCGAATGTTTATTTCAAGTTGTATCAAGAGTGGATGGCCCTGAAACTAATCTAAAAACACCAGGAACAACACCAGGACCTGTGATACAAATGGGAAGTTTTCGAACAAAAACTATTGATGATGAGTTTGATGTTTGTTCATGGTATACACAACACAGACTTCCTGCGATTGCAAGGCTTTCCGGATGTATAGCTGCTAGGACAATGCTTTGTGCCGCAGGATGGGCCAAATTCTCAGTTTTATATGAGTTTACTTCTTTGGAAGATCGAAGAAAGAATTTTGAAGAAAAACATGAAGCTATGGGTTTAACTGATGATAAATGGACACACAAGATTCATAATTATACCGTTCATGCGCCAGGATCACCATCTGTGGCAGAGAGATTGTGGCCTCCGGTCTCATAATTGGGAGTTCAGGAAAATGTTTGATTATATAATTGTTGGGGGAGGATCAGCTGGTTCAGTCCTTGCAAATAGGCTAACCTCTAATTCAAAAAATAAAGTTTTATTATGTGAAGCTGGTCCTGACACTCCACCAGGAAAGGTTCCAGAACAAATTTTAGATACATATCCTGGTTATGCCTATCTTGATAAAAGATTTCATTGGACAGAGCTGAAGGTTAGTACCGAAGTTAAGTCTCATAACATGAAGGATGAAGATCAAATTCCACTCAGGAAATATGAACAAGCAAGGGTACTTGGAGGTGGCTCGTCTATAAACGGTTTAGTTGCGAATAGGGGCGCGCCAAACGATTACAGCATTTGGGAGGAAAGAGGAGCAAAAGGTTGGTCATGGGATGACGTACTCCCATATTTCAAGAAAGTAGAAAAGGATACAGATTTTCAAGGTCCATTTCATGGTAATGATGGAAATATACCTGTCAGCCGAATTTTTCCTGATATCTGGAATGGTCATGCTAAAGCATCTGCATCTGCATTTGAAGAGGCAGGATTCAAATACCTTGAAGATCAAAATGGAAAGTTTGAGGATGGCTATTTTCCTGTAACTGGCTCATTCATATACGAGAGAAGGGTTTCAGCAGCAATGGGCTATCTGACACAAGGTATCCGAAATCGCAAGAATCTAACAATAATGACCGAGTCATTCGTTAAAGAAATTCTTTTTGATGGAAAAAAATGTATCGGTGTAATGGTCAGAATTGAAGGCAAAGATAAGAAATTTTTTGCAAAAGAAATAATATTAAGTTCAGGTGCAATTCATTCCCCAGCCCATTTGATGAGGGCAGGAATTGGCCCCGCAATGGACCTCAAAGATAAGGGCATAAATGTACTAAAGAATCTTGGTGGTGTCGGACAGAGGCTAATGGATCATCCGTCAATTAATATTGCCTCATTTATAAAACCTGAGGCACGAATTAATGAATATTCAAGACGACATCTTCTTGTTGGCATGCGTTATTCATCTGGCCTTAAGAATATTCCAAAAGGTGACATGTACGTAGCGGTGTGTTCAAAGACGGCTTGGCATTCAATTGGTGATCAATTAGCGGCATTTATTTTATTTGTAAATAGAACCTACTCTGAGACAGGTCAAGTAAGATTGAGTACCACAGATCCGAACGATGAGCCAATTGTTGAGTTTAATTTACTTTCCGACGAGAGGGATCTCATTCGTCTGATGGAAGGCTTTCGTAAAATGGTTTTAATCCAACAAACTGAGTCATTTCAGAGGATCTCCAAAGAGGTCTTTGCTGCAGTTTATGGTGATAAGGTGAGGCAGGTTGGAAAGGTTAATTTACAAAATAAATTACTCACAAAGGTCTTCTCAAAAATGCTTGATGGGCCGGATGCGTTGAGGAGGTATTTGCTGAATAAATTTGTTATCGAAGCCCCTGAATTATCAATACTGATGTCAGATGACGAAGTTTTATCAGATTTTATTAAAAAATCAACCGTTGGTGTGTGGCATGCATCATGCACCTGTAGAATGGGTGTCAAAACTGATAAAATGGCTGTTACTGATAATGAGGGTCGAGTGCATGGAATAGATGGTTTGAGGGTTGTTGATGCATCAATTTTTCCTATCGTACCATGCGCAAACCTAAATTTCCCAACCCTTATGACTGCAGAAAAGATTTCAGAAAAGATACTTGCCTCAAATTAATTCATGATAGTTTTTCAGAGAGCCATTCAAACGAAGCGGCAGCCCAATGATCCTGATACTTGAATGCGCAATGCCCAGCATCTGGGTAAATGCGAGCCTCTCTTCCATGAGGTGGGCCGTTCTCCAACATAAAGTAGATATTTCCAATAGGCGCAAGATGGTCTTTTTTACCATTAATTAGAAGCATTGGCTGATTTATCTTATCAAGTATACCAAGACTACTCAATGACCATTTTTCAAATAACATCTGCTCTTTTTCTACGGTCCAAGGTGGAAAAGATGGGGGGTCTCCTTTCTGCCCAAAGACATGCTGTGCTCGATCATTCCGTGCTTTTACAAAATTATTCATTTCCTCTTCTGTCATCTTGTAACCGAAGGGATGCCCTGCATTTGCAACTATAGCTTTGACCATATCGGGATAGGATCCTGCGAGTTGTACGACAGAATAGCCTCCTCTGCTTATACCAAAGGCGCCTATCTTATTTTCATCAACTTCAGGTCTACCTGCAAGGTAATCGATAGCCGCCATCCAAGCTGATACTGACTCTGGCTCCCATGGAAATGGATTTTCTCCTGTGGCGGGCCCATCCATGACAAGCGATGCTAGACCATTATCAATGGCATGCTGTGAAGCCCAACCTCTATCCTCCTTAAACATGTCAGCTCCACACATGATGAGAACTGCAGCAGTTTTTTCAGCCCCTTTTGGGCACCTGTAATGACATGTTATTTCCTTGTCACCACAACGGACTTTAACTATTTCAACTTTGGGCTCAAGTAGCTCGCATGCTTTTCTGTAAACCCTTGAGCATTCAGCGCTAATTTTTTTTTTATTCTCGGTAATCTCACCTGGATATCTTGCAATAGATAGGTACGTCTTTGCTAGCATAAACTCATTATATGCTTTCTGTTGGTTGTTTTCCTTGATGAATTCGTCACCCTTCTTTTCATGTGCACCAGCAACTTTACTCCATATTGGTATCCAAGACTCTTCAGTCGTACTCTTTATCTTACTAACCGCGGACACAAGTTCGTCTACATCAGTTAGCATAGGCATCCACCTTCTGTAGAACCCTCCATACTCGACAGCATATGGATTCTCTCCTGCGCTAAATTTAATTTGATCTCCCATTTACAAAGCCTATTGTGTATATATAATTAAATATATATTTATTTAACAAAAAAATAAATGTACAAAATAAAGAAATACAGGGGATTTATTCATCATGAGAGCAGCGGTAATTGGTCTAGGTTGGTGGGGTAAACAAATAATAAAATGCCTCAATCAGAGCAAAAAAATTGATATAACGCATGCTTTTGATCCTCAAATAAGTAAGGATGACCCAGTTTTTTCCGAATTCTCAGTTGACCCGAGTTTAAATTTTGACGCAATAATAGAAAGTCCATCTATTGATGCTGTCATTTTGGCAACACCAAATCAATTTCATGAAGAGCAAGTAATCTCTGCGGCAAACAGAGGAAAGCAGGTATTTTGTGAAAAACCAGTTGCCTTAAAATATGAGAGCATTAAGAGAATGGCTTCCGCTTGCAAAAAAAATGGTATTATTCTTGGTGTCGGCCATGAGCGACGATGGGAGCCCGCAATGGTCAAGCTCAGAGACATGCTTGATGAAGGTATGCTTGGAGAAATCTTGCATATGGAGACAAATTTTAGTCACGATATTTTTATGAAGCTTGACAGGGATAACTGGAGGTTGGACCCAAAATCTGCTCCAGCCGGTGGAATGACCGCTCTTGGGATACATTTATCCGATTTTTTTGTGTCTTTCCTGGGATCGGCAAAGACTGTTTATGCAAAAACTGGTTCAATAGTCTTGGAGCATCCAAAAAAAGATACATTATCGGTGAATATAAGGTTTAAAAATAATGTCACTGCGTCACTCGCTGTCATGATATCGACTCCATTTTATGGTCGGTTTACTGTGTTTGGTGAAAAAGGTTGGGTAGAAATCAGGGAAGTATCAAATGTTGATTTTGACGATCCAGCTGAATTTATCTATTGCGATAAACATGGCAAAAGAGTGGTTGAAGAACACCCGGTTGTAAATACCGTTAAATTGAATTTCGAAGAATGGGCAGACGCGGTTGCAGGTCGTTCCACATATCGTATAAATATAGATGAAGTAGTATCAAATGTTCAAATATTAGAGTCTATAATTAATTCTGCTGAAAAAAATGAAATTATTAAAATAGCAAATTAATTGATGAAATGATGTCCATCAAGAATTACGTAAATAATCTGTCTGATGAAGACCTAAAAAGAATATATAAAAAAATGCTCATGATTAGGAAGTGTGAAGAGCATTTGGGAGAGGCCACAAAAAATGGAGCCTTTCCAGGTGCCGTTCATCTTTATATTGGTCAAGAGGCAATTGCGGTACCTTTGTGTGATCAGTTGAATGACTCTGATTGGATATCGAGTACACACAGGGGCCATGGACATTTCATCGCAAAAGGTGGAGACGTTAAAAAAATGATGGCTGAAATTTACGGAAAGTCGACGGGAATATGTGGGGGTAAAGGTGGCTCCATGCATGTTGCTGATTTCAAAAAGGGAATAATTGGAGCAAATGGTGTTGTTGCAGGCGGTATGGGATTAGCTGTAGGTGCAGCCCTGGCATCTAAAATGGATGGTAACGGAGCCGTTTCAATAATTTTTTTTGGGGATGGTGCAGCAAACCAGGGCGTTTTAATGGAGGCCATGAATATATGTTCATTGTGGAACTTACCAATGATATTTATGTGTGAAAATAACCAATATTCAGAGTTTACTCACACATCGGAGGTAACATCTGGAAAGATTATTGATAGGGCTGAACCTTTTGGTATTCCAAAATATGAAGTTGATGGAAATAACGCTGTTGATGTTTGGCAAGCTGCTTATCAGGCAGTTCAGAGGGGGCGAAATGATGAAGGCCCATCATTCATTGAAGCGCATACATACAGGCAACGTGGGCATGTTGAATTTGAATATACATTTTTGTCGCGAACTTACCGAGATCAGAACGAGGTTGAGTTATGGAAAACAAATGAAAAAGACCCAATATTGAGGCTTGAGTCATACTTTATAGAACATAATAAATATTCTGGAGATGATATTGAAAAAATTCAGAAGGAGGTTCAGGACGAAGTTGATGATGCAGTAAAATTTGCAATTGAAAGCCCAGAGCCAGATATTTCCAGTGCCATGGTGCATATGATAGAGAGATAAGCAATGTCCAAGCAAAGAATGATGCCAGCAATAAATCTAGCATTACAAGAAGAAATGAAAAGAGATAATAAAGTTATCCTATACGGAGAGGATGCCGGTATTTCACTTTTAGGGCAGACAACAGGTCTTCAAGAAAATTTTGGTAAAGACAGGGTCAGAGACACGCCAATCTGTGAGAATATTATGACCGGTATGGCTGTTGGTGCTGCGGCAGCTGGATACCGACCAATTTGCCATCTTTTATATGGAAACTTTATATATACAGGGTTTGACTCAATAGCCAACCAAGCAGCAAAATTAAAGTATATGACAGCCGGCCAAGTAAAATTACCTGTAGTTTATATGGCAGTTATCGGTGGCGGGAGGTCTGCGGCTGCACAACACTCGGATATACCTTATCCCGCTTTGATGAACTTAGGTGGTGTAAAGGTTGTTGTGCCGTCAAACTCTAGAACAGCTAAAGGCTTATTGAAGTCTGCGATCAGGGATGATAATCCAGTATTTTATTTAACTGCAGCTGGTGGTGGCCGACCAGAGGAAGTACCAGATGATGATAATTATTTAATACCAATTGGGAAATCAGAAGTAATAAACCAAGGAAATGATGTTACAATTATATCAATTGGTTCAATGACACTAAAAGCTCTGCAAGCAACAAAAAAACTTAACGATAAAGGTATAGGAGTTGACTTAATTGACCTCTTATCATTAGTGCCAATTGACGAGGATACAATCATAAATTCATTAAAGAAAACAGGAAGAGTGGTCATTGTTGATGAGGCTCGTGACATATGTAGTGCGGCAAGCCATATATCGGCCATCTTATCTGATAAGGCATTCAAATATCTAAAATCACCTATAAAAAGAGTTACGGTAAAAGATGTCGCAATTCCATACTCACCCATCCTAGAAAGCCACGTAATACCTGATGTTGCCGATATTGTGAATTGTATTGAAGAATTATTGGAGTTAAATTAGCCATGGAAAGAATAGTTAAAATGCCTAGAATGGGCATGAATGTTGATGAAGGTACAATCGTTGAGTGGCATGTAAAAGAAGGTCAGAGTTTTTCAAAGGGTGATGCCCTATATTCCATCGAGACCGATAAGACAACTGCTGAGATAGAAGCACCCTGTGACGGTGTTTTAAATAAAATTCATGCAAATACTGGTGACGATATATCTGTCGGTGACCAGATATGCTCTATTACAGAGACCTAATTATCAAAAATACTATTGTTAATATCAATATGTCCCAGCATGCAATCTAGTCCAAAAAATACCTTTATGTATCATTATATGGATACATTCCGTATGGGTTTTCCAATAATTATTGCTAGGACATCAATTCTGATTATGGTTACAATTGATGCAATAATGACGGGCTGGGCAGGGCCAGATCAACTCGCATATCTGGGGATTGGACTAGCTCCAGTAATTGCGCTTATGGTTATTTTTATTGGCGCACTAAACGCGACAGTCGTTCTTGCATCACAATCAATTGGAGCAAATGAAAGACACAAAGTTGGTTCTATTTGGTACTCTGCTATGATCCATAGTATCTTATTTTCAATTATCTCTATCTTTTTATCTTTTTTCTTTGAAGATTTTTTTCTAATTACAGGGCAAGAGCTTAATATTGCAGAGGAAGGCGCACGAGTTTCGCTAGTGTTTGCATACGGAATTCCTGGGATGTTATTTTTTGTAACAACAAACCTTATTTTAGAAGCAATGGGTTACCAAAAAGCAGGTATGTATGCCATGATTTTTGTCAATATACTAAATGTAATCTTAAATGGCATCTTCATACTGTCATGGGGCTCATTTTATAGTGGAGGTGGGGCGTATGAAGCGATCGTAATCTCATCAATATTAAGATGGACAGCATTTTTTATGACCTTAATTTACCTTGTTTATATATCAAAGAAGAATGGTGATGTATTTAAGATGAAAAAAAACTTTTTAGATATTAAAGAGAATATGTTTACTTTAAAATCAAGTATATCTGAGAAATTTAGAAAAATAGCGCTTCCAATGGCATTGTTGCAAGGCGTTGAAGTAATTGCCTTTGCAGCAGTTGTATTTATTGCGGGATGGTTTGGATCAGCTGCACTTGCTGCGCACCATGCAACTTACACTGTTGTGAATCTAATATATATGAGTGCAATTGGAGTAGCTGGTGCTACCTCTATCAGGGTTGGTGTTGCGGTTGGTCAGCAATCAGTCAGCGATACGAAAAGAGCAGGGTTAATGGGTATGCTGGTTGCTTTTTCAATAACGCTCCCAATATCTGTTTTTACACTCATTAATCCTGATGTGATTGCACGAGTTTTCTTTGATAACCCAGAGATGATTTTGATGACTCAGAAAATAATATTTTTTGTAGGATTTCTATTTGTTTTTGACACTTTGATGGCAGTTTCACTAGGTGCATTGAGAGGTACTGGAGATGTATGGGTGCCATTTATTATATTATCTGTCTGTTTCTGGATTTTTGGAATACCGCTTTCATACTTCTTTGCTATCACACTTGATTTTGGATTGATTGGATTATGGATTGGAATTGGTATTGGAATTATAAGTTCATTATTGATTCTCGCACCAAGATTTTATATAATTTCCTCATCTCCAATACAAAGATTATAAGATTGTCATTTATGAGATTTCCAATAATAGATAGCCATCATCACATATGGAAGCAATCAGACTTAGATTGGCTTCAGGGTGAAATACAGCCAAGAATATTTGGGGATTATACTCCGATTAAAAAAGACTATCTCATCGATGACTTTATTGAAGATGTTGTAGATTTTGGAGTGGAGCAGTCAGTTTATATTCAATGCAATTGGCCAATCGATAAATATCATGAAGAGGCAAAGTTTGTTGATGACTCTTTTAATAATTCAGGTTGGCCAAACGCGTTTATTGGATATTGTAATTTATTAGATCCAAATGCTCCTGAGATGCTGGATAAATTATTTGACTATCCTCTGACGAGGGGCATAAGAATGCAGCTTCATTGGCATGAACGTGAATTATATTCATTTGCATCTGCGCCAGATATTATGGAGGATTCAATATTTAATAATAATTTTGAGTATTTGGCTAAAAAAGAGTCAATTTTTGAATTACAAGTTTTTCAAAGTCAATTGAGTCACACAAAAAATCTTTTGAAAAGGTTTCCCGAAACAACATTTGTTCTTCAGCATGCAGGTATGCCGCATGACTTATCGGATAGCGGTTGGGCTGAATGGAATGCATTTATGGAAAGTCTTGCTGAATATGACAATCTTTTCATTAAACTTTCAGGATTGGGAACATTTATTAATAAAAATGACCCTGAGTTTATATCAAATATTGTTCAGAAAGTTTTAGCAAACTATCCATCAGATAGATGTTTGTTTGGATCGAATTTCCCGATTGAAAAAATCTGGTGTAATTACGGTGATCTGATCAATGCATTCCGAATGGCAACGCGTAAATTACCAATTGCTGATCAGAAAAATATTTTTCA
The DNA here is from genome assembly GCA_902613795.1 of uncultured OCS116 cluster bacterium. Taxonomy (GTDB): domain Bacteria; phylum Pseudomonadota; class Alphaproteobacteria; order Rhizobiales; family TMED25; genus TMED25. The sequence goes on from CACMIP010000002.1 coordinate 60,284, forward strand.
TAATACAGCAAGCAAAGTTTATGGGATTTAGATTATCTTGTGCCGAATATTATAACAGGGCGATCCTTGATTGGGTAATGTAGTAAAGCTGCAAGCAAACCGAGTAAAACGGAAAACCACCACATAATGTTATAATCACCAGTTAAATCAAAAATCCATCCGCCCATCCACGAACTTACGAACCCACCTAATTGATGGCTGAAAAATACAATTCCATATAGCATCGACATATATTTAGGTCCAAAAAAGGTTGCAACAAGGCCACTTGTCAATGGGACAGTGCCTAACCACAAGACGCCAAGAACAAAGGTAAAAATTAATGTTGATATTACAGTGATCGGTGTAATTATGTAGATTATGAATGCTAGGGCTCTGAGTGCATACAAAGCTACAAGTACATCATTTTTTTTGTATTTGTCACCTAAGCGACCGGCTAATGCTACACCAAAAATATTTGCAAAACCAATCAAAGCGAGTGAAGTCGTAGCCACATTCGCCGGCAGTGACATATCTGAAATAAAAGCAGGCAGATGAGCGACAATGAAATTCACATGAAATCCACAAATGAAAAAACCACACACTAGCAATAGGAAGTTTTTTGATTTCAGTGCATGACTTAATACCTCACTTAGTCTCTCACCGGCGTCATTAGTCTGGTTTTTTTGATCAGTTATTTTATCATGTGGTACCAGTCCGTAAACTAGAGGTATCATAACCAAGGAAATTGCGGCAAGCCCAAATAAAGCTCCCGACCAACCAAATGATTGAATGAAAGTACCTGTAACGGGAACGCCTAAAAACATCCCTATTGAACCACCCATTGTTGTCAAACCTAGGGCGGTACCTCTTTTTTCAGGTGGTGCAAACTTTCCAACTGCACCTAGAATTACTGTAAAGCCCAATCCGGATAGTCCAGATCCTACAATTATTCCGCCAAGTAGTAATTCCTGAGGGGAGGCTGAATTTGACAAAATCAAAATACCACCCGAATAAAATAATGCACCAACTATAGCAACTCTTTTTAAACCAAATTTATCAGCTAGTGCCCCTGTAAATGGAGCAAGGACGCCCCAAAGAAGATTCACAAGTCCAATTGAAAGAGCAAAAGTCTCTCTTCCGATCTGCAGTGTTGTACTAATTGGCTCCAGAAAAAGTCCAAATGATTGCCTGATACCAACTGCAATGGCAAGAATTAGGCCGCCGCATATAATTTTAATTTGTAAAGGCGTTAATCCCTTAGTCATAAGTTTTACTCATTAAGATTTGTGTTTTAAACTTTTTAGTTTGCATGATGTAGCTGCGACGATACACCTTAAGACTCCATTTGTCATTTACTTTGTCAATATGATATTTAAAGAATGATAGTTTACCCTGGTTCGCTCGAGAGGTTGATGGAGCACCAAGGCAGGGTATATTAACTTCTTTTAGAGATATTTTTTTTTGACTTTCGGTATGTAAGTGACCGTGCAATATCAAATTTATATTAAATTCATTGAGTATTTTAATTAATGAGTTCTTATTGAGCAGGCCTTTAAAGTTTAGAAAACCGAATTCATGCAAAGGGTGATGTAATAGTATTATTATGAAATAATTATCTTTTGACAATGAATGTAATATCTCTGTTATGGCGTCTAATTGTGTTTCGGAGATACGCCCCCAAGACATTAGGGGTGGGGACACAACAGCAGTTGAAATTCCAATGATTGCAATGTCGTTAAATAATTTTAGATATGGAAAGGGTGACGCTTGAGTATCATCATGGTTGCTTTCTGTGTATCGTCGCAGTATATACATTGAGTCTTCATAATTACATTTTACGTAATTATCATGGTTCCCAGGTATAATCGATAGCTTATCTTTCGGGAAGTAACTTCCTAAGAAATCACTGGCCAACTCGAACTCACTGCGAAGTGACAAATTGACTATATCCCCTGTCAAAATTGTATGGCCATCAGAATTTTTTAATATATCATCGAATATTATTTTGAGATTTTCAATGTCATGAATTTTTTTTCTGTTTGATGAATGATTAATAAAACCGAACAATCTCTTATTCAGTAAATCACTAAAACTCGGCTGAACTGTTATTGGAAGATGTATGTCTGAAATGTGGGATATAATCATATTATGCACATTTATGTATACTTCTTTTGGTCCTAGCGGAATAGGTATTTTTGATGGTAATTTTCGGCTTCAAAGAAGGTCACATTTTCGTAAAGAATAGTTGAAATCGGATTATTGTAGCGCTTTGATGTGTTGAGAGCATCAATGGCATTTTTGGCAATCTCGATGTATGGCTCATAATCCGTAAATATACAAGATCTGTATTGCGTTCCAATGTCAACACCTTGTCTATTGATTTGAGTTGGATCATGAATATCCCAAAAGATATCCAGTAGCTTATTAAAATCAATTATATTTGTATCAAACTCAACTTTTACAACTTCAGCATGGCCCGTTTGACCCGAACAAACCTCTGCGTAGGTAGGGTTTTCTGTGGTACCGCCTGCATAACCAACTTTTGTGCTTATGACACCGTCTGTTCTGTGGAATATCATCTCAGGATGCCAGAAACATCCTGAACCGAGTAGAACAATATTCGCATTATTTTTATCCATTTAATTGCCTCTATTATGCGGTTGAGTAAAATCAAATGCGGGTCCAGCTGCAACGACACCACTTGGATTTATTGTTTCATGACTGCCATAGTAATGGAGCTTACTGTATTCGTCATCGTAAGTATCGGAAATACCTGGATATTGATACAACTCTTTCGCATAGTTGTACAGATTATCGTACTCCTTGATTTTTTTCTTATTACATTTAAAGTGTCCGTGATAGACGCTATCGAATCTCAATAGTGTTGGCAATAACCTCCAGTCAGATTCTGTTATTTCATCGCCGATTAAATATTTTTGGTGGGACAATATACTATCTAATTTATCTAATCCGAGAAAAAGTGTTTCAATTGCTTCATTATATGCTTCTTGAGTTGTTGCGAATCCGGATCTGTAAACACCATTATTTATATTTTGATAAATATAGTCATTCATGTCGTCTATCGCAGTTCTTTTTGCTTCGGGATAATAATTACCAGGATTTGCTCCAATATCATCAAATTCTGAATTAAACATTCTAATTATATCAGCTGATTCATTGTTAACTATGGTTGATGTTTTTTTATCCCAAAGCAAGGGAACAGTTACTCTACCTGAATAGTTTTGGTCTTCTTTTAGATATACCTCATATAAATATTTTTTATTATTCACACTATCTGCAATAACACCCTGTCCATCATCAAATGTCCATCCATGTGAACGCATTATGGCATTGACGACAGAGATTGAAATTATATCCTCTAATCCCTTAATAGCACGAAAAATCAGGGTTCTGTGAGCCCATGGACAAGCCCAGGATACATAAAGATGATATCTATCTTTCTCTGCTTTAAAACCATCTTTGCCCGACGGCCCTGCTGCACCATCTTTTGTTATCCAATTTCGATAAATTGATGGCTTGCGCACATAACGACCTTTTGTCTCCTTGGTGTTATGCCATTGATCGATCCATTTACCATTCTCTAATCTGCCCATGAAGCGACATCCTTGTACAAAATAATTAGTTGTAGTATTTTTAGCATTTTTATTTTATTAATGCCATCAGAACGTTAATTATACCGCGCTATTTTAGAGTAATTTCAATATGAAGATGAATGATTCAATATTTATTCGAAAAGAGCAAGAAATAGACAACACTGAAATTAATACATTATACACTAACTCATTTGGACCAGGGCGTTACGCAAAGAGTGCTTTTCGATATCGAGAAAAATATGATCATTTAATTGATATTTCTCAGGTACTCATTTGTCAAAATAAATTAATTGGCTCTGTTAGGTTTTGGAATATTCTCGTAAATAATAAAAAATCTCTGCTATTGGGTCCAATCGTTATGCATCGTGATTATAGAGGACAGGGTTTTGGGAAGAGACTTTTAAAAGATAGTATTCTTAATTGTAAAAATTTGGGCCATAATTTAATAATTTTAGTTGGTGATTTATCTTATTATTCAAAAATTGGCTTTAAACGAATTGGGCAGAAGAAGATTTTATTTGAAGGCCCTGTAAATTATGAACGCGTCTTGTATATTGAGTTTAATAAAAGTATAATTGAACATAGTGCCGATATTAAAATAAACAAATTTATAGATTAAAAAGATTGTCTAAAACCAATAATATTTATCAAAATAAAGATCAAAAAGCGAAGTTCCAAATTGATAGAGAATGTCGTTGGTTCTATGAGGGAACTGAGATAAAAAGGCATGCAATGGTGTGCCTATTCTCGCGATATTTGAAACGAGATGATAATGGTGCGTATAATATTGTAACACCCTATGAATGTGTTGCTGTTGGGGTTGAAAATGCCCCTTTTAAAGTAATTAATATACAGATGAAGGGTAAGGGTGTTAACTGTGATTTCTACATAGAGACAAATGTGAATGAGGTTATAAAAATAGAGAGAGAAGATCAGTTAAGTTATTTAGTAGATGAAGAAAATCAAGGAATTATCCCATACATAAATATCAGAGAAAATATTGCAGCCATCTTCTCTAGATCATGCATGCTCGATTTAATAAATTATTGTGATTATCATCCAGTAAATGAGGGGAAGACTTTTGGCTTTTGGAGCAATGGGATATTATTTCCTGTTGACATTATTAAAGATTGATTATCTCATAATAAATCTCTATGAAATGCTCACAAAAATTAATAAAAGACATGCCCGCTTTTACCCCTCAAACATCAGTAAAGGATGATAATACAAAATATTATTCTGTTATTGATGGGGTTAAATATAGAAATTCTGCGGTTTTGGTTCCTTTAGTTGAAAAATCCAACGGCACAGAGATTATTCTAACTATTCGCTCCAATGATCTACCCTCGCATGCGGGTCAAATATCTTTTCCTGGAGGAAAAGTAGACGCAAAGGATAAAAATCCAGTTGATACCGCTTACAGGGAGGCCTTTGAAGAGATTGGCTTATCTGAGAAGCACATAAAGAGGCTCGGGTATTTAGATATCACAACAACAGGAACAAATTATATAATATTACCGGTGGTTGGACTCATTGATATAGATTTCTTGCCAAAAATAAATAAAAATGAGGTTGAGGATATCATATATCTACCTTTAGAATTTATAGAGCATAAAAATAACTTGAAGTTCGTAGATAAAGAATTTAATGGAACTCGAAAATCGTTTTATTTATACCAATACAAAGAGTATTCTATATGGGGTGCAACTGCACGCATATTAAAAACACTATCTGAGAGGTTTTTTAAATAATGGCGAGACTAATAATATTACATCTACTAATTGTATCAATCCCATTTATAATAATGGGATTCTTTTATATTTTTAGAGGCAGAACTAGTGAACTTAAAAATATACCCAGAATTCATGGCTACAAATTGCTCATATTAGGTTTATCTATTTCTATAATAATTTTCTATCTAAACCCACTGCTCTCTGGCGTATCAAGAGATAATAACTATACACCTCCTTATATAGAGGAAGGGAAAATTATTTCAGGTAATGTAAGTGAGAATTAGAAGTTATTTATGGGAAAAATCCTACCAATAGATAAATATAGCCGAAAAAAAATTGATGTAAGTAGCATCTTAAATAATGATATTCGAAAGTTATATACTCAATTTTCAGAAAGTGGATTTCATTTGTTAATTGCTGGAGGCGCTGTTCGAGATCTTATTTTAAACCAGAAACCAAACGATATTGATTTTGTTACAAATGCTACACCAGACGAAATTCTTCAAAAACTTGGGAATAATATGGAATATAGCATTATTGAGCATGCAAAAAGATATGGCTGCATTACTTTCGTAACGGGTAGTAAAAAATACGAAGTGACCTCTTTAAGGGTAGATATAAAAACTTTTGGTAGGGCCGCTAACATTGAATTTACAAATGATCTCTACAGTGATGCTATGAGGCGGGATTTCTCTTGCAATTCTCTATATTTATCATTTGACGGCACTGTTTACGATCCCTTGAATGCTTACGCAGACATAGTAAGCCGTATAGTAAGATTTAATGGTGATGCACGGATGAGGATATTGGAAGACCATCTAAGAATTCTCAGATATCTCAGATTCTCATCCAGTCTCAAGGCGGTGATGAACCGCGATGAATTAGAGATATGCCTATCGGAAAAGACCTTATTACTCAAATTATCAAAAGAGAAAATAAAAGATGAGTTGATAAAGTTAATCCAATCAATCAAATCGCCAGATATCATAGCAAAGCTTCATCTGAGAGATTTTTTTGATCTCTTTAACATAAAAATAAATGACTGTACTCACATACCGAAACTTATATCAGTAAAGGAAATATTTGATGGTTTTTTTCAAAATCCTCTATTTGAGCTCAGTCTAGCCCTTGATAACTCTATACCTGTAGATAGTATCTTTGAGTCTCTAAGAGCGATTAAGTTTACAAATAATGAGATAAAGCAAATTAAAATATTCTTGGAATTAATTAATCAATGCAAGACTCCAATTTCAGATAATATTGATGCTTATATTTATAAATATGGGAGGGAATTTACGAGATACGCTGTTATTATATCTTGGTTGATTGGGTCAAAAAATATACAAAATAAATTTCCCGTCAAATTATTAAATAGTGTAAGTGAAAAAATTATTCCTAACTTCCCCGTTCAATCAACAGATATATTGGAATTAGGTGTGAAGCCAGGAAAAGAGGTGGGTCAAATTATAAAAAAACTTGAGAATAATTGGCTATCAAGTAATTGTCGGCTGACTAGACGTGAACTTCTTGAAATAATAGGCACATAATTACCAACTGACCAAAGGGGGTAATGACGATAAAATTGAGTCAATATTTCCACCAGTCTTTAAGCCAAATAATGTACCTTTGTCATACATTAAGTTAAATTCGACGTACCTACCCCTGAAATGTAATTGTTCTTGCTTTTGTTTTTCTGACCAAGTTTTATCGATATTGTCTTGAATAATAATTTTATAAACTTCGATAAAATTATCGCCGACTTGTTTAAGGAATGACAAATCACTGCTCGAATTATTTGACTTGTAGTTGTCGAAAAAGATACCGCCAGTGCCTCTATTTTCATTTCTATGCTTTAAATGAAAATAAGCATCACAATTTTTTTTAAATTCATCATATTTATTGATTAATGAATTTTCACAAGCAGACTTTAAATATTTGTGAAAAAGAACTGTATCTCTATCTTTTTCTGACCTTTTTATTTTAAGCATAGGGGTTAAATCAGCTCCACCACCAAACCAATATTTATCTGTAACAATCATTCTAAGGTTGAGATGTGCAGAGGGTATAAAAGGGCTTTGAGGATGGATAATTACTGAAATGCCTGAAGCCCAAAAATCACTTTCTTTACTTTTCTGATCATTTAGTGCACCACTGGGTAGCTGGCCATATACTGTTGACAGGTGGACTCCAGCTTTTTCAATAATAGATCCCCTCAGGATACTTGAAATACCACCACCACCTTCATTTCTGATCCACTCATTCACATGAAATTTTTTATCGGCGTTTGATTGATTTTTTTCGTATGATTCTAGGGTTTCACATAGGTTATCACGTAATGTCTTGAAAACTATTGCAGCCTCTTCCCTTAAGGATTTTGTATTATCGAGAATATTTTTATGAATTTTTTTTTGATATTTCATATCACATCAGGTTGAGATTTGTCTAATCGCTTCGCTCATTATTATAGCGCAAGAATTTGATACGTTAAATGATCTAATGTTATTTTGCATTATTATTCTGATTCTTATATCTGATTTTTCATGTACTGCATCTGGCACACCAGAGCTCTCTCTCCCAAAAACTATTATATCACTCGTTTGATATTGTATATCTAGATAGGACTGACTAGCTTTTGTTGTTGCTAATAAAATCCTTTTTGACTGAGATCTAGACCATGAGTAGAATTTATCCCATGACTCGTGCCTGACTAATTCAAGATATTCCAGATAATCCATTGCCACTCTTTTAAGTCTTTTATCATCAATCATAAAACCTGCAGGCTCAATTATGTGGAGTGTAAATCCAAAGCACGCCGCTAGGCGAATAATTGAACCAGTATTTTGAGGAATATCTGGCTGATAGAGGGCCACAGATAATTTATTTTTCTGAATTTCTCTGTCCTGTCTGTTTAAAAATTGTTAAATATTCTTATATATGTATTTGTAGTTCATGTTTTTGTAATTTACAACAAAAAATCAATAATAACATGTATAAATATATAGCATTTTTTTTTAAATCAGTATAAATATATAGAGGAATTAAGAGGGCAAATTGTCAGACAAAGATCCAAAGCAACCATCACGTAGAGATTTCATTTTTTTAGCCACAGGTGCCTTTGCTGCAGTAGGAGCTGCAAGCATCGCATGGCCAATAGTTGATCAAATGAATCCTGATGCGACGGCGCTTGCATTATCGAAAATTGAAGTAGACATCAGTCAACTTGAGAGAGGTCAAGCAATCACGGTCAAGTGGAGAGGAAAACCTGTTTTTATTCGAAGGAGAACTGAAGAAGAAATCCAGATGGCCTCACGTGTGGACATTGATAGCTTACCTGACAATAACGCCCGAAATTATAATTTGAGCCCTGATTCAGCTGCATCAGATGAAAATAGGTCGCTCGATGAAAACGGAGAATGGCTAGTAATGGTAGGGGTTTGTACGCATCTTGGGTGCGTTCCAAAGGGTCAATCTCTGGGGGATTCTAAAGGGGATTTTGGGGGCTGGTATTGCCCTTGCCATGGTTCGCATTATGATACTGCTGGTAGAATAAGAAAAGGTCCAGCAGCTAAAAATCTTGATATACCAGCGGCAGAATTTATAAATCAAAACGTTATAAGGATAGGTTAGTAATATAATGAGTAAAGAATCTACATATATTCCAAAATCGGGCTTCTCGAAGTGGTTTGACCAGAGACTGCCATTACCAAGAATGCTTCATGACAACATAAATGCATTTCCAACACCAAGAAACCTTAACTATTGGTATACATTTGGTGGAATTTTGACATTCTGTCTCGTGACGCAAATAGTTACGGGCATAGTTCTCGCGATGCACTATACTGCCGACGCAGGACTTGCATTTGCATCTGTTGAGCACATAATGCGGAATGTAAATTATGGTTGGCTTATAAGATACATTCATGCTGTTGGAGCATCGATGTTCTTCTTGGCCGTTTATGTGCATATTTTTAGAGGTTTATATTATGGATCATACAAAGCGCCAAGGGAAATCCTATGGATACTTGGTGTGGTCATATATTTGTTAATGGTGATTACTGCCTTTATGGGCTATGTCTTACCTTGGGGACAAATGAGTTTCTGGGGCGCCACTGTTATAACCAATCTATTTTCTGTGATACCGGTTGTGGGTACAACAATCACTGAATGGCTATGGGGTGGCTTTGCCGTAGATAATGCTACATTAAAAAGATTTTTTAGTTTGCACTACTTGATGCCCTTCATGATCTTTGGTGTAGTAATTTTACACATTTGGTCACTTCATGTTACAGGTAACAATAACCCTGTTGGGGTTAGCGTCAAGGAAAAGCAGGATACAGTGCCATTTGCTCCTTATTACACGGTAAAAGATGCATTTTCATTGGTTTGCTTTTTGATCTTATTTGCTTGGTTTATATTTTTTAATCCAAATATATTAGGTCATACAGATAACTATATAATGGCTGATCCATTAGTGACTCCAGCTCATATTGTGCCAGAATGGTACCTACTGCCATTTTATGCAATACTTAGAGCTATTCCATCAAAGCTTGGTGGAGTATTAGTGATGGGTGCTGCAATAGCGATACTATTCATTTTGCCATGGCTTGACACATCAAAAGTGAGGTCAGCTACTTTTAGACCATTGTACAAGCAATTTTATTGGATATTTGTAGTGAATTGCATTGCCCTTGGATATCTTGGTTCCCAGAATCCAGAAGGTTTATTTTTAGTTGCATCCAGAATATGTACTGCATACTACTTCATACATTTTCTTCTTGTGCTTCCAATATTAGGGTTGGTTGAGAAGCCAAAGCCCATTCCCGAGAGCATAACTAAAGCTGTTCTTGAAAAAATGGAAATAAGGAATATGAAAGAAAAAAGCGCGGAGGCCTAGCTAAAATAAATGTTCAAATTATCCGGGTATAATTTCAAGTTTTGTATATTGTTCCAAATTATATTTGTCTTATTTTTTTCGATAAGTGCATTCGCTGCAGGGGAACAAAAAAGAGTTCAGAAGCACGACTGGACTTTTGCTGGAATATTTGGACATTATGATGACGCTCAACTTCAGCGTGGTTTTCAAGTGTATCGGGAGGTGTGCTCATCTTGTCACTCAATGAACTATGTATATTACAGAAATTTAGCTGAAGAAGGTGGCCCAGGTTTTACTGTTGAAGAAGTCAAAGTCATTGCATCAGAGGATATGATAATTGATGGACCTGATGACTACGGAGAAATGTTCGAAAGACCAGGAAAGCCGAGTGATACGTTTGTTTCGCCATACGCCAATCAAAATGAAGCGCGTGCATCAAACGGTGGCGCATATCCTCCAGATTTTAGTGTACTCGCAAAAGCTAGAAGTACACTTAGAGGCTTCCCTTGGTGGTTTGTTGACTTATTTACAGGGTATCAAGAGCAGGGTGTAGATTATATTTACGCTCTCTTGAATGGGTATAGTGAACCACCTGATGACTTTATATTACAATCAGGCATGCATTATAATGAATACTATCCTGGTAATCAGATAGCAATGGGTCAACCGCTCTATGAAGAGTCTGTTGAATATGCTGACGGAACTGCAGCAAGTGTAGAACAAATGGCAGAAGATGTCTCCGCATTCATGATGTGGGCCGCTGAGCCAAAGCTAGAAATTAGAAAACAAATGGGTTTCAAGGTTGCTATATTTTTATTTGTTCTTGCTGGCTTGCTATATTATTCAAAGAAGAAAATATGGGCCAGAATTGAACATTAGAACCAATAAGTAAGAGATCTATTGAAAAACAATATAAATTATCTTGAAAAGAAAATACGTGCGATAAAAGACTATCCCAAACCGGGTATCATTTATCGCGACATTACACCTCTTTTAAGAGACCCACAGGCCTTCTCACTTGCAATTGACCTATGTTGTGAAAAAGTGGATCGCGATATCGATTTAATAGCTGCAATTGATGCAAGAGGTTTTATTTTAGGTTCTGCTATCGCATACAAGTCCGGAAAAGGAATCATCCCAATTCGTAAAATGAATAAGCTACCATATAATGTAATAGCAGAAAAATATTCCCTAGAGTATGGTCATGATCAAATTGAATTACATACTGACTCAATCGAGGAAGGACAAAAAATAGTTTTGGTTGATGATGTTTTGGCAACCGGTGGAACAACAGAAGCTGCTGTAAAACTTATCGATAGGTTAGGGGGTCAGTTGTGCGCGATCATTTTCTTATTAGAACTCAAAGGCCTGAATGGTCGCTCAAAGATAGCAAAATATGCAGATAACATTCACTCCCTGATCGAATTTTAGTTATTGCTCCTGAAGTGCATAACATCGCCGTCTTGAACTATATATTCCTTACCCTCAAGCCTCATTTTACCAGCCTCCTTCGCTCCTTGTTCCCCATTATAATTACAAAAATCTATATATGATGTGGTTTCTGCTCTAATGAAACCTTTTTCAAAATCTGTGTGAATAACAGATGCAGCTTTTGGTGCTAATGTATTCTTTTTTATGGTCCAGGCCCTTGTTTCTTTCTGGCCACTTGTAAAATATGTTATAAGATCAAGAATGTAATAACCTGTTTTGATGACTTTAGTTAGCCCCGTTTCATTGAGTCCAATACTTTTCAAATACTCATCCTTCTCCAGTTCGTCTAGGATTGATAGCTCTGATTCTGTCGAGGCTGAGATGGTTATGCAATGGGAGTTTGATTTTGATACAAAGTCGTGAACTTCCTTGGAAAGTATATTTCCTGAAGCTGCATCTGACTCTTCAACATTACAAATATAAAAGATTGGTTTAGATGTGAGAAGATTTAATTCGGCATAGATCTTCTTATGCATATCGTCGACTTTGAATTCCCTTGCTTGTTTTCCAGAGTCTAAAAAAGTTATGATCTTATCAATAAGCTCATATGTTGATTTTGCTAGTTCGTCATTTCCCTTTATTTTGCGTTCCAGCCCATTTTTACGATTTTCCAGATTTTGTATATCAGCAAGTAGTAACTCAGTCTCAATCGACTGGATATCTGATATCGGATCTATCTTATTATTTACGTGGGTGACATTATCATTTTCGAAGCATCTTACAACATGCGCTATTGCATCTGTATCTCTTATGTTTGATAAAAATTTATTACCAAGACCTTCTCCTTTGGATGCACCCTCAACTAAACCTGCTATATCGACAAAATTCAATTTTGTTGGTATTGTATTTATTGATTTTGATATCTTACTCAAATTTATAAGCCTTTCATCAGGAACTGAAACCTCTCCTATATTTGGCTCAATGGTACAAAATGGGTAATTACTAGCCTCAGCATTTGCAGTCTGAGTTAGTGCATTAAATAAAGTTGATTTTCCAACATTCGGTAGTCCCACAATACCACATTTAAAACCCATAATTTTCTCTCACTTAAATAAACCTAATATTTTTTTTAATGGATTAATTTCTTGGTTTTGGACTTCGACAAGTTCAAAGTTAATAATGAAGCTCTCTTTTTTATTTAAAATTTCATAGATGTTATTTGTTAGGTAATTCAGAATTTGATTGAGTTTCTCTTTCTCAGATCCCGTGAAGTTACCCATAACATGACCATTAACCCCCTCCTTATTCCCAGGATGCCCTATACCAAGCCTGACTCTTGTGTAATTATTATCAATTTTTTTAGAAATTGATTTCAGTCCGTTATGGCCTGCGTTACCGCCTCCAGTTTTAATTCGAATTTTTCCAAATGGGATATCTAGTTCATCATGTAAAACTAATATATTTTTTGAGTCTATTTTATAAAAATTTGCAATTCGAAAGACAGCATCGCCAGAATTATTCATGTATGTTTCTGGTTTGATAAGGATAATTCTATTGTTATCTATTATCGTTTCATAAATAATAGAATTAAATTTCTTTTTAATTTTATAATCTTGTTGTGCAGAAACAATATTATCGATAGCCATATATCCGATATTATGGCGGGTATATTGGTATTTCCCCCCTGGGTTTCCGAGGCCAACTATTAGTTGCATTGCGCTATTTTTTTTTATTCTTGGCTATCTTCATTATCAGAGGTTTCTTGTGCTTCACTATCCTCTACCTCTTCTGTTTCATCAGCTTCTTCAGTAATACCTGCAGGGGCAGCAATTGTAGCAATTGTAAAATCTCTATCAGTAATTGTGGGCATTACGTCCTCAGGCAAAGTTACTGCTGAAATATGAATTGAGTCACCGGTGTCTGCTTCAGAGAGGTCTACTACGATATTTTCGGGTATCGCATCAGCTGGGCAAGATAATTCAACATTATAGCGAACAACATTCAGTACCCCACCTTTCTTAATGCCCGGGCAAATATCATCATTTAGGAATGATACAGGCACTTCCACCACAACTTTTGCTTCTTTTGATAGCAAAAGAAAGTCAACGTGCAATGGTGTATCTTTTACTGGGTGAATTTGTACATCTTTCGGTATTACACGTGTTTTTTTTCCATCCAAATTCAAATCATATAATGTTGATAAAAATCTACCAGTTTGGAAGTGCTTTACAAGTACCTTTGTTTCAACAGTTATATTTATTGGATCAATACCAGTGCCGTAGAGTATGCCTGGTGTGTTACCATCCCGTCTTATTGCGCGTGAGCCTCCAGTGCCTATTTGGTCTCTAATTTTAACGTCGATTTCCTGTATATCAGCCATTTTATTCTAAATATCTGCTTATGAATTTATTAATAGGTTTTATTATTATTATCTATAAATAATTTTTAGAAAAAAAGAAAGATTTTTTTAATTATTATATGAAGAGACTTGATACAGATTCTTCATTTGAAGTTCTCATAATTGCATCGCCCAGTAGCTTTGCAACAGAAATTATTTTGATTTTTTTAGATCCGGTACCAACAGTTTCGTTTAAGATTGTATCACTTACAACAAGATTTTTTAGATCAGAGCTATTAATTCTCTCAACTGCTTCACCTGATAGAACACCGTGTGTAATATAAGCACTAACTTCTTTTGCCCCTGACTCCAGTAATTTACTTGCGGCATTACATAATGTTCCACCAGAGTCTACAATGTCATCAACGAGTATGCATGACCTTCCATTTACATCCCCTATAATATTCATTACTTCTGATTGACCAGGCTTGTCTCTTCGTTTGTCAACAATTGCCAATGGCGCACCGCCTATTCTTTCGGCAATAAGTCTTGCCCTTACAACCCCCCCAACATCTGGTGAGACAACTGTAATTTTTTCAACATCCATCGTATCTTTTATATTTGTTACAATGACAGGTGCAGCCGATAAGTTATCCGTTGGTATGTCAAAAAAACCTTGTATTTGGCCAGCATGAAGATCAATAGTTAAAACTCTGTCAGCACCTGCATTTGTAATAAGGTTGGCAACTAATTTGGCAGAGATCGGAGTCCTACCTGATGTTCGCCTATCTTGGCGAGCATATCCGTAGTAGGGGATCACCGCAGTAATTCTACGCGCTGACGACCTTTTTAGGGCATCAATAAGAATTAATAATTCCATTAAATGATCATTAGCAGGATATGATGTTGATTGTATGGCAAAAACGTCCTCACCCCTCACGTTCTCGAGAATTTCGACAAATACTTCCATATCAGCAAATCTACGAACGTTGCATTCGGTTAGCGGTATTTTAAGGTAATCTGTAATATCTTTTGCAAGCCTCATATTTGAGTTTCCTGCAACAATTTTTATGTTTTGATCTCGTCTTTTCATACCAAGTCGTAGAATTAATTATTTTTACAATAGCACTTTATAACAATAAGTAAATATTTAGGTCTTTTTATAGAGTGTATTTATTTGTTAATGCTGATTGCATTTGCCTGTCTTCCGTAATCCATTTCCTTTAGATGAAGAGATCTTCTAAAAGAAAAAAATTCATTACTATTTTCATATGTGCATTTTTTTATATAACCAACTTCTCTAATGCCACAATTTATAATTTTATTTATGCAATATCGAGGTAAATCAAAACAATATTTTTGATTTTTTTGGATAAAGAGCTCTTTATTTTTATTATCATCAGTCATAAAATCCTCCAAAAAATCACTGCCAACTTCATATGATTTTTGTTGTATACAGGGCCCTATTACTATTGATATGTTTTCTATTTTTCCACCTAATTCCCGTACCTTCATTACTGTATTTTCTATAATATTATTTTTAGCTCCTTTCCAACCTGCATGTATGGCACCAATTATATTTTTTTGTCTCTCGTGAAGTAATATGGGAACGCAATCGGCTGTCAAAATGCAAAGAACTAGTTTTTCACTTTTTGTCACTAGCGCATCTGCTGTGACATTATGAGAGTCATTTTCTGTAATTATTTTGCATATATTTGTGTGTTTTTGTATTGGTATTACAAGACTCGCATCTTCTTTGCCGAGCTCTTGTAAAACTTTTTTTCTATTTTTACTAGTGTTCAAGTTTGAGTCATCTGACCTGCTGCTGCAATTTAGACTTTTATAAATGCCGTTAGAGTATCCTCCATTGCGCGTGAAGAAGCCATAGCTACAGCCACTTAGGTAATTTTTTTTTGATTTTATAAAATTCTTTTTCATTTCATTTTTTCTGGTACTGTAGAATTATTATTTGAAAAGTATAGAACCTTAAATAATTTACCCATCTTATCAGGATCAATTAATCGGTGATACTGTCTATCCAGTTTATTTTTATATTCATCACTTGTATTTGATCTCAATATTTTATATCTCTCAAAGAATCCCAAACTTAGCAGGAAGTCACTCTGATTAATTGGCCCAAATGAATTTATATTCATAGTTCTTGCAATTTCTTGATATCTTTTTATGTCTATCAAGCTCGTTAAGTCAGTGTTGCCTGGCTCATAGAAAATAGACCTTTTTTTATGTCTTGAGATTGCTTGCATTGTATCACCTGCTCCACCTGTTATTTTGGCGTAGTCTAAAATTAACAGACCGCCATTTTTTGATATATTTTCAAAAATTATTTTTAATATATCATCTTGTTTAGGTGAGATTTCATAAACTCCATCGCTATTTAATTCATGTTCTAGAAAGTCTAAATCAGTGGGTCGTCCTTTTTGTTTATCAATGACAGAGTAAGTGAGTTGACCAAGATCATCTAAGCCGATAGCCCTTTCTTTCCAATTACCGGCGTCACGAATATATTGTTTTATTGGTATTGCATCAAAAAATTCATTTGCGATAAAGAAGTTTATGCCATCAGGTATTTTCTTCAGCGTACTTACTCTCTTGAAATTATAATCAATATTTCGTGATTGTTCTTCTTTAAGAGTTTCACTTGTGTCATACAACCAAATATTGATTGATTTATAAAAATCCGGAAATTTTTTTGAAACTCGATGAATATCACTCATCATTAAACCATTTCCTGGCCCTAATTCTATGATATTAATGTTTTGTTTCCCAATATTTTGCCATGCGGTGATTAGCCAGATCGCAATCATTTCACCAAACATTTGACTGACCTCAGGCGCTGTAATGAAATCACGGTCAGCGCCAATCGGTCTCTTGTATTTATAATAACCAAAATCTTCATCTTGAAGGCATAATGCCATATATTCTTCGATTGTAATAAGCCCATCTTGATAAATTTTGTTTTTGATTTTTTCTTCTAGATTTCTAAATTTTTTTTCCATTTTTTCTATCTAATAGTATTATTCCCAGAATCATCATGGGAATAGAGATAATCATGCCAATTGTAACATGATCAAAAATATATCCGATTTGTTGATCTGGCAGTCTATATATTTCTGATATTATTCTAAAAACTCCATAAAAAATAAGGAATATTGCTGATGCATTGCCTGGGGTTCTTAGAATACGATATCTTTTACATGCGACTAATAATATAAAAAATAAAACCAAGCCTTCCAATATCGCTTCGTATATTTGCGATGGATGTCTAGAAACAAGTTCTCCAGTTGGATATATGACAGACCAAGGAAGATCGGATGGCTTACCAATTAATTCATGATTTATGAAATTTGATATTCTACCAAAAAAGATACCAATAGGCGCAGAAATTGCCAATAGATCTGCCAATGATAAGAAGTTTGATTTATATTTTTTTGAAAATATTAGTGCTGAAATGATTATACCAATGAGGCCGCCATGAAATGACATTCCGCCATTCCAAATTTTATATATTTCATCAAGATTTTCTAAAAAGTAAGGTAGATCGTAAATTAAAACATATCCAAAACGACCACCAAATATGATACCAATAATAGCCCATGGAAGAAAATTGCTAATCATTTCTCTACCAATGAATTTATCTGCAGCGTGATCACGAATAAATTTAGAAGATATATATATCCAGCCAAGCAGGAGGCCCAGACCATAGGATAATCCGTACCAGTGAATATTAATTGGTCCGATTTGAATCGCTACGGGGTCAATAACGGGCATGAGCATTGCAATTACATACATTTACAAAAATTACCTTTAATTTTTAATTTTAATATATCATAATTACGTTAGAAAATACTTTTAACAATGAATGGAGAATTTATGAGTCAGTCGAACTCAAACTTATTTAGTAAATTAACCGAAATATTGTCGGAAACAGCAGGGGCCGCCAGTGGGGTAAGAAAGGAAATTGAGATAATAGTAAAATCTCAAGTCGAGAAGTTATTGAATGATTTTGAAGTTGTTCAACGCGATGAATTTGATTTAATAAAAGAAATGCTGATTAAAGAGAAAGAAAAAAGTACGCTTCTTGAAAAAAAATTAAATGAAATAGAGAAGAAATTAAAAAAAAGAAATTCTACAAAGTAGTGGATAAGTCACGAAGATATCGAAATAAAATACACTCCTAGCCAGCGTAAATAAAAAATTAATCATTTAGCTTAAAATGGTAAATAGGTAAATTTACTTTTTTGTGCAATGGAAGATTTATTATTTTTAAATAAAAAAAAGCATCCACTTGATGTAATTGAAGAAATTATAGACTCGCAGAGCTATACATTTAAAAGATCATTTCAAGATGAACTGGACTTGTGGATATCAAGTAGGAGATCAAATTTTCGAATTAATTTTAATTGGAATAGCAAATTAGAGGGTATTCATATTATTGTTTTTTTTGAAACAAAGATACCAGAATATAGACAGGATGAGGTATATAAATTAACTATAAAAATTAATCAATTAATTTGGTTGGGACATTTTGATATCTGGAGTGACGAACTAATGCCAGTGTTTAGATATAATTTGCTGCTTTCTGGAGGCCTTATACCCACTAATATTCAATTCAATTCTTTACTCAGGCATATAACGGATACTTGTGAAAAATTTTTTCCATCTTTCCAATACGTTATTTGGGGAGGAAATAATGCTGACGAAGCTATAAAAAATTCAATATTTACGACGGCTGGGGAATCTTGAGTTTACAAACACTAAAAAAATTGTCTCTTATTGGTATGGGCAGGATGGGCAAGTCCATGGTAGATGGATGGTTAAATAGTGGTTTAAGCGCAAACAAGATACAGATTATTGACCCAAATATAAGTATTAATGATAAATTCGTAACTGAAAATAATCTGAGTATGAAATCTCTTGAAGAAATCGACTCAACTCAAGGAATAATAGTCATTGCCGTAAAACCTCAAGTTGTAGAAAATGTTCTAATTACGCTAAGGGGGAAGTTAACATCAGCAACAACAATAATATCGATTGTTGCAGGTTACTCAACCAAAGATATTAGGAATTATATTGGAAAGGCACCCAAATTGATTAGGGCGATGCCAAACACACCGGCTGCAATCGGGAAGGGTATGACAGCAATATTTTCTGACAGCGCTCTAGACCAAAATATAAGATCAGAAGCCGAGGCTCTGTTCAGTGCAATTGGAAAGTATTGCTGGATAGAAGACGAAGATCATATGCATCTTATAACTGCTGTATCTGGAAGTGGCCCGGCTTATTATTATTTACTTACTGAATGTTTGATTGAAATTGCGAGCAGCTGCGGTCTTGAGAAAGATACTGCGGCATTACTTGTTGAACAAACTTTTGTGGGTTCTGCGGCATTGGCAGAAACTTCTCCGAGTGTTTCTCTAACTCAACACCGTCAAAATGTTACCTCACCAGGTGGAACAACAGAAGCGGCATTGAAAATATTGATGGAAGATGATAAATTAAAGGGACTATTAGATTTAGCTATTAATAGTGCAGTTGAGAGAAGCAAAAATCTCTCAAAATAATTTATCAATCTTGAGGTCAATAAATTGGCAGATTTAAATAAAAAACAGATCATTGCAGCTTTCATAGATATTTTAAAGAGAAATAGCTATAGCTCTATCACAATTGAAAAAATTGCAAGAAAAGCAAAAGTAAAAAAAGAAATAATTATGTCTGAGTTTATTGATGTTGACTCAATAGCACTTCAATATCTTAATGAAGTTGATATTGAAACGTTACATTTAGCAAAAGAGGACTCGGACTCAAATAATCCCAAAGATATTATGTTTAATATCATCATTAATAGACTGGAAATATACGATAGGAGTCGTGCTGCTGTTCTCAATTTGTTAGATGGAAAATCTGACTTTAGGTTAAGATATATAGCAACATTGCCTAGATTAATAAAAATCTTTGATCTTATTTATGATAATAAAAATCATATAAGTTTGAAAAAATTATCTAGAGATGTTGGATTTCTATACATCTACAAACAAGTATTGCGCGCTTGGATGATAAATAAGGAGATACCGGAGCTAATGACTATGACTGATAAAAAACTTATGAGAGCCGGTGATATTTATAGCTATATCAGCAAACCGGTTACTATTCTAGACGATCTACTATGTAAGCCACTAAAGACCAAGAAAAATTAGCAATTAAAAATAAAAATATATAGTTTTTTTCTTCCAGAAAAGATAACAATATTGTATATACTGCATATAAGTATTTCAAATATAGAGATGTTTCATGGCTCCACATTTTGACAATAGAGAAGGTTATATTTGGTTCAACGGTGATTTTGTCGATTGGGCTGATGTAAAACTGCATGTTCTTAGTCATGCATTGCATTATGCGAGCTCTGTCTTTGAAGGCGAAAGAGTCTACAAGAAAAAAATATTTAAGCTAAATGAACATACTGAACGACTCTTTTACTCAGCGAATACAATGGATATGGAAATACCTTATACTATGGATGAAGTAAATGAAGCATGCAACTCTACTGTCAAAAAAAATAAAATCATTGATGGTTATGTTAGGCCAATTGCATGGAGAGGAGCAGAAATGATGGGTGTGTCTGCACAAAATACAAAAATCAATTTTGCAGTTGCTGTTTGGGAATGGCCATCATACTTTGATCCGGAAGAAAGGCTTAAAGGTATTCGTCTGTCACTATCCAAGTGGAGGAGGCCTTCGCCTGAGACCATACCTTGTGATACTAAAGCCGCAGGCTTGTATATGATCTGCACTCTCTCAAAGCATGACGCTGAGAAAAACGGATACGCAGACTCATTAATGTTAGATTTTCAAGGTTACGTTGCTGAGGCTACGGGAGCAAATGTTTTCTTTATAAAAGACAATGAAATTCATACGCCTAGCCCAGATTGTTTTTTAGATGGTATAACAAGAAGAACAGTCATAGAGCTTGCTAAGATGAGAGGCTTATCAATCGTCGAAAGAAAGATATTACCAGAGGAAATGGCAGAATTTAATGAGTGTTTCTTGACTGGAACAGCTGTTGAGGTCACCCCAGTATCACAAATTGGTCAGTATGATTTTAAACCAGGTCAGATTACAAAAGACTTAATGGAAGACTACATAAATCTGGTAAATAAATAGATCTTTTGCCTGATTTCAAAGACTAAAAACTCTCCCATTGATATAACTTCCTCAAGTCACTCTCCTTTTGTTCGACCCATATCTCTTTATCAGAGTATATTTCTTTTTTCCAGAATGGCGCAGAACTTTTCAGGAAATCCATGATGAATTCATTAGCGCTCATACTATCTGAGCGATGACTTGATCCAGTTATTACCAAAACGATATTTTCGTTTGGTTTTAACGAACCATATCTGTGTACAATTCTAATATTATTAAGAGTCCATTTCGAGCATGCAATTTCTGCAATATTTTTGATTTCTTTTTGAGCCATTTCTGGGTAGCAATCAATCTCCATACTCTTTAGGCCATTCTCAGGACGTACCTTACCAATGAAAATTGAGACAGCTCCATGATCAGAACTATTCTGATTAAAGATTTCTATCTCCTCAGTAATTTCAAAATCATCTTTTTTGATATTAATATCCATATTAACCGCCCGTCATTGGAGGAAAGAAGGCTACCTCATCAGCTTTTGATATCAACTCATTTTCATTCACCAGAACTTGGTTTACCGCAAATTTGATATTTTTTCTTTTTTCGAAAGCTTTTTTGTAAGCCTCATCGATTGAGGATAGATAATCAATGAGCTGTCCTATTGTATTAATTTCAGAAGGTATTTCTAAACTCTCTTCCCGTTTATCAATAATTTCTGCTATCCATGCGAAATACTTAAGTTTCATTTTCTTTCTTTTTTATAATGCTACTGTGAACAGTTTTTATATATATTACTAAAGATATTAGACTTATTATTGCTGTAGCATAGATAAATGTGTTTGTAAGATTTATTACCTGTATGTTTGAATTATGTGTGATTGATACCAAAAAAAGTAGAATTAGTGAAATAAATTGTAATGTTGTTTTTAATTTTGATAGCTTAATTACATCTATCATTATTCCTTGGTGCGCTGTTATTTCTCGCATTGTCATTACTATTATCTCCCGAGCCGTGATAATCAGTATCCCGATTGTGGTATAGGTATTGAGTAAATCAGAATTTATAAACATCATGAATGCCAAAATGACCAGAAGCTTATCAGCAATTGGGTCTAGGATTTTTCCAAGTACTGATGTTTGATTTAATTTTCTTGCAAGATATCCATCAAAAAAATCAGAAAGAGCCGCTAGAATAAAAATAATAAAAGCCAATAATTGTAGAATATATATTCCTGACAAATAGAATAGGAGAATACATGGGATAGATAGGAGTCTAAAATATGTTATTAAATTTGGTATGGAATATAGGGAGCTCTTTTGCATTTTCATATTTTATCTATTTTTAAACGAAGAATGTATATCTTTTGCTATCTTTTCACTAATCCCAGGAACTTTTATTATATCATCAAAGCTTGCTTCACTTATAGACTTTATGCTTCCAAAATGTCTCATCAGCTGTTGCTTTCTCTTCAGCCCAATACCTTCGATATCATCAAGTCTGGAGTAATTAATTTGTTTAACCCGTCTTGTTCTGTGACTACCTATTGCAAATCTGTGAGCTTCATCCCTAATGCGTTGTAAGAAAAAAAAGATAGGGTCATTCTTGTCCAAAACGAAAACTCCCTTGTCTTTTGAGTGTACCTTTTCATTACCATATTTTCTATTTTTATCTTTTGATATACTTATAACCTCAATATCTTTTATCTTATTCTCTTTTATAATATCAATCGCAATATTCAATTGACCTTTACCCCCATCAATTACTACAAGGTCAGGAGAACTATCTTGAAAATCTTTCTCAGATAGTTTTGCAAATCTCCGTGTGAGAACCTCTCGCATCATAGCATAGTCATCACTTGTTGAGATATCTTTCGATTTTATATTAAATTTTCTATAATTCTTATTATCAAAACCGTTTTGACCAACAACGATCATAGCGCCAACTGGAAAGCTGCCTTGGGTATGGCTATTATCATAAACTTCAATTCTACGTGGAACTTTGTCTAATTGTAATTTTGTGGCAAGTCCCTCAAGCAGACTCTGCTGATCTTGCATCTGGTTAACTTTTCGACTAAGCGCTTGTTCAGCATTCATAAGCACTTTTTTAAGGAGTCTATATTTTTCACCCTTTTTAGGTTGTGTAATTTTTATTTTTCGCTTGTTTTTTTCTGATAAAGCACTTGCAAGAAGTTTTTCACTAGGTAATTTCTCAGACACGATTATATTATCTGGGCATGGGTGAGATGTATAAAACTGAGCGATAAATGAGTCTAGTATTTCTGGATTTGTATCAAGCTTGTTCGTGATAGGGTAGTATTCCCTGTTACCCCAATTTTGACCCGCCCGGATAAAAAATACTTGTATGCACACGATATTGTTTAATCGACTTATACCAAAGACATCTGCATCACCAATATTTGAATTATTGATAGATTGCTGGGATATTATTTTGTTTATAGTCTCTAATCTATCTCTTAGTTTTGCCGCATTCTCGTAATTAAAGTTTGCTGATTCCCTCTGCATATCAGTAAAAATTTTATCCTTGATATTGCTTACATGTCCATTCATAAAATCTTGGAGGTCGTTAATCAGATGATCATAATTTTGTTTAGTAATTTCTCCTGTACAAGGTGCAGAGCATCTGTTTATTTGGTACAAAAGACACGGCCTGGATCTATTTTCAAATACATGATTACTGCAGGTTCTGATTAAAAAGGCTTTCTGTAAAGTATTAATGGTCTTGTTGACAGCCCCAGCAGATGCAAATGGTCCATAATAATCACCGTTTAACTTATTATCACCCCTATATTTCATCAATCTTGGGTAATCATGTTCCTTATTCACCAATATTTTTGCAAAAGACTTATCATCTCGCATGGCGATATTATATTTTGGCTTATTTTTCTTAATAAGATTTGCCTCTAAGAGAAGCGCTTCGGCTTCAGTGCTGGTTATTGTAAACTCCATGGATCTTGTCTCTGAAATCATTTTCTTTATTCTGTATGTATGATTGTTCAGATTTGTATAGCTTTTAACCCTGTTGAATAAGTTTTTTGCTTTTCCGATGTATAATATATTTTTGCTTGCGTCGAGCATTTTATAAACACCTGGCTTCTTAGTTAGATCTTTGGAATAAGACCTTATGGCTTGAATCCCTGTTTCCATATTCGTTGGTTCTCTCTTCATACGATTTCTAATTCTCTATGAAATCTGGCGTCTTCCAGGATAAGTGTTGGCCAGAGTCAATTGCTATTATTTGACCTGTAACCGATTCTGTTCTTAAAAGGAATTCAATTGCATTTGAGATATCTTTTATGTTTGGTTGCTTTTGTAGCGGTGTATTATTCGCTTCAGCGTCAAACATCTCTGTTGTCTGATCATGGTTTGCTAATATGGGGCCTGGTGCAATTGCGTTAACTCGGATTGTTGGGCTGTATTCTTGGGCCATCATTTGAGTAACACCCCACAAACCAAACTTGCTGACTGAATAACTAAAATATGAGGGATTTAACCTCATTACACGCTGGTCGATTATGTTAATAATATTATTATCTCGATCTTTTTGGTGGATCTTACATAGATGCTTTGATAGTAAAATTGGTGCCAAAAGATTTATATCCATATGTTTAGAAAAATTTCCAACTGTAATATTTTTTGCGCTGTCATCTTCAAATACCGATGCACAATTAATGATTGTATCTAGATCTTGTCCAACATCTTGTGTGATTTTATCCAGCATATTGATAATATCGTTCTCTTTTGACAGGTCAGCTTTATAAATAAATGCTTCTATTTTTTTATTTTCTAGATGATTTTGTAATTTTTTGGCATCTGCGTCCGAATTGTTATAATGAATTAAGATACGATTACCCTCATAACCGAGCTCTTCTGCGATTGACTTACCAATCCTTTTTGCGCCACCTGTTATCAATATTGTTCTCATTAAGTGCTCCGATAAATCAATTATTTTCATCGATAAGTAAATTTTTATTACTTAGCCTCTTAAGTTCATCCCGAATTCTTGCAGCCTCTTCAAATTCAAGATTTGAAGCTGCATCAAGCATTTCTTTCTTTAATCTTTCAACTTTCTTTTCAAAATCCTCTTCATTTAATTCTATTTTACTATCTATTCCAATATTATAATAATCTTTTTCATAAATTGAATAATCAAGGTCATCAACATTCCTTGATATTGTTTCTGGGGTAATATTATTATCGTTATTGTATAGTCTTTGCTTTTTCCTTCTTCTCTCGGTTTCTGCTAATGCATTAGATATTGAATTTGTGGCTTTATCTGCATAAAGGATTACTCTCCCATTTACATTTCTTGCCGCTCTACCAATAGTTTGTGTGAGTGATGTCTCAGATCTCAAAAAACCCTCTTTATCAGCGTCAAGTATTGCCACAAGTGAACATTCTGGAATATCTAGGCCCTCCCTAAGTAGGTTTATACCAATTAATACATCAAAAATTCCCTTTCTCAGGTCCCTAATTATTTCAATACGCTCGATTGTATCAATATCTGAGTGTAAATAGCGAACCCTAATACCTTTTTCATGCATAAATTCAGTCAAATCTTCGGCCATTTTTTTTGTTAGAACAGTAATCAGTACTCTTTGATTACTTGTTGTTGCATTATTTATTTCGTCAACTATATCCTCCACCTGATTTTTTACCGGCCTAATCTCTGTGGTTGGGTCAATTAGACCAGTTGGCCGAATAATTTGTTCAACAAATTTACCACCAGTTTGCCTCAATTCCCACTTACCAGGTGTAGCTGAAACGTAAATGGTTTGAGATCTCATAGCATTCCATTCATCAAAATTTAAGGGTCTATTATCTTTGCATGAAGGCAACCTAAAGCCATATTCAGATAAATTTTCTTTTCTGCTCAGGTCCCCCTTATACATTGCACCCAGCTGAGGGATTGTTACATGACTTTCATCGATGAATACGACTGCATCTTTTGGCATAAATTCAAATAATGTAGGGGGCGGATTACCCTCTCGTCTTCCTGACAAGTATCTCGAGTAATTTTCTATGCCAGCGCATGTTCCAGTAGTACCTATCATTTCAAGATCAAATACTGTTCTTTGTTCTAATCTTTGTGCTTCAAGTAACTTATTCTCTCTATTGAAGAAATCCAGGCGTAACTTTAGGTCATTTTTTATTTGGAGCATAGCAGTCTCGAGAGTCGGCTTTGGGGTTATATAGTGTGAGTTTGCAAATATTGTTATTGAATTAATATCATCAAAAATTTCACCAGTAAGAGGGTCAAATTCTTCAATTGACTCAACGTCATTTCCAAAGAAAGATATTCTCCAAGCTTTATCGTCATAATGGGCTGGAAATATTTCAAGTGTATCTCCTCTAACCCTGAATGTACCGCGGTAAAAATTTAGATCATTTCGTTTGTATTGGAGCTCAACTAATCTTGTAATAATCATCCGTAGGTCAATATTCATACCAACTTCAATTTTTTCTGTCATATCAGCATACACATCCAACGGCCCAATCCCATAAATGCAAGACACGGATGCAACGATTATAAGATCCTTCTTTTCAATAAGTGATCTTGTTGCTGAGTGTCGCATTTTATCGATCTGCTCGTTTATTGAGGCGTCTTTTTCAATGTATGTATCTGTCCTTGCAACATATGCCTCTGGTTGATAATAATCATAATATGATACAAAATACTCTACAGCATTTTGCGGAAAAAAAGATTTAAATTCACCATATAATTGAGCTGCAAGTGTTTTATTTGGAGCTAATACAATGGCAGGGCGTTGAACTTCTTCAATTATCTTTGCCATGGTGTATGTTTTACCAGAGCCAGTTACACCAAGTAATACTTGATCTTTTACTCCATTATTTAGTCCATCAGTAAGTGATTTTATTGCATTTGGTTGATCGCCTGAGGGTGTAAACTTGGATTGTATTTGAAATTTATTTTTGACCAAATCTAGAGACATTTTTTGCTGTCATTTTGTTATTATATTACATAAATAATTATTATGTTTACATTTAAATTTCAATATTTATAAACTATATTTTTTGTAACAAATAAACTATATTTGTATAAGTTAAATGACGGGCATTGAATATCTTCGGAGGGATTGTAATGATTATCGTGATGGGCGAGTTTAGACTAAACCCTGAAAGCATTGAAGTTTTACGGAATGAAATAGCTGAAGTTGTTAAAAAAAGTAATCAGGAGAGTGGTTGCATCTCATATAAATTCTCAGAGGCTTTTAACGATCCTGGATTAATTCGTGTCTCAGAGAAATGGAAATCTATGGAGGATCTTGAGGCCCACTTCGAAACAGATCATATGAAAAGGTGGCGCGAAGCTGTCAATAACAACGGAGGCGCAACAGATCGGGATGTATCAGCATATGGTGTTACATTAGAGAGAGAGCTATAACATGGCGAGTAATGAATTTCTATCGAAGCAGGTTCAAGCTATAAAGCCGTCCCCAACGATTGCTGTTACTCAAAAGGCACGGGAGCTCAAGTCACAAGGGCGAGATGTTATTGGGCTCGGTGCGGGCGAACCTGATTTTGATACTCCAGATAATATAAAAGAAGCTGCAATTGATGCCATAAACAGGGGTGAAACTAAATATACTGCAGTCGATGGGATTCCAGAGTTAAAAAGGGCCATAGTTAATAAGTTCAAGAAAGAGAACAATATTGACTACACTACAGATCAGGTATTTGTTGCTCCGGGGGGTAAGGCGATAATTTATAACGCTTTCATGGCAACTATAAATGATGGTGATGAGGTTGTGATACCTGCTCCATATTGGGTATCATATCCAGATATTACCCAAATGGCTGGTGGAAAGCCGATAATAGTACAAGGAAATCCTCAAAATAATTATAAAATTAGTGCTGATCAATTAGATAAAGCAATCACTGACAAAACAAAATGGTTTATATTTAATTCGCCTTCAAATCCAAGCGGCGCTACATATTCAAAATCTGAATTAAAAGCACTTACAGATGTATTGCTAAAATATAGTCATGTCTGGTTACTAACTGACGATATTTATGAGCATATTTTATATGACGACTTTAAATACTATACGCCGGTTCAAATTGAACCAAAACTATTTAATAGAACATTGACCCTTAACGGTGTATCCAAAGCTTACTCAATGACTGGATGGCGCATTGGTTATTGTGGGGCACCAGAAAAATTGATCAAGTCAATGAGGACAATTCAATCGCAATCTACCACCAATCCAACGTCAATTAGTCAGTGGGCTTCTGTGGAGGCACTCGAGGGAAATCAGGATTTTATGCAAGAATGGGTAAAAGAATTTAAAAAGCGACGAGACCTCGTTGTTGACCTTTTAAATAAAGCTGAAGGAATTGAGTGTGGAGTACCAGAAGGTGCATTTTATGTATATCCAAATTGTTCAGGTTGCATCGGAAAGCAAACCGCAGCTGGTTTTGTTATTGAAACTGATGAACATTTTGTGACCGAGTTGCTTAATGCTGAAGGTGTAGCTGTTGTTCACGGTGAAGCGTTTGGTACAAGTCCTTGTTTTAGGATTTCTTATGCTACATCAATTGAACAGTTGGAGGAAGCTTGTACAAGAATTATTAGATTTTGTGCCGGGCTTTCATAAAAAAAACTGAACTCAAGGGTAGAGTCCAGTTTTTTTTGATGTGCAAGTGTATACGTTAATTGGGAGGTTTCATATACATTATTGAAAAATAACTTAATTTTGTATGCAAATCTATACATAATAATGCAAATTAGATATGCATTTTATGCAATACTAAAATGCCCACTCTTTCCCTTTTTCAATAATAAATTCTCTGAAAACCGCAATCCTTTTCGAATTCCTTCTTTCTTCTGCATAAGTCAGATAAGTATCAATTTCAGGGAGTTTTGCGTTGAATGCTATTCTAACTAAATTATCATCCCTACCAATAAGATAATCTGGAAGCATTGCAATTCCAATACTGTTTGAGACCGCCATGTGTAATCCTTTTATGTTTCCTATTTTTAAAATTGGCTTTATCTTGTATTCTTTAGTTATATTCTCTAACCAATTTATTTCTTTCAGATAATCGGGCGCTTTCCCATATGTGACAATTTTGTGGTTCTTAAGGTCACTTGCTTTGCTTGGTGTACCATACTCATCAAGATAACTTGGAGATGCATATAAATGAAAATGAACAGTGAATAGCTTGCGTTGTATAAGATCTAATTGTTGCGGCTTATGAAACCTAATTGCGATATCTGCTTCCCTCATCCCGACATCCAGCTCGGCATCAGTTAACCTGAGCTCTAGATTAATTTCAGGGAATTTTGAAGTAAAATCTCCAAGGCGAGGTGTTAGCCAATTGGTACCAAGACCAACGGTTGTTGTGACAGATAAATCTCCTGATGGCCTCTCTTTGCTATCTATTAATTCAAATTCAGCGTCCTTAATTATATCAACAATATTTCTTGTCCGTTTATATAGCAGTTCGCCCTGCTCGGTAAGTATAAGTCCTCGGGGGTGTCTGTGAAATAGCGGCATACCAACCTCATATTCAAGATTAGAAACCTGCCTACTAATAGCAGATTGACTTGTATTAATTTCCTCACTTGCATGAGAAAAGCTACCAGCATCTGCAACAATATGAAAAATTCTTAACCTATCCCAGTCCATTGGTATTCTTGCTTGCTAGAAAATTTTCTGCGTCCAGGGCGGCCATGCAGCCCATTCCTGCGGCAGTTACAGCTTGACGATATTTTTCATCGGTCACATCACCAGCAGCAAAGACACCAGATATTGAGGTTTTTGTAGACCCAGGAGTAGTGACAATGTATCCATTTTTAGTTTCTAAATCTTTTGTAAATAGTTCAGTTGCAGGTTTGTGACCAATTGCAATAAAAACCCCGTCTGTTTCTAAGTGTCCTATTTTATTTGATTTTGTGTTTCGTATATTTATGCCAGTAACAGAATTTGGATTTTTTGTACCCGTAATCTCATCTACAACACAATCCCAGATTACATTTATCTTCTTATTCTTAAATAATCTGTCTTCTAGTATTTTTTCGCATCGCAATTCATCTCTTCTATGAATGAGGGTTACTTTGCTTGCAAAATTTGTTAGAAATAACGCCTCTTCAACAGCTGTATTGCCGCCCCCAACAACAACTACAGTCTTATCCTTGTAAAAGAACCCATCACAGGTTGCACACGCTGAAACTCCAAAACCCATGAATTTTTCTTCAGTTTCCAAACCAAGCCATTTTGCCTGGGCTCCAGTGCATATAATGAGGCTTTCGGCAATATATTCAGTTCCGGAGTCACCGTTCATATGGAATGGGTATTTAGATAGATTACATAGATTGATGTGGTCATTTATCACTTCTACACCTGTATTCTTAGCCTGCAGCCTCATCTGATCCATGAGCCAAGGGCCCTGTATGATATCTGCAAAACCTGGGTAGTTTTCAACGTCGGTGGTTATTGTAAGTTGGCCGCCGGGTTGAATACCTTCAATTAGAATTGGTTCTAGCATTGCGCGTGCAGCATAAATTGCGGCAGTGTATCCAGCTGGACCTGAACCAATTATTATTACTTTAGATTTTTTTTCAGCCATATATTTATAATTTATCTATTGGAAACTGTGGTTACTTTATGCATACTTAATTTTGATGATTTCATAGCTTTTACCACCACCTGGTGTAGCAACTTCGACACTATCACCGATAGTTTTTCCGATTAACGCTCTTGCAATTGGTGAGCTAATTGAGATTAGACCCTCGGAGATGTTAGACTCAAACTCACCAACAATTTGATACTTAGCTTCTTTTTCTGTATCCTCGTCTACTACGGTCACCATTGCACCAAATTTAACAATATTACCCGATAATTTTGTTATATCGATGACATCAGCCCTCGATAATTTATCCTCAAGATCACTAATCTTTGCTTCATTCATTGCCTGTTGTTCTTTCGCTGCATGATACTCAGCATTTTCTGAGAGATCACCATGCTTTCGCGCTTCAGCAATCGCTGCAATTATTTGAGGTCTTTCAGCCGTCTTCAGGCGCTTTATTTCAGCTTGGAGATTTTCATAACCATTGATTGTCATTGGTATTTTATCCATCATTTATCCTGTGTGAATTCATTCCTGTAATAGTGTAAAACATCATTACTAAATAATTATTAAAAATACTCCTGCAAGGATTTAATTTTCCCCAATCCATTTAAATATCTTTCTATCGCAATGACCACTGCTAATGCGCCAGATAATGTTGTGTAGTATGGGATCCTATTTCTTAGGGCCGCTTGCCTGAGTGATTTGCTATCTGATAATGCTTTGCTTCCTTCTGTTGTATTAATAACCAAGTTTATATTGTTATTGTTCATGGAGTCAACAACGTGCGGCCTTCCCTCTAAGACTTTATTAACTCTTTCCACACTTATTCCGTTTTCGATCAGGAAGCGTTGAGTCCCACCAGTGGCAAGAATCTGAAAACCCAGATTTTCTAATACCCGTACAGATTCAACGATATGAGATTTATCTTTATCCTTGACTGAAACAAAAACATTTCCTCGCTTTGGCAGAGGGACATTGGTTCCCAATTGGCTTTTTGCAAAAGCAATTCCAAAGTCATCGCCAATTCCCATAACTTCTCCTGTTGATTTCATCTCAGGACCCAACAAAACATCAATCCCATCGAATTTGGTGAAGGGAAAAACAGCCTCTTTAACTGCTATGTGTTTCCTAGTTGACATTTTCTTTGGTCGTTTAAAGCCTCTACCTGTTATAATCTCCGTAGCTATTTTCGCAACAGGGTAACCTGTTACCTTTGCGACAAATGGGATGGTTCTACTTGCGCGTGGATTTACCTCAATTATGTAAATTTCATCATCTTTGATTGCAAATTGTATGTTAATACAACCTATAATGTTGAGTGACTCACTTATTGCATTTGTTTGTCTTTCAAGTTTATTAATAATATTAGACTTCAGTGAATAAGGGGGGATGGAGCATGCGCTATCGCCTGAATGAACGCCAGCCTCCTCGATATGCTGCATTATTCCACAAATATGAACCTTCTTTCCATCAGAAATTGCGTCAACATCTACTTCAACTGCATCCGAGAGGTATCGATCTAAGAGCAATGGATTATCTTTTAGAAGAGTGTCAATTTGCCTCTCTCTATTTTGGGGATATTTTGATTTTATGCTCTCAGGGATCAGTTCCGGTAAAGTACTTTCAATATAATCATCATAGTCATTTTCATCCCTCAGTATTACCATCGCTCTGCCGCCTAAGACATAAGATGGCCTCAGGATAATTGGCAAACCAATATCAAGAATTGATTTGCGGGCTTCACTTATCGAGTATGCAATTTTATTTTCCGGCTGTTTTAAATTTAGGTCTCGAATTAATTTTTGAAATCTATCCCGATCTTCTGCGAGATCAATGGTATCAGGTGAAGTCCCAAGGATATTTATACCTCTTTTTGATAGTTCTTCAGATAATTTTAGCGGTGTTTGTCCACCAAATTGCACAATTACCCCAATTAATTTACCAGTTTCCTGCTCTAATTTTATAATTTCAAACACATCTTCAGTCGTCAGAGGTTCAAAATATAGCCTATCAGATGTATCATAATCAGTTGAAACAGTTTCAGGATTGCAATTAATCATTATTGTTTCAATACCCATCTCTTTAAGTGCGAAGCATGCGTGGCAGCAGCAATAATCAAATTCAATTCCCTGCCCAATTCTATTTGGCCCGCCGCCGATAATAATAATTTTTTCATTATCACTTGGATTTGCTTCGCAATCCATGTCTTGATTATCGAAATGGCTGTAGGTAGAGTACATATATGCAGTCAATGTTTGGAATTCAGCTGAACAAGTATCAATATGTTTGAAGACTGGATTTATATTTAAATCTTCCCTTTTTTGTCTAACATAATGCTCGTCTTCTCCTATTAAATTGGCAAGTCGCGCATCAGAAAAGCCATACGATTTTAAAAGGCGAAAATTTTCCTGATCTTTTGGTAACCCATATTGCTGTACCTTGTTTTCAATATCAATAATTTCCTGCAGTCTATCAATAAACCACGGATCAATTTTACATGATTGATGGATTTGTTGGTGAGATATACCAAGCCTCAGTGCTTGTGCGACTTTTAATATACGATTTGGTGTAGGCTCACCTAATTCAGCCCGGACAATATTTTTTTTTGCATCTTTACCAATATCTGAAAACTCAATAGGATCCAGACCGGTTAACCCAATTTCTAGGGATCTAAGTGCCTTTTGAAGGCTCTCAGCAAAAGTTCTGCCAAATGCCATTGCTTCACCGACGGATTTCATTGAGGTTGTTAATAACGGCTCAGCATCTGGAAATTTTTCAAACGCAAATCTCGGTATTTTTGTAACAATATAATCAATTGTAGGTTCAAAAGACGCAGGGGTTTGGCCTCCAGTTATATCATTTGAAAGTTCATCAAGAGTGTATCCTAGGGCTAATTTGGCAGCTACTTTAGCAATTGGAAATCCTGTAGCTTTTGAAGCTAATGCCGATGATCTTGAAACTCTTGGGTTCATCTCAATGACAACCATTTCTCCATTCTCAGGATTCACAGCAAATTGTACATTTGAACCGCCCGTTTCTACCCCAATTTTACGGAGTATTGCGACTGAGGCATTACGCATAATTTGATACTCTTTATCAGTTAGAGTTAGCGCTGGAGCGACGGTAATTGAGTCACCTGTATGAATACCCATCGGATCAACATTTTCTATAGAGCATATGATTATGCAATTATCATTTTTATCTCTTACAACCTCCATTTCATATTCTTTCCAACCCAAAACGGACTCTTCAATTAAAACCTCTGAAGTTGGTGAGGCATCGATACCATTCTCAACAATTTTAATAAACTCCTCACGTGTGTAGGCAATACCACCACCAGTTCCCCCAAGAGTAAAAGAGGGACGAATTATTACTGGGAGACCAAGTTCATTCAAGGCATCAAGTCCTTGTGATAGATTATGAGCTAGAAGTGATTTGGGTGTTTTCAATCCAATCTCACCCATTGCCTCCCTGAAAAGCTCTCTATCTTCCGCCATGTCGATAGCTTTAGATGATGCCCCAATCATTTCGACATTATACTTATCAAGAACCCCTAATTTCTTAAGAGAAAGTGTGGTGTTTAGAGCTGTCTGCCCACCCATTGTTGGCAGAATTGCATCAGGTTTTTCTTTTTCTATAATTTTTTCTAAAAGCTCAGGCGTTATTGGTTCAATGTATGTAGCGTCTGCTAATTCTGGATCGGTCATTATTGTGGCTGGATTTGAATTAATTAAGATAACACGGAAACCCTCCTCTTTGATTGCTTTTAATGCCTGTGTTCCAGAATAATCAAATTCACAAGCTTGTCCTATGACAATTGGCCCAGCGCCAACAACCAGTATAGACTCTATATCACTTCTTCTTGGCACCGGACTTCCTTCTATTTACTGATTGAATAGTTTTAATAAATTTTTCGAAAATGTAATAACAATCCTGTGGCCCTGGTGATGCCTCTGGATGAAATTGAACTGAAAAAATTGGTTTATCTTTAACTTCAAAGCCACAATTAGATTGATCAAATAGTGATCGGTGTGTCTCCTTAACATTACTTGGTAGGGTTTCCATATCAACCGTGAAACCATGATTCATTGATGTTATCTGAACTTTTTTATTACTCAGATCTTGAACAGGATGATTTGCTCCATGATGCCCAAAAGACATTTTTTTTGTTTCACCACCCAAAGCAAGTGCTAATATCTGATGGCCTAAGCATATGCCAAATATAGGTATATTTTTGTCAATAATATCTCTAATTAGTTCAAGGCTATATGTGGATGTTGCCTCTGGATCTCCGGGGCCATTGGATAGGAGAACTCCATCTGGATCATATTTCATGATAGTATCTATTTCTGTTTTTGCTGGATATATTTTAGTTTCACAATCGTATGAATTGAGCATTCTAATTATATTAGTTTTTATGCCATAATCAATTAGAGCAATCTTTATTTTTTTATCATTATTTTTTCTATATCCTTTATCCCACTCCCATGCTTTCGAATTTAAACTATAAATACTGCTTGTGGAGGCTTCGGAAGCAAGATCTAAACCTTCCATTTTTTTTACTTTTTCAAGTATTTTGAGTAATTTAGGTATATCAAATATACCATCATGCCGATGCTCTATAAGACAACTCATCATTCCTTCGTCTCTAATAAGTTTTGTTATATATCTTGTGTCAACACCAGAAATGCCTGTGATTTTTTTATCCCGCATCCACTCCGAAAGAGTGCTTTCAGATCTATAATTCGATGGTTTTTCGATGTATGAATGCGTTATGATCCCAGATATGTGTATTTCTTGATCTGGATTCGCGGTTTCATCATCTTCGTTGTTTGCTCCAACGTTACCAATATGTGGAAATGTGAAATTAACGATTTGATGAGCGTAGGATGGATCCGACATAATTTCTTGATAGCCAGTGATTGAGGTATTGAAACAAACCTCACCAGAAGTTATTCCTGTGCTTCCAATTCCAAAACCATATTTAATCAAACCATTAGAAAAAAGTAGAACGGCAGTTTTTTTTATTGGTTGCCATCCACCTGTTTTGTTAGCAGCATTAGCACTTGCTATTTTTGACTCACGCATAATATGTTAGTTTTATGAATATTCGTATCATGTATACATCATTTATTTGTAATATTCTCAAAATTCATTCAAAATTTATCACTTTTCCAAAGTAAATTTTATTCATAAATAAAAAAAAATGAATATAATGGAAAATGTAATAAAATTAGCAAATTCCAAAGAGATAAAAATATGATAAAAGATACTATTAATTCAGAGCTAAAAAACTCTATGCTTAGCTCAAATAAGGAAAAAACATCAACCTTACGCCTTATACTCGCGGCAATAAAAGATCGCGAAATAGTAGCAAGAGAAAAGAAACAAGATATTGATGATGCGACTGTTATGGACGTATTGTCTAAGATGGTCAAGCAACGTTTAGAGTCAGCAGATATATACAAAAAAAATAATAGATTGGAATTAGCTGCCAAAGAAGAGTTTGAGATTGAGGTTATAAGAGAATTCTTACCAAAGCAACTAACTGAGCAGGAAATAAAGAGAATTATTGGTAAACTCGTTGAGGAAACAAATTCATCCACGATCCGGGATATGGGCAAGGTTATGGGCGCACTAAAATCTAAATATGCTGGACAATTGGACTTTGCTCTCGCTGGAAAATTATTGAAAGAGTATTTATCGAGTTAGTTGATTAGGGCGTAAATTTATGAATACACAGAAAACATCTAATAATGTAACCGAAGAGATTAAGTCAAAAATCTCTATGTCGGATATTGTTCAGAAGTACGTCACCTGGGATAATAAAAAATCAAATCCATCTCGCGGAAGCTATTGGGCGTGTTGCCCTTTTCATAGTGAGAAGACCGCATCATTTACTGTAGATAATCACAAAAATACATATCATTGCTTTGGATGTAACGCTCATGGTGATGCATTTAAATTTCTAATGGATATAGAAAATATAGATTTTCCAGAGGCATTGAGGAGGCTAGCTGATGCATCAGGCGTCAATCTACCAGAAAAAATTAATTTTGATCCCGTAGAGAAACAAAAAAGGGAAATTATTCAATGCATCAATGAGGAGGCGAAGAAGTTTTTTATTAATGAATTGAGTAAGTCAGAAAACGCAACTGTATTTGATTACTTAATAAAAAGAGGCCTGGCAAAGGATAATATAGAACAGTTTGAGATTGGTGTAACTGCAAAGCGAGGTGTATTAGTTCGTCATTTGAACTCGCTCGGTTATAATGAAAAGCAAATATTTGATGCTGGGCTATCTGCAAAAAATGATGATGGCGAATATTATGAGCGATTTATTAATAGGATCACTTTCCCAATTAATGATAAAAATGGCAGAACAATTGCATTTGGTGGTCGAGACTTAACAAATAAAGCGCCAGCAAAGTATTTAAACTCACCTGAGACTATTTTATTCCAAAAAAAAAATATTGTTTATAACTATCACAATGCAAAGCAAATATTAGCAAATGATTCTGAATTAATTGTATGTGAAGGCTATTTCGATTGTATAACATTATATGTCAATGGGTTTCACAAGTCTGTGGCAACAATGGGTACAAGCATGTCTGCGGCACAGATACAATTACTATGGCAACTATCAAATCTTCCAATACTGTGTTATGACGGGGATACCGCAGGGGTTAATGCAGCAAATCGAATAATCGACATTATTTTTCCAATATTAAAACCTGGTTACTCAATGAAATTTATTTTTTTGCCAGAAGGTATGGATCCTGATGAGTTGTTAAAAAAACGTGGAAAAAATGAAATGGATAAACAAATAACTGATGCAATTCCACTTATAGACCTATTCTGGGCCAATTTCATTACTTCATCTAATTTTGGAACACCTGAGGAAAGGGCAAATATTGAAAATCAGCTAAACAAAATGATGGATAAAATTGAGAATGCTGAAGTAAAAAAACAATACAAGCTTGAGATCAGAGACAGATTAAGTGCTTATTGGAGGTCGAAAAGCTTTGAGTCAAATCGTGTTTTTTTTAAAACCACTAAAAAAAAGCCTAGTGCAAAATTACTACAAAAATTTAAAACAAATTCTGAAGAGGATGGTATTTCGTGGCAAAACTCAATATTCATTTTATCATTAATCAGGTGTCCAGAATTAGTGGCCGAATTTATGGACGAGATTAGTTTGGCTGAATTATTAGATGAGAGAGTAATCGCATTGAAAGAGAATATTTTTAAATTTGTAATAGAAAATAAAGTTAAAAACGATCAATCGATTCTATTAGTTAATCATTTAAAAGATTTAGGACATGCTGGGCTTATTGAGACCATCGAAAGAAACACCAATGAGAAAATGCATGCTAATTTATTAGATGATGTAAACATTGAAGATGCCAAGGTAAAGTTTAGAAATATATTAAATGAGCTGGAGAAACATAGGTTGGCCAATGATTTAGAAGCGGCAAAATTATCTTATTTTGAGAATGCGACAGATATAAATGAGAGTAAAATATATGAACTAAAAAGAGAGCTTGATGATTTTAAAAAACTCGAAAGTCAGGTCCACAAGCATGAGCCACATCTTGAAAAGAAGTTTGACAAATGGTATGAGGAAAATAAATCCAGACTTGAGAGAAAAGATTAAAACTCATAAATTTATTAGCAAAAAAAATAATCAAAAATA
The DNA here is from genome assembly GCA_902613795.1 of uncultured OCS116 cluster bacterium. Classification (GTDB taxonomy): domain Bacteria; phylum Pseudomonadota; class Alphaproteobacteria; order Rhizobiales; family TMED25; genus TMED25. The sequence continues at coordinate 98,718 of CACMIP010000002.1, forward strand.
TCTAGTAATTAAGTGGTAAATTTATTATATAAATTAAAACAATAATGCTCACACAAAACTTGTATAATTAATAGAAAAACCAGAATGACACCAAGACCAAAAAAAAATCTAAATAAATCTGAAGAGATAGTTGAAACCAAAAAAGACTCTCCGCTCATAGACACTTCTGACCGAACCGTAAAAAGCTGGATTAGACTTGGAAAAAAAAGAGGATATATAACATACGACGAATTAAATGAGATTTTACCATCAGAAGAGGTTTCATCAGAGCAAATTGAAGATATTATGGCAATGTTTTCCGATATGGGGATAAATGTAATCGAAAACGAAGAAGCTGATGAACAATTAGGATCTGAGTCAGAAGGACAGCTTCCAGCAAAAATTGAACAATCTGGATCATCGGGCGCCGATAGATCCGATGATCCAGTCAGAATGTACCTAAAAGAGATGGGCTCTGTTGAGCTATTATCAAGGGATGGTGAAATTGCAATTGCAAAGAGAATAGAGGCAGGTAAGGAAGCAATGATGCGTGGTCTGTGCGAAAGCCCATTAACATTTCAAGCAATTATCATTTGGAGAGATCAGTTAAATGATGGCGATGTGCTTTTGAGAGATATCATTGACCTTGAAGCGACATATTCAGGCCCTGATGCGCAAGAGATACCAAAAATCAATATGATCGATGAAGCAGAGGAGCCAATCCAAAGCAATCAAGCAGAGGGTGACAACAGTGAAGATCCAGGAAAACCCACAGAAGAAGATCACGATGATGAAGAAAATGAAAACAATCTATCACTTGCGGCAATGGAGCTGGCACTAAAAGAACAAGTCTCGTTAAGATTTAATAAAATTGCAAAAGAATACGCAAATCTCGAAAAATTAAAAAAATCAATTGAGAAAAAAAATGCTAACACAAAAAATTTTACAGCATCCGAAGAAAAAAAATATACAAAAATTCGTACAACACTTATCGAAGAAGTCAACGCTTTATCACTGAACGCAAACAGAATAGAAGCGCTCGTGCATCAGCTATATAATATCAACAAAAGGTTAATGTCCCTGGAGGGGAAGCTTATGAGGTTAGCAGAGAGTTATGGAGTTGACAGAAACGAATTTATCAAGCAATACCACGATAATGAACTTGATCCGAACTGGGTTCGTCGGGTATCCAGACTAAGTGCAAAAGGTTGGAAAGACTTTACCTCATCTGAGAAAACTGAGATAAAAAATATAAGAGAAGAAATTTCATCATTAGCATCTGAAGCTGGACTTGAAGTTAACGAGTTCCGGAATATCGTTCATATGGTGCAGAAAGGAGAACGCGAGTCACATTCTGCAAAAAGAGAAATGGTAGAAGCGAACTTAAGACTAGTTATCTCGATCGCAAAGAAATATACAAACCGAGGCTTACAATTTCTAGATCTAATACAAGAGGGAAATATAGGCTTGATGAAAGCCGTAGAAAAATTTGAGTATCGAAGAGGTTATAAATTTTCAACCTATGCTACATGGTGGATAAGACAGGCTATAACTCGGTCAATTGCTGACCAGGCAAGAACCATCAGAATACCCGTTCACATGATTGAGACTATAAATAAGATTGTAAGGACGTCACGACAGATATTAAATGAAATCGGGAGAGAGCCAACTCCTGAAGAAATATCAGAAAAACTTGGTATGCCGCTCGACAAAGTAAGAAAAGTAATGAAGATAGCAAAAGAGCCAATTTCTCTAGAAACACCAGTAGGTGATGAGGATGATAGTCACCTTGGCGATTTTATTGAGGATAAAAATGTTATACTACCGATTGATGCTGCTATTCACTCAAATTTAAGGGACACCACAACGAGAGTTCTTGCTACTTTAACACCAAGAGAAGAGAGGGTTTTACGAATGAGGTTTGGTATTGGTATGAATACAGACCACACTCTTGAAGAAGTTGGTCAGCAATTTTCTGTTACAAGAGAGAGAATTCGTCAAATCGAAGCAAAAGCACTCAGAAAGCTGAAGCATCCATCGAGAAGTAGAAAACTTCGAAGTTTCCTTGATAGTTAAAAACAGTCTATATAATACTTGAATACTTGTCTCTACTCACATAGATATATTTGTGGCTTTACATATTAATAATGTAGTACTATAAAAAAATTAGGGCGATTAGCTCAGTTGGTTAGAGCCCTCCGCTCATAACGGAGTGGTCCCAGGTTCGAGTCCTGGATCGCCCACCAGTTAAATATTTTAACTCGGAGTCAAACGTTTGAAAAAATTATGCTGATATGCTCCAAGCTGAGCGTTATAATTTTGTTGTTCAATATAAATCACGAATAAGCAGGACAAAAATAAATAGGAGTTGAGAAATGATTGAAAATTTTAATGGCGTATTTTTTTTAGTGATACATATAATTGTTCTCATCATGATAAGTTTTTATCTTATAAGAATCTTATTTGCACCAAGTGGAATCACTGAAGAATTTGGCGTAGATAAATCGGGGATTTATTTTGCAAGAATAATGGGGACATTTATTGCACCATTATTTATAATAGGTACGTACATTATATTTCGAGACGGCGGACCAGCTGGATGTTGGATTTGGTATGCTACTTTGGCAATAACATCAGTTCTACAACTTGGTTATGAAAGTTCCTTTTATTATAAAAAAATTGATGCAAATGTTGGGGCAAAAAATAAGTTACTTGACGTGATCGTATCCGCTATTTTTACGATTATTTCACTTGTTCTTATAATGGGTTTATCAGATAAAATATATTTATAGGATTTCCTATTTTTTTCACAAATGAGATTGCATTAGTCTCTATTTCTGTGTTAAATAGAGTGATTATTAAAACATTACATCAGCATTGTAATGATGTGTAAGAAGTTAAAAAGGGGTATGAATAATGAAACCAGTGGATCCTACAAAGGGTTATGAGCTAGATACTAGCTTTATTCAAGAGCAGCACCATACAAATCCAAGAAGACTGTACAGTCAAACTGGTGCAGATTGGCAATATCGTGTTGATCACGAGAGACTAAGAAGGCAGAGATTAGAACGAATTAGAGCTGAAATGGAAGCGGATGATCTCGGAGCGCTTGTAGTGTTCCAAGGAGCGAATGTAAGATATATAACAGGATCCTACCAAGGAAACTGGAAATATAACATTAACATTAGGTATGCTGTGCTCCCTCGTGGCGGCGATCCAGTCCTATTCGAAACAGCTGGTTCGGACATGAGAAATGCTCACCTAGACTTACCTTGGCTAGGTGAAGAAAATATTAGACCCGCGATGACTTGGCAGTGGGCTGAGGGTGCTGTTGGTGAAATGGCTGATAAAATGGTTGCAACCGTAAAACAAGTTTTAGTTGATAACGGTGTTGATAAAGAAAAGATTGGTGTTGATCAGTTAGATATGCCTGCACTTCATGCAATGGAAAAAGCTGGCATTAAAATAGTAAATGGCTGGCCAGCTATGTCACGTGCAAGAGTTGTGAAAACAATAGACGAAATTGAGCATTTAAAGATGTCATCATCTATTGGTGATGCAGCAATGTGGCATGTTAAACATGAGTGGTTAAAACCAGGCATAACAGAACGTCAAATCGAAGCAAAAGTACACGACTTCATGCTATCACGTGGATGTGAAATTATTTATGACATCATTGTTGCGTCAGGGGGTAATACAAGTCCATACAGAAGATGGGCAACTGATAAACTTATTCAACAAGGCGATCTACTCATTGTTGATATAAACGCAGTTGGACCTGGTGGTTACTTTATTGACTACGTTCGAACATTCAAATGTGGTTCGAAATTGTCTCAGCAAGAAATTGATCTATATCGTGAAACATATGACTCAATGTATGCAGGCTTAGAAAACCTCAGACCAGGAAAAACTTCAGCTGATGTTGTATCAAAATTCCCAGAGTATGATGATGACAAGTACGGTACTGTTACACTGCAACAGTTTGCTCACTCAATAGGTATCACACTTTATGAAGGTATGTGGATGAGTAGGGCTTACTCACTAAAATATCCTGCTGAAATAAAGGAAAATATGTATTTTGCTATTGAGACTTTTGCAGGACATCCGGGCCTTCCTCAAACTTGTAGGTTAGAGGAAAATGTTCTGGTCACAAAAGATGGACCATCTGTATTTACTAAAATGGAGCATATGGAAGAGGCCGTCGCAGGATATAGACCAGGCGAATTCCATCATGCAGAGATTTTTGGATACCCTCAAAAATAAATATAATATAAACCTCGAGGCTTTATTGCCTCGAGTGTCACTCCATGTAAAGGCAAACTTTTGTGTATTATAAGTTTGAAAAAAATCGCTCAATGATTTTTAATCCATTAATAATTGTTGCGTCCGAACTAGGTATAAGAGATTTATCATCAGAGCCTCCAAAGCCCAAAGAACAAGTCAAGGCCATGGTTGCTGCATTTCGAAAAGTCAATGACTCAGGTATTGGTAGTGTGATAGTCGATGGTGTATCAGATGAGCAAGTTACCGAGCTCGAGGGGAATGGAGCTTACACTGTTAAAACTGATATGTCTGAATTTGGAAAAGACCACAATTATCGTTCAAAATCCGGGGCTGAACGCATAGCGGCAACAGTTAATAAATTTGATCGATATTACACCCATGATATTGTTGTAGCTGTGCCCGATGATATGCCCGAGCTAAAGCCATATTACATGCAAGCACTCATGTATGCACTTTCGGATAGTGATGTCGGTATTGCTACAATGGTCTCGCCGTTAACTGATGAAGAGCGATATGATAATGAAGTGGTCAAGGCAAAGGTTGATTGGAACTCTGACAGAATTGTCTATCCTTTAGAAGGATCAAAGGTTGGTACTTTAAAGGATATTAGAAGAAATATTTATGACTTTGATACTGACGATGTATATAAGCTTGTTCCTATACATGCGTGGAGGAGGGGGCCATTAGATAAACTAATTGAGCTACCACCATCAGACCGTGAATTTGAAGAAGGAACGGATCTTGTCCGAGCCTTAGATGCTGGTATGAGGATCGATGTCACATTTGTAACTGATAATATGAAGGTATTGATTTCACCAGAAGAATTAGATGAAGCCGCATATGAAATTGAAGGATAGTCCGTTGCTTCAAAATGAGGTTTAAAATGAATAGACCATACTACAAACCAGATCCAGTTGGTGGGGCAGAACAATACGTTGGTGCCGAACATAGACTTAATGAGCCATGGGAAGAACAAGCGCATAATGTAAAATTAGTTGGGCATTCAGATTTAAATGGCTGGGGTGATGCCTTCCAGATACAGGTATCAAATGGAATATGTTATGTTGCTGCGTCAGGAATTAATGGTCATAATGGTATGACAATTCTTGATGTCAAAGATCCATCAAAGCCAAAAATATTAAATCAAATATCAGACTCACCCGGTGCGCGAACCCATAAGGTTCTCAGAATTAGTGATGATATATTAATTACAAATTCAGAGTTGAGGCCTAATCTTGTTGGTCAATACCCAGAACTAAAAGGTGGATTACGAGTTTTTGATATATCAGATCCTATTAATCCAAAATTTATTAGACACGTTGAAGTAGATGGTTTTGGCATACATAGGCCGATCTATGATAGGGATAGAAAATTGATGTATAGCTCTGGTTTTAAAGACGGCTATAATGGAAAAATACTTCTTATTCATGATATGAAAGATCCATCAAATCCTAGTTTTATTGGTCATGGGTGGGTTAAGGGTCAAAAAGAAGGTGAAGAGTATTCATGGGATAACTCTATAGTTAAAAATGAAGCTTGGTGCCACGAAGGAAATCCATGGGGTAACTTCGTAACTGCTGGATGGTGGGATGGAGGTATTGTTTTATTTGACTGTACGGATCCATCAAAACCAGAATTTAAGTGGAGACACAACCCTCATGAAACCCATGGCTGGCCTGGAAACTATCATAGTTTTCTTGTGCCAAAGGGCTCTGAATTTGGAATTGTTACTCAAGAAACTATAACCGTTAATTGTGAGCATCCGCCAGCATTTATTACATTCTACGATTTAAGAAATAAAGATGTCCCTCTTCCAGTTAGTACATATATGCCATTTGATATAGATCCACATGAGATGAGACCATTAGACTCTAAATGGGGGCAGACAGGATCAAGACATGGCGCTCATAATATATGGTTGGATATGGAAAAAAATGATCTTATCTATATTGCTTGGTTTAATGCTGGGTTAAGGATCATTGACTGGAGCAATCCATTTAGCCCTAAAGAAGTTGGATCTTATATCCCAGCTGGAAATAGAGAACGATGCTGTCCACAAAGTAATGATGTTTATGTCGATCGTGAAACTGGACTTATATACATGTCTGATCGATGGGGTTTAGGTCTACATATACTCGAATATACAGGTTAAACTATATGAAAACACCCTTACAAGGTATTAGAGTAATTGAGTTTGGCAACTTTATTGCTGGACCTTTCTGCGGAATGCTGCTTGCAGATATGGGAGCAGAAGTAATAAAAATTGAGCCTCTATCAGGTGACTTGGCCCGAGCTATACCACCAATAATTGATGGGAAAAGTGCTGCATTCATGACCTTAAATAGAAATAAAAAAAGCTTAGCATTAGATTTAAAGTCTGACAATGGTAGGTCTCTTACGCTTGAGATATTAAAATCAGCAAATGTAATAATTGAGAACAATAGACCAGGTGTGATGCAAAGACTGGGTTTGGGTGAAGAGGATGTAAAAAAAATAAATAATAAAATTGTTTACACATCTGTATCCGGTTTTGGACAGACAGGTGAATTAAAAAATAGAGCGGGTATAAATCTTATTATTGAAGCATTATCAGGCACGTTATCCGTAATGGGTGAGAAAGGAGAAATTCCCCCTAGACCTGGCTTGCAAACCGCAGACATTCTTGGCGCAATGTTTGCTACCTATTCTACTTTAGCCGGATTAATTGGACAGATTCAACACAATCAAGGTATGCATGCAGATGTAGCTCTAATCGAGGCATCTATCGCCTCTGCTGTATGGGAAACGACAGAATACTTATCGAATGGTATTGTTCCAGAGCAGTTAGGGCATTCACACCGAGCAAGTGCACCATATCAATTATTTGAAACAAATGATAAAAGGTACATTGCAATAGGTGCACCAAGTGACGCACATTTTAAGAGATTGATGAGCATACTAGATCTAAATGATTTATTAGAAAATCCGAAATTTATTTCATATTCCAGTAGAAAAGAAAATGAAAACGACCTAGTTCCAGCTGTTGCAGATAAAATAATGGATTGGGACTCATCAAATTTAGAAATTAAATTGACAGAAGCTGGTATACCATGTGGTTGTGTAAGAAATTACAAAGAAGCTCTAAATAATCCTCATAGCATCGAAAGGCAGCTTGTAACAGAAATAGGTGATGGTCAAGGTTCCAAAATTAAGACAATACGTAATCCAGTCTTAATTAATAATAAACCAATAAACGTAGATAACCTAGCTCCAGAATTAGGTCAACATAGCTTTGAAATTTTAAATGAAGTTGGTGTAGATAAAAATGCGTTTTGCAAACTCGTCAGTGCTGGTATTACTACCTAGTTTTTACTTTTTCTATTATTGCATTTGTCATATCAATAGTAGAAGATTTTCCTCCAATATCTGCTGTTAAGTATTTTCTTTCTTTGATTACTTCTAATGCTGACTCCTCAATAATATTTGAAGCCATAATTAATTTATCCTCACTGTATTTCAAGCCCATCCATGATAGTAGCATTGATGTTGACATAATAATGGCATATGGGTTTGCAACATTTTTTCCTGCAATATCAGGTGCAGAACCATGTGTTGCTTGAGCCATCGCAATATTATCCCCAAGACAAAGGCCTGGCGCCATACCAATTGAACCAATTAGGCCTGCTCCAATATCACTTAATATATCACCAAATTGATTTGTTGTTACAACAATATCAAATGACTCAGGATTTGAGACTAGGTGCATAGCAGTTGTGTCAATCAGAGTGTCTTCATAAGAGATTGAAGGATATTCCTTTGAAACTTTTAAACATTCCTCTAGGAACATTCCGCAACTTAATCTGAATAGAGGTTCTTTATGTGCTGCTGTAACTTTAGATCTATTTTTGCTTACAGCCAAATCAAAGGCCGCTTTAGCTACTCTATTAGAACCTTTTCTTGTAATAACTCTTGATGCGATGGTAATTTCATCGTTTGGGCGAAACTCAGGATATCCTCCAACAATTGTGTCTGAACTTTGCAGGCCTTCTGTTAATTCTCTTACGAAGATGATATCTATATTTCTTGAATTATCATATGACTTTGCAGGTCTTATTGCAGCATATAATTCAAATTTTTTTCTTATAGGGGGCATTTTCCAAGTGGAGTCATTTCGTGGATAATTATTGTGCCCAATAGGACCGCAAATTATTCCATGGACTTTATTTAATTGCGAGACCGTGTATTCAGGAAAGGTATCGCCATACTGACTATGAGCTAATTTTCCAATGGGTAAGTCAATTATTTCAATACTATATCCAAGAGAATTTAGTGTTTCAGTTAATACCAACTTGGCCATTGGGACAATTTCTATACCAATATCATCACCGTTCATAATTGCAATTTTTAGCTTCATGCTGAAATGATATCAGATTTGGAAGTGAAATTAATCAAATTTTTTTGATAGATTATTAATGAGTTGGGATACAGATTTATTAGAAAGATAGGACGTAAACTCGTCTTTTTTTTGGAGCGTAAGCGATACACCAGCAAGGGTTAGATCTATTACTTTATACTGCTGATCTTTATTTATAATTATCCACCATCTTATTGATGCAAGTCTTGAGTCATTCTTGAGAACATCACCATCCACCAAAAACTCTCTATTTTTTGACCCTTTTGTTCTACAACTGTCATTAACAATAGCGTATGTAACGTCAGGATCCTCTTCATCATTATCCAATCTGTCGTATATAGTCTGCGTAAGCATCTTTTGGATAAGATTGGTATAGACCTCTTTCATGTCATTAGGCAATTTACGAGCATATTTACCGAGCATGATCTTACCCATTGTCTCGAAATCAGCGTTTTTGATTAGGAGATCCGAAAGGTTCGATTTTTTTTGATTTTTTGTGAACTCAGATGAGTTGATTATAGTCAATGTTTCATCTGTTACTTCATTAATGAAAGCCACAGCCTCATCACAGTATTCGCGGCCATGTGCACTGGACACAAAAATAATGAATAAAAATATTGAGTACACGAAGTATTTATTTATATTCTGAAACATGATCAACCTAGTTAGAATACTAAGTTGAGATCCCGCGCTGTGTCAATTGAAAATTCAGATGGTTGGTCGCTTGGAACGCCGTTTGAAATTTCATCCATCCTTCTTTGCATGTACATATTTCGGATACTGACATAATAATCTGTAGAATTTGCCTCGATGTCGTCAAGCACCTCTAGTAATTCTTCTCGTGCAACTACAGCCTCAGAAATTCCATATGAGTAACGATATCCGTCATTTTGGTTTTGCAAATACCAAGTTAGTGGGTGCACGGCAAAGTCTACAAAACGCCCTGCAATATGACGCGGCGTTGATGGCCCAAAAAGAGGCGAGACAATATAGGGTCCGCTATCAACACCGTAAGTAGCGAGTGTTTGCGCAAAGTCTTCTGTGTGCCTTGGGTAGCCCATATCTGTCGCTGGATCTCCAAATCCAAAAAAACCAACTGAAGAATTTATAAAAAACCTATTAAGTGTGTTGGAAGCTCTTTGTTCTTCTCCTTGAAGAACGTCATTAAAGAGTATTGTCGGAGATTCTAAGTTGCGTAAAAAATTCCTAATTGACTCGCGTCCGCCTTCTGGCACTATATCCCTGTAAGCTTCCGACATTGGTTTTAGTATTGCGTTGTCAATGGCTTGATTGAAAGCAAACATCTTTCTATTTGTCTTCTCGTATGGATCGAAAGGACTATAATCGAGTTCGGAGTCAGATGATTCGGAATATGATGAATTATAATTTTCTTCGATGAATTGAGATATATCTGCTTTGGATACTGTTATATTCAAAACTAATATTAACGTTAAAGTCACCACAAAAAATAACTTATGTGCATATATCTTGGCCACCACTACATCCCATATCTTGTTTTTACTAAAAGAAGGCTTAACTTAGTATATCTCAAATGTGTTTAAAAATAAATAAATTTGACAAGTCATGTTCTAAGCCTAAGCATTAAATCTTAATTTCGTCTTAAAACTTAACGTATTTAGGATAAATATTGTTTAAAATTTAGGCAAAATAAATGCAATTTTACAAATTTTGCAATATATCAACAGCTTTTTAATCGTGTTTTTTATACATTCTTGATATTATTACCAAATGAAATCAAATCAAATAGTTTTACTTGATGGCGGAATTGGCCAGGAGATATATAAAAGAGCGGGATCACCCGAATCAAAGACGCTTTGGTCATTGCAGATCATGCGAGATAATCCAGAGATTGTAGTTAGTGTTCATATGGATTTTATAAATGCAGGATCAAAAGTTTTAAGCTTAAATAATTATGCGGCAACCCCATCAAGATTAGAGAGAATTGCAATGAGTGATAGTTTTGATGAAATCCACTCCTTGTCGATCCAGTTATTGAATACAGCAATTTCTGAGTCAAAGTCTGCGAGATCGGATTTATCCATCGCCGGTTGCTTACCGCCACTTATCGCCAGTTATTCAGCAGAGGATAGTAGGGAAAATAAGGAACTTTTTGATGAGTATATACTTTTAATTGAACAGCAGATTGATCATGTCGATTTATTTCTGGTCGAGACAATGTCTAGCATCAAAGAGATAATTGCTGTGACTGATGCTCTTGATCATTTTGGATTAGGTAAGTATGTTAGTCTCACTTTAGATGATGATCATCCTAATTTGCTCAGATCTGGTGAAAATTTGGTAGATGCAATCAAATTATTGGAAATGAAATCTGCGGATGCGATTTTATTAAATTGCTCCTGCCCTGAAACAATAACATCAGCGTTATCTGAATTTAAAAATATTGAAATACCTTTTGGCGCTTACGCAAATGGTTTTTCTTCTGTCAAAGATTTGAAATTTGGAAATAGTATAAATGTATTGGAGGCAAGAAATGACCTCGGTCCGGATGAATATTCAAAATTTGCAATGGATTGGATTGATAGAGGTGCAAGAATAATTGGAGGCTGTTGTGAGATTGGCCCAAAGCATATCAATAGAGTTTCAGATCAAATACATCTTAATGGTTACACGACGATGAAGCTTGGATTATGAATTATTTTTCACTCCGTATCCTCCACCTGAAGGAGTAGTAATCATCAGTCGATCTCCAATTGCTAATTCGATTTGGCAATTTCCTTCTATCTCTGTTGCCACATTGTTTCTTATTCTGATGTTGGACCCCAGCTTACCTGGTTCACCGCCACAAAGACCAAATGGATGTTCTTTCCTGTTATTTGATAACAAAGAACAACTCATATTATCACAAATGAAGAATATTTTTCTTAAACCTCGGCCACCTGCATATTTACTATTATTTTGTTTTTTCCCGACTAGGGATATTTCTGAGAGAATAATTGGATATTCTTCCTCAAAAATTTCAGGATCGGTAGATCTTGAATTTGTCATATTTGTCTGTATTGCATCACAACCATTATGATTTTTTCCCGCCCCCTGACCTCCACAAACTGTCTCGTAATATTGAAATTTGTCATTACCAAGGATGATATTATTCATTGTAGATTGACACGATGCTTTGATGGAGAGCGCACCAAAAATACAATTTGCAAGTGCTTGGCTCACTTCAACATTTCCCGCTGAGACGGCTGCATTTTTTGAGGGATTAATTATAGAGTTAGTGTCCGTAGATATTTCTACAGGTTCAAGGATACCTGAATTTAGTGGAATATCCTCATTAATTAAACATCTTAAGACATAAATTATGACAGCTTTTGTGATTGGAAGTGGAGCGTTAAAGTTATCTGAACTTTCTCTACTTGATCCAGTGAAGTCAAAGTTAATTTTTTTACCCTTAGAACATGCCTTTATTTTTAATTTGAGATTAAAATTATCTAGTGCCATATTGAAGCTTGATGGTTTAATATTTTTCAATATACCAAGACATGCCGTTTTTGCATTCTCTTGTATTGCATACATTTGCTTTAGAACAACGTCTAATCCATAATAGTCAATGATTTTACGTAATTGTATCTCACCAATTTTATTTGCTGCTACTTGAGCTGTAATGTCTTGTATGTTGAGCTCGGGATTTCTCGCAGGATATTTGCCGCTATTTAATTTTTTTTGTAATCGTTCGTTTTTCGTAAGATCACTCATACGAATTTTAAAATTATCAAATATAATACCTTCATCATCCAACTTTTTTGCTTCGGGAGTCATAGATCCTGGATATATTCCACCAATATCGGGGTGATGACCCCGCGTGGCTAAGTAAAAAATTATATCTTCGGTTTTTTCAGAAAAGATAGGGGAAATAATAGTAATATCAGGCAAATGAGTTCCTCCAGAATTAGGTGAGTTGTTTATGAATATATCTCCCCTTTTTACAGATTGATTTTTCTTGATAAGCCCTTTTATACAATCATCCATTGATCCAAGATGCACTGGTATATGAGGTGCATTCGCAACAAGATTACCGATATTATCAAATAGAGCACATGAGTAATCAAGCCGCTCTTTTATATTTATGGAGGCCGCGGTCCTTTGCAGTGTTTCCCCCATAGTTTCTGCTACTGACATAAAATGGTTATTAAAAATCTCCAACATTATTGGTGCTTCATCAGCTTTTCTGAGAGTCTTTGATGTTTTAATTCTTTTTATTAGAATATTACCTGATTGATCCCGAGTTGCTTGCCATCCCTCTTCTATGATTATTGTTGAGTGATCATCAATCAGCATTGCTGGCCCTGTAAGTTCGATGTCATAGAATTTTTCTATTCGACACACAATAGCCTTAACCCATTTTCCTTTGCTATAGAAATTTTCATAATCAAACTTATTTTTTGTATTTATTTTTTTTATAGGCAGTTCAATTTTATTATGTCGAGGGGTAGTTTCAACTTGAATCATATCAAGTATAATTTTTCTATTTAGGTTATAGCCATATATCTTTTTATGAATTTTCCTAAAGTTTTTGATTAAATCTTCACACTTAATTTTTGATTTTTTTTCTTTTATGCAAATACTTTGATCGGTACCCTTATACTTCAAATAAAATAAATTTAAATGAGATACAGTCTTGGATTTGGTATTAACTAGGTTTTCTTTTTGAAGTTTTTTAATAAGAGCATCAATTTTATTTCTATATTTTGTATCAAATTCAAAAAAAGTACTTTCTTGCTTAATATACTTCTCTCCGGATTGAGCCATGCCATATGCCGATAAAAAACTTGATAGTGGATTAATAATAACTGTTTTGATCTCAAGGTTCTCAGCAATCTGGCAAGCGTGTTGGCCACCCGCCCCCCCATAACTCACAAGCGCATGCTCCTCTAGGTGCAGACCTTTCCTTGTGGCAATTTTTCTTATAACTCTGCACATTTTCTCAACTGCAATTTTTATAAACCCTTCAGCTATATCTTCTGGAAGCATTTTTGAGTCAATGTTATCTCTCAGTTGTTTAAATTCCTCAGATACAATTTGCTTGTTAAGCATGGATTTGCCGTCATGGCCAAACTTCTTTGGGAAATATTTTTCTATAATTTTACCAAGAAATAGGTTTGCGTCTGTGAGTGTTAGGGGGCCATTTTTTCCATAAGACATTGGTCCAGGGAATGAACCCGCGGATTTTGGTCCAACGGTCATCCTTGAGTTCCTATATTCTAAGATTGAACCTCCACCAGAAGCAATTGTGTCAATATCGATAATAGGTACCTGAAGTATTTGGTTGTCGATGGTTTTCTCATTCTTGTACTCCAATTCACCTTCGAAATAGGAGACATCAGTAGAGGTGCCGCCCATATCAAAAGTTATAATTTTTTTAAAGCCTGAGTTTTTACCAACTGAGATTGCACCCATTACGCCCCCAGCTGGACCAGATAATATAGAATTTATACCTCGGAAGTTTTTTTCTTCTGCGAGGCCTCCATTCGATTGCATATATCTTAGACTAATGTTATTTTTATCAAAATTTATTTCTTTCTTTAAATTATCTATATCGCTTCTGATAATAGGATCTACATAAGCATGTACAAGAGATGTATGTGTTCTTCGTATATATTTAATAGTTTTTGAAATTTCATGACCGAGTGTGACATTTTTGTGGCCAAGTTGATTTAGTATACTTTGGATCTCAATTTCATAACCAGGGAATTTCCACCCATGAATTAAGCTTACACAAATTGAATTATAACTACCTATTTTTATTTGCTTTAATTGCTTTGTGATTATTTTCCAATTTGGTTTTATGAAATCATTCCCACTCTTTGTGAGACGGATATCCAACTCTATCACTTTTGAAAATAACGGGATTGGCTTCTTGATTTCTAGTGAAAATATGTCTTGTCTACTTTGATAACCAATCGTTTGGCAGTCTCTAAAACCTTTTGGGACAATTAGAAGTATTTTTTCACCTGTTTTCTCCAAAAGGGCGTTTGTAGCTTTCGTTGTACCAACGGTTATATTCCCTATATTTTTAAGTTCTGTAGAGTTATCTGTTAAGATTTTTTTTATACCGTTTGAAACAGGATCATCATGCTTGTTTTGAGACTGACTCAATACTTTTTCTAGAAATAGACTATTATTTGGGGAAAGAGCAATTATATCAGTAAATGTACCACCTTTATCTATCCAGAAATTCCAATTATTTTTTTCCATAATAAATCTAAATTATTTCTGTTATAGCAACTATGAAAGACTATAATTAACATTTATGATAATATAAAGTTTTAATAAATGATAAGCCATAAATATAAATCACCAAATTATGGTGATCGAGTTAAGAATTCAAAAATTGAGTTTATAATAATTCATTATACTGGCGTTGATATGCAATTTCACACAGTTATTAATTGGTTTCTTGATGAACGATCGAGAGTAAGTTGTCATTTTCTAATAGACAAATCAGGTGAAATTTATAATTTAGTTGATATCTCGAAGCGCGCTTGGCATGCAGGGAAATCATTCTGGAATAATCGCGTCGATATAAATTCAAATTCAATTGGAATAGAGTTACATAATGCAGGCAATGAAGATTTTACGCCTCGCCAGCTCAAGTCATTAGTAAAACTAATAAAAAAACTTATGAAGGACAATGAAATTCAAAGTTGGGATATTTTGGGACATTCTGATGTTTCAATTGGAAGAAAGATTGACCCTGGAATAAAATTTCCATGGCACCAGCTTGCAAATGAAAAAATTGGTGTTTTTTCAGATCTCCCACAAGATAATTTTGATATGGATAATTTAGATAAAAATAATCAGCAAAGCATCAAGGAAATACAAGCTAAACTTATCAGTATTGGATATCATGTATATAAATCTGGAGTTTTTGATACGCAAACTGTGGAGGCACTCAAGGCATTTCAGAGACACTGGAGGCCATTAAAAGTTAGTGGTATGCTTGATGTCTCAACAAGACAAATACTTACAGAAGTACATAAAAAATTATTAGAGTTTAGAGGTGGTCATTAGTCCTTGTGGACAATTGGTTATTATTTATGTTAAAAGAATTATGCTAGATGGCTGGATGATCGCTATTTATTAGAGGAAAGTCCGGGCTCCACAGAGGAACAGTGCCGGATAACATCCGGCGGGGGTGACCCCAGGGAAAGTGCAACAGAAAATATACCGCCATGATCAAATGGTAAGGGTGAAATGGTGTGGTAAGAGCGCACCGCAATGGTGGTAACATCATTGGCAGTGTAAACCCCACTGGGAGCAAGACCAAATAGAGATGGAAATATGTCCTCTGCATTCTGCTATCTGGGTAGGTCGCTAGACTCAATGAGTAATCATGGAGCGAGATGAATGATCATCGTCAAATTGACACAGAACCCGGCTTATAGGCCATCTAGCCTCAGAATTTGGTTAATAAATAATTAAAAAAACCATTGACTTCCAAAAAATACCATGTTATCCCATAAATACCCATTTATGGATTTTTATATGCAATTATTTTTATCTAAATTTAAGAATAAAATTGATCAAAAAGGTCGCGTCTCAATACCCTCGCAGTTCAGGAATATTCTATTCCAAGATGGATCGCAAAAAATGTTCTGTTATCCATCCCTTGATGCAGAAGCAATAGACGCAGGAGGCGATAGTCTATCTCGGGATATTTATGCACTTATGGATAATCTTGATCCATACTCAGATGAGAAAGATTTTCTATCAACGGCACTTTTTGGGCTGTCTGAAGAACTGCGAATTGATAGTGATGGGCGTGTCATCTTAAGTGATGTCCTAATTCAGCATGCTAAGATTAGAGACGAAGTTATATTCGTAGGTTTGGGTCAAAAATTCCAAATATGGGAGCCAAATAGGTTCAGTAATTATTTGCAAGAAGCCCAAAAAAAGGTAAGAGAGCAAAGGTTATTATTGAGTAAGAAAAACAAAGGTTTTTAGTGTGATGGATAGTAGAAAAACTTCTACTGGCGGACCATATTATCACACACCTGTCATGACCAAGAAGGTGCTTGACGCATTATCACTAAGAGGAGGAAGTGTGTATGTGGATGGCACCTTTGGCGGGGGAGGGCATTCCAGCGCAATATTGGATTTATTTGATTGTGTAATTATTGCAACAGACAGAGACGTCAATTCTGCACCTATTGCAAAAAAACTTAATGAAAAATATCAGGATCGGATTAATTTTTATAATGCTAGCTACACGCAAATTCCAAGCTTACTTGATAGCCTATCAATTAAAGCGGTAGACGGACTATTGTTAGATCTCGGGGTATCATCCATGCAAATTGATGATCCAGAAAGAGGATTTTCATTTCAGAATGAAGGGCCCCTGGATATGCGGATGGGAATAAATGTAATCAGCGCACATGATGTTGTTAACAAGATGAAGGTGGAGCATTTATCCGAAATAATCAAAGACTTTGGTGAAGAAAGGCACTCAAATATTATTGCGAATAGGATCAATGATTATAGAAAAAAAAATATTATCAACACCACCACTCAACTCAGCAAAATAATTATTGATGCCGTCGGAAATTTTTATAAAAAACAAAAAGGAGCCCATATTCATCCAGCAACTCGGACCTTTCAGGCAATAAGAGTTTTCGTAAATAATGAGTTTGAAGAATTATATACGTTGTTAATGGGCATTTGTGATCATATAAAAGTAGGTGGTCGAATTGCTACAATAACATTTCATTCTCTTGAAGATAGGATTGTTAAAAATATCTTTGACCATTTAACGGGTAGTAGTTCTTCAAAGTCAAGATATGAACCAAAAATTACAGATCAAGGGAATTATCCATTTATATATCCAGAAAAAAAATTCTATATACCAGATCGGGATGAGATTGTAAAAAATCCGAGATCGCGTTCTGCAAAATTGAGATATATACAAAGAACAGAGCATTTGTTTAGAGAAAATTTAGATATTTATAGTATGAAAAAATATAAAAGGATATTAGAGGAATTAAAATGACCAGATTATTATATATCTCAGTCTTAATATTATGCATCTTTACTTCTTTTATGCTGTATTTCTTGAGTTACGACAGCAAAAATATAAAGAGAGAGATATCTCAAGTTAAGGCTGCCATTGAAAATGAAAAATCTGATATAGAAACACTACATGCAGAGCTTAGCCTCTTGTCCCAACCAGATAGGATTCAAAACTTATCCAATCAATTTGGCTTAGAGTTAGAGCCAGTGAATGTGACGCAAATTAAAAAAATTGAGGATATTCCACTTAAACCAGCTAACAAGGTCATGGACGAGCTCGTACAAAGATCACTCATTGGGTATACCGGCGACTAACGATAAAAGACTTATGAAAGATAGTTTATCAAATGTTTCAAGCTCAAGATAATAAAGAAATAAAAAGGCTTCATTTAAGAATTAAGTTTCTATCTTTTTGTTTTTTTTTGGGCTTCATGGTTTTGTCAGCTAAAATTTTATACTTAGCAAATTTATCACTAGGACCAGTTATAAGTATTACTGAGAGTGATATACACAATATGAAGCGCCCCAATATCTATGACAGGAATGGTCATTTGGTAGCTTCAAACATAGCAATATCATCAGTTGCAATAAGACCCAATTTACTTAGAAATAAGGAAGATATTATTGATCGATTATTATTGGCAGTTCCTAGTTTTCTAAGAGAAGATCTTGAGTACAAAATATTTAATGATAAGAAGTTCGTCTGGCTAAAACGAGGTATAACGCCTAGCGAACAACATAGAATACATAATTTAGGGATACCCGGTATACAATTTATAGACGAAACAAAGCGCTTTTATAGCTCTGCAAATACTCTATCTAGTGTTATTGGTTACGTAAATATTGATAACATTGGACAGGCAGGAGTCGAAAAATTTATCGATCAGCAGGTAGAGAGCGGTAATAGTTGGGATGTATACTTATCTGCAGATCTTGAGGTGAGCCACGCCATGAGGGATGAGCTGATCAAATCGATGAATGAATATTCATCGATAGCGGCAGCTGGTGTATTGATGGATATTAATAATGGTGAAGTTATTGCAGCTGTCTCTTTACCTGATTTTGATCCCCAATATCATGCAGACGCACTTTTGCCCGAAAATATGAATAAGGTTACAAATTCATTATATGAGATAGGATCAACATTCAAGCCGTTCACCATTGCTATGGCATTAGATAGTGGCTTGGTCGATTTGGATACGGAATATGATGCGAGAAAACCAATTATTATTGGTGGGCATACAATTAGTGATTTTAGACCTCAAGAACGAGTTTTAACTGTATCAGAAATATTTACTCACTCCTCAAATATTGGTGCTGCAAAGATTGCTCTTGATTTTGGTACCGATTATCACAAAGCCTTTCTGAAGAAATTGGGGTTATTAGACCCTGTATCAACTCAAATACAAAACTTACCAAGCAGCAGCATTCCTGCCAATTGGAAAGAAATAAACACAATGACGATTTCTTATGGTTATGGAATTTCAGTTACACCATTGCACGCTGCAGTTGCTGGCGCAACACTCTTTAATGGTGGAAGATTGCTTCAGCCCTCCTTTCTGAAGGTTGAAGATGAATCAAATATAATCTACAAACAAGTTTTGGAGCCTTCTACAAGTGAAAAGATAATGAGACTAATGTATATGAATGTTGTCGATGGATCAGCAAAACGAGCTTCTGTTGATGGTATTTTTGTTGGTGGAAAAACTGGTACAGCTAATAAGCTGGTTGGCGCGGCATATGACAAAGAAAATCGTCGTACTACATTTATGGGTGCTTTCCCATTGGATGAGCCAAAATATATCATGTTTTTACTGCTTGATGAACCAAAGCCAACTAGTGACTCTCATGGGTTTGCAACTGCTGGATGGAATGTTGCTCCAACTTTCTCTAATATAGTTAGAAGGATTGCACCAATGTTAAAAATAAAACCCACTTCAATTGAAAAGCTCTATGACTATGATCAAATCTTAGTTGCCTCAAATTAACACAGTAGGATAGATAAAAATGAAGCTTGAAAGGCTAATGAAATCCGAGGAGCTGCAGCATCACAATTCCAATCAAACCATAACAGATATATGCTTGGATAGCCGATTAGTAAAAAATGGGAATTTATTTTTTCTTCTTGAGAGAAACACACAACTACAAGAAAAACATCTTAAACAAGCCATAAATAATGGCGCAGCTGGCATTATAGCTCCGAAAGAATTTATATTTGATAGTTCGGTAATAGATATACCCATTATTAAGGTAAACTCTATTCGTAAAACACTATCAGAAGTCAGCTCTAAGTTTTATCCAAAACAGCCAAGCAATATATTGGCAATTACTGGTACAAATGGAAAAACCTCCGTTACAAAATTGACAGAAGAGATATGGCAACTGATGGGAGTCAAATCTTCTTCTATCGGGACCTTGGGTAACTCCGCTTCTAAAACATCAAGTATATTAACGACACCGGATCCAATCTCACTGCACAAGCAGGTAAATGCACTTGCTTCTGAGGGTTTCCATAATCTGGTGATTGAAGCATCAAGCCATGGACTCTCACAACTCAGAATGGACTCTTTGGAGATAGCGGGCGCGGCATTGACTAGCTTCTCACGGGACCATTTAGACTATCATAGCAGTATGGACTCGTATTTTAATGCAAAAAAAAGATTATTTACCCACTTGTTACACCCAAAAGGCACAGCCGTGGTAAATTTGATTGATTTACCGTTGAGATATCATAATTTTATAAATTCAATAAGGGCTGAAAACTTAATCACAATAGGTAACAACAATGCATCAATTTCTATTTTGGATATAAATAGAGGAGATAATAACAACATTCAACTCCAACTTAATTGTTATGGTAAAAAAATAAACGTTACGACACCATTTATAGCACCTTTCCAAGCTATAAATTCAATAATAGCAGGATGCATGGCCACAATTAATACAGATATTCTAATTCCAGAGGCATTCGCGGTGATTGAAAAATTAAGTGATGTTAGAGGAAGATTGGAGTGTGTTGCAAAATTAAAAGATAATAATATTTACATTGATTACGCTCATACACCAGATGCCATGAAGTCTGTGCTTGGAGCTATAAGAATAATAACAAAAAATAGACTAATTATTGTTTTCGGTGCAGGCGGAGACAGAGATACGGGCAAGCGCAGCATTATGAGTGACATTGCTGATAAATATGCAGATCTAATTATCATCACAGATGATAATCCGAGATTTGAAGACCCAAATTTAATACGAGGTCAATTAATGAAGCAATCCAGAAAATACATTGAGATCGCAAACCGCGAGGAGGCAATAAGTTATGGCATTTCTGAGTTATCATCAGAGGATAATCTTCTCATATGTGGAAAGGGGCATGAAGAGTATATTATCTACGGGAAGGAGAAAATAGTTTCTTCGGATCACAGTATTGTTGAGCAAACTATAAAAAGGGCTAAATGAACGATAATTACAGGATAAATTGCAGCTTTGACTCTCTAAACTCAATAAATATCATAGATCAGAAAAGCGATATATATCTTAATAACACAGAATATAATATATCTACCGATAGCAGATGTATTCAAAAAAATGACATATTTATAGCCTTAAGGGGTAGATATTCTGACGGGCATAATTTCTTATCACAGGCCTTTCATAATGGTGCATCTGCAGCAATAATTTCTGAAAAAAAAATTTTTGAAGAGTCAAATTTTCCACTCATTCTTGTACAAGACACGTACATAGCACTATCAAAAATTGGTGAATATAATTTTAAAGATATCAAATCCCTCAAAATAGCTATTACGGGGAGTGTGGGTAAAACAACGACAAAAGACTATTTGAAAAATATATTATCATATTATGAACCAACATTTGCTGCACCTGAGTCATTTAATAATGAATTGGGTATAGTACTATCGAAAGCACAAATATCCAAGATGGATAAGTATGCGATTTTTGAGATTGGCATGAATATGAAAAATGAAATAAGCAACCTATCAAAACTTATAAATCCTGATATTGCTATAATTACAAATATAGGTGAGGCACATATTGGAAATCTCGGCAGTAAAGAGAATATTGCAATTGAAAAGTCAAGTATTATTGATGGAATGTCGAGCGATGGAATTGTGCTGCTTCCAAGTGATAGTGAATACTTTGAACTCTTACAAAACAAAGCTTTAGCGAAAAATTTACAGTCAATAACATTTGGCCATTCAAAAAAATCAGATATTCAAATAAGTAAAATTACTCGGGGTAAGGGAAAAGTTTTTATTCAATTTAGAGTGTTTGGCGAGATTTTTGAAGCGTATTCAGATATGCAAAATATAAGCATTATAAATAATTATCTTCCAGTTTTAGGTATTGCGCATATCTTAAATTATGATCTTAATGAGGTATTAAAAAATATTGTTAAATCAAATGTACAAAAATCACGATGGCAGGAGCTTGATTTTGAATTAGATGATGGGCAAGTAAAATTGATTGACGATACATATAATGCAAGCCCGACGTCAATGTTCGAGGCAATAAGATCCGTGGGTGAATATGAAGACGGCCAAATATTACGTAAGATTATAATTATTGGTGACATGCTTGAGTTGGGAGAGTTCGAAGAAAAATATCATTCCGATTTGGTAAATCTTATAAATAAGACGAATATTGACCATGTTTATTTTTGTGGCGAGTATTTAAGCTCTCTTTTTGGAATGGTCTCATCAAAAAAAAAGAAAAAACATTTCAGGTCTGTAAGGGATATTTGGTCAATTGAAGAGTTTGAGATAGCGGGAGGGGACTTAATATTTATTAAGGGAGGGAATAAGATAGGTTTAAATAATTTAGTTCAGGAATTTATTAATTATTTGGCATTAACATAATAATTGACATGGAAATTTTGATATGCTGATTTTACTAATTGATGAACTAATAAGTTTTTTTCCAGTGCTTAATGCTTTTGCATACATAAGTACAAGGACAGTTGCTGCAACTTTCACATCAGGTTTGATTGTTTTCCTCTTGAGCCCCCCTATGATAAGATTTTTAAAAAAACACCAAAAGAATGGCCAGCCAATTAGAGCCGATGGACCAAAGAGGCATATAATAGAGAAATCAGGCACACCAACGATGGGGGGCGTTATAATTTTGCTTGGTGTGATTGTATCTTCTCTGCTCTGGGCTGATTTATCAAATAGATACATATGGGTTGTAGGTTTTGTTGCGTTATTTTTTGGTTTGATTGGGTTTTATGACGATTATCTTAAAGTATTTAATTCATCATCTAGGGGATTGGGCAGTACTTACAAAATAATGTTACAGGCATTTATATCCATAATTTCGATATATTTTCTGACCAGGCATGTTGTGGATTTCAACACGGTAGTATTTTTACCTTTTCTGAAGGATTTCTCAATCAACCTGGGTATTTTTTTTATTATTTTTTCAACTCTAGTCATAGTAGGATCAAGTAATTCTGTAAACCTGACGGATGGTCTTGATGGGCTGGCTATTATGCCAGTCATGATCGCAATTGGAAGTTTTGGCTTAATCGCATATTTAACAGGAAATATTCTTTTTTCTGAATATCTAAATATACAATACATGCCAGGATCAGGGGAATTAGCAATTGTATGTGGAGCAGTTATTGGGTCGGGCATAGGCTTTTTGTGGTATAACGCTCCTCCAGCAATGATTTTTATGGGAGACACTGGATCTTTATCACTTGGCTCAATTATAGGAATTATCGCAGTTATAACAAAGCACGAGTTTGTTCTTTTGATAATTGGTGGACTTTTTGTTTTAGAGGCAACCTCTGTGATTGTGCAAGTAATTAGTTTTAGATTAACGGGGAAACGAATATTTAAGATGGCACCATTACACCATCACTTTGAACAGAAAGGTTGGAGCGAGCCTACAATCGTTATTCGTTTTTGGATAATATCATTAATCTTAGCACTAGTAGGCTTACTAACATTAAAATTAAGATAAAATTATAGACAAAATGATTCCATTAACACACTGCAAAAATAAAAAAATATTCGTACTCGGCTTAGGACTATCAGGTGAAAGCGCCATCCGAGCCCTTGAAGCAGGTGGAGCTTATGTATCAGCATGGGATGATGATGATCTAGTAAGAAGAAATTATTTTAGGCGGGGTAAAAATATTATAAACCCCAAGGAAATTTCTGTTGAAGATTTAGACGTATTATTTTTAAGTCCCGGTATAGATACTAAAAAATCACCCCAAAAGAAATTCATTGATGAATTTAGTAGGAAAAAAAAATCAATAATCTGTGATATACAGCTTTTCGTGGATGAAATAAGTCACCGAAAAAGAAATGATAAAATTATAATGTTAACGGGAACAAATGGGAAATCAACCACATCAATGATGATTTATCATATTCTTGATAAATTAGGTAAGAAAGTGCAAGTCGGCGGTAATATTGGTACAACAGGCGTGTTAGATTTTGATTTGAGTGATCAAGACATAACATTTATCATCGAGTTATCTTCATATCAGATAGAATTATCACCAAATATAAAGCCAGATATTGGAATACTGCTCAATATAAGCCCTGATCATCTTGACAGACACGGTAATATGGATAAATACATAGATATTAAATTTGATATTTTCAAAAACCAGAATGAAGATGATATTTCAATTATTGGTTTAGACGGAGACATAGTATCTTCTGAAATTAAAAAAAGAAATTTTGAAAGTAATCTTATTTCATACAAAAATAATTCACTAGATAAGAATAAAATTGCAGAACTACACACCAATGGTGAGGTGTCTAAGTATGATATATCAAAAATCTCAGCTTCCTATAAAATAACTTATCCGTCAAATATCACTGCTTGTATTGCTTGCATGCACGCAATGAAGATTGACTTTCATTCTTATTGTAAGCATTTCGATAGTTTTAAAGGCCTGCGTCACAGGACTGAATTAATCCATGAATATAAAAATATTCAATATATAAATGATAGTAAGGCAACGAACGCTGATGCAACAAAACAAGCATTGACCTTATTTGATAATATTTATTGGATACTAGGTGGTGTTGAGAAATATGGTGGAATTTCACAAATTACTCAATATTTTTCAAAAATAAAGAAGGCTTATCTAATTGGTGAGTCAGCAGATTCGCTTAGTAAAACTTTATTCAATTCAAAAGTTGAGTATGAGAATTGTGTGACATTAAGAAATGCAATCAATAGTTCAACCAAGGATGCTGAAAAGTCTAAATCAAGAGTAACTATTTTATTTTCACCAGCATGCGCATCTTTTGATCAATATAAAAATTTTGAGGAAAGAGGTTTGGAATTTACATCTATTGTTGGGGAAGTGGTTAGGGAAAGAAATGAAATTCGGCAGATCAACTAAATCAGGTTTATCCGATTGGTGGTGGACAATTGATAGGGTGCAGTTGGGCGCTATCATAATTCTTATTATTTTTGGAATTGTATTAAACTTAGCTGCAAGTCCGCCAATAGCTGAAAGATTGAATTACATTGACCAATATTATTTTGTAAAGAAGCAATCTATATTTATAGTTTTTGGTGCTTTGGTCACAATATTCTTTTCATTCTTAAATCTAAAAAATATTCGCAGGCTTTGCCTGCTAATCTTCGCAGTGTCGCTCATTTCAATATTCTTCATTAATATCTTTGGAGTCGAAATTAAGGGGGCTACTAGGTGGATGGATCTCGGTATAATCTCGCTGCAGCCGTCAGAATTTGCAAAGCCAGCCTTTATTGTGTTGATATCTTGGTTGATGTCTGAGTCAATAATAAAGAAAGTACCTGGAAAATCATTATCTTTTATATTGTATGTAATGTTTATCATAGGTTTGATTTTGCAACCCGATATTGGCCAAGCAATTTTAGTAACACTCTCAGCCTCCATAATTTATTTTATAACGGGAATGCCGTTGATTGTTGGAGTTATAATTTTTCTAATATCACTGACCGGTATTGCCCTTTCTTATATTTATATTGATCACTTTACTCAACGACTAAATATTTTTTTAAACCCGAATCTTGGTGATACATATCAAATTGATACGGCATATAATGCCATAATTAATGGTGGGTGGTTTGGCGTTGGGCCGGGTGAAGGAACAATAAAGAATATACTTCCTGATGCTCATACAGATTTTATTTTTGCAGTAGCCGCTGAGGAGTTTGGATTAATCTTCTGTTTTATTATTATATTTTTGTTTGCATTCATAATTTTTCGAGGCGTCAAAAGATCTATAAATCAGCAAAATTTGTTCGCAAAAATTTCAACGATCGGTCTTATCTCGCTAATTTGCTTACAGATGGGTATAAATATTGCCGTAAATCTTGGGATTGTGCCAACAAAAGGAATGACACTACCATTTATCTCATATGGGGGCTCTTCAGCTATCTCCATCGCCATAACATTTGGTCTCATTCTTGCATTTACAAGACAAAAGAAAACTAATTTTGAATATTCATCGCGTAAACTGAGCTTTCAGAGCTGACTGGAGGTATAAAGAAATGAAAAAGAGATCAATTGTATTGGCATGTGGTGGGTCCGGCGGTCATATTAATCCTGCAATATCTCTCTACGAGGAGTTGATTATTTACGATCCTGATCTTGTTATCAATTTCTTTAGTGACAGTAGGGGTCAGGTATATCTGCAAGAGTTAGATAATATCAATGTAAAGAGGATTACTTCATCATCTCCATTTAGAGCTGATATTAACTCGAAGTTATTTTTTTTATTTTACCTATCAATAGGTCTAATTCAGTCGATTTATCATCTCATCAGATTTAGGCCAAGGTTAATAATTTGTTTTGGTGGTTACACAGGATTTCCAACAGCGATTGCTGCTTATTTGTTAATGATACCTGTGATAATTCACGAGCAAAATGCAGTTATGGGTAGAGCTAATAGATTCATATCATATTTTGCTGAATTAATTCTATTATCATTTGAGAATACAGAAAATATCAAGTTAAAACAGAAAGAAAAAGCTGTTTTTACTGGCCTGCCATTAAGGGACAGAATTACGAAATACTCTTTGTGTGAAAATAAGGAAGGTAATTCTCTAAGCATTTTAGTTCTAGGGGGCAGCCAAGGAGCAAAAAAATTCACAGATCTCATACCAGACACTCTGTGCTATCTATCCAAAGAAATAAAACAAAGGCTTAAAATTTATCAAAATTGTGTCAGTGATGACAAGGTTCTATTAGAAAAAAAATACAGAGAAATTGGAGTTAATTTTGACATCAAACCTTACTTCTCAGATATTGGCAGTATCATGGCGAAAGCAGATATCATTATATCACGAGCTGGTGCCAATACAATTTTCGAGATATGCTCATTTGGCAAGCCCTTCATTCTGGTCCCATTGCAAAACTCAATTGATGAGGATCAGTTCAAGAATGCAAAATTTTTTTTTGATAAGGGGGCCTGTCTAATCTTTAATGAAGCTACTAGTCATCCGAAGATGATGTCAAAAATGATAATTAATTTAATTTTAAGTAAAAATGAAAGAACTAGAATGGCAAACAAAGCCAGAGAAATTGGCAAGGTAAAATCCAGAAAGGTATTTGTAAAGCTATTAGATAAATATTTATCAGAATGATTGAAAATAACGAGAATAAGGATCTATTAACCATACATTTCATTGGTATTGGTGGCATTGGACTTTCTGCCATTGCAAAACTATGTCTGCACAATGGATATAATGTGCAAGGCAGTGATATCAAAAATAGTGATATACTGCAAAGCCTTGAAAACATGGGGATTAAAGTATTTGTTGGGCATAATTCTGATAACATAAATGCTAATATTGGAAAAGTTGTTTACTCATCAGCCGTAAAAAATAAGAATCCAGAATTTATCAAAGCAAAAGATCTTAATATCCCAATATATTCGAGAGCTCAGATGCTTGCAGAAGTTATGCAAAAAAAGAAGTCTATATGTATTTCTGGTACGCATGGCAAGACATCATGTACATCAATGACATCTTGGATATTATCGTATGACAAAATTAAACCGACCACATTGATTGGTGGGATTGACTACTCTTTCAATTCAAATCTACAGATAGGTGATGGTAATTGGATGGTAGTTGAAGCGGATGAGTCCGATAAAACATTTTTATCATTACCCTCTGATATATCGTTGGTTACTAATATAGATGATGATCATATGGAAAACTATGGAACAATGAAGAATGTTGAGCGGTCATTTTTAAACTTTGCGAACAATATTAAAGAAGGGGGATATTTTTTATATTTTAGAGATAATCCAATTTCTTCAAAAGTTTTTAGTCATTCAAAATCACCAAATACAATAAGTTATGGGACTGATAAGCGTTCAGATGTTATAATAAAAAATATAGAGAAACTGCCTTTTGGCCATAAATTCGACCTATCTGGATTTATCAATGGGAAAAAATATAATTTGAATCTTCGGATTAATGTGCCAGGAGTCTATAACGTCTGGAACTCAACGGCTGCAGTAGTAATTGGCTTGCTTAATGGGATAGCTGAAGAAAAGATCATATATCAATTAGCAAAATATAAGGGAGTATATAGAAGATTTTCTAGCATTATTGAAAAGAGTGGAATAAGATATTTCGACGATTATGCACATCATCCAACAGAAATTAATCAGCTATTGAAGTCAGCAAAAGAAGAAGCTGAAAATAGGGTGATAACGATTTTTCAGCCGCACAGGTATAGTCGAACACTGTCATTATATGATAGTTTCTGTAACTCATTCAAGTATACAGATCGTCTTGGAATTTTACCAATTTATGCTGCTGGTGAAGAATATAAAAATATATTTGACTATTGGAAATTTGCAGAAGATATAAAGAAAAAATCTAATACAGATACTCATTTTTTATCAAAGAGAGAGATAAGTAAATTTTTGAAAAATATAACAAAAGAAGGTGATATTGTACTATTTGTTGGTGCGGGGGATATAAATGAAATATCAAAAGCTATTTGTAAAGAAATCTGACGGAATGTTCTATGAATCACTTTTCAGATGCTGATAAACTGAAAGCTAAATTTGATGGAAGAGTTACAGGTTATCTGCACACGAATTATCCATTAAAAAAAATATCATGGTTTCGTGTGGGAGGTTCTGCTGAGTTGATGTTCAAACCAAAAGATTTAACTGATCTGAAAAAATTTATGCACATCAAACCAAGTAATGTGCCTGTAACTGTCCTGGGTGGCGCATCAAATACATTAATAAGAGATCATGGCATACCAGGTGTGGTCATAATTCTTGGTAGAGCATTCAATTACATCAAGCAGACTGCGGTTGATACCATAGAGTGCGGAGCTGCAGTACCCAGTAAAAAGATTTCAAATTTTGTACTAAAAAATAATCTTGGAGGTCTCTCTTTTCTTAATACAATACCAGGAACTTTTGGAGGCGCAGTTAAGATGAATTCAGGCGCCTATGGGGCAGAAGTTGCTGACATACTAATATCGGCAAAGTTTATTGATGATAGGGGTAATGAGTTTGACAGTAATCTCTCTGATATATGCTATGGCTATAGGTCGAGTAATATTTCGGATCATATGATTTGCATTTCCGCGACCATCAAAGGATCGATTGTAAACAGAGAGGAAATTATTCAAGAGATTAATAGGCACAAGAAACATAGAAACTCTGCTCAGCCAGTAAAGGAGAGAACCGGAGGATCAACATTTAAGAACCCCATAAATGTTAAAGCATGGAAATTAATCAGGGATGCAGGCTGTTTGGGTCTATCATCAGGTGATGCTGTTATATCTGGATTACATGCAAATTTTATAATCAATCGGGGTAATGCAACTGCACATGATATTGAGCTTTTGGGGGAAAAAATAAAAAAGCGTGTTAAAGAGAAAACAGGAATAGATCTAGAGTGGGAAATAAGAAGGATTGGAAACGGTCCGAAGGTTGAGTTGTGAATAATTTTTCAAAAAAACAAAATATATTATTACTCATGGGAGGTGTATCGCCGGAGAGAGAGATAAGTATACAGAGCGGTAAAGTCTGTCAAAAAGCGATAGAAGATCTGGGATATAGAGTTCAAACATTAGATCCGGATTATAATATAATAACAAGCCTGACTGAGCTAAACTTTGATATTGTCTTTAATTGCTTACATGGATCTTGGGGAGAGAATGGATATATCCAATCAATTTTTGAATTTTTAAATATCAAATATACGCATTCTGGTATTCTTGCATCAGCAAATGCAATGAATAAATTAAAATCAAAAGAAATTTTTAAACATCAAAAAATCCCAGTAGCCAAATCATATTTACTCGAAAATTCAAATGATAAAATTGAATTCCCAATTGTTATCAAACCAATCAATGGCGGATCAAGTGTTGATATTTATTTGATAAATTCAAAAAATGAGTTAGATGAATTCATTGAGAAGAACCATGAGTCATTGAGTACTTTTTTTGCAGAAGATTTCGTGGATGGTGCTGATTATACTTGTGGAGTCATTGGGGGTAAGGCTACGCAAATAGCTGAAATAGTGACAAGTGGACAATTATTTGATTATCACGAGAAATATAGTTCTAATTCTGCTGCACATATCATTCCAGCAACTCTTAAACCAAATATTTACGAACAAATGAGAGAATATTCATTGGCAGCGCATGATTGTTTAGGATGCAGAGGCGTCACGAGGGTTGATTTTAGATATTCCTCATCCAAAGAAGAAAAGCTTGTGTGTCTTGAAGTAAACACTCAACCGGGAATGACCAAGAAATCTCTGCTGCCTGAATTGGCAGAGTACTCAGGTATCTCGTTCCATGAATTGGTTGATTGGATTATTTGTGACGCATCGTACAACAGATATTGATTTATTAGGATAAATAATGCGAAATTTTATTTTTAGGATAAATAAAAAATATAAATTGAAAGCACTTGTAATTGTTGCGTTGATATTAATTCTAGTTTATTGCACGCCAATTTTAATTAAAAATTCAAAAAATATTATTAGCAGCTCGATGGAATATATTAATTTAGATGTAAAATTAAAGAACGTTAAAATATCAGGAATTGAAAATACAAAAGCAAGCGAGGTCGTAAACATTGTATCTGAGCTCAGGGGAATATCACTCTCAAGTATAGATTTAAGAAAAACTAGCTCTGAGATAAATAATATAGATTGGGTTAAAAAATCTGAATTAAGGAAGATTTATCCATCAACATTAGAGGTTAAAGTGTATGAGCATAATCCAATTGCAATATGGTATAATGAAGGAAATAAGTTTTTAGTTGATAGAGATTCAAAAATAATTAGCGAATTAAATCCTGATAAATTTAAAAATTTAAAGGTGGTTGCTGGACCGAATGCACTTGAGGACATACCAGTTATTATTTCAATGATAGAAAATTATCCTGATTTCGAAAAAAAAGTTAAATCAATGTTGAGGGTAGGAGATCGACGCTGGACAATCCGACTACACAATGGAATAACAATACACCTGCCGGAAAAGAATGTTGCGAATGCGATCAAGGAGATAGAGGGTTTAGACAGAGAGTACTCACTTCTGAGCAGATATATTGAAATAATTGATATGAGATTACCTGATAGAATTGATATACTACCCGCCGGTATTATGATGAACAGCTCCAAAATATAATTTAAGAGTTTCTCATGTATTTGATGTCATTTGATAAGATGTCTGGATTAAATCTTAAAAAAAATATCAATACAATTTCTGCAGTATTGGATATTGGTTCAGATAAAATAATTTGTTTAATAGCAAAAAATACCATTGTTGAAGATTATGGGGGAAAATTTGAAATTCTTGGGCTGGGTCACCATAAATCCAGTGGTTTTGAACACGGAAGCATAGTTGATCCTTCAAATCTAGAATTGGCAATTAGGAAAGCAATTGAGGATGCTGAAAAAATGTCCTCATTAACTATTGATAAAATTACAGCGAATATCAATTCTAATAAGGTTGAGTCAAATTTATTTGAAATTAGCATTCCAATTAATGATACCCAAGTGACAAAAAGAGAGCTGGATAAAGCATTATCAATAGCTGCAGAACAGAATGAGTCATCTGATAAATTAATATTTGATACCATTCCATTAGGTTTTTCAATTGATGGAGTCGATTTAATTGAAGATCCAGTAGGCATGTATGGAGAAAAACTAAATATAAATCTAAATAATCTAACATGTGCAAAAGGTATCATTCAGAATATTAGTAATGTGATTGAAAGCGCGCATATTAAATTGGAAAGGATAATTTTTACACCGATTTCAAGTGCAGTAGCAACTCTGTCGAGTGACGAAGCAAACCTCGGATCAATTGTCATTGATATGGGGGCCGGAACAACATCTTATTCGATATTCTCTGATAATATTTTTCGTTATGCAGGTGTGGTACCATATGGTGGTAATAATATAACTATTGATATTGCGCGCGCACTATCAATCAGCATAGGTGATGCCGAAAAGTTAAAGATTTTGTATGGGGGTGTTCTTACTAACTCATATGATAATGGAGATACTGTTACTATACAACAGTTGGGCTATGAGGAAGATGTAGGCTCCGAGAAGCAAATTCATAAATCAAATATTGCTGATATATCCAGAACAAGTGCTCTAGATATATTTGAAAAGGTGAAGTCTGCGATTCAAAATATTAGCCCGGGTTTGTTAAATCAAAAAAGAGTGGTACTAACAGGAGGGGCTAGCCAGCTTATTGGCATTGATGATTTAGCCAGTGAAATTTTCCAGTCACCCGTTAGAAGGGCTGTCCCAAGACTAATCTCTCAAGATTTTGATATCTCGGATCCAATTTTTTCTAATGCTTGCGGTATGTTGATTTATTCACAGAACGAAACTTTTGTTAATAAAAAAATAACCACTAAAGGCTTATCTTATAATCAAGGTAATAATTTTTTTACTAGTTTGATGAGATGGTTTAAGGACAGTTTCTAAAAACTAATTGGCCTATAGATTTTATGAGTTAAATAAATACAGGATAAAATATCATGACAATAAATTTGAAGATTCCAGATGCTATGAGTGAGTTGAAGCCAAGAATTACGGTATTTGGCGTAGGTGGTGCCGGCGGTAACGCTGTAAATAATATGATCCAAGAGGGATTAGATGGAGTCGAATTTGTTGTTGCTAATACTGATGCTCAAGCCCTTGCAATGTCAAGTGCAGACAGACGAATACAGATGGGGACAAATCTAACCGAAGGTTTGGGAGCCGGTTCGCAGCCAAAAATTGGCGCGGCAGCCGCCCAAGAGGCACAAGCAGAAATACTAGATTATTCGGCAGGATCTCATATGGTATTTATCACCGCTGGTATGGGCGGTGGAACGGGAACAGGCGCTGCGCCGGTAATAGCTCAGCTCTGCAAGGAGCAGGAAATCCTGACTGTTGCGGTAGTAACGAAACCTTTTCAATTTGAAGGTGTTAGGCGGATGGAAATTGCAGACGAAGGAATTGAAGAATTAAGCAAATATGTTGATACGTTAATTGTGATTCCAAATCAAAATCTATTTAGGATTGCTAATGAAAAAACTACATTTTCAGATGCTTTTGCAATGGCAGATCAAGTACTGCTTTCAGGGGTATCTGGTATAACAGACTTAATGGTAAAAGAAGGGTTGATAAACCTCGATTTTGCTGATGTAAAGTCAATTATGTTTGGGATGGGCAAAGCTATGATGGGTACAGGAGAAGCCTCCGGAGAAAAAAGAGCTATTGAAGCTGCGGAAGCAGCTATTTCGAATCCACTTTTGGATGATGTATCCATGAAAGGAGCGCAGGGTCTTCTCATTTCAATAACTGGCGGTGAAGACCTTACTCTTTTTGAAGTTGATGAGGTTGCTACTAGAATAAGGGATGAGGTGGATAATAATGCAAACATCATATTGGGCGCAACATTTGACTCTAATTTGGAGGGATCCGTAAAAGTATCTGTGGTGGCAACTGGTATTCAAAATAATATCAAAAATATCGACTCAACAAATTATACATTTAATAAAAATTACACCATACCAAAAATAAATAATAATAGAGATGAAGATCACAAGGATGAATTTCAGACACAACCTTTAAGTGACTTTTCAAAGGTTGTTTCCTCAGCTGCTGAAGATAAGAAATATGATGGTAACGTCTCAATAAAAAAAATAGATGGAAGTCATAATTTTTTCACTTCAAGAGATACGCAGAAGTCAGGTAATGAAAATTTAATGAATGATAAAATGAGTAGCATGAGTATTAATGAAAAAAGACAACCAATAAATGAAATAAATGAAATACCGAGAGTGAGCGAGTTCTTTTCAATTAAAGATGAAAATATCTCCATGGCAATGAATGAACAGCTCTTGGATGGAGGTGATAGAAAAAGCAAAGGTAGCTTTTTGAGTAAACTTGTAAATGTCGGCTTCAAGAAAAAAGAACAAGCTGATGAAATGCACATAGTTGAGAGTAACTATTCAAATATAGAATTGAACTCAAGTACTGAAATAGACGATAATATAGCTGCAAAAGTGCCTGAAATTGAAACTCTGGGGTCGGATATGATTGAGACCCATCAAGAAGAAGAAGTGCTGTCAGATGATTTGAGTACAAGCGTAGCTGATCAAGCAGATGAAGGGAGTCATAATTCAGATCACGATACTAAAGAAGTATTGGATGATATGGGTTTAGCTACTGATAATAAAAACCAAGATAGCCTACTGGATACTGAAACTGATGAAAACAAAGAGGGTGATCTTCTGGATAATACATTTGATGACGACTCTTTGAATCCAGAGGAAGAATTAGAGTTACCATCATTCCTAAAAAAACAGGCTAATTAATATATTAATATCTCGTATAGATCTCTTGCTTATACCGAAAAATGTGTATATCAATGTAAGTATTAGTAGGAACAAAGCACATGTTTAACATGCAAACTACAATAAAAGACGATATTAAGTTCGTGGGTATTGGTGTTCACACAAACACTAAGTCGAGTATAATATTAAAAGCTTCAGAGCCTGGTTCTGGTATTTCTTTCAAGAGAACCGATATTAGGGACCCAAACAAAAACACAATCAAAGCGAACTATAAAAATGTAAAATCTACTTATTATTGTACTGAAATTTCAAATGATTACGATGTTTCCGTTTTAACAATTGAGCATCTACTTGCTGCAATATTTGGCGCAAATATTGATAATCTTGAGATTTTAATAGATGGACCTGAGGTACCGATTTTAGATGGCAGCAGTAAAATTTTTATGGATGGAATTCAGGATAATAAAATGATAAATCAAGGGCAAGAAAAGAAATTTATAAAAATTCTGGAGCCAATAGCTGTCAATTATAACAATTCGTATGCAAGCTTCACTCCAAATGACAAACTAATTGTTGATGCACAAATTGATTTTAAACACCAGCTGATCGGAAAACAAAAGATGGAGATCGAGATTAATTATGATAATTTTCTTAATGAAATTTCGAAAGCAAGAACTTTTGGATTTCTCGAGCATGCAGAAAAATTACACTCAATGGGTTATGGTTTAGGGGTAACTTTATCAAACACGATCGTTCTAACAGATAAAAATATTATGAATTCAGGTGGTCTAAATTCAACAGATGAATTTGTAAGGCACAAAATACTTGATATTTGTGGCGATCTCATGCTCGCAGATTACAGAATTGTTGGGAAGTTCACATCGATATGCGGTGGGCATAATATCAACTATTTGGCTTTGAAAGAGTTATTTGCAAACAAAGATTCCTGGTGTATGGCTGATTTTGAAGAAGGCGCCAAAACTTCAGAGAATGTCGAGCATATTGAACAGCAGAAGCTTGTTAATCAATAAATATAGACTATACTATGTTGATATCAATATTGTATAGTTGTGTCACAATATGCAGAAAATTATCGTCTCATTATTTCTTTTGTCATTGGTTGGTTGCGCAACTGATATGCCTGTTGATTCATTTAGCCAGCGAGACATGAGTGTGATATACGACTCTGCGGCTAAGTTACTAGATAAAAAAGAATATGAATTGGCAGCTGATGAATTTCTAAATATCGAGAGAGAGTACCCGTATTCAAATTGGTCTGAGCAGGCCCTCATAATGGCATCATACTCTTACTTTGAAGGAAAGAAATACAAAGAAGCCATCAGTCAACTTACAAGATACACTCAATTATACCCAAATGGAAATAAACTTGCATATGCAAATTACTTAATTGGACAATCATACTACCTGCAAATAGCTAATGCTGGAAGAGATCAACGCAATGCTAAGCTTGCACTTGAGAGATTCAATATTATCCTAGAAAGATTTCCATACTCAGACTATGCAGCGGATGCACGTCTCAAGAAAGATCTTGCTATAGATCATATTGCTGGATCAGTAATGGAAATTGGAAGATTTTACCAAAAAAGAAAGCAGTTTACTGCGGGGATTAACAGGTTTAAGGAAGTAATCTCAGAATATCAGACTACTTCTCATATTGATGAAGCGCTTGCACGTTACTCCGAATCGTATCTTGCACTTGGGATTTATGTAGAAGCACAAACTTCTGCTGCAATTCTTGGTTATAACTACCCTAATAGTATATGGTATGATTACATTTATGGCGAGCTGACACAAGCAGGTCTAAAACCCAAAGAAGAGCCCGAAACATGGATTCGAAGGGTTTGGAGAGTGGATAAGTAGAGTTTTAAAATGCTTTTATCATTATTTATCAAGGACGCAATATTCATCAATAACCTTGAGATAGATTTCAAGGATGGTTTAGTAGTTTTCACTGGGGAAACAGGTGCTGGTAAGTCAATTATTATGGAGTCAATATTATTGGCGCTCGGAGGTAAGAGTAATCCTAGCATTATTAGTAATTCCTCGGACTCAGCGACCTTTATACTTGCCTTGAAAAATTACCCAAAAGTAAACAGTATATTTCATGATCTAAATATTGAAGATAGTGATGAAATGCAAATAAAAAGAGTTCAGTTTAATGATGGTAGAACCAAATCATACATTAATGACGTACCTGTTAGTTTATCAACTGTAAAAAAGCTTTCTTCTTACTTAGTAGAATTTCATGGCCAAAATGAGGATTTGAGCTTTATCAATCAATCAAACCATATCGATATCATCGATAGCTTTGGAGATTATACTAATGATATTGATGTGATATCCGAGATAAGTGCTGAAATTAAAAAAATACAAAATGAAATCATGGAAAGGAATAAAATTTTAGATCAAACAGCAAGTCAAAAAAACTATCTAGAGGAAATTTGCCAGGAGATTGAGGATCTTAATCTTATACATGGGGAAGAAGATAAGCTACTTCAGCGAAGGAAATTATTATTAGAGGGTTCTCGTGTTATCGAAACATTATCGAAAATTACATCACTTATAAACGCAGATAATGGGATTGAAGAGCTCAGTGGTATTGCCCAGAGAGAGATATCAAGACTCGAAGCAATACAAAATAGTGATATAATCAAAATAGATAGCGAGCTTGTAAATATTAATGACTCACTATCAAAAATAAGTACTCTTATTGATAAAGTTCAAGACCAAATGGGTGCTGATAATAGTGATCTTGAAACCGTTGAGAAAAGGCTTTTCGCAATAAAATCAATATCAAGAAAGTATAATATACCCACGGATGAAATTTTAAATTTTTTTGAAAGAACCTCAGAACAACTTAATAATTTAAACGATGGAAAAGAGGAAATAATTAAGATGGAAGAAGGTTTACGGAAGCTATGCAGCAAGTACGATGATATTGCGATAGAGTTATCTAAAAAAAGGGAACTTATTATAAGAGAGTTCGATAAAAGGCTTCTTGATGAATTAAATGAATTAAAATTTCCATCAATAAAGGTAAAAACAGTAATTCATAAGAATTCAGTGGAAAGTCGAGGTCCAAAAGGTATTGATGAAGTCAGTATCATGGTATCAACAAGTAAAGAGCGAGAGCCTGAATTAATTACAAAAGTTGCATCAGGCGGAGAGTTATCAAGGATAATTTTAGCAATAAAATCTTTGAAGTCGGCTAGTCATGATGTAGACACACTAATCTTTGATGAGATTGACTCAGGAGTTAGCGGATCTACTGCATCTGCTATTGGAAAAAAGCTAGCATCACTCTCTAAAACATTGCAAATATTTTCTGTAACGCACTCACCGCAAGTTGCTTCAAAAGCAAACCACCATTACTTAATCAAAAAAATTGATAAAAGTGAGGATGATTTTTCAATAGAGGTCACTGAGATTGAGGAGGGGGAACGGATTGAAGAAATCGCGAGAATGCTATCGGGAGAAAAAATTACAAACCAAGCTCGTGAGGCCTCCAAAAGTTTGATGTATGAAGATGAATAAATACACGAAAACTAGCAGTTTTTTACAAAATCAATTTGATGATCTATCAAGTAAAGAAAAAAATGATTTCCTGAGAGATCTTGAGAGCTTCTTGAAAGATCAAGATAGTGCATACTATGGGAGCAATATATCTAACATATCTGACGCTGAATACGACAGGTTAAAATTACTGTATCATAAACTTGTTACAAATAATCCTGAGCTAATAGATAGTAATTACTCAAATAGTGTTGGCTTTAAACCATCCGATAAGTTTGAAAAAGTAAATCATAAAGTTCCTATGCTCTCCCTTTCGAATATTTTCGACAATGAGGGAGTTACTGATTTCATTGAGAGAGTGAGAAGGTATCTCAGCTTAGGTCCAAATGATAATTTGGAAATCGTTTCTGAGCCAAAAATAGACGGTCTCTCGGCCACACTGATATATATCAATGGTAATTTGCACATTGGCGCAACAAGAGGGGATGGAAGTCAGGGTGAAAATGTAACCCAAAACATAAAAACTATATCAAATATACCACATGAGATTAAAGACTCTGATGTTCCAGATATTCTAGAAATCCGTGGAGAAATTTATATGAAAAAATCTGATTTTTTCGAGTTAAACGAAAGGATGCAAAAAGAAGGAAAACAAACATATGTTAACCCAAGAAATACTGCATCTGGATCACTCCGACATCTTGACGTTAATGTCACAAAATCAAGAAAATTATACTTTTTTGCCTATACTTGGGGTGAAATATCAAGCATTGACGCAGCCTCTCACTTTGAGATGCTGGGATTATTCAAAAAATGGGGATTTGATGTAAATCCATACACTAAAGTAAATTATAACTATGATGATATTATCAGATCATATGAAGATTTAAATGAGATCAGATCCTCACTTGACTATGACTTAGATGGGGTCGTCTACAAGGTAAACTCATTAGCTTACCAAGATCGACTAGGTTTTATATCAAGGTCACCTCGATGGGCAATGGCCCATAAATTTCCGTCAGAGAAGGCCACGACAAAAATTCTTGATATTGAGATCCAGGTCGGGCGGACAGGATCATTGACACCGGTTGCAAAACTTGAACCCGTAAATATAGGTGGTGTAGTTGTAAGGAATGCTACACTTCATAACGAAGACTTCATAAAAGGGCTTAATAGTGAAGGCGAGCGCATCAGAGATGGGGCTGATATCAGAATTGGCGATCATGTTCAAATAATTAGATCAGGCGATGTAATACCAAAAGTTGTCGATGTAAATATGAAAGATAGAAACAAAGACTCTGAGAAATTTATTTTTCCTGAGAATTGTCCTATTTGTGGAAGTTCAGCGGAAAGAGAATTAAATGAGTCAACTGGAAAAATATCGTCAGTTAGAAGATGTACGGCTGGGTTGTATTGCAACAGTCAAATTCTTGGTAGCTTGGAATTTTTTGTATCAAGAGACGCAATGAATATTGAAGGTTTTGGCGGTAAAACTATGGAGCTTTTCTATGAAATGGGCTTCATAAATGAGCCGGGTGATATCTTTACACTTCAGGAAAGGCAAGCGCAAGGTGAAGTTGATATAATTTCACTAGAGGGTTGGGGTGAATTATCGATGAATAATCTTTTTCAAAGCATCAATGAGAGAAGATCAGTGAGTTTGGATAAATTTATTTATTCCTTGGGCATACGGCATATTGGTATTAACAACGCGAAGTTGATATCGCAACAACTAACCTCCGTTGAGAATTTACTCTCTACACTTGAGAAAATTCGACATGACCCAGGTGACGCCCTTCAGATCTTTATCCAGAATGATGGTTTGGGGAAAGTCGTTATTAGTTCATTTTTGAGTTTTTTACAGAATGATAAAAACGTTAGTATTTTGCAGAACTTATTAAAATATATCCGTGTAACTGATGTAACAAATGTGATTTCAGAAGATACAGCAATAAGTGGGCTTAGTCTTGTTTTCACAGGAAAATTTAATTCGATGTCACGTTCTGAAGCAAAAGATCAGGCAGAAAGAATGGGGGCAAAAGTATTGAGCTCCGTATCTGCGCGCACCGATATACTAGTTATAGGGGAAGACCCAGGATCTAAAATAAAAAAGGCAGAAGAGCTTGGTATAAGGATAATTGACGAGAAGGAATGGATGTCGCTGCTTGATTTTTAGACTGGAAGGGTTGCGTTTTTTAACCAAGTTCTTTGATCTAATTTAAGTTTTGAGCTCAACTTCTCATATACTTTTTCGTGATATTTATTTACCCAATTAACTTCAGTTTCGTTTAAAATGTTTAAGTCGAACAACTCACGCTCAAATGGAATATGGGATAAAATTTCAAAGCAAAGATTGTTTCTAATTTTTGTATCTTTATTTAGGACCATTAAATTTTCAATTCTAATTCCAAACAGTCCCTCTAAATAGATACCGGGCTCATTAGAAAAAACCATATTTTCTTGAAAGTTCGCTTTTTTTTCTTTTGGTGATATTGAGAGTATTCCATCGTGCACGGATAGAACAGACCCAACGCCATGCCCTGTTCCATGGTTATAGTCATAGCCATATTTTTTTATAACGCTTCGAGCGACATTATCTAATTCAGCACCTGTGGTTTTTTTGTTAAATGACACACGTGCCAATGCAATATGTGCTTTTAAAACAAGAGTATATAGTCTTCTCATTTCTTCATTTGCTTTACCAACAAGGATCGTTCTTGTTACATCTGTTGTTCCATATTTATACTGACCGCCACTATCTATGAGTAGCAAGCCATCCCCTGATAATTTCTTATTTGTTTTTTTCGTCGCATTATAATGAATGATAGCACCATTTTCATTGAAACCTACTATTGCTGGGAAGCTTGGTCCGAGATAATGCGGTTGTTGTTCTTTTCTAAAAAATTCTATGCTTTTAACTATTTTTAATTCGTCAAGATTCTTCAAATTTTTTTGTTTTTTGATCCAGTATAAAAAATTGCATATAGCTATAGCATCTAATTCGTGAGCTTTTTTGAAAGATTCTAACTCTATTGAATTCTTCACGGCTTTACTGTGATTGATATCGTTCTGATGTAAAACTTTAATATTTAGTTTTTTAAGAGTCTCTTGAACAAATATTGTGGTGTCTTTTTTATCAAGTTTTACTATTTTCACATTTTTTAATATATTGGCAATATCTCTTGTGAAATCTTTCAAATCATGAATTCTTATGTCTGTAGCTATTTTCGTTACATCATTTTTATTTATTCGGCAATTCTCAAGGAATAAGTGACAATTATTGGCTGTAATTACACAAAATGCTGGGACAGCTGGTGTATATTCATTCCTGTACGCCCTCAGATTAGTAAACGATGAAATAAAATTATTATCTCCAACGAATAATGCTTCATCCTGACTTTTAATAAACTTATCTATTAATCTATTGAGTTTCTCAGCTCTTTTGATCCCAGAGTATTCAATTTTATGGTCTGAAATAATTACTTGCTTCTGACTCGGGATCTTTGACCAAATTTTATCGATAAGATTATCGGAAATTGATTTTAATTTTATATGATGGTTTTCAAATCTTTTGATATAAGTCTCTATTTCACTTATTGAAAATAGCTTGGGATCATAGCCAACTGTGCAATTTTCTGGTAAATTCGTTTCTATCCATTTTATGTAACTCTGCATTCCCATTTCATTTATCTCGAATATTTTACTATTTACTTCCAACTTCACTTGCAGTTCATACCTCCCATCAACGAATATACTGGCTTTTTGTAAAGTAATAAATATTTGTCCCGCTGAACCACTGAACTTAGATATATACTTGATCCTGTTCTCATGTGGTTTAAGATCATTATTTAATAAATTATTTCTCATTGGTATGATGTAGAGATCAATACCTTCTTTGAGCATTTCAGCTCTCAGGTTATTTATTTTTTCTATTTCGGTCATATATTTTTTGAATTGCTTTTATTTTATGGAAATAAATCTTATGCATGCAATTTATGCATACCTACTAACTATTTTTTGAACTACTAAACAACATTTTTAATACTATATATCAATTAAGCGTAATTTAATTCTAAAAAAATACAAAACTGAAAGGAAAAAAATGGAAATTTCAAGTTATTCAATTAGTTTAGCCAGTGGATTTTACGGACTAAGCTTTAGTTCGGAAAAGAGACAGAAGGCTCAAATAAAAGCAGCAAAAGACTTTGCAAGAACCGAAGGTATTGCAATTGGTGACGTACTTTCATCATTAAACAAGCCTACAGACAGCAATCAAAACTAATCATGTTGTTACTGGTGGTTTATCTAATTAAAGCGGTGATAAAATAAATGAAATATATAATCGATAACTCTCATGACTTCTTTCATGCCTTAATCACAACGATAAGGCAGGATATCATCAACAATAGTTATGAAAAACGCTCCTTCAAGGAAGTCTATGCTGAGTACAATAAGACAGCGAAAAAAGACATATCAACAAACTAGCCTGATTACAGAATTAATGTA
The DNA here is from genome assembly GCA_902613795.1 of uncultured OCS116 cluster bacterium. Lineage (GTDB taxonomy): Bacteria > Pseudomonadota > Alphaproteobacteria > Rhizobiales > TMED25 > TMED25. The sequence continues at coordinate 141,291 of CACMIP010000002.1, forward strand.
TCTTCATACCTGAGGTATTAGAAGGTTGGAGCTCTCATTACTAAAGTTACCCAATTGTTCAGTGTAAACTCACTCAAAACAATGAAACCTAGATTTTGGTAATTCACTCTAATCTTTTTTTTCTGTTCTTTTGTAAAACCTGAAACGATCAGAGTGCCATTATTCGTTATAACCTTCGCAATATCATATTTTGCCTGAACCACAATATTTGCGAGTATGTTGATCATGACTAGATCGAACTTTGACGAATACCCGAGCTTATGTGACTCTTTTGTGATATCTAACAATCTTACTTTTACCTTATTTCTACAGTTATTTTTAATGATATTATTTCGAGCTACCTCAATGGATTTTTTGTCATGATCAATTCCGATACCTCTACATTTCCATATTTTGTTAGCAGCAATAGAGAGGAGCCCGCTTCCAGTTCCAATATCAAGAAAATATTTAACATCAATAGTTTTTTGTATTTTAATTAGTGCATTCAGACATCCGGCTGTTGTTCCGTGATGACCAGTTCCAAAAGCCAGCCCTCCATTCACGCAGATATTGATTCTTTTGTTTTTATTTTTTTTGTGTCGATCATTATGGATATATAAACCATTAATGCTAAGTGGTTCGAGTGTTTTTTGGCTTTCCAAAACCCAATTCTTATTTTCTACTTTATTCATTTGGAAATCCTGAAATGAACCAAATAGCTTATGTATTATCTTTTTAATATAAGATCTGTCTTTTTGATCAAATAGGAGATTGAAATATAATTCTCCATTATAAGCATATTGTGATACCGACAGTACATTCTGTGAAAATAAAAAATCATCATCAAGTTCGGTGATTGATTTATCAGATTTAACTAAAATCTCAATAATATCAGTCATTATTTACTAACTCTAAATATGAAGCTAATACAATTTTTTTACCTGTTTTAAATTCAACCTCAATTCTGTCGTTATCACAATCAGTTACTGTACCATAACCGAATTTTGTGTGAAATACCCTCTGATTGGGGCTAATGTTGATATCCTGATTGAACGTTAAATCATCATACTCAAGATTATCAAAGTGTCCTATGGCCTGCAACCTCTCTAATGCTGTACGACCATTTGTGTAATTTTTTTGGTCATTATTTTTACCGGAAAAAGATGAGTATTGCTGAGTATAGGCATCATAGATCAATTCTTCTTCAATAAATTCGGGTGCAATTTCAGATAGAAATCTCGACGGAATTGATTGTGTATAGTTACCATAGACCCTCCTATTTTGTGCATAGGATAAGAATAGATATTTTTTAGCGCGCGTAATACCTACGTGCGCTAAACGACGTTCCTCCTCTAATCCGGTATTACCTTTTTCATCCAATGATCTTTGATTTGGAAAAACACCTTCCTCCATGCCTGGCATAAAAACATAATCGAACTCCAATCCCTTAGCTGAATGCAAGGTCATGAGGTTAACTTTACTTGTATTTTCATCATTCTCAACATCCATAACAAGCGAAACATGGTCTAGAAATTCTGCTAGTGATTGGAATTCTGATAATTGACCAATCAGTTCCTTTATATTTTCAATTCTGCTTTCGGAATTCGGTGTTTTTTCATTCTCCCACATCGCTACATAACCTGAATCTTCAAGTATTAACTCAGTCAATGTAATATGATCTACTTTATTTATTTTTTCGCGCCAGCTATCAACCATTGATATAAAAGATTTAAGTTGAGTTCGAGGGCTCGCCCCTAATTCATCAGTATCGATTATCTTTTTTGAAATATCATATAGTGAGATGTTATCTCTGCGTGCTGCATCATTTATTTTACGAAGAGTTGTATCTCCAAGTCCTCGTCGAGGTGTATTTATAACACGCTCAAATTTTAAATCATGATTTGGATTTACAACGAGCTGAAGATATGCAATTACATCACGTATTTCTTGCCTTTCATAGAACCTCGGACCCCCAATTACTCTATAAGGGATGCTATTTATAATAAATCTATCCTCAAATTCTCTCATCTGGAAGCTGGCCCTAACGAGTACCGCTGTGTTATTTAAATTTTCATTTTTTGATATAATTGTGTCAATTTCATCAGATACGAACCTCGCCTCATCTTCGGCGCTATAGAGACTTTTAATTTTTACTTTATCACCAGCATCTTCTCTATGGGAGGAAAGTTCTTTTCCAAGTCGATCTTTGTTGTTCGATATTAAACTTCTTGCGGCACCAAGAATATTTTTTGTAGAGCGATAATTCTTTTCAAGTCGAATGATTTTTGCTCCGCTAAAATCCTTTTCGAAATTTAAGATATTATTCACATCAGCTCCCCTCCAGCCATAGATAGATTGATCATCATCGCCTACACAAGCAATGTTCAAGTTTCTTTGGGAAAGTAATTTAAGCAGTAAGTATTGAACACTATTTGTATCTTGATACTCGTCAACAAGTGTGTAGGAAAAGATTGATTGATACTTATGAAGTAAGCCATCATTCTCCTTAAGCAGCTTTAAAGGTAAAAGCAGCAAGTCTCCAAAATCGGCTGCGTTTAATCTTGATAGTCTTTTTTGATAGCTGCTATATACTTCAACACTTTTTTCGTGACCAATGATATCGGGCTCACTCTTTGCAACCTTTTCAGGCGGAAGCCCTTTATTTTTCCAATTTTCAATTTGTGATAAAAAATATCGTGGCGGAAAACGCTTTTCGTCGATATTTAGTATTTTTATTACCTCTTTAATAACCTTTAATTGATCATCGGTATCTAATATTGTGAAATCACTCTTAAGGTTTGCAGCTTCAGCGTGAATTCTTAACAACTTAGCGCCTATGGAATGAAATGTACCTAACCAGTTCATACCTTCGATTGCGCTACCAATAATGTTTCCAATTCGCACCTGCATTTCTCTTGCTGCTTTGTTCGTGAATGTTACTGCAAGTATATTTGAAGGGAAGGCTTTCTTTTGATCAATAATATGCGCAAGTCGCGAGGTGAGAACTCTTGTTTTTCCTGTACCGGCACCAGCTAATATTAGAAGCGGTCCTTCCGTATGCATAACAGCAGCCCTCTGCTGCTCATTGAGATCTGAAAAGTAATTGGGACTCATATTTTCATCATATTAGTAAGATAGTGGGTTGCAATATTTATGTGCTTCAAATATCAACTATTAACGTTTTTTTATTGTATCATTTAAATGATTTATACAGAAAACTCGGATTGCTGACGTTAAGTTTTGCCTGTCACTTTTTTTTTCAATGATCTCAAGCAATTTTGGGATGGATGTATTTTTCTCCAATGAGATACCCTCTAAGATCTCCCAGAATTCTTTTTCTAGGGAGATACTTGTACGATGCCTTGCAATCGTGACAGAACGCTTTTGCATTTATTATATCATTTTTTTTGGGTCTACAAGTGAGTCAAATTCTACTTCATTGACATAACCAGATTTTAGCGCCTCTTCTTTCAATGTTGTATTGTTCTTGTGAGCTAGTTTGGCAAGTTCTGCTGCTTTATCGTAGCCGATTTTTGGCGCGAGTGCGGTTACAAGCATAAGTGATCTTTCGAGGTTTAACTTGATATTTTCATGCCTCGCCTCAAGACCATCCAAGCAATTTTTTTCAAATGAAATTGCGGCATCTGTCATGAGCTTTACCGACTGTAAAAAATTGAATGCCATCATTGGGTTAAAAACGTTCAACTGGAAATGGCCCTGACTGCCAGCTATTGAAATGGCAGTATTGTTCCCAAAAATATGTAGGCAAACTTGTGTTAGAGACTCGCATTGTGTGGGATTAACCTTACCAGGCATAATTGATGATCCTGGCTCATTTTCTGGAAGAGCTAATTCTCCAAGTCCAGCACGAGGGCCGCTACCAAGAAATCTTATATCATTGGCTATTTTAAATAGGGATGCGGCTACTGTATTTATTGCGCCGTGAGCCATAAGCATAGCATCATGCGCCGATAAAGCCTCAAACTTATTGGGGGCGCTTGTAAATTTTTTGCCTGTTAATTTTGAGATACACTGCGCTATTTTAACTCCAAAGTCTTTTGGTGCATTTAGACCAGTTCCTACAGCAGTTCCGCCTTGTGCTAATTCCATTAGTTTTGGCAGTGTATCTTTTATTCTATCAATACCGTTATTAATCTGCTGAGCATAGCCAGAGAACTCTTGCCCAAGTGTTAGGGGTGTGGCATCTTGCGTATGAGTTCTACCAATTTTTATAACCCTTGCCCACTCATCAGATTTTTTCTGAAACTTTTTTGCAAGGGATGTCAGTGCGGGTAGCAATGCATCCAATATCTCTGATGCACAAGCAATATGCATAGCTGTTGGATAAGTATCATTTGATGATTGAGACATATTACAATGGTCATTTGGATGAACTGGTGATTTCGAGCCCATTTCACCGCCCATCATTTCTATTGCTCTGTTTGATATGACTTCATTAGCGTTCATATTTGATTGAGTACCGGAACCAGTTTGCCATACTGAAAGTGGAAAATGATCATCGAGTTTACCGTCAATTACTTCATTCGCAGCTTTGACAATATTTTTTCCAATATCTTTATCAAGAATACCGTAACCCATATTTACCTCAGCCGCAGCAGCCTTGACAACACCCAAGGCTTTTATAATAGATTTTGGCTGTATTTCCCATCCAATATCAAAATTCTTGAGCGACCTTTGTGACTGTGCACCCCAATATTTCCTGCTATCTACTTCGATTTTGCCAAAAGTATCTGTTTCAGTTCTTTTACTCATGATGACCTCATTTATTTGTCTCTTTCATAAATTCTTTCAGTGATACAATCTCAGCCGTCTTTTCGTATCCTCCTTTTTTTTCTTCGTTTACAAGCGTGAGATTTTCATTTGCCAGTTGTTGTTTCGACTTAACCTTGTGACTGTCTTGCTGCGATTTCAACATAAAATCAATACCAAAATTTACCGCAGGGTCAAAAAATCTAGTCATTGCATTGTAGGGTATAACAATTTTCTCTGGTTTATTATCAAAATGTAAAATTACTGAGAAATGATTAGATTTAATCTCGAGCTCACTAAATTGATGCTGCAGTACTATCGTCATTTCTTCTTTAAATTTACTCTTTAGACTTTTCGATATAACAACCCCATTCTCATTTGTTAGAAAGGTCAAATAAATATGATGATCACCTGGTAATCCATTATTTTTCTTTATTTTTTTGAGTACATCAACAACTAAGTTAATCATGGATTTATTAATTATGTCATTATAACCAATAAGATCTTCTGTCATTTACGGACTCTCACCAATATGTAATTACAAATTCTAATTTTCACCAAACCATTCCCAAATAACATTTGCCATTATGTCACAATCTGTTTCTCCAGCTTCAATAACAGCTGCCGCACCGATTGCACCTCTGTCCCAAGCCAATTCCTGCCTTTCACTAAGGTGATCTAACTCACTTGAGTAGCGTTCAAATCTTGGGCTAATCATTAATCTATTTATAACCGTGTCATAATATTGGTTGTCAAAACAATATTCTTCATACGCAAAAATCTGTGTCCATACTCCGCCCAAAACTGCAATTTCTTCATTTGCAACTTCTACATCATGAAATGCGAAGCTAGGATTTACGATAAAGAGTGATGCAATTATACTTTTTACAATCGTTTTCATAATCCGTTCTCTGCATGGTATATAGTGATATTAGTACAATAACACTAAACAAGCATATAAAAATTAAAATAATGTACTTATATTCAAGTAAAACTATGGCTGTTTATCCTATATCTAGTGTGCAGGATCGTTGCTAATTTAGTCCTTGCAATAATGCCTCAAGATCTAAATATTCCACGTATCCCTCAGCAGCTATTAAAACATTTGGATCTGCCATAAAATCATACATTGCTGCCTCACCAAGCCTTTGAAATAATTCAAAGAAAGCATCCATTCCCTCAAATTTAACCGCTTCCTTAAATTCACTACCGCATCTTGTTAGGAGAATATTATTAACAAAGCTTCCCATATTTCGATTTGCGCGTATTTGTTGGCTTTCTGAAAATATTTGACCGTGTTCTTTTGTGATATCACTGTGTTGAGAAATAACCATAAATAACCACGTTACTAACTTTTCACTTTCAGAGTCAGAGAGACTTCGTATGGCACATGTCGAGAGGTTATCTGTAAAAGGGCCTGCTTTTGATGCCTCAATGTCAAAATTTATGATAATTAAACATAATGATAATATTTTTATGCTTGTAAAAAGTGATTTCATTTTTGTATCCATTCGAGTTAAGTTTAATTTTGTGATCGATAAATTAATAATAATATTGAGTAATGAAAGATCACATTAAGGGGCGTTCTGTTGCCAGGTGCCCCGAGCCCCGCCTTACCTTGCTAGAGGTAAGGGCTTAAGTTTCGGTGCTCAAGCTGACTATGCAGCTACTGCGACCGGAGCATAGTTGTCATTTGCAACTATAAAAATAGCCCGATAACGGTGGTACAATACCGAGTAAAAGGTAGCCTTTTACGCTCTCGTCGATCCTGTTTCGCCCCCATAATTTTTATTGGTGGAGGCGCCGGGTACCGCCCCCGGGTCCGATAAGTTTATTTTGACGCCAATTTATTACTATAGCTCAAAGAGCAGAACTATCATAATCCCAAATACGTATCAAATAAAGTTTATTATAAATTTATTTCTTACTTCGCAAGCATTAGTGAATCAGTCATAGTTGAAATATGAAACAGTATCTAGACTTATTAAACCACATTATTAAAAACGGTGAAGAAAAAGATGATCGCACAGGTACGGGAACAATATCGGTGTTTGGTCACCAAATGAGATTTAATCTTCAGGATGGCTTTCCTCTAGTTACTACAAAAAAGCTTCACCTAAAATCAATAATTTATGAGCTAATTTGGTTTCTATCAGGAGACACGAATATTAGCTTCTTGCAGGATAATGGGGTTTCAATCTGGAACGAATGGGCAGGCCCTGATGGTGACTTAGGGCCAGTTTACGGGAAGCAATGGCGCTCATGGGAGTCAAGGGATGGTAGATCCATTGATCAAATATCTAACTTAATTTCTAATTTAAAAAAATCACCACACTCCAGAAGACACATTATCTCAGCTTGGAATGTTAGTGATATTGAAAATATGGCACTGCCACCTTGTCATTGCCTATTTCAATTTTATGTTTCAAACAATAAATTAAGTTGTCATTTATACCAAAGATCAGCTGATGTTTTTTTGGGTGTGCCTTTCAATATTGCCTCTTATGCACTTCTCACACACATGATTGCACATGTATGTAAATTCGACGTTGGAGATTTTGTTCATACTTTGGGTGATGCGCATATATATTCCAACCACCTTGAGCAGGTCAGAGTCCAGCTTGAAAGATCTCCATTAAGATTACCTACACTGGCATTGAATGAAACTGTTACAGATATATTCAACTTCAAATATGAAGACATTATAATCTCTGATTATGAAGCACATCCACACATAAAAGCTAAAGTTGCTGTATGACCTCAATATCAATCATAGTTGCGTATGCATCAAATCATGTGATTGGTAAAGAAGGCAAACTGCCATGGCACATACCTGCTGACCTTAAGTACTTTAAAGAACTTACCTATGGGAGTCCTATAATTATGGGACGAAAAACTTTTGAGTCGATAGGCAGACCGCTGCCAGGTCGGCACAATATAATAATAACAAGAAATAGTGAATATCACATAGATGATTGCGCAGTGGTATTTGATTTTCAAGCGGCTCTGAAAGAAGCAAGTGATTTTGCAGAACAAAATGGAAAAAGTGATATTTTTATAATTGGTGGGGCTGAAGTTTACAGACAGGCGATAGATTTTGCCGACAAGGCCTATATTACTGAAGTCCACGCTGATTTCGATGGCGATGCGGTTTTTGATATGTTGGATCTATCAAATTGGAAAGAAATTTCGCGTGATTATCATTCGAATGAAACTTCAGATCTGCCATATTCTTTTGTCGTTTTGACCAGAATTGGCCAGTAAATATTAATTCTATTCAATTTGTATAAAAACCTTTAAAACAATTTACACAATAACTATGTTATAATAGTGTGTTTTAAAAATCTCAAGAAGGTAGTAAACAATGTCATGGGACAATAATAACGATAATGGTCCTTGGGGACGTGGCCCAAGTGGTGGCGGCAATTTCGATAATAATGATCTAGATAAGCTGCTAAAGAATTTAAAATCTCGGTTTGGTAGTTTTTCACCAAAGTCACCGGATGGTAAAGTGAGCAAAAAAAATTGGCTTTTGATCGCACTAATAGGCCTAGCAATATGGGGGGCAACAGGAATATACAGAGTTCAACCAGATGAGCAAGGTATTGTATTACGCTTTGGTGAGTATATTCGCTCAACTCCAGATGGGCTGCATTATCATTTACCTTTCCCAATTGAGACAGTCCTAAAGCCTAAAGTAACACGTGAAAACCAAGTAGAAGTCGGTATTAGAACCTCAAATCAAGCTTCTATTGGCAGGGGTACTGTCGGCCGTGATGTGCCTGAAGAAAGTTTGATGCTCACCGGCGATGAGAACATTGTTGATGTTGATTTTTCAGTTCAGTGGGTAATAAGTGATGCGGCTGACTATTTATTCAACATTGAAAATCAAGAGTCCACTGTAAAAGCTGTCGCAGAAAGCGCAATGAGAGAAGTTATTGGAAACTCAAATCTTGAACAAATACTAACACAAGGTAGAGAGAGCAATGAACAGGCTGTAAGAGATCTGATGCAGAGCACTCTTGATGAATATGGAGCGGGCATACTTATCAGACGTGTACAATTACAAAAAGTTGATCCGCCAGCTGCCGTTATTGATGCTTTCAGAGATGTTCAGGCTGCAAGAGCAGACCAAGAAAGGCTAAGAAACGAGGCTGAAGCTTATTCAAACAGGATAATCCCGGCAGCACGCGGTGAAGCCGCACAATTAATGGAAGCAGCCGAAGCATATAAAAACTCTGTTATAGCTGATGCCGAAGGTCAAGCATCAAGATTTAACTCAATTTATGAAGAATATAGAAAAGCACCAGAAGTTACTCGAGGGAGAATGTATCTCGAAACAATTGAACGTGTGTATGGCGGAATGGATAAGATCATAATAGATCAGAGTGGTGATAGCTCAAGTGTTGTTCCATATTTACCACTAGATCAATTACAAAAACGGCAAGATGATGGAGAAGCGCAATGATTAAAAAACTTGGAATAACAGGCTTGATTGTATTACTATTTGCTTCTGCTGTGATCCTTTTTAGTGCAGCGTTTACCGTTCATCAAACACAGCAAGCATTAATTTTACGTTTTGGTGAAGCAATAAGAATTGTTACAAATCCTGGTTTACATTTTAAAATGCCAATTGCTGATGACGCGGTATATATTGATAAAAGAATTTTGGACTTAGATTCAGAATCACAGGAAGTTATTGCTTCTGACCAAAAGAGACTTGTTGTCGATGCATATTCAAGATACCGAATAACTGACGCGTTAAAGTACTACCAATCAGTTCAAACATCAGCTAGAGCAAATGCTCGTCTTTCTCAAATTCTCAACTCTGCCGTAAGAAGGGTACTGGGCGCGGCAACGTTTGAGGAAATTGTAAGAGATAAGCGACCAGAATTGATGAAAAAGATTACGGAGCAGGTGAACAATGAGGCGGCGGCTCTTGGAATGTCAATTGTAGATGTAAAAATCAGAAGAGCCGATCTACCTGAGGCTAACAGCCAAGCTGTGTACATGAGAATGCAAACAGCTAGGACCAAGGAAGCAAATGACATCAGGGCAAGGGGTCAAGAGCAAGCTAAAATCATAACATCAGTGGCAGACAGGGAAGCAAAGATCATCATAGCTGAAGCAAATAAGATCTCAGAAATAACAAGGGGTGAAGGTGACGCCGAGCGAAACAGCATTTATGCAGAATCATACGGCAAAGACCCAGAGTTTTTCAAGTTTTATCGCTCAATGGTAGCATATGAAGAAAGCTTAAAGTCTGGTGATACACGCTTGGTTATTTCACCTGATACTGATTTCTTCAATTATTTCAAAGACCCTCTTGGCTCTGACTAAAAATGGATATTTTCATAATGGCGGTCGCAGTATTCTTATTGTTTGAGGGTGCCATATATGCCTTATTTCCTGAGCAAACAAAACGGATGCTAACAATAATAATGTCTATAGATACAAATAATCTCCGGATTTTTGGGCTTATCATGGTAACTTCGGGCGCAATAATAATATGGTTGGTTTAAAAAACATAATTTTGACAAAATCTATATCTAAATGGATCATGTAGAAAAAAAAATTTTGGAAATTAATATGCGAAAATTACATAATATCAAATCAATATTAGGTATAATACTCTTCTTTGGAATAGTTGTGTTTGCAAACCCATTAAACGCAAACACTTATCCAGATTTCTCTGAGATTGCGGCAAAATATGCAGACTCAGTTGTCAATATATCCTCAAAGCAGAGCGTTAAAAGTAGTGATCCATTCGATGGACTAAATCCAGAAGATATACCTGATGTGTTTCGAGATTGGTACGAAAAAAATAAAAATTCTCAACGACCTGAGTCAGCAAGCTCACTCGGTTCAGGTTTTGTGATTGATGAGGAGGGCATAATAATAACAAACGCTCATGTGATACTTGATGCCAATGAAATTGATGTGATATTTTCAAATGGAGTCATTCTACCTGCCGAACTTGTGGGGAAGGATACCAAAACTGACATTGCGGTCTTGCGTGTAGAGCCAGCTGATGGGCAGGATTTGGTTGCTTTAGAATTTGGTAACTCAGATGAACTGAAAGTAGGGCAATGGGTAATGGCAATCGGTAACCCGTTTGGATTGGGTGGAACTGTAACTGCTGGCATCGTCTCTGCAAAAAATAGAGATATAAGGTCAGGTCCATATGATAATTTTATACAAACCGATGCTGCAATTAATCGAGGGAACAGCGGTGGCCCATTATTTAATACAAACGGAAAGGTTGTCGGAATAAATTCCGCGATCATATCAACAACAGGCGGATCAGTTGGAATTGGATTTGCAATACCCTCAAAAACAGCAACGCCCGTAATAGAGCAGTTGATCGAATATGGTGAAACCAGACGCGGGTGGTTAGGTGTGAGAATTCAGGAAGTATCCGAAGATATTGCATCTAGTCTCGGTATGAATGGTGCAAGTGGCGCACTTGTTGTTAGCGTTGATGATGATGGGCCCGCAGAGCAGGCTGGTATTAAATCTGGGGATATCATACTGAAGTTTAATGGTGTTGTAATTGATACAATGAGAGAACTGCCAAGAGTTGTAGCAGAGACAAAGGTTGGTACGAGGGCTGAAGTAGAAATTTGGCGTAAAAATAAAGTCATAAACAAATCTGTGGTGATTGAAAGATTGAATGAGGGCAGCCTCATCCCTGTAGAGTCACCAGACGGTGAGGATAACACTGATTTAGATAATACCCCTATCTTAAACCTTGGTTTCTCGTTAAGCAATGTAAGTAAAGAATTATCGTCCAAATATGATTTCGCCCCAAACCAAAAGGGTCTTGTTGTAACGCAGATAGACAATCAATCTGATGCATTCAAAAGAGGATTACAGGAGGGCGATGTTATTAACGTGATAAATGAGCAGGATCTCTACAGCGTTAATCAATTTATTCGCATCATTGATAAATACAAAAAGGCTGACAAAAAATTACTTCTAATAAAAGTAGTTCGTGGAAAGAATATGATCCGGATATTTCCAATTGATATTTCTACAGATTAATCAACTATTCTATCTTCTGTTATTCCGATAAAGTATAAAAGACTATCGAGACCAGTGTGCTCTATCTGCCCATTAGCATTTGCTTTTAATATTGGTTTGCCTCTATAAGATATTCCAAGGCCAGCTTCTTTTATCATTTCCAAGTCGTTCGCTCCATCGCCTATGGCCACCACTTCAGCATTTGTGAGTTTATGAGATTCAATAGTTTTTTTGAGGATTTTCTTTTTCGATATGGAGTCAATTATTGGCGGAATAACCTTACCAGTAAGAATATTATCAAACACTTCCAGGTTATTGGCATAATTTTCGTGGAAATTAAGTTTTTCTGATATTTTTTTTGTGAAAAAAGTAAATCCCCCTGAAACCAATATTGTTTTTATTTTTTGCTTATTGAGATTTATTAGCAATTTTTCTGCACCATCATTTAATTCAATCTTGTGGAAAATTTCATTGAGAAGTTCTAATTTCATACCCTTTAGCAAGCCAACTCTTTTTTCTAAAGCATCAGCAAAGGCTATTTCTCCCTCCATTGCCCTTCTTGTGATATCTTCTACTTCTTCTTTCACATTAACGAGATCTGCAATCATATCAATACATTCTTGTTTTATGATTGTTGAGTCCATATCCGAGATGAATATTCTCTTACTATTTTCTTCAGCATTTTGGTAAGCCCAATCATACAAACAAGCATCAAAATACTCAATTAATTGATCAGCTATTACAGTCTTATCTGAGCTAAAATAAATCTCGCAGGCTCTTTCACTAGCAAGCCATTTACTTTTTATATCGACTTTTAGAAAATCCTGAATCGCTGTAAAGGTTTCTGTTGTTATGTTGTTATCTTTACTAGATACTATTGTAAGTAATTTTTTCATTCTTTATTTGTAGACTAAGGTAGATGTCAAATTATAGCTCAATTCTTATTTCAGGTCCAACAGCTTCTGGGAAGTCTCAGCTAGCAGTTCGGTTGGCAAAAATCTATGATGGTGTGGTAATTAACGCTGACGCCATGCAAATATATGACGTACTTTCAATTATAACTGCTCGACCTGACATCAAATCTCAAGACGGCGTTCCACACTTTTTGTATGGTTATGTTAATCCTCAAATAAGGTACTCAGTCGGTGAGTGGCAAAAAGATATTGCAAGATTACTGGTATTCTTGGAGAAGATAAATATTTTACCAATAATTGTCGGTGGGACAGGATTATATTTTTCTGGGTTATTGGGTGAAATAGCTGAAATACCAAATATTTCTCAAGAAATAAGAAGCAAATGGTTGAAAGTTAAAGATGAATATGACACGCATTATCTTCATGAATACCTAAAAAAAATAGATCCAAAATCATACAAAAAGATCAATCCAAATGATCCATCGAGAATTTTACGTGCCATTGAAGTTTATGAGCAGACTGGTGTTTCAATTCAGGATTGGCAGGAAAACCAGGGTGTCCGACTCATAGAAAAGTCAAAGTCAAAATTTATTTATCTCTGCCCCAATAAGGAAGATCTGCATCTTAATATCGAAAATAGAACAGTCCAAATGTTATCGAGCGAAGAGCTGTGTAGAGAGGTTAGCGATCTTCGTAAACTTAATGTCCCATCATCTTATCCATCAATGAAAGCAATTGGCGTAAGAGAAGTCATCGAGTTAATTGATGGTAAAACTAATAAAGATCAAGTAAAAATTAGCATAAATAATCAAACAAAAAGATATGTAAAAAGACAAATAACATGGGCACGAAAAAAAATGGTTGATTGGGACTGGATTGATGACGAAAAACAAATTTCCGAACTTTCATAAAAAAAATTGATTAATTTTTCTTTATGAAATATATTGAGGTATAAGTTTAATATAAATGGTATAAATGATTTACTTAAATAGAAATCTGCTGGTCGTCTTCTGTATCACCTGAGTCCTCGAGGGTTCTTGATGGTGATACTTTGATAGGGGCAAACGCCCCTTTTTTTAATTTTGGGTATATCTTTTATGAAAATTTTTTTTAAAAAAGGCAATAAGAATGGGTAAAAAAATTACAGGAGCAGAAATGGTAATTCAAACACTTCATGATCAGGGTGTTGAGTCAGTTTTTGGTTATCCCGGTGGTGCAGTGCTTCCAATTTATGACGCTATATTTCAGCAGGAAAATGTAAAGCATATTCTTGTACGTCATGAACAGGGTGCATCACATGCAGCAGAAGGTTATGCCCGTTCAACTGGTAATGTTGGTGTTCTCATCGTGACTTCGGGTCCAGGGGCTACAAATGCCGTAACTGGGCTTACAGATGCTTTGCTGGACTCTATACCTATTGTTTGCATAAGTGGGCAGGTACCGACACATCTCATTGGTACTGATGCATTCCAAGAGGCCGATACTGTTGGTATTACAAGAGCATGCACTAAGCATAATTGGTTGGTTAAAGATATAAAAGATCTACCACGTATTATGCATGAGGCATTCTATATTGCAAGATCAGGTCGTCCTGGTCCGGTTTTGGTGGATATTCCGAAAGATATACAGTTCGCAGAGGGTGAATATGAGAATTTATCTAAAACGACTCATAAAACATACACGCCTCCAAGTACAATTGATAGTAAAGCTGTTTCGGCAGTTGTAGACCTTATGCAAAGGGCCAAGAGGCCAATTATATACTCAGGCGGGGGTATAATAAATTCAGGTCCTAAAGCATCAAAATTATTACAAAAATTTGTACAAAAAACTAATATGCCAATTACATCAACGTTAATGGGTCTTGGCGCTTATCCGGGTTCAGGAGACAATTGGCTCGGTATGTTGGGTATGCATGGTACCTATGAAGCAAATATGGCGATGCATGATTGTGATTTAATGCTATGCATTGGTGCGAGATTCGATGACAGGATTACAGGAAAAATTGATGAATTTTCCCCAAAATCAAAAAAAGTTCATGTAGATATAGACGCAACTTCAATAAATAAAAATGTTGAAGTAGACCTATCTATTATTACTGACTGCGGTAAATTCCTTAATGAAGCACTCAAAATTATGGAAAGTAGAAATAATAAATTTCAATCCTTCGATTCATGGTGGAAGCAAATTGACTCATGGAAAAAAGTGAATTGCCTTCAATATAAAGCAAATTCAGATGTAATCATGCCACAATATGCTATCCAAAGATTGTATGAATTAACAAAAAATAAAGATACATATATTACGACTGAAGTCGGACAACATCAAATGTGGGCAGCGCAATTTTATAAATTCGATAAACCAAACCGGTGGCTAACATCAGGGGGGTTGGGCACTATGGGTTATGGCTTCCCTGCTGCAAACGGTGTCCAGGTTGCTAAGCCCGATGCGCTGGTTATAGATATTGCTGGAGATGCATCAATACTAATGAATATTCAGGAGCTTTCAACAGCTGTTCAATATCAACTTAACACAAAGATCTTTATTTTGAATAATAGCTACATGGGAATGGTCAGGCAATGGCAACAGTTATTACACGGCAATCGAATTTCTGAGAGTTACTCTGACTCATTACCAGATTTTGTGAAGCTTGCAGAGGCTTACGGTGCAACTGGTATACGTGCGAAAAAGCCAGCTGAACTAGATGATGCAATTTTGGAGATGATCGATACGCCAGGACCTGTGATTTTTGACTGTGTTGTTGCAAATCTTGAAAATTGCTTCCCAATGATTCCATCTGGCAAGGCTCATAATGATATGTTACTTGGTGATAATGTATCTGATGAAGAAGTAGCAAATGCTATAGATGATGATGGAAAAATAATGGTTTAAAAAATTAATTTATGAGTGAATGAAATGAACAAAAAAAATCCTGCTTCAACTTATGATATCATCTCAATAAATGAAGATGATGAAAGACATACATTATCTATTATCGTTGACGACGAACCAGGTGTTTTAGCAAGAGTCATTGGGCTTTTTGCTGCGAGAGGATTTAATATTGACTCGCTCACTGTGTCTGAAACAGAAAGCAAACAGCAACTATCCAGAATTACACTTGTAACATCGGGATCGCCAAGTGTAATTGAAAAAATAAAAGTTCAAGTTGATAGGCTGGTTTCCGTTCATAGAGTGGCAGATCTTACAGCTGATTATGGTCAGTATGGAGCTCTTGAGAGAGAGCTGGCGTTAATAAAAGTAAAAGGTACAGGCAACAAAAGGCTTGAGGCATTAAGATTGGCCGAAGCATTTGATGCTCAAACTGTTGATGCGAGCCTCGATAGTTTTGTTTTTCAAATAACAGGACGAACCCGTGAAATTGATAGATTTATTAATTTAATGGCGAGTGTAGGGCTTACAGAAGTATCAAGAACTGGCGTGGCTGCGCTAAAAAGAGGTGCTGGTAGCACATAATGCCATGAATGAATTTAGATTTTAATACATTAACAATATAGAATAGGGATAAAAAAATGAGAGTTTATTATGATACTGATGCTGATCTTGGGCTAATAAAAAGTAAGAAAGTCGGGATTATTGGTTTTGGAAGCCAAGGACATGCGCATGCACTAAATTTAAAGGACTCAGGGATAAAGAATATTGCTATTGGCTTGAGGGATGGCTCCAGCTCGGCCAAAAAGGCTAAGGATAGCGGATTAAAAGTTATGTCAGTCTCAGAATTATCCGCGTGGGCCGATATGATAATGATGTGTGCACCTGATGAAATACAGCCTGATATATACAAAGATCATATAAAAGATCACATAAAGCCCGGAACCGCTATTGCTTTTGCTCACGGTTTAACAATACATTTTGGGCTTATCGAGCCGTCAAAAGATCTTGATGTTATAATGGTGGCCCCAAAGGGTCCTGGGCATACCGTACGAGGTGAATTCCAAAAAGGCGGGGGTGTCCCATGCCTGATGGCAATACACCAAGACTCATCTGGTAATGCTCATGATGTTGCTCTATCATATGCAAGTGGTATTGGCGGTGGGCGCTCTGGTATAATTGAAACAACATTTAAAGAAGAATGTGAAACTGATCTATTTGGTGAGCAAGCTGTTCTATGTGGCGGACTTGTTGAGTTAATCCGTGCTGGCTTTGAGACATTAACTGAAGCTGGTTATGCACCAGAAATGGCCTACTTTGAGTGTCTGCACGAGGTTAAATTGATTGTTGATCTCATCTATGAAGGTGGTATTGCAAATATGAATTATTCCATTTCAAATACGGCCGAATATGGAGAATATCAATCAGGACCGCGATTAGTCACTGAAGAAACAAAACTTGAAATGAAAAGAATCTTAAATGATATTCAAACAGGAAAATTTGTTACAAATTGGATGAACGAGTGTAAAGCCGGGCAGCCTACTTTTAAAGCTATAAGACGCCTAAATGATGCTCATCCCGTTGAAGAAGTTGGAGAAAAATTAAGAGACATGATGCCTTGGATAAAAGCCGGTAAATTAGTTGATAAAGAGAAGAACTAAGGGTAGATGAGCTCCGAAGATAACCATATAAGAATATTTGATACAACTCTACGTGATGGTGAACAATCACCAGGCGCGACAATGACACTTGATGAGAAAATTCAGGTTGCGGAATTATTAGATGATATGGGTGTTGATATAATCGAAGCTGGATTCCCCATTGCCTCAAACGGTGATTTTGAAGCTGTATCAAAAATTGCTGAAAGATCACAAAATTCAATTATCGCAGGACTTGCGAGGGCGATCCCTGAGGATATTGACAGAGCGGGTGAAGCAGTAAAAAAAGCAAAAAGAGGTAGAATTCATACGTTTGTCTCCACATCTCCGATACATCTTGAACACCAAATGAAAAAGAACGAAGAAGAAGTTCTAGAAATCATAAAAAAAACAGTCACCTTGGCAAGAAGCCATGTGGAGGACGTCGAATGGTCAGGAATGGACGCAACAAGAACATCTATCGATTTTTTGTGTAAATGTTGTGAGGTAGCAATAAAGAATGGTGCAACTACTATCAACATACCGGATACGGTCGGATATGCCATCCCTCATGAGTTCAATAATTTGATAAAAACATTACGGGAAAAAGTACCAGGCGCGGATGAAGTTATTTTTTCTACACACTGCCACAATGACCTTGGTCTTGCTGTGGCCAATTCTCTAGCAGGTGTCGACGCGGGCGCGAGACAGATTGAATGCACAATAAATGGACTCGGAGAAAGGGCAGGAAATGCAGCACTAGAAGAGGTTGTTATGGCGATTAATACTCGTTCTGACGCACTACCTTATACAACAAAAATTGACACAACAAAAATACTACGAGCATCAAAGCTCGTATCTGCTATAACGTCTTTTCCAGTCCAGTATAACAAAGCTATTGTTGGAAAAAATGCTTTTGCGCATGAGTCAGGTATTCACCAAGATGGGATGCTGAAGAATAGCCAGACATACGAGATAATGAACCCTGAAGCGATTGGTCTTAAGGAGTCATCAATAGTAATGGGAAAACACTCTGGAAGGCATGCTTTTAGAGAAAAATTAGCTGATCTTGGATATAAACTTGGTGATAATGCATTTCAAGATGCTTTTGAAAGATTTAAAACACTCGCTGATAAAAAGAAGAATATTTACGATGAGGATATTATGGCTCTCGTCGATGATGAAATTTCAAGTACAAGCGAGAGGCTAAAATTTAAATCACTCATCGTAAATGCTGGAACGCAAGGACCACAAAGTGCACAGCTTGAGATGGAAGTTGATGGTGAAATCATGAAAAATAAATCAACGGGCGATGGGCCTGTAGATGCAATATTTAATTGTATAAAATCCATATTTCCTCATGAGGCATCCCTACCATTATACCAAGTACAAGCAGTAACAGAGGGAACGGATGCTCAGGCCGAAGTTAGTGTTAGACTGGAAGATGCGGGTATATCTTTCACTGGTAGAGGAGCAGACACTGACACACTAGTAGCCTCGGCAAGAGCATATATTAGTGCACTGAATAGGTTACTTATCGCAAAAGAGCGATCAAATTAATCAAATTGGGCCCGTAGCTCAGCTGGTAGAGCAGTTGACTCTTAATCAATTGGTCGCAGGTTCGAGTCCTGCCGGGCCCGCCAGCTTAGTAACAAATAATATTTGTATATCTTGATATTGGTTCAATAAGAGTTCTATCGATTTTCACATCCATTAATGGGTACTTGATTTTATTGATTGTACTCTCATTAACCTGTTCGTTTTGAGCAATAAAATAGTCTATAAAATTTGATAGATCATAGCCTAATCCAGAATTATAGCAATATTCAACCATATCTCTGATGATAATAGTATTTTTCATTTTGGTATCTCCCCAATATAAGAATCATGGTTAAATTATTAAAATATACTATTACAATTTTATGACATGGTTTTTTTATCAAAAATAAAATCAAAATTCCAAAAAAATTATATTCACTTTTCCACGCGCTTTAATTTATTGAAATTTGCTCTATTTTAATATTTAATGAAGGGTAATGAAATATTAACTATTTTAGAGGGAGAACAAAATGTTAAGAATTTTTATGTTTGCTCTAGCTCTTGCCACTTTTGGCTTTGGTACTGCTCAAGCTAATGAAATAAAAGTTGGTATGATAATGAGTTTCACAGGCCCCTTAGAGTCGCTTGTTCCACCTATGGTGGATGGAGCTGAACTTGCTTTTAATGAAGCTAATGCTTCAGGGGAGCTTCTAGATGGATCAACAATTACTCTAGTTAAGGGTGATGCTACGTGTATTGACTCAGCTGCTGCAGTAACAGCAGCGGAACAAGCAGTTGCAGAGGGTGTTGTTGCTATATTCGGAGCTGATTGCTCAGGTGTTACAAAAGCTATAACACAAAATGTTAGTATGCCAAATGGTATTCCAAATATATCACCAGCAGCAACTTCACCATCTTTAACAACTGAACCAGACAATGGTTTATTCTACAGAACTGCCCCATCAGACGCGAGAGGCGGGGAAGTATTAGCAGCAATTACTGCAGATAAAGGTGTAAAGAGTGTTGCCATTACTTATATCAATAATGATTATGGCGTTGGTCTAGCAGATGTTTTTGAAGCATCAGTTAAAGCAGCCGGAATTGAAGTAACTGCGAAAATAGCCCATGAAGGTGATAAAGCTGATTACAGCGCAGAAGTTGGTGTTTTATCTGCTGCAGGTGGCGATGCACTAGCAGTACTTGGTTATATTGATCAAGGTGGTAATAATATTATTCGTGGTTCTTTAGACGCTGGTTCATTTGATCAGTTTGCTCTTGGCGATGGTATGATCGGTACTTCTCTTGAAGATGCTTTTGGTGACGAACTAAATGGTTCATGGGGCTCAACTCCTGGATCTCTCGGTGCGTCATTCCAAAAATTCCAAGCATATGCATCTGCTAATGACGTAGATCCTAATAGTGTTTATGCAGGTGAGTCATATGACGCTGCTGCTCTTCTAATTCTAGCCATGCAAGCGGGAGATTGTGATATCAGCGGTTGTAATGGATCAACTGATGGCAGAAGTATTGCAGATAGTATCCAAAAAATTGCTAACGGGTCTGGACCTAAAATCTATGCAGGGGAACTTGCTAAGGGTTTGAGATTACTTAAAGCTGGTAATTCAATTAACTATGAAGGTGCTTCAGACGTTAATTTCACTGAAGTTGGTGAAGCTTTCGGTCAGTTCCTAGAAAAAGGTTATATTGACGGTAAATTCGTTAATGTAGGTGCTAGATAGCTTAGTTTATATCACCCCGCATAGTAATGTGGGGTGATAATCTAATTGTTAATAATCTTCTCAGGTAATAAACCTTTAGGTCTGTATCTCATTACTACTAATAAACCCAGACCCATCATTAAATATCTAAAATAAGGGATACTATCAATTAAATGAATCTTTAATTGATTTGTATTATCTACTTCGCTCATTAAGGCATTTATCACAAACAATGCGAATGGTGCTGATTCAATCCAAATAAACCAGACAACGAAAGCTCCAAGAATTGCCCCATAATTATTTCCTGTTCCGCCAAGCAGAACCATAACCCAAATTATGAACGTATATCTCAATGGTTGATAACTTGCTGGTGTAAATAGCCCGTCATATGTAACTAACATTGCACCAGAAAAACCTATGATGGCAGAGCCGATCATAAATATATGCAAGTGTCTTTTTACAACATTCTTACCCATAGCTTTTGCTGCATCCTCGTTATCTCGTATAGCTCTCATCATCCTACCCCATGGTGATCTCAAGGCTTTTTCTGAAAATACTAATATGGTAATCAAAACAATTAAGAAAATTACGCTAAAACACAGTTTTACAAAAATACTTGATGAAGTCATCACGAGTTCATTAAGTAAAATAATCTTTTCATCTAAATCGGAAGCCTTTGATAATCTTCCCTTGAATAAAAACCCAATAAAATTTACGAACCAATCTGAATTTTGCAAATCTACTTCAAAAGGTACTGGTCTCTTGAGTCCAGTAACATTTTTAACCCCTCTAGTTAGCCATTCTTCGTGTTTAACATATGACACAATAATCCCTGAGATTAATAGTGTAGCAATTGCAAGATAATCAGATCGTAAATCTAGACAAACTTTACCTATGATAAAGGCTACCAAAGCCGCAAAGATAGCCCCAACAAACCAAGAGAGAATTATAGGCATATCAAAACCACCCAAAAAACCACTAGTGGCAGCATCAATAGACTCGATTGCTGAAATTGATGGGCCTGCAGCTAATTTCATCATTGGTATTACTGAGATTACCAAAAGGAATAATAAATAGTTTTTGTATTTCGATTGAAATTTTCGATGTACATAAAAAATGCTTGCAATTAATACAAACAAAATGAGGCCAGATAATATTACACCAAATCCACCTGCTGCCCAAGCTTCGTTCACTGGTGGTACTGATACGACTATGGTAGCAAGGCCACCGATAGCTAGAAAACCCATGACCCCAAAATTAATTAGCCCCGAGTATCCCCATTGTATATTAACACCCATCGACATTACTGCAGAAATTAAGCAAAGATTGAGAATTGCCAGAGCAACTCCCCAAGATTGTACAAAACCAACCATAATAAGCAGTAGGGCCATGACTCCAAAGGCAAGTTTTATATCAAGATTATTTCTCAAATAACTTTCCCCTTAAAAATTCCGTTTGGTCTATATATCAGAACTACTATGAGTATCGCAAACGATATCGCAAATTTGTAGTCTGTTGATATGTATTGTACCAAGCTGCTTGGTTCTAATTGCTCTGGTAGAAGATATACTAGAAATTTCTTATATGCGTATGTAAGTCCTATCTCTGTGAAAGCAATAACAAAACCTCCATAGAATGCGCCAAGAGGGTTTCCGATCCCACCCACAATAGTTGCAGCAAAAATAGGTAATAAATTATTCCAATAGGCAAATGGTTTAAAGCTCTTATCTAAACCGTAAAGGGTCCCTGCAATGGTGGCAAGTATAGAAACAATAACCCATGTGTATATTACTATTTTTGTGGGGTCTATTCCTGATAATAGTGCTAAATCTTCATTATCTGAATAAGCTCTCATTGATTTACCGGTTTTAGTTTTATTGAGAAAATAAAATAGGATTGAACATGTTATAATTGTTGTGATGACAGTAATTAATTGAGTAGATTTGAGTGCTATACCCTCATTTAGCCCAGTCATTTTCTTAAATTCACTGGCCTTCATTATAAATCTTGCTCCATCCATAAATATTACATCGCCAGGCCCAATTACAATTCTTACTATCGCATTCAAAATAAACATAACTCCAATACTCACCACAATAAGTATTACAGGCTCACTCTTCATATCTCGGTAATATTTAAATACTGTCTTATCAAAAAATAAACTTAATATGACTGTTGCGATTATTCCCATAGGCAATGCCAGCAATGCAGTAGGTAAAAAACCAAAAGTAATACCTAATGATTGTAAATACCCCGTAGATAGGATTACTATCATTGTCCCAAAAGCCATTAAGTCGCCGTAGGCAAAATTAGCAAACCTAAGGACGCCGTATATAAGAGTAACACCGATGGCTCCTAATGCAAGTTGTGACCCATATGTTAATCCTGGTACGATTATATAGTTCCCTAAGAGTATGATTGCGTTTAAAAAATCCATTTAACCACCCAAAAAAGACTTTCTAATTTCATTATCGTTTATAAGATAGTCCCCACTACCTTCATAAGCATTTCTACCAGTAACAAGGATATAGCCTCGATCTGATATGCCCAATGCCTGTCTAGCATTTTGTTCGACCATAAGTACTGCTATATTTTGTTTTTTAATATTTAAAATATGTTCAAATATTTCATCCATCACGACTGGAGATACTCCAGCAGTCGGTTCATCTAGCATTAAAACTTTAGGATTAGTCATTAGAGCTCTTGCAAGTGCAACTTGCTGACGTTGACCGCCGGAGAGCTCTCCTGCTAACTGATCTTGCTTTTCGTTTATAATAGGGAACAAGTCGTACATTTCTGAAATACGACTGCTGATATCACCATCATTTAAGAATGCCCCCATCTCTAGGTTCTCTTTTACAGTTAATTCAGTAAAAATATTATTCGTTTGAGGGACAAATGAAATTCCTGCCTTTATTCGATCTTGCGTTTTTAGTCTTGTAATATCTTGTCCATCAAGCATCACTTCACCATACTTTAAATCAAGTATTCCGAGCATGGCTTTCATTGCAGTGGATTTTCCTGCGCCATTTGGTCCTAATATTGATACAATCTCACCCTGATTAACTTCAAAGCAACATCCTTCTATGATATTGACACCACCGTAACCCCCTGTTAGATTTTTCGCAGAAAAATACATCATTTTTTTGCACCCCTGCCTAAGTATGACTCAATAACTTCATCATTACTCTTGATTTCACGTGATGTTCCTTTAAATAGTACAGATCCTTCTGCTAATACAATTATAGGATCGCACAGTCTACTAATTAGTTCAAAGTCGTGCTCTATCATGCAGAATGTATAGCCTTTTTCTTTGTTTAACCTCTCAATTGAGTCTGCAATATCTTTCAAAAGTGTTTTGTGAACACCCGCCCCAACCTCATCAAGAAACACTATCTTCGCATCTACCATCATTGTTCGTGCTAATTCTAATAATTTTTTTTGTCCCCCAGACAAGTTCCCAGCTAATTCATTTCTCAAGTGATCAATTTTAAGAAACTCTAAGACTTCATTCGCTTTTTGTTTGATTACTTCGTCTTCTTCCTGAATCCTCCTTCTGTTGACTAATGAGTAGAGCAGATTTTCACCTGCTTGTTTACCGGGCACCACCATGAGATTTTCTATAACTGTCATATTTGTAAATTCGTGTGCAATTTGAAATGTTCGAAGCATACCCAGTTCAAAAAGTTGATAGGGCTCCAAACCAGTTATATTTTGACCATGATAGAAAACTGCCCCTGACTCAGGTTTTAGTTGACCAGTAATAACATTGAAAAGTGTGCTCTTGCCTGATCCGTTTGGGCCTATAATTCCTGTAATTGAACCTTTCTTTATATCAATTGTGCAATCATTTAATGCTACAAGGCCACCAAACCTTTTTACTATGTTTTGAACATTAAGAATAGTTTCGCTCATAATTTGGGACCCAAAAAATAATTGATTATTGTTTTATTTTTTAACGGTTATATTAGCATAGTTACAAATTGGTTGTATTCTAAAACTTTATGCAATTTAAAGATACCTGTTGTGTTGTTTTTGCTATTAAAATGTTACTGCTTTAAATACCAAGAGGTAAAAATCAATTTTATTAAACACCTCTAAAGCATCGATGTTAAGCGATATGAGGTATAAATATATAAAAAAACTTAAAATTGCTGTAGGGATTTGCTTTGAATATTGAGTATTTTTTTTATAACTAAGAAAGTAATTATTAATTGTAATTAGCCTCAAAATTATAATAATAAGTGCTGCGAAACACTTAAAAGTGCAATAGATCAATGAAAGTGTTATTACAATTATTATTGCATATCTAAACTGCTTATTGCTAATATCAACTAGGTGATTTGTTACTGTATAATACAGCGCATAAACTGTGATTACATCACGAATAAAATATAAAATTTGTTTTTTTTGGAGCATTGGCATTATTTTTTCATACCCATTTTTCTCATTGGCATGCTGTCTATAACATCAAACAAGCTCTCCAATAGTTTTAAGTCTTTTGAGTATCTCTTAAGTGTGCCATCAAGACCTACAAGATAAAGGCCAAAAGTATCCTTATTTATTAACGGTATTTGATTTATATCGAAATCATCTTGCGTAATGGCAATGTGTTTTAGCTGTCTCTCCTCAATTGCTTGATTGTTATTTACAAAAAAGCGATTAATTTCCTCTTTCATGAAGGACTGAAATTCATCGTCGTGGAAATAGGAAATTAGTAGTCTTTTTTTCCATTTATATTTTTGGAACATTATAAATAATCTATTACAATAAATTTTTTAAACTGTTATAAATATAGCAGAGAGGAAAGGATAATAATATGATTAATACAGCAATGGTCGGTCTTGGATGGTGGGGGAAACATTCCATTGAGTCAGTCAAAGACAAAAGTGAAAAAATTAAAATTATTGGTGCATGTTCAAAGAATAGTGACCAACATTCAGCTTACTTAGAGAAAAATGATTTAATAATCTATCAAACTTATGAAGATGCTCTCAAAGATGAGAATATTGATGCCGTAATTTTGACGACGCCGCATACGACGCATACCGAACAAATTTTAGCAGCTGCAAATCATAATAAACATGTATTTGTTGAAAAACCGATGACACTTACAAAATCGGATGCAATTATGTGTGTTAAGGCACTAGAAGATAAGAAACTGAAATTAGGTATAGGCTTTAGTAGAAGGTTTCAGCCTGCGTATATTGATTTACTTAAAATGATCAGTGATGGCGAGATAGGTGACGTGCTTCATATTGAAGGAGAGCAATCTGGCCCAAGCGCGTACAAGCTTAAAGAGGGTATGTGGAGAGCTTCAAAAAGTGAAAGTCCAGGAGGGGCAATGGCTGCGCGTGGAACGCATGTTATGGACGCAATGATAAGTATAGCTGGAGCAGTTGAGAAAATATCATGTATAAGTGAGAGGAGAGTCCTTGATATTGACCTAGATGATACAACCTCGATGCTAATGAAATTCAAAAGTGGAATATCAGGATATCTTGGAACAATTTACGTAACAGCTGATATCTGGAGACTGCATGTCTATGGATCAAAGGGGTATTTACTGATGGATGCGGAGACAAGGCTAATCAAGAAAACACTGGATAATAAAGAGACAATTATTAATTATCCAAATGCTAATATAGTTGGTTTAACATTAGAGGCATTTGCTGATGATATTGAAGGGAAAGCGCCATTCCCTGTCACCACTGATGAAGCAATAGATGGTGTTGCTGCTTTTGAGGCTATGGTTAAATCAGCTGAAAATGACAGTAATTGGATTAGCGTAGACTGATACTACGGGGTGATAGCTCTAATCTTTCTTTTGACCAACTGACTCACGACAAGGTCCGTACATGCAAGTAAGCAGGAGTATAATTCCTGAGACGACCGCAATCATACCAGCGGCACTAACAGAATTTTCACTACCAAACCAAAGTGGACCATATCCTGCGATTATATAGCCAAAAATTGCTGCTAATATTGCAAAAACTATTGACCAAATAACCTGAATACCTAGCTTATTTGTCATTAGTCGTGCTGCTGCTGGTGGGCAAATAAACATAGCAATCACAATGATAGAGCCCACTGACTCAAATGCTGCAACAGCTGCGATTGCGGTTATGATAACTAGTGAAAAGTTAATTATTGAGGAATGAATACCAATAGTTCTCGCATATTCTTCATCAAACGTTACAATTTTTAACCATCGCCAGAATATCACTGTCAGAGAGAGAATAAATCCACAAACAAAAATAATACGAAATAATTCATCGGGTAGCGTTTTCAATACGTCAAGATCGAACAATGATTGCCATCCTTGTGCTTTTAACCAAATCAGGGACTCTAAGTTTCCCATTAATGCATGTTCTACATCGAGGTGTACTTTGCTCGTATCTGTTTGTTCCAAAATTAATACCCCTAGCGCAAACATACCTGTGAATACAACCCCCATTGCGGCACCAGGCTCAATTTTTCCTAATCGTTTAATAATTTCTATAAGTATGACAGCGACTAATGCCGCTCCTGCAGCGCCCAACAACATTGGCATTGTGGAAATAACTCCTGTGAAAATGAAAGCAACAACAATACCGGGGAGCACAACATGACTGATTGCATCACCAATTAGTGCTTGGCGTTTTAGTATAAGAAAGTTGCCTGGGACCGCACAACTTATTCCTGCCAGAATACCAATTAAGATTGGCGTCAAAGAAAATTGAATAAATTCATTAATCATACGTTATACTCTTAAATTTGTGAGATTTGATATATTGATCAACTTTCAAAAGCTCATCTTTTGTGAGTGTTTCTTCAATTAGTTTGATGCCATAATTTATGTTCATATCTTTATCTGGATATACTTCTTTGGCTGCAATCCACCTATTTTCATCAATAAGGATTTTTGTTACTAATTTTTTACCTTTATCGGTCAAGCCATCCGTTCTTGAGAGGCCCTCATTTGCTAATAATTTTCGAGTAAATGAGCTAACAACATTCTCACCTTTTGCAATTGTGAGTAATCCTTGACGACGGTGGATATTAGATTTAGTTTTTCGACGCTCTATGAATGTTGAGAATACTCCACTGTTTGGTGCAAGAAAAAGTGATAGCACAAATAGGACTATTGCAATCATTACAATAATTGGGCCTGTTGGCAGCGATGGCGCTGAAGCAGATAGAACTGCCCCAATATACCCCGATAGACCACCTAAAAAGCCTGCAATCACAACGACTTCATCCATACGATTACTCCAGAAGCGTGCTGTTACTGCTGGTATTATTAGCATCGCGACAATTAAAATTAAACCAACAAGTTTCATTCCAATAACGGTCACTCCTAGAACAAGCCCCATCATTAAAAGGTCAATTTGTCGAACATCATAGCCCACAGATATTGCGTAATCTTTGTCAAAGGAAACAATTGTTAAGGGGCGGCGCGCGATCCAGATTCCTAAAATACTAAAAAATCCTCCAATAGCAATTACAATTGCATCTTGAAATAACATTCCAGCTGTTGAACCAAGGAGAAAACTTTCTAGCCCTGCTTGTCTACCACTGCTCATTGTCTGAATAACTGTAAGAAGAACGATACCGGCACCAAAAAATACACCTAGTACGCTGCCAATCGCTGCATCCTCAGGTAAGCGTGTACGTCGAGGAATCCACTCTATTATGAATAGACCTATAAGCGCTGTTATTGCTGAACCAAATAATAATCCCAATATGCTGCGACCATCTCCTCCAAGCCAAATCATTATAATGAAAGCAACTCCAATACCGGGCAAGGTTGCGTGGGCTATTGCATCTGAAACAAGTGCACGCTTTCGCAGAAAAAGGAATGTTCCAGCCGAACCTGCGGCGATACCTAAAAGTATAGCTCCAACGGTAACGAGGGCAACATTGTAACCCGCTTGAAATAGCATTGCTTGTACAAAAGTATTCATTTAGTAGGACGATCTTTGGGAGCAGATAACTCCTCTGCATGAGTTAGTTCAAGTTTTCCACCATATGTCGATTGTAAATTTTCGTTGGTGAAAGTTTCATCAATCAATCCTTCTGCAATATTTTTTATATTGATCATGAGTACGTAGTCAAAATAATCGCGAACTGTTGCTAAGTCATGATGAACTGCAATTATAGATTTATTTTTTGATTTTAATGATTTTAAGACGTCAATAATTGCTCTTTCAGTTGCTGCATCAACACCAGAAAATGGTTCATCCAAAAGATATATTTCGGCGTCTTGCGCAAGAGCTCTCGCTAAAAATACCCTTTGTTGCTGGCCACCTGATAATTGTCCAATCTGCTGCTGCCACATGTCAGCCATACCAACCCGATCTAGGCAATCCATTGCAATGGAAGTTTGCTCCCCTTTCATTCTTCCAAGTAAACCAACCTGTCGATAGAGGCCCATTTGTACGACATCGATTACATTTGTTGGAAAATCCCAATCAACACTTACTCTTTGAGGTACATATGCAATTTTTTGCAGGTTATTTTTTACTGGATTATCGAAAATATGTACTTGCCCAGCAAGAATTGGTTGCACTCCAATTACTGCTTTAAGAAGCGTTGATTTTCCGGCGCCATTCGGTCCAATTATGGCCGACATAGAGGCAGTAGGAAAATTTGCATCAACTGAGAATATGGCAGTCTTATCTCCATAAGAGACGGTTAAACCCTGTATTTTCAATGCTGGCTTGGACGGGGTTATCTCAGATGTGTTCGTAGTATTAATCATGATGGAAATTTTAAATATTCAGTTCTAACATTTTTATTTGAGCTTATTTAACATACCAGCATGTGGTGCATCACCGCCGAGGGCAATTGCAATTTTTGTAGAGTTTGAGTCAATCATGCCGATATATGTTCCTTCATAACTACCAGGTTCACCCATCGCATCAGAAAATAGCTCACCCCCAATACTGACCTTATATCCCTTAGCTCTGGTACCTTCCACTAACGCTCTAATATTACGGTCACTTACTGATGTTTCAATAAAGACAGCCTGTATATTCTTTTCTATAATTAAATCCACAAGTTCCGAAATGCGCTTCAAACCAGCCTCAGACTCTGTTGAAATACCCTGAATACCAATAACATCATAGCCGTAAGCTTGTCCAAAGTAATTAAATGCGTCATGTGAGGTCAGTAGTATACGGTTTTTTTGTGGGACGGACGTAAGAATGTTATTTGCATAATTTTCAAGCTGCTCAATTTCTTTCATATAAATTTCTGCATTATCGCTAAGTTTAGTTTTCGCATCTGGTAAAATTTCAATAAGAGCGTCTCTCACATTTAAGACGATATAAGACCAAATATTCGGATTCATCCAAAGATGTGGATCGAAACGATCAACATATTCATCTGAACCTATGAGCAAATTATGTGGTACATTCTCAGCAACAGCGATGACAGGCCTTTCATTACCGAGTTCTATAAGAAACTCTTCCATTTGCGCTTCCAGATAAAGACCATTCCATAAAACTAAATCAGCATTTGCTAGAGACACAATATCTGATCTTGTTTGTCTATAGGCGTGTGGATCAACACCAGAGCCCATAAGGACTTTAATATTAACATGGTCTTCTGCAATATTTGATACGGCGTCAGCTATCATACCTGTGGTGACAACAATATTTGGTTTTTCATTTGCGTATGCGGAGGACCAATGCGCACACATCACACAAAGTATGAGTGTAAATAATTTACAAAATAACTTTATCTTATACATCTAAAGATAATAATGCAATTAAGAATGATTTGCAAGTAGGTAAACGAATAAATGTATTTTGTACTTTTTCTGTGGTAAATATTATGCAAAAACTAATAAGGAAACTTAGACGTTCTCATTGCAAACCCAATCGCGGATGTCATCTCCGTAGGCCTCAAATCCGTCATTTTTGATTACCACGGTATCTTCTAGTTTAACAAACCCGACATCATCATACTTCAGATCGGTTTCAATAGACAATACCATTCCTGACTCGAGAGATTTCTCTTTGTAAGGGGCAGGGTATGGTATGACACCCTTATCATACATGTGGGGCGCTTCATGTTGGATCATGCCCATTCCATGAGCGACAAATTTAAAATTTAGAGTTTTATCACACTTTGATATCTCGCGATGTGCTGCTTCTATTATTTCATTACCTGTTATTCCAGCTTTAATCACTGAACGAGGGGCGTCATTAATTGCACGGACTTGTGATAGTAAGTCACGCATCTTGCTTGAAGGCTTACCCATCACCGCCATTCGACATAAGTCACCAAGGTAACCCTTTAGATTTGCACCTGAGTCGAGCGATAGAATTTCACCCTTATTCCAAGAAAGTTTTTTTGAAGGGGTACGGTTATATGATTTTCCAGCAGCGACTAGGCAGTATTCAAAATTCATACTTAATTTTGTTTCTTCTTCTTTTAACGCTTGAGCAATTGAATGCGTATCTGCACCGGGCTTTGTCACTGTCATGACTTTTTTCATGCAAGCGGTAATATTATCTGAAGCCTTTTTTAACAACTCAAGCTCTTGGTCTGTTTTGACCGAACGGAGCTCTTGCATCAAAACAAGCACATCAACAAATTCAGCATCGGGAAGATTTTTCTTAAGAGCAATATATGTATCTGTTGGTGTGTTACAGAGCTCAATTCCAATTCTCTTTTTCGAATACCCAAGTTCAATCACTTTCTTTGCCGCTTCATGTCCCGCTTGACTGGTATTCCATTGTATATTCTTTATATCTTGAATCCATAATGGCTCAACTTCTTGTTGTTGACCCTCTAACATGTGTCCAATGTAGAATGCCATTTCAGGTCTACCTTTTGGATATCCAACAGTTGGCAAATAACGACTGATACCAATTGAGTCTTTTTGCGCAAAGAAAAAAAATTTATACCCACCTAATAAATATTGGGCTGTATTCTTATCATTTATAATTAAGAAATCAATACCATTATCATCCAGTAATTTATCTAATTTAGATTGATCAAATGGTAATTGCATGTGCTGCCATTCTATAAGGTTAGGCTTTGGAAATCATTTTTTAGTAGATTTCTACCCCACTGTGAAAACTGCATATCTTGGTTGAAATGGATATGAGATGAGCAAGCCTGGACATCCATTAGTGCACTTGTTATCGGAGATCCATTGTATATACCATTTGCTCCACATACTTGCTGCATGATAGATATAGACTCCAGAGTTATTTTGACTGCATACGCTGCATTTCTCTTATATTTTAGTTTATTATTTGTTGAAATTTGTCCATTCTCGTGCATTTGTCTTTCAACTTCAATACAGTCATTTCTTAATATAAGCCTCGCAGCGTCTATTCTGGACGCAATTTCTCCCAGCCTGTTATGTATTGTTGGGATATCTGACATTTTCATATTTGAGGTACTAGTTGATCTTTTTTCGATCCATTCTAGAAGTAAATTAAGGCATAACTGGGCGCCGCCGATTGCACACCCGGCAAGTCCGTGCCCACCAATGGATGCTGTTGGAATTTGATACATTAAATTCTTATTTAGGTCTACACCTTTGAATGAATGGCCATCTCGGTTTACAGAAAATGATTGTAACTTATACTCGGGTACAAATAATTCATTAATTTTAACTGAACAGCTACCAGTTTGCTTCATACCATACGTATCCCAATCATTTAAGGTTTCATATTCACTTTTATGAAGGATACACTGGTGCCAATCTTTTGTTCCATTGTCATCTAGCATGAATGCGAAAAAAGACCAATCTGAAATCTCAATCCCAGAGCAAAAATTCCACAATCCAGTAAGGATTACACCATCTTCTACTTTTTTTGCACTTCCTTGTTGATAGATATTTCCTGCAGCGATTAAAGCATTGGGATTATCATCCCATATTTCTCTTTGAATTCGCTCATCAAATACTGCAAGAGTCCGGTGATGTGAGGCCATATTAGCGACGATCCAGCCAGTTGAGCAATCTGCTCGAGAAATTATTTCAGGAATATCGAACCAGGCTTCAAAATCCAACTCCCAACCACCCCATTGCCTTGGCTGAAAGTATCTAAATAAGCCCTCTTGGTGGAGTAAGTCTATGATATCTGGGGAAACATTGGTATCAGATGATTTGATATTACCTTTGATGTCTCTAATTTTAGGGATAAGAGATAAAGCGCGTTCGTTTGCATCTTTATTTGATACCACTGTTATTTCGTTTAGGTTATCTTTCAGCATTTAATTTAAAGAGAGAATTTTCTGTATTTTTACTTAAAATCTGATTCTGACAGATTAAGTAGTCTTAAGGCATTCAATCCACAAATTTTCTCTCGTTCCTCTTCTGTTATACTTTCAACCTGGTATACGTGTTCGACTGGGTCATGCTCTGCCATATCAGCCGGATAGTCTGTCCCGATCGCAACATGGTTAGCGCCATATTTTTTTATTAAAAATTCTAATTGGTCGACTGAAAAAACAAGCGTGTCAAAGTAGAACTTTTCCAAGTAAGTAGATGGTTTTTTATAAATTTTTTGTCGACCGTCAATTCTTGCACCGTATACATGATCCATGCGAGCCGCATAGCTAGCTGGAAATGCCCCACCATGTGATAGATAAAATTTGATATTTGGGTATCTTTCCATAACGCCATCAAATATCAAGTAATGGATAGCAACTGTTGTATCAAGAGGATTTCCAATTACATTTAGCATGTAATGCTCACCGAAGCGATCGCTGTAGAATGATGATGGATGAATAAATATTAGAATATCATGCTCCTCACACCTCTTCCAAAAAGGCTCCAGTCTCTCCGCTGATAGTTCTTCTTTTCCTACTCGTGCCCCAATTTGTATACCTCTGAAATCAAGTTCATTGACGCATCTATCTAATTCTTTAATTGCAAGTTCGGTATCTTGTAACGGAACAGTTCCAAGACCAACGAGTCTCTTAGGATTTGTTTTCGCAGTTGCAGCAATATTATTATTTATTATTTCTGCAGACTCAGCACAAAGATTTTTATCAACCATATAAAAAAATTGTTGTGGTGAACAAGATAATGCTGATACATCCAGCAATGATTTATCCATTTGCTCAAGCCTTACATTGATATCAGTAAATGGTATTTCACGATCTTCTGATTGTTTTTTATTTACTTGTTTTGTTAAATCACTTGCAACACCAACTGAAGGATGAAAGTCCTGGGGTAGATGAGGTTTTACCAAAGCATCTGACTCCGGAGTTCGCATATGATTGTGAAGATCAACAGTTAAGGTCTTTGGTCTTTTTGCCGGTCCTTTTGGGTGTTCTCGGCCTGCAGTTGGTCCATATGGTCTTAATTCAATATCATGTTGAGTCATCTTACATTATCTCCTAATTGACGTATTTGCATTATTAAACAGATCTTTTTTATAGCATCGTGCAGAATATCTACTCCCACCAGTGAAGAGCATCTTTATTCTCACCTTGCTCGCTATTAGGACCGCTCCCATTAGTGCGGAGGAACATTTTCTTGTCATGACCCGCTTTAATCTTACCGTTAAATACATCGACTAACCAATCCATGCACATCATATGACAGTCATGTCTATCTTGTCCGGTACCCTTGAACATAACCGCTTGATGGTATGTATCCTCGTAGACCCATAACTCTTTTGGGGATTTTACCTTCTCGTAGAAATTATAAACAAGCTCGACAGGACTTCTTGAGTCATATTCACCAACAGTTAGTAGAATTGGACACTTAATATCTTTCTCTCTTCCTTCGACTGTCATTTGTGCAACAATTTTGTCGAGCTCTTCTTCACTTTTTGCTCCAGTTAAGTATCCAAATAATTGTTTATATCTCGGTGAAAATGTATCTAATATGTAATACTTATCGAGGTAAGAAGCCCAGGGCCCAACAACGCCTTTTATTCTTGGATCTCCAGATGCTGCAACTTCGAGACCCCAATGTGACCCCATTGAGACTGCGAAGATGCCTATTTTATCTTTATCGACCTCAGGTCTTGTTTCAAGCCAGTCAACGATTTTGAGAACTGCTCTCTCATAATTACCATGGGTTAATTTTTGATTTCGGATATTGCTCATACCTTGCCCTGGTCCATCAATAACAAGTAAATGCATACCACGTGCGTGTGCCTCAACTACTTTCGGATCTGGCCACATCTCTTTAGTCATGTCACATCCTGGAATAAAAATCATTGTTGGTGCGACATCAACTCCAGGACACAAGAAAAAATTACATTGTAGTTGCATATCCTCAAATGGCACTTCCACTCTTTCAATTGTATAAGGGGCCAGTTCGATAACTTTCTCAAAGTTTGCTATGCATCGACCGTGTAAATATTTTTTTTCATCGTTTGTTTCTAATACTGGATGTTGAGCAGCTGCAAACTTAGCTGATGCTCTATAATATAAGTCAAATGCAGTTGATGTATGACCTGCTTGCTCTTCTTCTTGTGCGACTTTTTCAAGTCTTTGAGCCTGTCTACCAAGATGTTTCGATATTTGTCCATGACTCTTTACAGTTCCTGGAAGCTCACGACCTTCTTCATCCCAATGAAATACACGACCGGTTTCTTTAACAATCCAGTCATAAATCCATTGATGACCGTCTCTATTTAATCTTGGTGTACGCATTATGTATCCCCCCTTTAACACGAAATATTTTGAACATAATTATTAATTTACTAAGTATAATTTATAAGATAAAAACAGATTATTTGAAACACATAATTTAAATTTTATTGAATAATTCAATAATCTCATAAAAAATTTAAATAAGTATACAGGATGTATTTATCACTCAATTTTCCATCACTAAAAAGCAACGAGTTTAAAAAATATACTGCTGGCAATTTTTTTGCAATGAATGGAATATGGATTAACCGAGTTATTATTGGTTGGCTGGCGTGGGAATTAACCAATCTAGCGACTTGGGTTGGTTTTTTATCATTTTTATTATTTGCCCCAACTATAATTGCGGGTCCATTTTTTGGTGTTGTAATTGATAGGGTGAATATAAAGAAATTTGCCATATACACTCAGTCAATAATTGCGATCACAGTTTTTATCTTATGGTTCCTCTACAATTTTAAGCTATTAAATATATACAATTTAAGTCTTATTGCGCTTGTCATTGGTATTTTTACATCAGCAGACCGGACAACGCGTATGACACTTGTTCCACGAATAATTGATAGAAATAACTTGGCGAATGCGATTGCTGTTCATGGTATCAATTTTAATTCGGCAAGGCTTATTGGGCCAGCGCTTGCTGGACTATTAATACAGATACTTAGTTTTGAAATAACAATATTTATTAATTTTTTATTTCTCATTGCAATGCCATTAACTCTAGTGTCTATAAGTGTATCCAAAAAAGATGGAGAACTAGGTAAAAAAAAGAATATTTTATTAGAATTTCTAGACGGTGCGAGATTCGCAATTAATCACAATATAATTTTTGAAGCATGCGCTATTACTGCTGTTTTTTCATTATTTGCAAGAGGGACTGTTGAAATTCTTCCGGCGCTGGCAGGGGGAGTTTATGATGTTGGACCGCAGGGTCTAGGTCATCTTATGGCAACTGCGGGCGCAGGAGCGCTAGTCGCGGCAATATTTATTGCGATGAGGAGATCAAAAGATCAAGAAAAAGGTATCCCTTTTCGGGTTTATTTCACGTCTTTTCTTGGTTTGCTTGCAATAATTACTTTAGGGATGTCGGGTAGCTGGTCACTCGCACTCATTTCAGTTTTTATTATTGGTTTCTCAATGACAATTAATGGCATTGATCTTCAAGCAGTAGTTCAATTGGAGTTAAATGATACATATCGGGGAAGGGTCATGAGTTTATGGGTGGTTCTTGTAATTGGTCTTGCAGCTGTAAGTGCAATTTTTATGGGTGCTATTGGGGATATCTTTGGCATTGAAAATACACTTATAATTTTTTCAATACTTGGTATTATATCTTTGAGTACGCTATTATTACTGCTAAAGAAATTTTGATTAGAAAAAAACTTATACGTGAGGTTTAATATGAGAGCTGCTATTGTTGGACTTGGTTGGTGGGGTAAGGTGATTGTAAAAAATCTCGCTAAAAGTGATAAAATAAATGTCGTATGCGGTGTCGATCAGGACCTATCTCAGCTCAAAGTATTTGGTGTTGAGTATAATATCGAGCTTCGCGATAGTTATGAGTCGGTTTTGTCTGACGCGAGCATCGACAGTGTAATTTTAGCAACGCCAAATCGTCTTCATCATACCCATATAATTCAGGCTGCTGAAGCGGGTAAATTCATTTTTTGTGAAAAACCATTATGCTTAAACACTAAAAATGCAAAGGAAGCCATCAGATCATGTAAGGAGAATGGAATTGTGTTGGGGCTCGGTCACGAAAGAAGATTTGAGCCGGCAATGAAGAGTCTTTTTGATCATGTCGCTCGCGGTGATATTGGCAGAGTGCTGCATGTTGAAACTAATTTTAGTCATGATTTATTTGATAATCTGAGTAAAGATAATTGGAGATTTAATCCAAAAGATGCACCTGGAGGTGGCTTTACTGCCAGAGGAATTCATTTGACAGATTTTATGGTTCATATGTTTGGTGGAGCCAAGAGGGTTTATTCAACAATGTCTAGCATTGCCTATGAAAAGCCTCGCATCGATACTATGTCGGCTAATATTGAATTTGGTAACGGTATTACTGGTATAGTTTCAGTCTCAATTGCTACTCCATTTTATGGAAGATATACTGTATTCGGGGATAAGGGTTGGATTGAGGCCAGAGAGATTAATAACTTTGAACACGACGATCCGGGTGAGTTAGTCTTCTGTAAGCAAGGAGGAGAGAGGATTATTACAACTCATCCACACACAAATACAGTCCTCGAAAATTTTGAATTATGGCACGACGCCTGCGTCAATAATCAAGATTACCCAATTACACCGGAGGAGATGATAGCAAATATCGAGATTTTCGAAGCAATTGTAAAGTCTGGTGAAACGGGAGAAATAGTTGATATATGATAAGCTTATTTTAGATCAAGTTCAGCTCTTTTATTTGCTTCCCTAAAAATCTTATGAGAATGCTCAACTTTATATTCTGCCTCTTCAAGTGTTTCTGTATCCCACTCACTTTTCGGTGTTTCAAAAAAATCTCCGCCGTAGACATGTAGCGCACATGTGAATTTATTTGTGGGATTAATCACAGAGTGAATGATATCACTCCCTAGCGGAACTGTATCATGCTTTTCTAAGGATTTTGCCCCTGCAGCCTCAATCTTTCCATGTTCTCTGTTATCTAATTTACGCCAGAATATGTTATCCTCTCTACCAGAATAAACGCCAATCGCTGCCCACATGTTGTGGTTATGAGGCATAATTGTCATATTTGGAGTCCAAACAACATTAAGTATCGAAAACTTATCTGACTGATATATTTTTTGAATTCCACCCTGCGTCGGTTCACCAAAATATCTAAAAAGATCTGTTGGGTTCTCAACTGCCTTTGAGAGGATATCGATCACTGCCTTGTGATTGTTCTTCTTTTCAATTCTGCTGTCACATTCTTGAATAAATTTATCAATATCAAACATATGAATATTTTTTCTATTTTTTAATAAAGAATTATTATATCATAAACAACGACGTTGTTAACCCCTATATATATCAAAATAACTCACTGTTTTATGACTAGAAAAAAGCCACGTATATTAAATAAAATTTATGCTCTTGAAGATCTTGAAGTTCACGCAAAAAAACATCTTCCAAAACCTGTTTTTGGATATGTAGCTGGCGGAGCTGAGAGAAACCATACACTGCGCAATAACGCTGAAGATTTTGCAAATTATAAGTTTGTCCCAAATATTCTTCGAAATGTGTCTGAGCGATCTACGAAAACTGAGATATTTGGTAGGCGATGGGATGCTCCTTTTGGTATTTCACCTATGGGTGTGAGTGCGCTTGCCGCATACAGAGGAGATATTGTTTTGGCTGATGCAGCACAAAAAATGAATATCCCAATGGTTATCAGTGGCTCATCTTTAATTCCAATGGAGGAAATAATTAAGTTAGCGCCCGGGACATGGTTTCAGGCATATCTTCCTGGAGAGCATGATAAGGTTGAAAATCTTGTTTTACGGGTAAAAAAAGCAGGCTTTGAGACGCTCGTTTTAACTGTTGATGTTGCGGTTTTGGCAGGGAGAGAGAATAATCTTCGAAATGGTTTTTCGACGCCACTCAGGCCATCATTTAGTTTACTTTATCAGGGCTTAACACACCCAAATTGGTCCATGAATACTTTTCTGAAAACGATATTTAAACATGGCATGCCCCACTTTGAAAATTTTCTAGCGGAAAGAGGTGAGCCTGTGTTTTCTGCATCAATAAACAGAGACTTCGGTAAAAGGTCAAATCTAAACTGGGAGCACTTGAAGCAAATTAGAAAACTCTGGGATGGTAATTTAATTGTAAAAGGTATTCTGAATAAGGGAGACGCTCTTAAAGCTATCAATTTAGGCGCAGATGCTATTATAATTTCAAACCATGGTGGTCGCCAGCTAGACTCGGCGATATCCTCAATTAAAGCCCTTGAAAATATTAGGCCGCATGTAAAAGGTGATTGTAAATTATTCGTAGATAGTGGCTTTAGAAGGGGTACTGATGTAATTAAAGCGCTAGCTTTAGGAGCCGATTTCGTCTTCATTGGGAGACCCTTTCTCTATGCAGCTTCAATAGCCGGTATTGCTGGCGTTACACACACCATTAATTTATTGAAAGAAGAAATAGACAGAGATATGGCGCTTCTGGGGGTAAATGAAATCGATGAGTTGGGCCACGAACTTCTTCAAAAATATTAGACAATTTCAAATAATCCTGTCTTTATTAAGTCTGATTTTAGTTCTCTCTTTTTCTCCTCCGTCATTGGGATAACTGGTGGTCGAGTATTTCCCCCATGCATGCCAATTAGCTCCTGCCAGTATTTCATTTCAGCAATGGGCATTCTACCACTATTCCAGTATCCCATAATCCATTTAGCATGAAGTTCTCTCAGTGGCTGTATCGATTTTGCAATTCGTGTTGCTTCAGTCAGTTCACCATTCAAGGCGGCATCGGTATAATTCTTTAGAGGTAACCAGCCCTTTGACTGATACAAATGTGGATTATAATTTACAAGCCACTGCAAACCAAGTTGCGTCATACTAGTAAGCCACGGAGCCTCATCTGCAACCGATACCACAATATCATTCCCAACTGAGTCAATGATTGAGTGCGTTGATGCTGGTGAACCGTCAGCCTGCTTATACCCACAAATATTATCTAATTTTGATAATCTTTTTGCTAGATTGGCATTTATTGGATGACAGTTTTGAGGAACATTAAAAAGTATAACGCCGATATCTATCTTTGAGCATATATATTCGTAAAACTGAAAAACAGTCTCATCATCTCTGGCTGCAACATATGGAGTGAGTATTATAATAAAATCGTACCCAATATTTTGAGCGTGCATTGCAAGAGCGACAACTTGTTTGACTGATTGGTGATGGCACCCTGCAATCATAGGTATTCGTCCTCTCGCCTGATCATGCATGACTTCATGCGCGAACATCCTCTCCTCATCAGGCATTGACCAAAATTCAGCAATATTCCCTGAGCAGTAATGTCCATCAACCTTAATATTATTTATAATGTGATCCATATTTGATCGATTGGCAAGTTCATCAAAATTATCTTCACTATCCCAGCAATATGGCATTGCCGTCCAAATACCCTTTAGTATTTCTTTTGCCGCTTCTTTTGCTTCTTTTTTGTTGTACTTCATTTTAGTTATGAAAAATTATTTACCAAATGGAACATCATCAATTCCTTCGCGCTCATCAAGCCCCGCCATACCTCTCATTATTTCATAAAATGACACAGTGTCTTTTTCTGCATAGCCTTTTTCATATGCTGCTTGATATATCTGTGATAGAACGGAAGTCAATAATGTTGGTGAGCCAAGAATTTGCCCTTGCTCAATCATAAGTCTATTATCTTTAAGAGAAGTCTTTATTTGCCCTTGCTTTGAATAGTCAGCATTAATCATTTTTGGACCCTTATCAATCATTGTCTTTGACGATGCAGCGCTGTCTTTTAATACCTCAAGCAAATTATTTTGTTCGAGCCCAGCTTTATGCCCCAAGACCAAACCTTCCGCGAGTGCCAGTCTATTGCCAGCTAAAATAAGATTTATAACAAGCTTCGTTCTTGCTCCTGAACCAACCGGTCCCATGTAATAAGCACCTCGACTAAAACCCTCAAAATACGCAGTACAGGCGTCAAAATCCTCTTTTTTTCCTCCAGCAATTACAATTAAATCGCCATCTTTAGCCATCACACTTGTGCCACTTACAGCCGAGTCTAAGAATTTTATACCCTTTTTTTCCAGTTCAGCGGACAGTGACACCGAATCTTCCGGTCTTGAGGTTGTGGTATCGCATATATATAAATTTTCAGTATTTACACCGTGAGATATTCCGTTTGCACCAATTGCAGCTTCTCTAGCAATGTTACTATTAGGAAGTGACATAATAACACAGTCAACATCTTTGGCGGCATCTGCTGGAGTATTTACTGGGGTGCCTCCTTGATCTTTCAGCTCATCCATTCTTTTTGGGTCCACATCAAATCCTTGGATCATAAATTGTGATTTCCTCATGTTTGATATGAAAGCTTGCCCCATTAATCCCATACCAACAATTCCAACTTTTTTAACCATATTAAATTCTCCTTTTTTAAGATTTTTTATAGTTTCACAACTATCTTTCCGATTTGATTATTAGACATCATATACTTCCGAGCCTTATCTATATCATCAAAATTATAGATTTTGTCAATAATTGGCTTTTCTTTATTTTTTCCTAAATATGGTAGGACATTTCTCTTAAAACCCTCAACTGTTTTAATTATATCTTTTCGAGTAACGTATGCATTGGATATTCCATGAATACTATATCTTTGCGAATGAATTTTTTTTAAATCTACTTCTACATTTGTAATATTATCCATATAGCCAACATTCACAAAAATACCTTTAAATTTTAGTGCCATCATTGCATCATTGAAGATGCTGCCCCCCAAGCAATTAACAACCAAGTTTATTCCATCATCTGTAAATTCTTTTATTTTATCTGCAAGGTTTGTCTCAGGCGTAATTATACCGAAATCCATTCCATAATTTCGTAATTTTTCGAGCTTCAGATCAGAAGTTGATGTACCAATGACCTTCGCTCCTATAATTTTTGAAATTATTAGAGCAGAAGAACCGATTGCTGAAGAAATTGAGGTTATCAATACTATGTCATCCTTTGATAGTTTACCATAAGTAATTAGTGCATCATAAGCTGCGAGGAAGCTTACTGGTATCGCCGCTGATTCCTCCCAACTAAATCCACCGGGAATAAACATAGCCTGGTAATCTTTTATCGTACAATATTCTGAGTATGAACCAGAATTTGTACCGATCACTCGCCCCATGATTTTGTCTCCCAGCTTATATTTTTGTACTCCAGATCCGATTTGAATGATTTCACCTGCAGCCTCAGTACCTGATGGGTATGCGGATGCACCATGCATCACACCACCAACTATAAAACCCCCTCTGTTTAATGCTGTTGCTCTAACTTTAATTAATATCTCATCATCGGCTGGTTTTGGTATATCTATATCAGCTGCAACCAACCT
Source organism: uncultured OCS116 cluster bacterium (assembly GCA_902613795.1). Lineage (GTDB taxonomy): Bacteria > Pseudomonadota > Alphaproteobacteria > Rhizobiales > TMED25 > TMED25. Next base: position 183,462 of record CACMIP010000002.1, read on the forward strand.
ACTTTCACCATTTACGACATCTGTAAAGTATGCTTTCACTTTAATATCCCTATAAAAGTTTGAACTTTTATTATATAATCAAAGCGATGAATTAGATAGGTGGAATATGGTAAAAAAAATAATTGATGGTGTAAATATTGAGTATGAAATCATTGGTTCAGGAACGCCAATTTTAGCTCTTATGCCTGGGGCTAGAAGGGGGTGTCTTGAGATGAAATCACTTGCTGAAAAGATTGCAAAAAATAACATCAGAATACTTCTTCACGATAGAAGAAATACAGGTAAGTCAAGTATGCTGATTGATGATGCTCATACTGAGGAAGTTACTTGGGCAAGAGAATTAAGAAAATTATTTAAATCATTGAATGAAAAACATATTTTTATATCTGGATCATCTTCTGGTGCCAGAACTAGCTTAATGTATGCACTTGAATTCCCAAAGGATTTAATTGGGTTGATTATCATGAGAGTCACGGGTGGTAAATTTGCAGCAAATAATCTTCCAAAAAACTATTATGAGGTATTTATTAATGCAGCCAAGTCTGGCGGCATGAAAAGTGTTTGTGATACTGCAAGGTTTGCAGAATATATAAAAACAAATCCAGACATAGAAAATGAATTACTGCAGTTTGATGTAAATGAATTTATAAAAATACAAGAAAATTTATTGGTTAAGTTTCGTGCCGGAGCTGACTATCCTGTGATGGGGGTCACGCAAGATGAACTAGGCTCCATAACTATCCCTTCCTTAGTAATTCCCGGTAATGATAATACACATAACTCAGTAAGCGGTATCACAGCTTATAAAATGCTTGGAAATAGTGAGTTATTTCAACTACCAATTGATGATGTTGATGTCGATTTAATACCATGGAGTGATTGGGTAGAATATGAGGATCAAATTGCAGAGTCGATGTCTGAGTTTATTCAGCGTGTTATGGCTACTCAATAATCCAAAGTTTTCTATCTTGCTTTGTTAGTAATTCGTAGCCACTTTTTTTAACGATAATTGTTTGCTCAATCTGTGTCCCACCAACACCAAATATTTGGCATGGGTTTTCAATACACAAAACAGTATTTTCGGGTAATGGTATATCAGTATCTTGAGGAAGATATAAACTATTTACCATTTTTTTATTCCCTAGAACGTATGGTAATTCTCTCATCTCAAGTCCAATAGCATGACCGGCAAAAGTTCCTGAATGATCGTCTAAGCCTCCATCTTGTGTCCCCTTAAGCATTGCATTCTGTATTTCTGATGGTCTAACGCCCTCTTTTATTACAGACATAGCTGAGTTATACCCTCTCAGAGTGGCTTCCCATATCATATTCTGTTGCGCATTTGGTTGACCTATAACTCCTCCCCAACCTGTATCTGCTTGATAATTATTTAGAGATAGCCCAGCATCAAATTTCCACATTTCCCCTGGCTGTATTTTTTTTTCTGTAGGTGGGAATATCCCAACTGACCTTCTTCCTGAACCAAAATGAAACCACAACCATTTACCAAGCCCTTTTCCTACTTCCTGGGCATATATTTCTGCAATATCTAACTCTTTCATGCCAATCTTTATTTCATTACATGCCTTTGTACAGGCTGTTTCGTTCAGATCTGCCGCTGCTTTCATTGCACTAATTTCATCATCAGTCTTAACCATTCTTATTAGCCTCAATAAGTCAGAGGAGGGTATCAATTCACAGTTATCCAACTCTTCTTGAAGTTTCAATGTGGATTTATGAGTCATTTTATCTTCATCAATAGCAATCCTGAGTTTCTTTGTTGTGTTATTTTTGATTGACGCGATCAAAGCCTCAACAGCAGTTGGAAATCTTTTATCATCATTATTTTGTAAATTAAGGTATGTATTCTCTTCAGCTGACTCTATAACCTGCTCACTTTCTTGAATGAGAGCACTTTTTCCGCCGTAAGTATAAAAGTCATTTATCCACGTATTCGATGCAGATACATAAGTCATCTCTTGACTTGGCACAATCAAGCTTGAGTTAAGATTATTATCTCTGAAATAAGTTGCGAACATGTCAACAGAATAAGAATAAACCTTCGGCGCCCAGCTTACGGTATCACTGAGGTAGGTAACATTCTCAGGGGTCGAAGCAATTAATAGATCAATATCAAATTGATCCATTAATTTATCTGCTCTTTTTTTATTAAAATACATATAAATCAGGCGTAATCGATTTTATTTTGACCAAGCAGTTGGCGCTAAAGCATTTACATCACCGTCAATCTCAACAATTGATGGTTTTTTAGATTTCATTGCCTCTTTCACTGCCTCTTTAATATCGGCAGGATCTGTAACCCTTATCCCAAAAGCACCCATATTGTTAGCTAATTCGGCAAAGCTAACTTTGTTAAAATACCACATCTCTGTCCATCTATTTGATGGCTTACCATCATAGGCATTCATAAAAATATCATACTCTTGATTTAGAGCATTATTATTATTTACAATTGTGATTGTTGGGATATCAGATCGAACTGCCGTTTCTAATTCGGTGAAATGATACCACAATCCACCATCACCTGTTAGACAAAAGACATTCTTATCCGGAAAAGCACACTTAGCCCCGATAGCTGCAGGAAACCCCCAGCCCAGCGAGCCAGCGCAACGAATAAAGTTCCATTTCTTATTCATCCACAAGTTCTGTACTGTCCACATTGCAGTGTGACCTGTATCTGATGCAACTATTGAGTCTTCTGGAATTACCTCAGAAAGCTCTTTCATAAGTCTTTCTGGCCTGATTGGTTTGCTGTCAGAATCTCTCAGTTTATTTAATTCGGCTTTCCACTCATTTACAATGTTTATTGATTTTTCTCTCCAGTCGTCAATCTTTAACTGAGTTAAATTCTCTTTCAAAATTTGCTGCAATGTAGTTTTAGCATCACCTAGTAAACTAATTTCATTTGGATAGTTTCTACCTAAATCACTTGGGTCAATACCAATCTGAATAACTTTTGTCCCTATTTCGGGAATTTTCCAAAAATGGGTAACTTGACCACCTGTGCTAGATCCGATGAAGATAAATAGATCGGCTTCCGATAAAATTCTATTCGTGCATTCTCTTGAATATGTCCCAGGAACTCCAATGTATAACTCGTAATCTTCGGGAATTAAATTATACGCCGCAACTGAAGTTGCGATTGGAATTCCTGTTTTTTTGGAAAATTCATGTGCTTCTTCTCCTGCATCCGATATTCTTGCCCCGCCACCTAAAATGATCACAGGTTTTTTTGCCTTTTCTATCACTCTGAGGGCTTGTTTGATTTCTTCAATTGGCGGAGAAAATCTATGTGAAGGTGTTTTTGTATATCGATCTTCAACAATTAGCTCTAACTCAGCATAGTCATCTTCTATTTGTCCATTATTACCTGCCATCTGCAGATTCACAGGACCTGGATTTCCTGTTGTAGCTTCTCTGAATGCCTGGCGCATAAGATCAGGTAACCGCTCAACTTGATCAACCTGAAAATTTGCTTTTGTAAGCTTTTCAAATATTGGGTAATCATCATTCTCTTGATAAGCGCCTTTATGTTTTTCCATTGATTTCCTGCCGCCGGTTAAAGCAACTACAGGACTATTTCCAAGAAGTGCGTCTCTTAATCCAGCCGCTAAGTTTGCTGCACCGACTGCTTGAGCTGCGCAAACTCCAGGCTTTCCAGATGCTCTAGCATAACCGTCTGCCATATATGCGGCAGATTTTTCAGCGTGAGCCAAGACCCTTTTTATTTTCATATTATCCATCTCAGCCAATGGTCTGCTTAGTATGGTTGGTACATAAAAAACAGCATCTACGCCAGATTTTTCAAGAAATTCTGCAATAAATCTACCACCTGTCATTTTTGGCATTTCAATTCCCCTGACTTTAAGTTGTTTGTATATTGTGATATATTATAGTAAATACACTATTTTGTAATAATTAAAAAAATTGTGAAATACTCTATCAACATATTAACCACTGAAAGTCGTGTGAATGAAAACTGATGCTTTAACTGGGCTGAAGGTAGTTGAGTGCGCAACGGTCATTGCAGCTCCATTATGTGGCAGATTATTAGCTGACTTTGGCGCAGAGGTTTTACATATTGAAACTCCTATAAAGGGAGATCATCTGCGGAATTTTGGATTTGAAATAGATGGTATAAACCCATGGTGGAAAACTTACGCAAGGAATAAAAAGCTAATAACTTTGAATATATCGAAAGAGAAAGGCAGAAATATTTTATTTAAGCTATTAGAAGATGCTGATGTGTTTATAGAGAATTTTAGACCAGGTAGACTAGACGATTGGGGTATTGATATTGCAGAGCTTCAAAAAAAATATCCAAGATTAGTAATTGTGAGAGTAAGCGGGTATGGACAGAGTGGTCCCTATGCCAATCAGCCGGGATTTGGAACATTAATGGAAGCCATGAGTGGTTTTGCCGAAATGACTGGAGAAAAGGATGGCGTGCCAACATTACCTCAATTTGCTTTAGCTGATACCCTCGCCGGATTTTATTCTGCATTATCTGCAATGTTTGCAATTTATAATCGAGATGTGAATGCTTCAAAAAAAGGTCAAGTCATAGATGTCAGCATCTGGGAAAGTCTATTCTCTATTCTTGGTCCAAATGCAATGGTTTTTGATTTGACGGGTGAGATTCCATCTAGAATGGGTAATACTGCACCAACGAGTGCGCCTCGAAATACATATAAAACAAAAGATGGTAAATGGGTGGCGCTTGCCGGGGCAACACAAACAACTGCTGAGAGACTTTTTAAGGTTATAGGTAGACCTGAATTGATAAAAAATCCAAAATTTTCAAATAACGCGTATCGTATAGTGCATGTTAAAGAGCTGGATCGATATATATCTGATTGGATGTCCGAGCATAGCCTCGAAGAGGTATCCGAATTACTTCATAAAGAGTCCGTACCGATGGGCCCTGTCTATAATATCCAAGATATAATGGAAAATATCCACGCACAATTCCGGGAAATGGTGACAACTGTTGTTGATAATGGTAAGAAAATTAAGACAGAAAATATTTTTCCAAAATTTTCAAGAACGCCTGGAAATATAAAATTTCTCGGAAAAGAGATAGGGGCAGATAATGATGAAATATTTAAGCAACGATTAGGTATGAAAATTGAGGAAATTAAAAAATTAAAAAAAGAAGGTATAATTTAAATATGAGGATAAAAAATGAATAATAAGCCATTAATAACGCTATATACCCCCGGTAATAAACCGGAATTAATTGAAAAGGCATCTCGTTTTGAGCCTGACGGGATAATAATCGATTTTGAGGATGCTGTTCCTTTGAATCTGAAAAGTGAAGTCAGAGATAATATTTCAAAAAATATTATTCCAAAACTTGATATAACAGCTTTAGTGAGGGTTAATAGCGAAAAAGAATTTCTTGAAAATGACCTGAGGGCTGTAACACAAAAGAATATTTACGGCATTGCCTTGCCTATGGCTGAGTCAGTTGATCAGGTAAAATTTGTAGATAAAGTCATTTCAGATGAAGAAAAAAAGAAAGGTCTGGAGAAAAATTCTATTAAACTCTTTTTATTAATTGAAACAGCGCTTGGGGTCATTAAATGTTTTGATATATGTTCAGCAGCGGAACGAGTAGAGTCAATCGTCTTTGGTAGTGCAGAGGACGGCGACCTTCAACGAGATTTAAGATCCGACTGGTCAATTGACGGGTTTGAATTAAATTATTCACGATCAAGATCTCTTGTCGAGGCAAGGGCTGCGAAAATGCCTTATGTACTAGACGGAGCTTATGGTGGTATTGCAGATCTCGAGGGACTCAAGGCTGAATGTGAACTGAGCAAGCGAATCGGTTATGATGGGCGAACGTTAATACACCCAAGTCACATTAAAATTGCAAGAGAGGCATATGAGCCAGATCCAAAAGAGATTGAATATTATACAAAAATGGTCGAGGTCTTTGAAGAGGCAGAGAAAAATGGACTCGCTGCAATTACCTTCGAGAACAAGATGGTTGATTATGCGATGTACAAAAAAGCAAAAGTATTCTTAGACAGATAAGATAAAAAAACCCAACCTATTTTAGGTTGGGTTTTAATGTTCAAAGATTTAATAGATTACGCAGAAAAATCCCCATTCTCTGCAAGCCATTTTCTTTTTCTCTTGGATCCAACCTCTTCCATTCTTGAGTGTCTTCTCCAGTATAGCACTTTATAGTCCATATATTCCATAAGTGTGAATAGACTTAGCCCCATAAGAGACATTACTATTAGTGCAGCGAAACTTCCATCCATGTTTAATCTGAACGCAAATCTTTGCATAAGAATTCCCACACCCTCTGATGCAGAGAAGAATTGCGCAACGATTGTGCCAATTAGCGCGCCAGTCATGGCGAGTTTTAATCCAGCTATTATGATTGGTAGTGCGCTTGGTATTTGACACTTCCAGAAGAACTGTTTCTTGGTCGAGCCAAGTGATCTAAATAATTCTGTTGCATCCTTATCAATGTGTAATAGACCCGTTAAGGTGTTGATGAAAGGCGGGAAAAAGCATACAAGTGCAGCTAGTGCGATCTTTGAGCTCCACCCAAATCCAAACCAAGCAATAATGAAAGGTGTTACTGCGATCCCTGGTGTAACATTAAACACGACTGCGTATGGTGCCCAGTATCTTCGAAAGACAGGGCTAATTGCAGCAGTAATTGCTAAACCCATCCCGATACTCACACCAATAATGAAGCCCATTGTTGCTTCATACATTGTGATGATGTAGTGCCAGTAAATTGACCCTGTAACAAAAAACATCTCATATAATCTATATGCGATAGATGTTGGGGCAGGTAGGATTAATTCGTTAACGTAACCCAGTCTTGCACCAACTTCCCATCCACCAAATATAATAAGGAAGACGAGTCCATGCATAGCAAGTTTTTGTATAGGAGAAAGTTCCTTTACTCCGGCTAATACGCCGTCTGAACCAATATCACTCATAGTCCTAGCTCCCCTCTAATTTTAGTTTCTTTTTTTACGCTTTTCTTGGCCATTAGATCATCGCTTAACCAATATAAAACCCTCTTGTCAATAATTTCCATTATTCTGAATAGTATGAAGCCATAAAGAGTAATTGATAATAGTCCTGCAAATGCAGACGGCATATTTAGCGACATTGTATAACGTGCCATGAGAATACCCATGCCGGCTTGTGCTGAAATAAACTCAGCAACTAATGCACCGCCAAAAGCTGATCCAACGGCTAGCTTAAGCCCAGCATTCATGGTAGGTAGGGCAGTCGGTATCATAAGTTTCCAAAACACCTGTCTTCGTGTTGCGCCAAGGGATCTGAAAAGTTCATATGACTCCTCTTCAACTCCAAGCAGTCCTGTTATGGTATTAACAAAAGGCGCAAAGAAGCAAACTAATGCAGCGAGAGCAACTTTTGAGCTCATCCCAAAACCGAACCATGTAACGAAGATAGGACCTAGGGCAATCCTAGGTGTAGCTTCAACGATAATAATATATGGCTTTAAGAATTGCCTAAAAGTATCACTTAATACAGCTGCGACGGCTAGCCCAATACCAATAACACAACCAATAAAGCACCCAACCATCGCCTCTTTGAAAGTTACCCACAAATGGTACCATACGTTACCTTGCGTAACATAAATTTTCCAGATAGATGCTACGATGTCTGTAGGTCTCGGCAGCAGTAGTGGATTACTAAAGCCTGTCCTATTTGCCATTTCCCATATGAACATGATCACAAAGAAAATAATGGTGTGCCTCAGTACGGCACCACCAAGTGTCCCTTTGTAATCTGCCGCTAGCTCAATATTACTAACGCTTGCTTCTTGATCATTACTCATAGCGGTTGACCATCTAAGTGACCGGCTAGTACATCTCTAACTTGCTGGACATAGTTATTAAATTCCGGTGTTGTTGTCATATCAATATTTCTCGGTGTTGGAAGGTCAATTTCGATTTGCGCCGCAATTCTACCTGGTCTTGGTGTCATAACAAATACCTGGTCTGCGAGATATATAGCTTCTTGAATATTATGTGTCACAAAAATTGTTGTAATGTCTGGACCCTCAACAATTCTTAGAAGCTCATCATTGAGCCTTTCACGTGTAAATTCGTCAAGTGCACCAAATGGTTCGTCAAGTAGCATGATATCAGCACCTGTCTGCAACAATCTTGCTAGAGCAACACGTTGCTGCATACCCCCTGATAATTGTCTTGGGAATGAGAACTCAAAGTCTTTAAGACCAACTAATTGCAGGTGGTCCCATGCTCGCTTTTTTGCATCTGTGTCGATGGTTCCTCTGATTTCATCAGGCAATAAAACATTTTCGATTGAAGTACGCCAGTCAAGAAGCACAGCTTTTTGGAACATCATTCCAATATCACTTCTTGGTCCAACTACTTCTGCGTTTCTTACTAAAAGGTCTCCGCCAGATTTTTCAATCAGACCTGATATTAATCTTAATAATGTGGATTTACCACAACCACTTGGTCCCACCAGTGAAATAAATGAACCACGTGGAATTGTGAAGTTTGCATCCTCGACAGCAATTACATTTTCACCGAATTGCTTTCCAAGAGCGCTTCCCTGAATGACTAGTTCTTCAGCCATATTTTATTACCTCCCGTTAGATTATGCAGATTTTGCATAAAGATTGACAACTTATTTTTTTAACAAATTTGTTAAAATAACTTTTTACCAATATTTTAGATAAAGTTAAAGGAAAAAAAGAATTTAATACGAAAAAATTTGTAAATATTTTATTGTTTTGTGAGGTTACCAAAAAAAAACATGTAGAATGTGTATAACTATGGTTCATTGATAACAACACAAGATGCTTTAACCAGTCTAATGATGACGAATTACATCTTGATGTTTAAACAGAACAAATAAGGAGTGGTATATGAGGTTAAAAAATTTAGATTATTCAGACATGAATCAAGAGCAGAAAAAAATATATGATGATATCGCATCAGGTCCAAGAGGTAGTGTAAGGGGTCCTTTAGCTGTATGGATGCATCGTGCAGGATTAGCAGATAAAGCTCAATCATTGGGTGCCTATTGTAGATACTCATCCTCTCTCGAGCCACTCTTATCTGAATTTGCTATCTGTTTAATTGCACGCATTTGGGCGTCTGGGTATGAGTGGAAAGTTCACAGCAAAATTGCAATTGATGCAGGGGTAAATAAAAATACGATAGAGTCCATTTCACTTGGCAAGAAGCCGAGCCAGATGAGTGAAGAACAGCATGCCATTTATGAATTCACCATGAGCCTAAATAAGGATAAGAGAATTAGTGATGAATTGTACAACAAAACATATGAAATTCTTGGGAAAGATAGACTTGTCGATCTTGTTGGCATTCTGGGTTATTACACATTGATTTCGATGACGATAAATGTATTTGGTGTTCAGCATTCTGAAATGGACTCGCCATACATGGATGAACTGGAGTCCGAAATTGAAATATAGATACTTCGGAAAAACAGATCTAAAAGTGTCGGAGATTGGTTTTGGCTGTGCACCAATAGGCTACACTGCTGGGTTTGAAGATGATAAGGCTTGTATTGACTGTGTACGAAAAGCAATAGATGTCGGTCTTAATTTTTTTGATACCTCACCAGTTTACGGGAGGTCAGAAATCAATCTTGGGGAAGCCATTGGGGATGATAGGAATAAAATAATCTTAGCAACAAAAGTTCGCCTCCCTTCTTTCGAGGATACACATGATATGAAAAATTTTATCGTTGCTTCGGTTGAAAGAAGCTTAGCGCAGCTCAAGACCGACTACATCGATCTATTACAAATTCATCACCAAATTGGTAATGAGCGTGGAAAGTATCAATTCCGAAATAATCCGCCAGAATTTGCAACACGCCTCAACTATAGTGATTGCATGGAATTTTATGACTGTACAGATTTGTTGAGAAGCTCAGGAAAAGTAAGATATATTGGATTTACGGGATGGGACGGGGATTACGAAGCTCAAACTAAACTCATTTATTCTGATAAATTTTCATCGATACAAGTTCTCTACAATATACTCAATCAGAGTGCTCACGGGGAAGCACGCCGAACGCTTCATGAAAATGATCAGGGCTATGGTGACGGTGAGTCCTGTGTAATGAATCTGGCTCAGAAAAACGAAGTTGCAATTATCGGTATAAGACCATTTGCTAATGGCGCTATTGTTGATGAGATAAAATCAGAAAAAAAACATGATGAACAAATATATCGCGAACATCAGCTCATGCAAAAACTGAAATTACTAATTGGCAGAGATGATTTGAGCCTAGCCCAGATTGCCGTGTTATTTTGTCTTGCTAATGAGAAAATCTCAACAATAGTTCCCGGGATAAAAAATTCTTCAGAGTTGAATGAAGTCATCAGCATTTACGATTCTGCGGATCTGAAAAAGCAAGATATGGATCAAATATTAGCTTGGTATTACAATCAGTGAACTACTTATGAATAGCAGACAATGGAATGAATGAATTTGGTTGAGAGTTATGCAAAAACAAAGATACTTTTTTTTCTATGGCACTTTAAGGGATCATGAGGTGAGGGAAGCTGTAATCGGGGATCAAGAAAAGCAATTGAATTTGGTTGATGGTCATCTGATCGGCTACAGATTATATAGAGTCAAAAATACAAATTATCCACTTATTGTAAGGGACAAGTCATCATCAAATAAAATAAATGGTCTAGTTGCAACGGGTCTAGACAAAGAGGTGATAAGAAAATTGGATATGTTTGAAGGTAAAAATTACTCAAGGTCTGAGGTCAGTGTTTTTCGCAGCATTGATAATGAAGAAATTATGGCCGAAATATATGTGCCGAAAAAAACTTTGCAATATGCTGAAGAATGGACATATGAAAATTGGCATAAATATCATAGGAAATTTTTTTTTCATGATGATTTTAGAAAAAGAGGTGTGCGTTCACCTGGCTGATGATTAACCGCTCATATGGCAGCCGCCATGGTAGGTAAATGCTGGGATAATATATTGAGTGTATTATTTTATATACTATAGACTTAATTGGTGTGATATATTATAAAAAAATTATTTTAAGGTATAAGTGAGAGTTTATGGCAAAAGAGGAATTACTGGAGTTAGAAGGTGTTGTACTGGACGTTCTTCCTGATGCGCGATTTAGAGTGATGCTAGATAACGAGCACGAAATAGTTGCTTACACAGCTGGTAAAATGAAGAAGCACAGAATTAGGACACTAATTGGAGATCGCGTGACAGTTGAAATGACCCCGTATGATCTAGATAAAGGTAGGATAATCTTTAGACATAAAGATGAAAAAGCACCCGCTACTCGCGCTCAGGCAAGGAAAAATTTCAGAAGACGCTAGTGATTATTTCTCGTAGTTTGCGAGTACAACAGCTGTAAGCACACAAACAAATCCGAATAAAATTTTAGACGAGACAGGCTCGCTTAAAATTATTGCACCCAGTATAATCGCCGTAAGTGGATTAAAACCAACAGTCATTGTTATGCCGGTAGGGGTTGACATATTAATTGATGACATGAAAAGTGAAACCATTAATGCCGCACCGGGTATTGCGAGGATCAATAAGACGATCCATTGGGTAGTATCAAATGATAAGGAACCTGAAAAGGGTTGACCGAAAAATACTGCTAAAAATAACATCATCGATGAACCTATGAACATCGGCCATGCGGTAAAAGTTAAGCTTCCATATTTTGTGATGAGTCTGCCAGCATTGAGAACGTACAGTGAGTTGCAAAAAGCCGCTATAAACATCAAAAAATCTCCAAGCAGTGCATTTGGTGCTAGCTCGTTCATATCATCACTTAATGTGACTGAAATACCTGTCACAGCAATGATTATTGCAACAACTTTATAGAGTGTGATTCTCTCTTTCCCAATCATTGACCCAACAACAAGTGTTATCACTGGTTGTGCTGTAAATACAATAGCACCTCTCGCAGCTGTTGTGTATTCTAAGCCAGCTGCAAATGACCATGGAAATGCAACATAGAATATAAAAGACAATAGCATGATTGGTTGCCAGTCGATAAGCTCAAGAGGCTTACTTTTCTTTAGTGAGTATAATATTATTAAAAGCAATATAGCGCCAATGCCATACCTGATGCCAGGTAATGAAAATGGATCGCTGTCTGGCATTAAGTATCTCGTAAGTACAACAGTTGTACCGCCAATACTGGCCGAGATCGAAGCTAGTATTGCCCCTTTGTATCTTTTTTCAATCATGATTTAAAATATTTTATCTGGATTTAGTATATTTTTTGGATCAAGAAAATTTTTGAGATCTTTCATTAATTGTAACTCAACTTCATCTTTATAATTCAGCATCTGTTTCTTTTTTATCTGCCCCACACCATGTTCAGCTGCAAAGCTGCCGCCGAAGGAATTTGCGTTTCCATAGACAATCTCTCTTATTTCTTCTGTATTTTGTTTGAATGTATCAGGATTATAATTACTCGGAGGACATACGTTAAAATGAATATTTCCGTCACCAATATGCCCATACGGCACCGGGCGAACATCTGGTAGATAATCTATCAATTTTTGTGTTGTACTTCTTATGAATTCAGGAACAGATGATACGGGGACTGAGCAGTCATGTTTTATTTCACCACCTAATTTTGGTTGATGTTCAACAATTGCCTTTCTTATCTTCCAAATATTTTGTGCTTGTGAAAGTGAGCTGGCTATTGCGGCATTACAAACTAAACCCTTCTCGATAGCATTCCCAAGGGCATTTTCAAGTGAGTCATTTGCATTATCGTTATTTTTTGTATCAGAGTACTCAATAATTACATTCCATTCCTGTGGATCTGATATAGGACTTACTAATTCATCTCCATATTTAAGCGCAATATCGAGTCCAATTTTTGGAATGAGTTCATAAGAGGATAATAATTCACCAGAAAAACTTTTCAGTGTTTCAAGTAGCTGGATTGTTGCATCTAAATCGCTAAGTGAAGCAAAGGCCGTCACCTTATTCTCAATTTTTGGAAATAGTCTCAAGCATGCTGCAGTAATAACACCAAGTGTTCCCTCAGCTCCCATAAACATATGCTTTATAGCATAGCCAGAATTATCTTTACGTAATCTTTTCAAGTTGTTCATTATCCGGCCATCTGCTAAAACAACCTCCAATCCTAGAACTAAATCTCTCATATTTCCATACTTTAATACGGAAATACCTCCAGCATTTGTAGATATATTTCCTCCAATTGTGCATGAGCCCTCTGACCCAATGCTCAAGGGAAAGAACCTTGATACCTCCTGAGCAGCATCCTGAACTTGGCTGAGAATGCATCCAGACTCGACTGTAATTGAATAATCCTCGGGAATTATACTGATAATATTATTCATTTTTTCTAAACTTAATATAATTTCTCCATTAGGTATTCCCGATGCAACTGATCCTGTGTTACCTCCTTGAGGTACAACGGCGATAGTTTCTTCATTACATAAACGCAATATTTTAGACACTTGTTCGCTGTTACGTGGGGTTAGCATCAATGCTGAGGATCCACTTATATTTCCTACCCAATCTACTAAGTGCGGAGCGATCGTATCATGATCTGTGATGATATCTCTTTCATTTAAGATGTTACCAAATTTTTTTTGGAAGTCTTGAAGTTGCTTTTCATTCAGTTTCATGATCTGAAATTTATCTCTCTTGTGGTGCCGGCTGAGAGATTTGAACTCCCGACCTACTGATTACAAATCAGCCGCTCTACCAACTGAGCTAAGCCGGCACATTTGATCAATTATTATTTAAATCAAAAAATAATTTTTTCAAAGAAAATAATTTACATTGTGTATTCAAATTGAGAACATAGTACCGATTATATGATACACTAACCTGAGTTCGGTGTTATCTTATCTAGAATAATTCCAATAGCGACAGATACATTTAAGCTCTTAATTTCTCCAATTGTATTTACACGGTATGTCATATCACAAAGTTTCTTTGTCAAATTTCTCATACCTTTACCCTCTTCACCAAAAATCAAAACAATTCGATCTTGCAAATTAAAGACTGAATCTTCAATATTAGAGTTTGCTTCACTATCGAAGCCTATTAACCAATATTTATTTTTTTTTAGCTCGTTTAAGCAATTTGATAAGTTATTTGATGTAATTATATCTATGTATTCTAATCCACCAGATGACGCTTTTGCGATTATACCTTCATCAAGTTGTTCAAATTTGTTGGTAGTGATTATTGTTTTACAATTATATGCAGCGCAAGTCCGAATAATTGCCCCAATATTTCTTGGGTCCACAACATTATCAAGAAATATAACTCGTTTAGAATTCGAAAAATCATAATCATTAATTGCAATGATTTTTTTCTTTTCGGAAACAATTAAAATTCCCTGATGCACTTGATTGCCATCAAGCATTCCATTTATTATTTTTGATTCTACGATTTTGGTATTAAATTTATGAATATCAATATTATTATTTTCTACTATTTTTTTGTATGCATTTTTTGTAATAAATATCTCTTTAATAGTTCTATCCTCATTACAAAGAGCGTGTGTTGCTGCATGATAACCGTGTATATATGCATATTTATTCATAATTGCCTTTACCTCTAGATTTTTATATATCTTTGGTGTAATTGTGTATAGTGTTTAATACAAATGCTCTTTACGCATAAGCATTTTGGGTTTTTCTATTGGAGGGGTGCCCGAGTGGTTAAAGGGGACGGGCTGTAAACCCGTTGGCTTAGCCTACGTTGGTTCAAATCCAACCCCCTCCACCAATTTGTTTAGGAATGTTGATGCGGGTGTAGCTCAAAGGTAGAGCAGCAGCCTTCCAAGCTGAGGACGAGGGTTCGATTCCCTTCACCCGCTCCAAAAAAATATAAAATTTTTGTTTATTTTTTTGTAGATTTTTTAAAATAATCAACTATATATGGTAAAGAATTCATTCATCATTAACATAATAATCGTATAAAAAATATGATTTACTTAATATTAAGGTAGGAAGAAACATGGCTAAAGAAAAGTTTGATCGCAGTAAACCGCATTGTAACATTGGTACAATCGGTCACGTAGACCACGGTAAAACAACATTAACTGCAGCAATTACAAAAGTGCTTTCAGAAGCAGGTGGAGCAGAATTCTCTGCGTATGACGCTATCGATAAAGCTCCTGAAGAAAAGGCACGAGGGATAACAATATCAACTGCTCATGTTGAGTATACAACAGACAACAGGCATTACGCGCACGTAGATTGTCCAGGTCACGCTGATTACGTAAAAAATATGATAACTGGTGCCGCGCAAATGGATGGAGCAATACTTGTTGTGAATGCAGCTGATGGTCCAATGCCACAAACTAGAGAACATATCTTACTTGCAAGACAAGTTGGCGTTCCCGCACTTGTCGTTTACTTAAACAAAGTAGATCAAGTTGATGATGATGAGCTACTAGACCTAGTTGAAATGGAAGTAAGAGAACTTTTAAGCTCTTATGAATTTCCTGGCGATGATATACCAATAGTAAAAGGATCAGCACTAGCTGCACTCGAAGGCAGAGATGATGAAATTGGTAAAAATTCAATTATGGAATTAATGGCCGCTGTTGACTCATATATTCCTCAACCTGATAGACCAAAAGATCAACCATTCTTGATGCCAATAGAAGACGTCTTCTCAATTTCAGGCCGCGGAACTGTTGTTACTGGAAGAGTTGAACGTGGTGTTATTAATGTCGGTGAAGAAATAGAAATTGTCGGCATTAAGGATACAGCAAAAACAACATGTACTGGCGTTGAAATGTTCAGAAAGCTTCTCGATCAGGGTGAGGCCGGAGATAATGTTGGTGTGCTACTTAGGGGAACCAAAAGGGAAGAAGTCGAAAGAGGGCAAGTTTTGGCAAAGCCAGCATCAATTAAACCTTTTGCAAAATTCAAAGCTAATGCATACATCCTAACGAAGGATGAGGGAGGCAGACATACACCTTTCTTTACAAACTACCGGCCACAATTTTATTTCCGTACAACTGATGTTACAGGCGTAGTTTCGCTACCACAAGGCACTGAAATGGTAATGCCTGGCGATAACATTGAAATGGATGTAGAATTAATCACTCCAATAGCAATGGAAGAAAATTTGAGGTTTGCTATTCGCGAAGGCGGTAGAACCGTTGGTGCTGGAGTAGTTTCAAAGATAACCTAAGTTAATTGGCAGGTGGTTCAATTAATACAGGAGTGTAGCTCAATTGGCAGAGCGTCGGTCTCCAAAACCGAAGGTTGGGGGTTCGACTCCCTCCACTCCTGCCAAAAAATAAAAAGTACTAAATAAAATCATGGCAAAATTCAGACCTGTAAAATACGTACAAGAAGTTAAGAACGAGATGGACAAGGTCACATGGCCTTCACGTCGTGAAACTACTGTGACGTCAATTATGGTTTTAATTTTTGTATTTATTGCCGCAATTTTCTTTTTATTATCCGACCAATTACTGAGCTGGGTTGTTGGTTTGATACTTGGCATTGGTAGTTAATAATGGCTCATAATTGGTTTATAGTGCACGCTTACTCAAACTTTGAGAAACAAGTAGCAAACTCAATAAAAGAGCAGGCTATACAGAGAGGTATGGAAGATAAATTTAGCGAGATTCTTGTTCCAACCGAAGATGTAGTGCAAGTAAGAAAAGGAAGAAAAGTCCAATCTGAAAGAAAGTTTTTCCCAGGCTATGTACTTGTAAAAATGGAAATGAGTGATGAAGCATATCACTTAGTTAAAAAAACAAATAAGGTTGCTGGGTTTCTTGGATCTCAAAATAAACCAATTCCAATTACAAAAGAAGAAGTTGACCGTATCATGACGCAAGTCCAAGAAGGTGTTGATGGACCGCTATCTACAATTTCATTTGAAATTGGAGAGCAGGTTAGAGTTGCTGAAGGACCATTCGCATCCTTTAGTGGAGTTGTTGAGGAAGTTGATACTGAAAGATCAAGATTAAAGGTTGCAGTTTCAATTTTTGGTCGCGCTACGCCTGTTGAGTTAGAATACAATCAAGTTGAAAAGTTATAGTGTTTGATTTTAATAAAAAAATATGTAATGTGTACTTTATTCAAATAGAGGATAAGTAATGGCAAAAAAGGTTGAAGGTTATTTAAAACTACATGTTCCAGCTGGGAAGGCTGCGCCGGCTCCCCCAATTGGACCTGCTCTAGGCCAAAGAGGCTTAAATATTATGGAGTTTTGCAAAGCTTTCAACGCGGAAACTCAAGATCTTGAGCCAGAAATGCCTATACCGACGACAATAACTATCTACCAAGATAAGTCATTTACATTTACAACAAAAACACCACCGGCCTCCTATTTATTAAAAAAAGCTGCAAATCTAGCAAAGGGTGGCTCAACACCGGGAAGAGAGAGTGCTGGTACTGTGACGAAAAAACAAGTAGAAGAAATTGCTGAACAAAAAATGAAAGATCTCAACGCAAATTCTATTGATCAAGCCGCAAAGATTATAGAGGGATCAGCTCGGTCAATGGGTTTTGAGGTTATAGAATAAGGTAAGTAAATGGGAAAGATAGGAAAAAGATATACTGAAATTTCAAGCTCAACAGACTCTCAAACTCTATATGGTATTGATGAAGCCGTCAAACTTGTGAAGAACAATGCTAAGGCAAAGTTCAATGAAACCATTGAAATATCTTTTAACTTGGGCGTTGACCCAAAACAAGCTGATCAGATGGTTCGGGGGGTTGTAAATTTACCTGAAGGCACAGGTAAAACGGTTAAAGTAGCTGTATTTGCAAGAGATTCTAAAGCAAAAGAGGCAGAAGCAGCAGGGGCTGATATTGTAGGTAGCGATGATTTAGCTGAAACAGTGAAAAGTGGGAAATTTGATTTTGATCGGGTAATTTCAACACCTGATATGATGGCGATTGTTGGGCAGTTAGGAAAAGTCCTAGGGCCAAAGGGGCTGATGCCAAACCCTAAATTGGGTACCGTCACTGATAATATCAGTGATGCGGTAAAAAATATCAAAGGGGGCTCAGTTGAATATCGCGTTGAAAAAGCTGGAATAGTCCATGCAGGTATCGGTAAAGCAGATTTTTCAGAAAGTGCGATAAAAAATAATGTACTGGCAATCATTGAGGCAATTCAGTCCGCAAAACCCACTGGTGCAAAAGGAACATATATCAAAGGAATTACTTTAACATCAACAATGGGTGTTGGCGTAAAACTTGATCCTGCCATACTTGAGACTTAATTAAAAAAAATAAATAAATTGACTTTACATTTAGGATTAAAAAGCATAAATATATTTTAATTATGTACAACCTGTCCAAGATTATAGGGGCTTCGGCTTAATTTCCTATATGAGACAATGCGATATTTACAGAAATCTAAATGTCGCCACAGTTAGTATAAAATACTACGGGCAGGTAACATTCGTTATTTCGAATGTACACTGAAAGAGGAAACTGTGGACAGACAAGCTAAAGAATCTTTTGTTGCTAATCTGAAAGATGTATTCAACACATCTGCCGTTGTGGTTGTGGCACAAAATACTGGTCTGACTGTATCAGAAATGAACGAACTGCGAAGTGCTATGCGCGATGCGGGTGGGCAAATCAAGGTAATCAAGAATAAACTAACAAAAATTGCGCTTGATGGTACACCTTTATCCGCTATAGAAGAGTATTTGAATGGGCCATCAATGTTAGCCTATTCAGACGACCCTGTAGCTGCGCCAAAAATCGCAATAAAATTTGCAAAAGAAAATGATAACTTTGTTGTTCTCGGTGGATCTCTTCCAGAAAAGAAAATTGATCTTGGGGAAGTTAAACAACTTGCAAGTCTTCCATCGCTAGATGAATTAAGGGCTAAAATACTTGGTCTCATTAATACGCCTGCAGGAAATATCGCAAGTCTCGTAAATACACCAGGTACCAATTTAGCCCAGGTTGTTAAAGCCTATTCAGAAAAAAGCGAAGCAGCCTAGTTTTTATAATTAATTGAGATAGGACAGGAAATGGCAGATTTAGAAAAAATTGCAGAGAGTTTATCAAGTTTAACAATTCTTGAGGCATCAGAATTAACAAAGATGCTTGAAGAAAAATGGGGTGTATCCGCAGCTGCGCAAGTTGCTGTCGCGGCGGCACCTGCTGGCGGGGATGCAGGTGGAGCTTCGGCTTCAGCAGAAGAAAAAACTGAATTCAGTGTTGTTCTTGCAAGCATGGGTGATCAGAAGATTAATGTCATTAAAGAAGTCAGGGCTATCACAGGCCTTGGATTAAAAGAGGCAAAAGATCTTGTTGAGTCTGCCCCTAAGCCAGTAAAAGAGGGTGTAGCAAAAGATGAAGCAGATAAGATTAAAGAACAATTGGAAGGAGCCGGTGCTACCGTTGAAGTTAAATAGAAGATAATATTCTAGCGAAAGCTAAAAACAAAAAATTCTATATTTAACTATTAACGGGAACACAGCATGTCTGAAACTTTCATTGGACGAAAAAGAGTAAGAAAATCATTTGGTAAGATCCGCGAAGTTGCGGAGATGCCTAATCTAATTGAAGTACAAAAATCATCATATGATTATTTCCTTCAAGCAACAGAGCCTGACGGCGGGAGAGACAATACAGGGTTACAGTCTGTATTCACATCTGTATTCCCAATAACAGACTTTAACGAAAGTTCTCGCCTTGAATTCGTAAAATACGATTTTGATGCACCAAAATATGATGTTGATGAATGTCAACAGAGGGGTTTGACATACGCGGCTCCTCTCAGGGCAACTTTGAGGCTAATCGTATTTGATATTGACGAAGATACACAAACCCCATCTATAAAGGATATAAAAGAACAAGAAGTCTATATGGGTGATATCCCATTAATGACAAATAATGGTACATTCATATTTAATGGCACTGAAAGGGTTGTTGTGAGTCAGATGCATCGTAGTCCTGGTGTATTTTTTGATCACGACAAAGGCAAATCTCACTCCAGTGGAAAGATTCTGTACGCTGCAAGAATAATTCCTTACAGAGGATCATGGCTCGATTTTGAATTTGATGCAAAAGATCTTGTATATGCGCGTATCGATCGTAAGAGAAAAATACCAGTTTCAACAATTCTCTTTGCGCTTGGTTATGACTCTGAAGAAATACTAAATAATTTCTATCAGAAATATGTCGTTGAAATGAACAAAAAAGGTTGGATTTCCGACTTTAAGGGTTCCCAATACAAGGGAATAAAGATTTCAGCAGATCTAATTAATGCCGATACAGGTGAGGTTGCCGCTGAAGCGGGAACGAAAATGACTCCAAGATACATCAACAAGTTAATGGAGTCAGGGCTCAAAAAAATTCTATATGCAAAAGAAGCTCTAGTTGGTCAATTCGTTGCAGAAGATATTGTAAACCTGAAAACGGGACTCATTTATGCGGAAGCAGGTGACGAGATTACCATGGATCTTCTTGAAGCCCTCGAGTCAAACAAAATATCGAAATTACCAATATTAGAAATCGATCATGTGAATACAGGCGCCTTTATTCGAGATACATTAAAAGTTGATAAAAATCAAAACAAAAGAGAGGCATTGGTTGATATCTATCGATTGATGAGGCCAGGTGAACCACCTACTGATGAGACTGCAGAAAGCTTATTTGAAAGCTTATTTTTTGATCCTGATAGGTATGACTTGTCAGCCGTCGGGCGTGTTAAAATGAACATGAGATTAGAGCTTGACGCTGATGATGATTATTGCGTTCTGAGAAAAGAAGACATACTAGCTGTAGTGAAGCACCTTGTTGAGCTTAGAGATGGAAAAGGTGATGTCGATGATATAGATCATCTAGGTAATCGAAGGGTTAGATCAGTTGGAGAGTTAGTCGAAAATCAATACAGGATTGGTTTGCTACGTATGGAAAGGGCAATAAAGGAAAAATTAAGTTCCGTTGACATAGATACTGTTATGCCAAATGACTTAATTAATGCCAAACCAATAACGGCAGCTTTGAGAGAGTTTTTTGGCTCCTCGCAACTCTCACAATTTATGGACCAGACAAACCCACTCTCTCTAATTACCCACATTAGACGCGTGTCAGCTCTTGGGCCAGGTGGACTTACCCGAGAAAGGGCGGGATTTGAAGTGCGTGACGTTCACCCAACACACTATGGTCGAATTTGCCCGATTGAAACTCCAGAAGGTCCAAACATAGGCTTGATCAATTCTTTAGCAACTTTCGCACGAGTAAATAAATATGGTTTTATTGAAAGCCCATATAGGAAAGTTGTAAAAAGTAAAGTTACAGACGAGGTTGTATACTTATCTGCAATAGAGGAAACTAAATATAACATAGCTCAAGCAAATGCAACTCTAGACAACAAGTCCAAGTTTGTTGACGAACTCATAAATTGCCGACTCGCAGGAGAGGTTCAATTAGTGCCTGCTGAAAAAGTTGATTTTATGGATGTATCACCAAAACAATTAGTGTCGGCAGCCGCTGCTCTAATACCATTTCTTGAAAATGATGACGCAAACAGAGCGCTCATGGGATCAAACATGCAGCGACAGGCAGTGCCTTTGATGAAAACTGAAGCCCCATTTGTTGGGACTGGAATGGAGTCTGTTGTTGCCAGGGACTCTGGTGCCGCCGTTACAGCCAGACGCACTGGTATCGTAGACCAAGTGGACTCAAACCGTATTGTAATTAGAGCAACAAACGAGAGAGATGCATCAAAATCTGCAATTGATATTTATAATTTAGCAAAATTCCAAAGATCAAATCAGAATACTTGCATAAATCAAAGACCACTAGTAAAAGTTGGCGAGTCGGTTGATGCGGGGGATATTATCGCTGATGGTCCATCAACGGATTTGGGTGATCTCGCATTAGGTAAGAATGTACTTGTCGCATACATGCCATGGAATGGCTACAACTATGAAGACTCAATTCTCATATCAGAAAGAGTGGTAAGAGAAGATACATTTACCTCAATTCACCTTGAAGAATTTGAAGTCATGGCTCGAGATACAAAACTTGGACCTGAAGATATAACAAGAGATATACCAAATGTTGGTGAAGAGGCTCTCAAAAATCTTGACGAAGCTGGAATAGTCTATATAGGCGCTGAAGTAAAGGCAGGGGATATATTAGTCGGTAAGATTACACCAAAAGGTGAGAGTCCGATGACACCCGAAGAGAAGCTATTAAGAGCAATTTTTGGTGAAAAAGCGACAGATGTGAGAGATACATCATTAAGACTGCCACCAGGTGTTACCGGAACTGTCGTCGAGGTTAGGGTTTTCAACAGACATGGCATAGAAAAAGATGAAAGAGCTCTTGCCATAGAGCGTGACGAAATTGTCAGATTGTCTAAGGACAAGGACGATGAAACAAATATACTCGATAGGAATGTTCTAGCAAAACTAAAAGACACTCTGATCGGTTGTGAGATAGCAAAAGGCGGGTCTGGGCTGAAAAAAGGAACAAAATTAAATTCAGATAATATTGAAAAAATTGAGAGAGTAGATTGGTGGAATTTTGTTCTAACTAGCGACAAAAAAATGAAAGAGATCGAAGCTATGAAGGCACAATATGACCTGTCAAAAGATGCTATTGAGAATCGTTTCATTGATAAGGTTGAAAAATTACAACGTGGAGATGATATGCTTCCAGGTGTAATGAAAATGATTAAAGTATTTGTTGCCGTTAAAAGAAAGCTTCAACCAGGAGATAAAATGGCTGGGAGACATGGTAATAAGGGTGTTGTTTCTCGCATTATGCCACAGGAAGATATGCCATATCTAGAAGACGGCACACCTGTCGATGTTGTGCTAAATCCCCTGGGTGTGCCAAGTCGCATGAATGTTGGGCAAATTCTTGAAACCCATCTTGGCTGGGCTTGCCGGGGACTTGGTAAATTAATTGGTGAGTCCATTGATTTAATACAAGAAAAAGATAAAGACGCTAAAAACTTAAGAAAAACTCTTAACGATATTTACGGTAAAAATGAAACCATTGACGCTCTAAAGAAAGATGATCTCGTAGAACTGGCGGTAAATTTAAGTAAAGGTGTGCCGATTGCAACTCCAGTATTTGATGGTGCCCGTGAACACGACATTGACGAACTACTGGAAAAAGCTGGTCTTGACAAGTCTGGGCAAGTCAAGCTATTTGATGGTCGAACAGGGGAAGAGTTTGATAGAAAAGTAACAGTGGGATATAAATATATACTCAAACTTCACCATCTAGTTGATGACAAAATCCATGCTAGATCAATAGGACCATACAGTCTGGTCACTCAGCAACCTCTTGGCGGAAAAGCTCAGTTTGGAGGTCAGAGATTCGGTGAAATGGAGGTCTGGGCTCTTGAGGCCTATGGCGCAGCATACACACTCCAAGAAATGTTAACAGTAAAATCCGATGATGTTGCTGGGCGAACGAAAGTTTATGAAGCAATTGTTCGTGGCGATGACGCGTTTGAGGCTGGGATTCCAGAATCATTTAATGTGCTAGTAAAAGAAATACGCTCATTAGGTTTAAATGTCGAGCTAAAGTCTTCAGATCTTTCAAATGAGTCAGCAAACAATAACCTCTCAGATATGAGCAGCGAATAATAGGAAAAAATATGAATCAAGATTTAACAAATGTTTTTAATCCAAACTTTTCACAATCACAAATTTTTGATCAGATAAAAATTACTATTGCATCGCCTGAGAAGATGCTTTCTTGGTCTTTTGGTGAAATTAAAAAACCTGAAACAATTAATTATAGAACGTTTAAACCTGAGAGAGATGGTCTATTTTGTTCACGAATTTTTGGTCCGATAAAAGACTATGAATGTCTCTGTGGTAAGTACAAGCGTATGAAGTATAGGGGGGTAATCTGTGAAAAATGTGGTGTAGAAGTGACACTGTCGAAAGTTAGGCGTGATAGAATGGGCCACATTGAACTCGCTGCTCCTGTTGCTCACATTTGGTTTTTAAAATCACTTCCATCAAGAATTGGGCTTCTCCTAGATATGAAATTAAAAGATCTTGAGCGGGTCCTATACTTTGAGAATTTTATAGTGATAGAACCTGGGTTGACGCCCTTAAAAGAATTACAATTGCTGACCGAAGATGAACTTCTTACATACAAAGATGAATACGGGGATGACTCATTCACAGTTGGAATTGGCGCTGAGGCGATTAGGGATTTATTAATAGGACTTGACCTTGAAAAGCTTGCAGAAAGTTTAAGGGTTGAAATTGACGAGTCCACCTCAGAGCTTAAACCAATAAAACTTGCAAAAAGATTAAAAGTTGTAGAGGCATTTTTGAGTTCAGGAAATAAGCCTGAATGGATGATTATGACAATCGTACCCGTCATACCACCTGAACTAAGGCCTCTTGTTCCCCTAGACGGTGGTCGATTTGCAACATCTGATCTTAATGATTTATACAGAAGGGTCATAAACAGAAATAATCGTCTCAAACGCCTAATAGAGCTGAAAGCGCCCGAAATAATTATTCGTAACGAAAAGAGAATGCTCCAAGAGTCTGTTGATGCACTATATGACAATGGAAGAAGAGGGCGCGTGATAACCGGTGCAAATAAGAGACCGCTGAAGTCACTTGCGGATATGTTAAAAGGTAAACAAGGAAGATTTAGGCAAAACTTACTTGGAAAAAGGGTTGATTACTCAGGTAGATCAGTAATTGTTACGGGTCCTACACTAAAGCTACATCAATGTGGTTTGCCAAAAAGAATGGCACTAGAGTTATTTAAACCATTTATCTACTCAAAGCTTGAAGCAAAAGGTCTATCAACAACAGTCAAACAAGCAAAAAGATTAGTTGAAAAAGAACGCCCAGAGGTTTGGGACATACTTGACGAGGTTATTAGGGAGCATCCCGTCCTTCTTAATCGCGCTCCAACACTTCATAGGCTTGGTATCCAAGCATTTGAGCCAACACTAGTTGAAGGTAAGGCTATACAGCTACATCCGCTCGTATGTTCAGCATTTAACGCTGATTTTGATGGTGACCAAATGGCAGTCCATGTTCCATTATCACTTGAGGCTCAGTTGGAAGCAAGGGTGCTGATGATGTCAACCAATAACATACTTCATCCAGCCGATGGCTCGCCAATAATTGTTCCCAGTCAAGATATGGTCTTGGGATTATATTATCTGTCGCTTGTCAAAGATAATGAGCCCGGAGAAGGCATGGTTTTTGGTAATATGAATGAAGTGCATTATGCTCTTCAGTCAGGAATTACAACTCTTCACGCAAAAATAAAAGGAAGGTTTACAACAAAAGATGAGGATGGCAACGTTATAAAAGAAACCCATGAAACAACACCTGGCAGACTTCTCATGGGTGAGCTGCTCCCAAAATACCACTCAATCAATTTCTCGCTTTGTAACAAGGTTATGACGAAAAAAGATATATCAAGGATGATTGACGAAGTATATAGGCACTCAGGCCAGAAGGACACTGTTATATTCTGTGATAAAATTATGGCGCTTGGTTTTCATCATGGCTGCAAGGCCGGGATCTCTTTCGGTAAAGATGACATGGTTATACCAGAAACAAAATCAAATTTAATTGATGAAACAAATGTGTTAGTGAAAGAATATGAAAACCAATATAACGATGGCTTAATAACGCAAGGTGAAAAATATAACAAAGTAGTTGATGCTTGGGCGAAATGTACCGATAAAGTTGCTGATGAGATGATGTCAAAAATACAAGAAATTGAAGTTGAAGAAAACTCAGATAAACAAAAAGATCAAAACTCAATTTACATGATGGCGCACTCTGGTGCGCGTGGATCACCAGCTCAAATGAAGCAACTCGCAGGTATGAGAGGGCTTATGGCGAAGCCGTCTGGAGAAATTATTGAAACTCCAATTACATCAAACTTCAAAGAGGGGTTGTCAGTTCTTGAATATTTCAATTCTACTCATGGAGCCAGGAAAGGATTAGCTGACACTGCTTTAAAAACCGCAAATTCAGGCTATCTAACTAGAAGACTTGTGGATGTTGCACAAGATTGTATTATTTTAGAACGCGACTGTGGCACTGAGAATGGTATTACATTGAGAAGTGTGATGGATGGTGGTGAAATTATTGTCCCTCTTAGTGATAGGTTACTTGGTAGATATTTGGCAGAAGACATAAAGGATCCAACCAAAGGCAAAGTTCTATTCGATAAGGATAATATGATAGACGAGGCTTTATCCAAAGATATAGAAGAATCTGGTATTGATGCAGTAAAAGTTAGATCTGTGCTCACCTGTGAGTCAAAAATTGGAGCTTGTGGGAGATGTTACGGCAGAGATCTTGCCCGAGGAACCTCAGTCAACGTAGGCGAGGCAGTTGGGGTTCTCGCAGCTCAATCTATTGGAGAGCCTGGAACTCAGTTAACAATGAGGACATTTCACATTGGTGGTACTGCGCAAGTGGTTGACCAATCTTTTATTGAAAGCTCGCATGACGGTAAAATTTCTATACAAAATCCATCACTTGCAACTGATTCAAATAACAAGGTTGTGGTCACAGGAAGAAGCCTATTGGTAACAGTGCTTGATGAAAATGACTCTGAGAGATCTCAAAATAAAGTACCCTACGGAGCGCAGTTATTTGTAAAAGACGGAGAAACTGTAAAACGAGGCCAAAGAATTGCTTCGTGGGATCCCTACACAAGGCCAATATTAGCAGATGTATCCGGTAAGGTAGATTTTGAAGACTTAGTTGACGGAATATCCATTGATGAAAGGATGGACGAATCAACCGGAATTTCACAGAGAGTAGTAATAGATTGGAGGGGCTCAGCTCGCGGAAATGACTTACAGCCCTCTGTGATTTTGACACAATTAAAGTCGAAAGCAAAGTCAGAGACAAAAAAGTTTACATTACCAGTAAATGCAATTTTGTCTGTTGAAAAAAACAACACTGTCTCTGCTGGTGATGTTCTGGCGAGGGTCCCGACAGAAAGCGCTAAAACAAAAGATATTACAGGTGGTCTTCCAAGAGTTGCTGAGCTTTTTGAAGCAAGAAGGCCTAAAGACCACGCAATTATCGCTGAAATTACGGGTACTATTGAATTTGGTAATGATTTCAAGAACAAGCGTAAAATAAGAATCGTCCCAGATAATGAGGCAGATCAAGTTTGCGAGTACATGGTCCCTAAAAATATACATCTCGAGGTTCAAGATGGAGATAAAATTGAAAAGGGTGACTTTATACTTGACGGTAACCCAGCACCTCACGACATACTTGCTATAAAAGGGGTTGAAGAACTTGCCTCCTATTTGGTAACAGAAATTCAAGATGTCTATAGACTTCAGGGTGTGACAATCAATGATAAGCACATCGAAGTTATTGTTAGCCAAATGCTTAAAAAAGTAGAAATAATCGATCCTGGTGACTCATCCCTACTAAAGGATGAGCAAATAGATAAAATAGATTTACAAGAGCTAAATGACGAGCTGGCAAGCGCGAATAAGAAATTAATTACCGCCCGCCCAATTTTATTAGGGATAACAAAGGCTGCACTACAGACGCGCAGCTTTATTTCTGCTGCATCTTTTCAAGAAACAACAAGGGTTCTAACAGAAGCTTCCATGGTCGGAAAGTCAGATCTATTACAAGGTTTAAAGGAGAATGTGATTGTGGGTAGGTTAATTCCGGCGGGTACTGGCAGTGCAATCAGTAAGTTGCGTCAGGTATCTACGCATCGTGATAATCTAATTATTCAAGAGAAGCAAAAAGCTGAAGAATTGGAAGATGCCTCAGATAGCCCTGAATTACCTCCAGAGGTTGTCGAAAATGCTACTGATGAAAGCTCGATAGATGATATCCCAGTGGAAAAATAAATAAGGCATATTTCAACCAAAAATATTGATTATTGATTAAGCAAATAATGCTTGACGATTAGCTTCCGAAGAAGTATTGTCCGAACATCTAAACCAATAGGCTGTATGTTTAGGCTTAGACGCTATTGGGACGCAAAACAAAAGATAGTGTATACGAAAGGAAAACTGGTTGATATGCCAACTATTAATCAACTACTACGAAAACCACGGAAGCCGCAAATAAAGCGAAATAAAGTGCCTGCTATGGAAGCTTGCCCTCAGAAAAGAGGTGTTTGCACAAGGGTATACACCACTACACCAAAAAAACCCAATTCTGCACTACGAAAGGTCGCACGTGTAAGGTTATCTAACGGATTTGAAGTTACAAGTTATATCCCTGGTGAAGGTCATAATCTGCAAGAGCACTCAGTTGTTTTAATCCGAGGTGGTAGAGTAAAAGATTTACCTGGTGTGCGCTATCACATTGTCAGGGGTGTTCTTGACACTCAAGGCGTCCAAGATCGTAAACAGCGTAGATCAAAATACGGCGCAAAGAAACCCAAATAGGAGCAATAAATGTCAAGACGTAGACGCGCAGAAAAAAGAGAAGTATTACCTGATCCTAAATTTGGGGATAAAGTTATTTCCAAATTCATGTGCAGTCTTATGTTGTCTGGGAAAAAATCAACTTCAGAAAAAATCATTTATGGCGCTTTCGATAAAATACAAAAAGATAGCAAGCAAGATCCAGTAAACGTTTTCCATGAGGCACTAAAAAATGTCATGCCAGACGTTGAGGTAAGATCCAGAAGAGTGGGTGGTGCTACCTATCAAGTTCCTGTAGAAGTGAGGAATGATAGAAAGCAAGCTCTAGCAATCCGCTGGTTGATCAGCTCTGCCAGAGCAAGGGGCGAGAATACTATGATAGATAGGCTTTCAAATGAGCTTATGGACGCATTCTCAAATAAGGGTAATGCAGTTAAGAAAAGAGAAGATACACATAAAATGGCAGAAGCAAATAGAGCTTTCTCTCATTATAGATGGTAAGTAAATAGAGGTGTACGATGGCAAGATCTAATCCAATTGAAGAATATAGAAATATCGGAATAATGGCACACATCGATGCCGGAAAAACAACTACTACTGAAAGAATTCTCTATTATACAGGAAAAAGTCATAAAATTGGGGAAGTGCATGATGGTGCGGCAACCATGGATTGGATGGAACAGGAGCAAGAGCGTGGTATTACCATAACCTCAGCTGCAACTACTACCTACTGGAATGGTAAAAGAATAAACATCATTGATACGCCTGGGCACGTTGATTTTACTATTGAAGTGGAGAGGTCTCTCAGAGTGCTAGATGGCGCAATAGCGCTTTTAGATGCAAATGCCGGAGTTGAGCCACAAACAGAGACGGTATGGAGGCAGGCTAATAAATATAATGTTCCAAGAATGATATTTGTAAACAAAATGGATAAAATTGGCGCAGACTTTGATAGATCTGTTGAGATGGTAAAGGAAAGACTTGGTGCCAAGCCACTAGTATTACAAATCCCAATAGGATCTGAGTCAAGCTTAAAAGGCGTGGTAGACTTAATTGAGATGCGAGCCATAATATGGGAAGATGAAAGTTTGGGTGCGAAGTTTAACTATGAAGATATGCCAAGTGATTTACAAGATAAAGCATCGAAGTATCGTGAAGAGATGATTGAAACAGTTGTTGAGCTTGATGAGTCGGCAATGGAAAAATATCTAGAAGGTGAAGAACTTGATATATCAACAATTAAATCACTTATCAGAAAGGGAACATGCGCAAACGATTTTTATCCGGTATTCTGTGGGTCTGCATTTAAAAATAAGGGAGTCCAGCCACTACTTGATGGCGTTCTAGACTACTTACCTTCACCGATGGACGTTGAGAGAATAAAAGGCATCGACCTAAAAACAGAAGAAGAGATTATGGTTCAATCATCTGACAGTGAAAAGGTATCTCTATTGGCCTTCAAAGTTATGAATGATCCTTTCGTGGGATCACTGACATTTTGTAGAGTGTATTCGGGAAAGGTTGAAAGCGGGATGCAACTACTAAATTCAGTAAAAGATAAAAAGGAAAGAGTTGGAAGAATGCTGCTTATGCATTCCAATTCAAGGGAAGATATCAAAGAGGCATATGCTGGGGATATTGTAGCTTTAGCTGGTTTAAAACTCACAACTACCGGGGACACACTATGCGATCCTTCCTACCCTGTTGTCTTAGAAAGAATGGAGTTCCCTGAGCCTGTAATCGAAATTGCAGTTGAACCAAAAACAAAAGGTGACCAAGAAAAAATGGGAGCGGCACTTGCAAGGCTTGCTCAGGAAGACCCATCTTTCCGTGTGGCGTCTGATGATGAGTCTGGTCAAACAATTATAAAAGGAATGGGAGAGCTGCACCTAGATATCCTCGTTGACAGGATGAAAAGAGAGTTCAAGGTTGACGCAAATATTGGTGCACCTCAAGTTGCTTATCGTGAGACAATCACGAAGCCTTCTGATGTAGACTATACACACAAGAAGCAATCAGGTGGCGCGGGGCAATTTGCAAGAGTGAAAATGACAATTAGCCCAGGGGAACCGGGAACAGGCTTTGTTTTCGAGAATAAAATAGTTGGTGGAGCAATCCCAAAAGAATATATTCCAGGTGTCGAGAAGGGAATTGCATCTGTATTAGATAATGGGGTTTTAGCTGGCTTTCCTCTACTTGATATAAACGTTGTGCTCCATGATGGCGCATTTCATGATGTTGACTCATCCGTAATGGCATTTGAGATTGCAGGGCGAGCGGCTTTCCGTGAGGCTGCCCAATCAGCAGCACCGAAATTATTGGAACCAATCATGGACGTAGAAGTTGTAACTCCAGAAGAATATATGGGGGATGTTATTGGGGATCTTAATTCACGTCGAGGGCAAATTGCCGGCACAGAGTCAAGATCAAATGCTACTGTTATAAAATCAAAAGTGCCACTTGCGAACATGTTTGGTTATGTGAGTCATTTGAGGTCTATGAGTCAGGGTCGTGCGCAATTTACGATGCAATTTGATCATTATGAGCAAGTTCCACAAGCCGTTTCAGATCAAGTTATCGCAAAGTATGCTTAGAAAAAGATAGGTAAAATAATGCAAGGTCAAAATATAAGAATAAGGTTAAAGGCATACGATCACAGATTGTTGGACACATCAACAACTGAAATTGTAAATACAGCCAAAAGAACGGGAGCAAATGTTCGTGGTCCGATACCTTTGCCTCGTCGTATTGAAAAATTTACTGTTTTGCGTGGTCCTCATATTGATAAGAAAAGTCGCGAGCAATTTGAAATCAGAACATACAAAAGACTTCTTGATATTGTAGATCCTACGCCTCAAACTGTAGATGCCCTGATGAAATTAGATCTATCCGCGGGCGTAGATGTTGAAATAAAATTATAGGTAGAAGAAATTTATGAGAGTTGGTTTAATAGCAGAAAAAGTTGGAATGATGAGGGTCTTTACAGAAAAAGGCCAACACATACCTGTGACTGTTTTATCACTCGCTGGTTGTCAGGTTGTTTCTCATAAAACAATTCAGAATGATGGTTACGCTGCAATTCAAATAGGCGCTGGCGTCCCAAAGGTTAAAAACATAACAAAGCCAATGCGTGGTCACTTTGCTAAAAATAAGGTAGAGCCAAAATCAAAATTAGTGGAATTTAGAATTGATGAAAGTAATTTCATCCAGATTGGGCTCCATATGAAGCCAGATCACTTTGTTCCCGGTCAGAAAGTTGATGTAACTGGAACTAGTATTGGTAAAGGCTTTGCCGGGGCAATGAAAAGACATAACTTTGCTGGATTACGGGCATCGCATGGAGTTTCGATAAGTCACCGTAGTCACGGATCAACGGGACAATGTCAAGATCCTGGAAAGGTATTTAAAGGAAAGAAAATGGCAGGACATATGGGTGCTGCAAAAGTCACAGTTCAAAACCTTTCAATTTATTCAGTCGATAACGATAGGGGGCTTATTTTTATACATGGTGCTGTCCCCGGACACACAGGTGGCTGGGTCACGATACGTGATGCAATTAAAATCAAGTCCAGTATTGAATTGCCAATACCGGGTAGCTTCATAGACCCCAATGCACCAAAGCAGGAAAGTGCGCCGAAAGAAGCAACTGATGATTTAACGACACAAGATCATTCAGCCCAAGGGGAGAATACGGAACCATCTACTCAAAAGTTGGTCGATAATGATACCCCTGATAATAAAATGGAAGAAAATACCAGTGATGTTTCAGAAGAGAATGAAGCAAATCAGATGCCAGTTGAAGAGGCAGATGCGGCCAATACCGAAGAAGTTGCTCCTGAAGATGAAGAAAATAGTGATGAGCAAGACATAAAAAAAGATGATAATGGTGATAGCAAATGAAGATTAACGTAATTGACATTTCATCAAAAGCGTCGGGGACAACAAATCTGAGTGATGCTATATTCGGGCTAGAGCCGCGGAAAGACATCCTTCATAGAACTGTAGTCTATCAGCTTGCAAAGAAACGTGCTGGAACACACAAAGTAAAAAATAGAGCAGAAATAACTGCTACAACAAAAAAAATGTATAAGCAAAAAGGAACGGGAAGTGCAAGACACGGATCAAAAAAAGTTCCACAATTTAGAGGTGGGGGGCGCGCTTTTGGTCCTCATCCCAGAGACCATTCAATAAAATTAACGAAAAAGTTTAGAAAATTAGCTCTTAGACATGCACTATCTTCAAAACTTAAAGATGGAAATATCGTTATTCTAAGCGAAGCAAAGCTCAGCAAACCAAAAACATCGTTACTTGTTAAAAATTTACAAAAATTGGCTGTTGACTCAGCTCTCTTTATAGATGCTAAGGAGTTTGATAAAAATTTTGAATTGGCAACGATGAATATCCCAAATATCGATATTCTTCCAGTTCAGGGTATCAATGTATATGACATGCTAAAAAGAGATAAGCTTTTCATAACAAAGGCTGCGCTAAAAGAGATAGAAGGTCGATTAAATGAATAATATTGATTTATATGACGTTATAAGAAATCCGGTTATCACAGAAAAGGCGACTTTAATATCGGAGAATGGTCAAGTAATCTTTGATGTCTCAAAGGGTGCCACCAAAGCGCAAATAAAAGAGGCAATCGAAACGCTTTTCAAAGTAAAGGTCAAGTCTGTGAATACCTTGATAAGGAAAGGTAAAATAAAGAGATTTAGGGGAAGATTAGGAAAAAGATCGGATATTAAAAAAGCGATAGTATCTCTTGAGGATGGTCAAAATATTGACTTTACAACAGGTTTAAGTGGATAGAAAGACATGGCATTAAAATCATATAAACCCAATACACCCGGACAACGCGGACTCGTATTAGTATCACGTGATAGCCTTTGGTCAGGTAAACCAGAGAAAACATTGACTGTCGGTCTATCAAAATCTGGAGGTCGAAATAATAAAGGAAGAGTAACTGCAAGAAGGCGTGGCGGTGGCCATAAGCGCTTATATAGGATGATTGATTTCAAGAGAAACCATTTTGAGATACCGGCAAAAGTTGAAAGAATTGAATATGATCCAAATAGATCAGCATTCATTGCCCTTTTATTGTATGATGATGGAAAAAAATCATACATCCTTGCACCCCAAAGATTGGCGGTTGGAGATACAGTTGTGTCTAGTGCCAAAGCTGATATTAAGCCGGGTAACGCATTACCGCTTGCTAATATCCCCGTTGGTACGATAATACATAATGTCGAGCTCAAACCAGGAAAAGGCGGACAAATTGCAAGATCTGCTGGGACATATGTTCAGTTAGTTGGGAGGGACCAATCATACTCAATACTGAGATTAAACTCCGGTGAACAGCGTATGACTCGCTCTGAATGTATGGCCACAATCGGAGCTGTATCAAATCCTGATAACAAAAATATTAAATTGGCGAAAGCAGGAAGATCACGTTGGCTCGGTAGACGACCATCGGTTAGAGGTGTGGCAATGAATCCAATAGATCATCCGCACGGTGGAGGGGAAGGCAAAACATCAGGTGGTCGGCACCCAGTTACACCTTGGGGTAAGCCAACGAAGGGTAAGAAAACAAGATCAAATAAGACAACCGATAGACTGATTCTTAGAAGCAGGCATTTGAAAAAGAAAAGGTAATTTATAGATGGCGCGTTCAGTATGGAAAGGACCCTTTGTTGATGGGTATTTGCTCAAGAAAGCAGAAACAGCAAGAGCATCAGGAAGAAATGATGTTATTAAGATCTGGTCAAGAAGATCAACGATATTACCGCAATTTGTAGGTTTAACATTTGGTGTTCACAATGGGCAGAAGCATATACCAGTTCTTGTAACAGAGGAAATGGTGGGACGTAAATTTGGTGAATTTTCGCCAACCAGGACATACTATGGTCATCTAGCTGATAAGAAAGCGAAAAGGAAGTAATTATGGCAACGAAATTACAAGAGGGAATGGCTTTGGCAACAACTAAAAATCTCAAAATTAGTATGCAAAAACTTAACTTGGTTGCTGCAATGATAAGAGGTAAAAAGGTTGAGAAAGCCATAAATGACCTTCAATTTTCAAGGAAGAGAATTGCTCAGGATGTACTGAAGACCCTGAAGTCGGCCGTTGCCAATGCTGAAAATAATCATAATCTTGATATTGATGAATTGTATGTAAATGAGGCATATGTTGGAAAAAACCTCGTACTAAAGAGGTGGAAAGCAAGGGCGCGAGGTCGTGTTGGTCGAATTAAAAAACCATTTAGTCAAATAACCGTTGTTGTAAAACAGTTAGAAAATGAGGATAACAAATAATGGGACAGAAGGTTTCACCAGTAGCCTTAAGGCTAGGAATAAATAGGACTTGGGACTCTCGTTGGTATGCAGAGAAAAACGAATATCCGAAACTTTTGATGGAAGATCGTAAAATTAGAGCGCTAGTTAATAGTCTTAAATCAACAGCAGCAATATCAAAAATTGTTATTGAGCGCCCACATAAAAAGTGTGATGTCACTATATATTCCGCAAGACCAGGTATACTAATTGGTAAAAAGGGATCAGATATTGAGCTTATAAAAACTAAAATACAGAAAATTACAAACACCGACGTTTCAATAAATATTCTTGAAGTTAAAAAGCCTGAAATTGACGCTACATTGGTGGCTGAGTCTATTGCGCAACAACTTGAGAGGCGTGTAGCGTTCAGAAGAGCAATGAAAAGGGCTGTTCAAACAGCTCTGAGAATGGGTGCCGGTGGAATAAGGATTAATTGTGGTGGACGGCTTGGTGGAGCTGAAATAGCGAGAACTGAGTGGTACAGAGAGGGGCGTGTTCCACTTCACACGCTTAGGGCAAATGTTGATTATGGTATCGCTACAGCACAGACAACCTATGGCGCTATCGGCATAAAAGTCTGGATTTTTAAAGGTGAAATTCTGGAGCACGACCCAATGGCCCAAGAAAAAAGTATAACTGGCTCGCAAGATCAATCAAGAAATCAAAGACCAGAATAAGGGATAACACTCATGCTACAGCCAAAAAAGACTAAATTTAGAAAAATGCACAAAGGCAGGATTAGTGGTAACGCTAAAGGTGGATTTGCATTGAATTTTGGTTCGTATGGCCTTAAATCTCTTGAGCCATCTAGGGTAACTGCGAGGCAAATTGAGGCCGCGAGACGGGCAATGACGAGACACATGAAAAGAGCCGGAAGAGTCTGGATTAGGATCTTTCCTGACGTTCCTGTATCGAAAAAACCCACTGAAGTCAGAATGGGTAAGGGTAAAGGTTCAGTAGAGTTTTGGGCAGCGAAAGTTAAGCCAGGAAGGATGATGTTTGAAATTGATGGTGTACCACTTGATATTGCAAGAGAAGCTTTATCACTTGCCGCTGCAAAGCTACCTGTCAAGTGTAAGTTTGTCTCAAGATTAGGCGATACAAATTAGGAACGTGAGTAATGAAAACAATTGAAATAAGAGAGTTATCAGTAGATCAAATTAGTGACGAACTAATTAAACACAAGAGAGAGCAACTCAACCTTCGCTTTCAAAAATCTAGTGGTCAACTTGATAATACTTCTAGAGTTAAAGAGGTTAGAAGAACAATTGCTAAACTTAAAACAATTCAGAATGAAAAAAATAAATTACAGGAGAAGAAATAATGCCAAAGAGAATACTCTCAGGTGTTGTAGAAAATAATAGCCAAGATAAGACAGTTGTTGTGCGTGTTGAACGCCGTTTTATTGATCCCTTATTGAAAAAAACTGTAAGAAGGTCAAAAAAATATCACGCTCATGATGAGGAAAATAAACATAACATTGGTGATGAGGTTAGGATTCAAGAATCAAAGCCATATTCAAAGTTAAAAAAATGGATAGTAATATAGAAATCAGAAGGAATAGAGGCCAATGATACAGATGCAATCAAATCTTAGCGTAGCTGATAACTCTGGTGCAAAAAGGGTGCAGTGTATCAAAGTCTTGGGTGGGTCGAAAAGAAAAACGGCACACATAGGCGATACAATTGTGGTGACTGTCAAAGAAGCAATACCTCGTGGGAGAGTTAAAAAGGGGGATGTCCTGAAGGCTGTTATTGTAAGAACGGCCAAAGGAATATTGAGAAATGATGGTACTGCAATAAGATTTGATGGTAACGCGGCTGTATTAATAAATAATCAAGGTGAGCCAATCGGAACTAGAATATTTGGGCCAATAACTCGTGAGCTTAGAGCAAAAAATCATATGAAGATAATTTCATTAGCACCGGAGGTATTATAGATGGCTGCAAAGATTAGGAAAGGTGACAGTGTTATAGTATTAACGGGAAAAGATAGAGGTAAGACTGGGACCGTTTTGACTGTCTTCCCAGCTGAAAATAAGCTTATTGTGCAAGGGGTGAGTATCCAGAAGAAACATCAAAAACAAACACAAACCCAACAGGCTGGTATAATAGAAAAAGAAGGTAAAATACATATCTCAAATGTTGCAATTGTTGAGCCGAGTCAATCAAAAAAATCAAAAATTGGGTTCAAATTTTTGAAAGATGGTAAAAAAGTAAGATTTTACAAAAATAATAGTGAGGTCATAGATGACAAATAGTTATATCCCTCGAATGAAAACACACTACCAAGATGTAGTAATTAAGAATTTAAATGAACAATTTAACTACACAAACGCAATGCAAGTGCCAAAACTTGATAAAATAGTTATAAATATGGGTTTGGGCGACGCTGTTTCTGACTCAAAAAAAGCTGATATTGCAATTGAAGCATTGGGTTTAATAGCAGGCCAAAAGCCAGTCTTTACCAAAGCAAAAAAATCCATAGCTAATTTTAAGCTCCGTGAGGGCATGGTTATTGGCACAAAGGTCACGCTTCGCAAATCACGAATGTATGAATTCATTGACCGACTAATAACAATTGCATTACCTCGCGTCAGAGATTTTCGTGGTATAAGCTCAAAGAGTTTTGATGGTAATGGAAACTATGCTATGGGAATTAAAGAGCATATAGTTTTTCCTGAAATTAATTATGACAAAGTCGATGTTATAAGAGGAATGGATATAATAATTTGTACAACAGCAAATTCAGATGAAGAGGCAAAAGTTCTACTTGAAGGGTTTAACTTTCCTTTTAGGAATTAATAATAGGAGTTTATATGTCAAAAGTAAGCATAACAGAGCGAAATAATAAAAGATGGAAAATGAACAAAAAGTTTGCATCAAAAAGAAATAAACTAAAGGACTTAACAAAAAATAAAGCCTTAACAATGGAAGAGAGATTTCAAGCTACAGTTAAACTTGCGAAACTACCAAGAAATTCAGCTTCCATTAGATACAGAAATAGATGTGCGATAACGGGAAGACCCAGAGGTTACTACAGAAAACTTGGCGTATCAAGAATTGCAGTAAGAGATTTGACAGCAGAAAGTCAAATACCGGGTATGATTAAATCAAGTTGGTGAGGTGTTAA
The DNA here is from genome assembly GCA_902613795.1 of uncultured OCS116 cluster bacterium. Taxonomy (GTDB): domain Bacteria; phylum Pseudomonadota; class Alphaproteobacteria; order Rhizobiales; family TMED25; genus TMED25. Next base: position 221,334 of record CACMIP010000002.1, read on the forward strand.
AATGATGACAGATCCACTAGCAGATATGCTAACAAGAATAAGGAATGCTCTATTAAGGGGCAAACCTACTGTGATAACTCCTGCTTCAAAATTGAGGGAAAACGTCTTATCAGTTTTGCAAGATGAAGGGTATATTCGTGGCTTCATGAAATTAGAAATTGAAGGTGAATTCCCAATGTTTGAAATTGAATTGAAGTATCATGAAGGTGACCCCGTAATAAAGAAACTAGAGAGGGTATCAAAACCTGGTAGAAGAGTATATTCGTCTGTATCAGAATTACCGCGAGTTTTTAATGGGCTGGGTGTTTCAATTCTATCTACTTCAAAAGGTGTAATGTCAGATGTTAATGCACGTGAAGCAAATGTTGGAGGGGAAATACTTTGTAAAGTATTTTAATTAGGTAGAGCATGTCAAGAATTGGAAAAAAATCAATCAATATTCCGGATAATGTGAAAGCTAGCATTATTGATAGAGTTATAACCGTTACTGGTCCAAAGGGTGAATTATCTGCGGAATTATCAGATGATATTTTGGTAGAAATTAGTGAAACTGAAATAAATGTCATGCCCAAGAATCTTGAAAAGAAATCAAAATCATTTTGGGGCCTGTCAAGAACCATTATAAGTAATTTAGTTGCAGGTGTATCAGAGGGATTCTCGAAAACTCTCGAAATCCAAGGTGTTGGTTATCGGGCGCAAATGCAGGGTAATGTATTACAGCTTGCGCTTGGATTTAGCCATGATGTAAAATATGATGTACCTGATGGGATAGATATAAAATGTTTAAAGCCAACTGAGATACAGATTGATGGGATAGACAAACAGAAAGTTGGTCAGGCTGCAGCTGAAATTCGACGGTTTAGGCCTCCAGAGCCTTATAAAGGGAAGGGTATTAGGTACAAAGATGAGTATGTATTTAGAAAAGAAGGTAAGAAAAAGTAGAGCAAAGAATGACCGATATGAATAGTAAAATAAAAAGGAAATTGAGAGTCCGAAGGGCTCTAAAGAAAAACAAAGATCAAAGACCAAGACTGAGTGTTTTTAGATCATCAAAGAATATTTACGCTCAAATTATCAATGATATCGAAGGCAAAACTTTGGCGTCGGCCTCTACTCTTGAAAAAGATCAAAAAAAGGTAAGCGGATCAGATATTAAAGCTGCTGAGAAGATTGGTCAGTTGATTGCTGAACGGGCTAAAAAAGTTGGTATCGATAAGGTTATTTTTGATAGAAGCGGCTATTTATATCACGGTAGAGTGAAAGCGCTTGCTGAGAAAGCACGAGAAAATGGATTACAATTTTAAGGGATCAGGAAATGGCAAGGACTCCAGCTAAAACAAAAGACGAAAATAACGATTTTATTGATCGACTCGTACACATTAATCGAGTTGCAAAAGTTGTCAAGGGCGGGCGACGATTTGGATTTGCTGCGCTGGTTGTGGTTGGAGATCAGAAAGGAAAGGTTGGCTTTGGGCACGGGAAGGCAAAAGAAGTCCCGGAAGCAATAAAAAAAGCAACTGATGATGCAAAGAGAGAAATGATTAAAGTACCACTCAGAGATGGTAGAACCTTACATCATGATGTGTATGGGCATCACGGTGCCGGAAAGGTTTTACTCAGATCCGCACCATCAGGTACTGGCATAATTGCTGGAGGACCAATGCGGGCTATCTTTGAAGCCGTCGGAGTACAAGACGTAGTAGCAAAGTCACAGGGAACAGCAAACCCATACAACATGGTCCGCGCAACATTTAATGCTTTAAAAAGTGAACAGAGCCCGCGTATGGTAGCTGCCAGAAGAGGTATGAAGGTCAGCAATCTTGTATCAAGAAGAAAAGAGTTAGCAACAGAAACAGATGATAGGTAAGGTATGTCAACGTCAAAAAAAACAATTACTGTAAAACAAATTGCGAGCTCTATCGGGAGAAAATTTGATCAAAAACAAACACTCATTGGTCTTGGTTTAAACAAAATTGGCAGAATAAAAGAGCTTGAGGATACCCCATCGATAAGAGGTATGGTACGTAAAGTCAGTCACCTTGTAGAAATTATAGAGTAGGAATAATTTGATGAAATTAAATGAATTATCAGATGTAGATGGCGCTAAAAAGAATAGGAAGCGGGTTGGTAGAGGTATCGGTTCCGGTATAGGAAAAACATCAGGGCGAGGCGTGAAAGGCCAAAAGTCACGCTCCGGTGTCTCTATAAAAGGTTTCGAAGGTGGTCAAATGCCACTTCACAGAAGGCTTCCAAAGCGTGGGTTTAATAATTTATTTTCAAAGAAATATAATGTTTTTAACCTGGATAGGATTCAGTATTTTATTGACAATGGTAAGATAGACGCAAAGCAAATTATAAATATAGATACTTTACTTGTAGCAAAGTTGATTAAGTCTGAGCGTGACGGATTAAAAATACTTGGACGGGGTAAACTAACATCCAAAGTTGAGCTTGAGGTGTCAGGGGCCTCAAAGAAAGCAGTTAAGCTCGTTGAAAAAGCCGGTGGTAAAGTGACTGTGCTTGGTGCTGCAAAAAACTAAGGTTTGATTAAATTTAAAGAATGGTGACTCATGGCATCTGCAGCTGAACAACTTGCTTCAAATATAAATTTTTCAACTTTCGGTAAAGCGAAAGATCTGCAAGGGCGAATATTATTCACACTTGGAGCTCTCTTAATATACAGACTCGGAACATTTATTCCACTGCCTGGGATTAATACATCCGCGCTAAATGAATTATTTCAGCAAAATCAGAGCGGTATACTTGGTATGTTTGATATGTTTGCCGGCGGTGCCGTTGGTAGAATGGCAATTTTTGCTTTGAATATTATGCCATATATATCTGCGGCAATTATTATGCAGTTATTGGTTGCAGTTTCACCAGTTCTGGGGCAATTGAAAAAAGAGGGCGAACGAGGCAGGAAGCAAATCAACCAGTATACAAGATATGGAACGGTGTTTCTTGCCGCACTGCAAGCTTGGGGTATTTCCATTGGTCTTGAAGGTGCAGGTAATATTGTCATTGACCCCGGATTATATTTTAGGATATCTGCTGTAATAACGCTAGTTGGGGGTGTTGTATTTTTGATGTGGATCGGCGAGCAGGTGACGGCACGAGGTATTGGTAATGGTATTTCACTCATTATATTTGCGGGTATTGTTGCTGAGCTTCCATCTGCTCTGGTTAATACTCTTGAATTAGGGCGACAAGGAGCACTATCAACTTGGTTAATTTTAGGTGTTTTGGTTTTGGCAATAATTGTCATCGTGACAATTGTCTACGTTGAAAGGGCTCAAAGGAAGTTGGTGGTTCAGTACCCTAGGAGACAACAAGGAAACAAGGTGTTTGAGGGTGATAGCTCGCATTTACCACTTAAAGTCAATACTGCAGGGGTAATTCCTCCAATCTTTGCTTCGTCATTGTTGCTACTTCCAATGACTGTTGCCAATTTTTCTACTGGTCAAGGACCAGAATGGATTAATTTTTTAAGTTCTTTTTTGGGCAGGGGGCAACCTTTGTACTTATTATTTTATATTTCTTTAATCGTATTTTTTGCTTTCTTTTATACCGCAATTGTCTTCAATCCTGCTGATACAGCTGATAACCTGAAGAGACAGGGCGGATTTATTCCGGGAATAAGACCTGGTGAGAAAACAGCTGAATATATAGATTATGTACTGACCAGAATTACATGTTTTGGTGCAGCATACTTGGCTGCAATATGTATATTACCTGAGATATTGATATCATATGCAGCAATACCATTTTATTTTGGTGGAACATCATTACTTATTGTTGTTAATGTGACCATGGATACTGTTTCACAGGTTCAGAGCCATCTTCTGGCGCATCAATATGAAGGGCTAATAAAGAAATCTAATTTAAGGGGAAGACGGCGATGAACCTCATCTTATTAGGTCCCCCTGGTTGCGGTAAGGGTACGCAAGCATCAAACCTTGTAAAGAAATATGATTATTGTCAGCTTTCAACCGGCGACATGCTTAGGGAAGCTGTTGCAAATGAGACACAAACTGGAAAAATTGTAAAGGATGTCTTGGCAAGCGGAAAACTAGTTGATGACGAGTTAATCATCAAGATAATGGATGATAAATTAATTGCGACAAAATCTATGCCAGGACGGATATTTGATGGCTTTCCAAGGACACTAGTTCAAGCGAATGAACTTGAAGGCTTGTTAAAGCGTAACCAAATGAAACTTGATTTAGTTATTGAATTGGTGGTTGATCAGCATGCTCTTTTGAAGAGAATTCTGAAAAGAGCGCAAGAAAGTGAAGAGAAAAGAGATGACGATAATTCCGTTATTGTGAAAAAAAGATTAGAGGTATATAACAAAGAAACAATGCCAATAGTTGATTTTTATAGCTCTAAATATAACTTAAATAAGATTGACGGTATGCAGAGCATACAAAAGGTAAGTAATACAATCGAAAATTTGATTGAAAACAAACGTTAATTAACCAGATACTATCAAACGATTATGTTTGATAATACTAATAATTGTTGGTATAACACAAATATATTAAACAAGGTTATTATCCAACATATTGATATAAGGAGAAGTAAATTGGCTAGGATTGCAGGAGTTAATATTCCAACCAATAAGAGAGTAGAAATTGCATTACGATCGATTCATGGTATTGGGCCGGTTAAAGCCAGGGAAATTTGTGAAAAGGTCAAGATAGAAAACACAAAGAGGGTTAATCAACTCTCTGACTCTGAGGTGATTGCAATCCGTGAAGCAATTGATAGCGATTATCTTGTTGAAGGGGATCTTAGGCGTGAGGTAGCAATGAATATTAAAGGAATGATGGATTTGGGTTGTTACAGAGGGCTAAGACACAGAAGAGGTTTACCCGTGCGAGGTCAGAGAACTTCTACAAATGCACGAACTAGAAAAGGGCCTGCAAAACCTATAGCCGGTAAAAAGAAATAGTGAGTACTTAATGGTCAAGGATAAAACAAGAGTAAAGAGAAGAGAGAAAAAGAATATTACATCGGGTATTGCCTTTGTTAATGCTACGTATAACAACACAATGATAACTATTACAGATGCTCAGGGAAATGCGATATCATGGTCATCTGCAGGTGGGATGGGTTTTAAAGGTTCACGTAAATCAACTCCGTACGCTGCACAAGTTGCAGCTGAAGATGCAGCAAAGAAAGCAATGGAGCATGGGATGAAAACCATTGAAGTAATGGTAAAAGGACCCGGTACTGGTCGAGAGTCAGCGCTCAGGGCCCTACAATCAACTGGTTTTACCATAACATCTATAAAAGATGTCACCCCAATACCCCATAATGGCTGTAGGCCGCCAAAAAGACGTCGTGTGTAGATTTAAAGGTAGATATTCTGAATAAATTTAAAAAAAAGATTAAAGAGGTAAGTCGTGATAGAAAAAAACTGGCAGGAACTCATAAAGCCAAATAAAATAGAAATAAAGGAAGATAACTCCGGTAAAAATGTCTCAAGACTCACAGTAGAACCACTTGAGAAAGGCTTCGGGTTAACAATAGGTAATTCCTTACGTAGAATCCTATTATCCTCATTGCAAGGCAGTGCAATCACTTCCGTCAAAATTGATGGAGTTTTACATGAATTTTCAGCAATATCAGGGGTAAGAGAGGACGTAACTGACATAATATTGAATATTAAAGATGTTGCCCTCAAAATGCATACTGATACCGAAGTAAAAATGATCTTAAACAAAACTGGGCCATGCACTGTTGTAGCTGGAGATATTGAGTCATCAACGGATGTAGAGATCCTCAATCCAGAGACGGTCATATGTACACTTGATGACAAGGTCAATATTCGGATGGAATTTATGGCGAGAACAGGCAGAGGTTATGTACCCGCAGAAAAAAATAGGTCTGAAGATGAACCGGTTGGTTTGATACCAATAGATAGCTTATTTTCGCCTGTGAAGCGTGTCTCATACGAAATTGAAAATACAAGGGAGGGGCAAATTCTAGACTATGATAAGCTAAATATGACAATTGAAACGGATGGATCTGTCAGGCCTGAAGATGCGGTCGCTTTTGCAGCACGAATTATGCAAGATCAATTAGATGTCTTCGTTAATTTTGAAGAACCTGTCGCACCTGTGGTAGAGGATAAAGCGCCTGAGTTAACATTTAATCCCGCTCTACTGAAAAAGGTTGACGAGTTAGAATTGTCAGTTAGATCTGCGAACTGCCTGAAAAATGATAATATAGTTTATATCGGGGATCTAATACTAAAATCCGAGTCAGAGATGTTAAGAACACCAAATTTTGGAAGAAAATCCTTGAATGAAATTAAAGAGGTATTGGCACAGATGGGTCTCCATCTTGGAATGAATATCCCAAATTGGCCACCAGAAAATATAGATGATCTTGCAAAAAGATATGAGGAAAGCTATTAAGCTTGCGATCCAGAGGATAGATTAATGCGCCATAATAAAGCACAAAGGAAATTGAATAGGACAACTAGCCATCGGAAAGCTATGTTCTCAAATATGGCAAACGCGCTAATTAAACATGAGCAAATCATGACAACCCTGCCAAAGGCGAAAGAATTGAGGCCGATTGTTGAGAAATTAGTTACCTTATCAAGAAAAAATAGCCTACATGCCAGAAGGCAGGCAATATCTAAACTGCAAGACACGTCTATGGTATCTAAACTATTTGATGTGCTCGGTCCAAGGTACGTTGATAGAGCTGGCGGTTACACTCGCATAATCAAAGCCGGCTTCAGATATGGTGACTCAGCACCAATGGCAGTTATTGAATTTATTGACAGGGATAAGGATGCCAAAGGTCAAGACTCTGGCCCCGTCCAAATCCAAGATATTGAAGAAGAAACCGAAAATACAAACGCAATTGCATAGGTCATGTTAAAAGTCATATATGTTGGCTTTGGCGGTTTTATTGGCTCAATATTGAGGTATTCTCTATATATTTTAACAAGTAATATACTTGGATACACATCACCAGTTGCAACCATTTTTGTGAATATCATTGGATGTTTTTTGATAGGCTCTGCTTATCAGTTATTCAGTACACAACTTGTAATTTCTGAAAATTTACGGTTATTTATTATGATCGGCTTGCTCGGAGGTTTTACCACGTTTTCAGCATTTTCTATAGATGCGTTTCAACTATATCAAAATAGTGGAAAAATATTAGCTATAGCGTATGTAGTTGTATCTATTATATTATCACTACTAGCAACGCTAGCTGGGTTTTGGTTGATTAAGTCGTAAGTGCAAAGGTTAATATCATGTATAAAATTGTAAAAAACGACGATAGCGGAGTCAGATTAGACAGGTGGTTAAAAGAAAATTTACAAGATATTACTTATGTTGAGATTCAAAAATTAATCCGAACAGGGCAAGTAAGAGTAGATGGGGGACGAAAAAAACAGAATTATAGGCTAAATTCAGGTGAGAGAGTCAGATTTCCTCCCAAATTTACAAAAATGGATATCGATATTAATAAAAATATGTCAAAAAATATGGCATTTAGTCTGGAGGAGATCAAAATTTATGAAGATGATAGCTTGATCGTAATAAATAAACCATATGGACTATCTACTCAGGGAGGCACGAAGGTTAAGTCTCATATTGATGGTCTGTTATCCATAGAGAATGAGAATAACAATAATAATTATCGATTAGTTCATAGATTGGATAAATATACAAGCGGTGCTCTAATTGTAGCAAAAAAAAGAGAAAGTGCATCATTTTATACGAAGAAGTTCCTCAGTAAGCAAATAAAAAAAACATATTTAGCTCTTACAAGTGGTGTACCTGATATCAAATCAGGCTTTGTCAGCTTTCCTTTAGAAAAATCAAATTTGAAAAAAATATCAAAAAACCAAGATCAATTTCAGGATGCTGTGACCCAATATGAGGTTATCGAAACCACAAAAGATAGAATATCTCTTATAAAATTAGAACCTATTACTGGTAGAAAGCATCAAATACGTCGGCATTTAAGTATGTTAAATGCTCCAATCATTGGGGATGTAAAATATGGTAATGATGATGCGCCAGATAATACTAAAAAACGATTTTACTTGCACTCTTATAAGATAGAGTTTCCTCGATACAGGGATGAACAAGATATTATAATAAAGGCAGAAATTCCTCAGTATTTTGAGGAAGCAATGCGTACTCTCGGGATCCAGTTTAATGAATAAAAAATCATTAAAAAAAACTACTGTTGAAAAATTTGATTTAAGTCAAATAGATAAGGGTTGGTTCCTGACATTTGGTGATGAAATATATTTAACTATAAATGGGAATAAGGTATGCGTGCCTAATGAAAATTTAATAGAAATACTTAAACTAGAATTTAAGGATTATAATATTTTGAGATCTTCAAAATTTTCTCTCACTAAAATACTTATTAGCTTTGCTGATAAATTACCTCACGAGAAAAGTATTTTTGTTGATGAATTGATAAAGTATTTAGAGACTGACCTACTGTTCTATAGAGTGTCTAGTCCGAGAAGCTTATCTTTTTCTCAGAGTGAAAAATGGGATAAAATAATTCATATTTTTGACAGTATCTTTCAAACCTCTTGGAATGTATCCACAAGCATTATGCCCTTAAAGCAGGACCCTGAAAGTATAAAAAAAATAAAAGATTATCTAATTAGCCTTGATATACTTAATCTCCATATTATGACATATTTATTAAAGATTACAGGTTCATGTATCGTCACAGTTTTATGCAATATTAAGAAATTAGACGCTATAGAAGCTTGGAAATCTGTTAATCTCGAAGAGCTTTGGTATAATAAAATTTACAATGATAATGAAAAAAAAGAAGAATTAGAAAGCCAGATGGCAGAAGTTGAATTCTATATCAAATTACTTGATACCATATAGATCCAGATAATCAAGTTGCTTTAAATCGCCAAGTTTTGATTGAAAATTTCTAATCAATTCTCGATCGAATTTATCCATAGTTATTAAATCATTTATTTTTCTAATACTCGTAACATTATAATCAGGAAGTCCACATGGAATTATTCCATCAAAATAATTGAGATCAGGATCAATATTAATTGCCACACCATGTAATGATATCCACTTCTTTATTTTTAAACCAATTGCACCAATCTTCTCTTCTTGACCTCTATTTTTGACCCACAATCCGATACGATCTCTATGAGGATATACATCTATATTGAAGTTAGTAAAAGTTTTGATCAATACTTCCTCGAGATTTTTTATAAATGATCTAATATCCCTATCAAATCTCTCAAGGTCCAGCATTAGATATATAATTCTTTGCCCTGGGCCGTGGTATGTATATCGTCCACCTCTTGGTGTTTCGAATACAGGAATTTGTCCTGGATCAAGCAGTTCATCATTCTTTGCACTAGTACCTGCTGTGTAAACGTGAGGATGTTCTAAAAACCAAATTAGCTCGGAGGCGATACCATTATTAATAAGATCAACCCTTCTATCCATGAAATTAACTGCAATTTCATATTCCACCGGTGACTTACTTATCATGTACTCTATTTCTTTATGCATTAAACGTAATTTCATATTAATCTGATTGCTAAATAATATCATTCAAATATATTAAGTTGTATAAAAAATAAAATATATCGTGCGATCGTGGCGGAATTGGTAGACGCGCAGCGTTGAGGTCGCTGTAGAGGAAACTCTGTGGAAGTTCGAATC
>CACMIP010000003.1 GCA_902613795.1 uncultured OCS116 cluster bacterium
TACCGATACTACCAAAGCAGAAAGTAGTAAAATTAAAGAAAAAAATGTTGCAATCAATGAAAATATTCTCAACAGTGCAAATGTCCCCTTTCCACAAGAAGTGGATGGTGGCAAAAAAAATAAAAGAAATGTAGATTTAGTTGAAGAACAAAAACAAGATGTGCTTGACGAAGAAGTAGATGAAGCAAAAGCACCAAATAAGTTTACAAGATTTCGACCTCAAGAGGAGCGTCGACAAACAAAAATTACTGTCACGACTGCATTGGATGACTCCCCGAGACAAAGATCTCTTGCTTCAATAAGGAGGAGGAGGGAACGTGAAAGAAGGCAACACACAACCCCGATGCCAACACAAAAAATAAACAGAGAAATTATAATCCCTGAAGCAATATCAATAAAAGAACTCGCAAATAGAATGGCTGAGAGAGCTGTAGACGTAATCAAACTGCTAATGAAGCAAGGCCAAATGAATAAAATTACAGATGTAATTGACGCTGATACAGCACAGCTAATTGCAGAAGAATTAGGACATAGTGTAAAAAGAGTTTCTGAGTCTGATGTTGAAGAAGGCCTAGAGGGGATTGATGATAAGGAAGATGAATTACAACCAAGATCTCCTGTTGTTACAATTATGGGACATGTTGACCATGGCAAAACAAGCTTGCTTGACGCACTAAGAGAAACTAGTATAGTTTCGGGGGAAGCGGGAGGAATAACCCAACATATTGGAGCATACCAGCTTAAAACCACGAAAAAAAACACAATAACATTCATAGACACGCCAGGACATGCTGCGTTCACATCAATGCGTTCTAGGGGGGCTAAAGTTACTGATATAGTAGTTATCGTTGTTGCCGCAAATGATGGAGTAATGCCACAAACGATTGAGGCTATTAGCCATTCCAAAGAGGCTAATGTGCCAATAATAGTAGCAATAAACAAAATAGACCTTGATGGAGCTGATCCAAATAGAGTTAGAAACGAACTACTAACGCATGAAGTTATAGTGGAGTCACTTGGTGGTGATATATTAGAGGTTGAGGTATCAGCTACAAAAAAAACTAATCTTGATCAATTAATTGACACAATTATTTTACAATCGGAAGTACTTGATCTCAAAGCTAACCCAAACCGCATCGCAGATGGGACAGTAATAGAGTCCTCACTTGACAAAGGTAAGGGGCCAGTAGCTACAGTGCTTGTTCAAAGAGGAACACTAAATATTGGTGATATTGTTGTCTTGGGGTCAGCTTGGGGTAAAGTTCGTGCATTATCTAATGATTTGGGAACATCAATTCAAAAAGCTCAACCATCTGATCCAGTTGAAATTCTTGGTTTGAATGGTGTACCTGAAGCTGGAGATAAATTCACTGTCGTAAATAATGAAGCGAGAGCAAGAGAGATCAGCGAATATAGGCAAAGGAAGTCAAAGAATTATGCTACAGGGCTAACCAATAAATTAACTCTCGAGAATATGATGGGGCAAATAAAAGAGAAAAACCTAAAGGAGCTGCCTGTTCTATTAAAAGCAGATATGCAAGGATCAATAGAGGCGATCAGCACCGCTTTGAATGAGCTTGGCTCTGATGAAGTTGTAGTTAGAATAATTCATTCGGCTGTTGGAGCGGTATCCGAAACTGATATAGCCCTTGCTTCTGCATCAAATGCTATATTACTCGCATTTAATGTACGTCCAAACCCAAATGCAAAGCTTCAAGCCCAAACCGATGGTGTCGAAATTAGACAATATTCAATTATTTATAATCTAATTGATGAAATTAAACTGGCTTTATCTGGTCTATTGGATCCAACAATTAATGAGAAAATAATTGGTAATGCTGAAGTTAAAGAAGTTTTTTATATCTCGAAAGTTGGGAAGGTAGCCGGCTGCATGGTTACTGATGGAATTATTAGAAATAAAGAAAACTTGAGACTAATTAGGGATAGTATTGTTATCCATGAGGGCAAACTCTCATCCCTCAAAAGGTTTCAAGAAGAAGTTCGTGAAGTGCAAGTAAGTCAGGAGTGTGGTATTTCGTTCCAGAATTATCAAGATATAAAAGCTGGAGATATAATAGAGTGCTATGAAATTGAAACAATAGAAAGATCGCTTTAGAGAATGCTCAAAGGAAAAATACAAAGAGACACTTACAGTCAAAGGCAACTAAAAGTTGGAGAAATAATCAAGAAGTCACTATCTGATTTTCTATGTAGAGATACAATACATGATGAGGATTTACAGAATGTATCTATTACGATAACTCAAGTAACAATGAGTCCCGATTTGAAACAAGCAACTGCTTATGTAATGCCACTTGGTGGAATGGGAACTATTGATATTGTTGCAGCTCTGAATAAAAATTCAAGATATATCAGAGGTAGAATTGCTCCAAAACTATCCTTAAAATTTACTCCTTCAATTGTCTACAGAGAGGATCAAACATTTGAGTATGCCTCAAAGATAGACAGTTTACTGAATAATTTATCAAAAAATTAAATTTTCATAATAAGTTAAATTTTATTTATGGTAAGATCTTACAATAATTTATACCACGGGTGGATAAACCTCTACAAAGATAGTGGTTTAACTTCAAATGATGCATTACGTCTAGTTAAATCTATTTTTAAGGGTGGTAAGCTTGGGCACGCAGGAACCCTGGATCCCATGGCCAAAGGGATTTTACCAATAGCCCTAGGTGAAGCAACAAAAACTGTCCCTTACATCCATGAAAAAAATAAAACTTACCTATTCACAGTTAAGTTTGGAGAACAGACAGATACTGACGATGCAACGGGTAAAATAATTGGTAAATCGGATAGAAAACCTGATATTGATGAAATAAAATCTGTATTGCACGATTATGTTGGGCCAATAAATCAGATACCTCCAATTTATTCTGCGAAAAAATTTAATGGCATAAGATCCTATGAGCTCGCTCGGAAAGGGGTAGTTCCCGATACGGTTATTAAAGCGAAAACCGTTATTATAGAAAATATCAAATTGGTTAAAATGAACAATGACTTAGAATGTACAATAGAAGTAACCTGTGGAACAGGTACATATGTTCGCTCAATTTCCAAACATATAGGAGTTAAATTGAATTTATGCTGCCATGTAAGTAGGATTGAAAGAACGAGATATGGACCATTCAATTTAAAAAATATTTTATCTATTGATAGACTTATGCAATTAAACCATGATATAGATAATCTGAATATGATTGTAAACCCAATTGAAGCTGTGCTGGACGACATCCTGGCAGTTCAAATTGATAATCATGATGCTAACAGGTTAAGAAATGGTTCAACAATTGCCTTTGATGATAGTGGCAATGAACCAGAACTTGGTAGAGTAGTAGCAAAATCTGCAGACAAATTAATTGCTATTTGTAGCCTAAAAGATAAGCAATTACAGCCAATTCGAGTGTTTAACCTGTAGATGTTAAAATATAAATTCGAAGGAGATTATGATGTCGATAACTAAAGATGTAAAAACAAATATAATAAAAGAATACTCAAGAAATAAAACGGATACAGGATCGCCTGAAGTTCAAATAGCAATACTAACTGAACGAATTGTGAACCTCACAGAACACTTTAAGACTCACAAAAAAGATAACCATTCACGAACAGGTTTACTCAAACTTGTAAGCCAAAGACGAAAGCAGTTGGATTATCTAAAACTTAAAGATGAAGATAAATATAAGGACGTAATAAAGAAACTAGGAATAAGAAGATAATTAAGATTGGATAGTAATGTTTAATATACACAGTGAAGAAATAAGTTGGGGTGGCAGAACCCTGAAAATTGAAACAGGAAAAATTGCGAGGCAAGCAGACGGCGCGGTCATTGTTACATATGGCGGAACCTCAGTAATTGCAACAGTATGCGCGGAAAAAAAACCCAAAGCCGGAATTGATTTTTTTCCTTTAACGGTAAATTACCAAGAGAAATCCTACGCATCTGGTAAGATCCCAGGCGGCTACTTTAAGCGTGAAGGAAGGCCTACGGAGAGAGAGACTTTAATATCAAGGCTCATAGACAGACCCATAAGACCACTTTTCGTCAAAGAGTTTAAAAATGAAACACAAGTCATAGCAACTGTCTTGACTTATGATCATGAAAATGACCCAGATATAGTGGCCATGATTGCTTGCTCAGCCGCTTTGACAATTTCAGGCATACCCTTTAAAGGGCCTATTGGAGCAGCAAAAATTGGATTGATTGAGAATGAAATGATTTTAAACCCGAAAGTAGAAGATATTGAAAATTCTCAACTTGAACTTGTTGTAGCAGGTACAAAGAATGCAATCTTGATGATTGAGTCAGAGGCATCCGAGTTAACTGAGAAAATGATGCTTGAGGCTGTAATGTTTGCTCATGAATCCATGCAAGAAGTAATTGAAATGATAATAAATCTTGCAAGGACATGTGCTAAAGACCCAATGATTATTGAAGAAAAGGATAATGCTGATATTACAAGCTTTATAGATGGTGAGGTGAGATCACAGCTTGAGAAAGCTTTTCAAATTACAGACAAGCAGGAACGCTATAATCAAGTTGGAATTATCAAAGATGCGATGATTGAAAAGCTCAACGAGAAATTTGATGATAATTATGACGAAATTGAAGCGTCGGGAATATTCAAAGATATTGAGAGTAACATTGTTAGAAGCTCAATTCTGAAAGAATCAAAAAGGATAGATGGAAGAGGATTATCTGATATTCGCCCAATTTCCGTTGAAGTAGGTCTACTTCCACAAACACACGGCTCTTCTCTATTCACTAGAGGTGAGACTCAGGCGATAGTTGTGACAACACTTGGAACTGCCGAGGATGAACAATATATTGACTCCTTAGATGGAACAAAAAAACAAAACTTCATGCTTCACTACAACTTTCCTCCATTCTCAGTTGGCGAGGTTGGTAGAATTGGAGCAACCGGTAGAAGGGAAATTGGTCATGGAAAATTAGCGTGGCGTGCCGTAAATCCATTACTCCCAAGTAAAGAAGATTTCCCATATACAATTAGAGTGGTGTCCGAAATAACAGAGTCAAATGGTTCATCATCAATGGCGACCGTGTGCGGAACATCATTAGCTCTTATGGATGCGGGTGTCCCAATTCGTGAGCCAATTGCAGGAATTGCAATGGGTCTAATTCTTGAAGGAAAGGACTATGCTGTACTTTCTGATATTATTGGGGATGAAGATCATCTTGGTGATATGGACTTTAAGGTTGCAGGTACAAGTAAAGGGATTACAACACTTCAAATGGATATTAAAATTGCAGGAATAACCAAAGAGATTATGAAAAAAGCCCTAGATCAGGCCAAAGCTGGTAGAAAACATATTCTATCAGAGATGGAAAAAGCAATAAAGGCATCAAGAGACGATGTTGCCGATACTGCTCCAAGAATTGTAACTATGAATATCCCAACTGATAAAATAAAAGATGTGATTGGCTCAGGAGGGAAGGTAATAAAAGAGATGGTAGAGCAAACCGGTGCAAAAATAAGTGTTGAAGATTCAGGAACCATAACAATAGCATCTTCTGATAAGGACGCAATCGAATCTGCAAAAGTTAGAATACATCAAATCGTTGATGAACCAGAGGTTGGAGAGATATATAAAGGTAAAATTGTAAAAGTTGTAGATTTTGGTGCTTTCGTGAACTTCTTTGGTCCCAGAGATGGCTTAGTCCATATATCCCAATTGAGCAATGAGCGGACCTCGCAAGTCACAGATGTGGTAAATGAAAATGATGACGTGTATGTAAAATTGATCGGTTTTGATGATAGAGGAAAATCAAAATTATCAATGAAAGGTATAAATCAAGAAAGTGGCCTTGAAGAGAGCGGGGCAAGTGAGTCAAACGGTAAGCCTGAAAAAAATAAACAAAGACGAAAAAAGAAAGACTAAAAATATCTTTATCTTTTAGACTCAGTCTTGATTGTTATAGATTGTTTAATCTTGCAACATTTCAGGTCTTGGTGTTGAGATTATATTGTAGCCTGAATCAACATAATGCACCTCACCCGTAACTCCCGCGGATAAGTCAGATAATAAATAAATCGCAGATCCTCCAATGTCTGACAATGTAACTGTCTTTTGCAATGGTGAATGTGTTTTCTGAAAGTTAAACATTGCTCGCGCATCAGCAATACCACCTCCCGCTAGTGTTCTCATTGGTCCCGCTGATATTGCATTTACTCTAATACCTCTGGCTCCAAAATCCGCAGCTAAATACCTAACCGAGGACTCAAGCCCTGCTTTTGCTATACCCATAACATTATAATTTGGCATTACCCTATTTGCCCCATCAAATGTAAGAGTAATAATTGAGCCAGCATTATTCATAATTTTTTGGGCTTCTTTAACAACTTCTGTAAAAGAAAAACATGATATAAGCATTGTTTGAATAAAATTTTCTTTTGTTGTGTTGTAGTATGGCCCTTTTAGCTCATTTTTATCTGAGAATGCAATTGCATGTACAAGAAAGTCAATACTATCCCATTTATTTTGAATTGAATTGAAAAATATTTCAATGTCCTCACTTGACTCGACATCGCAAGGATAAATCAAATCAGAACCTAACATTTTTGCGAGTGGTTCAACCCTTTTTTTTAAAGTCTCAGACTGATAAGAAAACGCAAGCTCCGCTCCAGCTGCTGATAATGACTGGGCAATACCCCATGCTATTGAATGATCATTTGCAACACCCATAATCACTCCTTTTTTGCCATTCATGAGGGATAAATCTATATTATTGGGATCTGACATCATTATATCTTCCTAAAAACAAGGCAAGCATTTGTGCCACCGAAACCGAATGCATTAGACATTGCTGTATTAACTTCAATACCATCTTTGCGTTCGAGCGCTATAGGCAAGTCATTAAAATTTGGATCTAATTCATCTATATTACACGATTTTGTAATGAAGTTATTCTGCATCATAATCAATGAGAATATCGCCTCATGCGCACCTGCAGCACCCAGAGAGTGCCCACTAAGTGACTTTGTTGCTGATATTGTTGGAACTTTATCACCAAAAACATTACGAATCGCATTCGCTTCAATTATATCACCTTGTGGTGTTGAAGTTGCATGAGGGTTTATATAATCAATTTCTGACTCTAAACCTGCTGCCGCAAGTCGCATAGCTCTCTCCGCTCCTTCACCGGATAATAGTACCATATCATTACCATCAGATGTTGATCCATAACCAATAATCTCAGCATATATTTTTGCTCCCCTTGAGATTGCGTGATTATATTCTTCTAATATTAATATCCCTGCACCGCCTGCAATCACAAAGCCGTCCCTATTCAAATCATATGCTCTACTAGCTTTTGTTGGATCATCATTAAAATTCGATGACATAGCCCCCATGCCGTCGAATAATACAGACAAAGACCAATCCAATTCCTCTCCACCGCCTGCTATCATTATATCTTGACTGCCCCATTTAATTAGCTCGTAGGAACTACCAATACAGTTATTTGAAGTTGCGCATGCCGATGATATCGAATAATTAACTCCCTTGATACCAAGATATGTTGATAATGTTGCAGAAGCCATGGAGCACATTGCCTTTGGGACAACAAAAGGTCCAACATGCTTTGCGCCTCTATCTCTTGTTTGGTCGGCGGCCTTGACGATAGCACGTGTGGATGGACCACCAGTCCCAACAATTAGACCTGTTCTTTCATTAGATACATCGCTCTCGTCCAGCTCTGCGTCCGAAATTGCTTGCTCAGCGGCGATGTATGCCCATGCGGAACCGTCTGCAAGAAACCTCAATTTTTTTCTGTCAATATTTTCCTCTAAATCAATGTTTGGGCTTCCATAGACTTGTGACTTAAACCCCAGATTATCATACCCAATAGCTTTTGAAATACCAGGGGTACAATCAAACAATGATTTTTTAACTTCGTCAGTATTGCTCCCAATACTTGATACAATACCAATTCCTGTAATAACAACTCTACGCATAGACTCCTCAAAACTATTCAAATAAACCAACTTTAAGATTTTCTGCAGAATAAACTTTCTCTCCATCGGCATAAAGGTCACCATCAGCAACACCTAACGTGAGATTTCTTGTAATTAGTTTTTTAATATTTACGATATATTCAAGTCTTTCAATTTTTGGAGTAATCATTCCAAAGAATTTTACCTCCCCAACGCCAAGCGCCCTTCCTTTTCCTGGTTGACCGAGCCAGCCCAGATAAAATCCAAGCAATTGCCATAGCGCATCAAGGCCCAAGCATCCAGGCATGACTGGGTCACCTCTGAAATGACAGTCAAAAAACCAGTTATCCTTTGATATACTCATTTCAGCAATTACTTGGCCCTTAGAGTGCAAGCCACCCTCTGTGTCAATTTTTGATATCTTATTAAACATTAGCATAGGGGGCATAGGCAGTTGGGCATTACCAGCACCAAATAACTTACCTTCCGCACATGCTATAAGGTCTTCATATGTAAAGGCATCTTTATCAAAGTTTGACATATACTCTATTCAATAATTTACATTTATTTAAATTTATATTAAATTTAGGATAACAAAAGTAACCCTAATATATATCAAGATTAGTTATTATGCAAAACTTAACAAAAGATACAGAAATGCACGTGAATAAAGTTTGTATCATGGGCATGCTGCGAAAAGCCGAAATAAAAATAACTAGACAACGCGTGTATCTAGCGGGAATATTATTTAATCTACCACAAGGACATTTCACTGCTGAAGAATTGCATGATGAGACAAAACAGGGTGATCTTAAAGTGTCTCTTGCAACTGTTTACAATACACTCAATCACTTTTCGCAAAATGGACTAATCAAAACTCTTCAAGTAGATAACCAAAAAACATTTTTTGATAGAAACACGGCTCATCATTATCATATCAAATCCCAAAATAAAATTGAGGATATAGCTGCGAAAGATGTGAAGATAGCGCTATCACCCTCGAAAATTCCCCCTGGGAAAAGGATAAAATCCATAGATTTAATTATCAACCTATGTGATGAATGAGATTAAGATTACTCCGTTAATACTAGCACCTCGTCGATATAAACACCAAAAATGAGGTCCTGATCTATCCAGCCCTCTTTATCTTGTATTTTTATGAGGCATTGTTTACCGTCACAGCTAAGAATACTCACAAGAACACCGGACTCGAGCTTTATATTTATTTCTTTTTTATCGGAATGTTTATATAAATTCTCAAAATTTGGATTATTTTCTCTAATCTTCCACGGTGAGATAATACCAGTTCTATTTGTCGTAATTAACGTATTTTTTATCCATCCTGATTTAGCTTGATAATCTCTAATTTTGCTCCACCCCTGTGTGTCTTCCAGTATTTCAATTGGAAGACTTTTTTTGTGATACGTCCAGAGAATATTATGTTCTAAAGACGGACCAATTCTTACATTAGTCTTACCAGATCTTAAGCTTTTAAATTTATAATTGCTATCATGGGTCGTGTAAGCTGAACTGTCTACAACTGTTTCCTCAAATTCTTGAAAGGCACTCTTAAAAACTTCGTACGATACAAATGCTAGAAATATAGCGATTAAAATAAAAATAAGAAACCTTCTTGAGAGTAATTTTACGATCATATTATTTGTATTTTATAGTTTCAAATTTCAAATTAAGCAAATCAACCATAAGTAGTTTACCAACTAAGACTTCATCAATATTTAGTATTAGTTTTAAGCACTCCGATGCCATAATTGTTCCAATTAAAGTTGTAGTTACCGATAAAACTCCAATATCTGAGCAATCATCCCTGATATTCGAAATATTTTCCTCGTCAAATAAGTTTCTTATTTTAGGATTTTTTATTTTTGATGTTGAAGGAAGAATAGTTGTTACCTGGCCCTCATAAGCTCTCACTGTTCCCAAAATATATGGCTTGTTGTATTTCTGACAAGCATCAGCAACCTTGAATCTTGTTTTAAAATTATCGGTGCAATCGATGACAACATCGTACTTTCTAATAATCTCTATAATTTCCGGTGTTCCTGCGTCAGTTGAATAATCATAGATTACTGAATTTGGATTTAGTCTATCAATAAAAATTTTTGCACTCTCAGTTTTATTCAAACCAATTGTATTTACACTGTGAATAAATTGCCTTTGTAAATTCGATAAATCAACTTTATCATTGTCAACAAGCCCTATCTTCCCAATACCTGAACTGGATAGATGGGTAACAACAGGCGACCCGAGACCACCTAAACCAATCACAAGAACCTTTGATAATTTGAGCTTCTTTTGACCAACACCACCAATGTTTTTTATGAGAATTTGTTTTGAGTACCGCTCTAATTCTTGGCCACTCATTTGCGTATGATCAATATTGCCTAGCATTTCAAATCCCTGTAGAGCCAAAACCACCACTGCCACGAATTGTTTTGGTTATGAATTCACTTTTCTCTAAATTCACACGCTCAACCCTTGTAATTACCATTTGTGCAATTCTATCTCCTGGTTTGACTGTGAATGTTTCCTGACCATGGTTTATTAACAGGATTTTAATCTCACCTCGATAATCACTGTCAATAGTGCCTGGTGAATTTAATATTGTTACACCATTTTTGAATGCGATGCTAGATCGTGGCCTAATTTGTGCCTCAAGACCGTCTGAAAGCTCGATTGCTATTCCCGTTGGAATCAAATTCCACTCACCTGGCTTAATTTCAATTCCATTGTTATCTAAGTCTGGGCTCGCGGCTAGATCAAGACCGGATGCACCTATTGTCTGATATTTGGGAAATTCTTCACAGCCGGACTTTGAAACATCCAAAAAGTTAATCTCAATCTTTTTTTCCATAATAATTATTGAAAATATTCACTAATTTTGTTCACTAACTTTTCTGCTACGTCAACTTTTGGCATCCTCTGCCATGTCTCTGACCCTGATCTATCAAAAAAAACTATGCTATTATAGTCACCATTGAAAACTTCTTGATCTTCTGAGACATCATTTGCTAGAAGCCAATCTAAATCATTTTTTGAGAGCTTTTCTTTTGCATTTTCGTGGATATTCTCTGTTTCGGCAGCAAATCCAATGGATAATTTTGGTTTGAGGCTATTATTTTTCACAACACTCTGAATAACACTAACATTTTCAATAAGCTCTAGGCTCCTATCATATCCATTTTTTTTAATTTTGTGTTCTTTATATTCTTTGATCTTCCAGTCAACGACAGCAGCCGCGAAAATACCAATATCCGCAGGAGAGCAGCTTTTTACGACATCTAACATCTCCATTGCAGTTTTAACTTTAATCAACTCGACACCTTCTGGGGCATCCTCAAATGAGGGACCGCTGATTAATGTTGTGTTGGCTCCGTACTTCGTAAGCGCAGAAGCTATTGCATATCCCTGTTTTCCAGAAGAATTATTTGATATATATCTTACAGGATCAATTGGCTCGATAGTCGGACCGGCTGTTACAAAAGCTTTTCTATTCTTGAGTTTATCTTTTTTTGAAAAATACTCATTAATATAGTGAACAATCGACCCTGGCTCCTCCATTCTACCCATTCCATTTTCCCCACAAGCAGTTTCACCAATTTCAGGCCCACAAAAGCGGTAGCCAAACTTTTTTATGCTCATTAGGTTTTTTTGCGTTGCTGGATTATTCCACATTTGCGGATTCATAGCGGGAACTATAATTATTGGTTTGTTTGATGCGAGCAGTGTAGCTGTGGCCAGTTCATCTGCCATCCCATGTGCCAGACGTGATATCAAATTGGCAGTTGCAGGCGCGACAACTATTATGTCAGCATTTCTCGACAGGTTTATATGACCCATTTTAAGTTCACTCTTGAGATCGAATAAATCTGTATGAACTTCCCGCTCTGCAAGTTGTGATACACTTAATTCAGTTACAAACTTCCTACCAGAACTTGTGAGTATAACTTCTAATTCTGACCCATACTTTTTTAGGGATCTTATCAATTCAAGACTCTTATAAGCGGCGATGCCACCACCGATTATCAGAAGTATTTTTTTGTTTTTTAGTTCTTTCATTTATTTCATCCAGTGATCAAAATTACCAGTGAGATCAAAGCTACAATTGTTATAATCCAAAAACTATTTCTCTTAAAGTAATTTTGACTCTTTCTGCTTCTAGATTGGCTTTCTTCAAGAAACCTGTTAAAAGTCTCGTTCGTTTTCCTAGCATCACTTAAAAAGCTGGGGAGCTCGCTTATAGCAACACCAAACCTTGATAAACCCTCAATCCCCTGCTTTATTTTCGTATCGGGTGATATTTTATCTTCCATCCATTTTTTCACAATGGGCTCAGCAATATCCCACATATTTAGCTCGGGATCCAAATCCCTGGCAACGCCCTCTGTAACTACCATTGTTTTTTGTAGCAGTAAAAGCTCTGGTCTTGTTTCCATATTAAATTGTTCGGTAACTTCAAATAATTGAGTTAATACATTTGCCATGGAAATATCATTTGCATTCTTCCCAGATAATGGCTCACCAATCGCTCTCAGTGCTTGGCTGAATTCGTCAAGCTTTTGATCATCAGGAACATACCCAGCCTCGAAGTGGACCTCTGCTGCTCTTTTGTAGTTTTTTGTGATAAGGCCCCACAAAATCTCGGCTAAAAAATTTTGTTCCTTTTCACCTAATCTTCCCATTATACCAAAATCTAATATGACGAGCTTACCCGCTTCATTAATCAAGAGATTCCCCTGATGCATATCTGCATGGAAAAATCCATTTCTTAAAGCTTGAGTTAGAAATGACTGAATTATAATTCTTGCCAAATCTTTTAGATCATATTTTTTTTCAATTAATTTTTCCCTATCTCTGACTGATATTCCATCTACCCATTCAATAGTAAGTATTTTTTTTGTAGTTTTCTCCCAAAATATTCTAGGAACAATATACTCATCACTTTCATTCATGTTTGTATTTATCTCAGAGATTGCGGCGGCTTCATACCTCAGATCCATCTCCATTTGAACCGATCTCTGCATTGTTTGTATTGACTCTCTAAATCTCAGTCTTTTAAGATCCGAATTAAAACTTTCCATAAAGTCAGCTAGAAAATAAAAGAAGTCGAAATCCTTATTGAAATTTTCCTCAATATTCGGTCTCACGATTTTCACAGCAACCTTTTGGTTATCTGATAATTTTCCTGTGTGGACTTGAGCTATTGATGCCGCCGCTATTGGTGCATCAAATTCAGCAAAGACATTTTGGATATTTGTATTAAACTCCGACTCAATGATCTCTTCTGAAATTTTTTTATCAAACTTTGGAAGATCGTCCTGAAGATTTGCTAATTCCTTCGCAAATTTTGAACCAATTATATCTGGTCTTGTAGCAAGAAATTGTCCAAGTTTAATATAGGCTGGCCCCAAGCTTTCAAGTGTACTACTGAATGTTTTTTTCTTTTTTTTGTTATAATTCAGTAATTTATTAAGTAAACGCTTGTTATCCTTGGGAAGGAAATTATCTGGAATCTCACATCTCGAAAACAAATAACCAACTTTTATAATCTGAAATAGGTGAGTGAAATAACGCATAGTTCTTTTCTTACATTTTCCATCCTGAGTGGATGCATGCAATACCTCCAGATAGATTAATATATTTAGAATTAATAAATCCTGACTTTGCAAATAAGTCAGCTAACTCATCTTGCTTAGGAAATCGTTCGATACTCTCAACGAGGTATTGATATGATCTTCGATCTTTTACTATATAGCTACCAATCTCCGGAATTATATTTTTTGAGTAGAAGTCATAAAATTTTTTTAATAATGGAACTTCTACATTGGAAAATTCTAAACACAGGAATTTTCCCCCACATTTTAGAACCCTATTTATTTCAAATAGAGCATTTTCTGGCGATGCAACGTTCCTTATACCAAAAGCAATTGTTATGCAATCTATTGAGTTGCTTGCAAGTGGTATATTTTCTGCGTCTGAAACTATAAAATCTATGCTTTTCTTGTGTTCAAAGTATTCCTTTCTTTTTGTTGCCTGCTCAAGCATCTTTTCATTAATATCCATCATTAATACATTAATATTTTTTAATTTTTTATCTAATAACTTGTAACCTATATCTCCTGTCCCACAAGCCAAGTCTAGGTAACGAAATTCCCTTCTTGAAGATATTATGTTTGAGATTGAATTAACTAGAATTTCCTTCCAGAGACGGTGCGCACCTAATGATAATATATCATTCATGATGTCGTATCTTTTTGCGACAGAGTCAAAGACTTCATTGACCTTTTTTACTTTATCTTTCTTTGATACCTCAGTATCCCCAAAAAAGTATTTATTATTATTTGCCATATCTATTATTTAGTGCTTTCTTTATAAATGTGAAATACTAAAAATATTTGATTATTTAATAAAATGCCGGAATTACCTGAAGTGGAAATAATTAAAAATAATCTATCAGATTACTTAGCAGATAAAACTTTCCATTCAATAGAAGTCTTTACCAACAAACTCAGATATAAAATACCACATAATTTTGCAGATAGTATAAAAAATCAACGAGTCACTAATATAAGCAGAATTGCAAAGTATATTATTGTTGGCCTTGAGAATGATTATTCTCTACTAATTCACTTAGGTATGACCGGCAATTTTTTAATAAACGCTCAAAAAATGGGTCATAACGATAATAAGCATGTGCGATTGAGGTTTAAAATGTCTGATCAATCAGAAATTGACTACGTTGATATAAGGAAGTTTGGATTTTTTAAACTAATAAACCCGCAGAAAGCTGAAATTAAAAAACTTAAAGAAAAATTAGGTCCTGACGCCTTAAGTGATGAATTTGATACAAAATATTTGCAAGAATCCCTCAAAAATAGGGTCACCAACATTAAAAGCGCATTATTGAATCAAAAGATCGTGGGTGGTATAGGAAATATCTATGCATCGGAAGCATTATTTAGAGCAAAAATACCACCAATGATGGAATCAAGAAAAGTAGTAAAAAACAAAACAAAGACAGGTGATCTAATTTCTTCCATTAAATTTATATTGCATGACGCAATTAAAGTTGGTGGATCAACGATAAGGGACCATAAAAACTTGAAAGGTGAGAGTGGCTATTTCCAATATAAGTTTAATGTATATAATAGAGAAAATATGATATGCAATAGCCAAAATTGTAACGCAAAAATAAAAAAAATAGTTCAGACCGGCAGATCAACTTTTTACTGCGAGAAATGCCAAAAAATGAGAAATAGATGAAATATAAAAATATTTTAATTGAGAAATATAATGATTATGTGATGCACATAATCCTTAACCGGAAAAATAAATATAACGCACTAAACTCTGAACTAACTGATGAGCTTATACATGTGCTAAAACAATGTGACCAATCAGAATTAATTAAGTGTATCGTGATTTCTGGATCCGAAAACTTTTGCGCAGGCGCTGACATAACTGAACTTGCATCTAATCCAGACTTCATAAGGTCTTGGGAATTCATTGATACTGTCAAAAAACCTATAATTGCTGCAGTAGGTGGAATAGCTTTTGGTGGTGGCAATGAATTACTATTGATGTGTGATATAATTCTAGCATCAAAAGAGGCAGAATTTGCACAACCTGAAATTTGCTTGGGACTTATTTGTGGAGGTGGAGGCACACAGCGGTTGCCAAAGAAGATTGGAAAAAGCATGGCGATGGAGATGTGTCTGACAGGTAGGTCTATTACAGCAGAGGAGGCTAAAGATATTGGCCTCATTAATCATACATACGACAATGGTGAGTTGGTAAAAAATGCACTCCAACTCGCTGATAGCATATCCTTAAACCCAATGGAGGCAATAATCTCAACAAAAAAATTAATTAAGGATAGTTATGGTAATCAGGCAGACGGACTAATTGCTGAAAAAAATGAATTCATGAGATTATTAAAAGGTGCCAACGGTATTGAAGGGATGAATGCCTTTCTGGAGAGAAGGAAACCTCAATTCAAAAATTAATGCATTATTGAGTTGACTGAATATCATTCAATCTCTATATATTCACATAATAATCAAAAGGAATGTAAAGTTGGCAAATACAAAATCAGCAAAAAAAATGGTGCGCAAGATCGAAAGACGCACTCTCATTAATAAGATGAGAAGAAGTATGGTACGCACCTTT
Source organism: uncultured OCS116 cluster bacterium (assembly GCA_902613795.1). Lineage (GTDB taxonomy): Bacteria > Pseudomonadota > Alphaproteobacteria > Rhizobiales > TMED25 > TMED25. The sequence continues at coordinate 16,164 of CACMIP010000003.1, forward strand.
GTCAAAAAAGCAGAAGCAAGTATTGAAGCTGGAGATAAGAAAAATGCTAAGGAAGCACTCCTGAATGCTGAAAAGCAACTCATGAGAGGTGCACAAAAAGGTGCCTTTAATAAAAAAATGGCTTCAAGAAAGATATCTCGGCTTACAAAAAGACTAGTAAACTCATAATAAATATCTAATTTCCAAATACCTATCAAGTAAAGCTGCAGATTGCTTTTTTGAAACATCCATTAAATATTTCAACTTTTTTTATGCTTTTAAATTATTATTCTATTTCAATAACTTATAGTTAAAGTGTCAAAGTGATAAAAAAACGAATGGAATCCATTCAATTTTTTTAAAAAAAAATCGCGTAATTTAAGAAAAAATATCTAATTAAAACCACACAAATTGTAATTAAAATTTATTATTATTCTACAGTCAGTTGTCAGTATTTATAAATATTGTTTGGTAACTCTATTTTATAAAATTTATATATTCAGTATACTGAATATAGAAAAATAGGCTTTCCAATAAATTTATATTTACCTATAGTATTCTTGATATTTTTGATAAAATATCCGAGTGGGATAAGTAAAAACTCCGTTCAAAATAGGGATCAAGACTCAAATGCAAATCGATACATATAATACAAAAACAGATTATGCAGGTGATATAGATCCAAAGACTGCTTGGTCTATACTTGAAAAATATGATGAGAGTCTCCTTGTTGATGTTCGAACCAAAGCTGAATTAAATTATGTAGGGTACCCAGACCTATCATCCCTTAAAAAAACGTTTGTCAACATTGAACAGCAGTTTTTTCCCAGCGGCAATTTAAATGAGAACTTCGTCGCTGAACTTGAAGATGTCATATTTGAAGACTCACCCGATAAAGCATGTCATATAGTGTTTTTGTGTCGTTCTGGCGTTAGAAGCGCAATGGCTGCAACGTTGATGGCACAACATGGATGGATCAATTGTTATAATATAGCTTCAGGGTTTGAAGGTGACCCCGACGAGTCTCATCATCGGGCCAATGTAAATGGATGGAAATTCGAGGGGTTACCATGGATACAACAGTGAATAACCAGAATAAAAAAACCAACGTTGAGGAGAGCTGGAATAAGGTGAGCAATAAATTGCGTGTCCAAATAGGAGATGATCTATATAATAGTTGGTTCGCTAGAATGGAAGTTCATGGTATTGAAAATGGAACCCTAACATTGTCACTACCAACACTATTTTTGAAAAGCTGGATCAAGTCAAGATACTCTGAAAAACTAACCGAAATTTGGAAACAAGAAATTTCAGAAATTAATCACATTGAATTAAGAGTCCGAACTCATGGTGAAAAAATAATAAGTTCTGCAAATGATAATGAGAGCTCGCTACCTGGTTTGCAGAATGCGATAATACTTGATAATACAGATGAAAACTCCTTGATAAACACAAGTTCGCCTCTCGATAGAAGATATACTTTTAGTAATTATGTAGTCGGTAGATCGAATGCACTCGCCCATGCAGCGTCAATGCGGGTTTCTCAGCCGCAAAAAAATATACCTGTGGAATTTAACCCATTATATATACATGGACCTGTTGGGACAGGAAAAACCCACTTACTGAATTCAATAGCATGGGAGTCTAAAGCAAGACATCCTGAGAGAAAAGTCTTATTCTTATCAGCTGTCAGGTTCATGAGCTCATTTGTGGAAGCAGTAAAATCAAAAGATACTATCAGTTTTAAGAAACTATTTGCAGATGTTGATTTGCTTTTAATTGATGATATGCAGTTTCTTCAAGGTAAATCAGTACAACAAGAGTTTTGCCATATATTCAATGCACTTGATACCTCTAAAAATCAGATTGTAATTGCTGGTGACTCAGCTCCTTCAAAACTTGAAATGTTAGACGATAGAATGAGATCAAGATTGTCAGGTGGATTGGTTGCACAAATAGGCCCAACTGATTTCGATATAAGACGGGGTATTCTTGAAAAAAAACTCGCTCAAACATTACGCGGCAACACACGCTTCGAAATATCATCATCTGTACTGGATTTTCTTGCGCGTAGGATTCAAAGCTCCGGTCGGGAGCTTGAGGGTGCGATGAATAGAATTATTGCCGCTCACAGTCTTAATAAGAGACCCATTACAGTTGAAGAGGCCGCCCTATCAATCCAAGACCTTATCAGCGAAGAACAAAATAGACAAATTATGATCGAAGATGTGCTTAGAACAATTAGTGGACATTTTAACGTCACAAAACAGGATATACTATCATCCCGACGACATAAAACAATAGTTTACCCAAGACAAATTGGGATGTATTTAGCAAAAGTCCTTACTACTCGCTCTCTTCCTGAAATTGGAAGAAAATTTGGAGGTAGAGATCACACAACAGTGCTTCACGCGGTAAGAAAAATTGAAAAACTTATAAAAAGTGATCCGAATATTAAAGAATCTATTACAACACTTGAAAACTCCCTCAAAGAGTGACTAATTAATATTTTCTGTCAATTATTGCAATAAATATTGGTATGTAGTCTGATATTTTTATATTCTTATCATAATATTAGTAATTAATCGAAAACTCTGATGGAAGCAATACTTCAAAAAAATCAGTTCCTGAAAGCACTAACTCATGTACAAAATGTTGTTGAAAGAAGGAACACAATACCGATACTTGCAAATATCCTAATTATTGCAGAAGGTGTTGGTCTGAAATTAATCGCGACAGATCTTGACATTGAACTAATTGAAGAAATTGATGCAAAAATTGAAAAAGGTGGGAGCTTAACAGCTCCAGCACACCTCGTATATGATATAATCAGAAAATTACCGGACTCATCTGAAATAACTCTGTCAAAAGATGATAATCAAGACCATTTAACAATAAGATCAGGTAAATCAAACTTCAAGCTGCAAACACTTCCTCGAACAGACTTCCCAGAAATATCAGATACTGAATTTTCACATGGTTTCACAATTGTGAGCGGAGAATTGTACAGATTGATTGAGAAAACAAGATTTGCTATTTCAAATGAAGAAACACGGTACTATCTGAATGGTATTTACTTTCATGAGTCAAAGCCAACAGATGAAGATAAATACTCAACCCTTAGGACTGTATCAACTGACGGCCATCGCCTAGCACAGGCAGAATTAACTTTGCCCGAGGGAGCATTGGGTATGCCAGGGATCATTATCCCAAGAAAAACAATCGCTGAATTACAGAAGTTGACACTTGAAAATGATGGGGATGTCGAGGTTAAGATTTCCGAAAATAAATTAAAGTTTGTTTTTAATAGTATTGAAGTCACATCAAAAGTAATTGATGGAACATTTCCAGATTATCAGAGGGTAATACCATTCCAAAATGATAAAATAATGTCAGTGAAAACAAGTATACTTACCAATGCCGTAGATCGAGTGGCAACTTTATCAAGCGAACGAGGGAGAGCAATCAAACTATCTTTGAAAGATAACAGTCTTACCCTTTCAGTAACTAGCCCTGAAGCTGGAACTGCAATTGAAGAAATATCGGTAGATTTTAAGGGGGATGACTTTGAGATTGGTTTTAATTCAAAATATTTGTTAGATATTTTATCGCAATTAAGCGGTGACTCCGTAAAGCTTTTATTTTCTGAACCAAATTCACCTTGTTTAGTTCTGGACCCAAGTGATGAGGCGACCCTCTACGTCTTAATGCCAATGCGTGTATAGTTATTTAATAAAAAAAATTAGTAAATATCTTGTAGGAATAATTTTTAGCCTTATATAACATTTATAGGGATTATATTTTATTATATTCATTACTTTTTTAATAATTGAGGAGTATAAAAAATGGCTAAAATTATAGGCATTGATTTGGGAACAACGAACTCTTGCGTCGCAGTAATGGACGGTAAGGATCCCAAAGTTATTGAAAATTCTGAAGGCGCCAGAACTACGCCATCAATGGTTGCATTTGGTGAAGATTCGGAACGCATAACTGGACTCCCCGCAAAACGTCAAGCCGTCACAAACCCCGAAAACACACTTTTTGCTGTAAAAAGACTTATGGGTAGAAGATTTGACGATCCTCTTGTCAAAAAAGATAAAGACATTGTCCCATTCAAAATATCCAAAGCTGATAACGGTGATGCATGGGTTGAAGCTCGCTCTGAGAAATATTCACCCTCACAAATATCGGCATTTATACTCCAAAAAATGAAAGAAACAGCGGAAAGCTATCTATCCGAGAATGTTACACAAGCAGTGATTACAGTACCTGCATATTTCAACGATGCACAAAGACAAGCCACAAAAGATGCAGGAAAAATCGCAGGTCTTGAAGTCTTACGGATTATCAATGAACCCACAGCGGCGGCGCTAGCTTATGGTCTTGACCGTAAAGATGGACAGACAATAGCTGTATACGATCTTGGTGGGGGCACATTTGATATATCAATTCTTGAGATTGGAGATGGAGTATTTGAAGTTAAGTCAACTAATGGAGATACATTCCTCGGTGGTGAGGATTTTGATACGAGGCTTGTAAATTACCTTGCTGAGGAATTTAAAAAAGATCAAGCTGTAGATTTACTGAAAGATAAGCTCGCTCTTCAAAGGTTAAAAGAAGCTGCAGAAAAAGCGAAAATAGAGCTATCTTCTACTACTCAAACAGAGATAAATTTGCCGTTTATTACCGCTGACCAATCGGGACCCAAGCATCTAAATATAAAATTAACAAGGGCTAAATTTGAAACACTTGTTGCAGATCTGATTGAAAATACAATCACGCCATGTCAAAAAGCACTCAAAGATGCTGGACTGAAAGCTGGCGAAATTGACGAGGTTGTAATGGTGGGAGGAATGTCAAGAATGCCAAAAGTCCTCGAAAAAGTGCAAAATTTCTTTGGAAAAGAACCTCACAGAGGAGTTAACCCTGATGAAGTCGTTGCAATTGGTGCTGCCATACAAGCGGGTGTTTTGCAAGGTGATGTGAAGGATGTTCTTCTCCTAGACGTAACACCACTATCACTTGGCATTGAGACATTGGGTGGTGTATTTACCAGACTAATTGACAGAAATACAACGATTCCCACTAAAAAAAGCCAGACTTTTTCAACCGCTGAAGATAACCAGTCAGCTGTTACAATAAGAGTTTTCCAAGGTGAGAGAGAAATGGCAGCGGATAATAAATTACTGGGGAATTTTGATCTTGTTGGTATATCGCCAGCACCACGTGGTATTCCACAAATCGAAGTAACATTCGATATTGATGCAAATGGAATAGTAAATGTGAAAGCAGTTGACAAAGCTACAAATAAGGAACAATCGATCAAGATCCAAGCATCAGGTGGTTTATCCGATGATGATATTGAAAAAATGGTAAAAGATGCAGAAGAGCATGCGGAAGAGGATAAAGCTAAGAAAGAGCTAATAGAGACAAAAAATCAGGCAGAGTCATTAATACATGGAACGGAAAAAAGTCTCACCGAAAATAGTGATAAAATTAATGAAGATGATAAAAAATCAATCGAAGATGCCATTAGTCAATTAAAAACATCCTTAGAAAGTGATGACGCTGCGAAAATAACTGGTGATCTCGAAGTACTAACTCAAGAAGCTATGAAGCTAGGGGAGACTATCTACAAAGCGCAAGGGGAAAATCAAAATGAGGAAAATGAGAACCCCGAACCCGAAGATAATACAATTGTAGATGCTGATTTTGAAGAAGTTGATGAAGATAAAAATACATAATTAATAGCTCTCCTAATCAAAGGAAGACTGATATGGCTAAAAAAGATTACTATGACGTATTAGGAGTCGAAAAAAATTGTGATGATAAGTCACTAAAAAGTGCTTTCAGAAAACTTGCAAAAGAATACCACCCTGACCACAATGCCGGTAACCCTGAGTCTGAAGCAAAATTCAAAGAAATATCAGAAGCATATGAAAGACTAAAAAACCCGGAAAGCCGAGCGGCCTACGATAGATACGGACATGCAGCGTTTGATGGTTCGGGTGGAAGAGGCCCTTCCTCGGGAGGGTTTGATGGTAATTTTTCCTCAGCATTTTCTGATATATTTAATGACTTTTTTGGTGACTTTTCATCAACATCCAGATCACAAGAAACCTCGAATCGAGGTTCTGATTTAAGATACAACATGGAAATAACTCTTGAAGATGCATACCGTGGAAAATCTGATACGATCAATGTCCCCATGAATTCCGTTTGTACAAACTGTAACGGTAATGGCAGTGAAAAAGGCGAAGCGCCGATTATTTGTCCGAATTGTCAGGGATCAGGTAAAACAAGGGCAAGCCAGGGTTTTTTTACAATAGAGAGAACCTGTACGTCTTGCCAAGGAAGGGGGCAGATTATCGTTAATCCATGTAAATCATGTAGTGGCGAAGGAAGAGTAAAAAAACCTAAGAAATTAAACGTCAATATTCCAGCTGGCGTTGAAGATGGCAATAGGATCAGACTAAGTGGTCAAGGTGAGGCTGGAATTAGGGGTGGCAGGACTGGAGATTTATATATATTTGTCTCAATCAAGCCCCACAAGCTCTTCCAGAGGGATGGGTCAGATCTATACCTAAATATTCCTGTATCAATGGTAAAAGCTACCCTAGGTGGTCAGATTGATATTCCTACAATCGATGGTGGAAAACTTAGTGTTAGTTTGCCCGAAGGCTCCCAGAATAATAAACATTTAAGATTAAGGGGTAAGGGGATGCCGGTTATTAGAAGAAATAATTTTGGGGACCTTCACTTGCAAATTACCGTGGAAACACCAATTAATCTTACAAAAAAACAAAAAGAATTGCTTGCTGAATTCGAAAAAATATCGAATGAAAAAACAAACCCTCTCAGCAGTAGTTTTTTTAAAAAATTTAAAGATTTTTTTTAGAGATTTTTTGCATTAAAAGATATTTCATCGTAAGATGATCACATAATTATAATTAAAATAATATGGTTCTATCATGAAAGTGATTATTGCAGGTGCAGCAGGACGAATGGGTCGTGAATTATTAAAATATGCCCATCAAGATTCTGATATTGATATTATTGGAGCATCAGAAGCATCCGGTTCAGATTGGATTGGAAAGGATATTGGTGATGTAATTGGTGAAGCAAATATGAATATCAAAGTTGCTTCTGACATTTTAGAACTTATTAAATCTGCTGATGTTATCATTGACTTTACCAATCCTGAAACTACACTTGCAAATGCTGTACTAGCTGCACAAGCTAGAATCTCTCATATAATCGGTACGACTGGTTTTCAAAAAGAAGAAATTGAGAGTTTAAAGAAAGCTGGAAATCACGCTGTTCTAGTTCAATCGGGCAATATGAGCCTAGGCATAAATATACTATCTCAAATGACTGAAAAGATTGCTAGAGCATTATCAGATTTTGATATTGAAATTACTGAAATACATCATAATCAAAAACTAGATGCACCATCCGGAACAGCATTATTACTTGGAGAGTCAGCGGCAAAAGGAAGATCATTAAATTTAAACGATAATGCTGTTTATGAAAGACATGGGAATACCGGTCGCAGAGACAAAAATACCATCGGCTTCTCATCAATCAGGGGCGGAAGTATTGTTGGTGAGCACTCTGTTATATTTGCCGGTGACAGTGAGGTGATAACCTTATCTCATTCAGCGTTAAGTCGGAAAATATTTGTAAAAGGGGCAATGTTAGCTGCAAGATGGTCGCTCGGCAAGGATCCTGGTTATTACAGTATGGATGATGTTCTAAATATAGAAAAATAGGAAATTACATGTCAAAATTAATTATATTAAGACACGGTGAAAGCGAGTGGAACAAACTAAATCTATTTACTGGATGGGAAGATGTAAATCTTACAGATCAGGGTAAAATAGAAGCGAAATTAGCTGCATTTGCGATCCAGAATTTAAAGGTTGATGTGAATCACGCTTATACGAGCGCACTGAAGAGAGCCGGCAAAACACTAGAAATTGTTCTTAATGTATTAAAAAAAGATATCCCAATAATATCAGACCCAGCATTAAATGAGAGAAACTATGGCAGCTTAACTGGCATGAACAAAGATGAAGCTCGAAATAAATGGGGTGATGAACAAGTTAAGCTATGGAGACGTTCCTATGATATTGCCCCAGAAAATGGGGAAAGTCTGAAAGATACATGCAACCGTACTATCCCGTACTTCAAGAAAAATATACTTCCCAAATTACATGATGGTGAAAATATCATTATTACCGCTCATGGTAATTCACTTAGATCCATAATAATGCATGTGGAGGATTTAAATGAGGAGGCAATTGTGAGTGTTGAAATAGCGACTGGGATACCAATTGTTTATGAATATGAAAATAAGAAAATAATCAAAAAAACTGAGTTATTTGTAAAAAGATATTAGAAACCAAATCATATTATGAATGTACTTTTTATTGGTAATGCAATTATCGATGTAATCTCTCATTTGGATGAGATAGATCAAGTTGACCCTAATTTTATTGGTAAAATGCAAATTGTTTCTCAAAAAGAGATCAATGATAAAATTAAGGTTTTATCAAATAAAAAAATAATTCCTGGTGGGAGTGCAAATAATAGTGCATGCGGCCTTGCAATGCTCGAGGAAGAAGTATGTTTCATTGGAAAAATCGGCAACGATCACTATGGGAAAGTCTATCTTGATCAGAATAAAGAGCATAATGTAGAAACAGGCCTTATGGTAGTCGATAATAAATCTACAACAGGACTTTCACTTGTTTATGTAACACCAGGCGGGGAAAGAACTATGAATACTTTTCCCGGCGCCTCCGCAGAGCTTGATGCATCAGACATACCAAAAGCTACTTTTGGTGGGATTTCTGGTATTTTTATAGAAGGGTACATTCTATACTCGCCCCATGGACTCGAACTTATATCCAAGTCAATCAGTAATGTCATAACGAATAAGGGCTTTACAGCAATTTCTCTATCAGATGTGGATTGTGTTGATAGATATAGAGTTCATTTTTTAAATCTAATTAAGTCTAATGAAATCAATCTTATTTTTGGTAATAAAATGGAAATGATGAGTCTCTTGGAGGTTAAGACAGAAATGGATCTTATAAAAAGTATGAAAGAGCTTTCAGGGTTTGTAGAAAGATTAATCATGACATCGGGTAAAAATGGCTCATTATCGATCGAAAAGGGTGTGCTTATTTATGCCTCAACAAATGATGTGGAAAATTGCATAGATACAACAGGGGCTGGTGATTTATTTGTCTCTGGGTACCTGAAAGCATACCTAAATAAATCTAGTCCGATTGACTGTTTGAAAGCTGGTAACTTTGTTGCCTCAAAAATTTTAAAGAGAGATGGCGGTAAATTAGATTTTTCTGATTACAGAGAAATAAAAAACAATATCCATAGATACATCCTATAGCTTTCTCAATGAGATTTGATTTACGGAATGATTTTCTGACTTTCTAAGTATTAAGTTAGCTCTTTGCCTAGTTGGCAAAATATTTTCTATCAAATTTACATGATTTATTTTTTCCCAAAGCGACGTTGCAACATTTACTGCGTCTTCGTCTGATAAATATGAATATTTATTAAAATACGATTTTTCCTCTTTAAAGGCAGTCGCCTTCAGTTTTAAAAATCTCTGAATGTACCAATTTTTTATATTCTTTTCATCTGCATCAACGAATATTGAAAAATCAAAAAAATCGGATACATACGGAATTGCGTTGCCATCTCTTGGGAGTGGGGCTGGTTGAAGCACATTTAAGCCCTCGATAATTAGTATATCGGGTTTATTTACGTGAATAAATTCACCGGGAACATTATCATAGAGCAAATGCGAATAAACAGGCGCTTTAACATTTGATTTTCCGGATTTAACGGAATTTAAAAAATCAAGTAATAGTGTTAGGTTGTAGCTCTCAGGAAATCCCTTGCGCTCCATCAAAGATCTCTTTTCAAGATTGTCATTACTCATCAAAAAACCATCTGTATTGACAAGTGATACTGTTATATTATCTGACCATTTAGATAACAAAGCTTGAAGAATTCGTGATGTTGTGCTTTTTCCAACTGCAACAGAACCTCCAATACCAATGATGAATGGTACTTTAAAATTTTTTTTTCCTAAAAATAAATTAGTTGCTTCAAATAATTTTTCCGTGCCAGATATATATAAATTTAAGAGACGAGAAATTGGTAAATACACATCTCTTACCTCATCTATTGACATAGGTTCATTTAAGCCTCTTAGCTCTACTATTTCATTTTCAGTTAGATTTAAAGTGGCGCCAAAACCCAAATCAGCCCATTCTTCTTTTGAAAAAATTATGTAAGGTGAATTTTGATTTTTTGATTGATGCATGTGATAAAGTTACTATTTTCTAGATTTTTTTTCTTCATGACCTGATACACCCCTTCTTCGCATAAGTTCGCCACAAACATCGTCAATACTTAAATTACCTTGCTCGAGCAATACCATTAAATGATAAATCAGATCTGCAGCCTCTTTTTTAAGGTTTTCTTTGTCCTTTGAGAGCGCTGCAATTATTACTTCAGATGCTTCTTCACCAATTTTTTTAGATAAATACTCAATGTCACCGATTAATTTTGCAGTATATGAAAATTCTGCATCCTTAAAAGCGTTATTCTTTATTGTTTCCGTAAGATTTTCTAAATAATCTATATTTTTCATCGAGTTTTCAGACATAAATCCCCCTATCTGACGTTGATGCCTCGTTCCTTCATATATTGCTTGGCTTCATTAATTGTGTATTCCCCAAAATGAAAAATGGAGGCCGCCAAAACAGCGTCGGCATGTCCCAACTTTATACCATCAACAAGGTGTTGAAGGTTGCCAACTCCACCACTTGCAATAACTGGAACATTCACAATATCTGTAATTTGTTTAATCAGTATATTGTCAAATCCAGATCTTGTTCCATCTTTATCCATTGATGTGATTAAGAGCTCACCCGCACCCAATGATACAATTCTTTCGACATAATGCAACACATCAATCTCAGTATTAATTCTACCTCCATGAGTATAAACTTCCCACTTATTCTGTGCATCATTTTTTTTTGCGTCTACAGCAACCACAATACATTGAGAGCCATACTTGTCTGCAGCGTATCGTACAAAATTATTATCTTTGACTGCTGCTGAATTAACCGACACTTTATCAGCTCCAGATAGCAATAATGTTCGTATATGTTCTATTTTACTTACTCCACCACCAACAGTTAATGGCATAAAACATACCTCAGCGGTCTTTCTTACAATGTCATAGATCGTGTCTCTATTCTCATGGCTTGCAGTAATATCTAAAAAACACACTTCATCAGCACCTTGCTCGTCATAGATTTTAGCAACTTCAACAGGGTCTCCAGCATCTCTTAGATTTACAAAATTTGTGCCTTTTACTACACGCCCATTATTGACATCCAAGCATGGTATTATTCTTGACTTTAACAATTATAAACCCTCACTGTTGATAATTTTAAGAGCTTCTATCGGATCTATTTTCTTTTCGTATAGCGCTTTACCGATTATTGCACCTTTAAAGATCGAATTCTCATTTGTCTTTAATTTTTTAATATCTTCGATAGAGTTTAAGCCCCCACTTAATATCACCGATATATTAGTTGCCATGGCTAACTTTTTGGAACCCCTAAAATTCAATCCCTCCAGCATCCCATCCCTATTTATATCTGTATGTAGGATCGAGTCAATTTCAGTGTTCTCATACTCCTTAATTAAATCAAATATATTAACCTCTGTTTGTTTCTTCCACCCCTCTATACATATAAATTCATCTCTGCTATCAAGCGCTAAAACAATTTTTTGGGGGTATTTATTTGCGACTTCCTTCACCAAACTAATATTAGTAATGCTCATTGTGCCTAGAACTAATTTTTCGGCCCCAAGTGATAACCAATAGTCAATCACCTCCGATGTTCTCATCCCTCCGCCAAGCTGGACCTTTAATTTTGTTTTTTTTATTATTTCCTCAATTATAGGTTTGTTTTTACTTTTACCATTTACGGCGGCATCAAGATCGACAATATGGACCCAATCAAAGCCCATTTCTTGGAATTTTATTGCTTGTGAAAGTGGATTGCTATTATAAATCTTTGAGTCGCTCATTTCTCCAAGTCGAAGCCGGACACATTCACCATTTTTAATATCAATAGCTGGAAATAAAATCATTAGGGACTCCAATTTATAAAATTTTTAATAAATTTCAGACCTATTTTCTGACTTTTCTCAGGATGGAATTGACATCCAATAATATTATCTTTGCCGATTACAGCGGTAATTTCACTGCCATAGTCGCAGACTCCTAATAAATCTTCCATTTTTTTTACTTGAAAATAATAAGAATGAACAAAATATACTATTGTTTTTTCTTTATCCTCTAATCCACTAAAAATACTGTGAGCTCTATTAAATCTAATAGTATTCCAACCCATGTGAGGAATTTTAAGACCTGCTGTTGTTGGTATTTTGTCAACTACCCCTGGAATCCATCCAAAACCTGGTGTCGTTTCACCCTCAAACCCAATATCAGCAAGTAATTGCATCCCGACGCAAATCCCTAGAAAAGGAGCTCCTGCATCTAAAATTTTTTTTTCTAGGGTAGGAACCAGACCGTCTATGTTAACGAGTCCAGCTTTACAATCTTTAAATGCTCCAACCCCGGGAAGCACAATACGATCACAGAGCTTTATATCGGCTGCATTCTGTATGCGCAGAATTTTTATCTCCTTTTTGAGATCTTTTGCGACGTTTTCAAAGGCTTTTGTTGCAGAATGGATATTTCCTGATCCATAATCAATAATGCCAATTATTTCCATACCTTTCACACAAAGCTATTAAAATATATTAAGAATTGCCTCTTCATCACCGCTACCTGTTCCGGATTTATTTTGAGTGGAATTATCGTTTAGTATAACTTCATTTTCTTTGTTATTTCTGTATGTATTGTAAGCACTAATTTGACTCTCTGAAGCAACAATCATCTCTAACTTATAATCTCTTAAATTCAACAACCATTCTCTTATAAGATTAGATTGAAATCCGAAAAAAAGATGAATGAATATAATACCAAATATCATTATTGTAGATCCAAAATAAATAGAGATAGCATATAATAGGAATATTATTGCAATATAATAAGGAACTAAAAAGAAATTTTTATTTAATAAAAACCACAATGGTGGACAAATTAACGCTGTGTAGGAGATTCTATCCCGATAAATCAAGATATGCTCGTTGTTGTCGTCAAAACCTCTTTTTTTTGTATATATTTCAAATAAGGCCATAATGAAAAATAAATTATAGAATCCCTTTTGTAGTTGGAATTGACCCTGATGTAAGTGGATCAATTGCAATTGCTTCTCTAATGCATCTAGCAAGACCCTTATAACAAGACTCTATGATGTGATGTGCGTTACTCCCATGTAAGTTCTCTATGTGTAATGTCATGTCGCCATTGTGTGCAAATGCGTAGAACCACTCTTTAAAAAGCTCTGAGTCCATCTCCCCAATCTTTGGTGATTTTAGATTCACTGCCCACCTCAGATAAGGTCTACCTGAAATATCTAATGAAATTTGAGTTAAGGCCTCATCCATTGGTATGATTATATGCGAAAATCTTCTTATTCCCGCTTTGTCTCCCAGTGCCTGCTTTACTGCCGTTCCCATTACGATGCCAATATCTTCTGTGGTGTGATGCATATCAATATGCAAGTCTCCTTCAGCATTCAGTTCAATATCAAGTAAGCCGTGTCTTGCCACCTGCTCTAACATGTGATCAAGGAATCCAATTCCTGTATTAATCTTCGATTTGCCGGTGCCATCTAATAGCAATTTACAGGAAATACTTGTTTCTTTTGTTTTTCTCTCTACAAGAGCTTCCCTTTTCTTGTTATCACCCATTATCAATTTCCATTGGTTAAAATCTTGAATATATATATCACAATCGACATATATATTATAATAAACATATTATTAATATATGTTAAATATGACAAAAGAAGTCATCTGACTAGAATTATAGGGATTAAATGATCGAGCATAACGAAAAAAATATGGTTGGTACAACTATCATCATGGTGCGAAAGGGTGATAGTGTGGTGATTGCAGGTGATGGCCAAGTTAGCTTGGGGCAAACAATTATCAAAAATAATGCAAGGAAGGTAAGAAGGCTTGGCCCTGGGCAAGAAGTTATTGCTGGTTTCGCTGGCTCAACAGCGGACGCCCTCACTTTATTTGATAGATTAGAAGCAAAACTTGAGCAATACCCAACCCAGCTAACAAGAGCTGCTGTTGAATTAGCTAAAGATTGGAGACTTGATAGATATCTACGTAGGCTGGAGGCAATGATGCTAGTTGCTGACAATGATTGTAGCTTCGTACTGACAGGTAATGGAGATGTACTTGAGCCTGAAGACGGCGTAGTTGCGATCGGATCAGGCGGGAATTACGCTTTGGCGGCAGCAAAAGCATTATTTAATACTGATATAAGTGCGCAAGAAATTGCAGAAAAATCTATGAAAATAGCGTCAGAAATTTGTGTCTATACAAACGATAATTTGATTATTGAAAGCATCAAGATAAAGGAGTGATATGTCAGACTTTTCGCCACGAGAAATTGTATCCGAACTAGATAGATTTATTATTGGTCAAAATAAGGCAAAGAGAGCGTGTGCAATAGCACTGCGAAACCAATGGCGTCGCCAGCAATTAACCGGTCCATTAAAGGATGAGATATTACCTAAAAATATACTCATGATAGGGCCAACAGGCGTTGGTAAGACAGAAATTTCACGTAGGCTTGCAAAATTAGCTGATGCGCCATTTATAAAGGTTGAAGCCACAAAATTTACTGAAGTTGGATATGTTGGGCGTGACGTTGAACAAATCATACGTGATTTAGTTGAAACGGCCATAGCAATGATAAAAGAGAAAAAACGAAAAGAAGTTGAAGCCAAAGCTCACCTATTATCAGAGGAAAGAGTTATCAACGCCCTTGTTGGGGAGAATGCATCAGAGTCAACAAAAGAATCATTTAGAAAAAAATTAAGAGATGGCGAATTAGATGATAAAGAAATAGATCTAAAAATAAAAGACTCAGCGTCAAACATGACATCGTTTGAAGTACCGGGGATGCCAGGTGCTCAAATGGGTATGTTAAATATTGGTGACATGCTCGGAAAAGCAATGGGTGATAAGTATAAATCAAAAAAGATGCTTGTAAAAGATAGCTATGAAATTCTGCTACAAGAAGAGTCTGATAATTTACTGGACCACGACACAATTATCCAAGAGGCACTAAAAAGTGTTCAGAATCATGGTATTGTTTTCATTGATGAGATAGATAAAATCTGCGCTCGTGAAAATCGACAAGGAGCAGATGTAAGCCGTGAAGGAGTTCAAAGAGATTTGCTTCCCCTAATTGAAGGTACGTCGGTATCAACAAAACATGGCATTGTAAAAACAGACCATATATTGTTTATTACTTCAGGTGCATTTCACCTTGCAAAACCGTCCGATCTTCTTCCTGAACTACAAGGTAGACTGCCTATACGGGTTGAGCTCGGGGCTTTATCAAAAGAAGATTTTGTAAGTATATTATCAGATACAGAAGCAAGCCTGATTAAACAATATATAGCGCTTATGGATACAGAAGGTCTTAAATTAGAATTTTCAAAAGACGCAATAGAAAAAATTGCAGACATTGCAGTAAGTGTAAATTCAAATGTTGAGAATATTGGTGCCAGGAGACTTCATACGGTTCTGGAGAGGGTACTCGATGATATTAGCTTCACAGCACCTGATCTTGATGAAAAAAATATAAAAATTGATCAAGATTATGTCTCAAATCATATAGAAGATCTCGCAAATAATGCAGATCTTTCAAAATTTATTTTATAATTAAGTCTTCAAAAGTATGTAATAGGCGCCTTCCCCGCCATGCTTTAAATTAGCATACCTAAAACCGTTTATGTCATTTCGAATTTGTGGTAGCTTTAACCAATTTGGAAGATTCTGATTTAAAACACCGCGTGCAAATCTAGTTTGATACCCATCATTTGTATTATCTTTTGATATACCCTTACCGGTAATGATTAAAATAATACTCAAGTTATTCTTTTTTGCCATCCTCACAAAATTAATAGTAGCATCTTTTGCTTCTTCCTGGTTCATACCATGCAAATCCAAAGTTGAGTCGATTTTGATTTGACCCCTTGACATTTTTTGTTCTAATCTTCGGTGGATCCCTGTGAACTCAGCTTTTTCATCAGAGTTATTGTTTAAGATTATATTAGGTAAGTCTTCATTTATGATTTTTTTTCGTTTGACCCTTTTTTTGACAGTACTTTGCTCACTGATATCTCTTGATATTATTATGTTATCTTCAATAATACTTTCTTTTTGATGTGTAACTTTAGATCTACCAGATTTTTTTATCGGCTCAACCTTATCTAATATCTGGTTCCATAATTTCAAATCACTACTTGATATTTTCTTATTATTTTTTTTCATAGTCTATCAAATATAATTATATCACCCTGGGATTTCATATTTCCAGCATTTTCATCGTTGCCAAAAAAAATATCCCCTCTATGTAGACCCTTTATTGCCGATCCTTTGTCTTGCGCAAACATTAGTCTCTGGAATCGCTTAAACTTTTTTGAGCCCTTGATTGGAATTTTTGTATCAAGCCAGATAGGGGTGTTAGCGTTGTATATTGACGTATCAATAGCAAGTGATCTGAAAGGTGTTAACCTTATACCAAGTTGGCCCAATGGATGAACATTTACCTCATCCTTCAAGTCTTCTTTAAAGAAAATAAATGATTTATTTATGTACTTTTTGGCTAAATTTTCTTGGCTTGAACTCATCCATTTTTTTATCGAACCCATTGATATTTGGGTTTTTTTTATATAGTTATTATCTGTTAAGTACCTCCCTATTGATGTGTATTCATAATTATTCTTGCTATTAAATACAAATCTTCGCTCTGTTCCATTTTCAAATTTTAAGGTACCAGAGCCTTGAATGTGCATGAAATATAAGCCAACGGGATTTGATAGCCATGCTAAAATTGGAAGGTCCCAATATATTTTTTCTTCGAGTTCTCTTCTGGTTAAATTTACAAATTTATCTGATTTATTTTTTGGAGATCCATACAAAGGGTATTGATATTCCCCTGTTTTATCAGATGACGCGTTTAAGGATGGTTCATAGTATCCTGTGTAAAGACTTGCCTCATTTTGTTTTCTTAAAACTCTATACGGCTGATAATTCTTTTCAAAATATCTCCGTGCCATATTATTATTTTGCATTTTTTGGTCTAATAAGTCGTACTTCGTGCTCTTATTTAGAACCGTAAATGCATCCAAATGATTATCATGTACCCAACCTTTTATATCTTCAAAAGAAACTTTTTGAAGTTGCTTTGTATTTATTTTATTAATCATTATTTGCTTTGGTTAATTAAGCCGACGTATTGCTATTACTTTCCAATTCGGATCTTTCGACTTTAAATTTTTGCTAAACGTCCAAACTTCCTTAGTCTTTGCACTATTTCTTTTTGTAGATTTTTCATCATCCTTCAACTCACTAATGGTTGAGCTCGTCTCAGCATTAATACTACAGGTTATACTCGCTATATTTTTCTCTATTTTTATGTCATCAATCTGCAATTCGCTAACTTTAATAATGCTATATTCAAGTTTTTGTGCAGCTTCATTTCTTGCGTCAATGGAAGCCTTAAAATCCTCATAGAGTTCTTTTCCCAAAAGTGAGTTCAAAGTCTTGTGATCTTCTTCAGAGTGCCCAATCAGAATCATTTCGTATGCTTTAATTGCTCCTTCCTTGAAATATTCAAGGCTAAAACCATTCAATGACTTCTCAAGATACTTTAATTCACCAATAAAACTGCTAATATTTTTTTCATCTTCATAAATCTCTTGTGGGCTGCTAACGTCACCTTCATGAGTTTTTCCAGCAGCTTTACTTTTATGCTCATCAAAGTCTATGACAACTGGTTTTTCTAGACCAGTTCTTCTACCAAGAACAGAGCGTAACATTATCAATATAAATATTACAATTATGAGCAGTATTAAATTTATGATATCAAACATATTGGAATCAAAAGTTTTTATTTACCTATAATATATATGTATTACAGAGATAATTGAAAATATTTTATCAGATTTTTCAAATAATTGACCGAAAGCCACTATCTGCTATGATATAATTATCAAGTTTTTATTTATTGCTATGAATGAAGAATTAAAAAGTGGGTTTAAATTTCTGAGCCAATATGTGAAGGATCTCTCTTTCGAGAACCCAAAAGTCCCAAGAAAACTTCCCCATATGATGGCAAAGCCAGATATCAATGTCAGCGTTAACGTGAATGCAGCAACTTTAGATAAAGAAAATAGCATTTATGAGGTCGAAATTAGTACCAAGGCTACATCTACAATTGAAGATGAGCCATGTTTTATTATTGATTTGTCTTATGCATGCGTTGTTCAGCTCAATAATATTGAACAAAATAACAAGTCATTTGTCATACTTGTTGAAATCCCAAGAATGCTCTTTCCATTTGTGAGAAGAATAATTGCTGATAGTGTAAGAGATGGTGGATTCCCTCCACTTTATATTGAGCCCATAGATTTTTTAAAGCTTTTTGAAAAAAATATGCGGAAAAATTAATTTTATTCTTTTTTAGACCACAATGCTTTTTTTACAAAATTCTTGGTAAATTCACGATGTTTATCAAGCTCTTCAGGTGTAAGCTCCTGCGCTGGCCGTCTCTCACGCAGAACTCTACTTACATTATCATCAAGTAGACTTTTATTAGTATCATCTTTGTGTAATTCGAGATTACTTTGGCGACCACCGATTAATTCTATATAAACTTGTGCCAATAATTCGCAGTCAGATTTTGCATCATGCAGACCTCTTTTTTGCTCAGCTATGTTATATCGTTTACATAACGCGTCTAGGTTATTTGGCATACCAGGATGTTTTGCCCTTGCAATAGCAAGAGTATCAATAACCTTATCATCTGCAATTAGTTTTTTGCTCTCAAGAGATAATTCATGATTTAGAAAGCCAACATCAAAAGATGCATTATGCGCTAAAACAGCTGAGTCACCGATAAACTCAAGAAAATTATCTGCAACTTCATCAAAAATTGGCTTTTCATTTAAAAAATCATTTGATATGCCATGTACTTTAAAAGCCCCTTCGGAAATTTCTTTTCCTTGCGGGTTCACGTACTCATGAAAATATTTATCTGTTGGAATATGATTAATTAACTCCAGGCAAGCAATCTCAATAATTTTATCACCTTTTTTTGGGTCTAAACCAGTTGTCTCTATATCAACAACAATCTCTCTCATTTTAAATACTCATCAGCTTATTTAACTCTTTTACGATTTTTTCTATATGATCTCTTGTTTTCGCTTCGTCATGATTATTAATTATGAAATCTGATCTATTAATCTTTTCACTATTTGGTATTTGGTTTGCTTTTATCGCTAAATACTTCTCTTTGCTCATATTTTTTCTTAATAAGGCCCTTTTTTCTTGAATGTTTTCCGTCACATCTACGAGTATAATTTTATCGAACTCATGCTCCAAGTTTTTTTCAAAAAGTAACGGTACCTCTATAACCACAAGTTTAGATTTTTTACTAAGCTCTTGATTTATAAAATTATCTCTTTCTATCTTAACAAGAGGATGAATATAATTCTCCAATTTTTCTAGTTTTATACTATCTTTAAACACAATATTCGCGATATCTTCGTTACTAAACTCATTATCACTAACAAGTATCTCATCTTTTATAAAATTATTTAAATCAACATTATGTCTATAAATCCCTCTTACACATTCATCAGAACTAAATACAGGTATATTATATTCAGTCTTAAATATGCTTAAAACAAATGATTTCCCAACAGCTATTGAACCCGTTAAGCCAATTTTGATCATTCAATATACCCTGCTTTTCTCAGAAATTTTGTAAGTTGTAATATTGAAATACCTTGAATTGAGAATAGGTCATCTCCAATACTCTCAAACAAGTTAATTCCTTTACCTTCAATCTCATAGGCGCCGAGTATATTGAGTACTTTATCGCCAATCTCCCTTATGTAGTTTTTTATGTATTCATCACTAAGTGTCCTCATCTGCATATCTTGCACCGATATGTAAGACCAGATCTGTTTAGATTTCATGACACAAGTAGTGGCTGTAATAAGCTTATGATTTTCACCACTTAAGCCCCTAAGTTGCTCGATAGATTCTTCATAATTTACTGGTTTATTTAAAATTCTTTTTTTAAAGTAGAGTGTTTGATCACAACCAATAATCAAATCTTTACCATATCTACCAGAAATATTTTTGGCTTTCTCGAAAGAGAGTTTCTTTACCAGATCTTGGGCATCTTTCAATGAGCATATTTTGCCATTAAGGGAATCTTGTAATTGTGTCTCATCAAAATCTGATTTAATGGCCTTGAACCTAATGCCTGTGTTCTTGAGTAAATTCCTTCTTATTTCACTCTGAGTTGCTAATATTATATCATATTCCATTATGCAGTATGCCTTCCCCTGAGCAAAAGCATTATCTCCGCAGCAGTCTCTTCAATAGATTTTCTAGTTACATCAATAACGGGCCAATTATTATTTTCAAAAAGTTTTTTTGCTTTTAGAATTTCTTCACTAACAAGCCTCTTATCCACATAGTTGCTATCATCTTTTGCATTTAAGGCCATCAGTCTATTTTTTCTAATTTGTATTATTCGCTCAGGTGTCGCTACAAGTCCTACAATCATGGGATGTTTTACGGTATCCAATTCGGGTGGCAAAGGAATGTCATTCACAAACGGAATATTCGCAGTTTTTATACCCCTGTTTGCTAAATAAATGCTTGTGGGAGTTTTTGATGTTCGGCTCACACCGATAAGTATAATGTCCGCTGCATTTAAATCTCCAGAAATAATACCGTCGTCATGAGCGAGGGTGTAATTCATCGCATCAATTCTTTCAAAATACTCGGTATTTAACTGGTGTTGTCCACCGACTATTGGGCTGCCTTTTATTCCATAAACTGACGTCAGAGACTGATGAATGGTATCAAGCGGATCAATAAGTGGTATGCTCAGCTCATCGCACAAAGCCTGAAGTGTCTTCTTTAACTCTATGTCGTATAGAGTGCACAGAATTATACCCGGTTTCTCTTTTATCTCTTCATATACAGTTTCAATTTGTTTTTTGCTCCTAACAAGAGAATGTATATGTTGCTCAAAGTTCAGGTTCTTATATTGAACTAGTACAGCTTTCGCTATTGTACTAAGTGTTTCACCAGTTGAGTCACTTACCAAATGTATATTATAAGAAATTTTATTTTCAACAGGCACCATTTATAAGTACTCCAATAATGTGTATATCTCTAAAATACAGAAAAAATACCTAATTTTATACATATTTCCCGGAATTTATTAACATCATAGTTGCAGTTAATAACCCACAAACTTTATTAACATCTATTTTTAGTAAAACTTATGTACAAGTTATACACAAATTGCTAACAGAATTTGTAAGAAAGCGACACAGGTAAAAGATACGATCAATGAATGATTATTGTAATTTAAAGTTAGATATTCAAACTTTGCTATTAAAATTATATACTTACCCTGTTAATATTTAAAATGTGGATATTTTGTGCATAAAAAATAATTACCAATGTCCACACGGTAACAACAACAGAAACTTTTAAATATATATATAATGACTATTCTGTGTAAATTAAGCGATGGGGATAAAACATGGCCACCTCCCATATGGCTTATGAGGCAAGCCGGTCGGTATTTGCCTGAATACAATGTTATTAGAAATAAGGCAGGTAGTTTTCTAGACTTGTGTTACAAACCAGATTATGCATCCGAGGTAACTCTACAGCCAATAAGACGATTTGATTTGGATGCGGCTATTATTTTTGCAGATATTTTATTAATCATACAAAACTTTGGTATGGGTATAAAATTTGAGGAGAAGGTTGGTCCAGTCTTAGAAAAACCTCTTATAGAAAACCCGGTGCTGAATGTTATCACTGAAGTCGAAAAATCAAAATTAGTAAACGTCGGTGAGGCAATTAATTTAACCAGAAATAAGTTACCAAGAGAGAAGAGTTTAATAGGTTTTTGTGGGGCACCCTGGACAGTAGTGACTTACATGATTAATGGTCGATCAAAAAAAGATCTATCTCAATCCGTTAGATGGATGGAGGATAACCCATCATTAGGAAACGATATCATTGATGTACTGGTTGATCTATCTGCTGCTTACTTAATTTTGCAGATTAAAGCAGGGGCTGATGTTGTAAAAATTTTTGATTCATGGGCAGGTGTTTTGAATGAAAATCAATTCAATAATTGGGTAATCAAGCCAACGAGTAAAATTATCGCAAAAGTAAAAGATATCTTCCCTAAAACTCCTATAATTGGTTTCCCCAAGGGCGCACATCAATTTTATGAAAAATATGCCTTGGAAACAGGGTTAAATATAATAGCAGTCGATAGTGAATTAGATAGAGATTACGTTAGAAAAGTACTCCAGAAAAAAGTAATAGTTCAAGGAAATATTTCCCCCAATACTCTATTAAAGGGTGGTGAGGAACTTAAAAACGATATTGAGTTAAATATAAACATGTTTCGTGATCAGCCCTTTATTCTTGGACTTGGTCATGGTATCTTGAAAGAGACACCGCCTCAGCATGTAGAAGATCTCGTGCAATTTGTTAGGAGTTTCAATTAAATGGATGATGGTAGCTTATATTTAATAGTTAAATCGCTGCATATAATATCTGTAATTGCTTGGTCTGCCGCTCTCCTTTATTTACCAAGGTTATTTGTATATCACTCTGATTTACAAGCTGGTAGTGAGGCTTCAGAATTACTGAAGATTATGGAGTATCGATTAGGAAGATATATCATGTCTCCTGCAATGATAGCATCTTGGGTGTTTGGTCTTCTATTAATTTTTTATTTTGATGTGATAGATTTTTCTCAAGATTTCTGGTTTCATTCAAAGTTTTTATTGGTGGTAATTTTATCTGCATATCATGGCTTATTGATTGGGTATATGAAAAAATTCCAACAAGATAAGAATGTAAAAACTCATAGATTTTTTCGCGTAATTAATGAAATTCCAACAGTTTTAATTATACTAATTGTATTTTTGGTCATTTTAAGACCTTAATTTTTCTTTTGATATGATTTATTTTATGTGATATGGTTTAATTAATTTTTTCAT
Source organism: uncultured OCS116 cluster bacterium (assembly GCA_902613795.1). Classification (GTDB taxonomy): domain Bacteria; phylum Pseudomonadota; class Alphaproteobacteria; order Rhizobiales; family TMED25; genus TMED25. The sequence continues at coordinate 39,485 of CACMIP010000003.1, forward strand.
CTAGTATATTCTATACAAAATTCTCAATTATGACCGAAAAACAAAAAAACACGAACAGCAATCAAGTGCGACTTGCAGATTTAAAGGAAAAGAAGCCAGTTGAATTATTAGGCATTGCTGAAGAGCACGAAATTGAAAATGCAAGCACACTCAGGAAGCAAGAGTTGCTATTTGCGATATTAAAGAGGTTAGCTGAAAAAGATATAACAATAATTGGTGACGGTGTTGTGGAGGTGTTGCAGGATGGGTTCGGATTCATTCGTTCTCCGGATGCAAATTATCTACCTGGTCCTGATGACATATATGTAAGCCCAAGCCAAATAAGAAGATTTACCTTAAGAACAGGCGATAGCATAGAAGGCGAGATCAGAAGCCCGAAAGAAGGAGAAAGGTATTTTGCTTTACTCAAAGTCAATACAATAAATTTTGAAGATCCTGAAAAGGGGCGCCACAAGATTAACTTTGATAATTTAACACCCTTATATCCAGATCAGTCTCTTACAATGGAAGTTCTGGACCCCTCATTAAAGGATAAAAGTGGCCGTATAATTGATATCGTGGCTCCGCTTGGAAAAGGTCAAAGGGGTCTGATTGTTGCGCCTCCGAGAACAGGTAAAACAGTATTACTTCAAAATATTGCTCACTCAATTACGACCAATCATCCCGAGTGTTATCTTATAGTTCTCCTTATCGATGAGAGGCCTGAAGAGGTTACTGATATGCAAAGATCGGTGAATGGTGAAGTTGTTTCATCGACCTTTGATGAGCCGGCTGCAAGACACGTTCAAGTGGCAGAAATGGTTATTGAGAAGGCCAAAAGACTCGTAGAACATGGGCGTGATGTTATCATACTTCTAGACTCCATCACAAGACTTGGACGAGCTTATAACACGGTAGTACCTTCATCCGGGAAGGTTTTAACTGGTGGTGTCGACGCAAATGCCCTACAAAGACCAAAAAGATTTTTTGGCGCTGCGCGTAATATTGAGGAGGGCGGTTCGCTCACCATCATATCCACCGCATTAATAGATACCGGTAGCAGAATGGATGAAGTCATCTTTGAGGAATTTAAAGGAACAGGTAATTCAGAGATAATTCTCGATAGAAAGGTCTCCGACAAACGCGTATTTCCATCGATGGATATTCTACGTTCCGGAACAAGAAAAGAAGAACTTTTAATTGGTGATGGGACACTTAAAAAAATGTTTGTGTTGCGCCGTATTTTAAATCCTATGGGCACCGTTGATGCCATGGAATTTCTTTTAGATAAAATTTCACAGACAAAAGATAACAATGAGTTTTATGACTCTATGAACACCTGATTAGGGTACTAAAACTGTTGTACCAACCGTTTGTCTATTTGACATCGCCCCATGTGCTTTACCGACTTCTTCAAGCGAAAACTTTTGTTGGACATCGATCTTAATATGTCCGCTTTTTAACACATCAAAATATTTTTCAGACGCGTTGATAAGTTGTTCTCGTGTTTTGACATAGTCAAATAATGTTGGCCGTGTGATAAATAGGGACCCTTTTTTCATTAGATCAAGAATATTTATCGGATCGGGCACGCCCGATGCATTTCCAAAACTTACAAGCAGTCCCCTTTTCCTTAATGAGTCCATGGAGTCAATTAACGTATCTTTGCCTATGGAGTCATAAACAACAGAGACACCTTCATTATCAGTAATTTTAAGGGCTGCGTCTTTAAAAGACTCTTTGCTTATGTTAATAACATGATCACAGCCATTTGATTTTGCGTAATCAATTTTTTCGTCAGATCCAACTGTGCCAATGACAGTCGCTCCAAGTGACTTTGCCCAGCCTGATGCTATCGAGCCAACACCGCCAGCAGCGGCATGAAATATTATCGTATCCTCTTTCCCTACTTTATAGATGTCGTGCATGAGAAAGTATGCGGTTACTCCCTTTAAGAGCGAGCTTGCAACAGTTTCGAATTCAATTTCATCCGGTAAATGTAACAAAAGGTTTTCGGGGACAATGTTATGGGTCGCATAAGCTCCAAGCGGACCGTTGCAGTAACAAACTCTATCCCCTTTTTTAAATTCCTCTACCTTATCTCCAACTTCTTCAACAACACCTGATGCCTCCAAACCCAGACTTGATGGAAGATTTAGGGGATACAATCCAGTTCTTTGATAAATATCAATGAAATTTACTCCAATAGCCATGTGTTTAATAAGGACTTGGTTATCTATGGGCTTTTGTTGCTCCCCATCGATTAATTTCATTTCCTGTTCATCGCCAAAGTTATTTAAAATGATTTTCTTCATTGATTTCCCTTTAAATAAATAATAGTCATCTCCTAGTCTTTAGCATAATAATCTCTGAAATCAATGTAAAATGGATTTGATTTCCCAATATCTTGTGACGATAGTTCATCGCATCGGTAACCAACATTTTCTAATGGTAATGCTTGGCACGTTCTGCCGAAGTGAATTTCGCCAGCACATAATGATTGGTAAGTTCTATCTCTTTGAGATCTATAGATCCCAAAATTAAAACTATTTTGACCAAATTATGATGAGATTTCATACGCCAATATTATCATATATAGAAATGAATAGGGAATCCTAATAAATAAAATGGAATGCGAGCTTTTTTTGTTGTAATAATAACTGTTAATTAAGTAATCAGAAATATGTATAATACTATCAACTCAAAAACAATTTATGCTTTATCTTCGGCGCCTGGAAAATCAGGCATTGCTGTAATAAGAGTTTCGGGCCCTGAAGCGAAAAAAATTGGGAGTCTATTTAACATTGATTTACCTGATCCCAAAAAAGTTCAAATTGCAAAATTAGTTCATCCATATAACGGTGATTTTATAGACAAAGCACTAGTAACATTTTTTAAGTCACCAAATAGTTTTACAGGAGAGAATATGGTCGAACTATCAATTCACGGTGGTAAAGCTATTAAAGATCTGATTTTTAGTATTTTAGCGGCAGATGAAAATTTTAGCTATGCCGAGCCCGGTGAATTTACCAGGAGAGCCTTTTTAAATGGTAAATTGGATTTAGTTGAAGTTGAGGGTTTGGCTGATTTAATAAATGCTGAGACAGAATTTCAGCGAAAACAGGCGTTTGATCAAATGGAGGGTAAATTATCAAATTTATATACGAAATGGAAGGGACAATTAGTAAAAAACCTATCATATCTCGAAGCAACAATCGACTTTGTCGAAGAGGAGGTATCACCAGAGGTCGCGGAGTCTCAAATAAAAGACATCAAAGTCGTTCTGAGCGAATTGGATGCTCATCTGAATGACTCAAATAAAGGAGAAAGATTGAGGGATGGATTTCATATAATAATTGCTGGTTCTCCAAACACAGGTAAGTCAAGCCTTCTAAACCATCTATCAAACCGAGATATTGCAATTGTATCCGATGAAGCGGGAACAACAAGAGATAGTTTGGATGCATATCTTGATATAAATGGATTCCCCGTGATTATCACTGATACGGCTGGGATAAGGAAAGCAAAAACAGATGTAGAAAATATTGGTATAAAAAAATCTCAAACAAAAATGAATGAGGCAGATCTTGTTTTGTGGTTGATGGACTCAAGTATTAATAAAAACGATGGTATCCCTCATAATATAAAGGATAAATCTATCGAGGTGTGGACAAAATCCGATATTTCTATTCATGAAAATAAAGAGATTATTATTTCAACTAAAAAAGATCAAGGAATTACACAACTTATTGATATTATTGGAAAATTTGTTGAGAAGGGCTGCAGAACAGAAGGGCCATTTATCACAAGATCACGTCATCGTGATGCATTGGAAAAAACTAAAAACCATTTATCAATGATTGCTAAAAATGATCTTTTGGATGTTGAAGTAATAGCGGAAGAGTTAAGGTCAGCGGTAAATTCATTAGCCCGAATTACGGGGCATGTTGATGTTGAAGATCTATTGGATATAATTTTTAAAGATTTTTGTATTGGTAAATAAAATAGAATACAATATATATCACATAGGAGTACTAAATGAAGTTTGATTATGATGTTATTATTATTGGAGGTGGTCATGCGGGCTGCGAGGCAGCTGTAGCAGCTGCAAGATATGGCGCAAACTCTCTTCTCATAACTCATAAAAAATCTACTATAGGTGAAATGTCGTGTAACCCAGCGTTTGGGGGCCTGGGCAAAAGTCATCTTGTGCGAGAGGTGGACGCTCTAGACGGAGTAATTGGTATTGCCTCTGATGAAGCTGCCATACAGTATAGGGTGCTTAATCAGAGAAAAGGACCTGCTGTAAGGGCGCCGCGCGTACAAGCTGACAGGGAAATATATAAAAAGGCAATGCAACGTATTTTGAGCCAATACAAAAACCTGACAGTACTAGAAAATGAATGTATTGGTCTTCTTATTGATGAGGGAGTTTGCTGTGGTGTGGAAACACTTAACAATGATGAAATATATGCAAAAGCTGTAGTAATAACAACAGGAACATTTCTTAATGGCTTGATTCACATCGGAAAGAAAACCTATCCAGCAGGAAGAGTTGGAGATAAGCCATCACTTCACTTGTCGGATGTTTTTCAGGAGTTTGGCTTTCAGTTAGGTAGATTAAAAACGGGAACACCTCCAAGACTTGACGGAAGAACAATAGATTGGGCAAGCCTTGAAGAGCAGCAACCAGATAAAGAACCAATTTATATGTCCTATCTCACCGATTGCATCCAGCAAGAACAAATCTCATGTTTTATAACTAGAACAAATGACAAGACACATAACATAATTATGAGTAACCTTGATAATGCCCCACTTTATTCTGGCCAAATAGAGTCAACAGGTCCACGTTACTGCCCATCTATCGAAGATAAGGTTGTTCGCTTCGGTGAACGTAATGGACACCAAATTTTTTTAGAGCCAGAGGGCTTAAATAGTCACACTGTATACCCAAACGGCATTTCTACCTCGATTGACGAGAAAATCCAAGAAATTATGGTACGTTCAATCAAGGGCCTTGAAAATGTTAAAATAGAAAGACCCGGTTATGCTATTGAATATGATTATATTGATCCAAGAGAATTAAAACTAACTCTTGAGACCAAAAAAATTAGAAACTTATTCTTAGCGGGTCAAATTAATGGAACAACTGGATATGAAGAAGCTTCTGCGCAAGGATTAATTGCAGGAGTAAATGCTGCAATCAATTGTGTTGGAAAGCAAGAATTCATTCTAGATCGCTCTGACGCCTATATTGGTGTAATGATTGATGACCTTGTGACAAAAGGTGTCACTGAGCCATATCGTATGTTCACATCAAGAGCAGAATATCGTCTCTCTCTGCGCATTGATAACGCGGATCAACGTTTGACTAAAAAAGGTATTGATCTTGGAATTGTTAATAAAAATAGAGAAGCTTCTTTCAACGCTAAGTTAAGTGTAATCCATGATGCCATGAGCCTTGTCACAAATCTAACAATCACACCAAATAGAGCTGAACAGTATGGCTTGAAAATTAACCAAGATGGCAAAAAGAGGTCAGTTTTAGATTTGATTTCATACCCAAACATAAATTTAACAGATTTATATCACATTTGGCCCGAATTAAGCACAATTGATAAGTCAGTGTCAGCACAGATCGAGTCTAACGCAATCTACTCCAAGTATTTAGAGAGGCAAAGGCTCGAGATTGTATCTTTTAAGAAGGATGAGTCTTTGGTAATACCATTCGACATAGACTTTAATGATGTAAAGGGACTATCAAACGAAGCTCGTGATCGTGTGTCGAAAATGAAGCCTGCAACGGTTGGACAATTATCAAGAATGGAGGGAATTGATCCCTCTACTGTTCTCAAGATATTGTCATATATAAAGGCCCATCGTAAAATCTCAGAAATGTCAGCATAGATCGTGACAGATAAAATATCAGTCATAAATTTAATTGAGAGAGACTATAATGTTTCACGTGAAACAATCAGTAAACTAGAAATTTATGCTGAGTGTTTGATTGAATGGCAAAGTAAGTTCAATCTTATCGGCAAATCCACAATAAATTCTTTATGGCATAGGCATATATTAGACTCTATCCAGCTTGTGAGCGCAATACCTGAAGACTTTCAGAGCTTGATGGATATTGGCACTGGCGCAGGACTGCCAGGGTTTATACTAGCAATTTATTATAACCAACTAGGTAAAGATATATACTTAGTAGACTCAAATAAAAAGAAATGCACGTTTTTAGATCATGTTGCCACAAGATGCAACGTGGATGTTAAAATATATGCAGATAGACTTCAAGACCTGGCAGTGAAGGACTCATTTAAAGTAGATGTTATTACAGCAAGGGCATTTGCAAGCATCGACAATATAATGTCTTTATCCAGACCATATGCGCATAAAAAAACAAAATACTTGTTACAAAAGGGCGTTAATGCAAAAAGTGAGTTGACCAACGCAAAAATTTCATCAAAATTAAGAGTAGAGTTAATAAATAGCGTAACGCAAGAAAACTCATATATTCTTAATATTGAACGAAAATAATGTTTGGATTAAAGAAAAATAATAACAAAGCCAAAATATTCGCATTCGCCAACCAAAAGGGTGGCGTGGGAAAGACTACAACAGCAATTAATCTAGGTTGTGCAATTGCTGGTGCGGGGGAGAAAGTGCTAATCATTGATTTGGATCCCCAAGGAAATGCCTCTACCGGTTTAGGCATTAATAAAGATGACAGGAAGTTCTCGACGTATGATATTTTAACCCGTGAACAAACTATTGTAGATATAAAGTACAAAACCCTTGTGCAAAATCTTGATATTGTACCATCAACACTCGACCTGCTGGGTTTAGAAGCGGTTTTGGCTGAAGATAATGAAAAGTCATATAAGTTAAAGCTAGCTGTTGAAGAGTTTGAGGTACAAAGTAAAAATGAATATGATTATATTCTAATAGATTGTCCGCCATCATTAAATTTATTAACCATAAATGCCCTAGCTGCTGCAGATGCCCTAATTGTGCCATTACAATGTGAATTCTACGCGCTTGAAGGACTAGGTCAACTATTAGAAACTGTCGAACATGTTCGCGCAACCTTGAATAAAGATCTGTTAATACATGGCGTACTTTTGACTATGTTTGACGAAAGAAATAACCTTTCAGGTCAAGTTGCAAAAGATGTTAGGGATTTTCTTGGTGATAAAGTATATAAAACAGTAATTCCAAGGAATGTAAGGGTTTCTGAGGCACCATCATATGGAAAGCCAGTTATATTGTATGATTATAAATGTCAGGGCTCTCAGGCCTATATGAACTTGGCAGCAGAAGTCTTAAAAAAAGATAAGATCGCATTAAACAGTAATTTATAAAAAATAGGGGACCTACAGTGGCAGAGCAACATACAAACGCATCGACTTCAAGACTTGGCAGAGGCTTGGCCTCACTAATCGGAGATGTTCCACGAAACGTTGCACCCGGAGTAAGTGAACTGGAACTCAATATTGCTAGGCTTCCAATAGAAAAAATTCAGGCAAACAAACAAAATCCACGTAGTATATTTTCCGAAGATGAACTTGTAGACTTAGCTAATTCAATTAGAGAAAAAGGTATTGTTCAACCTATTATTGTAAGGGAAATTGATAGTGCCGGATCATATGAAGTTATTGCTGGTGAGAGGCGATGGAGAGCTGCACAAATCGCTCAGCTAGATAACATACCTGCAATAATAAAAACATTATCTGACGATGATGCGTTAGAAATTGCTATTATAGAAAATGTGCAAAGAAGTAATTTGAGTCCTATAGATGAGGCAGCCGGGTATCAGAGATTAATTGACATCTATAATTATACTCAGGAAGATTTAGCGCAGGTAATTGGAAAAAGTCGAAGCTATATCGCAAATATACTACGCCTAAATAATTTACCGACGAAAGTAAAAGACTATTTGTCAGAAGGACTGTTAACAATAGGTCACGCGAGGGCATTGATATCTCTGGAGAATGCTGAAAATCTTGCTGACATGATCGTATCAAAGGGCTTAAGTGTTAGGCAAACAGAACAGCTAGTTAAAAACTCAGTAGGATCTCAGAAAAAAAGCAAGAGATCATCAATTAAGGACAAGAATTTAAGCTCACTTGAACAGTTAATGACAGACGCAATTGGCCTTAAAGTTCAAATCCATGCCAAAGATGCTAAATCAGGGAAAGTTGTTGTAAACTATACAAGTGATCAGCATCTGGAGCTTGTAAAAAATAAATTATTAGGTTAATTCTTCAGTGAAGAGATCTTTAGGAGACATCTTTCTGTCAATTCGACAGATAAATCGTTATTCTTCCTTGACTCAATTGTTGTTTCTGACAAAATTTCGATTATATCACTTAGGGTACCTCTATTCCAGGTATTAAGCTGCTTCTGAAAAGATGGGTGTCTTTTGAAAAATATGGGTGGTTTTATATTCTCAATCACTTGTTTATTCGGTATATTCAAGTCATCTTTTTCCGCTAATAATTCCATCAATTTTATGACATGATTCGATGTAATAATAAGTATTTGCGCAGGGTTGAATTCATCTAAGACTGAATGATAAAGGCGGCTTACGCTTTTTGTTTTTTTTTCAAACACTGTGTCTACTAAATCGGTAACAATGATATTTGATGAAGAGACGATTATAGACTCCACTTCTGATTTACTTATCTCATCGCCGCTTTGATGGTGGTTTAAAATTTTCTCGATTTCTGATGTTGTATTGCCGTAGTCATTACCCAGTGATGCCATAATTAAATCTTTCGCATCTTTATGCATGGTAAGATCTCTATCTTTGAGTTTGCTATTAAGTAGAGCCATTATATCAATATTTGAACTATTGTAGCATGGGATCACGATAAAATTCTTATCACTTTCAAATGCCTTTCTTGCGGGTGAGCTTGTCTTCAACTCGCCTGCTTTAATTATCAGGATTGACTGGCTTTTTGATTCAATGATGCAGTCGACCTGTTCTTTTTTTAGATCAGATGACAAATCTATTAATATAACCCTTTTATCATTGGTAAGTGCGAAAGTATCCAGTTCATCTGCCAGTAATCCTGGGTCATCATTTAACTGGGTACTATTTATTGTAGATAATAAAAAAGGGTCATTTTTGTTTGGGATGTAGTGACTAACAAGAGCTTTTGTTCTATGGTTTATCAGCCCGCCATCCTGACCATAGAGCAGTATACCTTGTATGTCATCACTAGGGTTTTTTATGAAATCATCAGCCTGTTTGTTGCGTAGGATCACTGTCTAGTTACCAGCTTTAGATTATTAATTCATCAATTTTGGATGGTTTAAAGATATTTGCTTATTTATGACGGATGCAACCTCTTTTGCTATTAAGTTATATGTAGATATTTCTGCCTGAGCATTATTATATTCTGAAGATGACAGTGTGAAAGTATTGTAGACACGAGCTGTATTTGAAAATACCATTTCTCTGAATTCATTAACCCTAAATATTTTATATGCAACTTCAACTTCTAATTGCATACGTTTTGCTTCACCTGATGAGTCGATTAAAAGTGGATTTTTTTCAATGCTGATTTTAAAATCCATCTCAAGTTCAGACTTGCCTCGTTCAGCATTCTGTCCCATGTACTTCAAGATTTCATTTCTAATAATCTGATGGTTTCTATCTGTCGCGTCATTGATATAGATTTCGCTCATGATGAGTTGAGAATTACTATTGACTCCATACATTGGTGAAAAGGAGCAACCGGCGATAATCGGTAGAAACATAATTATTAAATACAAATTTTTAACTTTAGATAACAACATTTAGAATCCTATTTGGGACATATATAATTTTTCTAATCTCAGAATTGATTGATTTACTGACATTATCGATTTTCATAGCCGCAGCTTCAACCTCATTTTTTGATAAGCCTTTAGCTACTTCAATCTCACCTCTTTTTTTACCATTTACCTGCACTACAATAAGAACGGTATCTTCCTGAATATATTTCTCAATTAATTGAGGCCATTCTCTTTGAGAAATTATATCATTACAACCAATTATTTTCCAACATTCTTCTGCCAAATGTGGTGCCATTGGGGCAAAAAGTTGGCAGTATGTCTCAAGAAGCTCTCTAAATGAGTATAACTCACTGATATCATTGAGTTTTTTATTTTTATTTATTATACTCTGCATCTCATTAGAAAGCTCGTAAATATGTGCAATCGCCCTATTAAACCGCAAGTTTTCAAGTGCGTCAGTGATATCTTTTATAGCCTTATGAGTTATTTTTCTCATCTTGATTGAGTTTTCCGTAAACTCCTTTGGTTCATCAATGTCAATCCCAGAAATAATGGACATCCCATCATTAACAATTTTCCAAATCCTTTGAATGAAACGAGATGAGGCTTCAGCCCCTTTATCTGTCCACTGAATATCTCTCTCTGGTGGCGTATCAGATAAAATAAACCATCTCGCTGTATCAGCACCAAAGGTCTCTACAATGGACTGTGGGTCAATAATATTTTTTTTCGATTTTGACATAGACTCTATGGGTCCAACGGTCACAGCGTCACCAGTTTTGATATGAACAGGATTGCTTCCATCAAATACGACTTCCTCTGGAAATAGCCAATTACCTGAAGAGTCTTTATAAGTTTCATGCGTAACCATCCCTTGTGTAAATAACCCTGAAAAAGGTTCATCAAAAGACAGATGCCCTGTCTCTTTCATTGCGCGTGTAAAAAATCTTGAATATAGAAGATGAAGAATAGCATGCTCCACGCCACCAATATATTGATCTACAGGCAACCAATAGTCAACAGACTCTCTGTTGACGGGCTGATTGGCCTTTGGACTGCAAAATCTTGCAAAATACCATGAAGAGTCTACAAATGTATCAAATGTATCTGTTTCTCTTGTCGCATCTTTTTGACAATTAGGACACTTTACTTTTTTCCATGTTGGATGCTTTTCTAGAGGATTTCCAGGGATACTGAAGTCAACATCATCGGGTAATCTTACAGGAAGATCATCATCAGGTGCCTCTTGAACACCGCAATCATCGCAATGGATAATTGGTATTGGACAGCCCCAATATCTTTGTCTTGAAACACCCCAATCGCGTAAACGATATGTAATTTTCTTTTGACCTTGAGGTGACCCACCAATTTTATTTTTTGACATTCTCTGTGCTACAGCATCTTTTGCCTCTTCAATTGTTTTTCCATCGAGAAAATCTGAATTAAAAATTGTTCCACTTGCAGTGTAAGCATCACTTTCTATGATAAATTTTTCTTTTTCTATATCTTCAGGTAACACTACCGGTATGACATCCAAGTTATACTTACGTGCAAAATCCAAGTCTCTTTGATCATGCGCTGGACATCCAAATATTGCTCCTGTTCCGTACTCCATCAAAACAAAATTTGCGATGTAGACATCTAAATTTTTATTCTTAATAAATGGGTGCTTCACTTTAACGCCAGTATTAAATCCTATTTTTTCAGCTTTCTCTATTTCGGCTAGAGTTGTTCCTATTGATCTGCACTCCTTAATGAAACTATTAATTTCAGGATTACTTTTTTCAAGCTTTTTGACTATTGGATGGTCTGCGGCAATTGCAACGAAGCTCGCGCCAAAAAGAGTATCAGGTCTCGTAGTAAAAACCTCAATTGGCTCGTAATTATCATCAGGAGCAACTGCAATCTCAAACTTAAATTGTAAGCCAGTTGACTCCCCTATCCAATTATTTTGCATAGTTTTGACTTTTTCAGGCCACTTATTAAGCTTGTCGAGTTTACTCAGTAAATCATTTGCATAATTTGTTATGTTGAAAAACCATTGAGTAAGCTCTTTTGTTTCAACTTCTGCGCCTGATCTCCAACCTTTCCCATCAATTACTTGTTCATTGGCAAGAACGGTATTGTCTACCGGGTCCCAGTTTACTTTTGACTTTTTTCTTCCAACAAGACCTTTTCTGTAGAAATCTAAAAACAATCTTTGCTCATGCTGATAATATTCAGGGTCACATGTTGCTATTTCACGGGACCAATCAATAGATAAACCGAGAAGCTTAAGCTGTTTACGCATGTTTGCGATATTTTCATAAGTCCATTTAGCTGGGTGGATATTATTTTGCATGGCGGCATTCTCTGCCGGCATTCCAAAGGCGTCCCATCCCATTGGATGCAGAACATTGAAACCTCGAGCCCTTTTGTATCTAGCTACGACATCCCCCATTGTGTAATTACGGACGTGCCCCATGTGGATCTTTCCTGAAGGATAAGGAAACATCTCTAAAACATAATATTTTTGTTTTGTATAATCTTCGCTTACCTGGAATATTTTATCAGAATCCCACTTTCTCTGCCATCTCTCTTCTACTTCTCTGTGATTATATCTTTCCATAGTGCAACGTATTATTCTTGTTTCATCTGGCGGGCTTTTGTAAGTATGCTGTTTTCTAGCTGTAAACGTGTATCCTCACTAGTTGAAATATTCACCCATTCACCGTTCAGATTTTGCTGCATAAATAAGGATACCCTGACAGCGTCAGCCCTAAGTCGGGTATCAAGTATATATATTGTGATTTTATACCTCTCATCAGGCTTATTTGGGTTGTTGTACCACTCAGTTGTTATGATACCACCATATGGATCAGCCTCCTCAAGCGGCATGAATGAAATTGTATCCAGTGAAGCTCGCCATAATAGCGCGTTCACTCCAATTGTGGCCCCGCTGTCACGAACATCACCTTGAAAGAGCTTAAACCCATCCTGAATTTTTCCTGTCGGCCCACCATCATTTCTCGCTTTACGCTCGGCATATTTTTCACGAGATTTATCAGCGTCCAACCAATCGGGCATATCAAAAGTGGTTGAACAGCCCGTTAGTGCAAAACATATGATGAGTAAAAGTATAGATTTTCTCATGATAGCCACTTTCATGTTTATTTTTTTTATATTAGAAGATTTATTCATAAAAAAATATAAATATCAATCAATTGGCAGTAAAAATTAAGATTTTATTTATATCATCAAAAAAACATTTAATAAACTATTAACAACTGTGACATATAAACAACATACCAGATTATAATTGATTTATAGGTCTCGTTAAATGTTGACTATTAAAATAGCTCAAATAGTATTAGTGATGTAATATTAAATTTGTGATGCGATCGTTATTTATATGAAAAAAATCCCGTTTATATTGTCTGCCATTCTGATCGGTTGTTCTTCGTCCTACGCTGGTGATGCGCCTAAAAACCTTGATGCAGGAGGCGTCACGCTTAATATAGGTGGGGAAATAATGCTCGAAGGAATTGCAATCGAAGGACGATGTATTAATCAAGCAAATCCTGCTGACGTCTTTGCAAATGAACTGACAGATACCAACGCTGGGACAATAACCGCAGATTTAGAAAGTCTTGGTTTCGCAACTGGATCGACCCTTACAGATGATGCAACATACACATTCGAGCCAAGTCCATGTGGTGCTAACGATGTGCATGAAACATTTCCAAAATTCGAATTCTCAAAAGAGCTTACGTTCGATTTGAGCGCACAGCTATATAACGGCCTCGGCATTACCTTCAAAGATACATTAAATCTTGCTGACATTGATGATGAAGAAGATGATTTTGAGTTGTCATTGGGCGGGGCTTTTGGTTCTATTAAAATTCAAGACAAAACATCTGCTGTCGATAGTATGCTTGTGGGTACCTCGGGCTCAGGTGCGGATACAGCGATTACGGTAACATCAGATGGCCATGTAACAGCAACCTCTGGAAATGATGCGGGACTGGGCATAACATATTTCACACCATCATTTGGTGGGGTCGGGTTAGCATTTGGCTATAATCCAAATATAGATAGTAGTGGGCTCGACACGTCAGAATTTAGAGATACATATTCTGTTGGTTTTGGATATGAAACATTTATTGGTGATGTCGTATTGTCGCTTGGCGGAGGGATAGAGAAGGCGGTCAGTGAGACAGACACCCCAGCAAATTGCTTGACAACAGATCTTTCTGCTGCAGAGAGTGCAACATCCTCAAGCGACTTTTTCGGTGGTCTATATGGTTCTAGCAGATGCGGCGATGAGACCTTATCTGCAATTGGCGCAGATATCGGATTTGGAGATTATACATTGTCATCAGCATTTTCAAATCTTGACTCAACAGAAGGTAGTGATATGTCAGTCTGGTCATTTGGGATCGCCCGAACGATAAATCAAACAGATTACACAGTTGGCTACACCCAAGAAACTCTCAGTTATGCTCGCGATAAAACTTCAGGTACTGCAGTTGAAGACCAATCGTCTATTTTGATGCTGGAAGCGAACAAACCTTTAGGAGAAGGGGTTGATCTTGGACTGAATATATCAAACACTGAGGTAGACAACGCTTCTGAAGAACTAGGCAACGGTCCGCAAGATGCCTGGAGAGCTGGTGTATCAGTCACTCTTGGATTTTAATCTCCAAATAAATTTCCTATTTCAATTGTCACATAAAAAGATTAACCAGCATCTCTCTTTGGGGGAACCTATCGAACAATTTATCTAGTCAAATGACTATAAAAATTAACAATTGATTAATTGCTGTTGTATTTATGTCACACCATAAAATAAAGTAAAAAAAATTCACTCTTCTTACTTGATACCAAACGAAATACTGCTAAATTGGTCACATGTGCACGGTGCTACGTGCATTGTGTACGTTATTTTATATAAAGTAACTTTTTTATTAACTTTTTTTTATTATGAAAGGAAATATCATGGATAAAAAAATACTATTAGGTGGTGCAGCTGCTCTTATTATGGCAGGTAGCTTAGTTGCTACTCCAGCTTCTGCTTCCATCGAACTATCATTTGGCGGTGAAGCAAAGCTTACTGCTGGATTTAGTGAATGTGGTCCAGCTGCTGCTGCTGCTACAACCATAGAAGGGCTTTTAGAAGCTATTGATGGTGCTGCACTAGCTGACGAACAAGCTGTTATCGATAGAGTTGCTGCAATCAACACAACTGCTGCTGCACTAGGCGCTGGTGAGTTTGACTCTGCTGTATCACATGCTGCCGGCCCATGTAATGGCGCTGACAGATCAGGTGCAGATTGGGGCTTCTCCAAAGAAATCTCAATTGGTGCAGAAGGCACACTAGCTAACGGTCTATCAGTTGCATTCAGTGACACATTAGATCTAACAGACACAGCTGCAGAAACTGGCTCATTTGAACTAGTATTAGGCGGTGCATTTGGTGAGCTAAAATTTAAAGATGGTGCTCCATCAGCTGTTGACGCTGCAATGGTTACAGGTAAGAAAGACCATGACGTAAATGGTTCTGATCTTGGTAACCACGATACAGAAACATCAGGTTCAGCTGGTATGGGTATCCTATGGAACGTACCATCAGTTGGTGATCTTGACCTATATGTAGGTTATGCTCCTAACTCAGGCAATGCTGGTCTTGACACAGCTGCATATGAGAATACATTCTCAATTGGTGCAGTAATGGAAGTTGCTGGTATGTCAATCGGTGCTGGTTATGAAGCAGCTTCTGCTGAAACAGCAGGCGCATGTGCTGAAGTAGTTGCCGGTGACCTAGTAGCAGGTACAGCTGCAGCTCTAACTGATCACATTTATGGTGGTGACTATTGTGGTGATCAAACATTAATGTATGTTGGTGCTCAAATGTCAGCAGGTGACATCGGTATCGATGTGAGTTATTCACACCTAGACACAGACGAAGCTGACAAAACAGTTATGAACATTGGTGCTTCAACAACAGTAAGCGACTATGACGTTTCAATTGACTACAGAACAACTGAAAAAGAATATGAACTTACTGGAATTGCAGACGAACAAGATGTAATTGCTGTAGGTCTTGGAACAGCTCTTGGTGATGGTGTAGATCTAGGTCTATCATTCTCAACAAGTGATGTTACACTACAATCTGAAAAAGCAGGAGCAGGCGATACTGACTTCTACTTTGCAGAAGCAAGTCTAACAGTTGGTTTCTAATATTAATTAGAAATACACTTTTATAAAGAAGGGTGGTTTCGACCACCCTTTTTTTTGTAAAAATATCCGGTTTATAATATTATTTACAGAATGTACAACTCATCTAACTTATCCAGTAATGATATAATAAATAACTATAAAGATGTATGTGAGCGCATAAAAGCTGCAGCTAAGAGCGTTAATCGAGATCCAGCTTCTATTAATTTAATCGTTGTTACAAAAACATTTAACTCATCAGCCTTCCTTCCATTGATTGAATTAGGCCACCGTAATTTTGGGGAAAATAAAGTACAAGAAGCCGAAAATAAATGGACACCCATAATGGAGGATGTGAAAGATATACACCTTCATCTCATTGGGCATTTACAGACAAATAAAGTAAAAAAAGCAGTGGAACTTTTCCACACTATACATACTATTGACTCTAGTAAAAGAATAAGAGAGCTCACGAAGCATCTGCATCTGTCAACGGCTGTTTGCAGAAAATTTTTTCTAGAGTTAAATATGGCAGATGAACCCCAAAAAACAGGCTTAAGCCAAAATCAATTAGAAGATGTATGGCGTTTAATTGATGAACTTGGCATTTCTGGCTTTTCTGGGTTGATGTGTATTCCACCTTATGGGGAGGCGCCTTCACCATATTTCGCTCTTTTAAAAAAAATTGCCGATAAATTCGATATGCAACATTTATCAATGGGAATGAGTTCAGATTTTGAAGAAGCTGTTCAATTTGGGGCAACGCATGTTAGAGTTGGCAGTGAAATATTTGGGGTGCGCGCATGATAGTGAGCGATATCATTAAAATTTTAAAAATTTCTCCATTATTTAAAATGCAAACTGATAACCTATTAAATGCACTTGCTTTTACCGCAGAAAAGAAGCCATTCTCTACCGGGGATCTGATTATAAAATCGGATATGAAGAAGCCCCAATGTATCATTATACTCGAGGGCAAAGCGTACATTCAACGAAAACAAAAACCTATCCAACTCTCTCCAGGGTCCTCTTTTGGAATGTTATCTCTAATTAATGGCCGAAGCTCAAATGATGCGCTTATCGCTGGGTCTGCTGGGATGGTCTTGATAATAGACTCTTCATTATTTGAAAAATTAACGTCTGAGTTTCCAGATTTTACAATAAAATTAAAAAAACACCTCAAAGAAAATTTTGATAAGCAAGCCTCTGGTATGAGAAAATTATTCAATTAGTTAAAAATAGTGCCTCAGATAAAATTATTATTTAAATAAAGCATTTAAGCTATATTTCAAGAATAACGGGGACGTGATCCGAGGGTCGTTCAAAGTCTCTTGCCTCTGTGAAAATCTGATGATTTTTATAATTATTTTTCAGGTTTTGGGAGCACCATATATGATCAAGCCGTCTTCCACGATTTGATTTTTTCCAATCACGATTACGGTAGCTCCACCAAGAATATACTTTGTCATCATCCCCAGCAAAATATCTCATGATGTCGCATAATTTATTGTCCCCAATGATATTATTGAGTGTATGACGTTCGATATTTGTATGGCTCACTACGTTTACTAACTGTTTGTGCGACCAGACATCATTAATATGGGGGGCTATGTTCATGTCACCGACAAATACGTGGTATCTCTTATCAAGTATTTGATCTCGTATGTATAAATTCATTTCCTCTAAAAAATCTAGTTTGTGCTTAAATTTTTGATTTACTTCCGGATCAGGATCATCACCACCAGCAGGGACGTAGAAATTATGGATGCATAATTTATTATCCAGATCTCTACAGGACATCTCTACAGAAATGTGGCGCGCGTCTGATTTATTACAAAAATCATGCTTAACCACATTTTTAAATTGGATACGTGAGAGTATTGCAACACCATTATATGAGGGTTGTCCATGGAATACGACAAATTTAAATCCCAATTTTTGGATATCTTTTAGTGGGAATTTAGCATCTTCACATTTTGTCTCTTGTAGACAGATAATATCAGGATCAAGCTCTTTCACGATTGTCTTTAAATGAGCTAACCTTATGCGTACACTGTTAATATTCCAAGTTAATATTTTCAAAAAAAACCTAATTATTTGTCCTTGACCAGAAAATAGTCATTATCTGCAATAACACCGTGAACCACGTTTGATAATTTAACATTGGTTTCAAGGCCTTGTGCATCAACGATGTACCATTCATGAAGCTCTAAGTTTGTATTTGACTCTGTTAGACCTTCTCTTATATGAAAATGAAGAGTAATTTCGCCAATCTCTTCGTCTGTTAAACCTTCAATTGATAAAATGAGAAACTTTTCATAAATATCAATACCCAAAATTCTAGCGTCTTCAAGTAAATTAACATTATTTTTGAATAATACATAATGAGGGGAGTATCTTATTGGGTAACGATCAACAGTATCGAGATCTCTATCAATAATGCCTAACCAAACATTATCAGATACAACTAAAAGTGAGTCAGGATTGGTGTAATCAAATCGGAATCTACCGGGCCTTCTTATGTAGAATCTTCCTTCTGAAATTGTAGAGTCAGGATTTATTTGGATAAAATCACCCTCCATATGCTCAATATTATTAAGATATGCGTTCACAACATTTACAGCTTCAAGCTGAATAGGATCTAAAAAACTCGATTTAGAAGGAGTGGGTTGAACTAATATAAGGATTATTAATGTAAAAATTATTCTGAAC
This sequence comes from uncultured OCS116 cluster bacterium, assembly GCA_902613795.1. Classification (GTDB taxonomy): domain Bacteria; phylum Pseudomonadota; class Alphaproteobacteria; order Rhizobiales; family TMED25; genus TMED25. The sequence continues at coordinate 58,160 of CACMIP010000003.1, forward strand.
ATTTAACTACTTGCCGATTATATACGATATTTAGTGTTAAATATTGTCAAAATTTTGTTCATTCAACAGTATTTCTCTGCGTCCATAGCTGTCGGGCTCAGAGATTATGCCATCATTTTCCATTTTTTCTATAATATTTGCGGCTTTGTTGTAGCCAATACCAAGCCTTCTTTGAACGTAACTTGTTGAGGCTTTCTTACCGCTAATAATTACTTCTATGGCTTTTTGAAATAATTGCGGATCTATATTATTATATTCATTTGGATCTTTATTTTCTTCTTCAGGTTCTTGTAGGATTTCATCGATGAAGTCAGGGGTAGCTTGCTTCTTAAGATAATTAACAATATCAGCCACTTCTTGATCATCAACAAAAGCACCATGTATTCTAGTCGTTCTATTACCATCCGCGACGTAAAGCATGTCACCTTTTCCAAGAAGTTGTTCTGCGCCTCCTTCACCTAAAACGACGCGACTATCAATTTTCGAACTAACTTTAAAACTAACCCTCGCCGGAAAGTTGGCTTTGATAACACCGCTTATGACATCTGTGGAGGGTCTTTGCGTTGCCATAATGAGATGAATACCAGCAGATCGTGCCATGGCTCCAAGCCTTGCCACAGAATACTCGATTTCTTTTCCAGCAACAGCCATTAGATCTGCCATTTCATCAACAACCACTACTATAAATGGCATTTTCTTTAATGTAATTTCTTCATTATGGTAATTTGGTTTACCAGTTTTTTCATCAAAACCAATCCTAACCTTCGTCTTTATAGTTCCGCCTTCTCTTTCAATTTTTTTGTTATACCCCTCTAAATCCCTTACTCCAATTTTTGACATATTCTTATATCTTTTCTCCATTTCTTTAACAATCCACTTCAGTGCGACAACAGCTTTCTTTGGTTCTGTTACAACTGGCGTGAGAAGATGGGGAATTCCCTCATAAAGAGAAAGTTCGAGCATTTTAGGATCTATCATTATAAGCTTGCAATCCTCCGGTGAATACTTGAATAGTAAGGATAGGATCATCGTGTTAATACCAACAGATTTACCGGAGCCAGTTGTGCCAGCTATTAACAGATGGGGCATTGATGCTAAATCAACCACAACAGTCTTCCCTCCAATATTTTTCCCAAGAGCAATTGCAAGCTTGTATGATGATTTTTCAAATTCATCTGATTGTACAAGGTCGCTCAAATATACAGTGCTTCTCTTAGCAATGGGAAGCTCGATACCAATTTTATTTTGTCCTGGAATAATTGCAACTCTTGCGGACTCGGCAGACATAGACATTGCAATATCTTCTGCTAAACCAACTACACGTGTTGATTTGGTTCCGAGGGATGGCTCTAATTCAAAGAGTGTTACAACAGGGCCTGGCTTGATGTCCGTAATATCTCCATTCACTTTGTAATTTAGTAGGACATTGGATAATTTTTGAGATATTCCTTCAAGTTCTTCTTGGTTTATTGTCTTTTCATAATTTCTCTCAGGATTTATTTTTAAAAGACTGACTGACGGCAAAGAAAATTCATTCTGCTGAAATAGATCCAAATTTTCCTTTTTATTATTGATTCTTGATGATTTCTTATAAGATTTTTTTGGTTTCGCAGAAACGTTTAGGTCAATGTTAGACTCAATACTCTCACCAATGATAATACTCTCATCTCCATTTCGATTATCATGACTGTCCCTGATATCTTCAAAGCTTGTTTCTTCGTATTCTCTATACTGCAATAGTGATTTCAGGCGTAATAAGATTCCAACAAACATTTTAAGAACGATTTTGAGAACTAATACCAAAGGATTAGCTTTGCTTAGGGAGATCTGTTGATGCATCTGATCAGACTCTAGCAACTTTATATTTCTTTTCCTCTTCATCCCCAATACCAATCTATTAAGAAAGAAGGTCACCATGATTATTAGTACTGAAATAATGAAGATGAACTGTTTAGAATTTCTGTCCGAGATAGTTTCAAAATTGCCTATAATAATTTCTCTTATTAAAAGTGAGAGAGAGTCACCAAGCATTCCACCCGCGCCGACCAGATAGGACCAGTTAATAGTCGATTTAAAGAAATTACTATCAGTAATACCAATATTTGACAGTAGCATTATCCAGGCCAAGAAGTATATCGGATATTTTATATATCTTGGGATGCCGATTATTCTTTTTGATTGCATTATCATATCAAAACTAATCATTAGCATGATCGAAATAAGAATAAATGAGCCAAGACCTATAAATTGTAACATCAAATCTGATATTATTGCCCCTGAAGCACCAAAGATGTTACTTATCGTATTTGAATTATAATTATTCAAACTCGGATCGAATGGTGTCCAAGAAATTAAAGAAGTTATCAAATAAATTGCAAGAGAGAATAATAACAAACCAAAAAGCCTTTTTACTTGCTTTCTCATGAACAATCTAAAGCCTGATGGTAAAACGCTCTCAATAAAATTTAAACTCGATAACTTCATTTCAATTTAGAACCCTGTTTATTATTTTAGCGGCCTGATTTACGTCATCGTTACTTCCAACTAGTGCAATTCTGATATAGTTACCTGCTGAGGAATGACCACCTGAATTTATTGATAGATAAGACCCAGGTATTACTTTTAATCCAGCTGACCATAGCTTTATCGTTACTTCTTCATCTGTACCAAATTCTGATATTTCCAACCACGCAAAAAAACCACCACCTGGCGTATTAAAATTAAATTTTTTATCAATATTATTTTGGAATATTTCAAATTTTTGATTGTATAACTTCCGATTCTCAATCACGTGATTTTCGTCACCCCAGAGCGCCTCTGAGGCTATTTGGATTGGCGTAGGGACAGTTGGAGCCGAAACATTGCGTAGATCAAAGAATTTATCAATTAGGTTTTTTTCACCAAATACAAAACCCGATCTTAGTCCAGGTGCATTTGACCTCTTTGATAATGAGTTGAAAGATAAAACATTTTTGAATTTATTTTTTTCTGCAACTTCGATAATGCTATGCGGCGCTTCGTCACGATAAATTTCAGAATAGCACTCATCAGCTATTATAATAAAATTATATCGAAGTGACATCTCGTACAATTCTTCTAGGTACTCCAGGCTAGCAATTGACCCTTGCGGGTTCGATGGTGAACACAAATAGAATGCTATGGTCTGAGACCAAGTATTAGTATCAACCATGCCTAAATTAATAAAAAAATTATCCTCTTTTGATACATTAACAGTAAGATTTTCTCTGTCAGTATAATGTCCTGTTGTTGCATACACGGGGTAAAATGGGTTTGGTAGAATAAATATAGATTTATTATCCTGTAATTTTTTAGCAAGCAGGCTGCCAAAAAAAAGCCCTTCCCTCGATCCAGATATCGGTAAAATATTACTAGTATGGACATCTGTTTTTAGATTGTGCCGCCGGGAAAGCCATTTAGATATATTCATGCCAAAATTTGGGTTTGAATTCGCCGAAGGATAATTTTGGAATTCTGTAAAATTATCATAAATAATTTCTTTTATAAATGATGGCATTTCATGTTTTGGAGCACCAATAGACATATCAATCCAACCATCTTTCTCCGGATAGTTACTGAGCAGGTCGCGTGTTCGCTGAAATGGTGAGAGAGATACCATTAATCCTCATAATAAACAATATTTTATTATAGAATTATCTGGTTAAACGTGTGTTAATAACTAACAAAAAAGGTGGCCATTAAGACCACCTTTTTTATGGGAGAATATAACAGTGTAAATATTATGATTTAGAGAAGTCTGGATATGCATCCATACCTAATTCAGCTTTATCTACACCGGATAGTTCGGCTTCTTCGCTGACGCGTATACCAATTGTTGATTTCATTACAAACCATACAATCGCACTGACAACACTTACGAAGACACCAATTGAAATAACACCAATGAACTGGGTTACAACACTCGTTCCGTCGTTTGATAGCGGAACTACTAATGTTCCCCAAATACCTGCTAGTAGATGCACAGGAATAGCTCCAACGACATCGTCTATTTTAAATTTATCAAGCATCGGTACAGCAAGTACAACTATAATACCACCGATACCACCAATAATTATTGATAGAAGTGGTGAAGGCATTAAAGGTTCTGCTGTGATAGATACAAGACCTGCTAGAGCACCGTTTAGGGCCATAGTTAGATCAACTTTTTTATACAACACTTGTGATAATATAATTGCGGCAACAACACCACCGGCAGCAGCAAGGTTTGTATTCATAAAGATTTTAGATACAGATGATGCATCTTCTAAAGAACCAAGTGCTAGCTGTGAGCCGCCATTAAATCCAAACCAACCTAACCACAGGATGAAAGTACCCAGTGTTGCTAATGGCATGGATGATCCAGGCATAGGATTAACTGTACCGTCTTCATTATATCTTCCGGCTCGTGAACCAAGTATTAAGGCACCCATAAGAGCAGCCCATCCACCTGTTGAGTGAACTATTGTAGAACCAGCGAAATCACTGAAACCTAGCTCTGAGAGGAAACCTCCGCCCCATTGCCATGCACCTTGGATAGGATAAATAATACCACATAGTATTACGACGAATATTAGAAATGGAATTAGTTTGATACGCTCGGCGAGTGTACCAGATACAATGGAAGCTGCTGTTGCACAGAATACCATTTGGAAAAACCAGTCTGAAGCTGCAGAGTAGTCTCCTGTGTCAACTGATGGGTCTGGAACACTAAAAGCTGTAAAGCTTCCAATATATCCACCATCAACACCATCATACATTAAATTGTAGCCAAGTACCCAAAAAGCTATACCAGCTATTGAATAAAGAGCAATATTTTTTGTACATTGCATGGCAACACTTCTAGAACGTACCATGCCAGCCTCTAGCATTGCAAAGCCAGCTGCCATCCACATTACCAAAAAACCACCGATCAAGAATAGCAAAGTATTGAATACGTAAGCTGTATCTTCACCAGCAGCGTTGGCCGGTTCAGTCATGGTCAGAGTAATAACTCCGAGTCCAATTGCTGATAATAATAATTTTTTTAACATTTTTTTCTCCTAGTTTTCTAAAGGGCTTCAGCGTCTTTTTCGCCAGTCCTAATTCTAATTGCGCCTTGAACGTCAAACACAAATATTTTACCGTCACCGACTTTATCTGTTTTTGCTGCTTCAACTATTGCGCTTGTTGCTGAATCAAGTAGATCATCCTTTAATACAAGATCAATCTGTATCTTTGGAATGAAATTTACTTCATATTCAGCGCCTCGATAAACTTCGGTATGTCCTTTTTGACGACCAAAACCTTTTACTTCGGTAACGGTCATCCCTTCAATCCCAAGATCAACGAGAGCTTTCCTTACGTCATCAAGCTTGAACGGCTTAATGATTGCTGTAATTAATTTCATCGAATTTCTCCTTTTAAAATCGTTTAGGATATAAAGTGCAAAAAGTGTGCCAAGTTTTGGATATTTCTTATAAAGTATTGTTTTATAACAATAATTTTTTTCTCTAGAAACTCTTTCCGGTTTGGATAAAAGTAATAAGATTAAAAATTATGCACTATTTGAAATATGATTAAAAAGTAGGCATTTTTCTAATCATACCCTCCTGCGCTACAGTCGCGATTAAATTTCCTTCACAAGAATAAAGCATTCCTTCAGCAAAACCTCTATTACCACTGGTTTTTGGGCTTTTCTGGCTGTAAAGGGTCCAGTCATTAATATCAAAATTGTTATCATGAAACCAGATTGAGTGATCTAGGCTTGCAACTTGAATATTTTTTTGGAAAATTGAAATACCATGTGGCATCAGAGCTGTATCTAGTATCGTATAGTCACTAGCATAGGCTAATAGAGCTTGGTTCATTATCAGATCTAGATCTGTTTTTGCCGAGGTTTTTAACCAAAGCATCTGTAAAGGGTCTTCATTTTTCGGCATAGTAATATCTCTTGGTTTTATTGGCCGAAATTCAATCGCTCTATCCCTATGCCGTGTGTCTTTAATATTATCTGGTTTATTTTTAAAGACATCATCAAGTATTTCCATTTCTGTTTTCAGGTCTTCGGGATTAACGACGCCAGAGGGCATTTTTTCTTGATGTTCAAGCCCCCTTTCTTTTTTTTGAAATGACGCAATCATATAAAATATTAATTTGTCATTTTGGTAAGCGGACACAATTCTTTGAGCGAAACTTCTGCCCTCACGAAGAGTGTTCACTTCGTAATTCATTATAATATCAGGATCACCGGCACGAAGAAAATATGAGTGTAAGGAGTGCAAATTTTTATCTTTCACAGTCCTGTATGAGGCAATGATTGATTGTGCAACGATGAGGCCTCCAAATACCCTAGTCCAACCAAACTCATTTACTGAAGCTCTGAACCTGTTATCTGATATTTTCTCCAGGTTGAGTAAGTTCTGAAGATTTTTAATAGCACTCATAATAAAATAGAAATTATTTAATAAAGTTATATATTTATATTTTAAAGACTACATAACAAGAAAAAAATGAAACAGCTAAAATCTTCGCATTCGGATTTAATAATCGTGGGTAATGGAATAACTTCACAATTTTTTGCGCTTAGATTATCAAAGATATTGGGCGGTAGAATTAGAATAATAATCATTGATAAAGAGAGAAAAGATGCTGATCTAAATGAATATGTTCGTGCTCTCTCCTTATCACTATCAACAATCAATCTGTGCAAGTCACTTGGTATATGGAAATTAATAGAACCGCATACACACCCAATATCTAGAATATTTATAAGTCACTCAGCATCAAATGGAGAAAAACGAGGTTTTTTAAGTCTAGATAATAGAGTTAATGACGAGGTTGCGTCATATATAATTGATGAGAAGGTCCTTAGAAAGATCGTTTCTGAAGAAACAGCAAAGCTTAGTAACATTGACTTAATTTACGCTAATATTAGTGATATTAAGTTGGAGACTGATCAGGTCAATGTGAAAGTGCACAACAAAATACTAACATCGAAATTACTTGTTGCAGCAGATGGAAGAAAATCAACCGTAAAAAAACAACTCAACATTAAGTCAGTATCATGGGACTATAATCAACTTGCACTATCTTGTCTAATTGAGCATTCAAAGAGTAATAAAAATATTGCTGTCGAAAATTTTCTACAGACGGGTCCAATTGCTTTACTTCCAATGGGTAATGGTACTTCCTCTGTAATTTGGTCGGTGAATCGAGATAATATTGACCAAATAAAAAAAATTAGTAATGATGACTTAAAATTGAATATAGAAAAACAGTTTAAAAATTATATTGGTGAAATTATTAAACTGGATAACTCTGGGTTTTTTGAGCTCAACTTCTCTGTCGTACAAAAATTATACTTCAAAAGATGTGCTATTATTGGTGATGCAGCTCATTCGATTCATCCCCTTGCTGGACAGGGGACTAATTTAGGATTGCGTGATATCATTTGTCTATCTGATAGTATCATTGAAGCCTTTAAGTATGGATTAGATGTTGGTTCGATAAATAATCTTCAAGAATACCAAAGAAAAAGAATGCCTGATATTTTGACATCAGCACTGGCATATGACGGAATTAACAGGTTATATTCAAATAATATTAGTAGCCTAAATCCCTTAAAAGACTTCATTATTAATCTGGCCGATAGCATTCCCATCCTCAAAAAGACTCTTGTTAGAGGAGGATCCGGTATATCTATAAAATATTAAGTACTAAGCTTACTTGAACACGTGGATTGATGATTATTTCTGTGGTAACTTTCTTGCTTCAGATGGAAGCATTATAGGGATACCGCTTCTTATAGGGTATGCCAAACCAGCCTTATCAGATATAAGCTCTTGATTTTCTTCATCATAATCCAGCGGACCAGCGCTAACAGGACAAATCAAAACATTTAATAGTTTCGGGTCAAAATTATTTGTCATTTTATTGAATGAAATTACTTTTTTATTATTTCTAGATGCGATTGAAATTTCACTTAGTGCTATTAGAATTTCAGATCTATTCTCTATATTTGTTGCTTCAAGCAGTGCCTGCTTTTCTTTTGCTGTAAATGGACTGAGCATTGCAAAGGCATTTATTAAAATTTCAGTATCCGTATCGGTTATTACAGACCAGTCAGTCGTTAAGTCATTCACATTTAAGTAGTCAGAGATAACATTTAGCAACTTTTCTCTGTCAATTGTATCTGTATTATCATCGAGTAGTAGGTCATCATTAAACGCATGATATGTTACCTTCATTTCACGATAAGAGGCCTTATTTTCCATCTCTTCGATAATATTAAATCTGCAAATACCTGTTAATTTAACTATTAGTGTGCCATCATCATTTTCAACGTAAGTAGAGATCTTCCCAAGGCATCCAACACGCTCTGTATCACTTTTCCTCCTCTTAGATACGGAGGGTTGAATAATACCAATATACTTATTTGTTTTCATTGCATCATCAATCATTTCTAAATATCTTGGCTCGAATATATTTAGAGGCAATATTGCTTTTGGCAAAAGTACGCATTTATCAAGAGGGAAAATTGGAATAACTTCCGGTAAATTTTTTATATCAGTTTCTTGGTTCATGTATACTCCTAGGAAAACAAAATTGCTGATAAATCTTTTCTTTTTTCAACAGTCACAGGATCTGCGAAGCCCCAAGCTTCAAAAAATTTTAGTAACTGCGTCTGAGCTGCTTTTTCATTCCATTCTCTGTCTATATGAATAGATTTTATTAATAAATCTGCAGCAAGAGATTTTTCACCAACGGAATTATAGTAAAGGGATAGATCAATTCTTGATTGATGGTCGCTCGGATTTTCATCTATCTTCTCTTTAAGATTCGATACATTGGTATCATCAACAGGCTCACTCTGGGACAACTCAATTGTTGATTTTAGCTGCCTTATTTTCTCATTATTTAATATTTGGGGAGATAAGTTTGCTAGAAATTCATTTGCAAAATCAAATTTTCCCATCTGCATGTAACAATCAGCTATTTCGAATATGACGTCAATATTATCTGAGTTATCTGTTGCAATTGACTCAAGAATCGTTAAGGCTTCCTCGTAGTTCTTTTCTTGCTTTAAATTGATTACCTCTTGTAGGAGTTCATCAACCTTTGCACCTTGAGTGCTAGCATGCTTATCAAAAAATTTTCTAAGTTCATCTTCTGTAATATTACCCATAAAGCCATCAATTGGTTTTTGGTCTTTGAAAGCAAACACAGCAGGTATTGATTGAATACCCATTTGTCCTGCTATCGCCTGGTTTTCGTCAACATTTACTTTACAGAGTAAGACATTCCCACCAAATTCACTTACAATTTTTTCAAGTGTTGGTGTCAATTGCTTGCAGGGTCCACACCATGGCGCCCAAAAATCTACGATAACAAGGCTGTGATTTGACGCTTCAATCACGTCTTCAGAGAATGATGCAGTAGTCGTATCTTTTATAAATTGGTTAATATCTGTCATAATAAAGTATCCATTCTAGACTTCTTCTATATAATAAGTAATAGCACAAAATCAATCACATTTAATGAATTATTTGCTAGTAAAATATACTAAATCCATATATAAAATTAGGTGTTTAATAAGCGGGCGTAGCTCAGTGGTAGAGCACAACCTTGCCAAGGTTGGGGTCGTGAGTTCGAATCTCATCGCCCGCTCCATCATCAAAACTTCAAATCCAATATTTTCTCTGTTGAGGTTTTAGAAAATGTCATCTCAAAAAATTTTAATTAAAAATGGAACTGTTGTCCATTCTGATAAGGTCGAAGTCACTGATGTTCTAATAGAGGATCAGATCATAGAGAGAATAGAGAATAATATATGTGTATCGGTTGATAGAGAAATTGATGCAGCAAATAAATTAGTACTACCGGGTGGCGTCGATAGTCATTGTCATATTGAGCAGAGATCAGCATCTGGTTTAGTAAATTCTGACACATTTCTTTCTGGAACAACTGCGGCCGCACTCGGGGGAAATACAACTGTTATACCATTTGCAGCTCAGTATGAGGGGGACTCCCTGACAAACATTGTTCAAGAATATCACGAGCTAGCTGAAAATAATGCTATTGTAGATTATTCCATGCACATGATCATTGCTGGACCGTCAGATGATGTTATTGATTTTCAGCTGCCAAAGCTGATCAGCGAAGGCCATAGCTCAATAAAGATATTCATGACTTATGACAGGTTAAAAATCGATGATAATAGTATTCATAGGATACTTGAGCAGGCAAAACAATGCGGTGCGATGGTTTCAGTACATGCTGAAAATCATGAAATGATTACAAAAAAAGTAAAAGAATTGCTTAATAGTGATTGTACGCACCCAAAGTATCACACAGATAGTCATCCGGTGGATGGTGAAGTAGACGCTTTTAAGAGGATCATAAAAATGTCCGAAGAGACAAAACAGCCAGTAATGATTTTTCATGTTTCCTCTGAAAAAGGTCTTAATGAAATAAAAAAAGGTAAGTTAAGGGGGGTTCATTTTTTTGCTGAAACATGTACTCAATACCTCTCTTTGGACTCAAGTCTGCTCAGCCAATCTAATATAAAAGAAGCTGCAAAGTGGATCTGCAGTCCACCAGTCCGTGATAAGAGTGACTCTGAGGCATTATGGCATGGTATTGAGGGGAAGGTTCTCGATTTAGTATCTTCCGATCACGCACCATATAGTTTTGATGAAAAAGGTAAGTTTTTTATGGGTAATAATCCAAGCTTTAAAGAAATACCAAATGGTATGCCAGGGCTCCATTGGAGATTGCCAATTATTCTCAATAAGGTATTGAGAAAACAGTGCAACTTAGATTTGCATGATTTTATTCGGATTACCTCAACAATGCCTGCAAAAATATATGGTCTTTATCCTAAAAAAGGTGAAATTAGGATTGGTTCCGATGCTGATATTACAATCTGGAACAAAGATAAAAAAGTTACACTCACAGACGAGATGGTTGTTGATGGGTCAAAATATAACCCATACTGCGGATTTGAAGTATTTTGCTGGCCCGACGAAGTATTATTGAGGGGACATACAATTGTCAAAAATAATAAAATCATGGGAAAACAAAATATAGGTAAATTTTTGCCAACAAAGCTAAGCGGTTATATTTGATTGTTAGTGCTTAAAATGTCTGTAACCAGTGAAAACCATTGACAGACCAGCATTATTTGCTGTTTCGATAACCTCTTTGTCTCGAATCGAACCGCCAGGTTGGATTACAGCGACTGCACCAAATTTGATGGCTTCATCCAATCCATCAGAAAATGGAAAAAATGCATCAGATGCAATGACACATCCAGTTCTTTGTTTTTCATCATTAATATTCTCATAAAATTTCTGTATTGCAATTTTTGATGAGTCGACGCGACTCGTTTGACCCGCTCCGATGCCAATTGTCTTCATATTCTTTACATAAACAATAGCATTAGATTTTACATGCTTTACAACCTTGAATGCGAATATCAAATCTCTTATCTGCTCAGAATTAGGTTTGTTAGAAGTGACAGTCTTTAGTTCACTTTCATCAATTATAAATTGGTCTCTGTCCTGGACTAAATAGCCTCCATAGACTGACTTAAGTATTTTGTTATCTGATTTTTCATTATTGATTGTGTTAAACTTTATTACTCTGAGATTTTGTTTATCAGATAGAACCTTTAAAGCATCATCAGTGAAACCAGGGGCTATTACAACTTCTGAAAATATTTTTACAATTTCAGCTGCAGTGTCTGCATCAATAGTAACATTAGCTATTAAAATACCTCCAAAAGCGCTCGTTGGATCACAAGATAGTGCATCAATATATGAGGCAAATAATGTCTCTTTCTGGGCGACACCACATGGGTTAGCGTGTTTGATTATGGCAAATGTGGGGCTATCTTTCTTAAAATCGTCAATCAACTGCAGAGCTGCATCAATATCATTAATATTATTATAAGATAACTCTTTCCCTTGTAATTGTTCGATGGAACCAAGCCCACTTTTTGAATTAATTTGTAATCCACCTGATTGATGTGGGTTTTCACCATACCTTAATTTTTTTTCGCTTATTATTTTATCGGATGACCAATTTTTCTGATCTGGGCTGAGATAGTTTTCAAACCAGTTTGAAATTATCTTGTCATAATTATAGGTTAATTTGAAAGCTTCAGCTGCGAGCGACATTCTTTCACTTAATGATAATCCTCCATTTATCTCTAATTTTCTTATTAGATCATCGTATGCACCAGTGTGAGTTAGTACCGACACTCTTGGGTAATTTTTTGCGGACGCTCTTATCATCGAAGGCCCCCCGATATCAATATTTTCAATAATTTCAGCAACGTTTTCTGTGGTTTCGACAATTTTTTGGAAAGGGTATAAGTTTACAACCACAAGGTCAAATTCCTCTATATTAAATTCTTTTATTGTTTCCTTGTCATCTGAATTATTCAATCTTGAGAGCAAGCCTGCGTATATATTTGGATGTAATGTTTTAACTCGACCACCCAAGACCTCGGGGAATTTTGTGATTTCATCTATTTGAGTGACTTTAATATTATTATCAACTAGTAATCTTGCTGTACCCCCTGTGGAGACAATTTCAATACCAAGTTCTGCAAGGCTTTTAGCAAGCTTTACTATATCCGTTTTATCAAAGACACTAATGAGAGCACGTTTTATCTTAATAATATTATCATTCATACACGATCATTTCCTCGAAGCTTGAGTTACACATTAAAGCTATTCTTGCATCTCAAGTTTTTCTATTAGTTCATCAATATTAGTCACATCAGTGTAATCTTCACTCAAACCACCCGTTCCTGATTTATTTTTACATGCAAAGAATGTGCATTCATCGTCTAATAGACGTATACCATGCACGGTATTTCTTGGAATAAAAATTAAATCACCAGCATCCGCGGTTGTTGTCTCATCTCCCAGTAAGACCGCCAGTTTACCAGAGAGAATATATATCCATTGTTCGTCATTCGGGTGATAGTGAGGTGGCGGAACATCGCCTTTTTTGTATGTTACAATGCCTACTTTAAGAAGATCCCCAGCATATTGGATCATTTTGATGTGTGGTCTTACAACATCTGGCGTGGCTTCCATTTCATCTTTTCGGAAAATCGGCATCAAACTACTCCTAATCTTTATAATTGCAAGTTAATACTATTATTTTTTCTGAAGAATGGAAATAAAGAAACCATCATTTCCACCATCCCCTATTGTATTGGGCAAAATCCGTAAATAACCATTGGGGTGAATAAATTCTTGAGATATAACAAAATCCTTTTCATGAATTTTTCTCAATTCAATGTCATCTCTTTCATCGAGGATCCTATCAATTTGGTATTCTCCTTCCTCTTTTTCTAATGAGCATGTGCAATATAGGAGAAAACCACCTTTTTTAAGAAGTTTAATTCCATTAATAAGTAATTTATGTTGAAGATTTATGAGATAATCTAGATTATGGCTTTTTCTTCTCAATATGTCTGGGTTCCGTCTGATGACGCCAGTCGAACTGCATGGTGCATCGATCAAGACTCCATCATATTTTAATTTTGAGCTCCATTTTGTGCCGTCAGCATGAATAATATCTGCTTCAAAGTTCAGTCTTTTAAGGTTTATTCTTAAAAGGCTTATCCGATCGATACTGCTCTCAATTGCTGTAACTTTTGCTCCAGCGTCAATTAAATTTGCTGTTTTACCTCCAGGTGCCGCACAAAGATCAACAATGTTTTTGTTACTAATTTCATTTTGAATAATTCGAACGGGTATGGATGCAGCAACATCTTGGACCCACCACTTGCCTTCATGATAGTATTTTATATCTGGAATAAATCCATACTTTTTGAAACGAATATTTCTTGGTGCAATACTTTGCCCACCAAGATCTTTAGCAATTTTTTCATCAATTTTTTTTAATGTTATATCTAAAGGTGGAATATTGAGTAATGAGCTCGCTATTTGATTTATTTCATCAGATGAATAATAGTTTTTCCATCTATCTATCATCCATTTGGGGATTAGTTCTAAGTTATCAAATTGATCATCAGTATATTTTTCAATGTCATCACTCACTCTGCGGAGCACGGCATTTACAAGATTTTTTAATTTATATGATTTTTTATCATTTTTAGTTTGTATTATCGCAAGATTAACCGCGGCATAGGGTGGGGACTGCATAAAAATTAATTGGCATATGGCAGTCATCATAATTAAATGAATTCGGGGGGAATGACTATGAACCGATTTTTTCAGGTAATTATATAAAACCTGCTCAATGTGCCCCCATCGTCTGAGGGTTGTCATGACTATTGATTTACAAAGCGCAATATCCTCTTTAGGTAAATTCCGATAATTCTCTTTTTTGAGGTAAAACTCTAGTCGGTCGTCTGGGCTTACATTTCTTCGAACCACCTCATCCAATATATCCAACGCCAGTGCTCTAGGGATATATCCCTTTTCTTGAGGTTTTACTGTCTTCTTTGTGGGGCTCATATTTAATTTTTTTTTTTATTAATTATATTTATACTTATTGATGTAACAATAATAAAAGATAATGTCAGAAAATAATAAAAATAAACTTTCACCTGCAGCAAAGAGAGCTCTTAAGGAAGCAGATGAAAGAAGAAAAGAAAATAGTAGAAAAATAACCGAAATGCCAAAAGAAATTGATGGACCAGAGGGGCCCGAACCCACACGATATGGAGACTGGGAAAAAAAGGGAATAGCCTCTGACTTCTGATTATTTATTCTTTCTATTACTAATCAGATCATCAACAACTGTTGGATCGGCGAGTGTTGAGGTATCGCCTAAATCACCAAAATTATTTTCAGCAATTTTGCGCAAGATACGACGCATAATTTTTCCTGACCGCGTTTTTGGCAAGGATGGTGTTATCTGTATGTGATCCGGTGAAGCAATTGGTCCAATTACATCTCTAACAGTGCCATTAAGCTCTTTTGAAATTGCATCATCTTCAAAGTCAACACCAGCTTTCAGAGTAACGAAAGCATAGATACCCTGACCCTTAATATTGTGAGGGAACCCAACGACTGCAGACTCGGATACTTTTTTGTTTGAGACAAGAGCGGACTCCACTTCTGCAGTCCCGAGCCTATGACCTGAAACATTTATAACGTCATCAACTCTGCCTGTTATCCAGTAGTATCCATCTGAGTCTCTCCGGCATCCGTCACCTGTAAAATACATTTCTTCGTATGTTGAAAAATATGTGCTTTCGAATCTTTTGTGATCACCATATACTGTCCGCATTTGTCCCGGCCATGAGTCGCATACGACTAAATTGCCACTGCATTCATTGTCTAAAATTTTCCCATCAGCATCAACGATTGCAGGTTGTATTCCGAAAAAAGGCAATGTTGCAGACCCGGGTTTTTGATCAATTGCTCCTGGTAGAGGCGATATCATTATACCACCTGTCTCCGTTTGCCACCATGTGTCAACTATTGGAGATTTTGCATCGCCAACAACATTGAAATACCAATTCCACGCTTCAGGATTAATTGGTTCACCGACAGTTCCTAAAAGCCGCAAACTGGATCGGTCTGTGCATTTAACATACTCATCACCGGCCCCCATGAGAGCTCTAATAGCGGTTGGGGCGGTGTAGAAAATATTAACTGAATACTTATCAATAATTTCCCAGCATCTTGATGCATTTGGGTGGTTTGGAAGGCCCTCATACATTACTACAGTTGCAGCATTAGAGAGAGGTCCATAAACGATGTAACTGTGACCGGTAATCCACCCGACATCAGCAGCGCACCAATAAATATCATCAGGTTTGTAATCAAAAATATATTGGTGTGTAATTGATGCGTAGACTATATAACCGCCTGATGTATGAAGAACCCCTTTAGGTTTCCCTGTCGAGCCAGAGGTATATAAAATAAAGAGCGGGTCTTCTGCTGCCATTTCTTCAGGAGGGCAAGAGTCTGATACTTTTTCTATTTCTTCATGATACCATGTGTCAATAGATGGATCCCACGAAATTTTATTTCCAGTTCTTTGAATCACTAGCGATTTTTCAACCTCTGTCCCAAGTCCATTAGCAATCTTGATCGCAGCATCGACATTTGCCTTGAGGGGTATAATTTTCCCACCACGTATTCCTTCATCTGCGGTAATAATTATTTTTGATTTACAATCATGAATTCGTCCAGCAAGAGCTTCGGGAGAGAATCCACCAAAAACAACCGAGTGTATTGCACCGATTCTTGCACAAGCAAGCATTGCAAAGGTTGCTTCTGGTATCATTGGCATATATATGGTGACCCGGTCACCCTTTTTTGTGCCGAGATTTTTTAAAACATTTCCAAATTTAGATACTTCTTCGTAGAGTTGCTGGTATGTATAAATACGAGTTATCTCACCATCATCACTCTCCCAAATAATTGCTTTTTTTTGGGGATTATCTTTTATATGACGATCAATACAATTTGCAGAAATATTTAATGTACCATCTTCAAACCACTGAATGCTTATATTATTTTTTTTATAAGATGTATTTTTGACTTTTGTGTATGGTTTGATCCAATCAATTCTTTGACCATGTTTACCCCAAAAAATTTCAGGTGACTTAATGCTTTCTGCGTAAAGATCATCATATGTCTCTCTATTAATGTGAGAATTTTCTGACCAAGCTTTGCTAACTTTATTTCCTATAAAATTATTCATTTTTATTAATCATCATTTATAATTCTTTTATTCTAACTTCCCCATATCACAAATGATATCCCACTCTCTTTTAGTCACAGGTTGCACCGACAATCTAGAATTTTTTACGAGCACCATATCACTCAGACTGGGGGTTAGCTTTATGGTGTCTAAATTTACTGGGTTTACGAAGCTCTTGTGGTAAGCTAGGTCTACACATCTCCACGTACTATCATTGGTTGTTGTATCGTTGTGGGCTTCAGCAATAACCCTAACAATACCCACGATATTCCTCTCTTTAACTGAATGATAAAAAAAGCCTAGATCATTTATCTTCATCTTATCCATATTATTTCTTGCTTGATAATTTCTAACCCCGTCCCATTCTGTGCCCTTAGAACCTACAGCAATTTGGTCACTCCAGGACCATGTATTAGGTTCAGATTTAAAAAGCCAGTACGCCATAACTAGTCCCTACTTGTATTTTCATCCCTAAGTGGTCTGTTCATTAATAAGCCTATTTCGTTATCAACAGATCCATTATTATATAATATATTATAAACTGCATCAATTATTGGTAGCTTGATCTTCTTCTTTTTGGAAATATTATAAACAGCATTAGTGGTATAAAAACCTTCGGTCAAATCATTTGAGCTGTTATTTAATCCATCTGAGATACCGATTTGATTGCCAAGTTTGGTGTTTCTTGATTTTAAATTTGTTGCTGTCAAAACCAAATCACCTAACCCTGATAGACCAAAAAATGTTTCTTTTTTAGCCCCCATAATCATTCCAAAGCTAATAATTTCATTCATACCGCGCGTTATTAAAGATGCAACAGCGCCATCACCTAATTTTTTACCCATTGCGATGCCTGTGGCAATTGCTATCACGTTTTTTAGCGCACCACCAATTTGAACACCAATTACATCGTCATTGAAGTAGGGACGAAAGTTGTTATTGGCGAGGAGCTGCCCTACATTTTCAAGCGTAGACGGTGAATTCGAAGCCAATGTGACTGCTATTGGATGCCCATTTGCAAGATCAATTGCAAAACCTGGTCCTGATAAAATTACAGGAACGCAATCAGGTAGGTTTTCATTGCTGATTTCTGTGAGAAGTTTATTTGAAGTTATGTCAATACCCTTACATGCGATCACAAGTGGTTTATTAATACTTTTTATTGAGTGAACTTTTCGTGTGATTGTATCAAACTGTTGAGTTGGGGACGCATATATCAATGTATCACTGCTTAGCACCTCCTCCAGAGAATCTGTAAATTTGATTTTTTCACTAATAGTTATATTATTTAATTTTGATGTCGTTCTCTCAAAATTAAGCCTCTCTAACTTTTGCTTATCGTAGTGCCATAAGCATACGGCACAACCATTTTTTTCCAAGCTAATCCCCAGAGCAATTCCCCATGCACCAGCTCCAATTATTCCAACTTTTTTCATGCCTTAACCCCTGCCCCTCGGACCTTACTAGCATTTTCGTCAAGTGGCCACCTTGTTCTGATAGTAACACTTTCCTGATGGAAATTCCCAGAATTCATTCTTTCAATACCAGCCCATGCAATCATAGCTGCGTTATCCGTACATAGCTCTTTTGGGGAAACATGAACATTGAAATTTTTCTTTTTACTCATACTATTAATTGAGGAGAATATAGCTTTATTTGATGCAACTCCCCCTGCTAATACCACATCAACATCGTTTGAATAATTTTTCTTGAAATATTCAACAGCCATTTGCAATTTATTTTCCAATATATCAATTACAGAATCTTGAAATGATGCACAAATGTTAGAGCGTAATTTTTCATTTATTGGGAGAGAGCTATCGATTTCTTGCTTTACAGCTGTTTTAAGCCCAGAAAATGAGAAATTCATTTCTTTGGAATTATAAAGAGGGCGTGGAAAAGATATAGAGCTTCCGTCGCCAAGCTCTGCCAATTTCTCTATTATGGGTCCTCCGGGATAGCCAAGATTGAGTGACTTTGCAGTTTTATCAAATGCCTCACCAAGAGCATCGTCTACTGTCGTTCCTAGCCTTTCATAATCTCCCACGCCTTTTACGATGAGAAGCTGCGTATGCCCACCTGTGACAAGTAGAAGTAAATAAGGAAAACTTATTTTTTGGATCATCCTTATAGTTAATGCGTGACCCTCAAGGTGATTTATACCAATAAGTGGTTTTTCTAGGATACTTGCCATTGTTTTTGCAAAGGTTACCCCAACCAATAATCCACCTTTGAGTCCTGGTCCTGATGTAACAGCAATAGCGCTTAGTGAATTATAATTTATTTCTGCGTCCTTGACTGATTTTTGAACTACTACATCAATGTTATTAATGTGCGATCTGGCGGCGATCTCAGGCACAACTCCCCCGTAGTCTTTATGTTCTGATATTTGTGAGTAGATAGTATTTGACAAAATATTGCATTGCTGGTTTTTATCATATTCTAATACTGCTGAACATGTCTCATCACAACTTGTTTCTATGCCAAGTACAATCATTTTTTTCGTTTGCTATTATATTAGAATTGTTCTAAACCTGTTAAATAATAGAATAATATCATTAATGAAACTATTTATATAATATTTTATCAGATTAGATTTTTTAGATGTCTCCCTCCAGATCCACACGAAAAATTCGGATAGGTACACGAGCAACTAATCTTGCAATAAGGCAGGCTGAAATTCTTGCCGGCGCAATCATAAACAAAAATTTAGCCAAAGAAGAAAATATTGAAATAATTAAGATTAAATCTTCTGGAGATATCATTACCTCGTCAATTGGACCATATGATGGGAAAAGTTTATTCACTAAAGAGATAGATCAAGCGCTTATCGAGGATAGGGTTGATATCGCAGCACATTCAGTAAAAGATATCGAAAGTTTTCTACCAGATGGAATTGACCTTCTAGGTGTGTTAAAAAGAATGGATCCTAGAGACGCATTAATTACCAATGAAAATATTAAAAGTATTGATGAGCTACCTAACAACTGCCTAGTTGGGACTGCATCACCTCGAAGGGGGGCAATTCTCAAGTCACTAAGGCAGGATTTGAATATTATAGAGTTCAGGGGTAATTTTGAAACACGTATTAAAAAATTGCAAAATAAGGAAGTCGACGCAACCTTGTTAGCTATGGCAGGAATACAAAGATTAAATTTCGCAGAGTCAAATATACTACCATTTGAAACAGATGTTATGATACCAGCCGCAGGTCAAGGGGCTATTGGTATGGTTGCAAGAACTAACGATAAGGAGATCATAGAAATCATAAGCGATTTAAATCATATTGAGTCATTTACATGTATTCTTGCTGAAAGAATGGTTCTTCAAAATTTTGGTGGTTCATGTTTTCAGCCAATTGCGGCTTTTGCTAATTTTGACGATGACGGAAAAATCACAATTAACTCAATGATATCAAATGATGATGGTACCCTTCATCATAATGTTAAAGAATATGCTCAAAGAGATACTGTTATGGATATAGCTGGAGATATTGGAAGAAGACTGTTAGAATATCATGATAAGTCACTTAAGAGGACAGTCAATAGTTAATAACATAATATGAAGCTCATTATTACAAGACCATTAGCAGACTCAAAACGGATGCAAAATTACTTTGAGTTACGCGGGGTTGAGTGCTTAATAAACCCGCTTCTTGAGATCTTATATAAGAAAAGAAGTATAAATTTCTCAAACTATGACTGGGTTTTGTTTACCAGTAGGCATGCGGTAAGATCGTTGGTCAATAAAAACCCAACATTCTCAAAAAAAAAAGTTCATGCCTGCGGTAGATCAACCTACGCTGAAGTCAAAGAGTTTGCTCCCGATAATGAATATATTTTTCATGAAAGCGTGAATGATTTGTTAGATGCACTTAGGTCATATACTCCAATTAATGATACTAAGATATTGTACCTTAGAGGTCGTGATGTCACAGTTGATTTTAAATCAATTTTTCGAGGTACAAACATCGAAATTGACGATTCTGTTGCATATACTGCAAGGGAAAAGATTTTTTTTAATAAGGAAGCGCTAAAAGAGTTTAATATAGGTAAACAAATATCTGTTATAATTTTTTCACTTAGAACTGCAGTAATTTTTTTGGAGGCCTTAAAGAAATATAATTTAGGTAATAAAACGTCAATAATTATGGCATATTGTATATCAAAGAATATTGCATCCATGCTCCAAGCTGAAGGGATTCAATCAAAAATTCTGACTGAGCCAACAGAAGATGCGATTTTAGATTTATTGTAAGATAATTTTTTTTATTTCATGAATGCTAATACTCGAAAAAAACAGATAAAGCCAAAAGTTACCATAGATCAACAAGAGGGTAGTGGGTCCAAATCCAAGGCAGCCTCGAAGAGATTTGCCCTCTTAAAGATTAAATTAAATAGGAAGTTCTTTATTGGCTTGGGATTTCTTCTAATTTTTGCATTACCGTCTTACCTCTTTTTCAAATCAAACCCAGATTTGGCTAACTTCACGATTTTGAAAAATGAGGTTATTTCTGAACAAAATAAAAAAATTGATAAAATTGAGACTCAAATAAGTAACAATAATCAATTACTTTTGGATCTTGAGAGAAAAGATCAGGCATTACTCAGGTTAGAGTCTCAGATGATAGAGTTAAGCGAAATGCTACAGGTGATTTCAGAAAAAAATGACATTATTTCAAATACAAATAATCAACTAATGCAATATATCAATTCTGAAAATCAGAAAAAATTAAAATCACAAGACAACGCATTACTTACTGATGAGATCTATATGGATAACATTCAATTATTGGGGGAATCAATAAACTCTGAGGTGATTTCGGATGAAACGCAAGAAAAATTTTTTGAATCAAAGGAGAATGAACCGAGGAATAATTTAGAGAGTGATAAGAATAAAAAGAATATTGCAGCAATAGTTATAGATAGAATTGAAAAGAATGTTGCTGGTAAAAAAGATTTTCGAAACGAAGTCGACCTGCTGATAAGTATTGATAATGATGTTGAAGCCTTCAGCAATCTGATGGAACTATCAGATAAAACTATTCCTACACCCAATGAGTTAGTGTTTGAGTTAGAATTATTGCTCGAAGAAGATATTATTCTCTACAGAGGGGATAGCGGTATAAGGTCAAAAATTTTTGGTATTTTAGAAAATCAAATTTCTATCAAGAAAAAAAATAAGACTTTAGAATATGCTGTAATTGAGGAAATTAAGGCAAGTATTTATAATGACAATCTTGACGAGGTCGTAGATATAATAAAAGGCCTCAATTTTGATAGTGATGCCGAGGCATTACTTACTAATATTAATAATCGAACCTTGTATTTAAATGAAATAAAACATTTAAAAGAAATATATGACCTAAGTTAATTTAAGCATGGCACCGTGTTAAAATGATTAAAATATTTACGATATTATTTGCAATAATCGCAATGATATATTCTTTTAATTGGCTCGCCTCTTTTTCTGGGGAAGTCCTCTTTATACTTGGTGATTATGAAGTAAAAATTTCTCCGCTATTTTTCATCATTTCATCGGTAGCGATAATTGTATTGTCAATATTATTGTGGTTATCTTTTTCCTATATTTATCAGTTACCGAGAAAAATACAGTTGATTAAAGAAGCACGATCCAATGAAAAGGTGCAGAACGCAATAATGAAGGGACTTGTTCATGCGTCAGCGGGTAATATAAATGCCGCTGAGATTGAAATAAAAAAAATCGATAGGATAAAGAAAAATACATCAGATATTATGGTCTTGTTACTTAAAGCACAAAACGCAAGCTTAAAGAAGGATAATGTTGCACTCAATAAAATTTTCCAGCAAATGGGAAAGATTGAAACCACAAAGATGCTCAGTTACAGGGGACTGTATACTCTCTCAAAGAATTCAAAAAATCCGCAAAAATCAATTGAGCTATTAAAAGATGCCGAGACATATAATAGTGCCGAGCCATGGGTTATCGACGAGCTATTGAAATGCTACCTAGTTACTCAAAATTGGAAAAGTGCTAGCGAGGTTCTTGATAAGATGCTAGCTCATAAATTGATTTCCCGAAAAAAATATAATTTACATAAATCGATTATTTTAACTTCGCATGCACTTTTACTTGAAGAGCAGAACCCATCAGAGGCATTAAGTTTGGCGTTAGATTCAATTAAACTAAATAAAAGTCAGATTATTGCGGTGATTACTGCTGCACGTATTTTATCTGAGCAAGGAGAGAGAGCTAGAGCAGAGAAGATTATTACTGATACATGGAAGTCAATACAACACGAGGACCTTGCTTATCTTTTAAGTTATGTGAATCCAGGCGCTTCACCGAAACAAAGAGTTGAGAAAATTGAAGGATTAATTAAGAAAACAAAAATTTCGGGTATAGAGGGGGATGTTGCTTTATGCAGAGCTTATATTGACGTGAAAAATTTTGATAAGGCAAAACAAGTTATTGAGAAATATATTAATGAAAATACAAGTAGGAGAATTTATGAACTCTTAGCTGAAGTTGACTCACATTTATTTAAGGGGAATACAAAATCTCGGGATTGGATGAGAAAAGCGATGAATGCTCGATATGACACAAACTGGAGTGCAGATGATTTCTCATCAGATGTTTGGCTACCGTGCATACCTGATACAGGTGAAATTAAGTCTTTCGAATGGGGTGATCATAGAATAAAAACACTAGATATAGATAACAATTACATAAGCAATTTTATGAGAAGTAAGATGCTTCAGGGCAATAGACTATCCCAAGAGTTGCAAGAAAATAATGTGGAAGATGACATTATAGAGGTCACAGAAATAGTTGAAGAAAAAGATAGCAAAATTAAGTCAGGAAAAGCAGATAAAAAAAATAAAGAGATAAAAGAAACTGCAATTTCCGAAGAAATAGCTGTCCCAGATGACCCAGGTGTTATCCAAGAAGAAGATATTCACGAGCCATAAATCTTTACAAGTCTCAAAAAAGTATAATAGTATTTAATTGAATGGAATATTTGATCAATGCTGCACGTTGATTTTATGAAAGGGAATATAAAATGAAGTATAATTTGCTGGGGAATTCAGGCCTTAAAGTATCTAATTTATCAATTGGGACGATGAATTATGGGAAAGGCGACCCATCTCAACCCCTTTTTTCGCTTGGGATAAAAGAGGCAAAAAGGAATATTGATTTTTGTATCGATGAAGGAATAAATTTTATTGATACATCTGACGGTTATGCAAAAGGGGCATCAGAAGAAATCCTTGGTGAGGCAATAAAAGGGAAGAGGGATAACCTTATTATTGCCTCTAAAGTTTGGAATCCAATGGGAGATGGCCCAAATGATCTCGGTCTTTCTAGGCACCACATAATATCGGCTTGTGAAGCAAGTTTGAGAAGGTTACAGACAGATAGACTAGATGTATACCTAGCACATAAGTGGGATGGAATGACCCCCATAGATGAGATCGCAGAAGCTTTTGACAGCTTAGTTCGAACAGGTAAGGTTAGATATATTGGCTGCTCTAATTTTTCAGGATGGCATCTAATGAAAGCACTGGCTGCAGCCGATAAGAGTCACCGACAAAGATTCATATGCCAACAAATACATTACTCTTTACAAGCAAGAGAGGCTGAAAATGAGTTAATTCCCATCGGCATATCTGAGAAAATTGGTACAATTGTCTGGAGTCCACTTGCTGGAGGTTTGTTAACTGGCAAGTTTAGAAGAGGTGAATCCGGTCCATCTGGGTCAAGACATTTTGAGAGAAAATGGAAAAACCCACCGATTTATGACGAAGAAAAGCTATATGATATAATTGATGTTATCATTGAAATATCTCAGCAAAGATCGATACCACCATCACAAGTGTCACTTGCTTGGTTATTGAGTCGACCAACTGTTGCTTCATTGACTGTTGGTGGAAGAAACGAAGAGCAGTTCAGAGAGAATATACCCGCATCTGATCTTATTCTGACAGATGAGGAATTGGGTAAGCTTAACGAGGTAAGTAGACCAAATTTACTCTACCCGTATTGGCATCAGCAATTTATGGGTAAGGAGAGATTTTCTGAAGCTGATTTAGGTTTACACAAGTGGCATTCGGGATATTGAACTATAAAAATAGAGATAGTAATTTCTAATATATGCTGATTAAACCTTACAAGTCATATCCTGCCCACAGCACATCGGAGACTTTATTTTTCCATGGCCTTCAGGGCATTCTGCTATATGAACATTACTTCCATCTGGCTTCACAATTGTACTATGTGTCAGCTCTTGGTCACATTGACCGCATGTCATAGAACCGATACTCATTCCACATTCTTCACATGTATATTTAGTCATGATAAATCCCTATTAAAACTTCATTTTAAAAAATCGATGCAAAAATACTACCTATTCTTCTATTGGCCCGCCCCCATCTTTCCAGGAAGAAAAACCACCAACATTTGATACAGACTCATATCCCATTTCAATAAGGGTCCGACCGGTCAAAGCTGCCATACCCCCTGCACCACAAACAAGCACAATATCAGCATCTTTTTGAAGATTTTCGTTGTGGTGAGGCGTGCTTGGATCTGCAGCAAACTCAATGAAGCCTCGAGGGATCCTAAGCGCGCCTTTTATTGTTCCGGATTTATTTATTTCCAAGCCATCTCGAACATCAATAAAGACTGATTTACCCTCTTTGTGCTTTTCGATACCGTCTGCGACATCTATTTTTGGGACCATCTTGTTGGCCGCTTCAAGTTCTGAACTTGCTGTCTTCATTACTCATTCCTTTCAATCTACCAAATGTATTATTTTAATAATAAATCAAAAAAATTGTTAAGCCAAGTTTTTACATGATTATCATGCATATACCGGCCCTCAAAATGCTTTTCTCTTTGCTGCGCTCCATTTAGTGTGAGTCTGTGCTCAGCTTTGACCAGCCATCGATTGACCATAGCCAGTGTGAGTTCACTGTGAAACTGTATGCCATAGGCACGTTTGGAGTATTGAAAAGCTTGCGGTTCTTCACCTTGACCGATAGCTAATATTTTTGCATCGTCTGGTGGTTGCATCCATTCACGATGCCATTGATGAACAAAGGGTGGCCAATCAATAATTTTTTCCCCATAAGCAGTTGGTCTTATTGGGTAGTAACCTATTTCAACATGATCTTTTATCTTTATAGACCCCCCAATACTGCAAGCCAATAATTGCGCTCCAAGACAAATACCAAGAAATGGGATATCTTCTTTTAGTGGGAGCTGGATCCAATCTTTCTCGTAACGAATAAAGTCATCTTTATCATTGGCACTCATCGGACCGCCAAACATTATGGCTGCTGCATAATCACCCTCGAGAGTATCAGGCAATTTATCTCCAAGAGCTGGTCTCCTAATAAT
Source organism: uncultured OCS116 cluster bacterium (assembly GCA_902613795.1). Lineage (GTDB taxonomy): Bacteria > Pseudomonadota > Alphaproteobacteria > Rhizobiales > TMED25 > TMED25. The sequence continues at coordinate 84,245 of CACMIP010000003.1, forward strand.
TAAATTATACCCTCTTGATTTTAGCAATGTCCCAATTCTACCTGGGGTAGACGTTGCTTGGTGAAGTATAATAAGTACCTGATTACTCATATCTTGCTTAAGTAATCCTTTTTGATTTGAACTCTTTCACGCGTACTTATTCCAATTAATTCGGCGACTCGCCAAACAAGGTTATTTTCATAAGGATCAAAGTTTTCATCTGTTGTGATAATTTGCCACATCATTTCAATAATTTTTTTTCTTTCATTCAGGGTAAGCTCTTTCTTAATCACATTTGTATATGCGTATAGATCAGTTGCATTTTCCTCCTCTTTGATTGCTATCTCCATTAGCGATTGAGCATCATCGGCATTGAGCTCAAAATATGATTGCAATAATTCTAATATTTTTTTCTCTTCCAGAATATGAAATTCATCATCAATTTTTGCAGTTCTAACTAATATTTTTGATATTGCAGTTTGGAGATTACTTGCCTGAAATGATTGTGTTTCCGGTTTGGGGGTATTATTTTTAAAAAGACTCTTGAAAAAATTCATATCTATTCCATTTCGTTTAAACATATTTATAAAGTATAAATATATTATATTTAATATACATAAACAAAAAAATAAGCATAAGAGTATGAATTCCATAGATGAAAATAATTTAAAGTTAGGTATTATTGGTTTTCCATTATCCCACACGTTGTCCCCACAAATACATGAGTATTGGCTTAAACTACACAGGATATCTGGAACTTATGAAATACTTGAAGTGGATGATGCAGGTCTTGATCGTTTATTTTGTGATAAGGTACATCTGTACAGAGGCTTGAACGTGACAATACCGCATAAAGTCCGAGTATTTGATTATATGGACGAGGTCAGTGATAGCGCGAGGGTAATTGGGGCCATAAACTGTATCACTGTGGAGAATAAAAAGCTTGTTGGGTGTAACACGGACGCTGATGGATTTATGAATGGTCTTGCATCATTCAATAGAGATCTTGATTTCAGTAATATGAATGTTTTGGTAATTGGTGCCGGCGGGGCATCAAGAGCTGTAATTTATTCTTTTTTGATGAAATCAACTGGTCAGGTTACAGTAACGAATAGATCATCGGATCGCCTCGCATCACTAGAAAAGGTTTTTAATGATAAGATCCGCTATATGGACTGGCAGAAATTAAATGATAGTGTCTCACAGTTTAATCTTATTATAAACTGCACGAGTCAAGGAATGAAGGGCAAAAATGATTTCACACTGGACTTTTCTTCAATGCAGCAAGGCTTATCGGTTATTGATCTGGTCTATAATCCATTAGAAACAAAACTATTAATTGATGCGAAGAGTTGCGGATGTCAAATTTTAAATGGCGTACCAATGTTATTGAATCAAGCGGCGCTTTCTTGGAAACTTTGGTTGAATATAAGTCCTGATATTTCGGATGATATAATCCAATTTGTCGAAGATAAGATATAAAATTGGTCTAATTATATCAAATTTTTATACTTATTACCGAGCGAATTCTCAATTCTTAGAGCTATTGAGAGTAACTTCATTTCATGAAATGCTGGCGCTATCAATTGTACCCCGATTGGTATTCCACTCCCATCAAGTGCTACAGGGATTGTTATGGCACATAAGCCAAGAAGATTTACAGGTGAAGTATTTCGGAGCATTAAGCCATTAGCCTCTGAGTATTTCGTTGAGTCTTCTAAATATGACGTTATTGGCGCTGTTATTGGGACAGTTGGTGTTATAATTATATCAAATTCTTCAAACTTTTTATTGATTGAGTAACTCATTGTTTCAAGATCATTTTTTCGTTCTAAATACTCCATCGCTGTAAATGAGTCCATATCTTTGATACGAAAGGCCACATTAGGATCTAAAGTCTCTTTTAGATCCCTCATCTCACCATTTATGAATGCTGCAAACTCAGCTGCTGCTAGGCCGCCTTTTGTAAATAAGTTGTATGAATTGTCAATTTCATTTAGTTCATTTACTTTCTTATACTTACCATTTCCCTCAATCTTTTTGATTGCAGCATTTATCTCACTGCTTATTTGGTTATCACATTTATCGAAGAACCAATCGTATGTCGTAAAAGTGAAATCAATACTAGGGTCAACGTTAAGCCCTTTGTCTTTTTTGTTATATAAGCTTGTTTTATCGAGTTCTTTAAAGGCATAGATGCAGTCATCGACTGTATGGGTAAGTATGCCCGGTGTATCAAAGCTGCTACTCAGCGGAACAATTCCTTCCGTCGACCATCTATTTTTTGTTGTTTTCAGTCCCACATTTCCAGTCACAGAAGCTGGTATTCTTACAGAGCCAGCAGTATCAGTGCCTAATGCAAGGGCTGCAGTTCCTGTACACAAACTGACACCAGCGCCTGAGCTAGAACCACCTGGGACTCGATGCTCTGTCTCATCCCAAGGATTTATTGGCGTTCCCCAATGTGGGTTTATCCCAACGCCACCAAAGGCGAATTCAACGGTATGTGTTTTTCCTGTAATTAGAGAGTGATGGGATGTCAGGGTATTGATAATTGGCCCTTGTACTTCCCACTTACTTGGGAGCTCTTTCGGAGTTCCAGCTCTTGTCTTGTAACCATTGACACCGTAAAGATCTTTTATTGATACAGGAACCCCAAGAAATGCAAAATGATTGCTGGCACTCCTACTAATTGTAGAGGCTAATTTCTCAATCTCTTCATTATTAAATTCTACAAATGCACTCTTGCTGGCTTCACTATGATTATAATTTTCTATCACTTCTTCAGCAACTTCAAATATTGAAGTTTTTCCAGATAATAAATCAGTATGAAATTCTTCAATTGATTTATTATGCAAAATATTTTTTTTCATTTCCCTTTATTTCTCTTTTAGATAATATGTATCAAACTTATAACATAATTGAATTTTTAAAGGTAATCAAAATGTCTCACAGTATAATTGATACACCTAAACTAGGTGATAGTCCAAATAGGTATGGTCCAACTTCAGCAAGGAATGTATCTACCCGTAAAATAGATATGGACTCAATTGTAATCGATACTCACGCCCATGTTCTAATACCGGAAGCTCATGATTTTATTAGCCCCTTATACAATTTGGGGGACATTCCATTTGTACATGACTCCAGTCCAGAGACACTTGAAATTCAACAGATTCAGGATACTGATAGGACGGTTGCATTATCCAGCATTCCGGACCGTCTTCAAGTTTTAGAAACGCAAGGTATTGATAAACAGGTTATCGCTTCTGTTCCGAACCAATGCTACTATATGGCAAGAGGAGAGGACGCGAATAAAGTATCGCGAATTGTTAATGATGGCATGATGAAGTGGGTTGATGCCCACCCGGACAAATTTGTAGGTCTTGGAACTGTTCCATTACAAGAGTTGGATATAGCTTTAGATACACTTGATTACATAAAGAAAGAGACAAATCTCAAAGGTTTACAGATCCTGACAAATGTAAATGGCATGGAAATATCTGATGACTTATTAGATAAATTCTGGGCAAAAGTTGAAGAATATGATCTTGCAGTAATGCTACACCCATTAGGTTTTTCTCATGGGAAGAGATTTGGAAATTACTACTTTACCAATGTAATTGGCAACCCATTAGATACGACAGTCGCCTTACATTATATAATTTTTAACGGACTTCTTGAAAGATACAAAAATCTAAAAATATTAGGAGTTCACGGGGGAGGATTTTTACCTGCATACTCCGGTCGAATTGACCATTCATGGGGAGCACGGAAGGACTCTTATGGTGATTTACCTAATCCTCCAACTAGTTATTTGAAGAAGTTGTATTTTGATACAACTGTGTTCACACATGAGCAGCTCGAGTATCTCGTCAATAACTATGGGGATGACCACGTTGTGCTGGGAACAGACTATCCATATGACATGGCGGAGTATTTTCCAGTTCAACACATTGTAGATAGTAACTTGACTGATGCACAAAAGAAAAATGTTGTCGGACAGACCGCATTAAAGTTGTTTAATATAGAATAATATCAAATACTGGTCAGTTTCCTGTCTTTTTCATTGGATGCTTTTGCAGTTTCGCCCTTGGCGTACTTTCCTGTTAGCTGAGGCGTATGAGCACCTTCAAGCCCTCGATCTTCAATATGGGTTTTTCTGGTAACTCGTTCCCAAGTTCTTTTTAGGGGATCTCTAACATTAAAATTGAGAGTTCCAATGTGCTCTATTTCTAATTCAATTTTATCACCATCCATGAATGGATTAAGTCCTCGATGGTTTGTACCTGTAGCTATAATATCTCCGGGCTCTAATGTATGTATTGAGCTTAACCATGAAATACATCTTGGAATTTTATGTGCCATATCGTCTGTATTAAAGTTTTGCATTACCACACCGTTATTTCTCAGAACTATTTGTAGGTTTTGAGGATCATCTATTTCATCCTTGGTAACTAAACATGGTCCAATTGGTGTATATGTTGCCCGTGATTTCATTTGAAAGAAAAAATTCGATGCAATAAGGCCTCTTGCAGACCCATCAATTATAGCTGTGTAGCCGAAAACATAATCCATTGCGTTCTCTTCACTAACATTTTCTGCCCTCTTTCCTATAACAAGTGCGAGCTCCGCTTCTCCCTCAAATATTGATGCCGGTATATCTGTTAATTCCATTGTATCTCCGTTACCGATAACTGTATTTGTTGCTTTATGGAAAGCATTGATTGGAGCAGGCTCAGACCTTGTACCATCTTCCATGTAATTTACCGCCATACAATCAATATTATTTGGACGCGGGCAGGGACTCCTTAATTGTACCTCATTACTTGGAATGCCATCGTTTGCTGCTACAAATTGTTCTAAAGAAGCTTTATACTTGTCATAATTTTCTATTAAACCATTAATCAGGTCTCTGTTATCTCTCACCGGCATATCGGATAATTGTTCAGTAATATCAACAACGTTGTCTCTCTTTAAAATGCCTAACCTGAAGTCATTAAAGTATACAAATCTCATTTTATCTCCCTAATCTAGCTTTTATATTATCAAATCTTCACTCGTGACGTCCCCCAGATAGACGTATCCAGTTTCTTCGACGCTTCCTGATCCAATATACAAACCAACAGCATGAATTGGGTCAGTTTCACTCGTGTTGTAAAGCCAATGCTCGACACCTTTAGGTATATAATGAAAATGTCCAGCTTCAATATATGTTTTTTCACCACCAGCCCCTGCAATACCCTTGCCTGATACAATATAATAAATTTCCTCACAATTCGTATGCATATGTTTTTTATGAATTGCACCTGGCATAAATTTAGCATTAAAGACTGTCGTAGTTGAGCCATTTTTTTTACTTATCGGAAGGCGAAAATCTGTTATTGACCATCCATCACCTGCATCCATCTTTTCGGGCTCTATGTCGTCAATATGAACTAATATACCCTCATTGAAACCAGTCCTTTCTTTTTTCAAATCCTCTTCTGTGACAGGACCGCAATATTCATAACCAGTATCTTCAACATCTTTTGCGCCAATGTAAAATCCAATAACTTCAGCATCTGAGTCAGTTGTTTCGTTGTGGAAGAAGTGCTCTGAGTTTTTTGGCATAACTCTGAAATGTCCGGCTCTAACATTTGTTCTCTCATTACCTTGCCCTACAACACCATGCCCTTTCAGATACATCGCTATTTCAGGGCATCGAGAGTGTAGATGCTTACTGTGCGTAGAACCTGGTTTGAATATTGAGTGAAAAACAGTCGTGGACGATCCTGACTCACCTGTTATTGGTAATCTGAATTCAGATATGTTCCACCCATTTTTTTCTTCCATTTTTGATATGGGAACATCATTTATATGAACTGGGGGGTATTTCATGCATTACTCCTTTAAAAAAGATACTTAACGATAATTGATATTAGCCATCCATAGACAAGAGCTCCCAGGATCGCGCCGTATATTAAGAATTGTACTGGTCCTGGAATTTCTCCTTTTCCTTTGTAGAGAAATAATGATAAATGAATAATCCCCAATATTGCGCCCAGAATATACCATTTGTAAGTAAATATAAAATCCATTAAATAACAACAAATTCGTTTGCGATTATAACCCATATAGATAATAACACGCCACCAATAATTGTAAACAGACCGTTCCAGTTCAAGCCTGCATAATGAGGGGTAACACGACCTAATTTAGCGATTAATAAAGTTGATGCTGTAAACGGCGAGCTTATCCCTGTTATTGCCCAACCCGCACACAGAGCTACAATGATACTATTTGGAGGGATCCCCATTATTTCTGCAGATGGAATTAATGGACCAATCATATAAACAGCAAGTATGGGATTCATTCCAATTTGTCCACATACGGGCATAATCCATACAATAGCAATGAGTATTATGGGAGCTGGGATGCCATTTAAAAAGCTTATGCTCTCTCCCGCAAAGTGATTAATCAAGCTTGATCCCATTATCCCAATAAATGCAGCCATGATCAGTACAATAAGCTCTTGCTTATAATTGTAGATATCTTCATTGATGAACTCATCAACTCTGTGTGCAGTGTTATAGATTATTTTCTTTGTGTTACCTGTATTTTGATATGCAATCCAAATTATACTGTAAATGGGAACCACAAACATAACAACTGGTACCGCGTTAAGATTCGTATAGTTCATGAGAGTAAAGATAATACCCAATAGAGTGATAAAAATAAAAGCTAATGGTATCAAAGTATGCCACGTTCCTGAAGTTTTCAGGTCTGGGATTTGCATTCTTGATTTAACCTTCCGAGTCGCTACGTAGTCAAGAAACCAGCCAACAGTTATCAGAATTATAGCGCTAATAATGCAAGATAGAGCAGCTCCAGTCCATGTCGTATTTGGAATAACGGACGTTGTTATGGCTATTGAGAATGTTAGGGGGGACCAACATGTCATGGCCACGAAACCACGTTGAACCGCCAGAAGCATTGCTTTTCTATTTAACGCGCGAGAGTCGGGGTCTTTTATCTCACTGCTGCCTTTCTCAGCCAAGCTACCAAGCAAAGAAATCGAGCCAAAACTCAGTATAACACCAAACATATGCCCACCGAACGTTAATGTAAGGTATCTTATTGAAGTTTTTTGTTCAGCCAGGTACCGCCCACACTTTTCCATTGCGGGTGACGATGAGGCGGCTTTCCTCAAACAGCAAAGCGATAAAAAAAAAGTTGCTACAAAAGTTGATTTTGTAAGAGCCTCTATGGATACCTTGGTCCAGTCAGGTAATACAAGAATAGAAACTAAAGTCAAAATAGAGCCAAGGACTATAAATAATTTTCTCGATAGGGACAGATCATTCAGAGACATTGAGAGGTATAACAAAATTAAAAGAGCCGATATTACATAAGAAATATAAGACCCTGACCACTCAGCCATTATGACAGATACCATCACGAGTGGCATAATGAGTGTGGTTATTGTTCTGAACTTTGGCTCAGTGTTCTGGTAGCTATTAAATATATTCATCTACTTTTCATGAAGATTTAACGAATACAAAATTTAATACGATAATTGTTATTAAAGCAAGAGTTGTTGTCGTTAGCTGGGCGACGCTAAAAACAAATGATGATGTCATATGAATATTAGCAAGGGTGATGGTTATCAAGGCACCCCAACCAAAGTGAAGAAACCCACCCAAAGCAGATGCTGAGCCTGCAACTTCTGGTTTCACCGAATTGAGTGCCGCTGCATAGCAATTTCCAAGCAATAGTCCTGTACCGAAATTCGAAATTGCAAATGCAATCAGAACGGGAAGAGGTGTTTCCACCTCACTTATTCCGAAAAATAACTGCAGAACCCCGCCTGAGCAGCTAAAGAGTCCTCCAATAATTACAATTTGGTCAACAGTAATGTAATCCAACATCTTTCTTGAAATGAAAGTAGCAAGAACAAAAAGAGATGGCATAATCATGACATAAAAACCAAAAACTTCAGGAGAAACACCCATAATAACAATAAAAATAATTGGAGACGCTACGACGTATGCCTGCATGGCCCCACTTGCAAATGCTACAATCATACTGTAGGACGTAAATTTTACATTCTTTAGTAAATCTCTGTAGTTAGTTAGAAGAGTTGTTACTTTTGGTGGATCCCGCATCTCTTTTGGTAGCGTTTCTTTCAAATTGAAGAAAATAAGAACTAAAACAATCAAACCCGTAAGTGAGGTGAAAAGGAATGTAGCTCTCCAATCAAACCAACCTGTTAAAAAACCACCAATAAAGGGGGCTAGTATAGGTCCAATTGCCATGGCAATTGCAACATAGGACATTGCTTTTGCAGCAGCTAAGCCTTCTGAGGTATCTCTAATTATTGCTCTGCTAATTACTAGAGTGGAACATGCCCCTGTGGCCTGTGCAACCCGACAAAGCAAGAGAGTGTGGATATCATCTGCATTGGCGCATAAGTAACTTGCAATCGTAAAAAGTAATATTCCCAACAAAACAATTGGTTTTCTCCCAAATTTATCAGAAAGCGGTCCAATTATTAGTTGGGTCGAAGCAAATGCCGCGAGATAGACAGGCACCATTGTTTGAACAATTGATCTTGGAATATTTAATTCAGCGGCAATTGATGGAAGGCCGGGTAAGAAAATTGTAGAGGCAATTTGCCCAGCAAACAACATAGTGAATAACACAGACATTGGGGCGTCTTGCTTGATTTTGCTGGCGCTCATCATACTCCAATTTCCCTATTTTTTGTATGTAACCATGCTTGAGTCAAGATTACTGCCAATACTCCGATAAGCCCAACAAAAATAAATGTCTCAGTAATTCCAAATACATCAGAAAATATTCCATTCAATATTGAGCCAAGACCACTTCCACCAATAGCAGTTGCAAGCCAAAGACTTGCGACTCTTGCCCTGTAGGTATCTGTTAGTTGCATTTGCACAGTTGATTGCATATCAATAGCAACATTTGTAACGCATGCTCCACTAATAAAGGCGGCTAGAATTGCTAAATACCAATTATCAACATAGCCAAGTATCGTAACAAATAACAAACCTAAAATAAGGGAAATCCTTGCAATCATCGGAATCCCATTATCGTTGTAGGTTTTTTTCCTTGATGCAATTAAAAATGAAGAGATTAAAGCCCCGGCTCCTGCTGCAGCCATAATTTGACCAAGGCCTTCAACACCCATATTGAATTTGCCATCAGCTAATGCGGGAAGTAATTCATGGCAACCGCGAATAATGACCGATGATATAAATGTTAAAATTATGCACTCAAAAATAACAGCATTTCTGTGAGCAAACCTCGCTCCATCTACCAATTCTGAAATAAAGTTTGACTCTTTCTTTATGCTTTCACCTTGCTTCGGTGTTAACACAATCATCGGCAGGGTTATCAGTGCTGGCAGGAAAAAGAATGAAGAAAACAAGATGGTATATTTCGTTCCAATTAAACCAATGAGGATACCTCCAACGCTTGGTCCAATAATTCTTGCAATTTGAAAGTTCATTGCATTGAAGGCAACTGCATTTGCAATTGTTGGTTTATCAACAATTCGAGGTACGATTGTCTGCCTAGCAGAGCCTTGTGCACTATTTGCTGTACCAATTATTACAGCTACCGTGCACAATGAAAATATGGATAGGCTATCTGTAATGTGCATTATAAAAATAGTGAATGCCGCCAATGCTTGTATTATCTGGGCTATGATAGCAGTTCTGAGAGGTTCGATCCGGTCTAATAGTACCCCAAAAAAAGGTATTGTTGTGATGTATGGCACGAACAAGAAAAAAGACAGCAAACCAACATAAGCACTTGAACCAGTAAGATCCCAGGCAATCCAGCTCATTACAAGTCGCGTGATCCACACTGCTTGCATAGATGGCGCCATGCCAAGAAAATAGTATCTGAAATACTTGCTGTGCAATGCAGGGTAACGAATTTTATCCTCAATGGGTAAGTGATGTGACTATTCGAATATAATTTACCATATTATTCTATACAATAATAAATAAATTGTTTATGTAATTTATATGATAGAGCTAGATTACAATCAAAAAATCCAGTCACTAAAAGATGCCTCATCACAGGTTTTTGTAAAAACGAATGAGAACACTGAAATTTCATTCCGTCAATGGGGCGAGGTTGGTCCAATATTAGTTATGCTGCACGGTGGGTATGGGTCATGGATGCACTGGTTAAACAATATATATGAATTATCAAAAAAATTTCGTATAATAGTACCCGATATGCCAGGCTTTGGCGAGTCTGAATTATTACCATATCTTCCAACACTAGATCAATATGCACAAATATTGGTGGATGCACTCGACGAATTATTACCTGATGAACTATACAATATAGTAGGCTTCTCATTTGGCTCTGCCATTGGATCTCATATGATGAAATTTGCCCATCAGAAAGTCTCACGGTTAACGCTTGTTGGATATAATAGAACAGGTAATATGCCATTTAAGCGACCAAAGATGAAAAGTTGGAGAGATGTAAATTCGAAGGAAGAATTATTTGAAGCACAACGTTTTAATTTATCAGTCATGATGTTACACAAAGAAAAGAAGATTGATGATTTAGCAATAACAGTTCAGACTTTGAATACACGAGGAGGTAAGGTGCGGAGCCTGGATATTGTTGCAACTCACGATCTGCCAGCAAGATTATTAGAGGTTGACAAGCCCATTGATATTATTTGGGGCGAGTTTGATGTGACTCTAATCAATGGAATTGATAATGCTAAAGATAGAATGAAAGAGCTCATTCCTGAGGTAAATTGTCATGTTATTGATAATACAGGTCACTGGGTTCAATTTGAAGAACCTGAAGAGTTTAATAAAATTATCTATGGTATTTATAGGTAGCTAATATCTCGAAAAGTAAATTTAAAATTATTATTATTGAATCTAAATTAAATTTGGTTAAAATGCATTGGATGAAATCTTTTTCTTATAATAAGCAGAAAGTTTAACTATCAAATAAATGTATACAGCCTTAATAGTTTATTTGATTGCTGCCATAGGAATATCTTTTTTCTGTTCTATGCTCGAAGCTGCTCTTCTGAGTACTACACCATCATACACACAAGCGAAATTAAATGAGGGCACGCGAACAGGTAAACTTCTCAACGAGTTCAAAAATAATATAGACAGACCATTATCGGCAATTTTAACTCTCAATACGATTGCTAATACATTTTGTGCCATTGGTGTTGGAAAAGAAGCATCTAAACTATGGCCAAATCATATAACGGTAACAGCTCTATTTGTACCAATTGCGATGACCTTTGCCATACTCGTTTTCTCAGAAATAACACCAAAAACAATAGGCGCCAATAACTGGAAAAGACTTGCCCCTTTCACGGCAAAGAGCGTACAGTTTCTGCTAATTTTACTGATGCCTGTAATTTGGTTTTTGCAGGTATATACGAAAAAATTCCTTATGAAAAACAATGATAACAAAGAAATCTTCTCAAGAGCTGATTTCTTAGCAATGGCTGACATTGGGTCGAGCGAAGGTGAACTTGATGAAGTCGAAAGTAAACTTATTTATAATCTTCTACATTTTAAAAATGTTCAAGTTAAAGACGTTATGACGCCAAGATCCGTGATTGTGTCAGAGCCAGCAGATATGTATGCGAATGAATTTTATGAACTTCAAGAAGAACTGATTTTTAGCCGGATCCTGCTTGAAGAAAGTAAAGAGTCAGAAAATATTATTGGTTATGTCTTAAAAGATGAGGTCCTAGAGCACTTACTTGATGATGAAAATCATAAACAGCTAAAGGATTTTAAGAGAAAGATTATTACTGTTCCTGAAACCCATACCATGCTCAACATGTTTAATGATTTTATCAAAAGTCACGAGCATATTGCACTTGTAATTGATGAGTATAATGGGGTCGCTGGGATTATCACTATGGAAGATGTTATTGAAACAATCCTGGGCGATGAGATTGTTGATGAAACTGATAAAGTTGCAGACTTGCAGGAATATGCCATACAGCAAGGCAAATCAATGTCTGATAATGTGAAAAAAGTTGAATCCTGATTATCTAAAAATTTTTCTTATAATTGGCCAAGCATATCTTAAGCTTAAAAAACTTGCCAGTGATCCCACAACATAGGTAAATGCAGCAGCGGTCAGAACCGTATTACAAGACTTAAAGTACTCACTCGGTATTTTCTCCTTAAGAATTGGTAGCGCCCTCTTATAGCTGGCATCAAATTCAACATCCAGAGTGATGAGATGTAAAACGACATTTATGATTATACTAAGTGCAACGAGGGCCCCAGCAATTTTAATAAGTGGTATCAACCCAGTTGCAATAATGGGCCCAATACCGATATACATTATACCCCCTGCAAGTCTTGATATCCACGTCGTACTTTTAATGATTTTTTGACGTCTTGATAAGGGCTCATATCCTTCTTTATCTTGAATGGCATGGCCAATCTCATGCGTTATAATCGATAGTGCAGTAAGGCTTTTACGGTTTAACCTATATTTTTTTATTCTGATTTTTTTTCTATCAGGGTCGTAATGGTCACTCATTTCTGTTGGCTCAATATCGACGTTTTTTATTTCAAAATCATTCAATATTTCTTGTCCAAGCTCTTGCGCTGTAAATGGCATTCCATCGAGCTCATTATCATATTTATTAATGGTGTAGTGAAATACAAGAATAGGAAGTACATAAATTGCAAGACCAATAAAAATGAAAGCCATTACGAAAATTTACCTCATTATTTAAAGCGAGAAATTGATCAGTACATTTAAACCTAGACCAACAGATAAAATTATAAACAAAATTCCAATGAACTTATGTATAAAACGGTAATTACTTTTTATTAGTTCAAATATCATTCCTGTGGTCACCAAATAAACAAGAAGTACATACCAGAGAGTATCAACAATTCCAGCTGTAATAACTAGTGTAGCATTTAGAGTTAAATTATTATCTATCGACATAAATTGAGAGTAAATCGCCACAAACCATATGAAGATTTTAGGGTTAAGTATTGAGATTGCAAAACCTTGGGCAAACGAAGTGACCCCACTTTTTATTGAGGCATCCTCAAAATCAATTTCGTCTGTATTTCTCAGCGACTGAACTCCAAGATAAAATAAAAAAGCAATCGATAGGACTTGTAATCCATTAAAAATGAGGAAGCTTGTTTGAATGATCAGCCCAATCCCCAAAACTGCAAATAATGCATAAATAGCAATTCCAATACCATGAGCAATTGCGGCTATGATACCATTGACCCGGCTCTTTGTGATGGCATTATTTATAACAACGACCATGCTGGGTCCCGGCGACATGGCACCAATCAAGCAAACAATTATTATTTGAGATATGAGTATTAGATCCATTAAATATCTGGGCTAAATCGAATACTTACTGCTTTGACCAGTCAATGAAGGAGCCATATCCTGGATGTTTAAAATCACACGGTACTTCTATCAAGCTTGGCTTGTTGATATTTAAGACCTCGCTAACAGCTTCCCCAACTTTAGATAGATCATCTACTCTTACTCCATGTGCCCCGAATGACTTAGCAAGTCCTACAAAATCAGGTGATTGAATATCAACACCACTTCTTCTCCCATAGAGATGGTCTTGATGGCGTCTTTCTACACCATAACCTTGATCGTTAAATACAAAAAGAATAACGGGGATGTTATGCTCGACAGCTGTCATGAGATCTTGGATTGTAAACATGACACCGGCATCACCGTGCATAGCTACTACCGGTACATCTGGTTTTGCTACTTTCGCACCAATTGCAGATGGAAGGGCAAAACCAAGTGTTCCAAAACCTGACGGTACGAACCATGTTCTTGGCAGGTATGTTTTCCAATATGAGCGCATCCAAAAAACGATGGTTGTCGGATCATTAAACACAATTGTTTCATGGGGCAAGGCTGATCTTAGTTGATCGAGAACGTCTACCTCGACTGGTTTTCCTAATGCTGTATGGATTTTATCAATCAACGCTTTTATTTCAGGTTTGCGCTCACTGGTATTGAATTTGATTTTTATACTTTCAATGTGGTTATTGAGTCTTGTAAGGGCATCTTTTAAATCGCTTACTACGCCCATGTGTACTGGATGGTTTCGCCCAAGCTCAGCTGGGTCAATATCGATTTGGATGACTTTACCTGGAAACTTTAATGTCCAGCCACCTGTTGGGAAGTAAGATAAGCGGCTGCCAAGTATGATGACAAGGTCGGTATCATCAATAAATTCTCTTACTGGTTTTTCATTGCTCCAATTTCCAACGTGCAAAGGATGGTCGAATGGAATAGAGCCTTTTCCTGTTTGAGATGTAATTACAGGCGCATTAAGGCTTTCTGCAAATTTAATACATTCTTTTGATGCATCTGCATGAACGACGCCACCGCCAGACCAAATTATTGGTTTTTTCGAATTTGATAGTGCGTCTATTATTTGACTCAATTCCTCATCACTTGCTTTTCTTCTGTGGCTCGACGATTTGTCACCAACAGCAATATCTGTAGCAATCTTAAATGCATCGCCGCCAATCTCTACTAATGAGGGTTTTGGCCTTCTGCTTTTCAGGGCCGTCATTGCTGTTCTAATCGAGTCGGGGATTTCATGTGGCATTGTTGCTTGATAACCAAAATCAATAACAGGTCTAAATATTCCATATTGATCTCTCACATCATGGAAATAGCCTCGTCCCTTTGCTCGCACGTGGGCAGGATTATCATTGAGAATATGCAGTATCGCTGATGAGTCATTATGAGCGGTACCCATTGCAGTCAGTGTATTTAATGCGCCAGGGCCACCACTTGTAAGTGCAACACCTACATTTCCTGTTGCGCGGTAATATCCATCAGCCATAAAAACAGCACTTTGTTCATGCCTAACATTGATAGCTCTTACCGATGGATGATCAAGGAAGGCATCATAAACACTTAAGGTATCAACACCAGGTATTCCGAATATAGTAGTTAGCCCTTCGTTGACCAGCGACTCGACTAATACATGCGCGCCTGACCTTTTTTTCATTATCAAATCCCTTCCTAAAGATAAATTTTTAAAATATATTATAACAGATTTGTATCTATACTGTCTATTTTTTGAAGGAGCTAGATTATGGTTGAAACATCGCCATTACCAAAGGGAACAAAAAGGTATGACCCATCGGTCGTAAAAAATTTTTTATCGACAGCACTCATAAGGGTTGGGGTTGAACCTGATGATGCTGATCTAGTTGGTGATGTTTTGGTGGGAGCAGATTTGAGAGGCGTAAGAAGTCATGGGGCTGCGCGTTTGAGTTACTTTATTGTACGGCTTGAAAAGGGTACATTAAATCTCCACCCAAATTTTGATTTAAAAATGAATACAAACACAACAGGGCTCCTTGATGCAGATAATGCTATTGGCATAATTGCTGCAAACAAAGCAATACATAAGGCTATGGAGGTTGCTGAAGAGTATGGCACAGGATTTGTTGGGGTCGCCAACTCCAGCCATTTTGGTTTTGCTGGTTATTGGTCGGATATCGCCATGCGCAGAGGTTTTATTGGTATATCGATGTCAAATAGTGGCGGCAGAATGACGCCAACTTACGCGCGAGAGTCTATGCTTGGTACCAATCCAATGTCTGTTGCGATACCGGGTGGTGACTATACAAATTTCCTGTTGGATATGGCAACAACTACAGTTGCAGTTGGAAAAATTGAGACGGCTTTGCGCGAAGGCAGGGACATCACAGAAGGCTGGGTTTCTCCAACCGGTGATGAACCCGTTTTAGATGACAACGGCGTACTTACTTATGGTGCGCCTCTGCTCCCACTTGGTGGTGCTGGAATGGATCGAGGTGGACATAAGGGTTACGGTTTAAACTTGATGGTGGAACTTCTATGTGGCGCAATTACTGGAACATCGTTTGCCGATCGAATTAAAGGTGCGCGCGGTACTGAAAGACCTGCCATGGGTCACCTGATGGGAGCGATTAGGCTTGATGGGTTTCGGGACCCAAAGGAAATTCAAAAAGAGATGGATGCAACGTATGACATTATCAGAAATGCAAAAAAAGAGCCCGGCCAGGATAAAGTTTACATTCATGGTGAACCTGAAGCTATGGCAATAGAAGAGAACACGAAACTGGGAATTCCAATTACACCAGCTGTTTATGAGCAATTAGAAAAAATTGCTGAGAAATATGGGATTAATGCCCTTCTTGAATAGATTATTCAAGCGGTATCATTACAATTTTTTGGTATGCTGTAGACTTTTTCAAATTGTTGTACCATCTGTCGATATTTGGTGTTGCTGGTCTATCCTCGACAATAGAGTGATAGCGATGAATGACAGGTCCGACTGGAAAATCAGCAATGGTTAACTTATTACCACCGATATATTCTTTATCTTCGAGATGTTTGTCTAATATCGCCCATAATTCATTTCCACGCATAATATTCCTATTGATCTCATCCCAGTTCCTATCTTCGGGCTTAGTTCTTATCATTCCATGATAGATAGGTCTCATCATTGGGTTTATTGCAAATAATTGCCAGTCCATCCAAAGCTCTAAAATAGCTCTTTCCCCATCATCAACTGGTGATAAGTCACCGGAACTAAATTTATTCGCGATGTAGCGTACAATTGTATTAGATTCCCAGAGGATAATATCACCGTCAATAAGTGTTGGTACGAGCCCCATTGGATTTAGATCTAAGTAATCTTGTTCATCATTCTTGCCAAACTTACCGCCAACATCCTCTCTTTCGTATGGTATTTTTAACTCCTCCAATATCCATGTCACTTTCATCACATTACCAGAAGTTTTTCTGCCTTTTATATGCAACATTTATACATCCCTATATTTTATATTTTTCAACTTTATTCTCATCGATTTCTATACCAAGCCCTGGACCTGATTTTAGTATAATTTTCCCATCTTGAATAGTCATAGGGTTTTTGATGATATCGTCAGCGAGGTATTGGATGCTAACATTGCTGAACCAATCAAGCTTACTTGCTACATGAGATATGTGACCTATCGTAGCGGCACTAACGGATGAGTCTCCAGCTTTACCACTAATATTCACATGCATATTCTGCTCCTTCATATATTCGACGGCTAAGAGTAAAGCTTTAATTCCACCAAATTTTATCAATTTTAAACTCGCACCATCAGCTGCATCCATTTTTTTGTGAAGAATAAGATCTGATTGCGAGTGTATTCCTTCATCTGCGCTTAGTGGAATATCCATAAGAGAATTACATTTTTTCATGGTCTCAACATCGTAACCATTTACTGGTTGCTCCACATAATCCAGGACAGCGCGATCTATTTTCGAGCATAACTCTAGGGCATCTTTTGATGAATATCCTGCATTAGCGTCTGCTGTAAGTTGGATATGTTCGCCCAGGACCCGTCTTAAATTTTCAGCCCTAGATAAATCTTCAGGGATTGTATTTGCTCCCACTTTTATTTTAAATGCAGAAAAGCCATCATCTTTCACTTTTTTTGCTTCATCTGTCTCATTTTTCGCCCCTGCAATACGCCAAATAATGGGAAGTTCTTCTCGCTGCTTTATTCCAATTAGTTCAGAGAAAGTTTTTTTCTGAGTTTTGGCTAATAGGTCTAACAATGCAACTTCTATTGCGGATTTTGCGGCGTAGTTTCCATAGATTGATCGTTGTATCAGTTCATATATCTCTCCAACATTCTCTATTTCCTTGTTTATGATCTCATTTTTAATATATTCAAGGGCTAATATCATTCCGGCTGAACTCTCCCCAGTCATAGACAGAGATGAAGCTGCCTCACCCCATCCCGAGATATCGTCAGTACTTTTAACTTTTACAAGTATGCTATTGCTTTTTTCAATTATAACTTTCGACATACGTATTGTCTCTTGGAGCGGGAGGGCAATATTATGAATTGTAATTTCTTTAATCTTTAACATGTGATTTTGGTTCAAAAATTTATTTTAAGCCTGCGTATGTTTAGCAACATCCAACTAAAGAATAAAATCTCAATAATTATTAACATACCAAATGCATAATTATAAGCAACCACTGGATATGCACCAGATTCATCAGGTCCCCATAGATCTAATATATAACCAATGCCGAACTGAATAATAAAAACTAATAAGAATGTTGAGACTGCGATGGTTGATATAGATCTTGCTGAATAGCCTGAGTGGTATGTTTTATTAAGTATGGGATGCACTAAAACACCTATATTTCCAGTAAGTCCTAAAATAACCCATTGCCAATAGCCATCTGTATCAATATTTAGTGCAAAGAAAATTTGAACAATAAAAAGCATCATCAATCCTGTAGCAAGGTATTTTGCTCTGTTGACACCTTTTTTAGATAAATAATCTACTAAGGCACCATTGCCGAGTGTTCCAAAGGACATTGCTATAGCAACAATTAAGAGTCTCAAGCCAATCTCTTCTTGCGACAGACCGGCAACATCAGCCATCCATCCATTTGCCCATAGCCCCTGAATAGTAAAAAAACTTGCTAAACCTAGAGCTGAGACGGGTGCGAGTGTATAAAAATTTTTATTTTTTATGATCTGCATATAGACGTAAAAATTAGACTCATCACTGGATTGGTTTTCACTTTTTTTGTTGGGCATTGATAGGATAACCACGGAAAGTAGTATTAGGCAGATTATAAAACCTATGAAAAATAGATCTCTCCATTCATAGAAGTTCATGAATATTTGTAGAGGCTTGGTGGATAATATAGCTCCAATGGAACCACTAAATAATATCATACCGTTTGCAGTTGCCCAAAATTGACTAGGAAACCATATTGTTACGGATTTTAACGCTGTAGTCAGGCAAGATCCAATACCCAAGCCGAGAAAGGCCCGACCAATAACAAGCATATAATAACTATCTGCATATGTTGTAATGATGCATCCAATTATTGCTAGGATAATTTCGCCAATATATATTTTTTTTGGACCATATTTATCCAAAAGAATGGCTAGAGGAATATATTGGGCGGCCCCAGCGAAGAAAAAAATACTTGTTAAAAAACCAATCTCAGTTGCATTTAGTGAAAATGTTTGTGTTAATTCTGGGGCCAATATTGCATTCGTATTTCGCAGGAAGAAAGATAATAAATAGCCCACTCCAAATGGTAATATAATAATAAAAATAAGTTTTAATTTATTGTAGACCATGATTTTATTACATGGCATTATTTGTAAATGCTGTCTACTACTTTGTGAAAATGGGATGAGGATAAAGATGAAAAAGAAAATTGCAATAATCGGTACAGGCGCCAATGGTAGCTGCGTTTCTGCAGATCTAATTAGTAATGGTTTGGATGTAAAAATGATTGATCAGTGGCCTGAGCATGTTGAAAAGATGCGAAAAGATGGACTTAAGATTGAAATGCCGAACCGAACATTAGAAGTCAATGTTGATGCTTATCATTTATGTGACGTAGCAACATTTACCGAGAAGTTTGACATTGTTCTAGTTTTTGTCAAAGCATATGATACGGCTTGGACATGCGAACTAATAAAGCCATACTTAGCTGATGATGGAATCTTGGTAGGAGTTCAAAATTGTATGATGGCAGAACAAATTTCTGAAAT
This sequence comes from uncultured OCS116 cluster bacterium, assembly GCA_902613795.1. Lineage (GTDB taxonomy): Bacteria > Pseudomonadota > Alphaproteobacteria > Rhizobiales > TMED25 > TMED25. The sequence goes on from CACMIP010000003.1 coordinate 103,852, forward strand.
AGTTGGTTCGCACAGGACCATAGGATGTGTTGCTGAGCTATCGTCTGAATTGTTTGACCCAGGGTCAGTTAAAAGAAATACTCCCCCTGAGGGAACATGGTTTGGTCTTGGTGCGCTGACCCCTGAAATGAAAAGTAGAATTGCAGATGTTGAAGAAGTACTGAAATTTGCTGGCAAGGTCGGCATAAGTGATGCAATTTTATCAGCAAAATGGATGAAATTAATTGTTAATGCAATGGGAATGGGGATAAAGGCCATTGGGGATCTGCGGCCTGCTGAAGCTTTTGAAATGGATGGTATGAGAGACCTTATGCTGAAGGCCGGAGAGGAAGCACTTAAGGTTGGTGAAGGTCTAGGTTATAAATTAGAGCCAATTATGGGATTAACCCAAGAAGAAATTAATACATCAAACAGAGTCCAGGAACTCTTGCTTGATACTATCACAAAACATGTCGGTCCTACGGCATTAAATACCGTACTGCAAGATCATAGGAAAGGACGCCTGAGTGAAGTTGACCTTATCAATGGATGGGTATCTGAAGGCGGCCAAAAACTTGGTATTGAAACTCCAATTAATGATAAAATTGTCGAAGTGACAAAGAGGATTTATGCAGGTGAAGTGACATCATCAAAAAACCTCGTAGAGGATGTCATAAGCTCACTTAAAGGTAAAATTTAAAATGTCCCAGAAAGAACTTGGTTTAGCAGTTATTGGTTCTGGAAGGATTGGATCTCTGAGAGCGATCTTAGCATCCGGTCACCCTGCCGTAAAATATTTAGGAGTTTCTGATATAAATATTGAAAATGCAAAAAAACTCGCAGCCAAATCCAATGCTCAAAAATTTACAGATGACAATCATGAATTAATCTCAGATCCGAATGTCAATGTTGTGATTGTGTCGACAAGTGAGCATGAACATTTTGACTCAGTAATGCATGCGCTTGAATTAGGTAAGCCGGTTTTAGTTGAAAAACCAATAGCACTTTCGGTTGATGAGGCTGATAAAATGATAAAAAAATCTGAAGAGACAGGAACATTATTCAGAGTCGGTTATGCTCAACGTTTCAAAAGAAGATATCTCTCAGGTAAAGATCAGCTGCTTGAAGGACGAATTGGAAACATCCTATCTATTTCGGCGCGGGCTTGCAATACACGTGCACAAGGCATTGAAATATTGAAGAGGTCAAGTACGGCCACACCTGTGGTAGATGTTCTAACGTATTGGGTTGATGTTGCGTGTTGGTACCTTGATGGCATTGAGCCAGTTGAAGTCACTGCTCGAGGTGCGGGAACGGTTTTTCGAGAAGCAGGTTTTGATGTAAATGATACTACATGGAGTTTAATCAAATTTGATAATGGTGCAATCGTAAACTTAGGCGTATTTTTTGCGCTTCCTTCGCACTCTCCACAGTTAGGTATGGGTGTAAGATTTGAGGTATATGGGGATGATGGTGCATTAATTCTAAATGATGATCATACAGATGAGTTGTTAATTACAAATAACGGTATACCTCATGCCTATATTCCTGATCTTGAATTTAATACTGCATTTTTATCTAGCTCAACCCCCGGTAATTGGCATCTTGGAGATTATTGGGGTCCTGTGGCTGATGAGACTCGCGTCTGGTTAGACCACTTATCAATGGATCGACCATGCCCAATTGCAACACCCACAGATGCAAGAAAGAATTTAATAATTACACTTGCAATGGAAGAGTCTGCGAAGTTGAATAATACAATCAAATTATGATACTGCTCGTATATGTTTAAAATAAAAAATATTGAGACATACATAATCCAGGTACCGCTTTTGGTGCCACTAAAAATGTCAGGAGTGCATATTGAGCATTGCGATAATACAGTTGTAAAAATAACCGCGAATAACGGAAAAGTTGGTTGGGGAGAGGCACCTTATGCTCCTTTTTTTAACGGTGAAACATCTCGCGGTATGGTTGCTGCAATTGATTTTATGAAAGATAGATTACTAGGAAAAGAAATTCTGCAACAAAGTGATATTAAAGACGTATTATCATCAACAATCTATGGAAACTCGGGCGCTAAATCTGCAATTGATATGGCATTATATGATTTATCTGGTAAATCAGAGGATAAACCACTATACGAAACTCTCGGCGGAGCAAAGAGAGATAAGGTTCCAATGATTTGGCTGGTTGCTGGTGGTGATGATGAGTTTAAGTTGCTGGCAGAAAAAGTCGACCAAGGTTTTGTTTCTTTCAAGGTTAAAGTAGGCACAAATAATGTTCACGAGGATATAGAGAGATCCTATCAGGCTCAAAGAATTCTTGATCATAATTATACGCTTTCAGCGGATGCCAACCAGGGTTTTAATAGAAGCGATGCATTAATTTTTGCTTCAAAGACGGGTGATATCGGATTGGACTTTTTTGAACAGCCGGTAACTGGAAAAGATATTGATACAATGGTGGAATGCAACGCAAGATCGTATGCACCTATTGGTGTGGATGAAGGAATCCACAATATTGATGATATAAAGATACATCACGATCGTAAGGCGGCAAATGGCGGCAGCCTAAAAATGATCAAATTTGGAGGCGTGGCGCAATTATTTGAAGCCGCAAATCTGATGCATTCATATGACATGCATATAAATCTTGCTGGAAAAGCTGCAAACACATCAATTGGAAGTGCGGCGATAGCCCACTTCACCAGAGCACTCCCATCTCTTGACTGGGATGCGAGTTTATCTAGTCAATATTTGTCAGATGATATAGCAGAAAATCCAGTCAAAGTTATTGAAGGTCACATAATCACTCCCGACGACGGTCCTGGCCTCGGAATAAATATTGATGAAGATAAATTAAACCAATACAGTATTAAATTGTAAATTTATAATCTGAAAAAAATGGCTCAAATAAAAATTATTGATGACTCAACCAAGGGTACGCTATTCACCTTTGGTTTCATTCTGACAGTGCCATTTATTGAGGCATCTGTAAAACTTCTCGGCGATGCCATGGCGCCTCCGCAGGTTTCTTTTACCAGATTCATGCTACATGTTGTAGTATTGAGCGTTTATATATATTTGTATCTTCCAAAAGAGGAGTGGATCGCCAAACCTAGCTGGCCGTTATTAGTGAGAGGTATTCTTGCAAGTCTTGGGACATTATGTGTCTATGCCGGATTATCAGTTCTCCCACTTGTGGATGCTGTTGCTATTTTTTTCATACAACCCATCATTATAACTGCTTTGTCATCTATACTATTGAGAGAAAAAGTGGGCATTTATAGGTGGATTGCTGTTTTGGCTGGAATGGGTGGAGCTCTGCTTGTGATCGGACCAAATTTTGATGATGTTGGATGGGGCGCAGTATTTCCAGCCCTAGCGGCATTATTTCACGGTCTCTCAGCATTGATGGCAAGAAAATGGGCAAATGCAGCAAGACTTCCCGTGTTTCAATATTATACGGCAATTACAGCAGTTATCATGATGACAGCTATATTCATTTTTGGTGGTATTACAGGATATGATCGCGTTGCACTTATAATGCCAGACACATTCCAATGGTTTTTACTGGCAGTTATAGCTTTTGGATCAATTATAACAAATTTACTACTAACGCAGGCATTCAGGATAACCCCATCATCAATTATTGCACCATTTCTATACTTACAAATCATTGGATCAACAATTATGGGATATTATATTTTTAATCAACTACCGAGTTCGCAAACTATTTTTGGGGCATGTCTTGTCATATTAGCAGGTCTTGCAATATGGTGGAGAGAGAGTAGATCAGTCTGATTTAATAGCTGCTATGCGAGGAAATAAAAAGTTCACATACACTATCTGTTCTATTACTCCAGGCGTGGTTTCCTCCAAGATTGACTATGGTATCACCCTGATTTAGCTGAACTTGATCTTCGTCTAAAATTAAAAAGATAGAGCCTTTCATTACGTAAATATAATCTAAAGAATTATTTTTGTGCATATATGGATGCTTTGAATTTTTGGCACTGAAGAGTTCGATTGAATTAATGGATTTGTAAAAATTTTTGACATCCTCTCTTGTAACTTTGTTGATGTACTCCTTTTCAGGGGGTATAGTCACAAATCTACATATTGATCCTGATTTTGGAGGTATCAGGCTGTGTGGGTAACTGTCACTTTCCTCTTTCGCGTCGCTACCAAAATTAGCAGGGCTGCGCAATGTCGCCCATATTTTTGTTGATTTATATCCTGGTCTAGCATTATCGGTAATGATATCTTCAGCAATTCCATCACTTATCTTTCTTATTTCGCCATTTGGAAGTTGCCCAATTACTATTCGCCTTATGTCAGTCATTATCATCACCACCAATCATAATAAAGAGCATTTCGTTTGGCCCATGACTATTATCCCATGAATGAAAATGACCAAGCTGAACAATTATGTCACCCTCATACATGACTAATTCGTCTTCGGGTAAAACATGGGTTCTTTTGCCCTTTGTCACAACACCATAATCAACCGTGCGGGTGCGATGCATATTCCAATGCTTCTCACTTTTCATTTTTTCAGAGAGTCCTGTTCTATTCATCGACGCAAAAAATTCATCTGCTTTTTCTTGGTCAATTTTTTTATTATCTTCTTTCTTTGACTCAATAACCCTAAAGTGTGCGCCATTTAATGGTGGCGAGTGAGAGAGCGGTCTATCTGCGCCGTCTGAATGATTTAATATATCAACCGGGCAGTTATCAAATGTCCAGATTTCATTAAAATAGATTGTTGAACCACCACCTCGATTATACTGGTAGGGGTTTTCAGTATCTGACACAACATAAGATCGGCCGTCCTCCCTGTTTCCTACAATTACCCTTCTCGGTGGTTTTGGTTGTGGGCTCATTGGATCTTACATATCAAAAACTGCTACCGCCCTTACTGGCGAGCCTGTTCCACCCCTCCAAGCTAACGGTAGACAAATGAATGTGAATTCCCCCCTCCCAAGTAGTTTCTCGAGATTACACAAGCTCTCCAGATGTGTGATATTTACCTCATGACATATTTTATGTACGAGCGAATTTACATCTCCAATTGGGCCCGGTCGCATCGAGTCGATACCAAAATGTACGAAACCCTGTTCTGCGATCCATTTTGTTGCCTCAATATTCACTCCAGGGTTATCGGTTGAATAAGCAGCTGATGGGAAAGTCCTCTCGTGATGGCCTGTGCAAAGTAGTAAAGTTCCATTTTCTGGAATCGGTTGGTCTGTTTTTTTAACGGCTTCTTCCAAATCTGAGGACGTTATCTCTGATTTTGGTTCTACGTGTCGTAAATCGATACAAATACCTTTCACAATACAATTTTCAAGTGGATATTCATTAATTGGCGTCCCATCAATACTAAAATGTCTTGGGGCATCAATATGTGTCCCCCCATGGTCAGGCATCGAAAAATAATGCACAGAGTTCCCTTGGATATTGCCAGAGTCTGCAAAAGCTTCTTCGTGACTTTTCCAAACACCATGAATGATAGGAGGCTGTCCTGGGTATTGTGGGGTGCGGTGATATAGCTCACGGCTTAAGTCTATTATTTCCATATTAATCTCCTAAAAACTGATGTTGTTATTATACATAATATTAGCTTCAATGTTATAGGCTATTTGAAGTATTTTACTTTCGTCCCATTTCTTGCCTACAATTTGCATTGCAATTGGCATATTTGACCTATCCCTTCCAATTGGTAAGACCAAAGCCGGTAAGCCCGTAACATTAAAGGGACTAAAGAACTGTCTATGATAATTAGCTGAATAGTCATAATTTTTCTGATTTATTTTTGCGTTAAGGTCCTCTATCAGTGGCGCTGTAAAAGGTGTGGCCGGTGTTATTAATGCGTCAAATTTTTTAATTTTATTTTCAATCGATCTTGTCATTTTGATTTTGTTATCAAGTGCCATCAGATAATCATCTATATCTACTTTTACGGACCATTCCATTCTCTTTCGAACATCAGGATCAAAACTTTCAGGATCTTCAGAATACTGTTTGATGTGAACTTTTGTGAATTCCGGGCCTGCGATGCCATAGAATAAATCTTGTATTATATCCACATCCTCAAAATTGATTGTTGTTATGCTTGCGCCAAGATCTTCGAGTAATGATTTTGCGTGTTCATATGAACCTTCGACCTCACCATCTAATTCTTGGTTTTGATATATGTCGGGACATATCGCAATTTTGAGACCCTTAATATCACTTTCAAGTAGTGACAAATCAATTTTCTTATGCTCAACTGATTTCATGTCATTTTGGTCATATCCCTCTAAGGCGCTATAGGCCAAGGCTGTGGAGTAAACAGATTCGCACATTGGTCCAACGTGGTCTATACTCGGTGAGTTTGGAAAAACCCCACTGAGACTGATTGCGCCATGGGTTGGCTTTAGACCAACAACACCGCATAGTGATGATGGAGTCCGAATAGATCCTCCTGTGTCTGTTCCAAGTGAGATGGGAACAAATTTACTTGCTACTGCAGCGGCAGAACCACCACTGGAGCCCCCAACAATTTTTAGCGGGTTGTGTGGATTTCTCGTTGTCCCAAAATGTGCATTTATAGTTGTAGAGGCTGCTGCGTATTGATGAGTATTTGTTTTGCCTAGTAATATAGCACCTGCATCGTTCATCTTAGATATACAATATGCATCATGCTCTGGAATAAAGTCCTTATACAAAGCTGATCCATTTGTGGTACGAGTTCCTGCAGTGTTAATTATATCTTTTGCAGCATATGGGATGCCATGAAGGGGACCCTTGTATACCCCATTTAAGATTTCACTTTCTGCTTCTTTTGCCCTTTTCAGGGCTTCGTCTTCGAGTATTGTTATGAATGCATTGAATTTGTGATTGTGCTCTGAAATTCTATTCAAGTAATATTCGGTAACTTCCCTTGGGGACAACTCTTTGCTTTTGATGGCGTTGATAATTTCTCTTATATTGTTAAATTTCATTCGAATCTTATTTTTTAAAATAAATTATATACATTTTAGTCATTTAATTATATAAACACAAAATATCTCACGCATAAACATAGATTCTATAATCTTGTTAATATGAGTGGATTTTGGCAATGTTAAATTATCGACAACTGCCAGCCAATAGTATAATGATAGCAGGAATAAGTCATGCTTAGTTGGGTGTTAAAATGAATTTAATACAAGAACTTGAAAAAGAACAGTTAGACAAGCTAAGGGAAAGCAAACAAATACCAGATTTTGCTCCCGGAGATACCGTTCGAGTGAATGTTAAAATTAGCGAAGGTACCAGAGAAAGAGTTCAAGCCTATGAAGGCGTTGTCATTGGAAGATCTGGTTCAGGTATTAATGAAAGCTTTACAGTGAGAAAGATTTCATACGGTGAAGGAGTTGAAAGAGTTTTTCCTGTATATTCTCCAACTATCGAGTCTATCTCTGTGGTAAAAAAAGGTAAGGTAAGAAGAGCAAAACTATACTATCTTAGAGATAGGAGAGGCAAATCTGCTCGAATAGCTGAAAAGATTGACGTAAATCGTCAAAAAGCAAAAGAAGTATCTCAACCCGAGGCCACAGGCGAAGAGAATGAATCAAAATAAATCCTGTAACCAATAAACGAGGATTTCACTTTGAATTATAAACTTCTAAAAGAATTATGCGAGACTCCCTCTGTAGCGGGTAGGGAAGTACGAATAAGAAATTTCATACACGAACATGTAAAAGCCTATTTTGATGAGATTGAAATTGATCCGCTTGGCTCTTTAATTTGCAAAATAAACTCAAAGAAAAAAAATAAAAAGAAAATATTACTGCTCTGCCATATGGACGAGATTGGATTTCTTGTGAGTCATATTAACAGCAAAGGATTTGTATTTGTTGATCCGGTTGGTGGCTTTGATCCAAGAAATCTATTTTCAAGAAGGGTGCTAATTTGTACAGAAAAAGAGGATATCCGAGCCGTAATGAATCCACAAGGAAAGCCCGTACACACCCAAAGTCCTGCAGACCGAAAAAAAATTCCAGAGCCAGATGAATTCTTCATAGACACGGGACTGGGTGAGAAAGCTAAGGATAAAATAAAAATTGGTGATTTTGTTGTCATGGATGAGCCTTTTCTGGATATGCCTGAGAAAATTGTTTCAAAAGCGCTTGATAACAGGATTGCATGTTGGATCGGTATTGAAATTGCGAAGTATTTTTATGAGAATAAGATTGAACTAAGTAATGATCTCGTTATCGTGTTTACAACCCAGGAAGAGGTGGGATTGAGAGGGGCAAAGACTGCCTCATTTAATGTCAAACCAGATATTGCGATCGGAGTTGATACAACTCTGGCCTGCGATACACCAGGTGTTCCTGAAAAAGATTGGATCACTCAGCACGGGAAAGGCTTTGGTTTACACATAAAAGACTCTTCTTTTATATCTGATAATGATCTGGTTGAAGAATTTGTTAAATTAGCAGAAAAAAATAAGATCTCCTATCAGAGGACAATACTAAGCCGGGGTGGCCAGGATGGAGCCGCAGGCCAGCAGGCCGGATCCGGAGCAAAAGCTATAGCAATAGTAGTAGGAACAAGATATATTCATACAGTAACAGAAATGATAGATAAAAAAGACTTGTCAAACGCACTAAATATTCTCAAGAAATACATTGAGGGTTTAAAATAATTTTTTTAGAATAAACAACAAATTTTGGATACAGTTAAATGAGCAAATCAAGAACTATTTATGATAAAATATGGGATGACCATCTTGTAAACACAAATGACGATGGAACATCACTTATTTACATAGACAGGCATTTGGTCCACGAGGTGACTTCACCACAAGCATTTGAAGGTCTGAGGATGACCAAAAGGAAGGTTAGGTGTCCAGAAAAGACGCTTGCTGTTGTAGATCACAATGTTCCTACTACTGATCGTAAAAATGGTATTGAGGATGAAGAGTCAAGAATACAAGTGGAAGCCCTTGAGAAAAACTGTAAAGAATTCGGTGTTGAGTATTTTAATGAGTTAGATATAAGACAAGGCATTGTTCATGTTGTAGGACCGGAACAAGGTTTTACATTGCCAGGAACAACTATAATGTGCGGTGACAGCCATACGTCAACACATGGTGCTTTCGGAGCACTTGCGATGGGCATTGGCACATCTGAAGTTGAACACATTCTTGCAACTCAAACCTTAATTCAAAGAAAGGCAAAAAATTTTAGAGTCAATGTTGGTGGAACAGCTCCAGATGGAGTAACCGCAAAAGACATTATTCTGTCCATTATTGGTGAGATCGGAGCTGGCGGTGGAACAGGATCTGTAATTGAATATACAGGTAAAGCGATTTCTGACCTTTCTATGGAAGGAAGAATGACGGTCTGTAACATGTCCATTGAGGGTGGCGCAAGGGCTGGGCTGATAGGCCCCGATGAAAAGACCTTTTCTTATATTAAAGATCGACCAAGGTCGCCAAAAGGGGATGATTTTGACAGAGCGGTGGATTATTGGAATGCACTTAATTCGGATAAGGATGCATATTTCGATAGAGATGTATATCTTGATGCGGCTGCGTTACCACCAGTTGTTACATGGGGGACAAGCCCTGAAGATGTGGTATCAATTAATGGTGAGGTTCCGGATCCAGAAGGAATAGATGATGAAATTAGAAAAGAGACAAAGAAAAGCGCACTTGAATATATGGATTTGAAGCCTGGTACTAAAATAAAAGATATTGAGTTAGATGTTATATTTATAGGGTCTTGTACTAATGGAAGAATTGAAGATTTAAGAGAGGTTGCCAAGGTGGTAGAGGGTCACCATGTGAATGAAAATTTAAATGCAATGATAGTACCTGGATCAGGTTTGGTAAAGGAGCAAGCAATAAATGAAGGTCTTGATAAAATTTTCATGGCAGCAGGATTTGAGTGGAGAGAGCCAGGATGCTCGATGTGCCTTGCCATGAATCCTGATAAGCTATTGCCAGGGCAGAGATGTGCTTCTACATCCAATAGAAATTTCGAAGGAAGACAGGGGTTTCGAGGAAGAACCCACCTTGTGTCTCCTGCAATGGCAGCCGCTGCAGCTATCGCTGGCCGTTTCGTTGATGTAAGAGATTTTGTGAAGTAGGAAGCCATTTATGGAGAAATTTAAAAATATTACTGCTGTTGCTGCCCCATTACCTGAAGTGAATGTTGATACAGATAAAATAATTCCAAAGCAATATTTGAAAACAATCGAAAGAACAGGACTGGGTAAAGGCTTGTTTTCTGAGTTACGTTATAACGATGATGGAACAGAAAACAAAGATTTTGTCCTAAATAAGTCTCAATACAAAAATGCCAAAATACTTGTCGCGGGGGATAACTTCGGTTGTGGATCAAGCAGGGAGCACGCACCCTGGGCGCTTCTTGACTACGGTATAAAGGTTGTTATTTCCACATCATTTGCTGATATATTTTACAATAACTGTTTTAAAAATGGGATGTTACCTATTGTTCTTGATGAAAAAGAGGTTAGTCTCCTGATGGAAGAAACAGAGAGGGGATCTAATGCCACTCTTACAGTTGACCTTGAAAGTCAAGAGATTACAACCTCTGATGGGAATAAAATTAACTTTAAGATCGACAAATTTCTCAAACACTGCTTGCTAAATGGTCTAGATGATATTGCACTAACCCTGGAAAAAAACAGCGAAATTGGGAGCTACGAGGATAAAATTAAAAGTCAAAGACCATGGCTGTAATAATACTAAACGTGGAAATATTGAGGTAAGTAATGAGTTCATATAATTTATTAATGCTTCCCGGGGATGGAATAGGACCGGAGGTAATAAATGAAGTTGAAAGAGTAATTGAATGGTTCAATAAGAACTCTAACCATAAATTTGAAATTGAAAAAGATCTCGTTGGAGGTGCCGCATATGATGAGCATGGTCAATCAATCTCTGATGAAGCTATGGATCTTGCCCATAAATCCGATGCAGTAATATTCGGTGCAGTGGGTGGACCAAAGTGGGATAATGTGCCATTTGAGGTGAGACCAGAAGCTGGCCTCTTGAGACTTCGAAAAGAACTCGATTTATTTGCCAACCTGAGACCCGCAATTTGTTACAAAGCGCTTGCAGAAGCATCAAGCCTTAAGAAGGAGCTTGTAGAAGGACTTGATATATTGATATTGAGAGAATTAACTGGCGGGGTATATTTTGGTGAACCGAAAGAGATTACTGACCTGCCTGATGGTCAAAAAAGGGCTGTAGATACACAGGTATATACTACCAGTGAGATAGAGAGGATAGCTCGAGTCGCTTTCGATCTTGCTAAAACCCGAACAGGAAAAGTAACGTCGACAGAAAAGAGAAATGTTATGATTTCAGGTGTTTTTTGGAATAATGTCGTCTCCGAAGTCCACAAGAACGAATATCCAGAAATGGAGCTTGAGCATATGTTAGCTGATGCATGCGCTATGCAGCTTGTCAGAAAACCAAAACAGTTTGATCTTATTGTCGCGGACAATTTATTTGGTGATATACTATCGGATGAAGCTGCTATGCTCACAGGATCTATGGGAATGCTGCCGTCAGCATCTCTTGGAGCTGTTAATCCAAATACGGGTAAGAGGAATGCAATGTATGAACCTGTTCATGGCTCTGCTCCCGATATTTCCGGACAAGGTATAGCAAACCCAATCGCCGAGATCGCATCTTTTGCAATGGCTTTACGCTATTCGTTCAACCTAACTGAAGAGGCAAAGATGATAGAGGACTCGATTTCTGCAGCATTAGATCAAGGCATTAGAACACCAGACATAATGCAAGATGGAATGAAAAAAGTTGGCACAAAAGAAATATCCGATGCAATAATTGCAGAAATGAATTCAAGAACTTGAGTAAAAAACCATGTCAATAAAGATCGCGGTTGTGGGTGCAACAGGAAATGTTGGGAGAGAAATATTAAATATTCTTGACGAGAGAATGTTTCCTTGTGATGAGGTTGTGGCACTCGCGTCCAGAAAGTCAATGGGTAGAGAGCTATCTTATGGTGATAAAATCCTAAAAGTGAAAAATCTTGAAACGTACAATTTTTCAGGCATTGATATCGCTCTTTTTTCTGCAGGCTCAAAAATATCAGAGAAGTGGGGACCTATCGCTGCTTCTGCAGGAGCTATTGTAATTGATAATTCGTCATTTTGGAGGTATCACGATGATGTCCCACTGATAGTTCCAGAAGTCAATCCCGATGATATAAAGGATTTTAAAAAGAGGGGAATTATTGCAAACCCAAATTGTTCGACCTCGCAATTAGTTGTAGTGCTGAAGCCTCTTCATGATTTTGCGAAGATAACAAGGGTTGTCGTATCGACATATCAATCAGTGTCAGGGGCTGGCAATGCGGCAATGGAAGAACTATTTAATCAAACAAAAGGTATATTTGTAAATCAGGCAGCAGAGCCCGAAAACTTTACAAGACAAATCGCATTCAATGTTATACCCCATATAGATATTTTCCATGATGACGGTTTTACAAAAGAGGAATGGAAGATGTTATCTGAGACAAAGAAAATCATAGATAAAAGTATCAAGCTGACTGCCACTTGTGTAAGAGTACCCGTTTTTGTTGGCCATTCCGAGGCAGTCAATATTGAATTTGAGAAATCAATCAGCCCTGAAAAAGCACGAGCAATTCTGAGAGACTCACCAGGTGTTATGCTTGTGGATGATCCCGAAGATGAAAAATATGTAACACCAATCGAGTGTGTTGGCGATTATGCAACTTTTGTAAGCAGGGTCCGTGAAGACATATCGGTAAAGAATGGTCTTGCTATGTGGGTTGTTTCAGATAATCTCCGAAAAGGTGCTGCGCTTAATGCTGTTCAAATTGCAGAGTTACTACTTAACAAAAAATACGTTGGCTAGAAAAATTTTTATGGAATTTTGAATTAGAACAATTATAAATATACTGTGATTAATTTAATAAAGATCAAATGAATAAACCATTATCCCCACATTTATCAATTTACAAATTTAAATTAAGTTTACTTATGTCGATTGCACATCGGATAACCGGTGGGGCGCTCTATTTTTCAATGATAATTTTTATGTTTTTTTTAGCTTCACTAGCACTTGGGGAACAATACTATGTAGTCTTTTCAACTATAATTGGGTCATGGATTGGGAAGTTAATTATGTTAGGGATAACATGGGCCATATTCCATCACATGCTTGGGGGACTTCGACATTTCATTTGGGACATTGGTAAAGGCTTTGAGGTAAAAACAGTTGATCAGCTGGCAGCGATTACACTGCTTGGTGGGGTACTTTTAACTTTAATTTACTGGCTCGTTTTCTTCATTATATAGTGGGATAAAATCTATGACACATTCACCAACGAGACATTTTATTTTGCAAAGAATTACAGCAGTCTTAAACATTCCAATCTTGATTTTTCTTTTGTATTTAATATTTACAATACCTGGAATGAGTTATGATGGAGTTACAAGCCTCTTCCAAAAACCATTAATTCTTTTTCTCTCGTTACTCCTAACGTTTAATTTTGCTTTCCATATGAAATTAGGTATGCAAATGATAATTGAGGACTATATTCACGAAAATAAAAATTTAAAATTGGCACTTTTATTAAACAATATCTTTGTTTCAATCGTTATTATTGGGTGTACTTATTCACTATTAACTTTATAATTTACACAATTTGAAGGGATAAATTTACATAATGTCAAACACACATACTATAAACGGAAGAGAGTACACTTTTGTTGACCATACTTATGATGTGGTCGTTGTTGGCGCTGGAGGGGCAGGTTTGAGAGCCACACTTGGATGCTCTGAGGCAGGTCTAAAAACAGCATGCGTTACAAAATTATTCCCAACAAGAAGTCATACTGTAGCTGCACAAGGTGGGGTAGCTGCTGCACTCGGAAATATGGGTGAGGATGATTGGAAATGGCATATGTATGATACCGTGAAAGGTGCAGACTGGCTTGGTGATCAAGATGCAATTGAATATCTATGTAAAGAAGCTCCCCAAGCAGTATATGAACTTGAACATTTTGGATTACCATTTAGCAGAAGAGAAGATGGGAAAATCTACCAAAGACCATTCGGTGGTATGACAACACATTATGGTGAAGGAATTGCACAAAGAACATGTGCTGCTGCAGACCGAACAGGCCATGCAATGCTGCACACGCTTTACGGTAAAGCAATAAGTAATTCCGCGGAGTTTTTTATAGAATACTTTGCTATTGACCTAATAATGGATAAAAATGGAGCCTGCCTTGGCGTAGTAGCGCTATGTTTGGAAGATGGTACAATTCATAGATTTCAAGCACAGAAAACAATCCTTGCCACAGGTGGCTATGGACGCGCTTATTTTTCAGCTACATCTGCGCACTCATGCACGGGAGATGGAAATGCTATGGTTCTCAGAGCTGGCTTACCATTACAGGACATGGAATTTGTTCAGTTTCATCCAACGGGAATATATGGGGCTGGTTGCTTAATAACAGAAGGATCAAGAGGTGAAGGTGGATATCTAACAAACTCAGAAGGTGAGAGATTTATGGAAAGATACGCTCCATCAGCCAAAGACTTAGCAAGTAGAGATGTGGTCTCGAGATCCATGACGATTGAAATTAGAGAAGGTAGAGGTGTCGGCAAAGATAAAGACCACATTCATCTCCATCTCGAGCATTTAGCACCGGAAGTACTTGCTGAAAGATTGCCAGGCATATCAGAAACAGCTAAAATATTCTCAGGGGTTGACGTAACAAAAGAGCCGATCCCTGTATTACCAACAGTTCATTATAATATGGGTGGAATCCCTACAAATTTCCACGGGGAAGTTCTCACAAAAATCAACGGGGATCCCGACTGCGTTGTTGATGGATTAATGGCTATCGGGGAAGCAGCTTGCGTTTCGGTCCATGGTGCAAACAGACTAGGCTCAAACTCCCTTATAGATTTGGTCGTTTTTGGTAGAGCTGCTGGGCTGAGAGCTGCAGATACAACGACAGCAAATGCTAATCAGCCACCACTTCCTGACAACGCTGGACTGAATGCTCTAGAAAGACTCGATAAGTTTAGGTATGCAGATGGCAATACTTCAACCTCCGAATTACGATCCCAAATGCAAAAAATAATGCAAAATAACTGTGCTGTGTTTAGAACAGGCGAAGTTTTAGATGAAGGAAAAGACCTCATTAATAAAACTTGGAACGGTCTTGACGATATCAAGATTAATGACAGATCACTAATATGGAATACGGATCTAGTAGAAGCTCTTGAGTGGGATAACTTAATTGTACAGTCTGTTGTTACTGTTGAAAGTGCAGCAAATAGAAAAGAAAGTCGTGGCTCGCATGCCCGCGAAGATTATACAGAAAGAGATGATAAGAATTGGATGAAGCATACGCTGGCGTGGATAGATAATGATGAGAGAACCACCACAATAGATTATAGGCCTGTGCATGAATATACTCTGAGCAATGAAGTAGCCTATATTCCACCAAAAGAGAGGGTATATTAAGAAAAGCATGGTTGAATTAGCACTCCCAAGAAATTCCAAAATTACAGAAGGAAAGAAATGGCCAAAACCACAAAACGAAAATAATATTCGTGAATTTAAAGTATATAGATGGAATCCAGAGGATAATCAAAACCCATCCATTGACACATACTATATCGATACTGAAGATTGTGGCCCAATGGTTTTAGATGCTTTGATGAAGATTAAAAGCGATATTGACACTTCCTTAACTTTTCGTAGATCTTGCCGTGAAGGAGTGTGTGGCTCATGTGCAATGAATATTGATGGTGTTAACAGATTGGCTTGCACAACAGCAATCGAGGACGTTAAGGGCGCAGTGAGTATTTATCCGCTGCCTCATCAAAAAGTAATTAAAGATTTGGTTCCAGACCTAAAGAATTTTTTTGAACAGCATAAATCTGTTGAACCTTGGTTGCACACTAAGAAGGAAGATCCAAAAGAAGAGTGGCTTCAATCAAAAGAGGACAGAGAGCAACTTGACGGTTTATATGAGTGTATCATGTGCGCATGCTGTTCAACTTCATGTCCAAGTTATTGGTGGAATTCTGATAAATATCTTGGCCCGGCTGCCTTACTTCAAGCTTATCGTTGGATAATTGATAGCAGGGACGATGAAAGAGATGAACGACTTGATAAGTTGGAAGATCCATTTAAATTATATCGCTGTCACACTATCATGAACTGTGCAAAAGCATGCCCTAAAGGACTAAATCCTGCAAAAGCAATTGCTAGTATTAAGAAAATGTTAGTTGAAAGAAGGGTTTCCAAATAACTACAGCCCTCTATTCCCCCTTAGGCTCTAATATTTGTTTTCCTCGGTACATCCCAGTTTTTAAATCGAGATGGTGTGGTCTATGCAACTCACCAGTTGATTTATCTTCAACATAAGCCTGACTTTTCAGAAAGTCAGTTGATCTGCGCATACCTCTTTTTGATTTGGTTACCTTCGTTCTTGGGACCGCCATAATCAATAACTCCAATTTATAAAATTAAATAAGATTTATTACATATACATATTCATTTATTATTTGTCATCATTAATATATATTAAATTCAAATTTTTTATTAATGACTATTTTATTATTTATATCTGTAAGATTATGACTCTAGGCAAGAGCTATAATATTTTGCGATCAGAGATTGATCAACTGCTTATCAGAAAGATTGGCATTTCTGGGTTTCCTGCGACGTTAGTCGAACCAATCAAGTATATTTTTGTGAATAAGGGAAAAAAAGTAAGGGCTATCCTTTTAGCAGAGTCGTGTGCACTTTTTGGTATTCATTATACAAAAATACTTCAAATTGCACTAGCATTGGAATGTATCCATACATATTCACTCATACATGACGACCTCCCCGCAATGGATGATGACGATTACCGTAGGGGCGAGCTGACTTTACATAAAAAGTATGATGAAGCGACTGCAATATTAGTCGGGGATGCACTAATCTCACTAGCATTTGAATTGATTTCTGGAGAAAAAGATTTGTCAGCTGAATGTAGGGTTAAGTTAATAAATAACTTGGCATTGTATAGTGGGGGAAAAGGCATGGTTGGTGGACAAATGCTTGATCTTAGACTTAATCCAGCAGAGGCGTCTATCGAAAGTATAAAAAAAATGCAACAAATGAAGACGGGAGATCTCTTCTGTTTTGCATTCACAGCTGGACCGATTATTGCAGGCAGTGGGAGTGATGATGAAGAGAAATTATTTGAGTTTGGGAAGCTATTTGGTTTGATATTTCAAATAAGCGATGACCTTATTGATGTGGAGTCAACATTAACAGAGGCAGGTAAATCCGTAAATAAGGATCAAAAAATGGATAAAGCAACTTATGTGGACCATTATGGAATAGAGGAAGCAAAAAAACTTATGCAAAATTATATAAAAGAAGCGAAGGTTATTTTAGAAAAATATGGATCAAAAGCACGGCCACTAATTACATTATGCGAAAGTCTACCAAATAGAAGATCATAAAATAATATTATCAATCAATCTTGTTGCCCCAAGCCTTATTGCGCCAAGTAATATATATTGACCACTTATATTTTTATAATCTTCAACATTACTTAGATTATCGGTTTTTCTGAGTTCTAAATAATCAACATTTAAATCATCTTTATTGAGTCTCTCTATTTCCGTATCTAGAATTGACATGTAATCCCCGGAATTTTTATAAATTTTTTTGCTTGCTCTAACAAGTGACTCATATAAATATACCGCTTTTGAGCGCTGATCAGGATTTAGATAGCTATTTCTTGATGACATTGCTAAACCATCATTTTCCCTGATAATGGGGCCAAGAACAATATCAATTGATGTAAATAGTTGCTGGACCATGTCCTTTATAAGAATATATTGTTGGTAATCTTTCTGCCCAAATATCGCAATGTCAGGTCGAACGATGTTCATTAATTTATTCACAACTAACAGGACTCCATAAAAATGCCCTGGCCTATATCGCCCGCATAGCTCGCTCATAAGACTGGGGTTATTTGTCGTGATTAGATTTTTTTCGTTGGGAGGGTAAATCTCCTTATCACTTGGGCAAAAAACACAATCAACATTTAATTTTTTAAGTAGCTTAATATCTTCATCAAGAGTTCTCGGGTATTTTGTATAGTCTTCTTCAGGGCCAAATTGTTTTGGATTTACATAAATGGAAACAATAGTTTTTGTCGCGCCGCACCCTCTTATTTTTCTGATTAAACTTAAATGTCCTTCATGTAGATTTCCCATAGTTGGAACAAAACCAACTACTTCATTATTTTCTTTCCAAGAAAGAACCTCAGCTTTTAAATCTGATAAATTTTCAGAAACTATTAGCATTCTATTTGAACGAGTGTTTATCTGTAGGGTATTTTAGTGTTTTAACTTCTTGAATGTATTGCTTTATTGCATCTTCTATTGTGTTATTTCCATTCATGTAATTCTTTGAGAACTTTGGTAATTGACCTTGAGAAATACCCAAAATATCGTAAAGAACTAGTATTTGCCCATCAACTTCTGAACCTGCGCCGATGCCAATTATTGGTATGGATATCTCACTTGCTAGCTCTTTTGCTGTTTGTGAGGATACACATTCAAGAAGTAATAGATCAGCGCCTGAGTTTTCTATTTTCTTTGCTTCTTGAATGAGTGCATTTGCCTCATTTGAACTCTTGCCCTGAACTTTATAACCTCCCATCTTATTTACTGATTGCGGTCTCAATCCAATGTGTGCGCATATCGGTATATCTGAAAGCGCTAGCTTTTCAATAATATTTATTTGAGACCTATTCCCTTCTAATTTTACCATTTGTGCCCCACCATCCTGCATCAGCCTTTTTGCATTATCAAGGGCAACATTTGCATTATAAAAACTCATAAAGGGCATATCAGAAATTAAGAAAGAATAATTCACCGATGATGCAACAATTTTTGTGTGATAAATCATATCTTCAATTTTAACTGGAACCGTTGTTTTATGTCCCTGCACCACCATTCCTAAGGAGTCACCAACAAGAATTATCTCTGTTCCGGCTTTGTCGACTATATTTGCAAAAGTTGCGTCATAGGCTGTAAGGCACGCAATTTTCTCACCTTTTGATTTTAAATCTCTCAGAGTATTTAGGGTAACGGATTTTAATTGATTACTGTTATACATTTTTGAGCCTAAATATTTTTTTCATAGTTCTCATCGATGTAATTATATAGAATTTTTTTAAAATCATCTGCTATATTTTTACCTCGGAGTATTTTGAACTTATTTCCATCAACAAACACTGGCGCTGCAGGTTCCTCACCAGTCCCAGGTAGTGAAATCCCAATATTCGCATGTTTTGACTCCCCTGGTCCATTTACAATGCAGCCCATAACAGCAACCTTTAATTGATCAACGCCGACATAAAGTTTACTCCATTTTGGCATTTCTTTCTCAATATATTTTTCAATATCAATCGCAAGTTCCTGAAATACGGTTGAAGTTGTTCTACCGCATCCAGGACACGCAACAACATCAGGCCGGTAAGCCCTAATTCCTAAGGATTGGAGTATTTCTTTTGCAACCTTGACTTCCTCAATACGATTTTCGTTAGGTCTCGGTGTTAGTGATACTCTTATTGTGTCACCAATATTTTGATTTATTAAAATTGATAGTGCCGAGACTGAGGATACAATTCCTCTCATACCCATCCCAGCCTCAGTCAGACCGAGGTGTAGAGGGTATACAGTTTTTGCTGCGAGGCTTGTGTAAACTTTTATAAGTTCTGAAACATTGCTTACCTTTGCCGAAAGAATTATCTTTGATTTCTCCATTCCAATTTCTTCTGCCCTAATTGCGGAATAGATTACTGATTTAATCAGTGCATCGCGTAATATTTCAGCGGAGCTTTTTTTCACTTCAGCTCGGTTATTTTCATCCATTAAAAGGGTCAACAATTCCTGATCAATACTACCCCAATTAGCGCCAATTCTTATGGGCTTATCATTTTCACACGCTATTTCTATGATTTCAGAAAACTGCTTATCTTTTTTATTTTTAAAGCCAACATTTCCTGGGTTTATCCTGTACTTATCTAAACTCTTCGCACAATCGGGGTAATCTTTTAATAATTTATGACCGATGTAATGAAAATCACCAACTAAGGGAATAGAATAGCCAGCTTTATCTAAACCTTCTCTTATAAATGGAACCGCTTTGGCAGCTTCCTCTCGGTCAACTGTTATTCGCACAATTTCTGAGCCTTCTTCATATAATTCAATTATCTGTTGAGTTGTTTTTTTTATGTCAGCGGTATCTGTATTTGTCATTGATTGAATGACAATCGGCTCACCACCTCCGATGGCTACATCGCCTATTTTTACAACTATTGAATTCCTGTCCTTTGGCATCACGCTCGGGCTCTATTTAAAATGTATAAAATATTTATATATGAATTAATTAATAAAAAAAATAACCAATTTATAAATTGATATATGGTTTTTTTTAAATATTCTTATAGAATAAAAAGGTTGGTATTACAAAAAGTAATTATTACTCTGGAGACTGACCCAAACCGGGAGTTAAATAGAGACCTTAATAATATTAATCTCTCCATATTTGCTCTTAAGATATTTATTGAAGGTGTAAGATGTTACCTGAATTAAAGAGACAAAAAATAGCAAGCTATTTCAATGTTAGTAAGCCCAAGCGGGGTATTATGCTTTGCGGCCATGGAAGTCGCAGTGAGTCGGCTGTAGCTGAATTTGCGAATTTAGTTTTCAGATTAAAAAAATTACTACCAAATATACCAATAGAGTTTGGTTATTTAGAATTCGCAAAGCCTATTATAAGCGATGGATTAGATAAATTAAGAGAAGCTGGGGTTACTGAAATAGTCGCATTACCAGCAATGTTATTTGCCGCCGGTCATGCTAAAAATGATATACCGTCTGTGCTAAATACATACAATTACAAATATCCAAATCTCAAGATCACATACAGTAAGGAATTGGGTATAGATAATCTGATGATCAAGGCTGCATCCGAAAGGATAATTGAGTCTATTGATAGTGCCAAATTAGAGATTGATAAACATGACTCAATGCTTCTGGTCGTTGGTAGGGGAGCTTCTGATCCAGATGCAAACTCAAATATATCAAAGATTACACGATTACTATGGGAAGGCATTGGGTTTGGTTGGGCTGAAACAGCTTACTCCGGTGTTACTTTCCCGCTTGTATCACCTGCCCTTGAGAAGATTGTTCAGGTTGGATACAAAAGAATTATTGTATTCCCCTATTTTTTATTTACTGGGATCCTTGTCGATAGAATATATAAATCCGTAGATGAAGTAAGTAAAGTTCATAGCAACATAGAGTTTTTAAAAGCACCCTATCTTAATGATCATCCAAAAGTGGTAGAGACTTTTTGTGATAGAGTAATTGATGTAATTGATGGTGACATAAATATGAATTGTCAACTTTGCAAATATCGAGAACAAGTTTTAGGCTTTGAGGATGAGGTTGGATTGGCTCAAGAAAGTCACCATCACCATGTTGAAGGGCGTAGTCAATCGCATGATCACACCCATGATCACAACCATGATCACACCCATGATCACACCCATGATCATTCTCATCATCATCCCTACCCGCATGCGGACCATCCACTAGGTCCACTAACCCTTAAAAAATAGAAATCATGCAACAATACATAAGAGAGCCCACTGAAATATATAAAAAGTCATTTGATACTATATCATCTGAAGTTGATCTAACAGGCTATAATGATCAAGAAAAAAAAATAGTGACAAGAATAATACATTCTTGTGGTGATGTATCAATTGCAAAGGATATTTTTATTTCTGAGAATGCAATTGAAAGTGGAATTAGCGCCATGAAATTGGGTGAAAAAATATACGTTGACAGTAAGATGGTCGCAGCTGGAATAATTGAAAAAAATATAAAACTGAGCAGAATTTACTGTCATATTGGCGATGAAGATGTTGTTGGTATAGCAAAAAAATTAAATACAACAAGGTCAGCTGCAGCGGTCGAGCATTGGATAGAGGGGATGTCTAACTCTATCCTTGTTGTTGGTAACGCACCTACCGCATTGTTCAGGGTATTAGAAATAATTAATGAATACAATATAAAGCCAAGCCTAGTCATTGGAATGCCATTGGGCTTCGTTGGTGCGGTTGAAGCGAAAGAGGAGCTTATAAATTTTTACCAATCAACTGGGTTAAATATTATAACTATCCGCGGGAGACGAGGCGGAAGTGCTATGGCCTCAGCAACAATTAATGCGATAAGTTTGTTGATTGATGACAAATAGAAAAATACAATTAATTGGATTAGGCGCTGGAGGTATTGATACATTGCCAACCAGTCACAAAGAATTAATCTTTTCCGCAGATGTAATATTCGGAGCTGAAAGACATCTAGAAGATATTACCACAAATATCAAAAAAGAGTCATGGTCAAAAAATATTAGAAGTGATCTCAAAAAGATAAAAAATATAAAGAATAAAAAAATATGTATTTTAGCAACGGGTGACCCACTTTTTTATGGTGTTGGGAATCTAGTTATGGAATTTTTTTCAATCGACGAAGTGGATATATTGCCAAGCCCTTCGATATTATCATTATGTTGTGCAAAAATTGGACAAAACATTAAAGATGTGGATGTAGTTTCCCTTCATGGAAGAGATTTCAACTCGATAATTAGTTATTTACAGCCAAATAGTAAGTTATTTGTTTTATCTCATGACAAGAATACTCCAACTAAAATTATTAAGTTATTAAAAGATTTGAACTTCGAGAGTAGTTTAATTTATATTTTTGAAAATGTTGGCAGGAATGACGAGAAAATTACAAAAAAAATTATCAAAGATTATCATAATTTTAGCTGTGCTAATTTAAATTCAGTTTTTATTGATATTCGTACTACAAAAGATACGAATTTTTATCCAAATTCAGTCGGGTTAGCTGACTCATTATATAAAAATGATGGGCAAATCACAAAAAGTGAGATTAGAGCGATAACGATTTCAAAATTAGAGCCATTAAATAATTCTATTATGTGGGATATTGGTGGTGGTTCTGGATCTATATCCATTGAGTGGTCATTGGTAAACAATGCTGCAAAAATATATACGATTGAACAAGATAAGAAAAGAATTGGTTTTATAAGAGAAAATATAAAAAAATTCGCAATCAAAAATATAACAGTTTTACACGAATCTGCGCCAGATATATTAGAAATGTTGGAAAAGCCAGACAGGATATTTATTGGTGGAGGTCTTGCCTCAGATAAGGGAGATAAGATTATAAATAAGTCATTAGACAGCTTGAAGCAGACAGGAATAATTGTAGCAAACGGTGTTACAGCTGAAACTGAGAGTCTCTTGATTGGTATGTACAAGGTTTATGGTGGTGAATTATCAAAATATTCAGTCTCTAACCTAAAAAAAATTGGCCAATTACATGCATGGGATCAACAGATGCATGTTACGCAATGGAAATATAAGAAAGGACCAGATGCTCGGTAAGGCTTATGGCATTGGAGTTGGGCCAGGAGACCCGAAATTATTAACTGTAAGAGCAACGGAAATCCTTGAGCAGCTAAAAATCGTTTTTTACCCATCCTTTGGTAAAAATAGTATCGCTCTGGATATTGCGCGTTCACATGTAAGAACTGACGCAAAATTGATCGAAATGAACATTCCTCTATTCCCTAATGAGGCAAAGGTGGCCGCTTATCAAAACTTTGCGAACCAAATAAAAGAGTATCTAAATAAACAAGTTGATGTCGGGGTATTATGCGAAGGGGACCCTCTATTTTTTGGCTCTTTCATTACAATCCGAGACTTATTGAAGGAAAGTCACCAAGTAAAGGTAGTTTCAGGAATTTCATCCATAATGTCTGCATTTGTCCACGTGGATGATTTCATGGGGCAAGGCGATGACTCAATAAGTATAATTACAGCAGGGACGGATGAGTTTCTTATAAGGGATAAAATTTCCACGTCAAATACAACGATAATAATAAAGGTTGCCAAGCATCTTAAAAAAATAAAAAAAATAGCAACGGATTTGGGTCTATTAGAGACTTCTATGTATATTAGTCAGATCGACCAAGCGCACCAATACTCTGATCGTCTGAGTATGATCTCAGATGAGGTGATGGAATACTTCTCAATAATTATAATTAAAAATCATAAGTTAAACTGATGAAAAATCCAAAGACAGCTGTAATTGTTGTATCGAAATTCAACCTGGATCTGGCAGTGCTTGTCCTAAAAAAAATTGAAAATTGCCAAATTCATGGCTTGAACATCATTGATGCAAAGGTAGATATCTCATTTAAAAACCTAGCAAAGCACATTCAGTTACTTCAAAAAGAAAAAACTAATATAATAGCAATTTGTTCAATACCAATTATTATAAGATCGCTGGAGGGAAAGCTTCCAAAAAAACATAGCGGTTCTTGCATAGTAGCATTATCACCAGATGGTAAATATACAATACCATTATTAGATACTCATTCTGGGGCGAATGAATTAGCAACTAAACTTGCAACAATTTTAAATTCTAAGCCAGTCATTACGACACAAAGTGATACTTTTTTAGGAGTTTCTCCTGATAACCCACCTCCTGGATTTGAACTAGATCCTGATTGTAATTACAAGGAATTCATTTCGGAGCTACTAGATAAACGTTCATTAAAAAATGTGCCTGCATATAGCTGGCTTAAAAGCAAAAAGATTAGAGTTTCCGGTTCGTCGAAACTCGAAATCAAATTTTCGATTAATTCATCGATAAAGCCAAATAAAGAATTACTTGTTTATCGACCTCAAAAACTTATCATTGGGATTGGAACTGTTTCAGGCGCATCCTATGTCAAATTGAAAAAACTTGTTTTAGATACACTTGAAAAGAAAGACTTATCAATTCACTCCGTTAAAGCGATTGCAACTATAGATTTAAAAAGAAATGAGCGTGCGATAAATAAACTGGGTCAATATTTAAATAAACCAATTATTCACTATAAAGCAAGTGAGCTAAACAAGGTAAGTGCTCAGTTAGCAAATTCTTCCGAGTATGTTTTTAGGACCGTAGGATCTCACAGTGTTGCTGAGGCTGCCGCATTAGTGGCAGCTGGCAAGTCATCAAAGCTGATAGTTGAAAAAAATAAATCAGCTGAGGCTACGTGTGCAGTTGCATGTAGTCGCCAGGTTATAAAAAACCTTCCAAGCACACAAAATGGGACGCTGTCTATTATTGGTCTTGGGCCAGGAAGCGATGCTTGGAGGACAATCGAGGTTAATAATATTCTTGATGAGTCAACCCATTATATTGGTTTTTCAGGCTACCTTGATCAAATCAAGAAAAGAAGAAATAAAAAGTATTATCGTTATCCAATTGGACAAGAAGAGGAGCGGGCGTTAAAGGCTATTTCTCTTGCAAGGCAGGGAAATAACGTGGCTTTAGTGTGTTCAGGTGACCCCGGCATATTTGCTATGGGATCTATTGTATATGAGATTTTGGACAATGAAGAAAATGAAACCGATATTGATATTAAAATGACACCAGGTATATCAGCATTTCAAGCTGCATCAGCAAAGGTTGGGGCGCCATTTGGAAATGATTTTTGCATAATATCATTATCAAATTTATTAACTCCAGAAAACGTCATATTAGATAGGCTCCATGCAGCTCTAAAGGGAGATTTTGTTTTGGGCATATATAACCCAACATCCAGCAAGAGAAAGTATTTCTTTAAAACTGTACTAGACCATATTCAATCTTTCAGATCATCTGATACACCTGTTGTAATTGCAAAGAATGTTGGAAGAAAAAAAGAATTTATTCAATGTTTAAAACTCCGTGAAATTAAATCCGACAGCATTGATATGTTCACTGTTTTAATCATTGGTTCATCCCAAACAAAGAGCTTCACGAAACACAAAGAGTTAACCAACGTATACACACCAAGGGGTTATAAATTAGAAAAAAATAGGGGTATTGCATGAGGATTTTTTTTATTGGTGCAGGTCCAGGGGACCCTGATCTACTCACGCTAAAGGCGCATAAAATACTCAGTAAAATCAAAATGTGCTTATATGCAGGTTCTCTTGTACCGAGGGAAATATTGTCAATTGTGCCAAAAGAAGCGAAGTTAATTGATACATCAGATCTAACCATGAAACAGATCGAACAATTATATATCAGAGCAAAAGAATTAAATGTGGATGTTGCGCGGGTTCATTCAGGGGATGTGAGCGTTTATGGAGCTTTATCAGAGCAAATAACCCTTCTTCAGAAACACAATATAGATTTCCAAATAGTCCCTGGTATCCCCGCTTATGTAGAGGCAGCAGCGCAGTTGAAAACTGAACTGACTGCACCAGGCCAAGTTCAAAGTGTAGTACTAACAAGAACCTCATTTGGTTCAACACCGATGCCAGAGGGTGAAGATCTGAAAACCTTTGCTAAAACAGGTGCGACTCTAGTTATTCATCTATCGATCAGGAGGTTAAATTATATTTATCGTGAACTAACTCCAATTCTAGGGGATGATGCGCTTGTTGCAGTACTTTACAGGATAGGTTGGCCAGATCAGCAGATTATATTAGATCGATTGGATAATATTGCTTCAAAGGTTCGAGAAAAAAAAATAACAAGAACCGCACTCATAATTACTGGAAAGAATTTTAAAAAGAAATCAGATATAAATAGCGTTCTTTATGACGAAAATTTTAATCACTTATTTAGACCAAAATGAACAAGTAAATTAGTTTTAATAGTTTCTATCGAAGAACTCTTTCTTGCCGCGTCATCATTTTCCCTACTTATCATTATTATGGGTATATTTAGTACTCGACAGGCGTAGATTTTTGCATATGTTTCTGCACTGCCACTATTACGTGTCACAAGATGAGTTATTTTATTATTCCGCATGTTAATTAGCTCACTTGCGATACGAAATGGACCTCGACCTACTATATACTTCCTTCCTTTACTAATAAATTTTTGATATTTATCTATGGTTCTGACCATCATCCATTTGTGAGATTTTTCAAACATTTCTAAATTTTTTTTGCCGATTGTTAAGAAAATACGTGAATTTCTTGGAAGACTGTTAGTTATAAAACTAGCTTCAATAAAACTTGAAACCTCAAACCAAGAGTCTAATGGGTTTTTTTTCCAAGCCAGTCTATGCAATTGGTAAAGTTTTATATTTAAATCTTTCGTAGCAGCTAAAACATTGTTCGATATTTGTTTAGAGTATGGATGGGATGCATCAACAACCGCATCTATAGGTTCATTTGATAGATAATCCTTCAATCCTTCTACACCACCGAAACCTCCAATCCTACTTAGGTAATTGCCTAATCTTGGTTTCTCTGTATTACCCTGAAGTGAGAGTATTGTAATAAAAGAATCTGATAGAGAGTCTGCCAACTTATTACTCTCGGACGTCCCTCCAATTATAAGGATCTTATGCATCTCCGCTCTCGATTTTCGCTAAAATATCCCCTGTTCGATCAACAATCATAATATCAATTGAGACACTGTCTTTTTTGAGGTACTTAACTACCACATCCTGTGCGGCGACCGCAACATTCTTCGCAAGCTCATATTTTTTTGGACCAAGTATAGACAAACATTGGTTAGCGGTACTAATTTTTCTGAGTTCAACATGATCAGAATTATTTGGGTCTAATTTTTTGATCTCTGATCTGAGTTTTTCTAAATTTACCTGACTCCTACTTGAGTGTAAATCCATTTCGCCTTGTGATAATTTTAATAATTTTGCAAAGCCTCCTGCGATTGTAACTCTTGGTACAGTATTCTTTTTTAGATACTTTAACATTCCGCCCACAAAATCACCCATATCAATCATAGATTGGGGGGGCAAGTTATATTCTTTTTTTGCTGCTTTCTCAGAGACTGAGCCCGTACACGCTGCAATATGCACTGTATTGGTTTTGATTGCTACATCAATGCCGCGATGTATTGAGTGAATCCAAGCAGAGCAGGAAAATGGAATAACAATACCGGTTGTACCTAATATTGAAATACCATTAATAATTCCAAGTCTTTCATTCCATGTTTGTTTTGAAATCTCTTTGCCCTCTGGCACCTCAATAATAATATCTACATTCAGATTATTCTTGGCAATGGATAATTTCTTCAAATTATCCTCAATCATCTTCCTAGGTCCAGGATTTATTGCTGGCTCTCCAACGTCTAGGGGTAATCCGGGGAGTGTTACGGTACCGACACCATTACCGGCCTTAAAATAAATACCGTTCTGATCATTCCTTTTAACTATTTTCGAGATAATGAGTAAGCCGTCGGTAACATCGGGATCGTCCCCAGCATCCTTTATTACTCCAGCACTCACTGATTGCTGAGTTACATCTTGATATGCTATATTAAATTTAGGGGATTGGCCATTGGGTAATTTAATAGTAACTATATCGGGGCATTTACCTGTCACAAGCCCTATGAATGCCGCTTTTGAAGCAGCTGTTGCGCACGCGCCGGTTGTCCATCCTCTACGTAGATTTTTCTGTAACATAAAGATAATAATAATTTCAATTTTTTTAAATGCAAATATTCGATAAATTAAAATTACCAGAGTTCAATAGCGGAGAGGTCTGGCTCGTCGGCGCGGGTCCCGGAGACGTAAAATTATTAACAATATTTGCGGTGTATGCACTATCAAAAGCAGATGTCATTATATACGACGCACTAGTTTCTGATGAAATTTTAAATTTTGCAAAAGATGATGCGACTCTAATTTATGCAGGAAAGAGAGGGGGTAAACCATCCCATAATCAAACCGATATTTCCAAACTTATAATTCAACACGCTAAAGATGGTCAAAGGGTGCTAAGGTTAAAGGGAGGAGATCCATTTGTTTTTGCGAGAGGTGCTGAAGAATCTTTTACTTTGAATGAAAATAATATTTCATACCGTGTCATTCCCGGTATTACATCATCCATCGGAGGAATGGCCTCAGCTTCAATTCCAGCGACATCCAGAAATACAAACTCTTCTATCTTATTTTTAACAGGTCATAATACAAATGGTGAGATGCCAGATGATATTAATTGGCAGGCTGTTGCAAAGATTCCTGTTGTTGTCATGTATATGGCGATAAAACACTTACCTATAATTGCCCAAAGACTCATAAAGGAAGGCAGGTCATCTCAAGATTGTGTCGCGGTAATACAAGATGCAACACTACCATCTGAAAGAATACTTGAGTCAAACTTGATTAATATAAATAGTGATATTGAAAAAAATCGAATTAAGGCGCCTGCAATTGTTGTTCTTGGTCCCGTCGTTGGATTAAGATCAAAATTAATTCAAAATGTTATAAAAGATGCCATCAACTAAACTATGTATTTCTTCTTCGATGACCGGTAGTGGGAAGACGGTTTTCACGTCAGCATTGATTAAATCGCTTATCAATGCTGGCTATAGTGTATCTGCGGGCAAAATTGGACCCGATTACATTGATCCAACATATACAAGATATATAACAAATAGAGCTGTATTTAATTATGATACTTGGGCAATGACCGAAGAAAAAATTAGGTATCTTATTCATGAGTCAACTCAAAAGAATGATATTCATATTATTGAAGGCGTAATGGGTCTCTTCGATGGCACAAAAAATCAGTCATCTTCAACTGCAGAGTTTGTAAAAAAATTTAAAATTCCTGTTCTGCTTATCCTTGATTCAAGCGGTCAATCTCAAACCTTAGCAGCAATATGTAAGGGCATAATGAATTACGATACTGAAATTAATTTTATCGGTGTTATTTTAAATAATATCTCAAGTGAAAGACATTATAATTTGATAAATGAAGAGCTAGAGAAAAGTAAAATAAAGGTCTTAGGATATCTACCAAAATCAGATGATTTAATTTTCCCCAGGCGTCATTTAGGGCTTTTCTTAGCTGAGCATCTTGAAAATTACCAATATTTAATTAATTGTGCAGCTAATCTAATAGAAAAATATATAGACATTGAAGAGATTATCAAATTATCAAATGTCGTAAATGACGATCAAGAATCCAAAGTTAGAGAGTCAGGTAAGGCTTCGATTGATCTCGGCCAGAGAATTTCCATTGCAAAAGACCCGTCTTTTTCTTTTATCTATGACAACACATTAAGACAATGGACAAAGGAAGGGCGTGAAGTAGATTTTTTTTCTCCACTGCATGATGAAGGTCCATCTGTCAATTGTACTGGCATATATCTCCCAGGGGGCTACCCTGAGTTAAATTGCGAAAAATTGGCGAATTGCAATAACTTTATGAATTCTATGAAAAGTGCAGCTAAACAAGGAAAATTTATCTATGGAGAGTGTGGTGGCTATATGGTTTTAGGAAAGTCAATTATTGATAAGGATAACAAAGAGTATGCCATGTTGGGGCTTTTGAGTTTAGTCACAAGCTTTAATAAGAGGAAATTAAGTCTAGGCTATAGAGAAGTTAAGGCAAGAGAGTCAAACTGTTTTGCGAAAGAGAATGCTTACATGTGCCATGAATACCATTATTCATCAATCATGAAAGAGTCAGGACAACATCTTTTCGAAAGTCTGGACAAAAATGGTGCTCAAAGAAAATATGGTTTAATAAATGAAAATATATTTGGTTCATACTTGCATATAATTGATAATAGATTGATGAAAACTGGAGATTAAAATGATTTATGAATATCAAAATAAACTGCCTCAGATTGACAATAAAAGCTGGGTTGCGCCAAACGCTGTGATAATTGGTAGTGTCATACTGGAGGAGGAGACGAGTATCTGGTGGAATGCTGTATTGAGGGGTGATAATGAAAAAATACATGTAGGTAAAGGCTCAAACATACAAGATGGATCTGTAGCTCATACTGACCCTGGCTTTGGTTTATATATTGGGCAAAATGTTACTGTGGGTCACATGGCTATGATACATGGATGTACAATTGGTGACGGTTCACTGGTAGGAATTGGATCAATTATTCTCAATGGGGCAAAAATTGGGAAAGGTTGCCTGATAGGGGCTAATTCTTTTATTGCGGAAAATAAAGAGATTCCAGATAACTCAATTGTGCTCGGCGCGCCCGGAAAAATAATTGGTGAAGTTCAGGAAAAACATAAAGCTATGATGGAAAGAGCACAAAAGAGTTACGTGCGAAGATCCGTTGCGTACAAAACAGATTTAAATGATGTAACAGATAATTTCAAATATTAGAAATTGAATTGAATTTTTTGTAAAGTTATTGTAATCTTATTTTATAGTGTTGATGTAGTTGAATGTTAAATAAGGAAGGTTACCATGAATAACAAGTTAGTAATAGGAGTTATTGTAGTTGTTGCCGTAGCTGTGCTTGGATATTTTGTTATGCAACAAGCTGGAACAGATAGGTCTGCTGACTCAGGTACAGGTGGCGAGCTCATGAGAACAAATCAGGTGGAAGGACCGATTGAAATTGGTAGTAAAACTGTAGAGATTGAATTGCTTGATGAGTTTGCAACTTACGGTCAATCGTTTAACTAATCTTTTATAAAAATATGCAAATATAAAAGGGCTATTTAATAGCCCTTTTTTATTGCCTCGACATCATGATTATCATATAAAATTAACACATACGTGCTTATCTAAATTCTAGAATAAAACTGTATATTGAATTATGAATTTAACCATTAGTGATAAATTTGAGCAACTGGTAAAAGACAAAGAAATTCAATTTGATCAAAAACAATATGAATTAATAAATATTCTCGCAGAGAAAAGCGAAGAATTTATAGCTTATACTAAGCAGTCTCTACTAAAAAGAATCATCAATAAGAAAATGAATAGACCTCTCGGGATGTATATATACGGTCAAGTGGGACGTGGTAAATCCATGATAATGGATCTATTTTACAATAATATTGATATTTCGCAAAAGAGGCGGGTTCATTTCAATGAATTCATGAATGAGGTTCATGAGCAAATCTTTATTTGGAGAAAAAAAAACGGGGTATCAAGAAATGGTGATAGTGATCCTGTTTTGATGGTTGCTAAATTAATAGAAAAAGATTGTAAACTCCTTTGCTTTGATGAATTTCAAGTAGAAGATATTGCTGACGCAATGATATTGGGTAGGCTATTCAAAATTTTATTTGAAATGGGTATATTAATTATTGCAACATCAAATATTCATCCAAGGAATTTATACTCAGAGGGATTGAATAGGGATACATTTATTCCTTTCATCGATAAATTAGAAGAGAATATGGAAATTTATAATCTTCAAGCTGAGAAAGATTACAGGATAGATAGAATTAAAAATAAAAGAGTATATTTTTCCCCAATCAATGGACAAAATAAAAAAAATTTTCATGAGGCTTGGCAAAACCTAATTGGTAGTATAGAAGTTACAAGTAGGTCTATACCCCTAAAGGGAAGGGAGATAGAAGTCTCAGTGTCTGCAGGAAAGTTCGCAAACTTCTCATTTGACGAATTATGCGTAAAACCTCTTGGGGTTGCTGATTACCTCGCAATATCTAATAACTATAATATTATCTTTATTTCAAATGTGCCGAAATTGGACTCGAAAAAAAGAAACGAAACAAAAAGGTTTATAAATTTGATAGATACATTTTATGAAAATAAAAAGATATTGTTTATATTAGCAGAGACCCATCCAAAAGATATTTTGATTGGCGGAAAAGATGCTAATATCTTTCAGAGAACTGTATCACGTTTGGAAGAAATGCAATCGTCAGACTATTTGGATAGTATAATTTCAGAATAAGGAAAGAAAGGATTAGGAATGGGATATCGAAGAAATAAAATATCACTTATCGGTGCTGGACAAATTGGTGGCACTCTTGCACTTTTATCTGGTCTAAAAAACCTTGGCGACCTAGTTTTGTTTGACATTGTTGATGGGGTTCCGCAGGGAAAAGGTCTTGATATAGCGCAGGCTAGCACAGTAGAAATGTTTGACTCAAAGATTGAAGGCGCATCTGATTACAGTGCTATAGAAGACTCGGATGTGATAATAGTAACAGCAGGCGTGCCTAGAAAGCCCGGTATGAGTAGAGATGACTTGCTGGAGATAAATCTTAAAGTGATGAGTTCTGTCGGGGAAGGAATTAAAAAATATGCTCCAAACTCTTTTGTCATTTGTATTACAAATCCGCTCGACGCAATGGTCTGGGCACTTCAAAAGGCAACCGGACATAGTACAAATATGATTTGTGGAATGGCAGGGGTTCTCGACTCTGCACGATTTAGGTACTTTCTTGCTGAAGAAATGGATGTTTCAGTTGAAGATGTCACGGCATTTGTATTAGGGGGGCATGGAGATACAATGGTGCCGCTTACTAAATACTCAACAGTAGCTGGTATTCCTTTACCAGATTTAATTAAAATGAAATGGATTACCCAGAAAAAACTTGATGAAATTGTTCAAAGAACGCGTGATGGCGGCGCGGAAATAGTATCTTTACTCAAGACTGGATCAGCATACTACGCGCCTGCGAGCTCAGCTATAGCTATGGCTGAGTCTTATTTAAGGGACAAGAAAAGATTATTGCCCGCAGCTGCCTACTTAAAAGGTGAGTATGATGTAAACGGGTATTACATTGGTGTACCAGTCATAATCGGTAAAGATGGCGTTGAAAGGATTGTTGAAATAAATCTCGATAAAGATGAAAAGGAGGAGTTTAGTTCCTCTGTCAAATCAGTTATCAGCTTAGTTGAAGCCTGCCAGAAGATTGCTCCAGACCTAAATTAATTTTCATATTGAAATAAGTAATTTTTAATGAATATACATGAACATCAAGCAAAACAGCTTTTAAGAGAGTATAAAGTACCTGTATTAAATGGGTTTATAGCTTTTAATTCCAAAGAATTAGATGAACATATTGATGTCCTTCAGGGCCCAAAGTGGGTTGTGAAAGCTCAGATTCATGCTGGTGGTAGAGGCAAAGGTGGTGGCGTTAAGGTTGTTAATAATACTGATGAGGTAAAATTAGCCTTTGATAAAATGTTAGGGATGAAACTTGTAACAAACCAAACTGGACCGGACGGTAAAGTAGTAAAAAGGGTGTACATAGAAGATGGCTGCAACATTGATAAGGAATTTTATTTATCGTATCTAATTGATAGGAAAACTAAAGCAATATGTCTGATAGCTTCATCAGAGGGAGGGATGGACATTGAAGAGGTTGCTGATAAAAATCCAGAAAAGATAGCTAAAATATATCTGGACGCATCCAGAACAGAACTCAATAGTGAAAATATTGATGAAGTTTTGAGGATTTTAAACCTTGATACTGCACACAAAGGAAAATTAACAGCTGTTTTAAATAATTTACTTTTATTATTTATAGAGAAAGATGCGAGCCTAATTGAAATTAATCCCTTTGTCTTATCCTCTGAAGGTCATTTGATCTGTCTAGATGCAAAAATGAATTTTGACTCAAATGCTCTTTTCCGACATCAAGATATTCTAAGCTTGAGAGACCCTGAGGAGGAAGATCCCCTAGAAATTGAAGCTTCAAAGCACGGATTAAGTTACGTAAAACTTGATGGCACAATTGGCTGCATGGTAAATGGCGCTGGTTTGGCAATGGCAACAATGGATATTATAAAGTTATATGGAGAGGAGCCAGCAAATTTTTTAGATGTGGGCGGCGGCGCTACCAAAGAGCAAGTTATGAATGCATTTAAAATTATCCTAAGTGATAAAAATGTGAAGGGAATACTTGTTAATATATTCGGCGGAATAATGCGCTGCGAAATAATTGCACAAGGAATAATAGAGACTGCAAGCGAGCTAAATTTATCTATACCATTGGTTGTGAGATTGGAGGGTACCAATGTGGATTTAGGTAAAAAATATCTAGAAGAGTCTGGCTTAAATATTATACCCGCAAATGATTTAGACGAGGCTGCCAAAAAAATAGTAGATGCAGTATCAAAGGAATGATGAATAATGTCCATCTTAGTAAATAATAATACAAAAGTTATTTGCCAGGGATTTACTGGTAAGCATGGAACATTCCACTCACAACAAGCAATTGAATATGGAACGCAGTTAGTTGGTGGGGTAACCCCAGGTAAAGGTGGCGCTGAGCATTTAAATCTTCCGATTTTCGATAATGTTGCTGATGCCGTTAAGAGTACAGGTGCGAATGCGTCTGTAATTTATGTTCCACCACAATTTGCTGCCGCTGCAATAATTGAAGCAATAAGTGCTGAGATAGAAATTATTGTCTGTATCACAGAAGGCATACCTGTTCTCGATATGCTGGAGGTGAGAGCACTTCTCAATAAGTCAAATTCTATTCTAGTAGGCCCTAATTGTCCGGGAATTATAACACCCGGTGAGTGTAAGATTGGGATCATGCCAGGGCATATACACCGTACTGGTTCAATTGGTATTGTCTCTCGCTCTGGAACACTTACTTATGAGGCTGTTGCACAAACTACTGCTGCGGGTTATGGACAGTCGACTTGTGTCGGTATAGGAGGTGACCCAATAAAAGGAATAGACTTTATCGAAGTTATTGATAGGTTCTATTCTGACCCGAAGACAGAGGCAATAATAATGATTGGAGAAATTGGTGGATCAGCAGAAGAGGAAGCAGCTGAATTTATAAGAAAAAACAAAAAAGGTAAACCCATTATTGGATTTATTGCAGGTCTTACAGCCCCTCCTGGTAGGCGTATGGGCCATGCTGGCGCCATTGTAGACGGTAATTCAGGATCCGCAGAAACGAAAATTGATGCAATGAAAAGTGCAGGAATTGTTATGTCAAATTCACCCGCAATGCTCGGATCGACCCTCAAAAATATCAAATAATTATGAGTTATCAGAGACTAGTTTGAGATGGCGTGCCTTATTTCTTGGATGAGCTTTTTGGTGAACATCGAGTAATTCCTTCTGATTTACCTTTGTATACATCTGTGTTGTAGACAAACTTGCATGACCAAGTAACTCTTGTATAGAACGAAGGTCGACCCCGGCTTGTAGTAAGTGTGTTGCATATGAATGCCTTAAAGAATGTGGCGTCGCATTTTCAGGTAAATTAAGGCTAGCTCTCATTTTTTGCATAATTATTTGCACAATGCGAGGACTCAGCCTGTCTCCTCTTACCCCAATAAATAAAGGGTCATCAAAATTATATTTCTTTGGATATAGTTCTATATATTTCTTTATATTTTCTTTGACATCAGACAACAATGGAACTTCTCGATATTTATTCCCTTTTCCTCTCACTCGGATAGTATCCTGCCATTCTTCTGTGGGAGCGTCTTTTATATTTAACTCCAGAGCCTCGCTTATTCTTAAGCCACATCCATACAGCAGAAGAAAAATACATTTATTTCTAATTTGGACCCAATCTGGAGACTTCTCATTAATATCAGGATTTTGTGAGTCAATGATTATATCTTTTGCCTGCTCATACGTAAGGGGTTTTGGAATACTTTGTGGTAGCTTCGGCATTCTAATATTATTTATTGCATTATTTTTTATAATTTCAATTTTTTCAAAGTATTCGAATAGAGATCTTATGCTCGACATCAATCTTGCAATCGTTCTTGTGCAATTTCCATCCCTTTTTTTTCTTGCCATGAAAGCTCTGAAATCTGAGGCAATAAGAGTCTCAAGATTTCTCAACGACAAAGGTCCCCCTATGTGCTCAATCAAGAAATGTATGAATGAGTTAATATCTCTGTAGTAAGCGTCGACTGTATGTGGTGACACTCTTTTCTCATTTTTTAAGTGGCTTATCCAAGTATTTAAAGCCTGATTCAAGTCATCTTTAGCTAGTTCTATCTTGAAAATATTACTCATATGCCAGTTGCAATCTATCTTATCTTTTGACCCGTTGAAGCCCAATCATCTAAAAAGTTTGTTAAGCCAATATCAGTGAGTGGATGCTTCACAAGTTCCTTTAATATTTTTGGAGGTATTGTTGCAACATCGGCTCCAATCATCGCAACCTGTGTAACATGATTGGTATTTCTAATGGATGCCGCCAAAATCATGGTATTGAGATCGTTATAGTTATCATAAATCGCTCTAATTTCGCCAATAAGATCGACTCCGTTTATACCTGTATCATCAAGCCTACCAATAAATGGGGATACGTAAGTTGCGCCTGCCTTTGCTGCAAGTAAAGCTTGGGGAGCGGAAAAACAAAGTGTAACATTGGTGGGGATTTTTAACTCAGTAAATTTATTACATGCATCTAGACCCTCCCATGTTAGTGGGATCTTGACAACAACATTTGGTGCTAAGCCGTGAAGAATCTTTCCCTCTTCGATCATTCCGTTTGTATCAGTCGCGGTAACTTCGGCACTAACTGGACCCGGCACTATTTCACAGATATTTTTTATTGTTTCTTTAATATCATTACCTGATTTTGCGATCAATGATGGATTTGTAGTAACTCCATCAACTAGATTCATCTCTAAAAGTTCTCTTATTTCTTTTATTTCAGCAGTATCGACAAAAAATTTCATATTATCTCCAACCAGGTTAAATATCAGAAATATCTACATAAACCAAATGACAAACTTATCAAATTTACGTAGACTTACCAATAGTATTTTATAATTATTATAACTTAGTTAAATATTCATAAAAATATTCTTATTAAATGAAACATCCTTACCTCTTGTCAGTACTTTTACCAATAAATATAAATTATCCATTTACTTATTCATGCACTGAGGCCCTAGAGATCGGCACCATCGTAAAAGTTTCATTCAGAAATCGTGAGCTATATGGGGTCGTATGGTCTCAAGATGAGCATTTAACAAATTTTGATAGAGAAAAAATTAAGCCGATACTTACCAAAAAAATAGGGGATGATTGCATTTCCCTGCCTGCAGACTTGTTAAGTTTTTTAAACTGGGTTTCGACGTATTATATGGTCCCACTCGGGCTTGCTCTTAAAGCATCATTTAAAAAACAATTCTTGGAAAAGCAAGGAAAGAAAAAAATTTATTACACGCTTAATCCATTACACACTTCAAAAATAACACAAAAACAAGAGATGGTGATTGAATTACTGGGAGTGCATGGAACTCTGGAGAGAAATAGAATAATCTCAATCTCAGGACTCTCAAATGACATAATAAAAAGAATGATTAGAAATGGTATATTGAAAGAGTCCGAGTCATGTGTTGAGGTAGAAGAAAAGATTTATCTCGAAACGAATATTGATTTTACCCAAGAGCAAAATTATGCGATGGAGAAGATTAGTACTTCTCTCAAGCAACAGAAAGTTACATTAATTGATGGAATAACTGGATCTGGTAAAACGGAGCTATACCTCGAGGCGGCGACCCGAATATTAAGACAGGGAAAGCAAGTTTTAATTATGTTGCCTGAAATAACTTTAACACAAGAGTTTCTAAAAATTTTTAGAAGTCGATTTAAAAATCAGGTTGGGGAATGGCACTCAGGCTTAACGGAAGCTAGACGAAGACAGCTTTGGTTTGATATCTTGAATAAAAAAATTAGACTTGTTGTTGGCGCAAGATCAAGTCTTTTTTTACCATTTATAGATCTCGGGTTAATTGTCGTTGATGAAGAGCACGATCCATCTTACAAGCAAGAAGAGGGTATGATTTATAATGCACGAGACATGGCAATACTCAGAGCAAAGCAACTTAAAATAGCTTGCATATTATCTTCAGCTACACCCTCAGTTGAAACGTTTGAAAATATTGTATCAAAAAAATATAGTAGAGCTGCACTAAATAAAAGATTTTATGGGACGAAATTACCAAGTATCAGTTGTATTGATATGCGAAAGGCTGAGAAAGAAACGGACTCTTTTTTACCTGTCGAGTTGATTGAAGATTTAAAAAAAACAAAAGAGAGAAATGAGCAGTCACTCATATTCTTGAATAGGCGTGGTTACTCACCTATGTCTATTTGTGGAAACTGTGGTGTGCGAGTAGACTGCCCTCATTGCGACGCATGGCTTGTATTACACAAAAATACGTTGAAATATAAATGCCACTATTGCGGCCATACAGAGGAATCAGACATAAAGTGTAAACATTGCCACTCATCTGATAAAATCATACAAACAGGGCTTGGAATCGAAAAAATAGATGAGGAGCTTAATAGATTATTACCAGATATGTCGAGAATAATATTTTCTAGTGATTATTTACCAAGCTCTGGTTCTGTATCTGCGGCTTTGAGACAAATTAAAGAAAACAAAATTGATTTAATAATTGGGACACAACTAATATCAAAGGGGCATAATTTTCCAAGTTTAACATATGTAGGTATTTTAGACGCCGATTTTGGTCTCGAAGTTACAGACATAAGGGCATCTGAGCGCACGTACCAAATATTAAATCAGGTTTCAGGAAGGGCTGGCCGTGTAAAGCAAGAAAGCAAAGTGAAAATTATGACACACATGCCAGATCATCCATTATTACAATCATTAAAAAACAACCAAAAGCAAGAATTTTACAATGCAGAATTGACAATAAGAAATTCCTCACGAATGCCACCTTTCGCGCGCTTGGTCGCTATCATTGTTAGTTCAAAAAATAGGAAACTTCTGAATGAATGTAGCCAGAAACTAGCTCTCATTAATAATTTTCCAAAAGATGTAGAATTATTGGGACCAATAGAAGCGCCAATATCTAGAATCAGGCAATATTACAGGCAAAGATTTTTAATCAGAGGACCCAAAAACTGCAATATACAATTATATATTAAAAGGTGGTTGGACTCGCTCAAATTACCGCCACAAATAAGAATAACAATAGATGTTGACCCACAAAATTTCCTCTGAGCATTTTTTAATCAACCTTAGGGGAAAATAAACAGTTCACTTGTTGAAATATAGAGAGATTTTATTGCACATAATGCCTACCTGTGATAATGAATATATGTTTTCTTGTTATACTTAATTGTCTAGTCTGAGAACGCAAAAATATAAATAGAGGTAATTGCTACCAAATGTCAAGTGAGACATCCATACCAGAAGTTGCTAAGAGATACGCAAAGGCTGCATTTGATCTTGCAGATGCCGAAAATGCATCAGTGGCGATACTAGAAGATCTAACAGCACTAAAAAAAATGATTAATGATAACGAAGATTTAAGCAGATTAATACTAAGTCCTACCTTTACTTCTGCTGACCAAATTAGCGTGATGAATGAAATCTTCAAGAAGCAAGACGTCTCCGTCCTAGTTAAAAATTTAGTGAATGTTCTTATCAGAAATCGTAGGATAAATTTACTGGTCTCAATTATCAATGCATATGATCATATAATGAAAAGTAATAGTGGTGAAATTATTGCGGAGGTGATTACGGCTGCTGAGTTAAAAGATGATCAAAGGCAAGAAATTATTAGTAATTTAAAAAAAATGACTGGTAAAGAAATTCAAATCCAATCAAAGATCGAACCAGAAATTATAGCTGGTATAAAAGTTAAAATTGGATCGCAGATGATCGATGCATCTGTATCAACGAAATTGAATAATTTAAAAATTCTTATGAAAGGTGCAAACTAATGGATCTAAAAGCAGCAGAAATATCAGCAATATTAAAAGAGCAAATAAAAAACTTTGATTCCAACGCTGAAGTATCAGAGGTTGGACAGGTATTGTCTGTAGGTGATGGGATTGCAAGGGTCTACGGCCTGGATAATGTTCAAGCCGGTGAAATGGTTGAATTTACAAACGGCATTCAGGGCATGGCTCTGAACCTTGAAATAGACAATGTAGGTATAGTTATTTTTGGTGACGACAAAGATATTCATGAAGGAGATGTTGTAAAGAGAACAGGAGATATTGTTGAGGTCCCCGTTGGAAAAGAGCTACTAGGTAGGGTCGTGGATGCACTTGGTAATCCAATTGATGGAAAAGGTCCTATTAAAGCAAAAGAAAATGGGCGTGTTGATATCAAGGCGCCCGGTATTATGCCTCGTAAATCAGTGCATGAACCAATGCAGACTGGCCTAAAGGCAATTGACGCTTTAATTCCAATTGGCAGAGGTCAGAGGGAATTGATTATTGGAGATAGGCAAACAGGAAAAACAGCAATTGCTTTAGATACAATATTAAACCAGAAATCTGTAAACGCAACTGATGATGAAAGCGCAAAATTGTATTGCGTGTATGTTGCAATTGGGCAAAAACGATCTTCAGTAGCCCAGTTGGTCAAAATTCTAGAGGATAATGGAGCCCTTGAGTATTCCGTCGTTGTTGCAGCCACTGCTTCCGATCCTGCTCCATTGCAATATCTGGCACCATTTTCAGGTTGTACAATTGGAGAGTATTTTAGAGACAACGGAATGCATTCACTAATTGTTTATGATGATTTATCTAAGCAGGCAGTCGCATACCGTCAAATGTCATTACTCTTAAGGAGACCGCCGGGCAGAGAAGCTTATCCTGGTGATGTATTCTATTTACACTCAAGGCTATTAGAGCGTGCTGCAAAACTTAATGAAGAAAATGGTTCGGGGTCCCTTACGGCGCTTCCTGTAATTGAGACGCAAGCAAACGATGTTTCCGCATTTATTCCTACGAATGTCATTTCAATCACAGATGGGCAAATATTCCTCGAAACAGATTTGTTCTATCAAGGAATTCGTCCAGCCGTTAATGTTGGTTTATCTGTAAGTCGTGTTGGTTCTTCAGCCCAGATCAAAGCAATGAAGCAAGTAGCGGGCAAAATAAAAGGTGAACTCGCACAGTATCGTGAAATGGCTGCTTTTGCCCAATTTGGGTCGGATTTAGATGCAACAACACAAAGACTATTGGCAAGGGGAGAGCGCTTAACAGAATTACTAAAGCAACCACAATTCAGTCCACTAAAGGTTGAAGAACAAGTATGCTCAATTTATGCAGCTGTAAATGGTTATCTTGATAATATTGATGTGGATAAAATATCTTCTTATGAAAAAGGGCTATTGGAGCTTATAAATTCGTCAAACAAAGATATTCTCGCAGATATACAAAAAGAGCTACAAATCTCTGAAAAAACAGAAAAGAAACTAGTTACTATTATAGAGTCATATACAAAATCATTTAGTTCGGAGTAGATAATTGCCAAATTTAAAAGAATTAAAGAATAGGCAAGTTAGCGTCAAAGCGACCCAAAAAATTACGAGGGCAATGCAGATGGTTGCTGCTGCAAAACTTAATAAAGCGCAGGAAAGTGCTCAAAGTGCTAGGCCATATGCGAGTAAAATTTCGACTGTAATGGCGAATCTACTATCCTCAATCGATGGCAGCTCTAATGCTCCCGAGTTAATGATTGGTAACGGTAAATCAGATACCTATCTTTTGGTTGTTGCAACAGCTGATCGGGGTCTATGCGGTGCATTTAATTCAAACATTGTCAAACTGGCCACACAAGAAATCAATGAATTAATTAAACAAGGTAAACAAGTCAAAATAATATGCATAGGCAAGAAGGGCTATGATCTCATAAGAAGAAGCCATGAAGAGAAAATAATTGATTTTATTAGTTTAAAAGAAGTAAAGAGTATTGCATATAGCGATGCTGAGGGGATAGGAAATAACATAGTTACGAGATTTGAAGAGGGTGAATTTGATATATGCAAACTGTATTACTCAAGTTTCAAGTCAGTTATTTCACAGATTCCGCATGCTCAACAGCTAATTCCGTTACCTATTGATAATGAAATAGATAGTAATGATTTAGATACTAACTCTAGCTTGGCCATATATGATTATGAGCCAGAAGAAAGTGATGTGATGGAAGATCTATTGCCTTTGAATTTAAATATCCAAGTTTTTCAGGGGCTCCTAGAAAATGCAGCAAGCGAGCAAGGTTCTCGAATGTCTGCTATGGATAACGCGACAAGAAATGCAGGAGAGATGATCAATAAATTAACCTTGCAATACAATAGAACAAGACAAGCAATAATAACAAAAGAATTAATAGAAATAATATCAGGTGCGGAAGCATTGTAAATCTAAGAGGTGTAAAATGGACAGTAAATCAAACGGAAAAATAACACAAGTAACAGGAGCTGTTGTTGATGTACAATTTGATGGCGACTTGCCGGAAATATTAAATGCATTAGAGACTGATAATAATGGCCAAAAACTTGTCCTTGAGGTTGCATCTCATTTAGGTGAAAATATTGTAAGAACCATTGCCATGGACTCAACAGAAGGCTTGGTAAGAGGGCAAGAAGTAAAAGATACTGGAAATCCTATAAAGGTTCCCGTTGGCGAAGCTACCTTGGGCAGAATAATGAATGTAGTTGGCGAGCCAATTGATGATGGAGGATCCG
The DNA here is from genome assembly GCA_902613795.1 of uncultured OCS116 cluster bacterium. Lineage (GTDB taxonomy): Bacteria > Pseudomonadota > Alphaproteobacteria > Rhizobiales > TMED25 > TMED25. The sequence continues at coordinate 147,189 of CACMIP010000003.1, forward strand.
TTGACTCAAAAGAGTCGAGACCAATACATACATCAGCGCCTCCCTATGTTGAACAATCAACGGAGACAGAAATACTCGTGACAGGCATCAAGGTTGTAGATCTTCTTGCACCATACTCAAAAGGCGGAAAGATTGGCCTATTTGGCGGTGCTGGTGTTGGTAAAACCGTGCTCATTCAAGAACTAATAAATAATGTTGCGCAGGCACATGGTGGATATTCAGTGTTTGCCGGCGTGGGTGAGAGAACAAGAGAGGGAAATGATTTATACCATGAAATGATTGAGGCTGGCGTTAATAAAGAGGGTGGGGGTAATGGCTCAAAATGTGCGCTAGTATTTGGCCAAATGAATGAACCGCCTGGTGCGAGGGCAAGAATTGGCTTAACTGGTCTTACAATCGCTGAACAATTTAGAGATGAAGGACAAGACGTTCTGTTTTTTGTAGACAATATTTTTAGGTTCACTCAAGCAGGTTCTGAGGTTTCTGCCCTACTGGGAAGAATTCCATCTGCTGTTGGATACCAGCCAACTCTGGCAACTGATATGGGTGCACTTCAGGAGCGGATCACCACCACAACAAAAGGATCAATCACTTCTGTACAAGCAATATATGTACCAGCAGATGATTTAACAGACCCCGCACCTGCAACGTCTTTTGCTCATTTGGATGCTACAACAACACTTAATAGATCAATCGCAGAAAAGGGTATTTACCCTGCTGTGGACCCGCTGGACTCAAATAGTAGAATTTTAGACCCTCGAATTGTTGGTGAAGAGCATTACGCTGTTGCAAGGCAAGTGCAGGAAACTCTTCAACGCTATAAATCATTGCAAGATATTATTGCGATCTTAGGAATGGATGAGCTCTCAGAAGACGATAAGCTAATAGTTGCTCGTGCAAGGAAAATTGAAAGGTTTCTATCACAACCGTTTCATGTGGCTGAGGTTTTCACAGGTAGTCCTGGTGTTTTTGTATCCCTCGAAGATACAATAAAAGGCTTCAAAGAAGTGTGTGACGGTAAGCATGATGACCTACCGGAAGCTGCTTTCTATATGTGTGGAACAATTGAACAAGTAATTGAAAAAGCAAATAAGCTGAGCACTGACGCGGCTTAATAATAGGATCCACTTATGGGTAAACTTAAATTAGATTTTGTAACACCGGAAAGATTATTATATTCAAAAGACGTTGAGCAAGTAATTGTTCCTGGTTCTGAGGGTGAATTTACTATCTTATCAGATCATTCCCCAATTATCTCATCTCTAAAGCCTGGATATATAAAGATATATGAGGATCTCTCTGACGAACCAACCATTTACTTTGTAACCGATGGTTTCGTCGATATGGACTCAAATCAGCTTACTATCTTGGCACAAAGTGCCATAGAGAAGGGTCAGCTAACTGCTAAAAATCTTGAAGATATAATTAATACTTATCAAAGTGAAGCTAATACAACCGAGAATGAAGCAAAAAAGAATAAACTCAATCTTAAGATTGATACTGTCAAGGCGCTCCAAGTCGAAGTCTAGTTTGAATAAATGTTGTAATCTTTGAATTCTTCCAGGACTTTTCGGTAAGTCTCTCTTTTAAAATCTATAACTTGTCCAATTATTTTATCTCTTTGCTCCCATTTCCATTTAGAAAATTCTTGATGGTGAGCCATATTTTTTTCTGGTACTAAGTTTATTTCATTATCTGCACCACTGAAGAACATTAAAAACCATTTTTGTTTTTGCCCCACAAAATTTCCTTTTGGATTCTCATAAATATCATCTGGGATATCATAATAATACCAATTTTTTGACTCATAAATAATAGTTATATTCTTTATACCCGTTTCTTCGTAGACCTCTCTGTATACTGCCTCTTCTGCTTTTTCGCCATTATCTATGCCACCCTGGGGCATTTGCCAAAGAGGAATTTTTTTTGGATTATCTGATTTTATTAGTCTCTTACCTAACCAAACCTGATTATATTTATTTATGATCATCGCGCCGGCACACGGTCTATATTTATCAGTTTTTTTCATCAGTCTTCTAAAGTTCTGAGGCGGTATCTAGAATTAATAAGTTTTTTCGCATAGATTAATTGTAAATCTTCAGAGTCAACCTCTGTAATTTGATTTTCAATTATATACATTGGCAAAATGCCAACCTTGTCTATTGAGGTGTCATTTGGCGTGTAGTATTTTCCTGTTGTCAATCTAATCGCACCATCACCAGAGCCAAGAGGTATGATAGATTGAACAGAACCTTTTCCGTAAGTTTTTGTCCCAATTACGGTGGCTCTTTTGTTATCGCCAAGAGCCCCTGCGAATATTTCTGATGCTGATGCTGAACCACTATTAGTTATAATGATAATTTCTGCTCCATTTGTAATATCACCTTTTTTCGCAAAAAATCTTTTCTTTCTTGATTGGTCCCTAGTTTTCGTGGATACGATCTCCCCTCTATCCAAAAACAGGTCTGTGACTTTAATTGCTTGGTCAAGAAGACCACCTGGGTTGTTACGAATATCAATGATAAAGCCTTTGATATTATTATCAGACCTTTTGTTGATCTCTTTAACAGCAGAGACGATTTTTTTATCGGCAATGTCATTAAAGCTGGAAATTCTGATATATCCTATATTATCTTCCAATAACTCAAATTTTACAGGTGTGATTTGAATAATTTCCCTTACTATCTCCACATCAAAAGGTGCGTCGTCTCCATCCCTATAGATTGTTAATATGATGGATGTATTTGCATAGCCACGCATCCTATCAACAGCTTCATCAAGACTCATACCATAAACGTCTTCGCCATCTATTCCTGTAATGTAGTCACCTGATATTAAGCCTGCTCTGGATCCAGGTGTATCGTCAATGGGGGAAACAATTCTGACAAAACCGTTATCATCTAACGTTACTTCAAGACCAAGTCCACCATAAAAACCCTTTGTATCAATGTCCATCTCCTCAAAATCTTCCTCAGATAGGTATGTTGAATACGGGTCAAGAGAATTGAGCATACCCTTTAGGGCTGAATCCATCAGTTGGTCTTTATCAATCTCATCGACGTATTTTTTCTCAGCCTCAGTAAAAACTCTCAGAAATAGTTTAAAAAGGTCTATATCTTCATGATGATCGCTCGCATATGTTTTTGGTACGATTAAAAACGAAGTTAATAGTATTACTAAAAGAAAATATGTAATCCTGAAGTTTGGAATAATGTAACTAAAATTTTTCATAGTTATTTATGATATGGATGATTAATTAATATTGTTAAAGCTCTATAAATCTGCTCCAGAAGCAAAATACGCACAAGTAGATGCGGCAAAGTCATTTTGCTTACAGATATATTTTCATCAGCTACTTCTTTCATTTTTCTTGATGTTCCATCCGGCCCACCAATAATGAAGTTGAGGTTCTTTTTAGATGATAACTGGTATTCGTAAAGCATTGATTTTAGTTTTGTAGAGGTAATTAATTTACCTCTCTCATCAAGCAAGATATTTATTGATTTTTGTGGATCTAATTTTTTGGCCAATGAGTTAAATTCTTGCAGTTTTCGCAATTCAGCATTTTTCTCCCTGGATTTTTCAATTTCATTAATGGTGAAATTTGTAATGCCCGATCTTTTAGAAATGGATAGGATGTTTTTTATATAATGGTCAGATATGGAAATATAAGGACTGTTTAAAACCTTTCCAACTGCTAATATGTTTATGTTCAATTTATGTTCCTAAACTCTTTTTAGTATCAACAACCAGCCTGTCAGACCATATTTTTTCAATCATATAGAACTCTCTTACTTCTGGTTTAAATATATTTACAATGACATCTAACGCGTCTATTAATACCCAATCACAATTCTGAAGCCCTTCAACCTTTATATTTTTATAAGAGCTAGTCTTAAGTGTTCTCTGTATTTTATCAGCGATTGAGCTAACATGCCGCGTTGAGGTCCCACTTGATACAACCATATAATCAGCTATTGAGCTTTTATCTTTTATATCAAGAATCACTGTATCCTGAGCTTTCATTTCTTCAAGACAATCTCTAATAATTGTAATTAGTTTTTTTTTGGGCATTAATTATTTTACCTCAGAGTTTCTTAATTGAGAAGAAGATTGATAATTAAGTTTTGTATGCATGAATACCCAAGCAGGTTTTTTGCAATAAATTAATTGATTTGAGTCCGCTTCATCAACCCGATAGGCCTTATATTTATTTGCAAAAACTGATGAAGTCACATTGAGTGATGAGCTCGGTCTATCAATGATCGCAATGGGCATTAACCTTACAATTTTTTCCCATTCTCTCCATAGATGAAATTGATTTAGATTATCCGCTCCCATGATCCATACAAATCTAGACCTATGGTAGCGAGCCCTAAGGTATTCTAGTGTGCCAATGGTATATTTAATTTGGGCATTCAGCTCAAGTTTACTTATGGATATATTATTGGTGTTAATGATCTTTCTTGCTGAAAAAACTCTTTCTTCAAAATCATACAAAAAATCATATTTCTTAAGTGGATTACGAGGGCTCACGATCCACCAAATTTGATCTAATCCTAGTCTTCGTAACGCAATTTTACTGATATTCAGATGACCCTCATGTGCAGGATTGAATGATCCACCCAAAAGTCCAATTCTTTGACTTGAGCTAACCGCTTCACGACTACTTGTAATCCATCTTTTTATTTTGGGATCGCTGATCATATGCTAAGTCGTCAAGGCCTTGTCTGTCCATTTCCATAAACTGTGTACTTGAACGTAGTTAGCTGCTCAAGCCCAATAGGACCTCGCGCATGCATTTTTCCCGTTGAAATACCAATCTCTGCTCCAAATCCAAATTCACCACCATCAGCAAACTGTGTCGATGCATTTAGTAGTATAATAGAACTATTTACTTGATTAAAAAAATACTCAGCTATTTTACCATCCTCAGTAATGATTGCTTCTGTATGCCCAGTACCGTATTCTTTAATATGTGAAATTGCCTGATCAATGTCTTTAACTACTTTTACAGATATAATTGCATCAAGATATTCAGTTGCCCAGTCAGACTCAGATACATTCTCTGTTTGTGGAAAAATGTCTTTTATCTGAGCGTTTCCTCTTATCTCGCAACCCATACTCGATAGCTTTGACAATATTTTTGGCAAATATTCTTTATAAATTGATTTATCAATCAAAAGGGTTTCTGCTGCACCACAGATTGAAGTCCTTCTCATCTTTGCGTTGACAGTAACGTCAATTGCTTTTGTGATATCTGCTTCTTCATTCACATAGACATGGCAAATACCCTCGAGATGGCCGAATACTGGAATCTTGGCTTCAGTCTGTACTCTCGATACAAGACTTTTTCCACCTCTTGGCACTATAATATCAATGTTTGAGTTAAGCCCTTCCAGCATTAGGCCAACTGCATCCCTATCCTTCGTTGGAACAAGTTGTATTGAATTACTATCAAGGGATGTCTTATTCAGGCCTTCTTTGATTGACTCGTAAATTGCGTAACTCGAAAAGTAACTATCAGAACCACTTCTTAAGATTGAAGCATTCCCTGACTTTAGACATAAACTTGCGGCATCAGCGGTCACATTCGGTCTGCTCTCATATATAATTCCTATCACACCGATTGGGATACTAACTTTCTTGATGTGTAAACCATTTGGTCGATCCCAGCTTTCTAATTCGTTGCCGACGGGGTCATTAAGTTTCGCAATATCTCTTGTGCTTGAGGCAATATTCTTTATTCCAAGATCATTGAGTGAAAGCCTATCAATCATTGCCTCAGATAAATTATTTGATTTTGCAATTTGTATATCTTTTTTATTTTCAGATAGAATATATTCCTCATTATTTTCTATTTCATTTGCTATTAAGTGCAATGCATCATTCTTTTCTTCGTTAGATGCTGTGGAAAGCCTTTCATATGCAACCTTGGAGTTAGAGCCAATTTCCTCCATTATTTTTTTAATATCTTCAGTCAACGTAATCTCCTATATCTGAAATAACAAGGTCATCTCGATGAACCAGCGCTGTTCTGCCTCTATATCCCAATATGTTCTCGATTTCTAGCGTACTTTTTCCTTTTATATCGAGCGTATCACGGATCGAATAAGCGGATAAGCCTCGCGCGATTTCATTATTATTATCATCACAAATAACTACAGCATCTCCCCGCTCAAAATTACCTTCTGCAGAAATTATCCCGGCAGGAAGTAGACTGTTTCCATTTATGAGAGCAGTTTTTGCGCCTTGATCTATAAAAATTTTTCCGTTTGGGGTGAGCATGCCAGATATCCATTTTTTTCTCGCTAAATGTGGAGTTGTTTTTGCAATAAAATGAGATATTCTAGCACCATCTATTATGGATTTGATTGGATTATGAACTTTACCATCAGCAATTATCATATTGGCCCCACCTTCCATAGAGATTCGAGCTGCTTCAATTTTTGTTACCATCCCACCCGATCCGTAGTCGTTTTGTGTATTTTTTGCCATATTTTGGATCTCTTTGGTGATATTTTTTATTTCAGGTATATGTACAGCTTTTGAGTGATCAGGTGGCAAAGTATAAATTCCATCAACATCGGATAGAATTATTAGACAATCAAAGCTTATCATTGTCGTAACTCTAGCAGCAAGACGATCATTATCCCCATAACGTATTTCTGAAGTTGCAACTGTATCATTTTCATTAATTATTGGGATAACACCATTATCAATAAGCATTGAAATTGTATTTCTAGCATTCAAGTAACGTCTCCTCCTCTCTGTATCTTCAATTGTTAATAGAAGTTGGGCAACTTTAATATTTTTTTCAGAAAATGCTTTTTTTATACTACTTATCAGCTCAATCTGCCCCACAGCTGCCGTACCTTGAGCCATATCGAGTTTAAGTTTTTCATTCTTTTTTAGATTTAGGATATTTTTACCGAGGGCAATGGCTCCCGAAGTTACAATAATTACATTTTTGGAATTCTTTTTTAGATTTGCAATATCCTGCACAAGGCTATTTAGCCACTCTTCTCTAATTGAACCTGACTCATCAACAATAAGGCTTGAGCCAATTTTAATTATAATATTTTTATAGCTATTTAATTGTTTTATGGTAGCCATTTTTCTTTCTTTTTATTGTCTTGTTTGTCCTTATTTGTTACTTCCAATAATTTATCCTTAAGTTCTTCAATACCAATACTCTTCTCAGCTGAGATAACTATTATATCTTTATCAACTTTAGCACTAAAATTATTAATTTTCTCTTGAATATCAACGCTGTCGAATAAATCAATTTTATTTAAGATAATTATTTCTCTCTTATTGTCGATTTCATTTCCATATTCACGTATTTCGTTTCTAACGACCTCATATGATTTTCTTATATCTTCTTCCTCCAATGATATTAGATGCAAAAGTGTGGGGCATCGCTCTATATGTGATAAAAATTTATGACCAAGTCCAACACCTTGGTGCGCACCTTCTATTAATCCAGGTATGTCAGCAATAACAAAAATTTCATCCTCATGACTTACAACACCAAGCACAGGGTTTAAAGTTGTGAAGGGGTAATCCGATATTTTTGGATTTGCATGGCTCAATTTGCTTAACAATGTCGATTTCCCTGCATTTGGCAATCCAATAATTCCATAGTCTGCAATCAGTTTCATTCTTAACCAGATCGCAATCTCTTCACCACCCGTTCCTTTATTTGCAGTTCTTGGCGCTCTATTCGTTGAGGATTTGAATCTTGTGTTACCGAAACCACCACTTCCACCTTTCGCAATCAAAAAGACTTCATCTACTTCTGTTAAATCTGCAATTAAATCTTCTTTCAATTCGTCGTATATTTGCGTCCCTAGTGGTACAGATAGAATTAGGTCCTTTCCTCCATGGCCAGTCTTATTTTTCCCTGATCCATCTTTACCACGTTCAGCTTTAAAGTGTTGGCGATATCGATAGTCGATCAGAGTGTTTAGACCATCAACTGCCTTAATATATACATCTCCTCCATCGCCACCATCGCCACCATCTGGCCCACCAAATTCTATATATTTTTCTCTTCGAAAGCTTGCGGCACCATTCCCGCCACTGCCCGCTTTTATATATATTTTTGCTTCGTCTAAAAATTTCATAACAGTATACTACCAGTATTTTTATATAATGGCATAAGATCAACTTAATTGAGCTAATTGTGGTTTTTAAGGAGGAGTTTTTTAGTTTACTTCAATAACACTAATGGTCCTTCGACCATTTCTCTTATCTGTAAATTTTACAGCGCCGGCTTTGGTAGCAAAAATTGTGTGATCTTTTCCAATACCAACATTTTCACCGGGATGCCATGTGGTTCCTCTTTGCCTTATAATGATATTACCTGGAATCACTTGTTCACCACCAAACTTTTTAACACCAAGTCTTCTACCAGCTGAGTCGCGTCCGTTTTTTGATGATCCACCTGCTTTTTTGTGTGCCATGGTTCCCTCTTTTTAATTCCTTTATATATACTACTATTTAGCTTTTTTTAGTAGTTTTTTTTGCCGGTGCTTTCCTTTCAGCTCCCGCGGCCTTTGGAGCTGCTTTTTTTGCCGGTGCTTTCTTTTCAGCTGCCGCGGCCTTTGGAGCTGCTTTTTTTGCCGGTGCTTTCTTTTCAGCTGTTGTGGCCTTTGGAGCTGCTTTTTTTGCCGGTGCTTTCTTTTCAGCTGCAGCTTTTGGTTTGCTTTGCTGGCCTGTAGCTGAGATATCCAATATTTTTAGCTTTGTTTGAAACTGCCTATGACCGATTGTTCTTCGAGAATTTTGCCTCCTTCTTTTTTTGAAGACTATAATTTTTTTTCCTCTATCTTGTTCAACTATCTCTGCAGTCACTGTCGCGTTCTCAATGTATGGTGTACCAACTATTGTTTTATCACCCTCTGTAATCATTAGGATTTCAGTAAATATAACCTCCTTACCTTTTTCATTTGGAAGTTTTTCTGTAATAATTACATCGCCTTTTTTTACAGAGTATTGTTTCCCGCCAGTTTTTATAACCGCTGTCATGAGAGATCTTTCAATTAAAAATTTAGTTAATGATTATTTTTCAAATTAATAACACTATTTAATATTTTAAATGTGGTAAGTCAACTTTTCTTTGTTAAATCACAAAAAAATTTGCTAGTTTATAGGGCTGCATAAAATAAGTTATGAATGAGGAGTAATTATGAGGAAAACAAAAGCTGTCGTGTTACACAAAAATGGTGATGCAGATCAAATGGTATGGGAAGAGATTAACCTACCTGATCCTGGCCATGGTCAGGTCTTATTAAAACATGAATTTGTTGGATTTAACATGATTGATGTTTATCATCGCTCGGGTATTTACCCAACCCCATCTAAGCCGTGTTTTCTTGGAACAGAGGCATCGGGGGTTATCGAACAAGTTGGCCCTGGGGTAAAAAATTTAAATATTGGAGATAGGGTTGCATATGCTGGAAGTAGCAGCGGCCTTGGCTCCTATTCTCACTCACGGTTAATGAATGCGGATGATTTAATCAAAATTCCAGACTGGATGGGATCAGAAATTGCTGCAGCTATACTAACTAAGGGAAGAACCGTAGAATATTTATTCAATAGGACGCATAAACTGCAAAAAAACGACAGAATACTATTTAATGCTGCTGCAGGAGGTGTCGGCCAGATAGCAGGTCAGTGGGCAGCCTCAATTGGCGCGATTGCAATTGGTGTAGTTGGTAATAGGGATAAAGAGAAGTTTGCGCGCAATTCAGGCTACAAGCATGTGTTTAATATGCAAGATCATGACATCGTTAGAGAAGTTATGGCTATCACTGAGGGTACTGGTGTCGATGTTGCCTATGACTCAATAGGTAAGACAACCTGGGATATTTCACTTTCTGTAGTGAAGAAGTTAGGGCTTGTTGTTAGTTTTGGTAGTGCATCAGGTAATCCACCATTGTATGATGTTGCAAAGGACGGAGTAAAGAATTCTGCATATATTCACAGAGCAACAATGGTCAACTATATGACCTCACCGGAAATTGGTAAAAAAAGTGCTGAAAGTGTATTTGAAATGATCAAAAATGGCAGCATCAAACTCAATTTGAATATGGATTATCATCTGGATGATATTGTCAGCGTTCATCGAGATGCGGAGGCGAGGAAAACGATCGGGCAGATTGTGATGAAAGTTTAGAAATATTTTTTTAAAATACTCAAATTATCTAGAGATGGAGACCGTCTACCAGCATGGATTTCTCTTGTAAGGTGTACTATTTCCTGATTGATTGGAGTCTCAATACCATATTCTTTACCCAAATCTGCTACTAATCCATTGATTTCATCAACCTCACTGTACCTTCCCTTTATGTGATCATGTAAAACTGCATCTCTAGCATTTGGACCAATATCCTTGATTAATTTATCTAGCATAAGTTCAATTGGATTATTAGAATTATTAATTTGTTCTTCTGATAAACCAAATATTGGTACAATCTTGTATCCATGTTTTTGACCAACTATGAGAGCCTCTGTACCGATTCTCATGATAAGTTCTTTTATGCCCGGGATCCTAAATCCATCATAAAGATTAGATCCGAGTGAGGCGAATGGACCCATACACATTGCGTTTATTATTAGTTTCATCCATTTTGCAGATATTATGTCATCTATGATATCGACATTACCAACTGCAGTTAGTATTTCTGCAACGTCTTTCAATCTATCACTTATCGTATCTTTTTCAGCCCCGATGCCGAACCAAGTTTTTTCATTTGGTGTATCCCTCTGTATGATTCCTGGAATGAATAATTCAGATGAGCATTCTACAACACAGGCTATTGTTCTTTCTGCACCAACAATTTTTGATATACGTCCGGCTGTCATAGCATTTTGAACGCCAATTAAAATACCGTCATTCGCGAGGTATGGCTCAACTAGTCTTGTGATCCATTGTGTATCATAGGCTTTCACAAATAAAAATATGAAGTCAAAACGCTGTTTCAATTCAGCCAGATTACACAGATGATAGGCATTCACATTGGTATTTCTTGTCTCTTCTGGCAGATTTATTGTCAATCCATTGATATTCATTGCATTTACATGCTCTGGCCATTGATCGATTAGCGTTACATCATATCCTGCAGTTGTGATATCCGCAGCTGCACAAGAACCGTTGGCGCCCGTTCCTAATATAGCTATTTTTTTATTTTTTAATTTCATCGTGAGTTGATTTATCTATTCCTATCATAGATTTAGTATGGAACAGCTTCACCACGCCAGTCAATAATATTGCCAGTATCTTTGTGATCAATATTGTTTAGCGCTTTAATTAAGTACTCTGCCGCTTCTTCTTTTGTGAAGACTTTTTTATTCTTTATTTTCTGAGTAAATGGTTTCGATAGTTGAGTATCAACTGTGCCAGGGTGTAGTCCTACACAAATTGCATTCTTATTACTATACGAAAGTTCGATTGACAGAGTCTTGATAAGCATATTTAGTGCAGTCTTTGAAGATCTGTAACTGTACCAGCCCCCGAGTTTGTTATCAGATATACTACCTAACCTTGCTGACATGAAAGCGATAATAGAAGCACTTTCTTTTGTGAGTATGGGCGCAAAATACTTAGAAACTAAAAATGGAATGTAGGTATTAACCTGGAATACTTCTTGCAAATAATCAAGATTAATCTCTCTTAAGGTCCTTTCTGGCGAATAATTTTTTGTATGAAGCAATCCTGTCGTATTCAATACGATATCTATACTACCATATTTATTTCTAATCTCCTCTGCACATTTTGCTACTGAATGCTCGTCCAGCATATCCATTTCGAACTGACTCTTTTTCGACTTTTGTCGAACAATTTCGACAATTGTATTTTCACGGTCCAATGCTCGAACTTGTTTAGATATTGTCGAGCCTATGCCCCCACTTGCACCAATAATGGCAACCTTTGCTTTGCTAAAAATGTTTTTATTTTCAATATTTATCATGATTTACTAATATTTTACTATAATGATTAAAATAATCAGTAAAAAAATATAAAACTTTAAACTATTTACTAGAGGTGCACGTTTAATATGTGTTACATTGGTTCATGTGCAAAATAAAAATGTAACAATGGTTGAAATAAACAAGGATTTTATCAAGAAGTTTCAAGCTGAGAAGAAAAAGAAGGACTTTGAAATCATTTTTAACTTCTATGCACCTAAAATCAAGTCATTATTGGTAAGAAATGGTGCTGATGTTACACTCGCGGAGGATATAATGCACGACACAATGATTAACATTTGGGATAAAATCCACTTGTATAATCCAGAAAAAGGATCCTTCAGCTCTTGGATTTATACAATCGCAAGAAATAACAGAATTGATTTACTAAGAAAAAAATCTTCACAACCTTATACAGACATTTCAGAGATTGATATACCATCCGATAATGAAAATAGCCAAGACATAGTTGAACGTAAATCTCTAACTGAACAGGTGAAAAATGCAATTAATTTATTGCCTGAAAAACAAAAAAAAGTGATAGAACTCTCATTTATAAGTGACATGACGCAAGACGAAATTGCTGTTGAATTGAATATTCCAATTGGAACAGTAAAGTCAAGAATGAGGCTAGCTTATCAGAAAATGAAAGATAATTTAAAGGACATAACCGCATGAAGAACTGCCCCGATCTCACAACAATAATCTCATACTCTAGTGGTGTACTCAGTAAATCTTTTGCATTGCTTATATCATCACACATTGAAAAGTGTGGGCATTGTAAAAAAAATATCGATCGATGTCATGAAATGGGCGGGAGTTTTTTAGAGGAAACAGAAAATACAGACCTCGATACTAACTCTTATGCTCTGTTCTTAGAAAAACTTGAAGCGTCCAAAAACAAAGAAACGCAAATTAGCGATAAAGATATTTTTGACAAAAGCAGCGAAGTTCCTATCTCCCTTCAAAGGTACATAGGGAGAGATCTGAGCAGTCTGAAGTGGTCGTTCTTAGCTCCGGGAATAAAAAAATGCGCTGTAATAATAGATCAAAAAGAAAACAAACATCTAACATTTCTAAAAATCAAATCTAACAAGAAAATTCCTGAGCACAGTCACCTTGGCAGCGAGTTAACACTCGTGCTAAAGGGTTCCTTTGATGATGAAAATGGTAGATATATGGCCGGCGACATTGCAGACCATGATCACACTTCAAAACACGAGCCAATTGTGACATCACAGGAAGATTGTGTTTGTGTAATTGCAACTGATGGCCCATTAATTTTCAATAGCTTTATTGCAAATATATTTCAGTCTATCGCACGTATATAGATGTCTCTTCCTTGGAAGTCAGCATGGATAACTGGTGCCAGTTCAGGTATCGGTCGCGAATTAGCGTTGCAATTAGCAAGTCAGAATGTAGAAATTTATGCATCAGCAAGGCGTCCGGATGAACTTCATATTTTAAGCAGTATAAATAATAATATACGGTCTATCAATTTGGACGTATCAAAAATCAAAGACGTACGGAAAAAAACTAAATTTTTTTTTGAGGATGATAATTTTCCTGATCTTGTAATACTTAATGCTGGAGTTAGTCGTCTGTTTACGCTTGATAAAATCGATGAAAAGCATCAGGATATCATAGACTCAATGTATACCAATTATTTTGGTGTAATTAACTGCCTTTCAGCAATTCTGCCGCGAATGATAGAGAGAAAAAAAGGCCATATTGCCATAATGTCATCTGTTGCAGGGTATAGGGGCCTTCCAAATTCGGTTGCTTATAGCCCCACTAAGGCAGCATTGATTAACCTTGTTGAAATTATGAGATCAGAGTTAAGCCCCCTCGGTATCAATATATCTGTTATAAACCCTGGATTCGTTGACACTGATGCCACTAAGGTGAACAAATTTCGAATGCCAAGTATGGTCTCTGTTGAATTCGCTGCTAGGAAGATAATAAGAGATCTTGTAAAATTAAAATATGAAGTTGCTTTTCCATTTATGTTCACATTTTTTATAAAATTTCTGAGGATACTGCCAAACACTCTATATTTCTATATTATAAGAAAGCTTGTATGGAAAAGTTAGGCTTTACTTCGTATGACTTAATTTAAATATACTAATTTGAATTGAGTCTTCACAAAAACCAGCTTCACAATATGATAGATAGTAATTCCAAATTCTCTTAAATCTATCATCATAACCTAAAGTTTTAATGTGGGGCCATTTTTTATTAAATTTCTCCCTCCACATTGATAACGTTTTTACATAAGATGGATTGAAGTCCTCAAGAACTTCGATTTGAAGTTGTTTTGTGTCTGCAATTTTTTCTAGTAGTTTTTTACTTGGTAAGAAACCTCCAGGGAAGATATATTTTTGAATAAAATCAACTTGCCTACGATATTCACTGAATTTTTCGTCGGCGATTGTTATACCCTGAATTATTGCATGGCCATCTTTTTGAAGGCATTTCTTTATTGTTTCAATATAAATTGGAAGATATTTACTACCAACTGCTTCAATCATTTCGACAGATACAATCTTATTATATTTACTATTTGTTTTTCTGTAATCTTCAAGTTTGAAATTACAATCTGCTAATTTTTTAGTGATGTTTAATTCTTTTGCATATTTAAGTTGTTCTTCGGAGATTGTAATTGCGTCAATATTAATGGTATTATTCTCAAATAAATATTGAGATAAAGTACCCCATCCACAACCAATTTCCAGTACCTTCTCATTATTCTTGATATCTAAATATGAATTTATTTTTTTGAATTTATTTTCCTGTGCTTGCTCTAGTGTAATTTGTTTACTATCAAAATGTGCACTTGAGTACTGCATTTTGTCATCTAGCCATTCACTAAAAAAATTATTTCCCATATCATAGTGGGCTCTTATATTCTTTCTTGCCCCCCTTAAACTGTTCCATCTTAATAAATGCAAAATATAAGAAATATTAAATCTAAATATTTTGAGTGGAGTCATTTTATCGAATTTTTCTTTATTTCTTAGATAAAAGATAAAAAATTGTGTCAAATCAGAGCACTCAATATCTCCATTTACATAACAATCACCAAAAGCATTTGGTCCGCTTGTAAAGTAGTTCCATACAATCCTGTAATTATTCAATTTAATCGTTAGATCAGAATTAACGGATCCAATTACGTAATCTGTATTATCTGGAAAAATAATTTTTAGAGAACCATTTGGTTCCCAGTTAAATAATTTTTTAAAGTAACTTTTTAGCATTGCACATTTAGTTAGTATCTTTATTTTTTATGTAGCATATTTGTAATTTAGGAGCTTCCGGCTTCTTTTTAAAGCTCATTCCTTTAAAAAACAGTTTTAGTGCCTCATAATGGATCGCAAGTATGACTTTTAATGTCAGGAATAAATTCTTTGTGAGGCTTTTTATTAGGTTGTAATTTGTATACTCAAGTTTTTCTCCTGTAAAGTGAGCGATAAGTATTGGCTGACCTCTCGCATGGAGATTTATCCCGATTTGAAATAGATTTGAATTATTCCTGATGTGGAATGTATACATTCCATCCCCATCATTGAACGGTGAAATAAATAATTTCTTATCACACTTCTGATAGATAATTTCCCCTGTTTTGAGTGCCGTTGGGATAACATAAATGACCCTTTGACCAAAAGTATTATTTACTTCGTAAATTACTAATTCTATTTGTTTTTCTTTATTGTAGCCAAGATATACCGTTATCGGGTTAAACACATAACCAAAGACACGGGGATAGGCAATCATTGAGAAACGAACTACCGGTTTTTTTGTGATCACATTATTTTTAATCTCCCCAAGAAAATCTTTAATGGGTCCACCATTACCATGATCTTTGTCGTAAATACTAAATAAATTAAATTTGTTATAGGAAAGTAAATTTGTTTTTTTACTCAAGTTATCAAAATCATCACAATCAAGCATTAGTGCAAAAACACTATATGAGAGCTTATGTCTTATGGGACTAAGGCGTTTGTGGACTACTTTACCTATTAATATTTTATTTTTAATCATTAAATTGGATCATATGATTAATTATACAGCTATCCTATTCCAGCTTTTCTCTATTGTCCACGGTCTGTCCTCTTTTGTAATATTTTCGGCAACGAGCAGACCGCTTTGTATGCCATCTTCATGAAATCCATACCCAAGAAAACTTCCGCAAACCCATATATTATTTTGTCCTTGCCTCTCCAATATCTGTTTTTTTATCTCTTTATTATTAAGATTAAATATGGGGTGCGTGAAGATTATTTCTTTGTGCATTTCTCTATCTGATATTTTTTTTTCAGGATTTAATGTTAGGAAAAAATTTGTTTCAGTATTCAGTTTTTGTATACTATTTAGCCAATAAGTCATTGAGAGTTTCATACTATCCGTTTTAACTTTACGAGTATAATTCCAACTAGACCACAATTTTACATTACGTGGCATTTGTCCCGGATCAGAGTGCAGGTAGCCAATATTTTGTTGGTATTTAAAATTATCTAAAAGATCAGCGAGTTGTTTATCACAGCTCTCTATCAATTTTTTGCTTTCTTGAGCTTGGTTTGCAAGAACGATTTTATCAAACTCTAAATTTTCATCATCATCATTTGTGATTCTAAAACCATTCCCTACTTTTTCAATTTTCTTAATGGTTGACTTAATTTTTTTTTGAAAGATTGATGATTTAATAATTGCCTCTACATATTTTTTACTTCCTCCATCAACAGATGACCAAACAGGTCGATTCGATAACTTAAATAGCCCGTGGTTAATAAAGAAATTTACGAAGTCATGTGCTGGGTACTCTAGCATATTTTTGGGATCACAAGACCAAATCGCACTACACATTGGAATAATATGATTGTGAATAAAGAAGGCTGGGTAATTCTCGTACATGAGAAAATCATTCAGTGAGGTTGATTTTGCGTATCTTCTGATTGATTTTTTAGCATTTGAGTAGAATTTAATAATAGCAAATAATTGCTGCCAGTGTTGTTTACTTATGAGATTAGATTTTTGCCCAAAATAACCACTTAATCCAGAGCCTGAATATTCATAATTTAAAATTTCATCTGACATTGAAAAGCTCATGTCAGATTGATGTTTATTAACGTCAAGTAGATCAAAAAATTTAATTAAGTTAGGATAATTAGCTTCATTGAAAACCATAAACCCGACATCTAATGATACATTATGTTTATTCGAGTCTTTTAGTGTAACAGTGTGCGCGTGACCGCCAAAATAGCTATTTTTCTCGTATAGTGTAACCTTTTTATATTTAGATAAGTGCCATGCAGCAGATAAGCCTGATATACCACCTCCAATTACCGCTATTTTTTCTGACAATGTTATACCTTCAATTTATGAAAAAATGATCTCCACGGTAGTTGTATACGTTAAATTTTTAGATTACAATCGATATTAAAATGACTAAGTACTTTCTAACATATTTTATTGTTTTGGTGATTTTTCTCACTATTGATGCTATATGGCTTGGGTTCATTGCCCGAAAATTCTATGTGAACAATATTGGCTTTATTTTAGCAGAGAAACCAAATTTTTTGGCCGCAGCAGTATTTTATTCAATCTATGTCATCGGAATTATTATATTTTCCACAATTCCTGCGCTAAAAGATGGTCTTGGTTCAACAGCTTTAATATACGGGGCCCTTTTTGGGTTTTTTGCTTATCTGACATACGATATGACTAACTACAGTACATTGAAGGATTGGCCACTTCAAGTCTCGCTCATCGACACAGCATGGGGAACATTTCTTACTGGCATTTCTTCCTACCTTGGATATCATGTTGCTAAATCTTGGGTTACCTTCTAACTAAAAGTTGCTCTCACTACAATAATTTCAAGCATAGATGTAACACATTATTATCTTAAATCTGTGAAATACTATTTAAAGTAAATGTATAATGCTGTATCATTCAAAACATAGAACTATAACCTTTGCATATCTGGGGAGATTTTGAATGGAATATGATATACCAATGAAGCCATATGGTCCAACGGCAGGTAGGGATCACATCGAGGATAAGCCAAGACCGAAAACAAAAACGGTAGATTTTCATATTCATATGCGAATTCAAGATGCTGATAAATTGGTTGGTGACAGAATTCCAGATGACTCAAAAGTCCAGTATAGATTTGCGAGCAAAGCTTCAAAAGAGCAAACACTCAAACATCATTCTGAAAGAATGCCGTACCTGACGGACATGAATTATAGATTGCCAGATATGGAAAAAATGCAAGTAGATATAGCGGCACTATCTTGTGCCCCAAGACAATTTTACTATTCCACAGAGCCAACACTTGGGCATGAGTCAAGTCAAGTCGTCAATGATGGAATATATAAAGCGGTCAAAGAAAATAAAACAACACATGTTGGATTAGGAACGGTTCCTCTTCAAGATACAGAGTTAGCGATAAAAGAGCTCAAAAGGTGTGTTAATGAATTAGGCTTCAAAGGACTCCAAATTGGTGCTAGAATCAAGGAAGATGAAGAGCTTTCTTCCGAACGGTTGTATCCATTTTGGGAAGCTGCACAGGAACTCAATGTGCCAATGCTCATACATCCTTCATCATTTTCAAGTCCAAGACTATCTGAATATCATATGATGAATATAATAGGAAACCCATTAGATACGACAGTCGGTGTCCACTATCTTATTTTTGGAGGGGTATTAGAAAAATTTCCAAATTTGAAATTTGTTTTGAGCCATGGTGGCGCATTCACATCCCATTATTTTGCACGGATGGACCACGCTTATGGAGCAAGACCAGATTGTCGCGAAGACATCCATCGTAAGCCGAGCTATTACCTATCAAAGTTCTATTTTGATACGCTTGTATTTTCAGTAGAACAGCTATCTTATTTAATTAGTAATTTTGGCACGGATCGTATTTTATTAGGTACCGATTATCCATTTGATATGGCTGAATTTAATCCTGTTGAACATGTTTACCAAGTACCCGGACTCAGCGAGAGCGATAGAGAAAAAATCTGTGGTTTAAACGCACTAAACCTTATGGGAATTGATGAGGCTTACTTTAGTGAGTAAATAACATTGATTTTGGTTGTTAGAGCCAATCCTTATCAAATATTTTTTCACCGTTCTCGTCTATAATGATCCTAGCTTTCCTCTCAATACATTCTATGGCATCATCTTTTTTGCTAAAAGTATCCGTTCTTATAAAGTAGGCACTCATTTTTACGCCCCCAATTTCTTTAAATATTTTTCCTTCTGTTGTATACGCTCCGCTATTTTTTTTAGGAGTTGGTACAATCTGAAAATCTTTATAGTGAAATGCACCGACGGCACTAGAATTACTATTAAATAAATTTTTTAATTTGCTGAACATGTATTAGTACTTACATTGATTATTTTTTAATTATTTTCAAAAAATGTTATTATCTATAATATAGACATAATTTGGAGAAAAATTTAATGCAAGGAAATAATATTTTATTTATCATGGCTGATGAGCATAATTACAACTGCATTAACCAATTAGGTAATGATTTTATTATCACTCCAAACATTGATAGCCTTGTCAAAGAGGGTACCACATTTACAAGTGCTTACACGCCTTCACCACTTTGTGTTCCCGCCAGGGCATCTTTAGCTACAGGAACATACGTCCACAAGAATAAGTATTGGGATGGAGCGCATGCATACGATGCTAGAGTACCTGGCTGGCAGCACGTCTTACGCGATAACAATGTGAATGTTACTTCCATAGGAAAATTACATTATAAAGACCGAACAATTGATACTGGATTCACAGAGACTATCGAACCTATGCATTTGAAAGATGGACTTGGTGATTTATTTGGGCTCTTGAGAGAAGAGATGCC
>CACMIP010000004.1 GCA_902613795.1 uncultured OCS116 cluster bacterium
TTTGAAGTAATTCAAGTCTGTTTGCGCTTATTCCTGACTCGGACATATTTATTCTCCAATTTATAGTTTCAATAATTTATCACTAAATACTAGTTTTGCCTTGTTAATATTTTGAATGGGTATTTTCACTTTATTATTTACCTCAGTTGACTTTGCGTCGGTGAGTAGTAAATAACCCTCTTGAAATCCAAAAATTTCACCTCTGTAATTTTTTTTATTTTCAATTTTCTCGATCAATTCTACCTTGACTTGATTACCGATATTTTGAATAAAGTCTTTCTTCCTAACTAAAATACGATCAATACCGGGTGATGATATTTCAATTCTATAATTATCAGGTAATAATCTATTGGATTCAATCATTGGCATTATTACTCTACTAGCTTTGGTACAATCATTGATATTAAGCTCTCCTGATATTCGCTCCATCATAATTTGTAATGCCCTCTCGTGACTATTAATTTTTACTTGCACAATTAGATAACCAAGCTCTTTAAGCTCTGACTCAATCAGGGAAGAAATTTTACTCTCTTCCAATGTTTCGTTGTTTATCCGAAGTTCTTCCATTCTTTTAATTAATGTATAAACCAAAAAAAAAGGCTTTTCGAGAAAGCCTATTATTGTTGAATTTCTGAATTTACATAATTATATCTTCGCGGCATAAATATTACAAGCTTATTTTTTTGAAAGTTAAATAGACTGGGTTTTGGTCATTTTTGATGGCTTTCTTTTCGTATTTTGAATGTGTTGACGGGTATGGCTTTTCTGTAAAATCAATACTTTTCTCACATATCCAATCAAATCTATTATTATTGAGTGTATGTATCCTTTATGATCGCTAGCGATTAAGATCTTACCACTTTTTTTAAGTACCCTATGAAATTTATCTATATTATTAGGATTGATTAATCGTCTTTTGTGATGTCTTCTTTTAGGCCACGGGTCAGGAAATAATATGTAGATAGATGAGAGACAATAATCTGCCATGCTATCTAGAATATTTATAGCGTCTTCAGTGCTAATCCTTATATTTTTAATTTGTTTCTGATTAACTTCCTTAATTAAGTTTATTGCACCACTTATAAATGGCTCAGCTCCAATAAACATTTTATTTTTATTATTTAACGCTTGCCAGAGCAAATGTTCCCCATACCCAAATCCAATCTCAAATTCGATATTGTCTCCAATGGTGAGAATGGACTCATCGTCAAGCTTGTACTTTGGTAATATATTTTTTAAAATATATTGACTATGAGTATTGAGAGAGCGGCTTTTTTTCCGACCATATAGCTTGGACACATACGGACTATCATTTTTCATAACTAAGAAAGTTCTGATAAAAGTTTTTCTGCTAAATCTAATTTTTCCCATGAGAATGAACCATCCTGATTAGGAGATCTACCAAAGTGACCATAGCAGCTTGTTTTTGAATATATTGGATTTTTTAGTGATAGGTGATCAATTATCCCTTTTGGAGATAAATCAAGAATTTTCATTATTGCGTCAGATAGTTTTTTTGTATCTATATTAGCACTATTATCCAGTTTTAAATAAAATGACATAGGGTGGGAGAGGCCTATAGCGTAAGATATTTGAATTTGGCATTTCTTAGCTATTTTTGCGTGCACAATATTTTTAGCAATATATCTCGCCATGTAAGCGGCCGATCTATCAACTTTTGAAGGATCTTTTCCCGAGAATGCACCACCACCATGTGGGGCGGCTCCGCCATAGGTATCCACAATGATTTTTCTGCCGGTAAGCCCTGCATCACCATCCGGTCCGCCAATGACAAATCTGCCTGTTGGATTAATTATTACATCATTATTATTTTTTATCCATCCTTCCGGTAAGACGGACAAAATAATGTCAACTAGTATGTCTCTCACGTGGCTATTTTCTGCGGACTCATTATGTTGGTTTGATACGAGAATTTTATCTGCCCTTACAGGGTAATCATTTTCATACAAAAGGGTCACCTGACTTTTTGCATCGGGTCCAAGCTCTGGCAAATTGCCCGCTTTTCTTTCAACAGATATTTTTGATAAAATTTGATTTGCAAAATAAAGAGGTGCGGGCATATAGCTATCAGTCTCATCAGTCGCATAACCAAACATTATACCTTGATCACCGGCTCCCTGGTTTTTGTTTTCTGTCTCCAAGACTCCTTGGGCAATATCTTCAGACTGCCCATGAATTTTGTCAATGATCTCAATCTTTTCCCAATGAAAATTTTCATCTTCATATCCAATATCACGAATGCAATTTCTTACAATAGCTTTAAGATCGATTTTTTCACGAAAATTTAAAAGGCTAGTTTCACCTGCCAGTACTACAAGATTAGATGTTACTAATGTTTCAATCCCTGCGCGTGCGTTTGGATCAAGAAGAATTAAATTGTCCAAAATTCTATCAGATAGTTGATCTGCAATTTTATCAGGGTGCCCCTCCGAAACAGACTCGCTTGTAAATAGGTAAGCGTTCTTTGACATTTGTATACTTACTGCTCCTTATTTTTTTAAGATAACTTTTTGTTTGAGTAGTATATTAATAAAAAGCAGAGCAACAAAATAGAAAATAGAGGATTATATCCGTATTTTGTATAAAAAGTTATATCAGTTTTTTGAGGTAACATTGACTTTTTATAATATTCTGTATTTAATTTTGATTTAATAATTACTCTGCCGAATGGGTCAATTACCCCACTAATACCAGTATTTGCGACTCTTACAACTGGTAAACCTCGTTCAACTGCCCTCAGTATTGACATGCTGAAATGTTGATATGGGCCCGAGCTTCTGCCAAACCATGCGTCGTTTGTCACATTCAGTATAAAATTTGTTTTTTGATTATAACTATGAAGAAATTCTGAAAATATAATTTCATAACATATAAGCACATGAGGTATGATCAAGTCATCATCCAATACTGTCATGCCTCCTTGACCATTTGAGAAATTCCCGGATAATTGTTCAAAATTCAGAAACCCTAATTTTGATAAGAGGTGACTAAATGGCAAATATTCGCCGAAGGGTACTAACTTATTTTTGTCATACTTACCAATAATTTTATTTCTCCAATCAATCATAAATAAGCTGTTATAAATTGATTGGTCACTTACTGCTCCACCGTCTCGCCGCAGAGAGCCCACCATCAGGTAGTCTTTCGATGACATATTTTTCGTTAAATCAGATGTTATTTGTAAATTTTCATCAATCAAATAAGGTGTAGCAGTTTCAGGCCATATAAAATATCTCTTACCTGAGGATTCTTCTTTATCATTTAACATTTCAATTGTAGCAGATATTAGTTTGTTTAAATTGACTTGGACCAATTCTCTATCCCATTTATCTGTCTGTTTTATGTTTGGCTGGATTATATTAATTTCAATATTATCAGTTTTGCCTCCTAATAATCCAGGCCTTGATAGTCCAAAGGTTATAATACCAAGTAATACGAATAAAGTTGGAAGCAATGATATATACTTTAACTCAGGCGATTTATTCAATATCAATATTAAGGGCAAAGAAAATATTATTACTGTAAGCGTTGTTAAAAACAGTTCACCAAAAATAGAAATAATTTGTAAAATAGTATTAATGTGAATAAGAGAATGGCCAATTTGTGCCCAAGGGAAATCAGTGACGCTTATTCTTAAATATTCTGAAATTGTCCATGCAATTGCAACAATAAATATTCTCGTTATATTTCTTGGGTAAAAAAAAGCTAATAATAAAGTTGATAAACCATAAAATAAAGATAGCGCTAATGGGACAAATAACAAGCTTGGCAGTAATAGAAGATAGTAAAGTTCAATTTCAATCAGCAGCGAAATATTAATCCAATAGAGGCTAAAGAAATAAAAACCATAACCAAAAGACATACCCAATAAAAAACATTTTATGAAAAATATTTTTCTAGAATGAAAATTTTTTTCGTCATTGAGAGCATCAAAATTAAAAATATAAATTGGTATCGTAAAAAATAGGACCACAAAAAAATTTATAGGCTCGAGAGATAATACTGAAAGTGAGCCCATCAAAAAATTGATTAGGCATTTCCTTGGAAAGCTTGGATTATTTGGTTTTATTAAATTAAAATCCATTAATTTAAGCATATATTATTCATGCAACAAATAGGGGTTTTTGAAACCAAGATTACTCATAATATTTATCTCAATTTTTTCCATTTCAAAGGCACTTTTGTCATTATCATGATCAAAATCTAATAAATGTAGAATACCGTGTATTATAAGATGACTTAAATGCTCATCGAGATTTTTTCTTTGTTGAACAAGTTCAGATGTTATGTATTCGTAGGATAGAACTATGTCACCCAGATGAGGCTTTTCTGACTTAAATGATAAGATGTTTGTGGCTTTATTTGTATTTCTAAATTTTTTATTTAGCGCAGCTATGTTTTTATTTGATGTGAGTAATATGCTTAATTCGTCATATTGAGTATTATTAACATAAATTAATGTCTGTTCAGTAGCCTTCTCAATGACTGAATATATTTCAGAATGTTTCTCCCACTCATCAAAATCGATAATTATATCAGGCACTAGTTCATTTTTTGAGTATTTTATCATACGCGTTTATTATTTTTTTTACTAGTGAGTGTCTTACAACATCATCCGAGCTGAATTTAATTTGTTTTGTTTGACTCATATTCTTTGTAACTTGGATTGCTTCAAGCAAACCAGATTTCTCGCTAGCTGGTAAATCAATCTGTGTTGGATCTCCAGTAATAACCATCTTGCTATTGATACCAAGTCGTGTAAGGAACATTTTCATTTGAATTGAATTGCAGTTTTGTGCCTCATCTAAAATTATAAATGCATTTTCAAGCGTTCTGCCGCGCATGAATGCGAGGGGGGCAATTTCAATTATGTTATTATCTAGTCCCTTTTGGACTTTATTTGTTGGAAGGCAGTCGTATAGTGCATCATATAGCGGACGTAAGTAAGGATCTATTTTTTCTTTTAAGTCTCCAGGTAAAAAGCCAAGTTTTTCTCCAGCTTCAACAGCTGGTCTTGATAAGATAATTCTATCAACCAATCCAGCCTCCAAAAAATATGCAGCAGCTGCAACAGCAAGGTATGTTTTTCCAGTTCCTGCTGGGCCAATACCAAATGTTAAAGGATTGTTATAAATCGAATTTATATATTCATCTTGATTTAATGATCTCGGAAGTATCGTTTTAATTTTTGTTTTTATAATACTTTTCTCTGATTTTTTTTGGTCAGATTTAATATTTTTTACTCTTATAGAACCTGAAACTTCATCAATATTATTGTTCACACCTAAATTATCTCTTTCGACCATATCAAGAATAATACTCTCTGCTATATTTAAATTTGATTTGTCACCTGAGATTTGTATTGTATTTCCGTGAGGTATAATATCAACTGACACTTCCTTTTCTATCAACCTTAAATTTTCATCATTTTTACCAAAAATATTAACCAATTTACTTGAGTCATTAATTACAATATTCATACAAGAGTTTGATATTCTGTTAACGGTTAGGCTCTGTTTACTCTTAACTATTTTCAATTAACTCACCGCTTAGATTATTACTTTTAACAGAATTTATTTTAATATCAGCAAATTCCCCTATTTTATATGCTTTTCTAATATCTTCAAAAAAAACTGATTGTAAATGAGGTGTTCTACCAACCAACTGGCATCCCTCTTTACCAACCTTTTCAATTAATATTTTTACAATTTTACTAATAAACTGATTATTAAATTGGAATTGCTGCTCTTTCAATAGACCCTGAAGTCGATTCAGCCTTTCAGATTTTATAGCCTGAGGGACCTGTGCTTCATAGTCAGCAGATGGTGTGCCGGGCCTTGGAGAATAATTAAATGAAAAAGCTTGTGCAAATTCAATCTTTTTGACAAGGTCCAGGGTTTCTTCAAAGTCCTTATCTGACTCACCCGGAAATCCCACAATAAAATCTGATGAGATTGCTATTCCTTTTTTTGCCGATCGAATTTTATCAATTACATCAATATACTTTTCAACGTCATGCTTTCTGTTCATTGACTTTAATATCTTATTTGATCCCGATTGTATTGGCAGGTGCATATAAGGCATTAATTTTTCAATATCCCTGTGTGCACAAATTAATTCATCATCAACATCATTTGGATGATTCGTTGTGTATCTTAATCTTTTTATTCCGGATATTTTAGATAATTCATAAATTAAGCGAGCCAAGTTTGAGGTACTATTTGTTAAACTTTCTCCATGGTAGGCATTGACATTTTGGCCTAGTAATGTCAATTCAACAACCCCCTGATCAACAAGTGACTTTGCTTCTTCGATTAATTCTGCTGTAGTTCTAGAATATTCTGCGCCCCTTGTATATGGCACAACGCAAAAAGTACAAAATTTGTCACAACCCTCTTGTATCGTTAAAAAGGCAGTTGGCTTTTTTTCAAGCCTTTTTCTTCTTGTAAGCAAATTAAACTTATTTTCAATTGGAAAGTCCGTTTCGATAATTTTCTTTTTTTTATCCAATTTAGACACTAATTCAGGAAGCTTATGGTAAGTTTGTGGACCTATGACCATATCAACGTCAGGCATTCTCCGAATAATCTCACTATCTTCTGCTTGCGCTACGCAACCAGCAACTACAATCTTTTTTGCATTGTTTTGTTTTTTTAATCTGCCAATGTCAGAATATAATTTTTCTGCCGCCTTTTCTCTTATATGACAAGTATTGAATATGACCAGGTCACTTTCATCAGAGTCTTTCGTTTCAGTGATACCTTCTTTGTTCAGAGCTTCTAATATTCTTTCAGAGTCATAAACATTCATCTGGCAACCATATGTTTTGACGTATACCTTTTTCACAGTTATTACACTCCTCTGCGCAGAGATTCAAGAAATCCGTCTCTCACAATATCTTCACATTCACTTGCAATATCTTTTCTAGATTTTTTTTCGGATATGTCAATTCTATTATGAAAAGTTACCTCTACCTCAAACGAGCCCGAACGGATTATATTGTATATGTGGTTCAGTAAATCCATATCTCCATACCAAGCGATTAGCATGCGCTCAATTCGACTCATACTCAATCCGTTGTATTTAGTGTAAGCAATTGATATTGGTTGGATATTAAATTTACTTACTTCTGAGAGTTCGCACAATATAAATATGGATGATTTAAATGGAAGTACCCTATTCCCATCACTTGATGTTCCTTCTGGGAATAGTACAACATTTTGATTATTAGATATTCTTTCTTGTATTTCATTTGCTGTTTTAGCAAGCTCCCTATTGTTATTTCTATTTATAAATATTGTCCTTTGAAGTCTTGCTAACCAGCTTATTAGAGGCCATCGAGATACTTCGCTCTTAGATACAAAGGATGTTTTAATGATGGAACTTATTATAAGTATATCTATCCATGAGGCATGGTTTGAGACAATTAGCGATCCATCCCCGCCAAAACTTCCTTTCACAACAATTTTTATTGACAGTAATTTTAGAATGATTTTGTGGTAAATCATTGGGATTATTTTTGAGAGTGGTTTTTGAAATATATGCAGTAGTACTTGAACTGGAAGCAACAAAGAAGTTATCAAAATAATGAGAAAAATAATCAAATAGCTCTTAAAAAATGACATAATTAATTACTTATTATTATTTATTTTTTTTTACTGCATAGATTTCAAGACGGTGGTTTATAATATTATAGCCCAATTTATTAGCAATTTTCTCTTGTAGTTTTTCGATTTCCTCATCCTGAAATTCAATCACCTTTCCTGTTTCAATATCAATCAAATGGTCATGGTGATCTTTATGAACTGTTTCATAGCGTGATTTTCCATCTTTAAACTCATGCTTTTCTAATATACCGTTATTGTTAAAGAGTTTAAGCGTACGATATATTGTAGCAAGTGAAATACTATTGTTTATCGCATTTGATCTTCTGTATAATTCTTCCGCATCCGGATGGTCATGAGATGATGATAGTACTTGAGCAATAACTTTACGCTGCTCTGTCATTCTCAAGCCTTTTTGTATGCATTTTTGTTCAATTCTGTTTACAACCATCTTATTTTGGTTATTTCTCTATTTACCATCACTCTAATATAACATCAATTTTTGGTGTTGACCATTTGATATAATGCCGCATCAATCATCGTTTTGTTATATTTATAGTATGACTTTCTGGTATTAATTTTTTTAAAGCCATTTTTTTCGTAGAGATTAATCGCACGAATATTATTCACAGCAACCTCTAAGTAAATATTTGTGACACCCATAGCTTTAAGTAAAGATAGCGTGCTGCTCAATAATAATGATCCAAAACCTTTTTGTCGACTTTTGATATCAATAACCATCATAATGATATCACAGTCTCTATCAGATACGTTGCCCGCAACAAAACCCACTGGGCTTTTCTTATTTTTTAGTATGTATAAAATTGAATTTTTATTTTCTATTAAATTTAAAAAAAAATTTTCATCCCAACATTTATGATATCCACCCCTCATTATTTCTATGATATTTTCAATATCATTAGTGCTAGCGGAATTAAAATACATACTTATATTATTCATAAATATCCCTTTTTTTATACTTCACAAAATTTGGAGTTTTAATGTACTTTGCTTCAACATTGTCGGATATGATTGATTTTGATTCACAAATTTTGCCTAAATTATTTTCTGGGATTCTATAATTACTTGTAAGATTTTTAACGCTCAAATTATTTTTAATAAGATAATTCAGGAATTCATTTCCAGTCTCAATTATATTGGACTTAATTTTATCAATTTTATTTAAAACCTCATCTGCGTGGAGTAGTACTGGATCAAGCTGATCGGGTACGTCCTGATTAAATTCTTTGTAGTAGAAATTGTTATTTGTCGAATGAGTTATAACTATAAAGGTATTAGAAATAGCTGAATATTGATAAGTTTGTGCAATTAGCTCATGCTGCGTAATGCCATATGTATCAATGTTATTCACCAAAGATATACTTTTTGCAACTGCCAGACCTGTTCTTATGTTAGTATAGTTTCCCGGTCCAGTCACACAAATCACTTTTTTAACATCTAGATAATTAAAAGCGCTCTTGCTAATAAGTAACTCAAGAGCAGGGACTATGCTTTCGCTATGTAATTGATTGCAATCAAGGTTTATTTTTTCAATACTCTCAGGCTTCTCTTTAGATATTAAGGCAATTATTGAGTTGTTTGAGACAACATCAATTAGCAGGGTAATCATAGTTAATTATATAGCTTCGACTTCCATTACTTCAGGGATGTAATGTTTGAGTAAATTCTCAATACCATTTTTTAAAGTCATGGTGGAACTTGGGCATCCAGCACAAGCACCTTGCAAGTTTAAGTAAACAGTCCCTGATTTAAATCCTTGAAAAGTGATGTCACCGCCATCATGTGCTACAGCCGGGCGAACTCTAGTTTGTATGAGTTCTTTTATTTTATCAACGGTTTCGCTATCTTTGGGGTCAAAAAATTCCTCTTGTTTATCCTGACTAATCCCAACGATTAGAGGTTTATCTGATAGAAAGTGATCCATAATTTCACCAAGTATAATCGGCTTCAGTTGAGGCCATTCATATGCAGTCTTTGTTACCGTTATGAAATCATCAGAGAAGAAAACACCAGATACTCCGTCAATTAAGAATATCTTTGCTGCAAGAGGTGATTCTTCTGCTTCTACTGGGTTTTTGTACTCCCTCGTTGATCCAGGAAGAACATCACAACCAGGTATAAACTTCAAGGTATTTGGGTTTGGCGTTGATACGGTTTCGATAAACATTATTAAAATCCTTCTATCTTTAATTTAGATATTAAATATTTACAATTCAAGCTTTATATTTATGCTAACTTCTTGGCCTAGTTTGCTGTTAATTCTAGAATGGCATCTTTGGTGATTTGTCCAGGTATAATTGTTATAGGGATAGGGAAATTTGATGTTCTTGATCCTGTAAATTGTGACACAAGTGGTCCAGGGTTTATGCTATCGGTAGCGGCAGCTAATACAAGAAGTGATATGGAACCATCTTCATTTATAAAATCAATAATTTCTGTGGTTGGTTGTCCAAACCTTACAACTAGCTCTGGAACTAAACCGGTGTCTGCATTCACATTTTCGGAATATGTTTTTAGTATTTCCCTAGCGTTCTCTTCGGCCTCTTGTTTCATAATAGCTTCAACCCCATAAACATTTTTGAAGTCAGATGTGTTTACTACTCTTAGTAAAGTTATCTTTCCTTTCGTCTGCATAGCCCTTCTAGAGGCATAACTAATTGCTCTATGACATTCTGAAGTGTCGTCTACAACAACTAAAAATTTTCTTATTTTTTTAGACATCTAATTTAATAAAATATGAATTCAATGCCAATATTATAAGCATAAATTTATGCTAAACCTATTATTTTTTTTGTTTCTTCTAAAACAGGATGCGCGATTGCTCTAGCTTTTTTAGCTCCTTCTTGGAGTATATTTCCGAGGTACTCTTTTTCGTCAATTATCTTATTCATTTCATTACCGATCGGACAAATTTTTTGAACTAATAGATCGGTAAGAGCCTCCTTTAGATAGGAGAATTGTTTCCCAGAAAACTCAGAAAGTACATCCTCTTTTCTTTGGCCACTAATTCCCGCGTATATTGATAATAAATTGATTAATTCATAACGATCCCCAATTTCTATCATCTTTTCAGGAATGGCTTCAGAGTCTGTTTTGGCTTTTTTTATCTTATTAGAAATTTGATCCGCAGTATCCAACAAATTTATTCTTGTCATATCAGATAATTCTGAACTCGACATTTTTTTCTGGCCATCTCTCAATGACATTACTCGAGTTACAGGTCCAGTTATCATCGGCTCAGGTAATACAAAGAACTCATCTTTCGCGGTAATTTCAAGAATCCTATCATGAAAATCAATATTAAATTTTTGTGCAATATCTCGGGATAATTCAATATGCTGCTTTTGATCCTCCCCTACAGGGACATGGGTAGCTTTGTAGGCAAGTATATCGGCCGCCATTAATACCGGGTAAGTGTACAGACCAACAGACATTTTTTCCTTATTTTTCCCTGCTTTTTCTTTAAATTGAGTCATCCTATTCAACCAGCCAACTCTTGCGACACAATTTAAAAGCCAAGATAGTTCAGCGTGTTCTTGAACACTACTTTGATTAAAGATAATACTCTTCTTCGGATCTAGCCCTGAGGCTATGAATCCTGCAGTTATTTCGTGAATATTTCTTTTTAACTTCTCGGGATCTTGCCATACTGTAATTGAATGCAAGTCAACAACACAATAAATACATTGATTTGCATCCTGTAATTCAACAAAATTTACAATTGCACCGAGGTAATTACCTAAATGCAGATTTCCTGATGGCTGTATACCTGAAAAAACTCTCATCACTCTATCGCACATATCTAAAAAAGGACTTTAATTCAATAATTTTGAGTAATTGGCAAATTATTCCATAAAACATTATTCCAATGAAAATGTAGCATGAAAGTATTAAAAAATTGACAATATATCCTTCTGAAAATTGTAAAATTGATGAACTTTTTTCAATTAAAAATAGGATAAGTATCATGCCTGCAGAAGCTATGGTAATTTTTATTATACTATTTAATAATCTTCTATTAAAAATGAAGTATTTTTTTGCAGCAGACTCTCGGTAAAGTAAAATGAGATTTATCCACGAGGAAATAGTTGTGGCAATTGCAATTCCTAAATAACCTAAATATTGGAATAGTGCTAGTGAAATAAATATATTTGCGAGGACAGTAAAGCCCGCGTAGATCATTGGAGACCGTGTATTTTCTCTTGAAAAAAACATCACTTGAAAAATTTTAACACAAACAAAGGCGGGTAATCCCATGGAAAAAACAATTAGTGCACGAGAGGTTGCAATTGTATCTGTGTATGTAAAGAAGGCACGCTCAAATAAAACCATTATAATTTCTTGTGATAAAAAAATAAGTCCAAACGCAGCTGGAGTTGCAAGCAGGAGTGATATTTCAAGTGATTTTTCTTGAATGAAATCAATATTTTTTGAATTTTTTTGTGCTATTTCTCTGGATAGTTCTGGAAGTAGTATAATCCCCATAGAGATGCCAATCATAGCCAGTGGGAGCTGGTATATCCTGTCTGCATAATACAAATAAGACACAGCTTTGTCTTCAAATGATGCGATAATACTTCCAATGAGGATATTTATTTGAATAATTCCACCAGCTCCAATCGCAGGGAAGCTTAAAATCATAAATTTCTTTATATTATTGGAAATTTTTGGAAGTTTTACTTTTGGAAAGAAATCATGTTTTTTACATCCATAAATACACAGAGCTAACTGTAGAACGCCTGAGATTAAGAAACTTGTCATTAATATAAGAGCGGCTGCCCGAGTATTTTGTATTTCCATTGTCTGCACATGCAATAAAGCAATTATCATTGAAATATTTACAAATATTGGCATTGATGCGGCGAGCAGGTACTTTCCTATTGAATTCAAGACCCCGCAAAGGAGTGTGACAAGAGATATAAAAAAAAGATATGGGAAGGAAATACGCGCTAAATCAACAACTAAATCTATTTTTTCTGGATCTTGTAAAAATCCAGGTGCTAGTATAAATACTAAAGCAGGCATAAGTATTTCAAATATGCTTACAATTAGAAGTAAAGACCAGAATAAGAAGTTAAAAATCTCACTAAAAAAAATATTTGCTTCTTTTTTATTGGATAGTTTTTTAGAAAACATTGGTATAAAGGACATATTAAGTGCGCCTTCCGCCATAATTCTTCTAAAAATATTTGGAAACTTTAGAGCAATAAAAAAGGCATCGGCAATACTTCCCGCACCAAATGTCGCTGCAATTAGTATATCCCTAATAAATCCGAGTAATCTGCTTATGAGCGTCATACCGGAAACTCGAAATAATGGTTTGATAATATTCATAAAATTAGGTTACGTATTTTCTTCCATTGAAGATAACAACATACTTTTTATTAATAACAGCTTTTCAGGTGTATAAATTTTTTCTCCAAAAAGATTTGTTATGTAAAATATATCATTTGCTTTTTCTCCAAAAGTAACAATATGTGCCGATTTAATATTGATGTTTGTTTCTTTCAATGTGTTGGCAATTTGATAGAGCAATCCTGGTCTGTCCCTTCCTTCAATTTCAATAACAGTTGAGTTATTCGAAAATTCATTTGTTATATTAACTTCATTTCTAACCTTAAATGTTTTCTCATAGCGAATTTTTGTAATTTTATTTGATATCTCTCTATCAAGCGATAGCTCACCGCTTAGGCTTTTTTTTATGCAATCTGAAATTCTTATGACTCTTCTGTCTTCGTCTGGATCCTGGAAATCTCGACTCACAGATATGGTATCAATGGCTATCCCATCAATTGTAGTTTCGATCTGGGCATCAATTATGTTCGCATCGTATAGTGAGCACGCTCCGGCTAATGTTTCTAGTAAATTGGGATAGTCAGGTCCAATAAGGGTGATGGTTGTTGTATTATTATTGGTATTTTTTTTACTATAAATCTCGAGGGATATATTTTTTGAGTCTTTATCTTTTAAGATTTTTGCATGCTCGATTTGTTGTTCAATCGAGGTTGTAAGCCAGTAGTTATTACTAAATCTATGAACGTATGAATTTATAAGTAGTTTTGGCCAGTCAGATAACTCTTCTTTAAATTTATTTTGAGCTTTGATGCAGTTATTTTCATTTTCAATAGATTTATTTTTATCTCCACTTAAATAATTTGATGTCTCATTATAGAGGGTCCTGAGGAGACCACTCTTCCAGGCATTCCAAATACTTGGACCAACTGACATTATATCTGCAACGGTTAACGCCAAAAGGTAATCTAAATTTTTCTGTTTTTTTACGATGTTAGCAAAATCTACTATTGTCTTTGGGTCATATAAATCTCTTTTTTGTGCAACATCACTCATAACCAAATGATTTTTCACGAGCCATACCACTTGGGATACTTCATTTTTTTTCATTCCGATTCTATTACATAATTTTTCTGTTATTTGGGATCCCAGAATACTATGATCTTGCTTCCTTCCCTTACCAATATCATGGAGAAAAGCAGAGAGAAGTAGGACTTTTTTGTTATCTAGTTTAGCATTAAAATTAAAGGTAAATGGATGAGGTTGACTTAGGGTATTGTTAATTATCTTACTCATGAAGCCAACCGTCTTTAGAAGGTGTTCATCAACAGTATAGTTGTGGTAGAGGTTAAAAAGAGACATTCCCTCAACTCTAGCGAAATCAGGTAAAAATTTTGCAAGAACTCCTGCATCGTTCATGTTTCTCAGTATCGTTTCTGGTTCTCTCGAATTTGAAAATAGGTCTAAAAAAATTTTATTTGCGAGCTTACTATTTCGTAAATCATTATCAATAATCTTGAGGGAGCGATTAATGGATTGAATTATCTCTGGGCTGAGTAACACATTATCGTGGTCGGCTATGACGAAGAGTCTGATCAAATCTAATTTATTCTTATTGAAGCTAAAATTATCTTTTGTATGGAGCCTACCCTTCTTTATGTAGAAATTTGCATCCTTATTGTCTTTTTTTCGAAAAGACAAAAGATTATCCAGAACTTCATAGACAGTTGGATCTTTTTTTATCGATTTTTCTTCAAGAGAAGCACAAACTATTCTTGTTAAATTTCCAACTTCCTTTGCAGTCATAAAATAATGCTTCATGAAACGTTCAACATCTTTTTGACCAGGTCTCTTGGCGTACCCCAGCCTTGATGCAAGTTCGAGTTGTTTATCAAAGGTCAGGACTTCGTTATCTCTATTTGAGATAAAATGTAAGTGACATCTTACAACCCAAAGAAAATCTTCCGCTTTTTTGAAGCTATTTAGTTCTGATGAGGTGAGGAATTGATCATTTTTCGTTAAATCGTCGAGAGCCTGAGTTCTAAAAAGATACTTACCTATCCAAAAAAGTGTATGTAAGTCTCTCAGCCCCCCCTTGCTTTCTTTAACATTTGGCTCAACAAGGAAGCGCGATGAGCCATATGTGCTATGTCTTTTATCTCTCTCATCTAACTTCATCTCTATAAATTCATCTGCTGTCTTGGCAACAATTTCTGTGTTGAACCTTCGAACTAATTCTTCATATAAATCCTTGTACCCATGTACATACCTTGCTTCTAAAATTGATGTTCTTATGGTAAGATCAGATTTTGAGAGCTCAAGACATTGATCTAAATTTCTTGTTGCATGACCAACCTTAAAGCCTAAATCCCAAAGAATGTATAGCATGTATTCAATAACGGATTCTGTCCAGTTATTAAGTTTATTCGTGTACAAAAAGAGCAGATCAATATCTGAAAAAGGAGCAAGCGTTCCTCTACCGTAGCCACCAACAGCAACTAGGCATATTTTATCAATATTCTTTTGGTCCTTTGGTAAATATACGTTTTGGACTATAAATTCATATATTATTTTTATGAGCGTATCTTGGAACTCTGATATGCTGCGCGCTGTTCGAATACCATTCCCATGCCTCTTTAATGCACTTTCAGCTTTTTTTCTCGCTGATTTTATTGTATCGGATAATACGGCGACTAGACCCTCACGGGTTTTCGAGACATTACCTTTATTTTTCGATAAAATGTTGCTAATAGATAATGCAAGAGACTTTGAATTCATTAATATGTCTATGTCTTTGTCCATATTCGATTACTCATAGCTGTTTAAAAACATATATACCTTTAGATAGGCCTCTAACATCCGAGCGCTTAATAACCATACCTTGGTGTAGCTTATCATCGTGTAATTTCATCTGATGTGAGAGACCTAATATTCTCATATAGTGAATTTATCTACGAATCTTTTTTCAATCAGCTCACGAGGCATCACAATAAAAACATCGATTGTGCCAAACTGCTTATCAATAACCGCTCCATCTCCAACGTAAGCTCCTAACCTCAAATAACCTTTTATCAGTGGAGGCATAATTTTTAAAGCTTCTTTCCTGTCAATCTCTTCTTTTTTCATTATATTCATATTTACGTATCTATTTTTTTTTGCCTTAACGCGCCATTCCTCAGGCGCTAATGCGTAATGATGAAGGAAGCTTAATGCCATACCAATTTGTTCAGGATCTTTAGCTTGAAAGCTTGCGCACCCGATCATAACATCAAAATTATTCTCCAATATGTATTTCCAAACACCCTGCCAAAGAAGCTCAATTGTTGATTTTTTGCGATATGAACTTAGTACGCATGAGCGTCCAAGCTCCAGAAATTTTCTTTCTTTATGCTTTTCAATAAGCGGTTTTATATCGTACTCATCTTGGCTGTAAAACCCCTTATTGGACTCTGCATCTCTCTGAGGGAGAAGCCTGTAAGTTCCCACAACATTTTCTTTCTTTTTTCCTATTAATAATATGCCTCTCTTTTTGTTTGATTTATCAATGACAAGCATATGCTGGCAAATTTTATCGAAGGTATCTCTATCTCTTCGTGTAAATCTCGTTAGTATACTGGGGTGAGCGGACAACTCCTTGTAGAATACTTTAAATCTTAATTGTTGAGCTGCTTTTATCTCATTTTTTGTTTTTGCCAATCTCGCGTCTAAATCTATATGCTGTGGCTCTTTGATTATTCTCTTCCGAAGATTTAAAATTTTATTTTTATTATGGGAATTATATTCTTTAATTTTTTGAGTTATCTTCGACATATGAGTAGTTATAAAATTATATTATTCTAATTATTTATTTTTTTTTCGGCCTGATCCCAAAATATTTTTGCGACATCAATGCCACTGAGTTGGAGAATTTCTCTTATTCCAGTTGGTGAAGTGACATTAATCTCAGTTATAAGATTATCAATAACGTCTATTCCGGCAAAAAATAAACCAAAATCCTTTAGGTCTTGCGATATGGCATTGCATATTTTAGCGTCTCCCTCTGTTATTTCAGTTTTAGCAGGTAGCCCCCCAACATGCATATTTGACCTAATTTCCCCGTCTTGGGGTAACCGATTTATCGCCCCTGCAATTTCCCCATCAATGAGAATTATTCTCTTATCACCATCTTTGACTTTTGGAATAAACTGCTGAATTATAAAAGGCTCGTTACTCGACCCCAAAAAATTTTCAATTATTGATCCGAAGTTTCTATCAGCACTATCAGAATAAAAAACATTAGCCCCACCATTACCATAAAGTGGTTTTATTATTATTTTTTCATGTTTATCTCGAAATTTTATTATTTCATTTACATTTCGGGTTATCAGTGTGTGAGGCATAAATTTCATATATTTATTTACAAAAATCTTTTCAGGACAGTTTCGTACATAAAATGGATTATTCAAAATTAGTGTTTTGTCCTGAATTGTTTCTAAAAGATGAGTGGCGGTAATATAGCCCATATCAAAAGGTGGATCTTGTCTCATCAGCACAATGTCATATTCATCTAGCAACACAGATCTCGGAGAGTTTAATTCTTCTATTCTATCTGGGCTATGGTAAGCTTTTATTTGCTGTGCTTCCACAGACAATATCCCATCATTTAGAGTCAACATATTTGGGGTGTATATATCTATATCGTAAGCCCTTTCCTGTGCTTCTAAAAGAAGGGCGAAAGTGCTATCACCAGCCAGGTTTAGTCTTTCTATAGGGTCCATTTGTACTATGATTTTCATATTGTGTTGTTATATGCTTATTTTTCTTTAAAAATCAAAAATATTATTTAGTTTTTTGATTTGAGACATAGATCATACACCATTTTTTTTGGAAGGTTATATTTCATATGAATCATATTTGTAATTTGTTTTACAGGCAAATCATTTATTAGTTTTTTTATGTCATTTTCTACTTCAGTAAAATCAACATTATTTGTATTTAATTCTGAGGTATTAAAAAGTATAACCATTTCCCCTTTTATGGGTTTTTCATCTATTTTGGAGAGAATATTACTAATTCTATTTGTAATAACCTCCTCGAATACCTTCGTCATTTCTCGAGTTATTACAATATCAATATCACCAAAATAATTTTGTATCTCTTTCAATGTTTTGTGGATTTTTTTTGCACTCTCGAAGATGACGACTGTTGCATCTAGTTTTTTTATTTTCTGAAGTTCGTGCTTTCTTTTTGATATAGTATTTGGAAGAAATCCTAAAAAATAGATCTTATCTGTTGGTAGTCCTGATATGATTACTGATGAAGTCAATGCAGATGGTCCCGGTATTGTGTATATTGGTATTTTTTCTTGCCTGCATAATTTAACTAATTTATATCCCGGGTCTGATATGAGAGGTGTCCCTGCATCAGAAATTAATGCTACCGACTCACCATCCATCAGTTTATTAAGAATTTCATTGCGGGATAATTCACTGCTAAAATCATTGTATATGAATAAATGTTTTTTGATTTGATAATAGTTGAGAAGTCTCTTTGATACACGAGTATCTTCACAATAAATCATGTCGACGGTGTTTAATATTCTGATAGCACGATACGATATATCTTCAAGGTTTCCAATTGGCGTTGAAACAAGATATAGTCCTGGGGTAATTTCCATTTTTACTATTTCCAATTATTTTTAGTCTGCTAAACTTGATATTATACTATCGCAAACAAGCGATCCTTTTTTCGTTACTTTTATATTTTCTTCCGTTTTACTTCTGCTCAAATAGCCATTTGATATGAGTAAATTTATATTATCCATATTCAATTTACCACCTAACTTTTCAAACTTATTGATGTTCAAGCCAGCCCTTGTTCGCATCGACATTACAATATATTCGTCTTGGTTTTCTTCATCCGTTAGAACACTGTTTTCGATCATAGAATGCCCATAGTTTCTTATCCGCTGACCCCAATTGTATGGATCATATTCGTTGATTAGAGACCTTCTTTTTTTATTTTTCTCTCTTACTCGTGAGTGAGCACCCGGACCAATGCCAATCCATTCGCCGCAACTCCAGTAATTTAAATTGTGCTTGCACTCAAACCCTCTCTTTGAAAAATTTGATATTTCATATTTTTTCAGAGAGAATTTATGACAAATCTCCTCAGTAATTTGATATAGCTCATTCGAAAGTGACTCATTCGGTAAATTAATTTTTCCAGATTTATATAACTTCTCATATATAGTATTCGGTTCAATTGTTAGCTGGTATAGAGACAAGTGCTGTGTTTGTAGAGAGAGGGCTCTCTCCAATTCCAATTTCCATGCCTTTTCATTCTGACCAGGTCGCGCGTAGATTAAGTCTATAGAAACTGACTCAAAGTATTTTTGCGCAATACCAATTGCCTCAATTGCCAGCTCAGCTGTATGAGTTCTGCCAAGATTTTTTAAATCATCGTTATCTAATGATTGAACACCAATTGATATTCTATTTATGCCAGTGTTTGAGTAATCTCTGAATTTTTGTAACTCCACACTAGTAGGATTAGCTTCCATCGTGATTTCAGTATCATTCTCAATATTGCATAGGCCAGATAAATGAGTTAAAATTCTCTCAATAATACTAGGATCCATTAAGGATGGTGTTCCTCCTCCAAAAAAAATAGATGAAATTTTTTTGTTATCTATGTATTTACTATGATAATCTATTTCTGTTTTTATGAGTTCTAGGAACTCTTCTTGATCAATTTTTTTATCTGCTACATGACTGTTGAAATCACAATATGGACACTTAGACAGACAATAGGGCCAATGGATATAAATACTTAATTCGGACATCATTCATTTCTTTTCCTGAGATAAATAACTAACAAATTTTGCAAAAGCTTTTGCTCGATGAGATAATCCAATTTTTTTTGGTGTCCATGAGTGTTTCTCACCCGATGTTATTTCGCCAAATGTTTTGTTCATATTAAGTGGCTCGAATATTGCATCATAACCAAAACCATATTTACCACGCGGTGGCCAAACTACTCGTCCTTCAACTTTGCCCACGAAAAAAAAATATTCGCCATTTGGATAAAAAAGACATAATGCACACACAAATCTTGCTGTTCTTTCTGCAATTGGTATTTTTTTTTCATCCAATAATCTTGTAACTTCACGCATTGCAAAGTCAAAGTCTTTATTTGGCCCCGCCCATCTTGCAGAGTATATACCCGGCTGTTTATCCAATGCATCAATTTCAATACCAGAGTCATCGGATAAAGAAATTAGATTGGATAAATCAGATGCAGATTTTGCTTTAATTAGCGCGTTCTCCTCGAATGTTTGACCATCTTCAACTGGTTCGGGCAGTTTTAATTCTTTAGATGAGGATATATCTATTTTTAATAATCCTAGAAGTTCACGAAATTCAGATATTTTGCCTTCATTATGACTGGCAATCAGCAGTTTATCTTGACGCAGATCATACATTTTTACGTAATTGCCTTTTTCTGAGCTTCAAAAACTTTCTGAGAATTTAATCTGACCAAATCCAACATATTATTTAAATCTTCAACTTTGAAAGTTTGCTCTTCACCAGTTGACTGAACTTCAATTAACTCAAAATCACTTGTGAATACAAAATTTGCATCTACTTCAGCTGCTGAGTCTTCTTCATAATCCAGATCAATAAGCACCTCGCCATTCAAAATACCGCAAGATATAGCCGCAATTTGTTTTTTTATTGGGCTACTATTTATCATTCCGTGTCTCATCATCTTTTCTGCACAAAATTTTAATGATAGCCAAGCACCTGTTATAGATGCTGTTCTTGTGCCCCCATCAGCTTCTATGACATCACAATCAATAATAATCTGTTTTTCAGGAATTCTCTCTAAATCCGTGCAAGCCCTCAGGCTTCTTCCAATAAGCCTTTGGATCTCTTGGGTACGCCCTGTTTGCTTACCTGATTTTGATTCTCTGGGCATTCTCTGATTTGTTGATCTTGGCAGCATGCCATATTCAGCTGTGATCCACCCCTTTCCTGAATTTTTTAGCCAAAATGGAACTCTGTTATCAATTGAAGCTGTGCATATAACCCGCGTCTTACCGATCTCAATCATACAGGAGCCGTCAGCATTTTCAATTACACCTGGCGTTATTTTTATTGGGCGAATTGCCGTTGATTCCCTCTTATTTTCTCTCATTTATATCTCTTGATTTTATGTTATTTTTTTTTACTAATATAAGGTATAAAAATGAAGAATTAAAATAGAAAAAGAATAACGAGGGAAATGACTATTAAAAAATCCGATCTATTTCATCTCGACGATAGGTCGCGAGAAATATTTAAGAGAATTGTTGAAGAGTATTTGGCTAAGGGTTTTCCAATTGGATCTAGAACAGTATCACAAATGGACAGAATAAATTTATCCGCTGCCTCTATTAGAAACGTTATGCATGACTTAGAGTCTTTGGGTCTTATATATTCGCCTCATACAAGTTCGGGAAGGATACCAACGGAGGGGGGCCTTAGATTATTTGTTGACGCAATGTTGGAGATTGGCAATCTCACCGACACAGATCAAGCTGCGATGAAAGAGCAGGCCATGACAAACAATATGACATTAGAAGACGCATTGAGTAAGGCGAGTGAAATGTTATCAGGTTTGACAAATTGCACGGGAGTTGTCTCGGTGAATAAAGATGTAAAATATGTCAAGCACATCGAATTTGTTTCCCTCGATAAAACAAAAATTCTTGTTATCCTAGTAGATGAGGATGGTAAAGTTGAAAACAGAATTATAAATAATTCAGAGGGAATTACAGTATCCAGCTTGGCATCTGCGAGTAACTATCTTAATCATCACATGAGGGGCCTTACCTTGAATGAGGCTGTCAAGAGAATAGAGTCCGATTTCATTCATAAGAAAAATGAGCTAGATAAGGAAACTACGGATTTATTGACCCAAGGTCTAGCAACATGGAGTAATTCAAATTATAACAAAGATGATAAGATCTTAATCGTCAAAGGTGCATCGAAGTTAATCTCAAATATTGAGGCTAGTGATGATCTTGAAAAGGTTAGGCATCTCTTTCAAGATTTAGAAAATAAGCAAGAAATCATGGAATTACTTGGAATGGCAGAAAAGGCTGAGGGGGTGAGAATTTTTATTGGATCTGAAAACAAATTATTCTCATTGTCAGGTTCGTCTATGATAGTCACACCATATGAAAATGAAAAAAAGCAGGTAATTGGGGTACTTGGAGTAATTGGTCCAACGAGAATGAATTATGGTAAAATAATACCAATGGTGAATTATACTGCAGAGCTTATGAAGAAGATTTTAGGTTAAATTTGTGATATTGAAAATAATAAGATCAATAGTTATTATGAATTTAAATAATTTAAAAGATTGGCAAGTCAATGAAAGATAAAAAGGATAAACAAAAAGAACCAGAAGTACATGAGGATATTAAGAACCTTATGGAGGACTCTACATTAGTTAACCAGTCAGACCTTGAGGACGGGGCCCCCATGAATGAGGCGACAAAGGATGAGCCTGATTTAACTGAAATGCTAGAAGAGGCAAACGACCGAATTTTAAGAATGGCCGCTGAGATGGAAAATTATAGAAAAAGAAGTCTCAAGGAAAAAGAAGATGCAATTAAGTATTCAAATACAAAATTTGCTCGGGATATAGTTACCGTTGCTGATGATCTAGAAAGAGCACTGGATAGCATCAAGGACATCAACCTCGATAATAATGAAACAACTAAAACCTTGTCTGAAGGGGTACAATTAACAATGAGGTCGCTCACCCAGATACTCGAGAGAAATGGTATTGAGAGATTTGACCCTACTGGTGAAAAATTTGACCCTACTTTACATGAAGCAATGTTTGAAGTTCCTGACACGGAAAAAGAGTCCGGAATAGTTGTTCACCTAGTAGAACCAGGCTATCGTATAAACGAAAGAATTCTTAGACCTGCAAGAGTTGGCGTCAGTAAGTCAAATAAATAATTTAAACATCTTAATCTGGCTATAATATAAAATTTATGGATAAAGTAGAAAAAACAGCTTCAAGTTTTGTTGACATTAGCAAGTTGAACCTGACAGATTTTCGAAATCATAGTTTTACATCAATAGAAACTGATAAAAAATTTGTTGCCTTCGTTGGAAGAAATGGGTCGGGAAAAACAAACGTTATTGAGGCTGTTTCAATGTTTTCCTCTGGTAAAGGTCTAAGAGGAGCCCAATTATCTGAGCAATCAAACATCAAGGGGAATGGTGGTTGGTCAATATTTATGGAGGTAAAAACAGCTAAGGGAATAACAAAATTAGGAACAGGCATAGGCAGTTCACAAATGATGGAAGGTAAAGCTAGGCAGTGCCGTGTGGACGGGAAATTTCTAAAAAGCTCTCGTGAATTTACCGATTATATTGGGATTATCTGGCTTACACCCCAAATGGACAGACTTTTTATTGGGCAAAGAACAGACAGGAGGAAATTCTTTGATAAGTTAGTTTGTTTAATCGAACCAAGCCATGAGAAAAATATTAAAGATTATGATCGACTAATCATGCAAAGAAATAGGGTTCTGGTGGACATGGATGATAAGAAAAGTTGGCTTGATAAAATAGAGAAACAGATATCAAAAATTGCTGCAAACATACTTATATCACGCCAAATTGCAACAAATAGACTAAACAAAATTATGGATGCAGAAGTAAAAAATAACTTATTTCCATCGGCGAAGATTGTTATGAGAGATGAGCTTGGTGATATAAATACAGTATCATCAATGATAGAAATAGAAGCGCAGCTTCAAAAATTATTTTTTCAATCCCGCATAAAAGATCGAGACACTTTTAGAACTAACGTCGGCCCTCACAGAACTGATTTCACGCTTTATTATAATAAGAATGATATGTACGCTGAGAACTGTTCGACTGGAGAACAAAAAAATCTTCTTGTTTCAGTGATTTTGGCTGAAGCAAGAGTATATCAAGAAATAAATAATGGCATATCACCGATACTTTTATTAGATGAGATTACTGCCCATATGGATAATGAACGAGTTTCAAATTTATTTGAGCAGATCGGGGAGATTGGTTCACAGACTTGGTTAACAGGTACATCAGAACATTTGTTTGACTATATAAGTGATAAAACAGACATATTTAATATTAATAATGGAAAACTGGATCACAATGGGGTCTAATCGATTAAAAACTTGCAGAATCAGGTTTTTTTTTATCTAATATAAACATTGAAAAACGCATATTAAATCTCGTATGAGCGATATAAATCTTGAGCAACAAAAAGACTACGATGCAGGATCGATAAAAGTCCTCAAAGGGTTGGATGCTGTCAGAAAAAGACCAGGCATGTATATTGGCGATACTGACGATGGATCTGGCCTCCATCACATGGTTTATGAGGTAGTCGATAACTCAATTGATGAAGCGTTGGCCGGTCATTGCGATAAAGTAGACGTTATTTTAAATCCTGATGGTTCCGTGACAGTAAAAGATAACGGTAGAGGAATCCCTACTGATATACATGAAGGAGAAGGAATATCAGCTGCAGAAGTTATAATGACTCAACTACATGCAGGCGGAAAATTTGATCAAAACTCCTACAAAGTCTCAGGAGGACTACATGGCGTAGGTGTCTCTGTCGTTAATGCCTTGTCTTCCAAACTAGATCTTAAAATATACAGAAGTAAGACTATCCACGAAATGTCTTTTTTGGACGGTGTACCAAAAGATGGACTCAAGGAGGTTGGTTCTTGTGAAGAGCAAGTATCAGGAACAGAAATTACATTTTATCCTTCAGATAATATTTTTACAAATATTAAGTTCAATTTTCAGACGTTAGAACATAGATTAAGAGAATTAGCATTCTTGAATTCAGGGGTGGAGATAAATTTATCTGATAATAGAGCTGTGGATAACAAGTCTGTAAGTATGAATTATAC
This sequence comes from uncultured OCS116 cluster bacterium, assembly GCA_902613795.1. Taxonomy (GTDB): domain Bacteria; phylum Pseudomonadota; class Alphaproteobacteria; order Rhizobiales; family TMED25; genus TMED25. The sequence continues at coordinate 24,895 of CACMIP010000004.1, forward strand.
AGGCGGTCTGGAAGAATTTGTTAAGTACTTAGATAAATCCAAACAATTATTGATTGATAATCCGATAAATCTTAAGCTTGAAAAGGAAGGTCTTTCTGTGGAGATTTCTCTTTGCTGGAATGATAGCTATCACGAAAATATACTGTGTTTTACAAATAATATACCACAAAGAGATGGGGGCACACATTTGGCAGGTTTTCGTGCGGGTTTGACCCGTACCATAAATAACTATGCAGGGCAGGCAAATATTCAAAAAAAGGATAAAATTCAGATCACAGGTGAGGATGCAAGAGAGGGAATGACTTGTGTTTTATCGGTAAAACTTCCAGACCCAAAATTTTCGAGTCAAACCAAGGATAAGCTAGTTTCATCAGAAATCCGTCCGATTGTTGAAAGCTGTGTTAATGATGCTCTCGGCAGCTGGTTTGAAGAGCACCCAAATGAAGCTAAGAGTGTAATTTCTAAAATCTTCGAGGCCGCTGTAGCAAGGGAAGCAGCAAGGAAGGCGCGTGAGCTGACGAGAAGAAAAGGAGCTTTGGACATATCAAGTTTGCCAGGTAAACTTGCGGATTGTATTGAGAGAGATCCCGGTAAGTCTGAATTATTTATAGTTGAGGGTGACTCAGCAGGCGGATCAGCGAAGCAAGGACGAGATCGAGACTGTCAAGCTGTTCTTCCACTGAGAGGCAAGATATTGAATGTTGAAAGAGCTCGATTTGATCGGATGCTATCATCCAATGAAATTGGAACCCTTATAACAGCATTAGGAACAGGCATAGGAAAAGATGAGTTCGATATAGAGAAATTGAAATATCATAAAATTATTATTATGACAGATGCTGATGTAGATGGCGCACATATCAGAACGCTGTTATTAACTTTTTTTTACAGGTGGATGCGCCCGTTAATTGATGGCGGTTACTTATACATTGCTCAACCGCCTCTCTATAAGGTAAGCAAAAATAGATCCGAAAGATATATAAAAGTTGATAAAGAGCTTGAGGAATACCTGCTAGAGTCTGGGCTCGATAATGCAGTATACGTGAGTGGCACAGGGGCAGAACACAGCGCAAATGATCTAAAAGAAATACTTAAAATATCAAGTGTATTAAATGGAATAATTGGACAAATAAGCAGTAAATATCCAAAGTTTATAATTGAAGAATGTGCAATTGCTGGCGCATTAGACCATAAATTATATGATAATAGCGAATATGCCACAGAGACAGCAAGCTACATAACAAAACGACTAAATAGTAGATTCAGAATTGATCAATCTGCTAATAATTGGACAGGAAAAGCAAATGAAATAAATGATTTGATCTTTGAAAGAGAAAATCGAGGAGTAAACGAGATTTACACGATTGATAGGCAGTTTATGCACTCTTCCGATGCAATTGCTTTAAATGAGTTATCATCTAAGCTTCAGGAAATTTATCTAAAGCCGGGGCGGCTGAAGCTTAAAGACAGTGAAAAGATAGTCCATACCCCCACTGAGCTATTTGAGATGGTCCTCGCAAATGGAAGAAAAGGTACTTCAATCCAGAGATACAAAGGTCTGGGTGAGATGAACCCTGATCAACTTTGGGAAACAACCTTAGATCCTGACATGAGGACTCTATTACAGGTAAAAGTAAAAGAGGCTGATGAAGCAAGTAATCTATTTACTAGGCTAATGGGTGATGAGGTCGAACCTAGACGTGAGTTTATACAGGAGAACGCTTTGAGAGTTTCTAATCTTGATATTTGATTATTAACCAATCAACTTACAGTTGAATATATCCCATCTTGAAACTGTGCATTCTAACCGACTTATCTTTTTGTATATGAACTAACTCTCCAGTCTGAATACCAGCTTTATGGTCATTCGTAATGACATTGGGCTGTATAACAACCGTCATATTTTCTTTAAATTTGAATTCCTCATAACTACTTGCCGGACGGCTTTTTGTTCCGAGTACTGGGTCTAAATAGCCACCCCCATAACCATGAATTAAGTCATCCCAAATTGAAAAACTACCATCTTCAATTTTTGATGAGACTGCATTAATTTCTTCAATTGTAGTCCCATCTTTCAGAATTGAAAAAATTGTACTGAAGACCTCATCGCCTACAGCGTGTAACTCACTATATAGTGGAGTCATTTTCTTAAAGCCGATAGTTCTGAGTACTTGTCCAGGATAATTCCAAAAGTGGGAGCTTATCTCAGTCGTTATTATATCATTTTCTGTAATATTTTTATTTGATGTATATTGATAAGGAACACAATTTTCTGGACTATCCATATCGGTAATTCCAAAGAAATTGATTATTTTGTGACCTCCATGCTTTAAATAACCGCACTGCGTTATCTGAGACATCTCGTGTTCATTGAGGCCCGGCTTTATGTTTGAGACAATATTATTTATACCCTCGTCTGTGAGTGCAGAAGCAATTTTCATCCAAGATATTTCCTCATTACTTTTTATTGACCTCATCAAATTATAGTCTTTGGAGATATCAATGATTCTTATATTTTTTTGCTGAAGCTGGGCTATATAGCTGTATGGTAATCTCCCAATTATTCCTATAGTATCATTTTGACCGAGGTCATTTATCATTTCAGGTAATATTTTATTTGCGAGTTGTCTTTGCCCCCAAAATAGTTTTGTTCTATTATTGATAAGCTTCTCAGCCATTGGGAGGTGATTGTAATGTTCTACGTACAAATTTAAATTTTCATTTTCTCTAATCTCAACAAGAGCTTCTTGTGTTGTATGCCATCCAGTAAAATATTGTACAGCATTACCTGAGCCAAGTGCTTCATATATGATAACTTTATCTAATTTTTTTTGTTTGATGACAGTCTCAATAAGGGAAAATCTTCTTTGATATTCTGCCTCACTAAAAACAGGGTATTTCTCATTTAAAATTGCTTTACATGTATCATTAAGATCATTAATGAATTGAGCATTATTCATAACTACACCAATATATCCCTATCAATATTTTAAAACTCTAGCTAGGATAATCCATATAAAAGTTTGCCCGCAACCGGTAATGAAGCCCTCATTATCCTTCCATTCATTGAGTCGGTTATATAGAGCGTTTTTCTATCTGGACCACCAAATGCCGTATTTGTCATCAAACTATGATTATCCGTATAAATAAGGTGTGTTGGCAGACAATTACTATCAAATCTCCAAACACCAACCCCTAAGTGATTTACAATCATTCCGTCTTCGGAATCCATTTCAAGTCCATCTGGTCCAGCATGCCCCCCAGATAACTGTATTGCGACACCGCTTTTGCTCACACTGTTATCTGCCATTAGAGGCAGTCGCCATATTTGTTGAGACCTTGTAATAGCTACATATACTTGATTTTCGGAATTATTCACCGTTATACCATTTGGGCTAGGTGCGTTTGTCACAAGTTTATGTAATTCACCACTTGCAGTTAGCCTAAATACCCTACCGGTTGGATCTATTATTCCCGTCTGACCTTGGTCAGTAAAATAAAGATCTCCGTTTGATGTAAAGTGAAGATCATTTAGGCCTTTAAATCCCTCTGAATACATAGTCTCTATTATTGGCTCAATCGATCCTGAGTTTACGTCTAATTTCATTAAGCCTTGTTTATAGCAGGCAATATAAGCGGAGCCATCTTTATGGAATTTTAATCCGTTTGGCCAACCATCATATTCACAAACAATATCCCATTCACCGTCTGGAGATATCTTAAAAATTCTACCGAAAGGAATATCTGTTACATACAAATTACCCTTTCTGTCAAAAGAGGGGCCTTCAAGAAATTGATTCACTTTTGCACCTTGTCTATTTGGGTTTGACCATGCCGTTTGTCTTGTATCCCTGTATTTTTCTGGTAGTTCAGTGAATACCTCAGCTTTTATAAGTTCTGGTTGATTAAAAGGATTTAGCATTGAATTTCCTCACAGTAAGTTATCTTGAGTTGAACATATAAAGTACCATATAAAATATTTTTCATTAAACATAGATTTTTTTTTATTCATATATTAAATAGTATAGATAATTATTTTTATTTTTTATGTATAAACCATGATTAATGATGATATTGAGATGGATCATTCCAATTTTAGCGTAGACCATATTGCACACGCAGTTCCTAATATTGAAGATGCGATAAGTCAATATAAAACAGTTTTTGGCGCTAAAGTATCTGATATCAAAATAATAGAAAAGCAAGACATTAAGATTGCGATGGTATCTTTTGCAAATTTAAAGATTGAGCTCATGGAACCCTTGAGTGATAAATCCCCTATTGCTAATTATTTACGAAAAAATCCAAAAGGTGGATTACACCATTATTGTCTTGCCGTTGGGGATCTCAACCAGGCGTATGGAGACCAAAAAGAAAAGAAAATCAATATATTATCAGAACCAACAACAGGTTATCATGGAAGAAATTTATATTTTATTCACCCAAGTGAGGTTTGCGGTGCACTGATTGAGGTTGAAGAGCATGAAAAAGAATGATAATTTTCATTTGTCAAAAATTTAATAAAATTAGCAGAGGTAAAAATGTCAAAAGCTGGTGGTGAATATAAAGAAGTATTATTTGAAATTAGAAACAAAGTTGCATGGATTTCAATAAATAGACCTGAAGTAAGAAATGCATTCCGTGAGCAGACTCTGGATGAGTTAACTGACGCTGTTCTATCTACACGTAACGATCCATCAATCGTGTGTGTTGTGATTAATGGGGTCGGTGATAAGGCTTTCTCTGCAGGTGGTGATTTTCATGCAATGATGAGATTAGATTGGATCAACGCAGCGCACTGGAATGACCGCATGTTAGCGCTAGCAATGGCTATTAGAGGCCTACCAATACCAGTAGTTGCATCTGTTCATGGCTATTGCATGGGTGGTGGTCACGAGCTTGCACTATGGTGTGATTTGGTTATTGCTGCGGATGACGCAATATTTGGCCAAAGCGGTGCGGTAGTAGGGGCTTGTCCTACTGTTGGGGCAACTCAATATCTTCCACAACTAATTGGTTCAAGGTTAGCAAAAGAAATGATTTTTATGGCGAGACGATTCACTGCAGAAGAAGCTGTAAGCATCGGATTAATCAATAAAGTGGTTCCAAAAGATAAGTTAGACGAAGAAACCCAAAAGTGGTGCGAGGGGCTTATTGAGAGAAGTGGTCAGACCATAAGACAGACAAAGAAATCACTCAATCATGACTCTGATACATTATATGCAAGTTGGCAGCATGGTATGGAACTTCTCGCTCATGTGTGGGGTTCTGAAGAGTCTCTTGAAGGTATGAATGCATTTCTCGAAAAAAGGAAACCCGACTTTCAGCAGTTCCGTGAAAGAAGAAAAGAAAATGTTGAGGCATACCTTGATGGACTTGATAATGATGAAAACGAGAGACCTAACTAGCGAAAAAAGGACAATTTATGGCTAAAAAAGAACAGGGCCCTCTAACTGGCATTAAGGTGCTAGACTTAAGCAGAATATTGGCGGGTCCATTTTGTACTATGAATCTTGGAGATATGGGTGCAGAAATCATCAAGATTGAGCAACCCGGAAAAGGTGATGACACAAGAGCGTGGGGCCCTCCATTTGCAGGGAGTGAAGCTGCATATTTCCTCGGTATTAACAGAAATAAAAAAAGTGTAACATTAAACTTAAAATCTGAGGAAGGTATCGACATCCTTAAACGACTACTCAAGGAAGCTGACGTTCTAATAGAAAATTTTAAGTATGGCACAATGGATAGCTATGGGATCAGTGACGAATGGAGAGAGAAAGAAGCACCTCAGCTCATACATTGTCAGATTACAGGATATGGTGGTAGAGGTCCAAGAGGTAAAAGACCAGGGTATGACTTTCTGCTTCAAGCTGAAAGTGGGCTAATGAGTATCACAGGTGAAGAAAATGGAGAACCGATGAAAGTTGGTGTTGCATTAGTCGATATATGTACAGGGATGAATGCAACAATATCTATTTTGGGAGCATTAAATTCCAGATACAACACTGGTAAAGGGCAAAAAGTAGAGACCAGCTTGTACACAACCAGCATTTCGATGTTAGTTAATGTCGCGGCTAATCACCTTGTTAGCGGTAAGCCAGCAAGACGATTTGGAAATGGGCATCCAAATATCGTGCCCTACAGGACTTTTGAGGCGAAAGATGGTAGTATTGCTATCGCTGTTGGAAATGATACTCAGTTTGCAAAATTTGCCGCATGTTTGAACAAAGAAGAGTGGGCAACAGATACAAGGTTCACTAAAAATGCTGATCGAGTAATAAACAGACAATTAATCGATCAAGAAATACAAAATGTTATTGCAAACAAAACAGTTACAGAATGGCTTGAGAAGTTATTGAGCTCAGACATACCTGCAAGTGCTGTGAATTCTGTTGAAAGTGCACTGGCAGATGAACAGACTATAGCCAATGACATGGTAGTAAATATAGAACATTCAGAAGCTGGAACACTCAAGATGTTGGGTGTCCCATATAAATTTTCTGATACACCAGCTCAGATAGATAAAGCACCACCACTTCTTGGAGAAGATAATAATGATGTCTTATCCTCCCTTGGATACGACGAAGAGTATATAAAAGACCTTCATACAAAGAACGTTATTTAAAAATCAAATTTTTATGATTGATAAAACTTCAACAGTACAAGACGCAATAAAGAATAATGTAAATGCTGGAGATAATATATTTATTGGTGGCTTTGGTCACTTAATACCATTTTATCTATCCCATGAGCTAATTCGTCAAAAAATACAAGATTTAACCATTTGCCGATCGGGAGCCGATATTTTATTTGACCAATTAATAGCATCTGAAATTGTAAAAAAAGTAATCTTTGGTTATGTTGGAAATCCAACTGTTGGTCTGTCGCACTCATTCAGTAGAGCATACAAAAAAAAATCGATAGAAATTGAAGAGTGGACAAACCAGTCGATCATAATGAGATTACATGCGGCAAGGATGGGTGTTAGTTTTATCCCATCAAAGATTCTTCAGATTGGTGATAAGCCAAGTAATATTCGTCATCTAAAACAAGTTACATGTCCATACACAGATCATAAGTTTTCAGCGATTCCTGCACTAAAGCCTGACATTGCACTCATACACGCACAAAGTGCTGATAAGTACGGAAACATTCAAATGTGGGGTATTGATGGTGACACTGTTGAAGGGGCACTGGCATCAGATAAGATTATTGTCAGTGTAGAAAAAATTATTAGTAATTCAAAGATAAAAGAGGCACCAGAAAAAACAGTTATACCATCACACAGAGTTTCTAACATTATTGAACTTCCATGGGGTGCATACCCATCATACGTTTCGGGCTTTTATTCGAGGGATGATGATCATTATATCGAATATGATACAACATCAAGAGATGAGGATAAACTATCTAGCTACCTTAAAAATTGGGTTCATGATGCTAGAAATATACAAGAATACAAGAAGTTAATTGGAAGTACAAAAATCAAAGAGCTTGAAGAGGGTCTGTGTGGAGTAAAAAATGAAGATTGACTATAGAGAATATAGCCCTAATCAGAGGATTGCAATAATCGCAGCATCCGAACTTGTGGGGTATAAGTCCTGTTTTGTCGGAATTGGTATCCCATCGGACGCAGCATGCTTGGCAAAACTCAGTGTCGAACCAGAGCTCAATCTTATTTATGAGTCAGGCGCAATCGGAGCTCTACCGCTGTCTAAATCTTATTCAACTGGTAGTCCATCAATCGCACATGGTGCAGATATGATAACAGATAGTCTCTCCGTGTTTTCAGATTTGCAGGCCGGTAGAATAGATGTTGGTTTACTATCTGCAGCACAAATCGATAAATTTGGAAACTTAAATTCAACCGTTATTGGAGACTATGATGAACCAAAAATAAGGATGGTCGGGTCGGGCGGAGCGCATGATATTGCATGTTTAATACCAAATTTAATTGTTCTGATGCCCCATGATCCGAGGCGGTTTGTTGACACTGTTGATTTTGCAACGAGCCCAGGCTCTGGAAGGGATATTAAGAAAATTAGAGACCAATTAAATTTGCCAGAAGGTCCCTCAATTCTTATAACAGATAAAGCAAAATTTATTATGTCGGACGAAGGTTGGTTGCTGCATAGTATACTTGATAGTTTTACCTTTGCAGAGGCAACTGAAGGATTACCATGGTCTTTAAAACCTCCTATTTCCTGTCCAATTGAGACAGATCCAGCAATAATTTCTGCATTGGCGCAAATCAATTATTAACTACTTCATTCACACTTTGAAGAGTGACATCGAGTATAGTGTCAATTTCATTATTACTGATACAGAAAGCAGGTGCGAAACCAATTGTATCACCTGCTGGCATTGCTCGAGCTAAAACACCATTTTTTGCCATCCTCGTTACTATCTCTTGAGATAATTGTCCCTGTTTTTCAAAAAATTTCCTATTTTTTTTATCTTTAACAAGCTCAATAGCAGATAGTAACCCAATCCCTCTTACATCACCTATTTGAGGGTGATCTTGAAATTTCTCTTTTAGTTTGAAATTAAAGTATTCGGATATATCCTTACCTTTTTTAATAAGTTGATGATTATCTATATGATTTAAATTCGCGACTCCAGCTGCGCAAGATATTGGGTGGGCAGAATAGGTTGAACCATGTGTCCAAACACCGTATTTATCGGTTGCATCCCTAATTACATTGGATATTTTTTCTGATAATATAGAACCTGATAGGGGAGAGTATGCCGAGGTAATTCCTTTGGCGACAGTGATCATATCAGCTTCGATCCCAAAATAATCAACACCAAACATTTTTCCTAGTCTGCCAAAGCCGGTCACAACCTCATCTGATATAAGCGCAACATCGTATTTCTCTAAGACATTTCTAAGTCTTGGCCAGTAATTCTGTGGTGGAGGTACTAGTCCACCATTTCCAATAACAGGCTCAGCAATAAACCCAGCTACAGTATCTGGATTTTCTTTTAAAATTAGCTCTTCGAGCTGGTCCGCGCAGAATTTGGAATATTCATCTTCTGTTTGATCTAAATCAGCTCTGTGGAAATAAAATGCAGGCTCCGTATGAAGTATTCCCTCGATAGGTAGATCGTAATTGGTATGATATGTTTTTATACCTGTGAGGCTACCTGTAAAAATACTTGCTCCGTGGTATCCACCCCTCCTCGATATTATTTTCTTTTTCTTCGTGTGACCGATAAGATTGTTGTAATACCACAATAATTTTATGTTAGTGTCATTAGCGTCAGAGCCAGACAAACCAAAATATATTTTTTTCATGTTATTCGGTGCCCTCTCAATAACCATGTCAGATAATTTGATTGAAGCCTGAGTAGCATTTCCATAATAACAATGATAATATGCAAGCTCTTCTGCTTGTTTTTTAATCGCGTCAATAATATCTGTACAGCCATAACCAACATTTACACAATACAGTCCAGAAAAAGCGTCTATGAATGAGTTACCTTGGGCATCTATTATCTCTACACCCTTTGCAGTTTTCATTATTCTATTATCGATTTCACCGCGTTCAAATTTTGCGAGATGAGTCATAGGGTGGATTAAATATTCTCTATCTATTTTTTCGTATTCGTTTAAATTCATTGTTATGTTATTATTGTAGTGAAAATTACACTTTAATACGTATGTGTAAATCATTCAATATTTGATAATGAAATTAAAGGAATATGATTATGAGTTTTTTTGAAAAAATGAAGGTGGCAAGAGAAAATAAAGATCATCTTGCATTCGGTGAGTTGCTATCTGAAAATTATACATTTGTCAGACATCAGACTGGAACAACGATGAATAAAGAAGAAACCCTAGCAATGATTCAGGGATTTTTTAACAGTGACGCTTTCAATGTTGAAAGTCACAGATGCGTTTATGAGAATGATGATATTCTTGTAGAACACATGGTAATAGCTTTCCCTGATAATACGAAAGAAGCTGTATTAGCGGCATACACCAAAAAAGATGGGAAATTTGTTCAATGTGAAACTGGAGCAACAAAGATTGGATAAGTATAGTGTGGGTAAGTGAAATCAACCTTTAGGGATTAATAGGGATATGTTGATATAGTATGTAAGATGAGGTTTGGTTATACTAACTATCATCTACCCACACACAATGAAAACGGTATGGTTTTATCTTTGGATCACTTTTTATATATTTTTTCCTTCACCATGCACGTGTTTTTCAATATGTCTTGATGGTGACTGACCATTTATATCTACACCCATTGGTGACCAAGTACAAACATTGGTTGTTTTTGTCCAAACTGTTTTATTTTCACCAGGTACAAAAAATTCTACAAAATCGCAGTTTTTTTCATTTGTATAAAACCAATGTGGTTCGTTCTCAAAATTATATAAAACATCATACTTTTCAAGTTTTGTCTCTATGCCATCGAGAACTGCTATGACTTCACCCTCAGTAATTAGCTGGTAGTGCTCTGCCCCAACATGATAATGCTCAGGACAGGATGTGTTTTTTGGGTATATTATTAATTCACCTTTCACTGAGTCTGTGCCAGCAAGGAGCTCTGATAATAAATATACCCTCTTTCTATCATCATGCTCGGATTTTAGAATTGGCTCATTCCCCCAATTAATTATGTTAATTTGTGAGTCAAAGGCATCAGAAGCATTGCTTTCAAATATTTTATAATTATTTATTTTTGTTATTGCTAACTCCGTATCTCCGGACGTACTTAGTTGAATTCCCCTTTTGCCCTTTATAAATACAATCTGATCTTTATTTAAGTCACCGTCAGATATCTTTATACCTCCCGATAATATTTGTATCCAGCTAATGTTGCTATCTTTGTTTAAGTAATCTAGTTGTACTTCATTTGAAAGTTTATAATAATCAATTGTTATTCTGCTATCATCAAGATCGTCTTTTCGTAATAAATTCTTACAAAGGATATCTTGGTCTATCTCAATGTATTCAGCATCATCAAATTTTTTTACAATTGGCATTTTTTTGTCCTGTTTGCATACATTTAATTATGAGGATATAATTTTTATTTAGCCTAGTAAACTGTTTTAATATGCCTATATGAATATACGAATATGATTAACGAACTTAAATATACATTAGTACTGTTAGCAATTTTTCTCATATCGGGGTATATCTTTCATAGGATTAAGTCGCGCGAAATTAGGAATTTAGAAGTGCCACATTTTCTAAGCAGGATTGCAAATATCCTTGGGTTGGTGATAATAATTTCTTTCGCATTAGGTATTACTATGGCAGTTATTACAGTAGTAAAATTATTAGATTGAAGGATTGATATGTCATTTAGGCCAATAACAACTATCTCAAAACCAAAACCTGTCATTGAAGGGGCAGGAGTCTCTCTTGATAGAGTCTTCGGCTTCACGGAGCCAGAAAAATTTGACCCATTTTTACTTTTAGACGATTTCAGAAATGATGACCCAGAATGTTATAAGGCTGGGTTTCCATGGCATCCCCATAGAGGTATTGAAACGATAACATATGTCTTGGAGGGAACTGTAGAACACAAAGATAGCTTAGGAAATACAGGATTATTATCGGGTGGTGATGTTCAGTGGATGACTGCTGGGTCGGGAATAATGCATCAAGAAATGCCTCAGGGTAATAAGAATGGTCAGATGCATGGCTTTCAATTATGGGCAAATCTCCCCTCAGAAAAAAAAATGACAACGCCAAGGTATCAAGATATTAATATATCAAATATACCCGTTATTGAAGATGACGATGGATCAAAAATTAAAGTCATCGTTGGTAATTATAGAGGGATTTTAGGACCGGTTGATGGCATCGCCGCCGAGCCAGAGTTTTTGGATATATCCATACCTCCGCGTACCCATAAAGTAATAAAAATAGATACATACAAGAAGACTTTTGCGTATATTTTTGATGGTAAGGCAGATTTCAAATATGCTTCAGCTCCAGCCGGAATTAGAGTTGAAAAAGAGTTTGAAGGGAGGGAATTAAATATACGAGATTTATCGGGTAATAAAACCTTGATATACTTTGATCCCGGAGAGTTTGTCTCTCTTCATACAGGTGAAGAAGGTGTCAGGTTCCTTCTTGTTTCAGGAAAGCCAATTAGAGAGCCGATTGCATGGCATGGTCCAATCGTTATGAATTCAAGAAATGAGCTGATGCAAGCGATGCATGATTTAAATACGGGGCAATTTATTAAATAATTAAAAAACAGCAAGAAGGAGAAAAAATGATCAAAAATAAATTATTTGTGAAGGGGGGATGCCCTTTTTCATATAAGTTCATAATTTTTCTGAATGAGATAAATAAGCTTGAAGATTTTGATATTAATGTCGCTCATGCCGATGAACCATCGTATGAAGAAATTACTATGTATATACTTGAAAAATCAGGTCAAAAAGCAAGTTTCCCGACCGTCGAAACCGATGATGGTATCTTCCTCGTGGGGTCTGACGAGTTAATTTTACATTATTCTGAGATTTATAAAACAAACAGGGATAATATAAAAATGCTAAATTATTGGGAAAAAAATATGATGCCGAGAATGCGGAATGTAATAAAGCAATTAAGAGAAGCAAACGAGAGAATTGAAAGCCTAAGTTAAAATAGTGTGAAATGTGAGTCTTAATCAGAGTATTGATATATATTGTGAGAGAATATCTCCTGAAATATTCGCTGAACCAATAAACTTTTTCACAAATATTGCTTTTTGGGTTGCCTTCTTTTTATTACTAAAAAAATATAATAAAAAAAATTATGAACATGTAAATTTAAGAATTTATTCCATAATACTCATCTCTCTTGTTCTTATAATTGGTACAGGAAGTTTCCTTTTTCATTTATTTGGCAATGTATGGTCATTACTAGCTGACACAATTCCAATAATGATTTTTATCATCCTATACCTATATCTTGCCGTCCGTTTCTATCTTGAGCAAACGCAAGTTATTTCTGTTTTTTCAATATTTTTATTTTTATTCTTAAATTATTCTTTGAGTTATCTTGGCGTTGAGGAGATATCGTCATATCTTATGGCTCTATTTTCTATGTTGATTATTGCTTGTATTGCTTATAGAAAAAATAAAAGGAATATCTCATACGGACTATTTCTCGCATCTTTCATCTTCATGTTGTCTCTTGGATTTAGGCAACTTGATTTATTTACTTGTGCACAATTTTCACATGGCACACATTGGATATGGCATATTTTAAACTCGATATTGTTATATACTCTTGTTGTATTATTTATTGAAAGAAAAATTCGATGAATTTTATTATGATTTATTCGACGTGCACCTCAGAAGATGAAGCGACGCATATTACAAAAATTTTATTGGATAAGAATTTGATTGCCTGCGGAAATATTATTCCAAAGATTTTATCCATTTTTAAGTGGGATAGTAAGATTTCCAGTGAAAGTGAATGTGCGATACTCTTAAAGACAATAGAAGAAAATTTTGATGGGATATCTGCTCTCATTAAAGAAAATCATTCATATGAAATGCCATGCATTGTGAGCTTTCCCATCAATAATATTGACAAAGATTTTGGTGAGTGGATAAAGAAAATAACAAAAAAGTCGGCACCAATAAATGAATAGAACTTCATTTGAAAAGATAAAAAATAATCGATTTTTTCAAGCATTTGTAATTAGTGCGATAATATTATCAGCTTTTTTAGTTGGTGTTTCAACTTATAATATACCTCCGCAAGCAATAATATTTATTTATATTTTAGATACACTAATCACTATTTTCTTTGTTATTGAAATTTGTATAAGATTCTTTGCCGAGGATAAGAAACTGCATTTTTTTAAAAATGGGTGGAATATTTTTGATAGCCTAATTGTGATAATTTCTATTATGCCAATTGGTCCAAACTCATCAATACTCGTGCTGAGATTATTGAGAATATTTAGAGTTTTAAGATTAATATCTGCCATACCAGAACTAAAAGAATTAATCGAAGCACTATTAAAATCAATCAAAAGAGTGTTTTATGTATCCTTGCTCCTGTTCATAATAATTTATGTTTATGCATCATTTGGAAGTATTCTTTTTGGACAATCAGATCCACAGAGATGGGGAGACCTCGGAATTTCGATGATAACCCTTGTTCAAGTTCTCACACTATCAAGTTGGGAAAATGTAATGTTACCTATGCAGGAAAAATTTTGGTGGGCGTGGATATACTTCTATAGTTTTGTCGCAATAGGATCAATAACAATCCTAAATTTGATTATTGCAGTCTTAGTTGACGTAATAACAAAGCAAAAATAGTTAACATAAAGTTACTACTTTTTTATAAAAAAACATTGTTTTTAGCACATTTTTCCAATATTTTATGGGTAAGGAAATAAGGGGTTATATAGTTAATTTTAAAAGGGAGAACTATTATGACAACAGGAGCACTCAATCCAGCTGATTACGTCGGCGTAAGTTTCTGGATTATATCTGCAGCTATGGTTGCAGCAACATTCTTTTTCTGGGTAGAAAGAGATCGCGCAGTTGGTAAATGGAAAACATCTCTAACTGTAGCCGCAATGGTTACAGGTATTGCTGCCATCCACTATTTCTACATGCGTGATGTTTGGGTTAGCACAGGCGAGTCCCCAATCGTATTCCGATATGTAGACTGGCTGTTAACCGTACCACTACAAATTGTTGAATTCTACTTAATACTAGCAGCTATTGCTGTGGTTGCAGCGTCACTATTCTGGCGTCTGCTCATCGCATCAGTTGTAATGCTAGTTGCCGGTTATCTCGGTGAAGTAGGTGCAATGAATGTCTGGCTTGCGTTCATCATCGGAATGGCAGGTTGGATCTACATCATTTACGAAATATTTGCTGGTGAAGCAAGTAAAATTAGTGCAAGTGATGGTACCCCAGCATCTCAACGAGCATTTAATGCTTTGAGAATCATAGTAACAGTCGGTTGGGCGATTTACCCACTTGGCTATGTACTTGGTTACGCTGGTGCCGGAAGTGCAGATGCGCTCAACATCATATACAACCTTGCTGATTTTGTTAATAAAATCGCATTCGGTGTTGTTATATGGGTTGCTGCTACATCTGACGCAAAATAATAACAAGTTGGTGGTTGTCTAGTACAACCACCAACACTTATAACCCCCTAAACTTCCTTCTTATGAAAAAGCCTACCATTCAAGTAATTTATAATCATTCTTGCTCGATCTGTAGGTTCGAAATTAATCACTATAAAAAACAAAATACAGATACAATTCAGTATCTTGATTTGCATCAAGATTTACCAAACAAGTTGGGCTCAATCGAGAAAGCTAAGTTGATTAGAAAACTTCATGTATGTGAAGGGGATAAAGTTTATATTGGTGTAGATGCATTTAAGTTAATTTGGTCCCAGATTGGCCGGTATAAATTTCTTGCAAAATTGCTTGATTATAAAGTTGTATATTTTCTTGCAACGTATTTATATGAAGTGCTGGCTTTTTTTTTATATCTAAAAAACAGGAAGCAAATTAATGAGTAAAAATCTTCCTGAAAAAATTTGTGTTAGGTGTAAAAAACCTTTTAGCTGGAGAAAGAAGTGGAAACTAAATTGGAGTGACGTTAAATATTGTTCAAAGCGATGTAGGGATAATAAGTAATCTTTATATTGAATATAGTGCTCTCAGATCCCCCTCATATTTTTCAAGCACCTTATACCTTTTTATTTTCATAGATGGCGTCATCATTTCATTTTCAACTGTAAATTCTTCATCAACAATAATATAATTTTTTACTTTTTCGATGGCTGAAAGTTGATGGTTAACTCGTTTCAGTACTTCATCAATAATCTTTTTTGATGGCTGCATCTCATTTACAAAACTTTTATCAATAACAATAATTGCAACTAGGTATTTTTCTCCATCTCCATATACCATTGCCTGGTTAATTACAGGCTCCATCACCAGCATGGTCTCTATTTTTGTTGGAGAAATATTATCCCCACCAGAATTTACGATAATGTCTTTCATACGATCTGTAATAACTAAGTAGTCGTCCTTATCAAAAACCCCAACATCACCAGTTTTTAACCATTCTCCTGAAAATGCATTTATTGTTGCATCCGGGTCTTTAAAATATCCATTCATTACATTTTCACCTTTGACAAGAATCTCGCCCTCATCTGATATCTTTACATCAGTATTAGGCAATAATCGACCTACTGTTTCGATTTTATTATTTTTTGGGTAATTTACAGATATTACAGGCCCGCTCTCCGTTTGCCCATAGCCTTGGTAGATTGGAATACCAAGGGAATATAAGGATATACCAACATCGTAATTTAGAGCAGCACCACCTGATATCAGCCCTACCAATCTGCCCCCGAATCTATTTCCGATCTTTTTTCTAACCAAAAAGGATAAAATTCTATTATAAAATTTACTCCTAAGTGAGAGCTTTTCAAACTCATATAACTTCCGTCCTAATGTGATTGTATCGTTAAATAATTTCTTTTTAAATTTATTTTCTTTGCTCATTTGTACAGAAATCTTCTGCAAGAGACTCTCATAAAACCTAGGTACTGCTGACATCAAATGAGGCCTAACCTCACCAAGATTTTGAAGTAGTTTATCTGTACCTTCTGCATAGTAAATCTGGTTACCAGAATATAAATTATAAAACTGTAAGGTGTGCTCATATGAATGTGACAATGGGAGCCATGATAAAAATAGTACATCATCAATATTATTCAGCTCCGATCCCAGTATCTCATGGGCGCCTTCGCAATTATGCAGAATTGAGCCATGACTTAACATCACACCCTTTGGGAAGCCAGAAGTTCCAGAGGTATATATGATGCATGCAATATCTTTTCTATTCTTTCTTATTGCCTGATTGAATACATGGTCAGTATCATTATCTGTGGGCATGCTTTGAATCTCATCCCATTTATGTATCACAATTAAATCATTTTTTTTCAGGTCAAAATCATCGATAATTATAAGATCCCGCTTTATTTTCAGTTTATTTATAGCTGACTCAATTTTTGAATATAAAAATTCAGTGGATACAATTATTACTCTTGCTTCGGAGTGGCTTATTAAATATTCATAGTCTTGTGAGGTGATTGTTGTGTAAGCTGGAACTGATATACCATCTGCCGCCATGATGGCTAAGTCACTTATTTGCCATTCAGGTCTGTTTTCTGAGACAAGCATCACCCTGGCTTCATTTTTAATACCTATCTTTTTTAGATAGTTCGCTAATTTTTTAACTCGAGAGTATGTTTCATTCCAACTCAGGGATTGATAATGCTTGTTATTTTTTGACCAAAGATATGGCGCATCACCATATTTCTTTGCTTGGTCACAAAAAACAGACAGTAGATTTAGATATTTTTGGATAGAGTCAGACATAAAGAATTATCTCAAAATTATGGGCACAATGATGGTGGAGCCAGGGGGGCTCGAACCCCCGACCTCTTCGCTGCCAGCGAAGCGCTCTCCCAACTGAGCTATGGCCCCATATCTGCAAAATAACATAAATCTAGGTATCATTAAATATAGAATCGTTTTTTGATAAAATTTAATCGCAATAAAAAATAGATCTCATTTACAATAGTTTGGAAGAGGTAATTCTCTTGATGCCTCTGTCTCGAAGATTTTATACTTCCCTCTTGAGTAGCTTCTACAATCTCTTGCGCAGCTATTCTCAATTATTTTTTGTTGTAAGTCTTCAGTAATATCTTTTTTTGTTACTGTACAAATACCTACATACCGGTCATAGGTCATATCACCTGTTAATTTGCATGACACCGTGTCGGACTCAGCAATAATTTTTTCTACTGTTTTTTTGCAAGATTTATAAGTCACATGACCTTTTTCTGCAGCGGATATTCCATTTAAGCGTATCTTCTTATTGCACAGCTTTATTGTATCTGCATCAATTACATACACATTATGGGCGGCACAATTAATTTCTTTACTATACGAAAGGGAAGTATAACTTATTAGAATAATTATTATGTAAACCAGTCTTTTCATAATTCCAAATCAATCTGGATTGTGTAATATTCTATCTTATTAGAATTATAGAAAAATAAAATTAAAAATGATCAAAGCAGAACGCGTCAAAAATATAATTAAAATATTGGATAGGATTTATCCAAATCCTCCCATCCCACTTGATCATAAGAATATATTTGAATTGCTAATTTCCGTTCTGCTCAGCGCTCAATGTACGGATGTTCGGGTGAATCAAGTTACGCCGAGCCTCTTTCAGTTAGCAAATAATGCGAAGGACATGAGTCATCTAGATTTAAACGTAATTTATGAAATAATAAGACCCTGCGGCTTAGCGCCACAAAAATCTGCTGCAATAAAGGAGCTGTCCGAGATACTCATTCGTGATTTTAACGGTCAAGTTCCGGATACCTATGAGGAATTGGAGATTTTACCTGGTGTGGGCCACAAGACAGCATCCGTTGTAATGTCTCAGGGTCATGGTCACCCTGCTTTTCCGGTTGATACACACATACACCGGCTAGCCCAACGATGGGGTCTCACAAATGGAAAAAGTGTTGTTCAAACAGAAAGAGATTTAAAAAGATTATTCCCAAAAGATAATTGGAATAGATTACATTTACAAATTATATTTTATGGACGCGAATACTGTCAGGCCAGAGCATGTTTTGGTATTGATTGCGAGATCTGCAACACTTGTTATCCTGACAGAAAAAAACCCATCAAGGTTAAAAAACCATAAGATCAACGTGAAATGTAAACTATGAAAGTATATTAATCGTTTTATAATCATCGTTTGATATAAGGACAAATTACATGAATAAGCTTACACTTCTTTTTACTTTAATCGCCCTTCTTTTTACACACAACAGCGCGATCTCCGCAACATATGACGTAGATATGTTAAATAAAAGAGATGATGGAGAGAAGATGGTTTACTCTGAAGATATTTTATATGTTGAACTAAATGACACAGTTAATTGGCTAACTACTTCGCCCGGACACAACGTAGAGTTTATTGGCGCCCCAGAAAATGCAGAACTTCCAAAGAAACCTTCTAAGGTAAATAAAGAATTTAGTTATACCTTCGATGAGCCAGGTGTATATTTATATCAATGTTCACCACACAAGAGCATGGGTATGATCGCATTGGTCATTGTGGATGGCGATCTATCAAATATTGATGATATTGCATCTACGAGAGTTGTTGGAAAAAGTAAGAAAAAACTCGAAGCACTCATAGCTGGCCTGTAGTATAATCATTCATTAAAATCTGGTGAAACTATGGATAAAGTTGCCGTAATCGGAGCTGGTATATCTGGCCTGGCCCTAGCTAATAAGTTAAAAAACCATTTTGAAGTTGTTGTATTTGAAAAATCACGTGGCTATGGAGGACGTGTTGCGACAAGAAGATTTGGTGAGTTTATATTTGATCATGGAGCTCAGTTTTTCAAAGCAAAAACAGAAGAATTTAAGAACTATATTAACCCCATGATAGATCAGAATATTATCGATGTTTGGAAGGCACGGTTTGTTGAAATTGATAATGGTAAAATTACCAATGCCCGTGTTTGGGGGGAAGATCCGTCAAATTACGTTGGAATACCATCCATGAATGCTATTGGCAAATATATGGCAGACGGCCTAAATGTTAGATTATCAGAGAAAGTGGCGAATGTCTTAAAGGGTAATAAGTGGCAACTATATGATGAAGCCAATGACAATATTGGTGAGTTTGATTGGGTAATTTCTGCAATACCGCCCAAACAAGCAATAGATATGATCCCTGATGTTGTTAATTTATATTGCGAAATCAGTCGTTACGAGATGCTTGCATGTTATTCGCTGATGCTGGGTTACGAGGAAAAAATAGATATAGGGTTTGATGCTGCACTAATAAAGGGAGCGGATATTAGCTGGCTATCGGTAAATTCATCAAAGTACTCAAGCGTAAATAATACAGCATTTCTGATTCACTCAACGAACAAATGGGCATCTCAAAATATAGATAATGATAGGGATTGGGTTAAGGGCTATCTCTGTAATGAATTATCAAATCTAGTTCCAATAAAAACAGAAAATGCCAATTATATTGGATTACAGGGATGGCGTTATGCAAATATAAAAAAACAAAATAATCCTGAATTTTTTTTGGATAGAGATAATAAATTTGGTCTTTGCGGAGACTGGTTTATTCAAGGTAGGATTGAAGCCGCTTATCTAAGTGGCTCTCATTTGGGCGATCATATACTAATATCTTAGCTATTACTAAGCTTTATCCCAATATTCCTTTATTTTCGGGTATGCGTCCTTACCGTTTTGAGCCCTTTGATCTGCAGTAACGTCCCCCCAATCATATATTGCTTTTTTATATGCAGGTCTTGTTTTAATTTTTTCATACCACTGATCAAGATTTTTTAGATCTTTCCATAAAGGTCTCATCATAAAGGAGTCCAATCTGTGTAGGTAAACGACAAATGAGATATCTGCTAAAGAATACTTATCTCCAGCAAGCCAAGTATTTTTACCTAAATATTCATTCATTTCTATGAATAGTGACTTGAATTCAATCATTGCCTCTTCAAGAAGAGGTGACTCTATCCCCATCTCAATATTTATTTGATCATTTTTTTTGCGAACTTTGTCTTTCATTTCTTTGTAGTATTTTTTAATCTGCCCTGGGTCTTTCTTTTTATAAATGTGTCTGTTCACGAGACATACACCAATTGTTCGACTTGCAACATGGATTCCTTCATCTATTTTACGCATCCAGAGACGCATTTGGGCAAGATCTTTGGGCCATGATGGTTTTAATTTAGGATCTCCACCATATCTTTCCTCAAGATATTCGATAATTACTAAAGACTCTGGTATTGCAAGGTTATCATCAATAATCACTGGGACAAGGCCTTTGGGATTTAGCTCATAAAAATTTTTCGGAAGCTGATCGATATCACCCAGCGCGGTATCTACAATTATGCTTTCCCATGGAATAGATTTTTCTTCGAGACAAAGACGTACTCTCTGAGCTGCACTGGTTCTGTCGTAATGAAAAAGAGTGAGCATTATTAGATTTCTTTTGATGGAGTATTTAGGTTTATACTAATATTTTTTCTTTGAGTGAAGCTATCGAGCATACCTTCAAGTGAAAATTCACGGCCAATACCCGATTGTTTAAATCCACCATATGAGTGTCCAGGGGCTTGCGCCAGGCCTTGATTAACCTGTACCCAGCCAGATTCAATTGCATGAGCTGCATTTATGCCTCTAGTAATATCTCGAGTCCAAACATATGCGGCTAAGCCGTAGTGACTCTGATTTGCCATTCTTATGACTTCTTCTTCGTCATCCCATGGGATTGCAACAAGGACGGGACCAAAAATTTCTTCCTTCGCAAGACGCCATTCATTTGATTTATTTCTGAAGATAGTTGGTATTGTAAAATACCCTTCGCTAAGGGGGCCATCTTCAGGAGGCAGACCTCCACAAATAACTTCTGTATTTTTATTATTTAAACCGTCAGAAATATAGTCACAAACTTTTGTAAATTGTTTGTTATTTATGATAGTGCCTATGTCAGTATCATCATCGAGTGGGTTGCCGATGATTAGTTTATCAAGTTTTTCTGACAGTTTACCAATAAAGCTGTCAAATATTTTTTTGTGTAGGAATAATCTTGAGCCTGCTGTACAAGACTGGCTTTGCCTTGTAAATCTCATGGCGCCAATAATTCCATCAACTGTCCAATCTTCATTTACATCTGGATAAACTATTGAAGGACTTTTTCCTCCGAGCTCAAGAGACACTGGCAGTATCCTCTCAGCAGCTGCCCTCATTACCAGCTTTCCAACTCCAGTTGATCCCGTGAAGGATAATTTATTTATTTCAGGGTGATATGCAAGCGGCTCACCACATTCAGGACCAGTTCCTGTTAGAAGGTTTAGAACACCCGGCGGTATGAATTTTTGACAAATCTCAGCAACTTTTAGAATTGCCAACGGGGCATCTTCAGCGGCCTTCATTACAATTGTATTGCCTGCACATAATGCGGGTGCAATTTTGCATGCACCAAGCATGACCGGAGCATTCCAAGGAATTATTGCACCGACTACACCTAAGGGTTCACGCCTGGTATAACTCAACACATGTTCTCCAAGTGGGATGGTTTCACCTTTCAATTCAGAGGATAATCCACCAAAATATCTAAATATATCAACAACAAGATTAATCTCTGGCCTTGCTTGGGTCTTTATTGCATTTCCAGTTTCAGTTGCAATAATTTTTGCAATATCTTCTTTTTCAATTTCTATAGCATCAGCAATTTGGAGAAGTATTTTTCCTCTCTCTTTAGGCATTACTTTTGACCACGATCTGAATGCTTTCAGAGATGATTTTACAGCGATATCAACGTCAGCCTCATTACCCCGTGGAACACTAGCAAATATCCTCTTGTTTGCAGGGCATTCAATTTCAATTGTCTTTTCTGTTATGCTATTTGTATACTTACCGTCTATGATCATTTGATGATTTATTATTTTCTGACTCATCCTCTCCTCAGCATTTTTTAACTTTATGGTATCATATACGTACAGTTTATTTTAATCAATTGCTTGGTTCACAGTTTTACAAATATTCTCCTTGCATTCCATTTGCTTCATTATTTGATTATTGGAGTCATAAATTAGTCTGACACCATTCATCTTTCCATTTTCATAATTTATTTCTGATTTTTTAGTTGAGTCAATATTGTAGAAAGTCCATACGCCCTCTTTTAGTCCATCTTTATAATTACCTTCATACCAAACGGTATTATTAATATCCCAGATACACAAACTTTTCCCTGTATAAGGTTTCTTAGATTCTTTTAAAAATAGAACTCCATCTCTTTTTATGCCATCGAGATCATCACATATTGTTTTTGAATTGACTACAGCAATAAAAATGAGGATCAGCATCACAAAAAAGAAAAGTAAGTATTGGGTATTTTTTTTGAGTTTAATCAATATTCCACAAGCTCATCATCTATTACCTGCCAAAGATACCATGTGGCTACAGTCCGATACGGGCGCCATTTATTTGATATTTGATTAATTTTCTCAATTTGATTGATTTTCTCAAAATGATCTAGGTTATAAACTTTTTTTATGGCATTAATTAGGCCAATATCTCCGAGTGGTAGAATATCCGGACTCATTTTAAAGAATATAAGGAACATCTCTATTGTCCAAGGGCCTACACCTTTAATGCTAATAAGGTTGGACTTTATGGTTTCTTCATTAGCGTCTAAAAAATACTCGTTTGTCGATTTATTTGGATTTTCTATGAAATATTTTGATATGTTGCACAAATAATCTATTTTTTGACGTGAAAGCCCAGTTTCTCTGAGTGCTTGTTTGTCGATGGATAGAAGCATATTAGGAGAAACATCTGCTTGTAAGAGTTTTAAGAGCTTATTATGTATACTCTCCGCCGCTTTGACTGAGATTTGTTGTCCAACAATCGATTTCAGTAGTGTCCCAAAGGGGTCTTTTCTTGATTTAAGGATATTTTTTTGATTTCGTTCAATAACTGATTTGAGGATTGCATCTTCTTTTTTGAGCTTAATGATGGCTCTTTTCCAGTATTCAGGTTCCATCTGCTGATCGCATTAAAGTGAAGTTGTATTACTCATCATCACTTTTTGGGGTGATAATCAAATCTGATTCTTCGATGTCGTCTTCTTCAACCAGAAAGTCATTATCGTCATCTTCAATCAACTCTTCATTTTCTATATCTGGTATATCAATATCATTTTCATTTATTAGTTCTTCTTCAGACTCTTCGTCAAGGATATCGTCATCCATGATAATTGGATTATCATCTTCAATGACCCCATCTTCAAGGTTATTGTCCAGCGACTCTTTTTCTGGCTCTAACTCCGTTTCATCTTGGATAATTTCATCAACAACAGGAGTCTCTTTGGCTTGCGATTGAGCTTGTTGATCATCTGAAGTAAGTTTGACTTCCTTACTACATGCGGGACAGATTATTTCAAGCTTGTTGAGATCATAAAACTTAACGCCACAATCTAGACACGTATGTTTATTTCCTAATTCAGCTCTGCCCACTACAACCCCTTTTTATATTTAATGCCAATTTAATACTATGTTATAATATTTACCATTA
This sequence comes from uncultured OCS116 cluster bacterium, assembly GCA_902613795.1. Classification (GTDB taxonomy): domain Bacteria; phylum Pseudomonadota; class Alphaproteobacteria; order Rhizobiales; family TMED25; genus TMED25. The sequence goes on from CACMIP010000004.1 coordinate 49,062, forward strand.
TAGTATCTACATTTATATACACATGATCATGAAAATAAACAACAAAAATAATCCAGTCATTGTCGAGAGATCGAATGCGTTATCTGGAAGTATCGACACACCTAGTGATAAATCTATTTCACATAGGGCTTTAATTCTTGGCTCGCTATGCATTGGTGAAACGAAAATTCATAATTTACTTTTGTCGGAAGATATTATTTCCACAATTTGCGCTTTGGAGCAGTTTGGTGCAAGTATAAATGTGAGCGAAGAGCATAATATCACAAGCATATACGGTATTGGTATTGGTGGGTTATTACAGCCCAATAAAAAAATTTATTTAGGAAATTCAGGTACTTCCGTAAGATTGCTTATTGGCCTTATGTCCAGCTGTGATGTTTGTGTAGAGTTTGAGGGTGACGCGTCACTATCTAAACGGCCAATGGGTAGAGTATTAGATCCCTTAAGAGAAATTGGTTTAGAAATACTGAGCAATGAGAGAGAAAATTTACCATTAAAGCTAAAAGGTACGGCTTTACCTGTTCCTATAAATCATAAGCTTGTTGTGCCATCAGCTCAAATAAAGTCAGCTTTAATGCTCGCAGCCTTAAACATTAGAGGGTGCTCAACAATAATTGAAACAATTAAAACTCGCGACCATACGGAGAAGTTATTTGAGTATTTTGGCGCAGATATTCAAGTAAAGTTGAATGATATGGGCCAAAAGGAAATTATGATAAGAGGGCAAAAATCTCTCTCTCCAAAAGAGATAGATATTCCTGGTGACCCAAGCTCAGCCGCATTTTTTATTGTTGCAGCCCTCATATCAAAAGGTTCTAAGCTAAGGATAAAAAATGTAATGATAAATCCGACAAGGTCGCTATTTATTGACTACTTGATCTCTATGGGGGCGAAGATAGACTTCTTGGATAAATATTCAAAATGTGGAGAAGAGATTGCCGATATTGATGTTAGTGCAAGTGAATTAAAAGGGGTTACAACAAGCTTGAATGATGCCCCATCAATTATTGATGAATTTCTAATATTATCCGTTGCAGCCGCCTATGCAAAGGGTGAGAGTAGATTCTGTGGGGTTTCTGAATTAAAGGTAAAAGAGAGCGATCGCCTTGAAGCGATAATTAATATGTTGACAGCCTCAGGTGTTAAGTGCCAAACAAAGGATGATGATCTCATAATATATGGGAATGGTGAAGTCCCTGGCGGCTCCGACATTAAGTCGAATTATGATCATCGTGTGGCTATGTCAGCATTGATTCTGGGGCTTGGTTCAAAAAGTCAAATTCGGATTGATGATGTTTCCCCTATAGCAACAAGTTTTCCAAATTTTACGGAAATTTATCATAAAATAGGAGGAAACTTTCATAGTGGATGAAAAATTAATTATTGCAATTGATGGTCCCGCGGCAAGCGGTAAAGGCACGGTTGCAAAAAAAATTGCAAAAATTTTCAACTTACCCCACTTAGACTCTGGTCAGCTATACAGGTATATTGCTCATCTTGCTATAAAGAACACAATCAATCCAAATAATAAGCCTGCACTCATAGAGCTTACAAGTAGAATTGAGTTTGACATCACTGAAATTGAAGATTTAAGGAGTGATGAAATATCAACCGTTGCCTCAATTATATCACAATATCGTGAAATTCGCGAACAACTAATAGAGTATCAAAGAGACTTTGCATCAAACGGAGCCGTTGTTGATGGCAGAGACATTGGGACTATAATTTTTCCGAATGCTGATTATAAATTTTATATAACTGCATCATTGGATCAAAGAACAGAAAGAAGATACCTGCAACTAAAGAAGGATAATGCCGAAATAGATAGAAATAATATCAAAAATGATATAAACAATAGGGATCTCAGGGATATCAATAGAAAAATTGCTCCCCTTCAGAAAGCAGGGGATGCAATTGAGATTGACACAACTGAGATGAAAATTGACGATGTAATTGACTTTATTGTAAAATACATACATAAAGGTTAAAATTCTATGTGAATTGGAGAATATACATAAATGGTAAAAAAAGAACTTGATAAGTTAAATCCGTCTGTTGATGATTTCGCAGCTTTGCTTGAAGAAAGTATGAGTAAAATAAATCTCTCTGAAGGAACTGTAATAAAAGGTAAGGTAACCGCTGTCGAGAATGATTTTGTAATAGTTGATGTTGGTCTCAAAACAGAAGGCAGGATACCTACACGAGAATTCAAATCAGCATCTGGTCCAAGTATCCCTGAGATAGGTGATGATGTTGATGTTTACTTAGACAGAGTTGAAAATTCAAATGGAGAAGCTGTATTAAGCAGAGAAAAAGCAAGAAGACAGGAAAGCTGGAATAATCTAGAGAAACTGCATGCGGATGGCGTTCGAGTCGAGGGAGTGATTTTTGGCCGAGTAAAGGGCGGCTTCACTGTAGATCTGGATGGTGCAATCGCATTCCTTCCAGGAAGCCAAGTTGATATCAAACCTGTTAGAGATATAGGTGGCATGCTGAATGTATCTCAACCATTCCAAATCTTAAAAATGGATAGGAAAAGAGGTAATATTGTTGTGTCAAGGAGGGCAATTATTGAAGACTCAAAAGGTGATTATAATCCTGAGCTGGCTGATAATCTTGAGGAGGGTCAGATCCTTGATGGTATTGTCAAAAATATAACAGACTATGGGGCATTTATTGACCTTGGCGGGATGGATGGTTTGTTGCATGTAACAGATATCTCTTGGAAAAGAGTTAATCATCCAAGTGATTTATTAAAGATTGGTCAATCGGTCAAAGTTCAAGTTACCAAAATAAATGCAGAAAGTAAAAGAGTAAGCCTTGGAATGAAGCAGCTTGAAGCTGACCCATGGGAGGGTATTGCTGAAAAATATCCAATAAATACAAAATTAAAGGGTAACGTTACCAATATTACGGATTACGGCGCTTTTGTTGAAATTGAACCCGGTATCGAGGGTCTTACACATGTCTCAGAAATGAGTTGGACAAAGAAAAATATTCATCCCGGTAAGATTGTATCAAGCTCACAAGAGGTAGAGGTTGTGATCTTAGAAATAGATCATGAAAAAAGAAGAATTTCTCTTGGTATGAAGCAGTGCGTAGAGAATCCATGGGCAAAATTTGCAGAGAATTATCCCATTGGCTCAGTTATAAGCGGAGAGGTAAAGAATGCAACTGAATTTGGTTTATTTGTAGGACTAGAGGGTGATCTTGACGGTATGATTCACTTATCAGATTTAGATTGGAATGAAAAGCCTGAAGTCTCTCTTGAGAGGCATGTAAAGGGAGAGACAATCGATGTTAAGGTTCTTGATATTGATGTTGAAAAAGAGAGAATAAGCCTTGGTGTTAAGCAATTGTCTGACGATCCTTATTCTGGCCTCAGCCAAATTAAAAAAGGAGATACAGTCACATGCTATATAACAAATATTCGTGATGGTGGTCTGGACGTTACAATTGGCAAGGATGGAGCCCCAAGTTCGATTAAGAGAACAGATTTATCCGTAGATAAGTCGGAACAGAAACCAGACAGGTTTGATGTCGGTGAGATGGTTGATGCAAAGGTAACGCAAATAGATGCAAAAAATAATAAACTTACATTATCAATAAAAAGTTTGCAAATTGATCAAGAAAAAGAGGCGGTAGAACAATACGGATCTGCAGACTCTGGTGCTTCACTGGGGGATATCTTGGGTGAAGCATTAAATATAGCCAACGACCAGGAGGTAATGGAATCGCTTACAGACTCATCAGATACGCCAAAGAAAACTGTGAAGAAAGCAAAACCAAAAGCTGAAAAAAAAGATGCAGAAAAGGAAGAAAAAACAAAAGCCTCAAAGGCTTCAAAATAAAAAAATCAAATATGGGATAACTTATGATAACGTCTGAAGCCAAAAAGTGATTAAATGGTCTTCAATAACTCAGTAGAAATAAAATGGTACCGCAGAAAGCTATTTTTATGGCGAATCTTTTCGTTCTTTTTAGTACTGTCTCTCCTGTATATCGTTTTTAACAACCCAAAAACAAATATTAGCTCGAAGCCACACATCGCAAATTACACTATTAGTGGTTTACTTGTAGATGCGGACCAAATTTTAGAAGATTTGGAGTATTTAGAATTTGAAGATGACGTTAAAGCAATAATTATTACTGTCGATAGTCCTGGCGGTACAACTGTTAGTGCAGAGGAGATCTTTTTAAAGATTAGATCTATATCATCAAATAAGCCAATAGTTGCAGTAATGAAGAATATTGCAACCTCCGGAGCATATTTATTTTCGATCGGAGCAGACAGAATATTTGCGCGCGAGAATACAATCACAGGATCAGTTGGTGTATTGCTACAATGGGCAAGGATTGATCAAGGACTTGAAAAACTTGGGATTGAGATGAAAGAGGTCAAGAGCGGTAAATTAAAGGCAGAGCCAGATCTATTTGGAGAGTCTGATGAAGAGGCAATGGCATTAACCCAAAAAATCGTTGATGAGACCTTTACATGGTTTCTTGATCTAGTTAAAGAACGCAGAAACGTTGAAGACTCTGCAATTAGTCAAATGTCAGATGGTAGAATATTCACTGGTAGGCAAGCTCTAGAATTAAATTTGATTGACGAAATAGGTGGAAATAGGGAAGCTAAATTCTGGTTAATTGAAAATAGAGAAATAAATACTGATCTTGAAATATTGATCTATGACCAAAATAAGTCTGCTAATTTTATTGAACTAAGTGTTGCAAAAATTATGGATTATTTTAATATAAATTCATCATACGGGGATAGTTTAAAAAATAATCTCTCACTGATAAATATTGATGGTCTTTTATCCACTTGGCAGCATCCAAGTTGACAACTCCCGGAGAAAATATGAAGAAATCAGAATTAATCGACCAATTAGCAAAGGATTATCCTCACTTATATCACAGGGATATCGAAAAAGTAGTCGACGTATTTTATAATTCAATTTCTGAAGCATTAGCTAATGGTCAAAGAGTGGAGCTGAGAGGATTTGGTGCATTCTCTACAAAAGAAAGAGGTCCACGGATAGGAAGAAATCCAAAAAACGGTGAGAGAGTGGCGGTGCCAAGGAAAAAGTCGGTATATTACAAGCCTGGTAAAGAACTCAAGGAACGTATCAATAGTAGCAATTAATAATCTAATCAATGAGGAGTGGTAATTTGAGTTTTAAAAATAAAAATGCCCTTTTCTGTGCTCTTGATATGAAAAGTATCGACCAAGCTTTGTCATTCACAAACATTATAAAAGATTACATAGATGGTATAAAGATTGGAATGGAAGCCTTTTATTCAATGGGTATTGACGGTTACTTAAGATTACAAGATTTAAACATACCAATATTCCTGGATTTAAAATTACATGATATACCCAATACAGTAAACTCAGCAATAAAATCCCTAATCCCACTTAATCCGTTTATGATTAATGTTCACATATCTGGAGGTGCTGTGATGCTAAGAGAAGCAGTTAGTGCAATTCATGAAAGTAAAGATAACAAGCCAAAAATTGTGGGGGTAACAATATTGACTAGCATGAATGAGTCTAGCTTTGAAGAACAAGGTATGAAGCTTAATATTCAAGATCAGGTAATCAATCTTGCAACTTTAGCCGCTGATTGCGGACTTGATGGCGTTGTTTGCAGCGCGCATGAGGCAGGTAAGGTAAAAAGTAAATGCGGCAAGGATTTTTTAACAGTTGTTCCGGGTATTCGGCTAGAAAAAAAACAATCTGACGATCAAAAAAGAACTCTTACACCATATGAAGCTGTTCGTAATGGTGCGGACATTCTAGTAGTTGGAAGACCCCTAACAAAAGCAAGTGATCCACTGGAAGTTGCCAAAATAATTAGAAAGAATATCGACGATTATGGGAGTTAAAATAAAAATTTGTGGTATCAGTGAAGAAGATAATATCAAGTGTTGTATCGATAATTCGATAGATATGATCGGGTTTGTGTTCTTTGAAAATAGCCCACGTAACATTTCAATTTCAAAAGCCAAAAATTTGTATCGAGAGTTTGGTCGTGAAATTGATATAGTAGGGCTTGTTGTTGATCCCCACGAAAGCCTAGTAGAGAAAATAGTAAATGAAATTGGGATAAATATTCTACAATTCCATGGTAATGAAAACTTAGGTAAATTACTAACGTTAAAATTGAAATATAATATACAAATTATTAAGGCTATAAATATAAATAAGAGTACTGATAAAGCCCAATTGATTGAACTTCACAATAATATGGATTATTTATTATTTGATGCTCCACCACCAGAAGACTCTTTAAGACCTGGTGGCAACGGTAATCATTTTGATTGGAATTTAATTAAAAACTTTGAAATGGACTCTAATTGGATACTATCAGGAGGGCTAAGTCCTGAAAATATTGGTGATGCCATTAAAATCTCAGGTGCAAATTTTGTTGATGTTTCATCGGGAGTTGAGAATAATGTTGGCATCAAAGATAATGATTTGATAACAAAATTTATTTATAATGCAAGAAATCAGATGGAGAAAAATTAAGAGATGGATAAGTTAAACTCTTATAAACTAGGACCTGATCAAAATGGAAGGTTCGGAATATTTGGTGGAAGATTTGTTGCTGAGACATTAATGCCTCTTATATTAGACCTGGAGAAAGCATATCAGCAAGCAAAGAAAGATGACAGCTTCCAATCTGAGCTGGCTTATTTAAATAAATATTACACAGGAAGACCAAGCCCGCTCTACTTTGCAGAGAGACTGACAGATTACCTCAAAACTGCAAAAATTTATTTTAAAAGGGACGAGCTTAATCATACAGGCAGCCATAAAATCAATAATTGTTTAGGTCAAATATTATTGGCAAAGAGGATGGGAAAAACGAGAATAATAGCAGAGACGGGGGCTGGACAACACGGAGTTGCAGTTGCTACTGTCTCTGCGAGATTTGGAATTCCATGCGTGATTTATATGGGTGCAAAAGATATTGAGAGACAAAAGCCTAATGTCTTTAGAATGAAGCTGCTTGGAGCCGAGGTTGTTCCTGTAAGATCTGGCAATTCTACATTAAAAGACGCGATGAATGAAGCACTGAGAGATTGGGTGGCAAACGTAAATGATACATTTTATATAATTGGAACTGTGGCAGGGCCTCACCCTTATCCCGAAATGGTTCGCGATTTTCAGTCAATAATTGGCAAAGAAACAAAAGAGCAAATTCTTGATCAAGAGGGACGTCTTCCGGATCAACTGATTGCATGCATTGGTGGAGGATCAAATGCAATGGGTCTATTTTATCCTTTTTTAGATGACAAAAGTGTTAAGATCACAGGAATTGAGGCTGGGGGGATGGGGCTTCAAGGAGAAAAGCATTGTGCCAGCCTAACAGCGGGCAGACCTGGCGTTCTACATGGAAATAGAACATATTTACTGCAGGATGATGATGGGCAAATAATTGAAGGTCATTCAATTTCTGCGGGTCTTGATTACCCAGGAATAGGACCAGAGCATGCTTGGCTGAAAGAGTCAGGAAGAGTTGAATATTTTGCAATTACAGATAGTGAAGCTGTCGAAGCCTTTAAAATATGCACAAAAACAGAGGGTATAATACCAGCATTAGAACCATCTCATGCAATAGCTCATTTAATAAATATAGCACCGAATTTATCAAAGAATGATCTTGTGGTTATGAATTTGTGCGGAAGAGGCGATAAGGATATTTTTACCATTGCAGAACACCTGAATATGGAGATATGACACTTGACAGTACGCATCGATAATTGTTTTGAAACACTTAAATTAACCAACAAAAAAGCCTTAATAACTTTCTTGACTGCGGGTGATCCAAATTATGATTTATCTCTGGAACTCATAAAGTCATTACCAGAAGCTGGTGCAGATATAATTGAAATTGGGATGCCGTTCAGCGATCCGATGGCTGATGGTCCTGCGATACAGGCATCTTCACTCAGGGCAATAAATTCGGGTCATAAAATGGAAAAGACCTTTGAAATGATTGAAAGTTTTCGGAAAGATAATTCTCGTACTCCAATAATTCTAATGGGATATTTCAATCCCATATACAATTACGGGGTCGACTCCTTTATTAAGAAGATTATTGATATAGAAGTTGATGGCGTTATAGTCGTTGATTTACCTCCAGAAGAGGATAATGAGCTTTGTAATGCGCTAGAATGTGCTGATCTTTCATTTATAAGATTAGTTACTCCCACAACCAACACAGATAGACTCAATAAAATTCTTCAAAAAACCTCAGGATTTTTATATTATGTATCAATAGCTGGGATAACGGGCTCAAAGAGACCAGAAATAAATGAAGTTGAGACCGCTGTCCAAGAAATTAAAACAAAAACAAATATCCCGGTAGGTGTAGGTTTTGGAATAAGAACCAAAGAGGATATTAAGAGGGTTGGAGATTTTGCCGACGGGGTAATTGTAGGTTCAGTATTAGTTGATATAATAAAAAATAATGAGCACGAGTCATCTGTAAAAGATAAAATAATGAAAAAAGTTAGAGAATTTGCCAGTGCAGTATGATTTTAAATCAGGAATGATAGATGAGTTGGATTAATAATATAGTTACACCTAAAATAAAGGAGATTTTAACTAAAAAAGATGTACCTGACAATCTTTGGATAAAATGCCCAGAAAGTGGGCAGATGGTATTTCACAAGGATCTGGAGGCAAATCAATGGGTTATCCCTGGTTCAAATTATCACATGAAAATCCCAGCAAAAAAAAGATTGGAGTTACTCTATGATGACGAATACACAGTGATTGATGTGGAGGGGAGTGTATCAGACCCTCTGAAGTTTAAAGATGAGAAAAAGTACATTGATAGGCTTAAAGATGCTAGAAAGAAAACTGGTACCGACGATGCTGTTGTGATCTCTCAAGGTAATCTCGGCAGTATTCCAGTGACGTGCATAGTTCAAGACTTTGCATTTATGGGTGGGTCACTTGGTGTTGCTGCAGGGGAAGCAATAATTAAGGCAATGGATGAGGCGCTTCGTTCATCCTCGCCCGTCATACTATTTTCTGCAGCGGGTGGCGCAAGAATGCAAGAGGGCATTCTGTCACTTATGCAGATGCCGAGAACCACTATAGCTGTTCAAAAACTAAATGAAGCAAGGATACCATATATTGTTGTTCTCACTAATCCAACAACTGGAGGTGTAACAGCATCATACGCAATGTTAGGGGATATTCATATAGCTGAACCTGGTGCATTAATAGGCTTCGCAGGGCCAAGAGTTATAGAACAAACAATCAAAGAGAAATTACCCGAGGGTTTTCAGAGATCTGAATATCTCTTAGAGCACGGCATGATTGATATGGTAGTTCACAGGCATGATCTGAGGAGCAAGCTCATTACTATTTGTAAACACCTTCTCAATAAATAATACATCAAGTACACATTATGTTATTTGAAATAAAATCTCTTCAAGATCGAATTGCCCATTTATATCCAAAAGTAATGGATTTATCATTGGGAAGAATTGAAAATCTTCTCAAAAAATTAGGGAGCCCACAAGAAAGTATAGAGAGGATTATTCATGTAGCGGGAACAAATGGAAAAGGCTCAACACTTACATATATTTCAAGTATTCTCACAGCGTCTGGCTTCTCGGTCGACTCATACACATCACCACATTTAGTTCATTTTAATGAGAGAATCAAGATTGGGCAAAAAGGGTGTCAGGAGGATATAAATGATGCGGCTTTGGAGGAGATACTTTTGGAGTGCGAGCAAGTAAATGATGGTGATCCAATAACAATTTTTGAATTGATCACAGCAGCAGCATTCTTAAAATTTTCAAAAACAAAATCTGATTTTCTTATACTTGAAACAGGCTTAGGTGGTAGGCTGGATGCCACGAATGTTATTAAAAATCCACTCGTATCCGTGATTACACCAATCGGAATTGATCATCAGCAATTTCTTGGGGACTCTATTCAAGAGATTGCGTTAGAGAAAGCTGGCATCATAAAAGATAAATGTAAAACTGTATTATCGTATCAGGATAAAAATATAATTCCCATATTTCAAGATATAATTAATTCTAAAAATAACATCTCAAAAATTTGGAACAAAGACTACTTTGTTATCGATAATGGGGAAGATTTTACATATTCCGATCAAAAATATCAGATGTCACTCCCACTGCCAAATTTATACGGCAGGCACCAGATTATGAACGCTGGAACAGCAATCGCAACAATTGCAGCGATTGATGATATTTCCATTAAGAGGGAGTCCTTTGTTGAGGGAATAGAAAATGCTGAATGGCCAGCAAGATTAGATCATCTGGAAACTGGTCCTTTGCATGGGCATGTGCATAATGATACTGAAATATGGATAGATGGAGGACATAATAGTCATGCTGCAATCGCAATAGCTGATGCAATGAGAGCATTAGATAAAAAAAGGTTAATCTTAATTATTGGTATGTTAAACACAAAGGATTGTCGTGAATTTCTTAAGCCTTTTCAAAATATCACAGACACTGTGATAGCAATTGAGATTCCAGATAATACTAATTCACATAAACCTGAAAAAATAGTACATGACGCTGAATCACTCGGTATTTCTGCAATAGCAGAAATAGACTTTCACAGTGCACTTGCATATGCACGTAAATATTTTGATGACTCTAAGAGGATACTCATATGTGGATCTTTGTACCTTGCTGGTTATGCAATGAAAATACACAGGGGATAAGGATTATTATCAAATGTTTTCGTCAATCCACTCAAGCAAGGTAAGTTTTGGGAAAGCTCCAACTTTTGTTGATACTAACTCTGCATTTTTAAATAGTAATAGAGTTGGTATACCTCTAACTCCATAGTTTGTAGGCGTAATGGGATTTTCATCAATATTAACTTTTACAACTGATAATTTACCCTCATAGTCAGAGGATATTTCCTCGAGTATCGGACCTATTTGTTTGCAAGGACCACACCATTCGGCCCAGAAATCTACAAGCACTGGAACTGATGAGGAATCAATCTCAGATTGAAAGTTATCATCAGTAAGTTGTTTTGTTGCCATCTAATTACCTCCATTTTAAAAAAGTAACATGTTAATTTAAGAAGTCAATAATCTACTTTCAAATTGCTTGAGTATCTCTTCAAGATTATCATTGTAATCATCGAGGAACTCAAGCTTGTCATTATCCTCATGATATTTCTCTCTTAGATCATCAACAGCAGAAAATGCCTCCGGTATGGTGAGCCATTTCTCAGTATTACTGCTAGTTAGTCTTTTAAATATATCTTGATCTATTGATCTAAGGTCTTGTTCATCCAACAGGGACCGGTCATATTCATAAATTATCTTTTTTGCAAAATATCTGTATCCTTCTTGTTCAAATTCTTCTGAGATAATAGGTTTTTGGTTCCAGTCAGCTGCATGGAATTTTTCCATTAACATCCTATCCTTACTTGAAGCAAATCCCAAAAAATATAAGCTTTCTTCCCAGAAAGGATCCAGTTGTGATATTTGTTGTTCGAAATCGTTGCTCTCATTTTGGTGCCAGTCTAAAATTTTCATCTTAAAATCATTGCTATTTTTAATGATACTAGCCCTTTGATGAAGTTCTTCCATGCCAATAGACTCATATTGCGGGAAGCTCACGGCGTAGTCTTTATCCATAAATATTGGATGTCTGTTAAATCTTAGTGTTCTTAAAAATTTTGTTTTGCTATCACTATTTATATGCTTCAGTTCGGTTATATTGAGATCTAAAAGTTCTTGGGGATCTCTTTTCAAATCAAAAAAAAGATTTATTTCTGCATTATTTTTATTGGAGTAGGATCCAATGTGCGCTGTTGCATAAGTATAGACTTTTCCATAGTAAGCCTCATGGTGGCATAGTATATCTCGATCTTGGATATAATTTACAACATCATTTTTCGAAGTAGTTTGAAGTGATTTTGACCAAAAGTCTGGAGTTTTCTGTTTTAATATTTTGCATAAATCGATTGTTGTTTCAACATCTGCCATAGCATCATGTGCATTTGAATGATCAATATTATTCGCCTCAGCTAGATTTTCTAGAGAAAATTGCTTTTTAACATCAAGGGTCTTGATACAAGATGGATTAAAAACAGAGGATGCGCGTATTATATTAAGCGCATCGGCTCTTTTATTCCCATTAATTTGGGTAAAATATGGATTATGTAGATTTTGAAATAAAGAATTTCTTAAAAATTCCTCATCAAAATCTATTGAGTTAAAGCCGATATATATTGCACTGCCCCACTCTCTAAATTTATCTAGCATGTCACAGATAAGTCTGTAGCTGGAAATATTATTTGTATTTCGGATTGTTGTCATCGACAAATTGTTAACCAGTAATGCCGATGGATTTGGTATCAGTGTTTTATTTAAGTTACATTTAATTTCAAAACGATCCTTCTCGACCAAGTTTTCGTCGCAAAGAATTGCTCCTACTTGAAGTATCTGATCCCACTGACCATTTCGGGTTTTTTTATGGTTTTCTCCCCTACCGGATGTTTCAAGGTCATAAAATATTAAATTACTCATCTTCAATTTTACTCAGAAAACCGGTTAGCAAGCTCAATTGCTTCCACATTACCCGCATGGAACCAGATGTTCTCAAATACTATACCGTAACATGTTCTTTTTTTTATGAGTTTACTCCAAATTTCAACAAGAGAAAATCTTTCAGCATTCACTAATTCTAGAGTTTTTGTATTAAGCACTGAAATACCCATAAATACCATTTTGCCTGGTCGATCGCTTTCAATAACAGTGCCATCGTCAGAGATAATATAATCACCACTACCAGAATACCCAACAGCATTTTTTGGTGATGAAAATGCTAATAATGCATCCATTTTGTCAGGATTAAATTTTTTTTGTAAGTCTTGAAGCAAATTTGAATAATTATTTAACAATATAGCGTCGCAATTGATAATCATAATAGCTTTAGTAGTATCTGGGTCTATTGCATTCTTTATCCCTCCACCTGTATCAAGTAACGCAGTCTCATGGGAAATATGGATATTCGATATTTTTTTCCTTTCAATATATTCAATGACTCTTTCATGCTGATAATGTGTGTTGATATATATTTTATTTATACCAATTGTTGTTAATGCATGAAAAATATAATCAATCATTGGTTTTTGGTTGATTTCAACCAAGGGTTTTGGCATATTTTTTGTGAGAGGCATAAGCCTTCTGCCTAAGCCTGCTGCAAGAATAAAAGCTTCCTCCACTGTTTTTTTATAACTAATATGTTTATTTATTTTGATATCCATCCCCACTGAATTCAATTTTGGATAAGCTTTTTCCTGATAATGTTGACTCAAATGTCTGCAGTCTTTTAAAAATTGAAATAAGTTCAATGATGGTTGGCCATGCGTTTACAATATATTGGAAAGAATTAGATACTTGACCAAATGCTGTGAGTATTTGCTGCAATATCCCAAAGGTTATTTTACCAGCAACAATTGTCGGGATAAGTATTAAATATGCAAAAATATTGTCAGCTTGTAAATAGAAGCTTCTTGCAACGTTAAAATATAAATAGTGAAAATACAGGCGAAAATAATTTCTTCTTACGTTACTGAAAAGCTCATTTATTGATTGAGGTGTGGCGCGATCTTCATAGTCTTCCCCATACACCAACTCTTTTCGAAGGGAAGCCTCAACCCTCTGGTTTCGGAATTCCAAACCGGGTAGTTTTATCCCCACGACTGCTAAAAATATTGTTCCAAATAAAGACCAGAATATCGCAGCATTTAATAATGGCGCCGGTATTTCACCCAGTATTGGTAATACTGTAACATATTCAGACAAAGCAAGGAGGACTGGTAAGAATGCAATTAATGTCATTACAGCATCAATTATTGAGACTCCAAGACCTTCCATAATGGCTGCGAACCTCATTGTATCCTCTTGGACACGTTGGGCCGCGCCCTCTATACTTCTGAGCTTTGACCACTGATCGGTGTAATAAAAATTCATGGCAGTGCGCCACCTAAAGATATAGTGACTAACAAAAAACCTAGTTAAAACAAATACTGCAAGGGAAACGAAAGCAATTTGTGCAAATATAAATAAAAGAACATACAGATCCTCTGAATAAACGGTAATTTCGTTTCCCAAAGCATTTTGGATAGCATCGAAGAAAGGTCTTCTCCAATTATTGATTGCAACTGCTACTTGAACCCCGAAGTACGTCGAAAAGATTATCAATGATGATCCCAAAATGGACCAATTTTGCCATTTATGAGGCGAATATCTAAACCAAAAACCAGCAAATATAATTGTAGCGATGAGATAATATAAATAGAACCATATAAATTTATGAGATATAAAGTACCCAAGACCAATTATTGGTTCAGCATCTTCATTGATATTAAAGCCAACGATTTTTGCAATATCAGTTCCTATCCAAAACCAGATTATTGTTGATAAAATAATCCAAATTATGGCAGACGGAAAAAAAATTTTTGGCATCGGGAAAAAAGATCTAAACATTGAACGTTTCCTTGAAATTCTTATTCAGCCAACATGCTAGCGCTTGTATGCTACCCGATCGCATGATACGTTTGATATAACAAATTACTCGTGGCATATGAACTAAATAATTTTGATTAGTCTCAAGTATAGCAAGTCTTGCAAAGATTCCCAATATCTTAATTGATCTCTGAACTCCCAAGATATGATATTGTTGCATAAATGATGAACTATCAAATTGGAAATTGTTGAAGGGAAAATTTTTTTTGTATAACCCAATTAAATATTTTTCTTGGTACTCATCTATTGTAATCCTTGCATCATTTGTTAGGGAGACAAGATCGTAAAGAGGGTGTCCAAATAGTGCGTCCTGAAAGTCAATTACTGCACATTTTCTAAAGCCATTTTCATTTTCCAAAAATAGAAGGTTTGGTGAGTGAAAGTCTCTTAGCATGAGTGTTTTATCATTTGTAAGATTTGAATATACTTCTCCCATAATATGTGTAAACTCTTTTTTATTATCTGCATTGCATTGTTTTCCATGAATGAAAGGCCAATAGTAATCGATAAATATCTCAGCCTCATTAAGGTAGATATCCAAATCAAATTCTTTTAGGTAATGTGGGTTTGAGTTTGTACTAATATTTTTTGGGTGATTAATATTAGAAATATGTATTAGTGTTTTTATTGCAGGATTATAGAGTTTCTGATAATTCTCTTTTGTTAACATATCTGTATAAGAATATTCTCCCAAATCCTCCTCAAGTATAATATCGTCAATCTTATTTCTGACTATTAATTTAGGGACACGCACGTCAATACTATCAAGGTACTCTTGAATTTTAATGAAATCATCAATCCCATTGGTCTGACCGGTCTTACTTTTGATAACACTTTCTTGAGTTGCATCCATCAGTATCATATTATTATCTGAGCTCATTACCCTATAGTAATGTCTGTTTGAGGCATCACCCGGTAATCTCTGTAATTCAGTGAAGTTTATATCAAGACCTCCAAGAAAATTTTCTATTTTAGCCAGATTACTTACAACTTCCCTGAATTTGCCGAGAGGGTTTATTCTATAGACTCTCTCATTTTTTGTGTATTTAATGAAAATTTCAATACGGTCTTTCGGAAGTAAGTCCCTAAATTTATCCGCCCACTCTATGATGCATATCTTATTTGTGATGGATTCGTTAAGATCTATTTCAAGGAGCTCCATCTCACTCTCAATTCTGTAAAAATCATAATGTGCAATCTCAAGAGTATCCTTATTATAAGTGTGGTATAAATTGAATGTAGGGCTAACGATATCTTCAAGCGGGATTTGAGTTAACTCTTGTATTATGAGCTTGGCAAAGGTTGTTTTTCCGGCACCAATTTGGCCATTTAGGGTCATGACACCCCCCTCATTTAGGAGAGGGGCTAGCTCTTTTACAAGTTTCTCTAAATCAGATAAATTTTGAGATATATATTTACTATGGATCATAATTCAATAGCTGGTATTTCGATGGTAATGTTATTTCTCTGAGGCTCAATATTAATTTTCCCTGAGAAAAACATCACATATTTATCAATAATAATATTTTCAATACTGCCTGGCACATAGGTAAATTCTTTATTCAAATTTTCGATATCTTTGAATAGATTTTGCGGGATCTCATCAAATTTTAAAATAAACTTAGAAGATTCACGATTCAGTTTAATATCTATTTTTATTCTACATTTTTTCACATCATTGCTTGAAATATGCCGGTCTACAAGTCTTACCACACCAGTGAAGAGTCTTGAAATATGTTTTACATCGATATTCGTAAATTCGCTATCATCTATTCCATTCCCTGCTACATCATAATCGATGTTAAAGAAATCTAATTTATTCAGTTCATCCTGAAAGATTTCTACTATGTCATTCCCATTAATTTTTTGATATTCAGACTCTATATTGCCCGACTCGAGAGCAGTAATTTCAAGTATTTGATTAATTTGATGGTGTAACTCATTACCAGATTTTTTTATGTCTTTGATATAACCAGAAATTTGTTTATCCATACCGCCTTTATTATGAGTTTCCTCAATTAATTCAGAAAAACCGATAATATTCTGTAGAGGAGCCCTTAGCTCATGAGAGATATTATTCATAAATGATGTTTTAATATTATCTGCTTGCGCCAACGCACTATTTTTTTCAATTAGTGCCTCTTCAATTTTCTTACTATCTGTTATATCAGTGAAAGTATATAGGATTGATCTATCGGGTAAGATTGAAGACTGATAATAAATAATTTTATTATTCTCACAATTTAAGATATTGCTGTGCTCTTTTCTATCTACTCCAGAGGATGCAATATTAATATATATCTCATCAAATATTTCTGACTTTTCTATAATCTTTATGAAACTTCTTACATGCATGCCAACCAGACTATCTTCAATTTGCCAGAGTTCGGAGAATTTAGGGTTATGAAGCTTTATTTTACCGTCAATCCCAAAAAGTACAATACCTTCCGATAGGCTATCAATAGTCTGTTTTTGTATCTCAGACAGAAGTTTTGCTGCATTTTCAAGTGCTAATCTTTCGGTATGATTCTCAAATATATGCGTTACGCCACCCATGGGATTTGGTTGTGATAATATGCGTAATGTCCTCCCATCCTGCAAATACCACCATTGCTCTCGATCATTTAGAGTCTCGTAAATATTGAGTTGTTTCTTCTTCCACTCTTGAAAGTTTGCCTGGTAGGGTAGTATCTCTTTTTGTCTCATGCTATCTAATATTTCTGACTCAGTTGGCTTATTATTCAAGTATTCATGGGTCAACATCGAAAAAGACTCGAATGCTGAATTAAAAAAAACCAGTGATTGGTCTTGACCGAAAATAGCAACTGGACTATTTAGCCTGTTCATTAATTGCAGATTTGTCTCATTCTGTTTATCGAGAAGCTGATTTTGGCTATCTTCTATAGTTTTGTCTTCTGCAGTAATAATAATTGAGTCATCCTTATTCTCACTTTTCAAAATAAAAGTATATTGTTTCCCATTAAGTATTTTTTTAATTTTTGTTTTACCGTCATCTATTTTTTTTAAATCTTCAATTGGGAATATATGTATATTTTGACGTATTATTTCAGAAATTGTTTTCCCATTATGCAAATTTTCATAATTTTTATTAAATTCAACTATTTTCCCATTTTTTATCACCCAACATATCTTATTGGATGTTTGTATGTTATATTTATCTTCCTGAATTTTCTTTGCGAAACGCAAATCAAAAAAATAGACAAAAAATGCCTCAATGATGTATTTGAGTGAGTTTATGACAGGATATGATTTTTTCTTTTGATGAATAATGATGCAAGCGACCAATAAGGACAGCAAGAGTATAAAGATCATATCACTCATATTGTACATATCTAATATATAATCATTCATGCTATCTATAAATTTCATCAAATTCTTTGATAAATTAATAGTAAATGAATTTTTTATTTATTGAAATTAAATCAGAGAGATGTGGGGATATTTTCTAATATCTATAGTGATCTGGTTTAAATGGTCCATTATTTGGTACACCAATGTATTCGCTCTGTTCCTCGTTTAACTTAGTTAAGTTAACATTTAACTTTTTGAGATGCAGTGAGGCAACTTTTTCGTCAAGTTCCTTTGGTAGCATGTAAACTTTGTTTGTATATTTGTCTTTGTTATTGAAAAGTTCTATTTGAGCCAGTACTTGATTAGTGAAGGATGCACTCATTATAAAACTTGGATGTCCAGTAGCACAGCCAAGATTGACCAGTCTACCCTCAGCAAGCAAGATTATTTTTTTTCCATCAGGAAATTCTATTTCGTCGACTTGAGGTTTTACATTCACCCATTTTAAATTTTTTAATTTAGATACTTGTATCTCAGCATCAAAATGACCGATATTACAGACAATTGCTTTATCCTTCATTAATCTCATATGTTCAAGTGTTATTATATCTTTGTTGCCTGTTGCGGTTACAAAGATGTCAGCAATTTTTGACACTTCGTCAATAGTTCTCACTTCAAAACCCTCCAATGCCGCTTGCAGAGCACATATTGGGTCTATTTCGGTTACGACAACTCTGGCCCCGGCGGCTTTAAGTGAAGAAGCACAACCCTTGCCAACATCTCCATATCCGGCAACGACTGCAAGTTTGCCAGCAATCATCACATCTGTTGCTCTTCTTATTCCGTCTATCAAGCTTTCACGGCAACCATAAAGATTATCAAACTTTGATTTTGTAACTGAATTATTAACATTTATTGCTGCAAACGGTAGTGTGTTATCATTCTCCATCATTTTCAGTCGATTTACACCTGTGGTCGTTTCCTCGGTTACTCCAATAATTTGATCTTTTATTTTGGAAAACCAGTTCGGGCTTAAATCAGATCTTTTTTTTATCTGTTTGAATAGTACTTCCTCCTCCTCGTTTTGGGGGTTATCAATGACGCTCTTATTTTTTTCATACCTTGCACCGAGAATAATATAAATCGTAGCATCCCCACCATCATCTAATATCATGTTAGGATCACCATCTTCCCATTGAAATATTCTATCGACAAATTCCCAATATTCCTCAAGGCTTTCATTCTTGTACGCAAATACAGGAATCTCTTTCTTTGCCATAGCTGCCGCGGCATGATCTTGCGTCGAAAATATATTGCAAGAAGCCCATCTAACTTTTGCACCTAATTCAACAAGAGTTTCTATCAATACAGCTGTTTGTATTGTCATATGTAGACATCCAACAATTCGAGCTCCAGACAATGGTTTTTGTTCTTTATACTCATCAGTTAAAGCTACTAAACCCGGCATTTCATTCTTTGCGAGTTCTATTTCTTTATTGCCAAAATCTGCGAGTGAGATATCCTTTATTACAAAATCTTTAAACATTTTTTTTAGGTTGTTACATATAATTAAATATACAAATTTTATTTCTCTAAATGTTAATATATCATTTATATATGTTTTGGTAGTTTAATTTTAAACCTTGTACCTTTGTTCTGGCCTAATTTGAAGTTTTTGACCGAGACCTCTCCATCATGGGACTCAACTATTTGTTTGACAATTGATAGACCCAGCCCGGAATGTTTTTTTTCGTCCACTTTATTTGGCCTGTCTGTATAAAATCTATCAAATATACGATCTATTTTTGTCCCCATTATTCCTCCACCTAAGTCTGAGACTTCTATATATATGTCATCCCTCTCATCTCTGAGGTTTACATCAATACTATCACCATCCTTTGAGAAAGATCGCGCGTTATCAAATAAATTTATAAATACTTGATTTAGCCTATCTATATTTATCACCGAATATAGTTTGATACCTATCTCATCGTGATTAAGTTTGATCGGATTTGTTTTATACCTTGAATTTTGTAGCATTATTAAATCGTGAAGAAACTCATAAATATCTGTAATTTCTCTTTCCTCTACAGTCAGCGCGGTATCTAGCTTTGATGTCTCTGAGATATCAGAAATTAATCTATCAACTCTATCAATATCTTCTTGCATAATTCCAATAAGCTTTAATCTTTCGTTTTTATTTTTAATTACAGGAAATGCTTCTATTGCACTCCTCAAAGATGTTAGGGGATTCCTCAATTCATGAGCCACGTCAGCAGAAAATTTTTCAATTGTATCTATCCTATTTAATAGTGTTACGGTCATATTATTTAAAGCACCAGATAGATTTCCAATTTCATCATTTCTTTTAGTGAAGTCAGGTATTTTTCTTCTTATATTTAGGTTGTTGGTTAATTCATCAGCTGCATCAGCTAACTCTCTCATTGGCTTTGCAATTGTATTTGATAGTATCAATGATAGTATGATTGTGATTATTGACGCAATCATAAATACTTTCATTATTGCAGCGCGCTCTTCATAAATAATCATATCAATAGTACTGCTTTGTGTTGAAAGTACAAGGTATCCGACAATGGCCTTGAATTTAATAATGGGGACTGACACATGAACAATAGCCTGGCCGCTCTGATTTTTATTCACAACAATATTTTTGCTACCATCTAAAGCATTTGCAACAACATTATAATCATTTGCATACTCAAGATGTCGTATGCTGTCTAAACCGAAGAATCTGATAATTTTATTATATATTGACCAAAAAAGGCTTTCGTCTTCTATCTCTGATATTGGAAATATTGCAACTTTCTGCTCTAAAAAAAATTGATTAGACTCATGGATAAGTTTGTTATTTGAGTCATAAATTTTTGCGTTTAGGGTTTTAGGGTCAATAAGTTGTCCAATAATGCTTTCTAAAAGTTTTTTGTTAATTGTATAATTCCGGTATTTGATCACTCTTTGATCAAAGCCATTACCATTTGCTATATTTCGATCAAATACAAATAAATTGGTATCTTTGCTAGATGTTGCACTTGCTGAAATTGTGGCGGAGATAATTTCGCTCTGTGTCTCAAGAGCATCAACTTTCGACTCAATTAAGCTTTGCCTGAATTGATTTAAATATAAAATACCTACCAACAATAATATTAAAGCGAGTAGATTCAATAATAGTATTCTGGCTGATAAGCTTAAGCGGGTGTTTTGAATAATTTTAATTATTCTCATAATTGTAGCACTTGTTTATATTATTGTATTTTATAGCCAACGCCATATATCGTCTTTATCAGATCAAATTGTGGATCTACTGATATAAATTTTTTTCTTATCCTTTTTATATGGCTGTCAATTACACGATCTTCTTTACTCAACGTTTCATTAAAGGCCTCATTTATAAGATCATCACGAGTTTTTATAGTTCCTGGTCTTCCCATTAATGTGCTTAATATTGAAAACTCTGTAGATGTTAGCTCAATCGAATTATCTTTCCAATTACATAACATCGATTGTTTGTCGAGAGACAAATGGCCAAGTTCAACTCTTGTAGTTTCTTTTTGAACTTTTTTTGTAGATCTTCTCAAGATAGATTTTATTCTCTCAACCAGTAATTTATGCGAGAATGGTTTTCTGATATAATCATCGGCACCAATCCTCAGACCAATCAGTTCATCCATTTCACTATCTTTCGACGTCAAAAATATAATTGGTATATTACTGAATTTTCTTACCCTTGTGAAAACCTCAAGTCCATCAATTCTTGGCATTTTAATGTCGAGTAAAACAATTTCGGCTCCGTTATCTTTTATGTAATCGATAGCTTCAAGACCGTCTGTAAATGCTTCAATAGCAAAACCTGCCGACTTTAATACCATTTCAAGCGACGTAAGAATATTTTGGTCGTCATCAATCAGTATAATTTTCTGCATATCTAATTTATCTTCATTGACTGCTTCGGAATAAGCATTATATTAACTTAGATTGAGTAAATATCAAAAATTATAATTCAATCATGGGAGAAGACTTTTGGCTGATTATAAGACATACTTGGCTAAAGCAAAAAAAATACACTACAATAACTCAGCCTCACAGCTCATACAACTTGCCGCTGAGTTGAATGAGGGTATTCTTACCATTGATGGTTCTTTTTCGGTAAATACGGGGAAGCATACTGGTAGATCGCCAAAGGATAAGCATATAATTGCTGATAACGAGACTGAGGATAATGTCTGGTGGGGCAATAATGCAAGAATTAAAAGAGAGGATTTCAATCTTCTCGAGAGTGATATGCTCTCCCACATGCAAGGTAAAGAACTGTTTATTCAAGACTTGCACGCCGGAACAGATCCAAGCGAGAAAATAAAAGTAAGAGTTATCACTGAATTTGCTTGGCAGGCTCTATTTATTCAGCATTTACTCATTTTACCTGAAAATATTGAACAGCAGGATTTTAAAGAAGATCTTTTGATAATTGATCTACCATCATTCAAAACTGATCCTGATAAATACGGTGTGCGTACAGATACAACTATAGCATGTGACTTTACAAATAATAAGATACTAATCGCAGGAACTTATTATGCGGGTGAAATAAAAAAATCAGTCTTTACTTACTTCAACTATACATTACCACCAAAAGGCATATTTCCAATGCACTGCTCAGCAAATAGTGACCCAGAAGGTGAAAATACAGCAATATTTTTCGGATTATCAGGAACAGGAAAAACAACATTATCTGCAGATCCAGAACGGCTTTTAGTTGGTGATGATGAGCATGGATGGTCAAACAAAGGAGTATTTAATTTTGAGGATGGATCTTACGCAAAGGCCATTAATTTATCAAAAGATGCTGAGCCACAGATTTATAATGCTGTAAGGAGATCAACAACAGTATTGGAGAATGTGGTTGTAGATGAGGATACTGGTGAACTAGATTTTAATGATGGAAGTTTGACAGAAAATACTAGAGCTGCATTTCCAATGTCTTTTGTCGGGGAGAATGTATCGAAAGACGGCATGGCGGGCACGCCAACAAATATTGTAATGCTGACTTGTGATGCCTTTGGTGTAATGCCTCCAATTTCAAGATTGGACTCAAACCAGGCCGTATATCATTTTTTATCAGGGTATACTGCAAAGGTTGCTGGAACTGAAAGAGGCGTTATCGATCCGTCTGCGACTTTTTCAACATGTTTCGCTGCCCCATTTTTACCTCGACACCCTATTGTTTATGGCCGGTTATTAAAAGAGTATATGGAAAGATATAATGTCCGAACGTGGCTGATTAATACTGGATGGAGTGGCGGTCCAGCGGGTATCGGTCACAGAATGCCAATCCAGCTTACAAGAAGTTTATTAAAAGCAGCGCTTAATGATGACCTAGATAATGCCGAAATGAGGCAGGATAAATATTTTAAGTTAATGGTACCTCTCTCGATAAATGGTGATAGCAGTTACTTGAATCCAATAGATACATGGTCAAATAAAGATGACTTTGATATACAGGCAAAGAAATTAGTTGAGATGTTTGTTGAAAATTTCAAAAGATTCCAAAACGAGGTGGACGATGACATCATTAATGCAGGTCCCTCAAATTAATTAATTATGCAGAATCCCAGCTGTTTGAAATTTTTGTGTCAACTTTAAGCGGAACTTTGAAATCGATCAACGGCAGAGCTGCACTTTCCATATTACTTATTACAATATTCTTCATTTCTTCAATTTCATCGTCTGGCACTTCAAATACAAGTTCATCATGAATTTGTAAGATCATTTTTGATTTCACCTCTTTTTCTGTCATAGTTTTAGAAATCCGAACCATAGCCCTTTTGATTATATCAGCTGCTGTTCCCTGAATTGGCGCATTTATTGCAGCCCTCTCGTTGAAGGATCTAATTGGATGATTTTTGGAGTTTATATCTGGGAAATAACACCTTCTCCCAAAAATTGTTTTTACATGTTCGTTTGTTCTAGCGAATTCAATTGTGGAGTCCATATATTCTCTTATTCCTGGAAACCTACTGAAATAATCACTTATAAATTGCTGCGCATCTTTTCTTTGTATTTTAAGCTGCTTTGAAAGTCCAAAAGCGGATATTCCATATATTATTCCAAAATTTATAGCCTTAGCGCTGTACCTCATTTTCTCTGTAACCTCATTTAAGGGGGTAGCAAATATTGTTGATGCTGTCATTTGATGTATATCAAGATCTTCTAAAAAAGCATTTTGAAGCTGTTGAATATTTGCTACATGCGATAATACACGTAATTCAATTTGACTATAATCTGCAGACAAAAATGTTCGCCCTTTTTCGGCTATAAACGCAGATCTGATTAGCTTGCCTTCGTTTGTTCTGATTGGTATATTTTGCAAATTAGGGTTAGATGATGATAGGCGGCCTGTAGAGGTAAGTGCTTGAGA
This sequence comes from uncultured OCS116 cluster bacterium, assembly GCA_902613795.1. Taxonomy (GTDB): domain Bacteria; phylum Pseudomonadota; class Alphaproteobacteria; order Rhizobiales; family TMED25; genus TMED25. The sequence continues at coordinate 73,371 of CACMIP010000004.1, forward strand.
GAATTTAGTATGTACACGTCCTGATGATTGATCTATAAAATTTGGAAGGCTATCAGTATAAGTTGTTTTTAATTTATTAAGTTGGCGCCATTCAATAATTTCATCAGCAATTGTATGCCCGATAGCCGAGAGATCTTCGAGGATATCGATCCCGGTTGCCCATGTGCCGCTTTTTGTTTTTTTTCCTCCGCTGAGACCAAGACTCTCGAAAAGTATCTCGCCAAGTTGTTTTGGACTTGCAATATTAAATTCACTCCCAGCTAAGTTATAAATATTTTGCTCAATTTTCTTAATTTTCTGACCAAATTCTTCTGAAAGTTCAGATAATATGATTCGATCAGCTTTGATACCATTTTTTTCAATTTCACAAAGCACGCTTATTAGAGGTTTCTCAACTAACTCATACATTTGTATTAAGTCAAAATCTAGCAGGTAGAGTCTGAGATATTTCCATAAATCGAAAATTATGGAAGCCCTATCTGAACATGATATATTTATTTTCTGATCACTGCCTACCCCATCACTTCCAATACCAATTTGAGTTTTAATTTGTTCTTTGTAGGCAATAGTGAGAGTATTCAGATCATTTTTTAATTTACCATTATTTATCACATACGACATCAAAGACACATCATCAAATGACTTGACAGTAATTTTATAGCTACTAAGAATTGGCAAAATATTTTTCAGGTCAAAAAAGATTTTTTTTATAGTCTCATCAGCCATAAAAGGATTAATTTTTTCAATTAGATCTAGAATAGATGGCCTACCATCTTTATTTTCGTCATCACTAAGATAGTATGTATGCATACCAGTTGAAATAGAGACATCTATGATTTCACTATCATTTATTTCAAAATCAATACAAAAAGCTTCTGAAGATGCGATTTCATTTGCTAGTTCTTCTAGTAAATTAACTGAATGTATTTCAATATTTGACTCTCTGCCTTGTTTTTTACTTCCTGTTGAGTCGTGATTACTTGATTGTGGTGTTGTATTTGTCAAAGTAGTATTATTTGAGATTATATTTTCTGGTCCCTCTTTTGAGAACCAATTATTTATGCGATTTGAAAGGTTAGAGAGTTCCATTTCGTTTGAGAATGAAATGATTTTATCATAATCAAGCTGTTGATTGTATAAGTCATCAATATCAATCTCGATTGGTGAAGATGACTCTAGCAATGCTAGTCGATAAGAGATACGCGCATCTTCAGCATGATTTATAAGATTTTCCCTCCTTTTATTTTGCTTTATGTTCCTGGCGTTCGATAATAAATTCTCAAGTGAGTGGTATTCATTGATTAGTTCAGATGCAATTTTGATCCCAATACCAGGGACGCCGGGTATGTTATCTGTAGAGTCTCCAGCTAAAGCTTGAACATCGACGACTTTGTCTGGGTTTACTCCAAACTTATCTCGCACGCCATTGGTATCAATAAATCGTTCTTTTCCGGGCATAGGATCATACATTCTTACATTGTTATTGATCAGTTGCATAAGATCTTTATCGCCTGAAATTATGACAGTCTTGGCATCTCTTTCGGATGCAATTTTGGAGTAGGTTGCAATAAGGTCATCAGCCTCATATCCAATTTGTGATATACACTTTATATTGAATGCCTCAACAGCTTGGTGAATAAGAGGAAATTGAGGGATTAAGTCTTCAGGAGGAGCATCTCTATTAGCTTTGTATGATGGATAAATATCACTTCTGAATGTTTTCTCTTTAGTATCAAAAATGACCGCGATATGAGATGGATGCATTCCATCTATTCCATTTGTTATAATTTTCCACATCATATTACAAAACGCCATAACAGCACCCGTGGGTGTACCATCAGATCTTGTAAAACCACTACCTCTGCTCTGGGACGCTTTATACATTGCAAAATATGCTCTAAATATAAAAGTTGAACCGTCGATTAAAAATAAGGTAGAATTAGAGTTGATCTTTGACATTTGGTTTAATTTGATAATAAATATTTATTAGTAATTTAACAGTTATAAGATTACTACGACTTATAAAAAATCAAAACGAAAATAAATCTTTATCAATGAATCAAACACCAGAATATGCAATTGAAACAAATCTTCTAAATAAGATTTATCAGCGAAATAACAAAAAATTAGCGAAGCACGCTTTAGTTGATTTCACGATAAAAATTGAGACGGGGCAAATATATGGCCTGCTTGGGCCAAATGGTGCAGGTAAATCAACGTTTATAAATGTATTAGCAAATCTTGTAGTTAAAACGTCAGGAACTGTAAAAATTTTAGGGTTTGATATTGAAAAAGAAAAAAGAAAAGCAAGGTCAGCAATTGGCATCGTGCCTCAAGAGTTAAACCTTGACCCATTTTTTAAACCAGTTGAAGTGCTTGAAACGCAAGCAGGTTTGTACGGTATTCCAAAAAAAGATCGTGACTCAATGGGCCTTTTAAGGATATTGGGGCTAGAAGATCAGGCGTATTCATATTCAAGAACTCTATCCGGTGGGATGAGAAGGAGACTTTTGATTGCAAAAGCGCTAACGCATAAACCAAGGGTTCTCGTGCTTGATGAGCCAACCGCAGGTGTCGATATTGAGTTGCGTCATCAACTATGGGATTTCGTTAGAGAGCTAAATAGTAAAGGAACAACTATATTATTGACGACACATTATTTGGAGGAGGCCCAGTCGCTTTGTGATCATATAGGCATAATCAATAAGGGGCGTCTTGTTGCTAACGCTCCAACAAAAGACCTTCTCGATAGTCTTGATAGAAAGCAAATATCAATAAAAGCCGATGTTAAGCAAAAGGATATAAATATCCAAATAGATGGAGTTATTAGCGTAGAAAAAAGCCAAGATGGTTATATTGATATTACATATCAACCAAGTAAAACAAATTTCTTCGATATTTTGCAGCAACTTGAAAATCAAAATATATCCATAGTTGATATAATTTCAAAAGAAACCGACCTGGAGGATATTTTTCTTGAATTTATAAGGGGGAATAAAAAATAGGGACTAAATATAACACATCAGCCCCTATTTTTATTTTATGAAATTAACTATTTTAATTGGTCAACAACAATTAATGCTGCGATAACACCAATTAGACCAGCACCTGAAAATTGATTTATTAGATCAATCAGGTTTCCTGCTACGTCAGCGTTAATGAATGCTAATGCATCTGGGAAAAGGATTTGCAAAACAACTCCCAATCCAACTAAAACCAACGCAACGTCAATGCCACTTCTGAGCATGCCAGTTAATGATGAAAACATGTTATTTCTCCCATTTGTTATAAAAAAGTTTAACAAAATTTACAGTGCCTAAAATAGACGAAACACCATAAATCCCTTTATTATAGTGCTTGAGCTATTTCCGGCTAATCAAGTACGCGACGAGACCAGCGGCTATAAGTCCAACAAGTCCTTCGCTACCAAATTGTGCCATGAGTCCACCAATGTTACCCAATACATCAATTCCGAATAATAATACAAAACTATCACCAAACAGAACCTGAAGCAGAGTAAGCAGTGCTACCGCCCAAAGCGCTATTTCAAGAGAGCTCTTAAGAACACCTCTCAATTTGTCTAATAAAGCTGTCATAACTTCTCCCATCTTTATTTTCTATTTTTTAGCGTTTAAACTTAGTAAATAGAATCACTATTTAAAGTCTAAGTGTGCTGAAAAAATAGTCAAGTGATTAAAAATTTATCACTTTGCCAATATTTTAGTAGCCAAATGGTTGATAAAACCTTAATTATGATCTAATTGTTTGGGATAATTTTAAGCAAAGGAAGAGTACTTTTTTTGATGATTATAAATAAATTAAAAAAAATTTATCTAAAACTTTCAATTTTAATCAGAGCAAATAATGAATAATGATAAGAAAAGTATTTTAATTACTGGGTCCTCAAGTGGTATAGGTCTGGCTGTAGCAAAGGATTTAAGTAAATTGGGTTGGAATGTTATAGCTTCCTGCCGTAAAGAGGAGGATTGTAAAATATTAGAAGATAGATACGGTCTCTCTAGTACTCTCATTGATTACGATAATCAGAAATCTATTCTATTAGGGCTGGAATATACATTAGAAAAAACGAATGGCAAGATTGATGTTTTATTTAATAATGGGGCCTACGGACTACCTGCTTTAGTTGAAGATATTCCTGTGGATTCTTTAAGAGGTATCTTTGAAACCAATTTTTTTGGGTGGCATTCGCTCACAAAAGAAATTATCCCACATATGAAAGTAAATGGCTCAGGTCGGATAATCCAGAACTCGTCAATTTTAGGCTTTATGGCACTAAGATATCGTGGCGCCTATACAGCAACAAAATATGCGATTGAAGCCATGTCAGATACTCTCAGATTAGAAATAAAAGATGACAATATAAAAGTAATAATAATACAACCGGGTCCAATTACGACTAAGTTTCGAGAAAATAGCTACATTCGCTTTAAAGAGTCTATAGATTGGCAGGGGTCTGATTATAAATCAATTTATGTAAATAAAATAATTCCAAGGTTAGAATCAAAGAAAATAAAGAAAACTACATTTGAGCTATTACCAAATGCTGTTAGTAAAGCAGTTATACACGCTTGTACAGCGCGTAATCCACGTATAAGATACAGAATTACTTGGGCAACAGTGATAATGATGTATTTGAAAAGGTTTTTGACAGATAATCTATTTGATAGAATTTCATCGAAGCTGTAGATATTGTGACCCTAGCTAATTTGAATTTTGTATTTCGCACCCGTAGCTCAGCTGGATAGAGTAGGTGGCTTCGAACCACTTGGTCGGGAGTTCGAATCTCTCCGGGTGCGCCATAATAACTCAGGGTTTTAGTTTATGCAGGGCAATGCTTAATAGTATGAGTATGAAAAGAATAATTTGTCCATTAACATATATTTGATAGAATTTATCAGACTCATTCCATAATGCATATGTCCAATAGGTATTCGAGATTAGGGGTAGACTTGCACTGAGTACTCCAACTACAAACCCATTTTTTACAAATGCGATCCCAACCGTAAGCAGATAAGAAATAATCCCCAACAAAACAGTTAATCTTATTAATAATTCATATATTAGTTTCATGTATAATCTTTAATAGGCTTTATCACAGTTTTATGTATGGATTATCCTAGCTTGTTTTATAAAAATCATCCATATGTATTTCATAATAGTTACGAAATAAATGAATTGGACCCATGATAGATGAATAGATTTTCTAAAAGTACATTACTTAATATAAATCTGCTAAAGTTTATAAGTCTTACATGGTTTAGTCATTTCGCGCTCAAAATAATAACTTTAACAGTCGGCTGGCAAATATATATACAGACGGGAAGTCCACTTGCTTTAGGGCTCATTGGACTTATCCAATTTGCACCACAATTTTTTTTGATTTTACCTGCAGGTGTTATTGCTGATAAATACAACAGGAGGCATATACTCATAATATGTAACATAGTTCAGGTTTTTGTTGCTGGGTTTCTTTTATATTATTCTGTTTACAAATTAGATGATGGCTCAGTTATTCCAATTTATTTAATCTTAATATTACATGGAGTTGCAATGTCGTTTGAAGGCCCGAGTAGCTTTGCCATTCTACCAAATTTAGTCAAGTCTGAAATTTTCCCGAGAGCTGTACATTATGTTAATTTTTTTGAAGAGTTTGGCTCATTATCTGGCCCAATCGCTGCTGGGATATTAATTGCATACATTAATGAGTGGGTTTATTTGGTGGCTTTAATTAGCTTCATAGTTTCCACATTAAGCGCGATATCACTTCCAGATATTGGGAGTGGGTCTGGAGAGATCAAGCAGATAAATGTAAAGGTTTTGCTCAGTGGGTTTGTTTATGTTTGGAAAACAAAAATAGTGCTTGGAACAATGACGATAGATATTGTTGCAATGTTGTTTAGCAGTGTTATGGGTATGTTACCCATATTTGCTATTGATATTTTGGATATTGGCTCTGAGGGCCTTGGAATACTGAGAGCAACACCATCAATCGGCGCATTATTCGCGGCAATGACATTATCCCAATTACCATCATTAAGGTATCCGGGCAGGATGTTAATTTATTCAATTATTGTTTTTGGGAGTGCTACAATTACATTTGCTCTATCAACAACCTTATGGATTTCACTTGTTGCACTTTTTATTTATGGGGCATCCGATATGATTAGCATGAACATAAGGCAGATAATAGTTCAACTTGTTACACCGAATAATATGAGAGGTAGGGTTATGTCAGTTCACTCTGTTATAACTACTGGGTCAAACGAGTTAGGAGATTTTAGGGCAGGTTTGTCCGCAAGTATTATTGGCATAGCTCCTGCGATTATGATAGGTGGGATGCTAACAGTTTCTTTTTCAATTATTTGGTGGTTTTTATTTCCTGGTTTGAAGGAGGTAAAAGATATGAAGGATCTTAATAATTGAACTTACAGATTGTTATACTACTATATATTAAAGATTAGGATATTTATAAGATGCACTGGTTATATTTATTTTTAGCGGTAATTGCAGAGACGCTTGGGACTACATTTTTAAAAATGTCCAATGGCTTTACGCAACTCTTTCCATCTATCTTAGCTATAGCTCTTTTTTGTTTAGCTCTTTTCTTATCTGCAATTACTTTAAAATATCTAGCGGTTGGTATTGTTTATGCAATATGGTCTGGAGTGGGGATAGTATTAGTTACTCTTGTTGGTTACTTTTATTTTAAACAAAATCTGGATATAGCTGCCTTAATAGGCATTGGACTTATAACCTTAGGTGTCTTGATAATATTCACTATGTCCAGGACTCAATCAGGGTGATTACGAATAGGTAATAATTAGACTGCTAGCCATTTTTTTATATTATTTATAGTCTTCAGTAACTCTACTTTTCTCAGATAAGGATCCTTTATTCCAAGTTTTTCTTCGAATGATTTTGCAAATATATGACCTTTTTCTAAGTTATTTCTTATGTAGTATAAAACCCCTTGCAGATCCTCCTCTCCTATCTCATTTGAGAAGCAAGACTCTTGTATATTATTCATTTTTCTTAAGAAGGTTTTTTTTTCATGATCTTCTAAACTTTTCTCAGACCAATCACCTCCGAAAGCAACATTTTTTAATTGTTTTTTTTTCTCCATAGTATAGAACAAAATAAGAACAAAAATAAAAAAAATAAAGAAAAAAATTATAAATGACGAACTTTAGAACCTTATATATTGATATGGATAGTTTTTTTGCAAGTATTGAACAGCAATTAGATCCCAATTTACGAAATAAGCCTGTAGCGATAGCGGCCATAGATAACGATTCGGGATGTGTGGTAGCCGCTAGTTATGAGGCGAAGGCGTATGGTATAAAAACAGGGACCAGAGTTTATGAGGCTAAGACTTTGTGTCCAACTATTAATTTTAGGCAGAGCAGGCACAAGCTATATGCAAAGTATAATAGATATATTTCATATTTACTGGATAGCGTAGCTGAGTTGGAAAGTGTTAGATCCATTGATGAGTTTCAAATATATCTAGGTAACAATCATTCTAAACTTTCAAAAGCGGTAGATTTATCAATGAAGATAAAGGGTCTTATTAGGAAAGAGGTTGGGGAAGAAATAAGACTGTCAATAGGTATCGGACCAAATCCTTTATTGGCCAAGATCGCAGGTAAGATAAAAAAGCCAAATGGATTGCAGTGGTTATGTAAAGAGAACATGCCTGGAAAGATCAACCATTTATCTTTGGAAGATCTTCCTGGAATTTCCAAGGGTATTAAAAGGAGGCTTTTAGGAGCAAGAATATACTCTATTAAAGATTTGCATGAAATGGATCCACGTCACGCTAGGTTGGTTTGGAGATCCATAGAGGGCGAGCGATTTGTAAGGGCTCTGAAAGGTGAGAATATTCCTATTAATAGGTCTAATAGAGGCAGCTACGGTAATTCAAAGGTTCTTTCACCGGAGAACCGCTCTCCGAATAGAGCTTACCTCGTAGGCAGGTGGCTATTAGAAAAATCCACTGAACGAATTAGAAAGTATAATTATTGCTCAAGCCGTCTAGATATCTTTATTAGATTAAATGATATTGGCGTTTGGCAGGACTCTATAACTTTTTCCTTCTCTCAAGATACATTATTTTTCCTGAAAGAATTTAAAGGACTATGGGATAAAATGATTTTAGCACTAGACCCTAAAAAAGTAGACTTTGTTGGTGTTAGACTCAGTGGATTAATTTATTTACAAGATAGGTCAGGTGAATTCTTATTAAATTTATATCCAGGTGAAAAAAATATTAGAGAAAAATTATCTACATCTATTGATAATTTAAATATGCGTTACGGAAAGAGGATAATAAATTTTGGGGTTCATAGAGAGCACCCTGGGTTTTTTGAAAGGGAGTAGCCTCCTTAAAAATATCTCTTGTATGATATTATTTATTAGTTACGTATGACCTGAGACTCGATAAAAACTTCTTTTTTGTGTCAAGTTCAATTTCTTTTATGAAAATATTTTCTAAATCTTTCACATTCTGCTGGAGTCTTCGTAGCGTACTCCTACCTTTTGAGGTAATACTTAGCTGTTTATGCCTTTTATCACCCTCTTTATGTTGACTTGATATATAATTCTTACTTTCCAGCTTTTCTATGATCTTACTGAGTGTTGACCGATCTATATTGATAGATTCTACAATTTCATTTTGATTAGATCCTGGCTGGAAATCGATTGTTTGAAGTACGATAAATTGCCTTGGCGTTATATCATATTTCAAAAAAAGATTTTTTTGTTCGATATCCATTTTTTGCTTTACTTGGTGGAATAAGAGAAATATTGACCCTTTTGGATTTTTAGCATTTGGGGACTTTTTTCTAACAGGCATTTTTATTTATCAAGTCCAACGATTAGTCGCGAAAAATCTTTTATATTAAAGTCACTTAAATCTTCTATACTTTCCCCGACACCAATGAAGTGAATTGGGATTTTTAATTCTTGTGAAATTGATACCACGTACCCAGCTTTTGCAGAACCATCTAGCTTTGTAACAATAAGTCCTGTAATTCTTGCTATTTCATTAAAGACTTTAGCTTGCTGAATCGCATTCTGGCCTGCAGTTGCATCTAATGTAAGCAATATTGAATGTGGAGCTTGTGGCTCGTATTTTTTTATGACCCTTATTATTTTGGCAAGCTCATCCATGAGCTCACTTCTGTTTTGAAGTCTACCTGCAGTATCAATGATCGCGGCATCATAATTATTTTCTGTAGCTATTTTTATTGTCTCAAAAGCAACACTAGCGGCATCTTTTGTTTCTGGTAAGCTTACAATATCGAGGTTTAATTTTTTAGCCCACACTTCCAACTGCTGAGTGGCCGCTGCTCTAAATGTATCGGCTGCACCAAGAATAACCCTTGCCCCATTATTTTTCATTAGATATGCAAGCTTCGCAATTGTCGTTGTTTTTCCAGATCCATTAACTCCAACAACAATTATCGTTCGAGGTGATTTAGATTTTTCTGTATCTAACGGAGAATATGATCCCTCGAGCTTTAACTCAATTTGGTGTGCTATGAAGTTTTTTATCTCATCTGTCTCAACGTCTTTATTAAATTTTTCTTTTTTTAAATTTTCAATTATTGAAACAGAGTTATCTACACCCAAATCAGCTTTTATAAGAAGATCCTCGAGTTCTTGAAGAGTTTCATCATCTAACCTCCGTGATGATATTATATTTGTGATACCCTCTGAGATTACTGTTGAAGATTTGGTAAGACTACTTTTTAATTTTTGGAACCAAGTATTTTTCATTTCCAATTATCTGTATTTAATTATGCAATTAGTTGATCCTTTGAAATACCTATAATCTTTTTTTTTATTATTTCACCCGGATTACTCACTTCATTAACTATAACCTTTGAGTATTGCTCAGTACGCCCAAATCCCTGTTTTTCAATCAGTATGGTTTTTTCCTTACCAATTTCTCTCATTAGGAATAGGTTCATTTTTTGCATGCCGAGCGTTCTTAAATCTTTTGCGCGACTCTGAATGATATTTTTTTCGACTTGCGGCATTTTTGATGCCGGTGTTCCAGTTTTTGATGAAAAAGGAAATACATGCAGATATGTTATATCACAGTCATTAATATGCTGCATTGTACTCCTATGCATGTCATCTGTTTCTGTTGGGAATCCAGCGATCATGTCAGCTCCAAACACTGTATTTGGCCTTATTTTTTGGATCCTTTCGCAAAATTTGATTGCATCTGATGTTTGATGTCTGCGAAGCATTCTTTTTAAAATTAGGTCGTTACCGGACTGAAGAGATAAATGCAAGTGAGGCATTATTACTTCTTCACTTGAGAATACTTCGAGAAAGTCATCATCAATTTCTATTGAGTCAATTGAAGAAATTCTGAGTCTTTTTAGGTTATTTGTCTTTTTAATTATATTCTTTATAAGTACTCCAAGGTTAGTTCCCTCATTAAGATCTTTTCCATAAGAAGTAATATCAACTCCAGTCAATATTATCTCCTGATAACCCTTATCAATCAGTGTCTGAATTTGTTTTATTATGTGACTTTCATCTAGTGACCTTGAATCACCTCTTGCATGGGGAATTATGCAAAATGTACATCTATGGTCACACCCATTTTGTATTTGGACAAAGGCTCTCGTTCTATTGTCAAAGTTATTTATGAAAGGTGGATCTTCGTGCGTAAGCTCAATAACTTCATTATCTGCATCATTAATTTGTGCGAGGTTCATAAATGTACTTGATTTGGTTTTATCGTCATTACCAATGACAATATCGACCTCTGGCATATCAATGAATTCTGATGGATAGAGTTCGGCGGCGCAGCCAGTTACAACAATCTTATTCGTTGGGTTATTTCTCTTTTCTTTTCTAATAGCTCTTCTTGACTGCTTAACAGCTTCGTTTGTTACAGCACAACTATTGATAAAACTATGGTTAGTCAAAAAATAACCCTCAGCCTTTTCCTTCATGACTTGTGTTTCAAAAGCATTAAGTTTGCAGCCAAATGTTATAAAATTTAAATTATTACTCATCAGTTTCTTCCATTGTCATTGAACTTGAATATTCAAGTTCAACCGGCCCAGTTTTATGAATATTACCTTCGGGGTCAATAATTATTTCTAATATACCTCCTGGTAAACTTATGTTCAAATTATTACTTGCAAGTCCTAATTTCATTGCTGAGTATGCAGCCGCGCATGCGGCGGTGCCACAGGCTCTTGTTATTCCTGCGCCTCTTTCCCATACCGCTAACTTTATATTATTTTTATCAACTATTTCGGCGAAACTAACATTTATCTTTTCTGGGAAAATTTTATGATTCTCAACCAACGGACCTATTACCTCTGGTTTGATATTGTTTATGCTATCAAGCCAAAATATGATGTGAGGGTTACCAACATTTATTACGCTCGTATATTTTACCTTTTTCAGATCTTGAAACTCAAAATTGTAATTGAAGTTTAATGTGTCATCCATATCAAGTGATATAGGAATATTCTTCCCATTAGTATTTGCTTTACCCATATTTACGATAACGCCGCCATTATCCATTTTCTTGCAGAGATGGGTACAATTTTCTGATCTCAGTTCAACATACTCAACACCTATTTCATCAAAGATTAACTTTGCAACACACCTTGATGCGTTTCCGCATGCTTCTGCTTTACTGCCATCTTTATTCCATATATTTAAATTTAGGCAATGCCCAACTCTTTTTTCAATTGTAATCAGTTGATCACAACTCGTTTCGAGGGAATTGGAGCATATTGAGATGACGATATCAGGTGTATAGGTAAAGTTAATATCTGAATTATCTATTATAATGAACTCGTTACCCGCACCGTTCATTTTATGATATTTTATATTTTCTATCATCCTTACCCTATAAACTCTTTTACCTTTCCTGAAACATAGTAAACTTGATCTTCACTCATGTACGGATGTAAGGGGAGACTTAAAACTTCACCACATAACTTTTCACTAACTATTAAGGGATCTCCACTGTGATATTTCTGGTAAGCAGTTTGCTCATGCATACCTTTTGGGTAATATATCATTGTAGGGATACTATTTTTTGTTAAAAATTCTCTAAGTCCATCCCTGTCTCTTGTTCTTATTGTGTAATGGGCCCAAGCTGACTTTACTTGGTTTGTTGTAATTGGAGTTTCGACTATATTTTTTAACTCTTGATTGTATATGCGTGAAATACTCTCTCTTCTGCTTAACTCATCATCAAAAATTTTTAGTTTACTCAATATTACCGCAGCTTGTATTGCGTCAAAACGCGCGTTTGTTCCAATTCGGATATTTTCATAGGGATTATCTGTAATACCGTGTGATCTGATAGATTTAATTTTCATTGCGATCTCATCATCGTCTGTGAATACGGCCCCTCCATCACCATAACAAGACAGCGGCTTTGTTGGGTAAAAACTTGTAGTGGTGATTGGTGATAATTTTCCAACTTTTTGACTTCCAATGGAACCTCCAAAAGATTGAGCTGCATCAGATATTAGGTATGAGCCTGAGTTCATGGCAATATCACAAATTGTATTGTAATCAGCTGGAAGACCAAATAAATCAACAGCAATTATTGCAGAATTTGATAATTCTGACTTTGGATACTGATTTATTTTCGTAATTAAACTCTCACATGATATGTTATAAGTATCTTCATCCACGTCAACAAATGCAGGTTCCGCACCCAGAAGTGCAATTACTTCAGCTGTTGCCGTGTATGTGAAGGCAGGAATAAAAACTTTTGACCCTGGGCCAATTCCAAGTGCTAACAAACTGACAAAAAGCGCATCTGTTCCACTGGAAACAGAAATTGTATGCTTTGCATTTGTATAATTTGATAGTGCTTCCTCAGCTTCTTCAACAACTGGCCCAAGTATAAACTGACCACTTTTTAAAATCGCAGATAAGGACTCATTAACATCACTTTCTATCGCTGAGTATTGTTTTTTTAGATCTACAAAGTTTATTGGTTCCATATTACACTTAACTTCTTATTTCAATTTCGGCTAGTTCAGGCTAAACGCACATACATGCAATATAGTTATTTTTCTTATTTTATGATAGTAATTGTTAGACTAATAGAACTATTTTAATATATTATTGGATAAATATTTTACAACTGCTTCTGCAGATAAAATTAGAGGTATTTAATGTTTGATACGCTGTCTGATAGGCTCTCATCTGTATTTTCAAAATTAACAGGAAGAGGCCTACTCACCGAAGGTAATGTTGATGATGCGCTCAGGGAAGTACGAAGGGCACTTCTAGAAGCAGATGTTGCATTAGAGGTTGTGAAGGACTTTCTTGCGAAAGTTCGTGAAAAGGCAATCGGTGAGGAGGTTATAAAGTCAGTATCACCAGGACAAACAGTTATAAAAATTGTGAATGACCAGCTTACTGAACTACTCGGATCAGAAAACGTCGAGCTAAATCTCAGATCAGGGCCACCTTCAATAATAATGATGGTTGGTCTTCAGGGCTCAGGTAAAACAACAACCTCAGCAAAATTAGCAAATTACATAAGAAATAAGTCAAAATTGAAGACTTTAATGGCATCGCTTGATGTTACAAGGCCTGCAGCCCAGGAGCAACTTGAGATTTTGGGGGCAGAAAATGCCATAGAGACACTACCGATAATAAAAGGTCAAAAACCAACCGAAATCACAAAAAGAGCTTGCAAAGAGGCAAAACTGGGAGGTTTTGATGTACTTATTCTCGATACAGCCGGGCGGATGAATGTTGATGATGAATTGATGGATGAACTGCAAAGTGTAAACAAAATTGCGGAGGCTCACAACGTTATCCTTGTTGCAGATTCTCTAACTGGACAAGACGCTGTAAATGTTGCAGATACATTTTCAAAAAAAATACCTTTGACTGGAGTAATTCTGACAAGGCTCGATGGTGATGCAAGAGGCGGGGCTGCCTTATCAATGAGGCATGTGACCGGAAAGCCAATATTATTTGCGGGTATTGGAGAAAAGATTGAAAATCTGGAGGAGTTCTACCCAGATAGAGTTTCAAATAGAATATTGGGAATGGGCGACGTTGTCTCGCTTGTAGAGAAAGCAAAGGAAACAATTGATGCTGATAAAGCAAATAAGATCGCCAAAAAGATATCGAAAGGCCTATTTGATCTTGAGGATATGGCACAACAACTCAAGCAGATGTCAAAGATGGGAGGAATCTCAGGAATTCTTGGAATGCTCCCAGGGATAAATAAAGTGAAGAAGCAGATGGCTGAGTCAAATATTAACGATCAAATAATTAACAGACAGATCGCGATAATCTCATCAATGACTCCAAAAGAAAAACGAAATCCAAAAATATTAAACGCATCAAGAAAAAGAAGGATTGCGATGGGATCTGGCACAGAGGTCTCTGAAATTAATAAACTGATTAAGCTATACAGGCAGACATCTGATATGATGAAAAAATTCGGCAAAAAAGGTATGTTAGATCAAGATCTCGGAGTACAAGACATAGATAAGTCTGAGATAGATAAATTAAATGATAGTAAATTAAGTGAAAAAATGCTATCTGATTTGCAAAACGGTTCTGCGGGATCAAAATTACCTGGATTACCTGGATTACCTAGTTCCCAAAATAAATTATCAAATTTATTAAATATAACTGGACGAAAAAAGTGATTATGGTTATGTATAGGTGGAATTTTTTTAAAATGAAGGAATTGTGATGGCATTAAAAATTAGGTTAGCAAGAGGTGGTTCAAAGAAGCGTCCATACTATAGGATAGTAGTTACGGATGTCAGAAACCCAAGGGACGGTAGGTTTATAGAAAAGCTTGGAACATATAATCCCCTACTCTCAAAAGAAAGTAATGAAAGAGTCACCCTACAAGTTGATAGAATAAAATATTGGCTTGGCGTTGGAGCGAAGCCCACCGATAGAGTTTTAAGATTTTTAGACGCAGAAGATATTGCAAAACGTCCACCAAGAAATAATCCAAAAAAAGCAATTCCAAAGAAAGATAAAGAAGAAGCAACAGCTGAAGAAGCACCCGCTGAAGAAGCTCAGGCAGAAGTGCCAGCTGAAGAAGCACCGCGGAAGAAGCACCCGCTGAAGAAGCTCAGGCAGAAGTGCCAGCTGAAGAAGCACCGGTAGAAGCACCTGCCGAAGAAGCACCCACCGAAGACAAAGAAAAATAATTATACCTATCCCATAAACACATTAATTATCTATATCAATCAGAGCAATAAAAGTGTATTTTGTTGATAGAAATCATACTGGTTAAGATAGGGTAGAACTGACCTGAGATGAGTAACGTTACATGGAAAATATCTATAATCACAACAACGCCTGAGTTATTCCCCGGGCCACTTCAGTATAGTAATATTGGCAAGTCCCTAGCTGAAGGAAAATGGAGTCTTGAAATAATTCCTCTAGAAAAGAGGCAAAATAATAAGAAAGTAAAGATCGACGGCTCTCCAGCAGGTGGTGGACCGGGTATGATTATGAGAGCAGATATCGTGCTTCCAATCATTAATAATATACGAAAAAATGGTGATACAAGGCCATTAATTGTGCCGGCGGCAAGAGGTATTAAATATGATCAAAAAATAACAAAAGATTTGGTAAAAAATGAAGGTCTGATATTTCTGTGCGGAAGATTTGAGGGAATTGACCAAAGAATAATTGAGTCAACTGGAGCACTGGAGCTATCAATCGGTGATTATATTCTCACAAATGGAGATATTGCAGCGATCAATATAATTGACTCTTGTGTAAGATTATTAGACGGCGTGTTGAGTTCAAAAGCCTCAACAGAGAACGAGAGCTATGAGGATGGGCTATTAGAATATCCGCAATACACATTACCAAGAGAGTATGGTGGAATGAAAATACCCGATGTACTTTTGTCGGGAGATCATGGGGCAATAAGTAAATGGAGATTTAGCCAGTCCCTTCTTGCTACAGAAAAGAACAGACCAGACCTCTACGAGAAATATAAGAAGAAAACAAGAGATTCTAGCTCCTAATAGATTTAAATGAATTGAATAATTAAGATTTTTGAGTAGAATAAAGTCATAAAACAGGGGTATGAATATGGCAGTTGATAAGAAACTAGGTCTAGCAGTTGTTGGCTGTGGTGTTGTTGGTAGGATGCGTTCAACTCTCGCCAAAGAATACCCTGGGATTGGATGGATTGGACTTTCCGATATCAATGAAGACTTGGGATTAAAGTTAAAAGAAGATATAAAAGCAGATTTCTTTACAACAAATTTTAGAGAGTTAATTGAGAGACCAGAGGTTGATGCAGTAATTATTGCCACATCAACTTGGAGCCATGTTGAGCCAATACTTTCAGCTGTTGAAAGAAAGCTTCCTATGCTAATTGAAAAGCCGCTAGCGACAGACGCTGTTGAGTCTCTAAAAGTTTTGAATGCAATCCAAGAAGCAGGAGTTGATGCAGTTGTTGGCTATACACAAAGATTTAGAAGGCGCTTCCTTGCTGTAAAAGAAAGAATAAATAATGGGCAAATAGGTGAGGCAACTGCTGTTGTGGTCAGGGCATTTATGAATAAAATGGCTCCAACTGGGGAAGTAAGATTATCACAAGATAGAAGACATTTAACACCGATGGTTGTCTCTGGCACTCATAGCTTAGATATGGCTTTATGGATGCTTGGTGATCAAGCCAAGCCTGTCTCAATTTTTGCACGATCAACAGAAAAAATCATGGCTGAGCTCGGAACCAAAGATGCAACATTCGGTGTTTTTACTATGGAAGATGGCACAATTTTTAGTATGAATATTTGTTGGGCGCTGCCAAAAGTTTGGCCTGGAGCTGTTTATGGACTCGAAATTGGTGTTGTTGGCACAAAGGGGGTTATTGATATTGAGGACACCCATAGAGATGTAATCTTGGCAACTGAATTCAATCAGGGACCGGCATACAGGCCGGAAGGATTGCAAATAGAGGCTACCAGAAATGTGGACTTTCTTACAAGCTTTCCGCCTGGTGACATTTATAATGGTGATCTGTGGGGTCCAATGAGAGAGGAAACAAATTCTTGGTTCAGTAGAATATACCTTGGCAAAGATACGCCGCATGCGACTGCGGAAGAAGGCCATCGAAATCTAGTCTTAACTATGGCAATGGATTTATCATCAAAGACTGGAAAAGAACTTGAACTGCCAATTGATGTAAATGATCTAATGAAAGGACTGTAAAGTATAAAAAACTAAGATGAGAAATATATTATTACCATTTGAATATATTGAGACAATACCCCACCTAGTAGATTGTGCAGTTTCTCTTGCCAAGAAATACAATTCTAGCGTTAGTGGCGTTGCCATTCATCAGAGAATAGATAGCTTTATTGCACAGGAAGGTTCAATAGTCTTTGATTCCTTGCATCACGACGAAAACAAGGAAGAGGCGATAAAATATAAAGAGAAGTTTATAGATCATATAAATACCTTGAAAAAGAGTGATAGTGATTTGAGTGATTTAAAATATAAGTGGTTATCTGAGGAGCTTGAGAATCAGAAATATTTGGGAGATCTCTCCAGGGTGTATAATGTGGTAATTATCTCGAGACCCTATCAAGAGCTTCAAAGTGCGAGCCTAAGTTCGATTCAAACAATACTATTCGATGGTGGTAGACCAGTAATGCTGATCCCAATGAATAAGCAGATTGATATTGGTAGAGAAGTTGTAATTTCTTGGAATTGTACAACCGAAAGTTCAAGAGCCGTTTTTGCTGCTTTACCAATACTGAAGAAAGCAAATAATGTCACAATTTTGACTGTGGAAAAGGTTATAACTGACGGCCCCAGCGGCGAACAGGTTTCTGAACTCTTAGCTTCTCATGGAATAGACGCTAAGCCAGTAACAATATCAGGTGATGAAAAAAAGATAGGTGATGCCATACTTGATTTTAGTGAATCTGTTGACGCTGATCTTATTGTAAAGGGCGCTTACACTCAAAGTCGTCTGAGAGAAATTATATTTGGCGGTGCCACTCGGCACCTCATGCTACATTCTGAAATTCCAATATATCTAGTAAATTAAGAGTCAATGTTTGATCCTAAAATTATTGGTGTCGGACAGTCTATTTACACAAGACATCCAAATGACGAGCAAACTGTACAAAACCTCATGAAAGATGCCGTATTGGATGCTTTACAGGATGCAAATCTGAAGCATAAAGAAATAGACGGCCTCGCTATTGCATCATTTTCTATTACGCCGGACTCCGCAATTGATATAGCGTGGCGATTTGGCTTAAGTTTAAACTGGTTACTCCAAGACACAAATGGTGGCTCTTCTGCAATGAATATGTTAGGACATGCCTCGCGTGCGATTAAAACCGGGGATGCAAATAATATATTGATCCTTGCAGGAGATGCAACTGGACTTTCAGGATATGCAAAAATCGCTAATTCATACAACAGCGCTACAAGAGATCATCTTGCACCTCTTGGACACGGTGGCCCAAATGGAGTTTATTCATTGGTTACCTCAAGGCAAATGAAAAAGTATGATTTAAAAAAAAGTGATTATGCGAATCTCTTGATATCTCAGCGTAATTGGGCATCAAAAAATCCATATGCTGTTTATAAAAAAGAATTAACTGAAGAAGAATATAACAATGCTCCCTTAGTCGCTGACCCCCTTTGTAGGTATGACTGTGTACCTGTTGTTGCTGGTGCTTACGCAATAATAATCTCGAGAAACGAAAACGAAAGACTTGAAAGGCAGGTCAGAATCAGAGCATTTGAACAAAGTTTTAATTATGAAAATCAAGAGGGTGATGGAACAGCAACAGGCATTTCAACTTTTAAAGATAAGCTTTTTGGATCAGCAAAATTAGCACCAGTTGATATTGGCGTGCTGAGTATTTATGATGACTATCCAGCAATTGTACTCGCTCAGTTGAATGACCTTGGAATAATAAAAAATGAAAAATTTAGGGACTATCTTGAGGGCATGGAACAGCAGACTCAAGCGGTTAATACTTGGGGTGGTATGCTCTCAGCAGGTCAACCAGGCGGAATGGCCGGAGGATTGAATGGAATTGGTGAAGTTGTTTTACAGTTACAAAATAGGGCTGGTGAGAGACAGTTAAATAATGTAAATTTTGGAATTGCTACTGGTTATGGAATGACTTTATATAGGCATGGTGGAACCGTTGCGGCAACAATATTAGAGGCAATATAAATGGAAAAATTATTTGTTCAAAAATGTAGTAATTGTAATAAATTTACATTCCCAAAAAAATATTTTTGTTCAGAGTGTGGTAATACTGAATTCGACGCGATAAGCATTAATGAAGGAAAAGTAGAAGAAATTTCTGTAATTCGGCATATGTTGGGACAAAAGGATTGGAAGCCAAGAAAGATTGCAAATATAAAGACAGCATTGGGTATTTATGTGACAGCCGGGATTGAAGACGCTGCACAAGTAGGTGATGCCCTCTATATATATTCAGATAATGGAGCCCCAATCGGTAAACTAATAGAGGAGAAATGATGTATATTTGTGATTTTATTGCGAAATATCTAAAGAAAAGAGGCGTGAAGCAGGTATTCGGGACACCTGGTAGTGATACAATTAATTTAATCAACGCATTCTCTGATCAGGGCATAAAGTATGTTTTGACCCATCATGAGAATACAGCAGCTTATATGGCTTCAACATATGGTGAAATTACAGGTGTGCCAGGTGTTGTAATTGTAACTAAAGGACCAGGTATAACAAATCTTGCGTCGGGTATAGCATCAGCTCACCTTGACCGTCGTCCAATAATTGTTTTCTCTGCAATAATAGACCCTGAACTTTTATCAAAAAATCCCCATCAGGAGGTTCCATTGGTAGCATTTGGTGGGCTGATTACAAAACTGTCTGAAGAGATAACATCAGCTAATGTAACCACACTTTTAGACAGGGCATATAATGTAGCGATAGATCCACGACCCGGAGCTGTCTATCTCCCAATCTCGCCGGTGCAGGCCATAGCAGAGATTGACATAGATGACTCTGAAATTGATGGAATAATAACGAGTACCAATAAATCAAGAACCATAGACAAAAAATCATTAGATAAAGCTAATGATTTGATTACTGCGTCCAAAAAGCCGATTGTTGTTGCTGGGGTTGGTTCTGTTGCATCGAAAATATCAGATGAATTACTTTCGTTTATACATAAAATTAATGCACCAGCTTGCGTAACCCTTCAGGCAGTTGGTAATATTCCATGCAATGATGCGCTTTATTTAGGTATGTATGGTTGGTTTGGGACTCCTATCGATGAGATGTTGAAAGAGGCTGATTTAATTATCACGGTTGGTTTAGATGGTTGGGATATTATTAGACCATACAAATCAAAAGTACCAATTATATCCATCGACGACGCTGATGTGAATGACAGAACATTTCAACCTGTGAGTGTTGGGTTAAAAGGTAATATGGCCGAGACTTTAAACTCACTTCAAAATCTGTTAGGGGAAAGGGGGACAGATTTAGGTTGGTTAAAAAAAGCGAGGGACTGCTTTGATAGGATTCATAATTTTGAGTTAGGCATAAGTTCAGAATATAGAGAGTCAAGCGGCATAGCGCCACAAGCAGTATATAAAGAGATCAGGAAGGTTGTCCCCGAGGAAACCATAATAGCTGCAGATGCGGGGGCTCATAAATCACTTGCATCCCAAGCATGGCTGACGAACTTACCTTTGAAATATTTTGTTTCAAATGGTCTTTCTCCGATGGGCTTCTCCCTGGGCGCTGCAATGGGAGCTAAAATGGCACTACCAAAAGCGCCTGTCATTTCATTTGTGGGCGATGGCGGTTTCCTAATGTATGCAGGGGAGCTTGCTACATGGAAGCGATTAGATATTGCAATGATACAAGTAATAATGGTTGATAATGGCTTGACACAAGTAAAATCTAAGCAGCTAAAAAAAGGATATAATACTGAGTCAACTAGCTTTGAAAAAATTGATTACAAAAAAATTGTTGAGAGTTTTGGAATAGATGCCATAGAAGCTCATTCTGTTCCAGAATTAGTTCATGGGATCAAGAAGGCATTGAAATTAGATAAGCCTGTCTCTATAATTGTGAAACTGGATGGAAGTGAGTATCTTCGAATGCCAAGCGCAGTTTAATTGGGAGAAAGAGATGAAAAGTCAACTTGATAAAAATTTGAATGCAAATACAATTGTTCCATTATTATCCAATGATGAGTTCAGCTCACAATTTATGTCACTGATCAAAGACCTAAATGAGGCAAAAGGAAGTTCGAGGATTAATAATAGCGCAAGGGCAATGGCTCATTCTGACGATTTTGGCATGGCATCTCGAAATTACTGGCAATCAACATGGGAGCTGGGTGAACTTCCTAAACCTTTTAAAGCGCTAATTAGATACAAAGTCGCCACACGAAATACTTGTTTTTATTGTTCGACTCATCAAATAGAGCACTTAAGAAAAATGGGTGTTGAAGAGGATAAAATTAAGAATATTCAGGACTCAGACAACCACGAAGCTTTTTCAGAACCAGAAAAGGCAGCTCTAAGTTTCGTGGACCATATGATGATTGATGCATCAAATATTCCAAATAAAGTGGCTGATAATTTTAAAAATCACTACACACCAAAGCAAATGGTTGAGATTGCCCTGACAGCAACGGTTATGGTCTCCCTAAATTTATTTAATGATGCATTTAGGGTACCAATTGAAGACGAGGTTGTAGGAATAGGCCTAGATGTCCCAGAGCTTTAATTTTTGTTTATATCCAAGATTATAACTTAAATATACGTGAAGCATTACCGTTCAATATCTTAACTTTATCCTCTTTTGATATTGAGATATTTTCAAACCAATCTGCACCAAGTTTATTGTCTATAAAGGGCCAATCTATAGCAAATAATATCCTATCTACTCCCATTTCTTGCATGCAGCACAATAATGCTGGATCAGAGAAATTACCACTTGTCGTAACATAAAAATTATTGCAAAAAACCTCTCTAAATTCTATTGGGGCATTACCTGGTCTTTTTAAGTTATGATTAACTCTCCATAACAAGAAAGGTAAGGTCTCACCAAGATGACCTAAAATAATTTTAAGATTTGGTATTTTCTCGAATACTCTTGAAAGAACAAGTCTAATCGCCATTGTTGCTGTTTCTACAGTATATCCCCATGCAGCTTGCTGGAACAAAGCAAACTCTTCTGTGTAGTCCTGATAATAGGTCTTTCTTACTTCATGATGAGGCATACCCGGGTGTAAATATATCGGTACATCAAGTTTTGCAGCAGTTTCGTATACTGGCCAAGACTCCTTTCCATCATCAAATTTTGAATTAGTGAGGCCATGGATCATGCCACCAACAAAGTTTAGATCTTTTACGGATCTCTCAAGCTCTTCCGCTGCCGCTTCTGGGTTTTGCATTGGCAATGAAGCAAAAGCTCTGAATCTTTTTGGGTTTTCTGATATTTTGTTCGCTAAGTAATCATTTGTCATTTTGGCTGCATCAACTGCAACATCAGCAGGTAAATTATGAATGCCTGGAGGCGCAATAGAAAGTACTTGGACATCAATGCCTGCCGCATCCATTTCTTCGATTCTTTCACCACCAAAATCTTCCATTCTGGCCACCATTTTCGGATTTCTTATTTTAGTATTCTTAGTACTCTCTTCTTGGAGTTTTGTAACATTCGGATCTATGTAATGTTCTTCAATTGCAATTACCTTTTCAGTATCAAATATCGACATTTTCCAATTCCTAATCTTGTTTTGAATTTAAATACTATAGCAAAATTTTTATTATAGGAAAGTATTACTTTTCCAAAATTATAAGATCATTAATATCGAACGAAGCGAACAGTTTTTTACCTATATTCAGCTCTTGTAGAGAGTTTCTATGGATGTTTTGAACATTGATATAAACTTTTGATTTATTCTTCAGCTCAATCGTAATGTAGCTCACATCACCATAATAGGTCCAATTGGTAATTGTGCCGTTCATGCTTACTCTATTCTTATGTTTATTAAGTCCGGTCTCAATGATTATTTTTTCAGGTCTAATTCCAAGCACACCATCTTTCGGTAATTTAATATCTCGTTCGAGATTAATTTTTCCAAATGTGTCACTATTAAAAAGCATTCTATTATCAATTAAAGATGAAGCACCTTCTATTATATTTATTCGTCCGAGGAACTCTGCACTGAATTTTTTTGATGGGTATTCATACATATTTGTTGCAGTATTTGTCTCAATAATTTTTCCATTTTCCATGATTGCAATTTTTGATGATATTGAGAGCGCTTCATCTTGATCATGGGTCACAAGCATAAAAGTCATTTTCAGATTACGTTGAATATTAACGAGCTCTTGTTGCATTTCCATTCTCAAATTTGCATCCAATGCTGAGAGTGGTTCGTCTAAAAGTACAATTTTCGGTTTATTAACAATTGCTCTTGCAAGGGCAACTCTTTGTTTTTGGCCGCCCGAAAGTTCTGATGGCAGCTTGAAATCATAACCATTCATTTTTACAAGTTCGAGTATTTCTTCAACTCTTATTTTTATATCTATATTGCTTATTTTTTTTAATTTTAGGCCAAATTCAATATTATCTCGCACACTAAGATGTGGGAAGAGAGCGTATGACTGAAAGACCATATTAACCGGTCTCTCGTTTGCTTGGACAAAACTTGAGTCCTTATTATTTATTATAACAGCTCCACTATCTTGAACTTCAAGACCAGCAATTAATCTTAAGATAGTTGATTTTCCACAACCAGATGGACCCAATATGGTAAAAAAATCATTTTCAGAGATCTTTAATGACACATCGTTAACGGCAATAATATCCCCGAACTTCTTATTTAATTTTTTTAGTTCAATGGTAGTCTTTTTCTCTGTCATTTCATGAACTCTCTATTACTTTTGGATAGAAATCTAATTGCAAAATAAGTGCAAATTATAATTATTAAAATCAGTAATGTTGATATAGCATTTATTTCAGGGCTAATTCCAAATCTGACCATAGAGTAAATTTTAACCGGGAGTGTTACGCTATTTGGGCCGGATGTAAAAAAGGTAACTACAAAATCATCAAGTGATAGTGTAAAAGCAAGAAGAGCAGAGGCGACAAGCGCAGGACTCATAAACGGAATTATTATTTTTCTAATTACTTGATATTTGCTCGCACCAAGATCCTGGCCTGCCTCTAAAATTTCATTATTCAACATTGAGAGTCTTGCTCTGATTATAATTGCAACAAATGGAAAAATGAAGGAGACATGTGCAATGATAATGCTCGATAAAGTAAATGGCCATAATTGGAAATTTGGCCAGTTAATATAATTGAAGAAAACTAACATAGATATACCCATACAAATTTCTGGGATTATGATGGGAAATAGTAACGCAACATCATAATATTTTTTTAAATAAAAATTGAATTTCCAGAGTGCAATTGCAGTTGTTATACCTAAAAAGGTTGAAATTATTGTTGAGGTTATTGCAATTGTCATAGAATTTGAAAAAGCAAGAAAAAGCATCTCATTTTCGAACAATTTTTCATAGTACTTGCTGGTAAATCCTCGCCACACAATGTTTCGTTTTGAGTCATTAAAGCTGAACATAATTAAATTAATTATAGGTAGATATAAAATTACGAGGAATATAAATGTTATTATTTTCAGGGTATTATTTTTGGCGTAATTGACTGGTGTGTAATGTTGTACTCTCTTCTTCATGAAACACCTCTCTGATAAAGGCGTGAGTAAAGTTTTGAATAAACGTATCTTACCCCCAGGATTATTATTGTTATATAAATCAAAATAAATGATAGCGCTGATCCAAAAGGCCAGTCATTTGCAGATTTAAACTGTCTCTCAATTATATTTCCAATCATTTGTGAGTCTGCGCCACCTAATAATTCCGGTATGATAAACGAGCCAAGGCAGGGTATGAATACCAAGATTATACCAGAAGTTATTCCAACGCTAATATTTGGCATGATTATTTTGAAAAAAGTTATTTTATGATTTGCTCCGAGATCATAACTGGCTTCAAGAATATTTCTATCGATCTTCTCTAATACTAGATAAATTGGAATTATCATAAAAGGCACGTAGATGTAGATTAATCCGAAGATTACAGAAAAATTGTTATGCATCAAACTTAGAGGTGTAAAACTTTCGCCAATAAAATTATGGTTAGCCAAACGAAAGAAACTCAGGAGGTAATTGGCAGACTCCCACAAGTTCTCGAGCGCATTATTAATGTGTCCTTTTGTTCTTAGTAACGCAATTAGCGAGTATGTCCTAATTAGTAAATTAGTCCAAAGTGGAAGCAATATAGAAACTAGCAAAATTGATTTTACTCTTACTGAAGAAAAACTAATATAAAAAGCAACGGGTATTGCGATTAGCAAGCAAAGAAAAGTTGTTATGAGACTAATAATTACAGATTTAAATAGCGTAATAAAGTAAACGCCATCGGTTGCACGCGCGTAATTTATAAAGCTCCAGCTATAGTCTATATCAATGATATCTACTTTCTGACCATAGCTCATCGAAAAAACAATAAACAATGGAATTAAAAAGAAGAGAAAAAGCCATGTCAGGCCAGGTAAAAGTAGGAGGAGGAAAAATTTGCTCCTCACAGCCCACCTAGCCATCATTATGTCTTTCAAATGCAGTCATGATTAACTCACGAGGCAAGTATACGGGTCCAAGTGTCTTGGATCATCCTACTTACTTCTTCTCCTTGGTATAGCATATTTTCGCATAATTTTACTGTTCCATCAGCTGGAAATATGGCTGGGTTTGATTTATATTCATCATCCATTAGATCTTTTGCAGCTTTATTTGGAGTTGCATATTGAATATAGTCAGCAAGCTCCGCTCCAATATCGGCACGCAGAATAAAATCAATGAATTTGTGAGCATTCTCCTTATGAGGGGCATTTTTGGGTATGCAAAGGCAATCCTCCCAAATTATACTACCCTCTTTGGGGACGATGTAGCTGATATTGTCATCCTCGAGCATTATCTGTGCGATGTCTCCGTTATATTCTTGGGCCATGATAACGTCGCCAGAGGCAAGTAAATCTTGGCCATTATCTTCAGCAAAAACTTTGATATGCTTCTTTTGAGTAATTAATAACTCTTCAGCCTCTTTATATTCTCTTGTACTTTTGGTATTTGCAGAATAGCCTAAATACTTCAGTGCGCAGGCGATAACGTCTGTAGCTTCCGATAAAAGAGAAATATTTCCAGAGTATATTTCAGAATCGTAAATGTATGACCAAGAGTCTGGAGTTTTGCTTACTTGTTTTTTATTGAACCCTATGCCGATTGTGCCCCACATGTATGGTATGGAATATTCTCTATTAGGGTCAAATATCGGATTCAAAAAATTTTTATCAATATTTCCCATATTTGATATCTTATCTTGATCGATCCTATCCAGCATCCCTGCTTTTACCATTTTTTCTACATAAATATCTGAAGGAACAATGATGTCATATCCGGGATTACCTTCCCTTAGTTTTGAAAATAATTCATCATTATCAGCAAAGAAATCAATGTTTGTTTTAACCCCCACCGCACTCGCAAAGTCCGATAATGTATCTTCTCCAATGTAATCATCCCAATTATAAAAATTAAGTTGATCTTGGTCCTTGGCTCTAAGGCTAAATGGCAAAAAGGTGAGGCCGATTGCGGTAGCAGATGTGCCAGCTAAAAAACTTCTTCTTGATATGTGATATTTATTGCGCATTTAAACACCTCCATATAGAAATATTCTTTATTTTTTATGATATCCCAAGTTAAAACCAATATCAGCTTTTAACTTTATGTCAAATTTATTTTTCGTTTGTTTTCTGCGAAAGAAATTACTATATATATAATGTTAAAAAACTCATTTTAAGGGAAGACAACCAATGCATGAAATGTTTATTCAGACAGAAGAACAAAAAGCAATATTAGAAACAGTTAAGAAATTCGTTGATGACGTGGTCAAACCTGTGGCAGTCGATCTTGATGGAAAAGCAACTCCTGAAGAGAGATATTGTGGAGAAATAGTAAAGGAGGCAGATAAACTTGGCCTTCGAACAATGACACTATCTGAAAAATACGGTGGGTTAAGTCTAGATTCACTAACGACTGCAATGGTTGTAGAGGAGTTAGCGGTTGGAGACGTCGGTGTGTCCGTCGTGATGGCTCAAACAATGAAACTTGCTACCATAATGGAAAAGGCTCTAAATGAAGAACAAGCTGAGAGGACATTAATTCCATACTCAAAAGACCCTGAAGCGGTTTTGGCAATTGGTATAACAGAGCCTGATAATGCTTCAAACTATTTTTTACCGTATCCGACTCCTTTTAGAACATCCGCTGAAAAAGTTGATGGGGGGTATGTCATAAATGGTATGAAACACTTCATATCAAATGGAAATAGAGCAAGCCATTACCTTTTATTTGTTCAAACGGAGAAGGGTAAGCCAATGCTTGAAGGGACCACCTGCTTCCTTTTAGAGAGAGGACGTGAAGGTTTTACAATTGGTCGTGTACACGACAAGCTAGGCGAAAGTCTTGCAAACAATGCCGAGTTAATCTTCCAAGATTGTTTTATTCCAGATGAAAATATAGTTGGAGAGGTTGGGAAAGGTTTTCAATTACTTCAAAAGTTCTTTCCATCAAGTAACTCATTCGCAGCATCAAGCTGTCTAGGTGTTGGTGTTGCCCTCTACGAAAAAGCTGAGCAATGGGCAAAAATAAGAGTGCAAGGTGGTAGGCCATTAATTGAGCACGATGGTATTCGAGCTCAGTTAGGCGAAATGAGAATGCTGCTTGATGCCGCAAGATCATACACACACCGAGCCTGCTACTTAGCTGATAATCAAGAACAAGGATGGGATTGGACATTGGGTGCTCTTCCAAAGGCGATGGCAAGCCAAGCTGTGTGGAAAATTGCAACTTGGACTATGGAAGTGCATGGTGGGCATGGCTACATGAAAGAGTTTGGAGTATCAAAACTTTTAAGAGATGCAGCAGGATGGTTGCATTCTGATGGAGTAAATAGAACTTTATTCTTGAAGGCAGCAAACTACATGTACGGTTTGGACCTTTATGATAAAAAGTAGATGAAACTTGGAAATTTTAAATTATACAACGCACTGCAATCAACTTGCAGTCAACGTGTGCGCTACACTCTTCACTATAAGAATATAGGGTATAGTATGGAAATCCTGGACTTATTCTCCGGTGATCAACTAAAGCCTGAATATCTGTCAATAAATCCGAATGGAGTTGTGCCAGCATTAGTCCATGACGGCAAAATAGTACTAGATAGTTCGGTAATAATTGAATATCTTGAAGATATTAATATAAATCATAATCCTCTTCGTCCGCCTGAGCCTGAAAACGCAGCAAAAATGAGAGCTATGATAAGATATTTTGATGAGGTTGCGGGGCCATCTGTTAGGATACCATCTTACAATATGGCATTTTTACCACACTTTCAGGATTTATCAGTAAAAGAGTTTATTGCCCTTGCAGAGTCAAAGCCATTGAGAAAAGATTTTCTTTTGAAGATGGGTAGGACCGGCTTTTCTGAAAAAGATATGAATGACTCAACAGCAAAAATAGACGCAACTTGCAATCGTATGGAAGTTTGGTTAGGAGAGAGTGGTGGTCCTTTCCTCCTTGGGAAGGCAATATCGTATGCAGACATATGTATTATGCCAGTAATAGTCCGTATGCAAGATCTTGGTCGCTCAGATTTATGGGCCTCAAACACTAAAGTAATTGAATGGTTAAAACTAATTCAATCTTCTGCAACTTATGAAAAGACTTATTGTGAAGGATCATTGCTATCACAAGTTTATCCTCACCTAAGAAACGGCTAAGAGCCATTGTTGAAGATCATAAGATTTCTTTATTTACAACAAATTCAGGACTCAATTTTCCATTAAAATAATCAATTATATTTTGAGCAGAATTTACGGACATCCTTGCAGCGCAGTCGTTGTTTAAACCGGCTATGTGTGGTGAAAATAAAACTTTTTCATGACTAAATACTTTATGGTCAGAGATGTCAGGTGGCTCTTCAGGGAAAACATCAAGACCTGCACTTCTAAGTTTGCCCGATTGCAGTCCTTCCAAAAGAGCATCCAGGTCGATATGGGAACCGCGCGATGTATTTATTAGAATCGTATTTTCTTGCATTAACTCTATCTCATCTTTCCCTATGATATGTTTACCCATCCCTGGCGCATGTAACGTGATTATTTCTGAGTCCTTAATAGCTGTATCTAATTCAACAAAAAAATTATAATCGTCTGGAAACTTTTTTTGATTATCTATATATGGATCATAAATATTAATTTGCGCATTAAAAGCACGCGCAATTTTTGCAACTTTTTGCCCGATTTTACCAAAGCCAACTATTAGTATTTTCTTCCCGGAAAAATCATTTGATATTAGCAGATCTCTATCTTTCCATTTGTCCCCTCGGACCATTGCATCATGTCTTTTACTATTTTTCAATAAATCAAGAATAAACATAATGGTATGCTCTGCTACGCTGCCTGAATTGACATCGCCAACAATCGTGAGGGGAATTTTCCTATTCGTCAATTCAGGAATATCGATTCGATCATAACCAACTCCATTCCTTGACAATATTTTTAGATTTGGTGAATTATCGATCATTAACTTTGTGAAAGACTGTAATCGCAATAAGACCCCATCTGCATCGGAGATATTATTTTCAAGTGTTTCTTGGCTTGCATCAGGCAAAATAATAACTTCAAAGTTATTTACTTTCTCTAAGAGATTAATTCCACTTTGATGTATTTTTCCACCAACAATTATTTTATACATTTTTTCCCATTGTCCTTATATTTAATATACAGTAAAAATAAAATTATTTTAGAATTTTTATTTTAAAATATGAGGTTGATCCTATGCAAAATAAAGACGAAAAACTACTTACAGCCGTATCCCACTGGTCATATCGATTTGTCTCTAATGGTGTTCCACTATCAGATTTTAATGATGTATCTGCATCGATTAGTAAATGGGATGAATGGTGCAATCAATGGGAAATGAAAGGGCACATTCATGGGGCGCTTGGAGATAAGGCGCGAATTAATGGTTATAATTTAAGTGCGGCTGAACATTACAATACAGCTGCCGTTTGTTGTCATTTTGGAAAATTTCTATTTGTTCAAGATCCTGCACAAATGAAGCAAACACACACATTTGCAGTTGAATACCACAAAAAATCTATGGAACTTGCAGATCCTATTGGTGAAAGAATTGAAATAAATTGGAATAATCTCACGATGTATGGCAATCTCAGAAAGCCAAAAAATATTGATAACCCGCCAGTTGTCATTATGTGCATGGGTTTAGACTCAGCTAAAGAGGAGATGGAAACAAACGAGAGAGTATTTCTTGATAGAGGTATTGCAACGCTAGCATTTGACGGACCTGGTCAAGGTGAGTCAGAGTATTTGGCGCCTATATGTCCGGAGTATGAAGAACCGGTTTCTGCAGTCATAGATTTTATCGAAAAAAGAGATGACTTAAGTTCTGAAAGGGTTGCTATTTGGGGTGTTAGTCTTGGTGGTTATTATGCGCCAAGAGCTGCGTCTTATGATGATAGGCTAAAGGCATGTATCTCCCTGACGGGACCATTTGCCTGGAGTAATATATTTGACCGAATACCAGGGCTCACAAAAGAAGCATTTATTCACAGAAGTAAATGTCACTCTGAGGATGAAGCGAAGGAATTTGCTAGCAGAATGGATTTGTCTGGATGCGCTAAAAATATAAAATGCCCTCTATACATTGTTGGGGGCGGCTTAGACAGAGTTGTTCCACCAGAGGAGTCTAAATTACTTGCTGAAGCAGTCAATGGGGACGTGGTATATAATTACATAGAGGATGGTTCGCACGTAGCAAACAATAGGATTTACAAATACCGCACCCAGACTGCTGACTGGTTATCCTCGATAATATCAAATTAATAGATAGGGAGAAATTCATGCAAGAAAAAAAAATAACTAGAGCAGACATTGCAGAAGCCGCTGAAAAATATAAAAATTGGGGGAAGTGGGGCCCCGACGATGAGATAGGTACACTCAACTATGTTGGGACTGATGAGATTATTAATGCAGCAAAGCTTGTTAAAAAGGGAAAAGTAATATCGCTAGCTTTGAATTTTGACTACAAAGGTCCCCAAGGCGCTAAAACTAAATATCCTGCAATGGGTAGAACAAACCCAATTCATTCAATGTTAAGAACCGGAACGGATGCTTATTCTGGTGTGCTCGACCAGAGAGGTATTAGGGCAGCAGATGACACAGTTTTCTTACCAACGCACGGATGCACACATTGGGATGGGCTCGGACATGTTTTCTATGAAGACAAAATGTGGAATGGTTATGATTGCAGGGAGGTTACCTCTGCAGGAGCACAGAAGTGTGGCATTGAAAAAACAAGAGACAAAATGGTTGGCAGAGGAATCCTATTAGATGTCGCTAGAGCTCTTGGCGTGGACAGACTGGATGATGGTTATGCAATAACATGTGATGACCTCGATCTTACTGCAGAGAAGCAAGGTGTATCTGTCCAAAAAGGTGACTTTGTAATTGTGAGAACAGGTCAAATGGAGGATTGTTTAAAAAGAGAATCATGGGATGGTTTCCCTGGCGGTGATGCGCCAGGTATGGGCTTTGATACTATAGATTGGGTTCAAAGAACCGAGCTTGCGGCTCTTGCATCTGATACATGGGGATGTGAGGTGAGGCCTAATCAAAGTGAAGATGGGATAAATCAACCATGGCATTGGATAACAATACCAATTCAAGGTATGACTATGGGAGAAATGTTTTATCTAAAGGAACTCGCAGAAGACTGTCTCGAAGACAATATATATGAATTCTTACTAGTTGCTCCATCTATTCCAATTACAGGAGCGGTAGGTACCCCAATAAACCCAATTGCTATTAAGTAACTTAGAGGTGTGAAATGAGTAATGAATTAACAGGTGCTAAGGTATTGGCTAAAATGCTCCATGATTATGGGGTAACAGATATATTTCATGTTCCGGCAGTCCTCAGGACGACAATGGCTGAGTTAGAGACAATATCAAATATCCGAAGAATTCATGCTCATGGGGAAGCTTCAGCTGCCTACATGGCAGATGGATATGCCCGTGCATCTGGCCGACCTGGTGTATGTGCGGCACAGATAATTGGCGCTTTAAATCTTGCGGCCGGACTCAGGGATGCCTGGCTTGCCAAGTCACCAGTTATTGCTCTAACTGGAGGACGTGATCAAGCAACAAAATTCAGAAAAGCATATCAAGAGGTTGACGACATACCAGCATTTGAGCCAGTTACAAAGTTTAATGCAACGGTTGATAGCGCAAATAGATTCCCTGACATGCTAAACCAAGCATTCAGAGTTGCTGTATCGGGGTCGCCAGGACCAGTTCATCTGCAATTTAAAGGCAATGAGGGTCAAGTAGATCAAGAATCATTTGATGAGAATATACCTACGTCTATCGACGAGAGCGTCTCTTCTGTTCCGCCATATCGACCAAAGCCCGACATAGCTCAAATAAAAAAAGCAATGGACATTATTAATAATGCAAGTAAGCCAATTCTGGTGGTTGGTGGTGGCGTTAGGTGGTCCAAAGCAGGAGATTTAATTGATGAAATTTCAAAAAAATTAAAAATTCCTGTAGCAACCTCACTAAACGGTAAAGATGTAATAAATTCAACAAATCCCCTTAATGTTGGTGTAGTCGGAACGTATTCAAGAGGGTCGGCTAATAAATCTGTGCTTGCTGCAGACCTTGCCATTTTTATTGGAACAGATCTGGGGGGTATGGTAACGAATTTCTGGACTATACCAAAAATTGGAATAAAAGCCATCCATATAGATATTGACCCTGAAGTCTTGGGTAGAAACTATCCTCTAGAAGTTGGTATTATGGCAGATGCAAAAATGGCTTTAGCGGAGATGATGAAATTTGCTGATGAAAATATGGTTGAAAAGAGAATTTCATGGGTTGAAGAGGTCCAAGGTTACTGCAGAGATTGGTATGATGAGTTTCGTCCATTATTGCAGTCAGACAATATACCAATTAGACCGGAAAGGGTTTGTCACGATCTTTCTCTAAATTTACCAGATAATTCATTTGTCGTAGTAGATACTGGACATGGCGGAATGTGGATGGGAGGAATGTTTGATTTAAAATCCTCTGGGCAGAATTATATAAGATCTGCCGGGCACCTTGGTTGGGCATTTCCTGCATCCTTGGGCGTTAAATGCGCGGCGCCAGATAGGCCTGTCATATGTTTTACTGGGGATGCAGGTTTTTGGTATCATATTGCTGAAGTTGAAACTGCAGTTCGATGGGGAATTAACGCTGTGATCGTTGTGAATAACAATGGTGCGGGTAATCAATCAAAAAGGGGATTTGATAGGGTCTATGGCGGCACTCAAACAGAGAAGGCAAGAGAGATGTGGACGTTTAATAATGTTAACTTTGCTCAAATTGCCAAGCATATGGGCGCTGAGTCAATAAGAGTAGAAAATCCAAAAGATTTCACTCCAGCACTTCAAAAGGCAATAGCACTTAATAAGTGCGTTATTTTGGACGTTGTAACCGACGTAGACGCTCTGGCTCCACTTGCATACACATAGTAATTTTTTAAATTTTATGTTACTAATCCACATTTATTGATATATATATAGACAAGGGATTAATCGATACCAAATTAACTTAGAAAGTAATAACTATGACGGATAAAAGTGTTTTTTCACCTAGAATTTTAAGGCCAGAAGATGCGAATCAGAATTGGCAATGGGATAGGGCTCTGGCTTCGCCAGGATTTAAGCAGGTTGACTTTGAAACAAGAGTTGATTTTCAGCGTTTACGAAAATATCGGTTATCTCGTGCAAAAAATGCGCTTAAAAATTCAGGTCTTGGAGCATTAATATTATTTGATGTAAATAACATAAGATATATCACTGGAACAAAAATTGGTGAATGGGAAAGGGACAAGCTCTGCCGGTTTGCCTTACTAGCTGGTGATGAGGAACCATTTGTTTGGGATTTTGGATCTGCCGCAGTTCACCATCAACTTAATTGTGACTGGCTCGACCCAAATAGGTGCCTAGCAGGCATGACTGGAATGAGAGGAACAGTTCCACCATCTGTTGGTTTAATGAAATCGCACGCAGAAGAAATAATGAGTTACTTGAAACAGGCCGGAGTTGCAGATATGCCAATCGGGCTTGATATAGCAGAAACTGCAATGTTTTTTGAACTGCAAAATGCTGGAATGAACATTGTTGACGGTCAGCAAGTAATGTTGGATGCTCGCGAGATAAAGAATATTGACGAAATCACCTTACTCAATCAAGCCGCAACAATGGTAGATGGCGTATATCATATGATTTATGAAGAGTTAAAACCGGGTGTTAGGGAAAACGATATAGTTGCGCTTTCAAATCAAATGCTCTATGAGATGGGATCAGATGATGTTGAAGCAATAAATGCGATTTCTGGAGAAAGGTGCAGTCCACATCCACATAATTTTACTGACCGTATGTTCAGACCCGGTGACCAGGCATTTTTTGATATTCTTCAATCTTATCAGGGCTATAGAACATGTTATTACAGAACCTTTAATGTTGGAACGGCAACATCAGAGCAAAATGATGCCTACATCCAGTGCAGAGAGTGGCTAGACAAAGCAATAGAACTTATCAAACCTGGTGTATCAACTGATGTTGTTGCCAAAGCTTGGCCTAAGGCCGAAGAGTTTGGCTTTGAAAGCGAAATGCAGGCATTTGGATTGCAGTTTGGTCACGGACTGGGCCTCGCACTGCATGAGAGACCGATCATTTCAAGGTTGGTTTCTTTGGAAAACCCAATGGAAATAAAAACAGGTATGGTCTTTGCACTAGAAACATACTGTCCTGCAAAAGATGGTGTTTCGGCAGCTAGAATTGAAGAGGAAGTGGTTGTTACAGATCAAGGCTGTAAGGTAATTTCATTATTCCCTGCCGATGAATTACCTATTGCAAATAGATATTAATTGCTGGTGTTATAATGGCAAAAAAGAAAACCCTTAAGAACGATGATATTGATGAAAAAAAGAGATTAGAACTCTATAATTCCCAATATCTTATTCGAGTTGCTGAACAAAGGGCTTATGATTTATTTCTTGAAAATCTGGTAAAAGGTACAAGTCATTTATCGCTGGGACAAGAAGCGATCGCTGCAGGATTTGCAACTGCTATGCAGGAAAATGACAAAAGCTTCTGTACCTACAGAGGTCATGCTCACACTCTTGCTAGAGGCGCATCGGTTGTGGGTGTTCTAGGCGAATTGATGCAACGAGATTGCGGTCTAATGAGAGGTAAGGGGGGCTCGATGCATTTAACTGATACTAGCAAGGGTGTGATGGGTTCGTATGCAATCATCGGAGCGCATTTACCCATGGCTGTTGGCTCCGCTTGGAGAGCTCAATACATGGGACATGATGATGTTGCAACAGTATTTTTTGGAGATGGGACAACGAATATAGGCGCCTTTCATGAAGCTTTAAATTATGCAGTTGTGTATAAATTACCTGTTGTTTTTGTTTGTGAAAATAATAATTACATGGAATACACGCCTATTGAGTCAATAACTGCCGTAAAAAACCCAGCGGCTGATAGAGCTTCAGCTTATGGACTAGATAGCATTATCATAGATGGTAATGATGCCGATGAGGTCTACAGAACTGCTCAGGCCGCCTACTCAAAAGCGCGTTCTGGTGAAGGCCCATCACTGATCGAGTGCAAAACCTACAGACAATCAGGTCATAGCCGTGCCGATCCAGGCGCTTACAGGCCGGATGGAGAACTCGATCACTGGAAAAAAAATAATGACCCGATAACAAGATACCGCTCAAGGCTCATTGAGTT
This sequence comes from uncultured OCS116 cluster bacterium, assembly GCA_902613795.1. Classification (GTDB taxonomy): domain Bacteria; phylum Pseudomonadota; class Alphaproteobacteria; order Rhizobiales; family TMED25; genus TMED25. Next base: position 109,400 of record CACMIP010000004.1, read on the forward strand.
TGGAGTGAAAAAAAAGATTATTGATGATATAGAGGAGAATGTAAAGAGGCTTGTTGATGAGGCAACGGAGGAAGCAAAAAGTTCACCGGTTCCACCTGAGGATATATTAACAACGAATGTTTATGCAAATGGAGGATGGGCATGGCGCAACTAACATATAGAGAGGCAGTTGCAGCCGGAATTGCACAAGAAATGGAGCGAGATGAAACGGTTGCGTTCATAGGAGAAGATGTAGCAAGAGCAGGTGGTGTTTTTAAAGCAACGGTTGGTCTTTTTGATAAGTTTGGTCCAAAAAGAGTTATTGATACTCCAATTTCTGAGCAAGCTATTCTCGGAGCTGCGATGGGTGCCGCGATGACTGGCATGAGGCCAATTGCAGAAATAATGTTCTCAGATTTTCTGGCAGTTTGTTGGGATTTTGTGGCAAATGAAATGTCAAAATCACGTTACATGTCAGATGGTCAATTGAAGTGCCCACTTGTTGTCAGAACAGGGAATGGAGGGGGCTCGCGTTTTGGCGCACAGCACTCTCAATCAATAGAAAATTGGGCAATGGCAATTCCCGGAATAAAAGTAGTTGCCCCATCAACTCCAGCAGATGTAAAGGGTTTGCTAGCGGCATCTATAAGAGATGAGGATCCCGTCATCTTTTTTGAGCACAAATCACTTTATGCAATTAAGGGGGAGGTACCTGAGGGTGAACATGTCGATACGCTTGGTACTGCAAAAGTCGTACGACCAGGCAAGGATGCAACAATAGTTGCACTTGCATTAATGGTACCACGAGCGATTCAAGCGGCCGATAAATTAATGACTGATCATGGAATTGATGTTGAGGTTGTTGATATTAGAACTCTTGTTCCTTTGGATATGAAAACAATATCAAGCTCAGTAGCTAAAACTGGACGGCTATTTACCGTTGAAGAAAACCCAAGGCTCTGTGGTTGGGGAGCTGAAATTGTCTCGATTGTAGTTGACGAATTATTTTGGGATCTTGATGGGCCTGCTGTAAGGATAACTACACCCCATATCCCACTTCCCGCAGCTGATAATCTTGAAGATATCACGATACCGTCAGTTGATAGAATTTACAGTAAAATACTTGATGTATTAAGATAAATAGGTGCTATCAATGAATATTCAGATGCCACAATTAGGTGAGACAGTGACCGAGGGAACTATTTCCAAATGGCATAAAAAGGTAGGGGAAACTGTTAAATCTGGTGAAATTTTATTTGAGATTGAGACAGATAAAACCTCAATGGAAATACCCGCAACAGCAGATGGTAAATTATCACAAATTCTTGTTGCAGAAGGAAATACATCATCCGTTGGATCGATTGTTGCAATAGTTGCTATGGATGGAGAAGACGTTAATGATGTTGTTCAACATGAGGCTGAAGTCAATGAAAAAAAAGAAGTGACTCATGATGAAGCTATTCAGACAGAAACTCAATCACAAAAGGGAACGGCTGAGGAAATAAAAAATTATGATGATAAAAAAATAGATTTAGATGCTCCCGATTGGTTCTCGGTTCTAACCGAAGTGCTCACACCTGACCAAAATTACAATTCAATTAAAATACCAAATAGTGAAATAAAGCTAACCCCATTAGCAAAAAGGATTGCAAGCAATGCGAGTGTAAATCTTGATCAATTGTTGGATTACTGTAAATCAAACAATATAAAGAAAGTTAATAGAAAGTTTGTAGAGAATTTTATAACGTCCCAATCACAGATATCATTAAGCAGCAACAAGCAAGCAATTGATGAAACCATTTACAACAAGCCAGTAGCACTTAATAGAATTCGCAGAACAACCGCGCAAAGATTATCACAAAGTTGGGCTGTGGTACCTCAGGCATTCCAAGCTGTTGAGGTTAATTATAGTAATCTAGACTTCGTAAGGTCCGAAATGAAAGAGAAGAGCTTAGATAAAGCATTCAAGATTTCTTATTTATCATTCGTCGCAAGAGCAATTGCTATTGCAAGAGATAGTTTCCCTCTCATTAATAGTACTTTTAATGAGAAAGAGATTGTCGTTGCTGAGTCTCTAAACCTATCAATTGCTGTTGATTTAAAATTTGATGGATTAATTGTGCCAGTAATAAAAGGTGCTGAAAATTACAAACTTACAGATCTAAATGATAAAATAAATGATCTAGTCCACAGAGCACAAAATAATGATCTGGATCAGGATGAACATTTTGGCGGCACTTACACAATATCGAATAATGGAAGCATGGGGACATATATCACAGCTCCGATCGTTAATCCTCCTCAGGTTGCTATCATGTCTTTCGATGGTATTATTAAAAAACCTGTTATTATTGAAGATGAAAGTGGGGATAAGATAGGAATAAGGAAGATGGGTGTTTTGGGACAGAGTTTTGATCATCGAGCATTTGATGGGGCTTATGCTGCAAGTTTTTTAAAAGAGGTAAAGACAATAATTGAAGATTATAATTGGCAAAGTGAAATTTAAATAAGGAGAAAAATTATGAGTCACAAAATAGGATGGGTAGGAACAGGAAGAATGGGATACCCGATGGCAGGGCGTCTTGCAAAAGATGGACAAAATATAAGTGTGTGGAACAGAACAAAGGCAAAAGCAGATCCGCTATCAGAATATGGAGCAACTGTTGTCGAAAATATGGATGAACTACATGATGTTGAGGTTTTATTCACCATGGTGTCAACAGGTAAGGATCTAAAGGAAGTATACTTTGGTGAAAAAGGTGTTCTGTCAAAGGGTTCAGTTGGGTCTCAGATATTTGTTGATTGCTCCTCGATTTCATCCGAGGACTCTGATGAAATAAGGGATAGGCTAAACGAAAAAGGTATCTCATACATATCATGTCCCGTTAGCGGTAACGGTAAAGCAGTTAAAGCCGGTGTACTATCAATTGTCGCATCCGGACCTGAAGATGTTTTTAATACAATTAAACCATACCTTGAAACAATAGCGCCACGGGGCGTTGCATATGTTGGTGAAGGCGATCTAGCTCGTTTCTGTAAAATAGCTCATAATGTAATGTTAGGGGTTGTAATACAGAATCTTGCTGAAATTACCATACTTGCACAAAAAGCTGGTGTCCCGAGACATGCTTTTTTAAATTTTATGAATAACTCAGTTATGGGCTCTATATTTACAAAATATAAATCAAATGCTTTCACGAATCTTGATTGGACAACAACATTTACAACTCCATTGTTACTGAAAGATCTTGATCTTGGATTGCAATCTGCAAAGGAATTGGGCGTTCCAATGCCAGTCACTGCTGCGACAAGACAAGCCGTTCAGCAGCATTCTGGTAGAATTGAACGAATGGCAAAAGAAAATTTAGAAAAGGACTTTGGGATGTTATTGGAAAGTGTCGCTGATGGCGCAGGTATAACACTTCAGCCAGAGAATGTTGCAATCCCAACAGGCCTGGAAACCGAAGAATAAGTTTTTTTTGTTTCTTGACCTTTAACACAAGATGGTGTTAGCTAGGGGATTATCTTATCGCGGGGTGGAGCAGCCCGGTAGCTCGTCAGGCTCATAACCTGAAGGTCGCAGGTTCAAATCCTGCCCCCGCAACCAATTTTCTTTTTATAAAAGCGCTAAACTGCAGTATAATTTTAGTTAATACTTTATACAGGTGTTGAATGCTGTCTGTTTTATCCGAAAAAAGTTTTAGAAATCTTTTTTTTGCACAAAATTCCTCTTTATTGGGTAGCGGTCTTGCAACTATTGCAATTAGTCTATTGGCGTTTGATTTGACGGGTCGAAATGCTGCACTTATTCTTTCGGGCCTATTTACAATAAAAATGTTCGTCTATGTCATTTTTTCACCTTTCGCAGGCGCAATAGCAGATAAATTTGACACAAAAAAATATCTAATAATTCAGGACGTAATTCGTGCAATTGCTGCGTTCGGCTTAATATTTGTGAGTGAAATTTGGCATTTATACATCATAATTTTACTTATTTATCTCTCAACTGCAGCTTTTACCCCGATATATCAGTCAGCAATCCCAAAAATATTTAAAGATGAGACCGATTACACAAAAGCTCTATCACTTTTTAGGATAGCTCAAGATATGGAAAATATCTTAAGTTATGCACTCGCCACATTGTTATTACTTTTTCTTAATTATAATTTATTATTTGTAGGAACTTTTATTGGTTATTTTGTCTCTGCGTTATTGATATCTGCGATTATATTCCCATTCTTATCCAAAACATCAGGTGAAAAAGAAAATAATTTCAGTATTAATCTCACCCTTGGTATTAAAAGATACTTGAGCATATCAGAGTTGAGGGGACTGATGTTTCTGAATTTGGCAGTTTCTGCAGGCGGATCAATGATACTCGTTAATACAATCATTTTAGTACGGTCATCTCTAGAATTATCAGAAATTGCTTTCTCCATTACAATGTTAATATTCGGGGCTGGCTGCATATTTGCAGCAATAATAATTCCATATCTGTCCAAGGAGATGACAGCAAGTCGTATAATGCTAGTAGGGTCTAGTCTCTTACCTATAGTATTCGTGGCCCTTGCCTACTGGCTGATACTTTTTGATTTCATTTGGTTTGTACTATTATTAGCATGGTTTATTTCAGGTTTTGGTTATACACTTTTGCTTACTCCGATGGGACGAGTCATTCGGAAGGTTTCTTCGGTAGAGGAGTTTTCACAGATTTATTCAGCGCAATTCTCTTTGAGTCACTTATGTTGGTTATTTATGTACCCTCTCACAGGGTATTTAATGACCACATCAGGTGGCCCTTTCACACTGCTTACACTAGCATTACTGATGGTATGCTCAAATATAATTGCTGCAAGGCATTTTAGAAGTTGAAAATATGATCAATTATTTTATACTCCCTGCAATTAGTAATTGACAGTTGGGGTTTTTCATCATCTACTGTTTGTCATGGATTTAGGGAACACGGTGCAAAACCGAGGCTGCCCCCGCAACTGTAATTAATATGTATATATTGTAAGCCAGATACCGATCCATTTTATTAAATTATTCACGGAGGGTGATATGTACTCAAAATTATATCAACTAATTACGTTTCGCGTCCCACAAACATCTATAATATTTAAGTCTTTATTTGTAATTGCATTTGGCTTTTCTATGATAATGATTTTCGGCTTTGCATCACCAGAGCTAATTCACGATGCAGCTCACGATGTAAGGCACATTATGACTTTTCCATGCCACTGAAAATATTAGGCGATTAAATGATTAAATATCTATATCCCGCTCTTGTTGCAGGTCTGATAACAGGGTTTGTTGTTACATTATTTAACTTATTTTTTGTTCAACCATTGATCGTTGAAGCAGAGTTATTAGAACTCTATTCGGCAGGGGCAGCTCACGAGCATTTCCATGATGGGGGTGAGGATAGCTCTCTTATTAATGAGAGAAATTTTCTGACATTACTGGTAAATATTGCAATGTCTGTTGCATTTTCGTTAATCGTAATAGGTTTTTATTGCATCAGAGGTGGCAGTAATGAAGCCAGAAACCTATTAAAGATAACTTTCACCGGCTTTTTCATCTTTTTTTTGTTGCCAAAGATTCTTATATTACCTCAACTTCCCGGACAAAGCCTTGGGAATACAACATTTGTCCAAATGCTATGGATTGTCACAACACTGGCATCAATAGCAATTTTAGCAATCGCTGATAAATTAAATTATTTTTCTGTGAAGCTCTTATTAATATTAACTCTAACTGTGATATCGATATTTATCTTACTAAATACAGACTTAGCTTTATTTAAAACAGACGCGTTGCATTCTACCTTTATATACTATACCTTTATATCAAATTTAATTTTGTGGACCTTGCTGTATCTAAATTTAAATTATTTCATCAAGGATTAATATTTTTTACATTAAATGGTTCTTGATGTTTGAGTTATTCACCAACAATTACATACTTTATATTATTTTTCTGATAATTTTTTTGATTTCAGGATTTGTAAAAGGGGTAACAGGTATTGGTTTACCGCTTACCTCTATTGCTCTTTTAACATTTTTCATAAATCCACTCCAAGCGATTGGGTTGAATATGATTCCAGTTATTGTCGCAAATTTCCAGCAATATATTTCTGCCGAAAGCCCAATGAATACTGCAAAAAAATATAAAGTTTTTGCAATTACAATGCTGGTATTTATTTTTATTACATCATTTCAAGCAGTAATTCTAGGGGATGAAATTCTAAAATTACTTATAGGTATATTGGTCGTAATTTTTGCTTTAGATAATCTGTTCAGACGGGCTTGGTCATTTGATATAAAAAATGATCGACTGTGGCAACTTGGAATGGGCTCGATCGCAGGCATAATTGGCGGTTTGACTTCAATTTGGGGTGTACCAATAATAATCTATTTGATATTGAGGAAGGCATCACCACAAGAATTTGTCGACACGACAGGATTTTTATTTTTGATTGCCGTGATTCCCGCAACAATTGGGTATTATTATACTGGTGTATTTTTATTAGAGATGGTTCCGATTGCGATATTTTGTGCAGTATTTGCGGTTATCGGAATGCGATTAGGTAGATATGTACGTCTAAAAATTAATGCAGAGACCTTCAAAAAGGTACTTCTATGCCTTTTTTTCATAATAGGTGTGCGGCTAATAAGTTCATTTTTTGGTGTAATGTAAATTTTTGATAATGATAATTACAATTGAAGATTACATCTCTTGGCGAAAATCTACTAAATGCGTAAATCTAAAATATATTGCAGGTGACACTGCCGTGTTATCAATCTCCAAGAATGGGGTTGATGTCCAGGCAATGTATATCAATTCGGTATCGACCGAATATTCAATTGACCCTGGCTGTTGGTTTACAGTCGAAACCTTAGGCTATAAAACTGAGATTGAAGAAAATATTAATTTAGGAAGCATAATAATAGCACCTGAGAATTGGAGACCAACACCACTTCAAAACTAGGATACCCTACTTTTTGAGTTCATATTCAAAATTTTGGGTGTCAGAATTTATGCTGATTAGTTTTGCGCCATTTCTAATATGGTAGTGAGTTGCCATGGGCGTCAATGGAGAAAGTGTTACGACTTGTTTGATATTCACCATATTTTTTATGATATGCTCTAATAATTTTCGCATTATTTCTTTTCCCGCACCTCTTTTCCGAGACCATACGGTATAGGCTATTAGGATGGAAGAGCTTTGCTCAAGATGAGAATTTTTACTCATTAATTCTAATTCTTTTTCAGTGTGAGGGATTTCATCGGTAAAGGCTACACACACAATGCCTTCTATATTATTATCATATTCTAATCCATAGATTTGCCTACCATAGCTAGTTCTAAAATCTAGGTTTAAGTGAGGGCGAACCGGGTCTTCATTAACGTCAATCTCTTCGAGAAGAACTAATTCTGATCCCTTTACCCACTTAAAAAAATTATCAACCTTATTTTTAAATGCTTTCATTTTATTCCTGTTCTTTGGCGCGCCGGGGAGGATTCGAACCCCCGACCCCCTGATTCGTAGTCAGATACTCTATCCAGCTGAGCTACCGGCGCAATTCTATGTACGTTATACATATATACCCTTTATTTTAATACCACAAGACATCTGATTTGCAATTTGAGTTAGTTGAGCCTGTAAAATTTTATTACCAAATTGAATAAATATTCTATAATTTATGGTTAGATATATTAATTATTTGATGAATGAGAAGTGCATGAGTAAAAATTGTCGCAGAGTAGTTACTGGCTTTGATGAGACTGGAGAGTCTATTATTGTCTCAGATGAGTTTGTAACAAATAAAATGGAAAAGAATACAAGGCCAGGGGTTAGTCTGACGAATTTGTGGCATACATCGGAGTTTCCAATCGAAATGAGAGGTGAAATTGAAAGGGTTGATGATGAATTTATTATGTTTCCCCAGCAGAATGAGACTATATGTAGAATTTCATCTTTTGAACCTGATAAGAAATATCAGAATATTGCTTATGATAGCGCTTCCTACTTTTCAGATTTAGATGCAGCAGATACACTTGTAAAGTCAAAAAGAAATCCATTTATGCATAAATCGCAAACAGTTGATTATGCCATAATTCTCGAAGGTGAGATCACTTTGCTGCTTGATAAAGAGGAAGTAACTCTTAGTCAAGGAGACATTGTTATCCAAAGAGGTACAAACCACGCGTGGGTTAATAATAGCGATAGTTTATGCCGCGTTTGCTTCATCCTCATGGGAGCAAAGAAGTAAAAAAGAGATCAACTTTTGCATTGTAAGTCCGCTTCGGGCGGTTAATTAGTAAGTAACTTTAATCTGTGATCTCACATTTTATATATTTTAGAGATCCAGTTTGTTTCCATCATAATTATAAAAATGACCTGACTTTGTCATATCAATTTTTTGTATAAATTTGTATAGTGATCTTGCGCTTTCTTGTGTTGAAAGCGTTGCAAAGCTGCCACCCATTTCAGTTCTAACCCATCCTGGATGCACAGAAACAATAGGTATCTCACTGCGCCTTAATTCATTTGAAAAAGTAATCATTATATTATTTATTGCCGCTTTTGAAGCCCTATAAAAATAGCACTCGCTTCCAGAATGTTTTTGGCTTCCCATTTGAGAGGATATTATTATTATCTTAGGGTTTTCACTTTGTTTTATTTTATTTAAAAATGCTCGAATCGTGAAAAAAGGACCGGCTACATTTGTCATGAGAACATCAGATATGCTATTGCCGTTGTTATCTTCGTCCATCATACCACCTCTGGCACCCATAATACCAGCGTTACACACCAAAACATCAAGACGCTCAATATTTTTTGAGGCATTAATTAGATCATTTTCAACAGTAACATCAGCTTTGTAAAGCTCTACCCAACCAGGGTTTGTATTCTGAAGAGATATAAGTTTATCTAAGTCACTGGACTCTCTGCATAGACTGATGACTTTCTCTTTATTTTTCAAAACTTCTGCGGTAAGTGCGAGGCCAATACCACGATTTGCACCTGTAATGAGATAATTTATGCTCATTTATACAACCCAAGCTATTCAATAATTGGCCAAATTCTTTGTGCTAAATTTGGAGACCCCGGAGCATGTACCAATTTTCTTACAACACGATCTGTCCATGCTTCCATTTCAGGATTTGCCATCTCGTGATCCACAAAGGTACCGTTTCTTGCTTCTGGTGATGACCATTCATATAAGATGGCATGCTTTGCCCAACCAGAAATCGATACTAATTTTCTAACTCCTTGGCACCCAGGTAGTTTTCTCATCGATGGTATCCTCCAAGTTGCATACCAACTTGCAAGCTCATCTTCATCCTCATATGATCCAGAATTAAAATTTCCCAGTTGAATGCATTCCGAGAGACCTGCCCCATCTAATGGTCTTTCTTCCGATCCAGGTCCTCTTGCCTCTTCTGTCATGATATTGTATCGCTCCTCAGATCTCATTTTTAAATAACCCAAATCATTTTGACTTAATGATTGATGATATTCAGCAACTGTTGGACTTGCAAAAGTCTCAGGATTCTCTGAACCAAAAATTAATATATAACGATCACCAGCAGGAATTGATTTATTATCATGGCTTAATCTTCCCTTTTCACCTGGGTGTTCTACATTTGTAAGAGACTTAAAGTGACATGCCCACAGGATCCTTGGGTCAGTAAGCCGTGCTGGAATATATTTACTATGCAGCCATTCCAGGTACTCCGACTCAATGTCATCACGTAAGTTATACCAGTGTATAAGATAGCCATTTTCGATTATTTCATTCATAAAATTATTCCCAAATTTTGATCTTATAAATGATATTGTATATTTTAAAATAGACTAACAATTTATTAGTTACTAACATAAAAAAATGAAACAAAAAAAAATTAGAGATTTTACAAATTTTCAATACAGTGTTTTTAATGAGATAAAAAAAATACCCAAGGGTGAGACAATAAGCTATAAAAAGCTAGCTGAAAAAATCGGTAGGCCAATGGCTTACAGAGCTGTGGCAAATGCGTGTGGCAAAAATCCCGACCCAAAGACTATACCATGCCATCGAGTTGTAAGATCAAATGGTAATATTGGTGGATATAGCCTAAAAGGTGGAATAAATAAAAAGCGTAAACTTCTCAAGCTTGAAAATAAAAATTATTTGAGCTGATGGATAATATTTTGACTACTATTCTTCAATTAGTTTTATATTTACAGCTGATACTTTACCTTTTTCTTCTGCAACATCATACTCAACATTTTGATCTTCGAATAAATTTCTGATGCCAGAATTTTGAAGTGCAGAAATATGAACGAAAATATCTTTATCGCCTTCTTCAGGTTGAATAAAACCATAACCTTTTTTTAGGTTAAACCATTTAACTTTTCCGTTTGCCATTATAATACTCCCTAGATAGCAAATTAATTAATTGGAACTTTGTTCCTGTTTCTCACTTTATCAGATATCAAATTGCCGTAGTAATATGGCTGGTATATTCACATTAATACATTGAACTCATATATATTGAATTTTAGCTCAAAACATATCTATACATATCATCGAATTAGATAAATAGATATACATATTTTTAAGTTGTTTATAAATTTAGAATGTATCATAGCTTGCTTGTGGACGTGAATTTCATTAAGCTTATTTATAATAAATAAAGGCCAGGTATCGATAATAATGTTAAATCAAGAGAATCTTACTGCAATAAAAATTGCAATTGAAAAAGAAATAAAACAAGGAAAAAAGCAAGTAGGTTGGAAGCTTGGATTTGGATCTCAGGCTGGGCTAAAAGCATTGGGTATAAATCGACCGTTGATTGGAGCACTATTTGACTCTGATCAAATCCGCTCAAATACCAAAATAGATTTAGAAGCGGTTATTGAGCCAAGAGTAGAAGCTGAATTAGCAGCGCATATAAGTTCCGATATTCCTTCAGATGCGACGTTCGATCAAATAAAAAACTGTATTTCCAGTCTTGTTGCTGGTATAGAATTTGTTGATTTTCACAGCCCTCCTAAAAGCCCCGCTTTTGTCCTATCCGAAAATATATATCAGCGCGGATGGATTGTGGATGCGGATACAAGATCGGGTTGGGGTGATGGCGTAAATAACTGTCAAATCACGGCCACAATGGGTCCTGAACGATGGGAGCCATTTGAAAATATTGAAACTCTTATAGGGACCTTGGAGGATAATTTTGGTGAATGTAACCTTGTCGCAAACCAACTTGGGCGAGGTATATTAAGAGATGATATAATCTTATTAGGTTCGATGTTTCCACCTCATCCAGTAAATATGAGTGATTTTGTGGTTTCAATGAATGGATCTGAGATTGCACTTAGATTTAAGTCTTAGTATTTTAAATGTCTATAGTTAATGAGAGGATTGAATAATGCGCATAAAAAAAGGAGATAAAATAGAAGAAATAGTTCTTCCAAGGCATGATGGTACGCCATTTAAATTATCAGAAACAAAGGGAAAAAAGGTTTTGCTCACTTTCTATCGGATTGCTGGCTGTTCTTTTTGTAATTTGAGAATAAATGAACTACAAAAAAGGTTTAGCGAATTTGGAGATAATTTCACCCACGTTGGGATATTTCACTCACCAGTTGATAACCTTGGTAAATATATGAATAAGCATGGTGATCTTCCATTTACCATATTAGCAGATGAAGAATTTACATATTTTAAGAAACATAACATACAAAGATCATTTCTTAAATTACTAGCCGCTACCTTATTAAAGGCTCATAAAATATTTCCAGCAATGGTTAAGGGATACATACCATTAAGTATTAAGGGTCATTTTGATATTGCGGTTACCGATATTTTAATAAATGAAGACGGTGTTGTTGAGGACGTCTACTATGCAAAAAGTGATGTTGCAGACCACTTTACATTTGATAGAGTCAGAGAATTTTCCCTATCGTAAAGTAATTATATTCGATATAATTTTAATTAAACAAAATAGAAGGGAAACATTATGTCAATAATAGAAAAATTAGGTCAAGCAATTGATCAAAAAAATGAGTCAGCTATGAATGAGTTACTGCATGATGATTATAAGTTTACAATGCATTCTAATGGGGCAGTTTTGACCAAAGAGGATGTAATTGGCTGGGCAATGAGTGACGATATAAACCGAGAAAGAGTCAGAATTATTTACGAAAATGATGAAATTGGTATTGAGCATGCTTTTGTGACTTTTAGCGATGGAAATCAACAAGCCGTAATGGGTGTTTACACATTTAAAGATGGACAGGTCATCGGCTTCGAGACCGGTGCAACAAATATTTCAAAAGATTAGATTTTATAAAGATTCAACCTTTTCTTTTTCTGGAGATTTTACATGAATTCAATTGATTTTTGGTTTTCTATTGGAAGTACTTATACATACCTATCTGTCAGTCGAATTGATGCAATATCAAAAAATGAGAATATCACATTCAACTGGAAGCCATTCAGTGTGAGAAAAATAATGATGGAAATGGATAATATTCCCTTTACTCCACCATCAAAAAAGATCAAGTCCGATTATATGTGGCGTGACATTGAAAGAAGGGCTCAGTTTTACGGGCTCAGCCCAAAAGTTCCAGCTCCCTATCCATTAACACAATTTGATTTGGCAAATAAGATTGCAATTCTCGGAATGAATGAAGGTTGGGGAATTGATTATGTAAAAATTACCTATAGGCGCTGGTTTGAGGAGGGGAAAGAGCCAGCAACGGAACCTAATCTGAGTGAGATAATGCAAGAGATGAAGTTAAATAAAGATAAGGTACTAAAAAAAGTAGAGGCCTCGGATATTGAAGCGACATACGAAAAAAATACTAATACTGCGTTTAAATCAGGTGTCTTTGGGAGCCCAACATTTATATACGATGGTGAGGTATTTTGGGGTGATGATAGGCTTGAAGATTGCATTAAATGGCTAAAGTTGAGATAAATCACTTAGATCTAGGACATCTTGGAAGAATAATATTTAGTTCAAATAAACTTCATCATCATAGATAAGTGCGTTTAAAAAAAACACATACATAAAACATCACAGAAAAGTGTATCATTGCATAAAATTTAGGCAGATGATACCATGAGTACGTGTGGGTAGTGATTATAGGGATGTGTTTGGTGAAACAACAAAACCGCTACCCACTAGTCAATATACGAAACCAATTCAGTCTTGGATTGCTGGTATAATAAAAATACCTGCATTGCTATGATGCAGGCCTGCTGATATAATTATTAAATGGGAACCATTTTATTAATTACCGGTATTGTTTCTGTGTTTTCGATGGGCGCCATACTCTTTTTGTGGTTTCTCGGTCTAATTCTATCATTCTTCAAAATTAAAATTTTTGCTAGTTCTCTCACTCATAAAATTATGCCTATTTTTATTAAGACATTACAAATTGGCATGGTTAGTTTTGCATTAAGTACACTGTTGATTTTTATACTTTCTCAAGGGTTTTAAATGGCTGGCTTTTATCAAAAATATATGAATACCAGAAATCAATACATCATAATGGGCGTTTTGGTCATCGCAATGTTACTGTGTTCATTATACATTTGGGATCATGATAGAAAATTACCCAAAGAAGAAGAATATATATATGAACCTTTTAAATCAGAAGATGTTGATTTTTGGATAAAAGGAGGAGGTAATATTTTAGGTCCACCAGATGACCCAATAGATTATTACTACTATTTGGAGCTGTACAATGCTGAACACGGGCCAGACAATAGTTACTGACTCTACACGCTAAACTAATTCATAATTTTATGAAGAGCATTCAGATCCCAATAAATATGGGAAAAATTTTATATTACTAATACTTCATAATCAAGAGTTGGTCTTTATCAGATCTAGCATCGTTAATATAATAAAAAATTGTAGAAAAAAATAAAATGAGAAAAATTATTTATATACCAATCCTTCTATTCTTTTTAACCATAATTTCACATGGGGCAGAAAAAGAATTTAGACCTCAAATAGAAAAAGTTATTACATCTCAGTTCAATGCGTTTCAAGAGAGGAACCTGTCACTAGCATACAGCTTTGCCTCACCTGAGATTAAAAGACAATATCCGTCTGCAGAAATTTTTGGTCAAATGGTAAAAAATGGATATTCTGATATCTGGGATTCTAAGTCACATACGTTCGAAGGATTGAAGCTTAAAGGTGAAATGGCATTCCAGATGGTCACCGTTATTTCTAGTAATAATACTATAAATAACTATCTATACACCCTCTACAACCACAATGGAGAATGGGTAATTGCAGGAGTCACGCGTTATAGATCTGATAGTATGGGCGTCTAACAACCTCTTCGATTGAAAAATTATTGTAAATAAAACCGACATTGTCATTGAGTATTCCATCTGTTAAACTTTCTGAATGGGAAGTAGAATTTTAATAGTTATTTGCGTATTAGCTGCTGCTTATTTATATTTAAGATTATTAATGAAGCCTGTTTGGAAATGGTTAGAATTAAATGCAGCGGATAGGGTTAATAACGAAAGCTTAAAAATTCTAGTGAGATATCTGCTCATGTTTTTTCTTGTTTCTGTTCATTTTTTTGTCATCTTCTATATATTTGAATTGAGACCAATCTAAATTATATGAATAAGGGCAGCTGCATATGAATATTAACCTTCTATTTTTTGTAACTCTTATAATTCTAGTAACTCTAGCTATTTTATATTACAACCTCCTAAAAGAGCATAGGAAACTTAAGAAGTTTGCAGGTGTATTCACTATGCGAGACTGGCATAAAAAAAGGGGAACTGAGGATGAATACAACAAGCTTTTTGAGATGGGTGTCAAAGAGGTCAATGAGAGGATTAAGAAAGCTGAGAATGAGGAAAAGAACTAAGTCTAATATTTTTTCAGAAAGCTCAGTTTTCTAATTTTAAAAAACTTTCCCAATATTGGTATTTAATAATTATAATTTAAATACTTTTATAATTTTGAAGTTCTTTGTATAAATTTAATATTTTCTGAACCTCATCTTCATGGTTAAAATGCCTTTGGATGCGCAGGCGTGATTTTTCTGAATGTTCTTGAAGCTTTTCAGTGTTATTTATATACAAATTAATATGTTTCGACATATCTTTTTCACATTTCTCGACAATATAACCGCAATCATCATTTATAATCTCTCTGTAGTAACCAACATCTGTCGCTATAACCGGAACAGAGCATGCCATCGCTTCTAGCGGTGTGAGACCGAATCCTTCATAAAGTGATGGGGCTATATACAAATCAAGTACTTTATAAAAATCTTCGATATCGCTAGTTTCGTCAATGAAAATTACGCGACTTTCTAGATTATTATCATCAACCGCTTTCTGTAATTTATTTAGAAATTTATTAAATTTAGGAGTAGTTCTTCCGACAACAAGAGCGCCCCAATTAGGTGCACTAGGCAATACTTTGCATATAGAGTTTATAAATAGATCAGTACCCTTTTCTGGCCTTATCCTTCCAAAGCAACCAATATAATTTATATCCGGATCCAGACTCAATTTTTTCTTTAGTGCAATTTTATTATGAGACGGTTTAAAACGTACAGTGTCAACACCATGTGTAATTACAGTAAGCATTTGCTTTTTATTATTTTTCTGGAATATGGGCTCGACGTAAGGCGTTGTTTTGTGACTAGTTACAATGACATGGTCCATATATCTGATTATTATTTTTGAAAATTTTGAATATGGACGTTGCTTTGCTGCTGTAAATATCAATTTTATTCTAGTTTTAAAAAAATATTTGAGGATTATACCAAATATCATATCACTATGACGTCTTGCATGAAAAATTCTATAATCAGCATCGTCGGGTTTTTTATGCAATTGAAATATTTTCAAAAAATGAATCTTTGGAATGCTTTCTGTTGGGCCAAGTCCAATCATTCTGATATCATAATTTTTTCTACGAAGGCTCTTTACAAGACTGTATGTAGAGGTTGTAACTCCTGTTATCCGTGATTTAAATTTTGGTGAAATTGCCAGTAATTTTCTTATATCTGTACTCATCATTGCTATAATAATATTTATAACACACTAATAAATAAAAAAATCTAATCTATAGCCTAATTAGGTTTTATAATTGCTAATCAAAATTAACCTGTAAAATATAATCATATAAATTAATTAGGACGACTTCCAAAAAGATAGTGCAAGATCGATATGAAGTTATACGATACGGAGTTTATAATGGTGAGGACGACAGGATTTGAACCTGTGACCCCCAGATTAGGAATCTGGAGCAGGTAGTATTTATTTTATTGAAAGCAAGCAATTATAGAGTCTCTTAAATAAGTAAAAGATCCATTAGAAATTGTAGCTTCAACTTCGAAAGTCTCCGGATTGACAATGACAAGATCTGCACGATTGCCTATTTTAATCACACCTCTGTCAAAAAAGCCAAGGGCTTCCGCGGGGTTTAAGCTGATAAGATTCCATGCCTCACAAAATGGCATTATTTCTTTTTTAGTGATTACTTCAACTGCTTGAATTAGTGCGGGCAAATAGTAATCAGATACCAGTACATCGCATAGGTTTTCTCTTATCAATTCTTCGGCTGCGATGTTATTTGAATGGCTCCTGCCCCTAGCAACATTAGGTGCGCCCATAATTATAGTCTCGTTATTGTTTTTTGCATCTGCTGCAACTTCTTTAACAACGGGAAACTCGCAAACATCAGCCCCAAGGGATCTATAATATTGTCGAGTATCGATTGTTTTATCGTCATGAGATCCAATTGTTAGACCTTCCTTCCTCAGAAACTCGGCAACCTTCGCAGTATTTATCGATGTCTCTTTGTTATCATTATCCAGGTATGCATCCACAATATTTGATAATTCTTCAACGGTTATTCCTCTTTTTTCAGCCCAATTTGCAAAATCTAATGGGCTTTTATCTCGATATCTTTTTGCCATTGGTATGTGATTATTAAATGCTAAATAGTCAATATTGTGATCTGAGATTAATTGACATATCTTTTCCGCGCTATTTTTAAGTTCTGTCTCAAGTCTAATTTGAACTCTAACATCAGTTTGCATTAAGTGTTTATATTCACCAAATAAATTTAGGAAATTTTCCGCAGCTTCAGGTGACCTTGTTCGACCTTCCCAGCTATAACCCTGAGCAAGGTAAGCAGTAGTAACCCCCGAACACGCCAGCTCTTTGTCTAATGATAAGAGAGATTTCTTTGGGTCAAAATAGATATTTGGACGTGGCATCATTGTGCGCTCCCATGAATCTCCATGGAGATCTATTATACCGGGTAAAAGTAGTCTATCACCAATGTTCAATTCTATATTATGGGTAGATTTGTCATCGTCAATTGTTTGAATACCATTCGAGTCAAATACAATATGACCACTCGATAGACTGCTATCATCTTTGTAAATATTTTCTGAAGTTATCTTGTAGCATCTATTTTCGTGTTGATAACTCGATAAATTTTTCATTGACTCAAACCAAACCTAATATTTGTCATATTTCTTTCACATATAATGTAGATGTTGAGAAAATGTTACAAAATGATCATGATAGTTTATCGTTGAAAGTTATGCACAATGAAAAGTGAATTTTTAAAAAAAAGAAAAAAGTGGTTAAGCATATTATCCCAGTCGGACTATGGTCAATTATCCAGCTTATATAGTGATTTAAAATTTGCTGACAAATATGAGTGGATAAAAAAGCCCGAGCATGCAAGTGTTATGGTTAGGGGCAGAATTGGTGGAATAGGAAGCCAGTTCAATTTTGGCGAAATAACGATAACAAAATGTGTATTACTGCTCAATGAGTGTATGGGCTATGGGTATGTTCAAGGTAGAAGCTTTGACAAAGCAAAAATAGCCGCGCTTTGCGATGCTCATCTTCAGTCATCACATTATAATCTTGTTATGGAAAATATCATACAAAAACTCGAGAAGAAGAAAAATGCAGAAATCGACCTGATTAAAAATCAAATGGCAAGTACAAGAGTGGATTTTTTTGCTCTTGACACACAGCGAACAAAAAATCAGAAAGCAGATAAATAAAATGCAAATCGGATTTAAAAATTTTTCAACAGATAGTGCTGATAATTTTCGTCAATTAATGAACGCCGTCGCCTACCCTGGTGGCACTTTTGAGCTGACAAGATGTGACGTACCGAATGGTATATCACCTGCAGCTGGTAGCATCATTCTTACTCTTTGTGATTATACAAATTCTATATATTTAGCCAAAAGTCATCACAGAGAAGAGATTATAAGATGGATAACATTTCATACAGGGGCAAAAATCACAGCTTCTGATATGTGTGACTTTGCAATTGGAGAGTGGTCTGAGCTCAAGAAAGTAGATAATTTTAAGCTTGGTACAGCAGAATACCCAGATAGATCATCAACCTTAATTGTAGATCAATCAGACGTTAATTTCAGGCCTGTATATATACAAGGACCCGGAATTAAGCTTAAAAAAAAATGTAAGTTACCCGAGGTCGATTTGTTTAATGAAAATAATAATAAATTTCCTATCGGTCTTGATTTTTATTTTACAAATGACCGGAAAATTATGGTTATCAACCGAACAACAAAAGTTATAGGGATCAAATAATAATGTATGTAGCTGTAAAAGGTGGTGAAAAGGCAATAAAAAATGCCCATGATTGGCTAGCGCAAATCAGACGTGGTAATACCAAGATATCTGAGATAAAAATAAATCAATTATCTGAACAGCTTACTTTATCTGTGGACCGAATAATCTCAGAGGGATCTTTATTCGACCGTGAGCTTGCTGCGCTTGCTTTAAAGCAATCTCGAGGTGATTTGATTGAAGCAATTTTTTTAATTCGGACGTTCAGAACAACTCTTCCACGTCTCGCGACAAGTAAGCCCATCAATACATCAAAAATGATATGTAAAAGGAGGATATCTGCGACCTTCAAGGATATCCCGGGTGGACAAAATTTAGGCCCAACTTTTGATTACACTCATCGATTATTAGATGGGTTAAAAGGTCCAAAAAATCTGGTCATAGACACGGAAAGAGATAGAGCTGAAGATCTAGATATGCCGAAAATATTAGACCTATTAAACAAAGAAGGGCTCATTGAGGATCAGATTGATACTTTAGAAGAGCCTATAGATATAACCAGGTCTTCAATTCAATATCCCACAACAAGAGCTGCTCGTCTTCAAGCTCTATCTAGGGCTGACGAAGGTTTCCTACTTGGCCTCGCATATTCAACTCAACGTGGTTATGGAGGAACGCACGCTTTTATAGGAGAGCTTCGCATCGGGCTTGTTGCAGTTAATATGGAGATACCAGAACTTGAGATCACCATAACGGTCGCTGAAATTGAGGTAACTGAGTGTGAAACAATAAATCAGTTTACTGGAAGCAAAAAAGAACTAGCTAAATTTACAAGGGGATATGGATTGGTGATGGGTCAATGTGAAAGGAAGGCAATATCGATGGCTTTGGTTGACAGGGCACTGAGATGGAAAGAGCTAGGTGAGTCTTATCAGAATGTACCAACACAAAATGAGGAATTTGTTATATCGCACTGTGATAACATACAATCCACAGGTTTCGTTGAGCACATCAAACTTCCTCATTACGTTGATTTTCAATCTGAGCTAGAACTTGTTCGAAAAATTAGAAGTCAACAGATGAAAGACTAACTATGGACGAATTAAAATATAATTTTGCGTACCTGGATGAGCAGACAAAGAAAACAATAAGAAGAGCAATTCTTAAAGGCCTATCTATTCCTGGTTATCAAGTTCCTTTTTCATCTCGGGAGATGCCAATGCCTTATGGATGGGGAACGGGCGGTATACAAGTTACATCATCATGCATCAAACAGGATGATACTCTAAAGGTTATAGACCAAGGATCAGATGATACAACCAATGCAGTTTCCATAAGAAATTTCTTTAAACGTGTTACGAATGTTCAAACAACTGAAGATACTAATAAGGCAACAATAATCCAGACACGGCACAGAATTCCGGAGATCCCACTAGTCGAGAAGCAAATATTAATATATCAGGTTCCCACACCCGAGCCGTTTCGATTTTTGGAACCAAGTGAGTTTGAAACACGAAAAATTCATGCCCTGAAAGAGTATGGTATAATGCACCTAAAGCTTTATGAAGATATATCAAAAAATGGACACATTTCAACATCATACAATTACCCTGTTCTTGTTGATGACAATTATATATCTGCACCATCTCCAATACCAAAATTTGATAATCCGAAAATGAATAATAATCCAGCTATACAGCTATTCGGTGCTGGGCGCGAACAACGTATTTATGCAATTCCACCATATACAAAGGTTATCAGTCTCGATTTTGAGGATTATCCTTTTGAAGCAACCAAAGCGAACGCAGTATGCCAATTATGCGGAGCGACAGACTCATACCTCGATGAAATTATTATTGATAATGCGGGTGGCAGAATGTTTGTATGTTCAGATACCAATTACTGCCAAAATAATTTACTAAAAAAAATATACAATCCATGAATATGAATGAAATAATTAAAATTACAGATCTTACAAAAAGTTTCGGCAATATTATTGCATGTAGCTCAATCACTCTTGAAGTTTATCCAGGTGAGATAGTTGGAATTGTGGGTGAGTCAGGTTCGGGTAAAACCACACTTCTAAAATGCGCATCAGGCCTTTATAAGCCTGATTCAGGAGAAGTATTTTTTCGAAGTGATGATAATTATGTACAAAATATCTGTAATATTAGTGAGCCTGATTTAAGACAGCTGATGCGAACGGACTGGTCTTTTATTCATCAAAATCCGAGAGATGGCCTAAGAATGAATATAAGCGCTGGAGGTAATATAGGTGAGAAGCTTATGGCC
Source organism: uncultured OCS116 cluster bacterium (assembly GCA_902613795.1). Classification (GTDB taxonomy): domain Bacteria; phylum Pseudomonadota; class Alphaproteobacteria; order Rhizobiales; family TMED25; genus TMED25. The sequence continues at coordinate 130,288 of CACMIP010000004.1, forward strand.
ATCGGAAATAGACACTATGGTAATATTAGAGAGGCCGCAGCTGCCTGGCTTGAAAAAGTAGAGATCGACTCTAGCCGAATAGATGAACTTCCATCAAACTTTTCAGGCGGTATGCAGCAGCGTTTGCAGATTGCAAGATGTCTTATTACAGAGCCTAAACTGATCTATATGGATGAGCCAACAGGTGGTTTGGATGTATCGGTGCAAGCCAAGATTCTAGATTTAATAAAGAAATTAGTGGAAGAATTAAACATAGCTGCGGTCATTGTTACGCATGATCTTGGTGTTGTTCGTTTGCTTGCCGATAGAGTACTTGTTATGAAGGATGGCCATATCGTTGAGCAGGGCATTACGGATCAGGTTCTTGATGATCCTCACCACGCATATACTCAATTGCTAGTCAGCTCAATAATACAGGTGTAGTCGTGATCGAATTAAAAGATATATCCAAATCCTTTAGGTTATACACTCAAAATAGTGCCAAAATTACCGTTTTTAAAGATGTTAATCTAACAGTAAATCGAGGAGAGCTCGTTGCTTTTACGGGTAAATCTGGCTCAGGAAAAACAACATTGATGAAGATGATATATGGTAACTATCTACCTTCAAAAGGTTCAATATTAGTTGATAAGACTGATATTACAAAAATTAATCTTCAAGATCTAATTCGAATTCGTAACCATAAAATGGGCTATATAAGTCAATTCTTAAGAGTTATTCCTCGGGTTTCAACAATGAATATTGTATCGGACTCTTTGATAAAATTAGGATCTGAAAAAGAAGATGCATTGGCGCAAGCATCTGAACTCTTAAATTTCCTTGATATACCACGTAAACTCTGGAATTTATCACCCTTGACGTTCTCGGGTGGAGAACAACAAAGGATAAATATTGCTCGTGCAATGATTTGTAATTATCCATATTTTCTGCTTGATGAGCCTACTGCAAGCTTGGATAATAAGAATATAGAGAAAGTTATTACTCTAATCGACAAGTTAAAAAAAAATGGATGTGCGATCATTGGTATTTTTCATGACGAAATGATTCGTAACGAGATAGCTGATCGGGAAATAGATGTTAATTCATTCAAATGACTGAGGTATCTGGCAAACTGATATGTGTTGTCGGACCATCTGGTGTAGGTAAAGACACTCTCATCAGAGGCGCAAGAAAAATTTTGAAAAAGAAAGTCTTTGTAACAAGGCACATTACACGACCAAATACAGCGGATGCAGAGACTCATATTTTTGTGAATAAAGCCACGTTTGACAAGATGATGCACAATGACAATTTCATGCTAAACTGGAGCGCAAATGATCTACACTATGGCATTTCAAATGAATATCTTGCAAAAATACAAAACGGCTTGGACGTTATTTTTAATGGATCAAGAAGGGCATTGAGTGAGATCCAATCAAAGTATCCAAATATTTATATTATATGGATTACTGCCAGTAAGGTTAAGGTAAAAGAAAGGCTCATAAAAAGGGGTCGAGAGAGCGAGGAAAAAATTGAGGGACGCCTAAAATATTTAAATTTGGCAATTCCAGAGAAGGCTATAATAGTCGATAATAGTGGTACAATTGAGGCTGGCATTCAAAGTTTGGTTGATGCTATTTGCAATTTATAATCGTACTATCAAGTATATGAAACATTCCATTTTGATCTTCACCCATCAGGCATAAATTATCTAATTTCATTGGTTTTGAAATAATTTCTTGAAAGTATTCATTACAAATCTTTTCCTCGGCTATTCCATCTTCTGAATTCGAGAGTTTACCCAGCGTCATATGAAACCTGAATTCTTCAAAAACATACGGGTAGCCCCAACTGTAGAAATATTCTTTTTGTCTTAATGAATAACTCGATAAGTTCCTCTTTTCGATGTCTGACTCGTTAAGTTCATCTCTAAATTGATCGAATTCTTTTACAATATCAGCTGCAAGTGAATGAATTTTGGTTGTATCAGAATTTGGAGTGATAGCGATAAAATCTGAAATTTTCTTAATTGAAATATTATTAAAGATGCAGCCATCATAACGCGTACCGGTATCTTGAAAAAAAGAAATTAGATCATCTAGTTCATAACCTTTTCTGAGTCTAAATGGTGCCTTGAGGGTCGCATGAAGTCCGTATTTGCGTGCCTTTTCAATTACTAAAAGGTGTTCATCAGTTCCCTTATTATGTATTCCATTTACTTCGGACCCTCGCAATGGATCCCATCCAAACCAACGTATGCCCAAATCATAAAATAAGCTATCTGATTGTGGCATAAAATATATCGCAAATCGGGTGTACTTTTTATTCATTAAAAGCTTTTCTAAGAGTAAATTATTACATAATTGTATCACTTACTAATTGATCTAAAATAATTTTATTTATTTGTGAGCGATAGGATAAATGTATTTAATTTTTTTATTGTGGATATTTTCCTAAATTCAATAGTGTCACATATATTTAAAATTTTCTCAACAATTCTGTAAAGATATTAATTAAAGATTTCTTCATGCGTTAAACAAAGTTAATTAAACTTTAAAATTCAAGGAGAAGAAAATGCGTAAATTTATAATAGGATTTTGTGCTATATTATTGATGACTGTCACTTCAATAAATGCAAATGCTAAAGACTACAAAATCGCAGTTACTGATATTCAAGGTATGGATGCCTTAATTTCAGAATGGGGGCCATTCATTGATGCTTTATCAGACGTAACTGGCGATTCATTCGAATTTTTTGATGTTGCAAATCAAACAGCAACAGCAGAAGCAATGAGATCAAATAGGGTTGATTTTGCGATTACTGGCCCAGCTGAGTATGTCGCCATATCAAAGCTTACTGATGGAAAAGCAATGATTGGGCTCGCGAGACCTGATTATTACTGTGGAATTGTTGTTAAAAATTCAAGCGGCTATACTAAGGTCACAGATCTAAAAGGAACAACAGTTTCATTTGCCGGACCGGGATCAACGTCCGGTCATTTCTGCCCAATGCAAGTGCTAATGGACCATGGTGTAGATCCAATGAGCGACATAAAAGTTATTCATACAAAGAAAAGCCTACAGCATGCAGGTTTGGTGCGTGATGACACTCAAGCTATAGGCGTTAAAGTTAGTTCTTGGATAAAATATGATCGATCAAAAGAGCCAAACGGCAACGGAGACTATAAAGTTTTAGCACGATCAGGCGATTTGCCTTACGATATGCTTATGGCTAATGGTACGATCTCTGACTCAGAGATTGCTAGAATAAAAGCTGCAATAGTCGAAAATGAAGAGGTACTAATTGCTGCTATCCTAGCAGGAATCAATGATGAAGGTGAAATGGCTAACGATAAATATGAGGGTACAAGATTGCTCGAAGTGGACGACTCAGATTATGATGTCGTAAGAAATATGTATCGTACAGCAGGCCTCCCTGAATTCGATATCATGGACTAAACAGAAATGGGATTTGGGCCGGTTAAACCGGCCCAAACATTTTACAATGAATGCAATTGAAGTTAAACACTTATCAAAATCATATGCTGATTTTGAAGTTTTAAGGGACATTTCCTTTACAATAGGAGTAGGTGAGTCAATAGCAATTATAGGCTCAAACGGTGCGGGTAAATCAACCTTACTAAAATGCTTAACTCGAATAACTGAACCATCACAAGGTTCAATTAACGTATTCGGGGATCCGATCTTGAAATTCAGGACAGGCGCACTGAGAAGAATGCGTTCATCCATCGGAGTAGTATTCCAAAAACATAATCTTGTACCCAGATTATCAGTTCTAACAAATGTAATTCATGGGGATATAGGTCGCTTGCACAATGTTTCAAAATTTCCACTGGCAGGGATAAGAAATTGGGGACAAATAAGTGCGAGTAATCGAACTAGAAAAAAAGCTATGGAAGCATTAGAAATGGTGAGTTTATCTCATTTGGCCTTGCAGAGAGCAGACACACTATCAGGCGGACAATCACAAAGAGTTGCGATTGCAAGAGCGCTGATGCAAGAGCCTAATATGATATTGGCTGATGAACCGGTTGCAAGTCTAGATCCAGTAGCAGCAAACGATGTAATGAGCCTTTTTTATGATTTGTGTAAGAATAAAAATATAACACTAATATTCACCTCACATAATGTTGAGCATGCACTTGAGTATGGTAACAAAGTGTTAGCAATAAAAAATGGTCGATTGAGTCTTTTTAAAGACTCAAACTCTATAGAAATAAAAACTCTGCAGGCTGAATATGACTGATAGCCCAATAGATATAGATAAGAAATCAGAGTTAAATAATTTACCACGAAGATACAAGAAAATTAGTATCACTAGATATTTTATTTATTTGGCCTTGATTGTAATGGTCATTTGGTCATTCCAAGGTTCACAATTCAGCTTTGAAGGTCTGCTCGATAGCACGCAATATTTTAAAAGATTTTTGGGTGAGGCCTTTCCTTCCATTGGCATACTCGGAGAAAATGAGCATAGCATAACCTGGAAAGATACGTTTCGATATACGCGGGAATTAATTGAAACTTTCCAAATGGCATTTACGGGTACACTGCTTGGTATAATATTTGGCTTCATACTGGCATTATTATCATCTAAGGGTTTGCTTGGTAATTCTCGTCCCATGAGACTTGTTCAAGAAACAGTAAAGGCATTAATATTATTATTTAGAACTGTTCCAGATCTTGTTTGGGCCATAATTTTTGTTATGCTTGTTGGCTTAGGAGCTTTTGCAGGAACATTGACCATAATGGTTGATACTATTGGATTTTGCGGAAGATTTTTTGCAGAAGAAATGGAAGATGTTGATAAAAGTCCTGCAGATGCACTTGAAAGCTGCGGCGCAACAAAGCTTGATGCAACTTTTGCTGCTGTCGTACCCGCTGCGATGCCTGGATTAATTACAACTTCACTCTTTGCATTTGAAAAAGCTATCAGAGGATCTGTTGTTTTAGGGCTTGTTGGAGCAGGTGGAATCGGTATGAGTCTGAATGCCCTCTTTAATTGGATGGCATATGACAGAGCGATGGTGATTATAGGGATGATATTCGCTTTGATTTTTGTTGTAGAGCAAGTTAGTCAATACTTGAGAAGAAAGGTTACACAAAATGAAGAAAAACGAATTTGAAACAGCCTATGAGGCCTGGAACAATGTTTGGGCTGATGAGAGGGGTAGGATTGATTGGATGGTACCTGAACCATTTATTACGAGCAAGGTATCCTATTTGAAAGATAATGGCGTAAAAGAAATTCTTGATTTGGGTTCTGGTATTGGACGCCATAGCTTAGAACTTGCCAAAGCTGGCTTTAAAGTATCCGCCATTGATGCAAGTGAAACAGGCATCGTCTACTTAAATGAAATGATCACAAAATACGATCTAAAAAATATAGACACTCTTATTGGGTCATTTACAAACATACCATACGATGAAAACTCATTTGATGCGATTGTATCATTTAATGTAATATACCATGGCAATCATGAGTCGGTGATTAATGCTATCAATGAAATCAAGAGAGTAATGCGTCCAGGTGGATTTTTAATAATAAGCATGCTCTCCAAAAAAAATGTAGGCTACGGGAAAGGTGAATTAGTAGCAGAAAATACGTGGACAAAAGATCAGGGCAATGAGGTTGGGCACCCACATTATTATGTAAATGAGCACGATATTGTGGATCTTTTTAAAGATTTTGAGATATATGAAATGCTGGACACTGCTCATAAAAAACCAAACTCCTATCACTGGCACATATTTTCAAAATTTTTAAATTAGTATATTTAATTTTCCATTACTGTTAAAAATATAAAAATGTTAATTTCGTCAGTGCCAATAGCGGCGATATGTACAGGAGTCGCCGTTACATTGTTTTATAGTGCGTCATATTACCTGTTTCCTGCATTATTAAATTTTTGGTTGGATACTCTAAGTATCTCAAAAAATAATCTTACATTCGCGTTTAGCCTATCATTATTCGTTCAGGCTTTTGCTTTTCCATTTTATGGGAGGTTAATCGATAGGGGCTATGGGTTAATTTTAATATTGATATGCCCAATCATGATTGGTTTATCTCTTCTTTATTTGAGCTATGCAGCAGAATTATACATTGTATTTCTTTCAGGATGGATATCTGTCAATTTTTTTGCTGCCGGATGTACCTACAATATGGTCTTCTCCATAATTACTATGGCCGAGAAAAAAGACACTAAAAGAACGATTATAATTATTACATTAATCGCGGGTTTTGCCAGTACTATCACCTTTCCGATCATGACATATTTTGCATCAACACATGGTTGGAAACTTGCAATTATGATAATTGGTATATCAACAATAATTATCGGTACTCCCATGCTATATGCAGGTATGAAAAATTACGTCATAGTTGAAGTGCCGAAAAAATTGCAAAATAATCATAAAATTTTTCTACCAATCGATAGTAAGCTTTTATTACTATCTTTACCGTTTTTCCTTATTGCCCTTAATCATCAAATGTTGGTGAGTCATATTATTCCTCTTCTGCTTGAAAAAGGGTTAGAGTTTAAAATGGCAATCATAATTGCATCTTTATTTGGCCCTTTTCAAGTTGTTGGCAGAATGATAATTTTATTTTTTGGAGAGAAAATTAGTGATACAAATTCTCTGTTTTACATCTTTTACATGACAGTAATTTCTCTCCTGTTTTTGTATGTAACGCATATATCACCAACACTTGCATTTATATTTATCCTACTGGAGGCGTCAGCTTATGGGATTACGTCAATTATATTACCCTTAATATCAAAAGATGTACTAGGAATGAGTGACTTCGGACAAAAATTCGGATATGTATCTGTATTCTATGCGATAGGTTTGTCATGTGGGCCTTGGATTGGTTCTTTAATCTGGACAAATAGCAACTACGATTTTGTAATAATCTTTATAATTCTATCGAGTATAATTGGTCTTCTTATTTGCTATCTTTTGAAATATAAGTATTTCAAATCATTACCAAAAAAGTAACGATTTTTTACCATCAACACCAAGCAATTGGCATTTTTTATGACAGCAGGGCTACAATTAGTATCAAGGAAAGCTGACTAAACATAATGTATTTGTTACACTGCTTGGATTCGAGCCGAGGACCTCCTGATCCACAAACAATAGTATATACCTTTACTTTACACCCCCAAGAACGTTGTTCACCAATGGTTACAGAGGAATCGTAAAAATGTAATATTTATGTAATTGGTGTGTAATTTGGGTCGAAAATGAAGCATTTTACAAGGATTCTGCAATAATATAGAATCAGTAGTGTAGAACAAGTAATGTTATCGAAACGAAAGGTGACAGAGGGAAAACTGCTTAAAGGTATCAGAGGAATATGGTGAGGACGACAGGATTTGAACCTGTGACCCCCAGATTAGGAATCTGGTGCTCTATCCTACTGAGCTACGCCCCCATTTGATTGATAATAACGAATGTTTATTTCTTGGTCTACAGGCTTTTCCTAGCTGACTCCAAAAAATATAGCTATACTATGCTCACAAAATACGAGTACAATTAAAGAATGATTTATGTCATTTTAGGAAAATTTTATTATGAGGTGTTTTGCAAATGCATGAGATGATTGGAAAGGTATTTTCTGTAAGTAAAAAAGGTACGCATGAATTTTCGAAGGAAATTCAAGAGAAGATAGAGTTAATAACCATGCACGGTGTAGAAGGTGATGCACATGCAGGCAAATATGTTAAGCATAGATCTCGGGTTAAGAAGGACCCAACACAGCTGAATATACGGCAGGTACACCTGATAGCCTCTGAGTTATTTGAAGAACTATACCAATATGGGTATAGTGTTAAACCGGGAGATTTAGGGGAGAACATTACTACCAAAGGCATTGATCTGATTAACTTACCCAAATACACACAACTTAAGATTGGTGCCTCGGTAGTACTTGAAGTTACCGGACTCAGAAATCCTTGTCGACAAATCGAAGATTTTGGCAGCGGTCTACTTAAAAAAATGATTTCGAAAGATGCCCAAGGTAATCTTGTCAGAAAAACAGGTATAATGACAATTGTTAAGTTTGGGGGATTTGTAAGTGTTTCGGATAATATAGAAGTTTGTTTGCCAAGGAAGCCATTCGTTAATCTAGATATTGTTTAATCTATGCTACTCTGACCATTTAATGGAGTCATCCGTAAATAAATCATCAATTTTTATTTGATTTTCTATCAGCTTTTGTTCGTGTAAATATTCAACTAATTTTTGTACATTTTTTCTGTTTATATCAGTCAGTCCAAATGGATATGGATCTCCATTAAATATGTCAATAACCTCAGACCATTGCCTGTCAACCCAAGGTAGAAGAGTTGCTCCCAACTTCCGCTTCAGTGCTTTTTCTTTACTTTTGCTGTATGCCTTGAATACGCTATATCCAATCTCTGGATTTTCTATAAGTGTATGATGGTGGATCATCAAGCAATGATTAATGGGATATATACCGGTTGCCTCAAAATATTTTTTTTCTACTTCCGCATAGTCATTTACAAGTGGTCTCAAAACCCTATCTTTTGGTGATTTTTTAATATCAAGCGGTCTTGGGGCTACATAAGCATCAAGCTCTCCGTTTATCACTAATTCCTCTGGGTCACCGCTAATGAGATTCACGTTCGCCTGTGTTGGCGGTATAAATCTTTGTATCTTGTTCGCATACCAATAAACCGAGCTCCAGTGGAGATCATACTCTTCTAATAAAATACCTCGAAGCCACACTGCAGCTGTTTGTGAATACTCCTTTATGCCAACCTTACAATTCTTTAAATCAGTTACACTATTTAAATTACTATCTTTTCGAACCCAGATTATGCCATGTCGAAAGCCTCGATTGACGAAGACAGGTATTGCTGTCATTTGGCAAATACCTCGTTCACGCATCATGCAATAGTTTGATAATGAGAACTCAGATATTTGAAAATTTTTCTGATTTAGTATTTTCTTATATAAATCTTGCAGGTTTGATGGCACGTAGTTTAGATCATAGTTGTCCATCGGGCCGGAAATATTAAGGGTAAATTCGTAGTCACCACCCATAATATTTATTTTTTTAAGTGGGGTCATTACGTGCTTTGATTGCTACAACTGAGCTCATTGACTAATTCGAAGCAGCAGCAGCATTCTTGCTATTTTTCGCAAGTTGACCTTCAATATTTGTAACTGCTTCAATTTCTTTTATACCTCGAGCTCTTGATACTTCTTTTGCAAGACGATCAAGTGCTGATTCATATAGTTGCCTCTCGGAGTATGATTGCTCAGATTGGCTAGGGTTTCTGTGTAAGTCTCTTACAACCTCGGACAAGGCAATAATATCACCTGAATTGATTTTGGTTTCATACTCTTGAGCTCGCCTGCTCCACATTGTTTTTTTAACTTTTGCATTACTTTTAAGAATTGAAAATGCTTCATCTATCAAATTTGTATCTGATATTGCCCTCATTCCTGTCGACTCTACTTTATTTGTCGGCACTCTAAGTGTCATTTTATCTTCTTCAAAGTAGATAACATATAGCTCGAGTTTCATTCCGGCTATTTCTTGTTCAAGTATATCCGTAATCTTACCCACTCCATGTGATGGATAAACTATATATTCATTTATTTTGTAATTCTTATTAACCTTATTTGCCATTATTTGAGCTTCCTTATTTTGATCAGTCTCCGGTTCCAGGTTTTTCTGAAAAATATTCCTGCAATTTATTTTTTTTGTCCTTGAATTCATCAGCATCAATTGGAGAGTCTTTTTTCATCGTTATATTTGGCCAAATTTCAGAATATTTTTTATTAAGAGCAAGGTATTCTTCCATGCCTGGTTCTGTATCAGGAAGAATTGCTTCAGCAGGACATTCTGGCTCACAAACACCACAATCAATGCATTCATCAGGGTGTATAACGAGCATATTTTCCCCTTCATAAAAGCAATCAACAGGACAAACCTCAACACAATCCATATATTTGCATTTAATACAGGCTTGATTTACAACGTACGTCATTTATGTCTTTCTAAGGATATTAATTTTTGTTGAACCATGAGATGAATACTTATAACAGAAAAATCTAATGATTTGAAGCATTGTTAAATTTTTTTAATACTGAAAATGGATTAATTTCACTATATGCATAATCACTATATGGCTTCTCGTTTATTTTTTTCTTAATCCAAAATTGATCTTTATTTTTTTTGGTATTTTTCACTTTGGTAAAATTAAGATCTCTCAGGAGCTTCTCTGTAATATTTTTTTTCAGTTCCATTTTATTTATCAATTCATTATCAAGTATGAATTTGGAAGATTTTTCTTTTTGCATTTTTTCTCTGATAAAACAGAGCATATTTTCGATGAGGTCTGGTCGAATATACTGCCTGCCAGAATAAAAATAGCCCAGGTTTTGATAGAAAATTGTATCTAGCTTATTCTCAATAATCCTTTCATTTTTTATCGGTCCCAGAGCATAAGAGCTTCCGACATTGATATTAAATAATTTAAGTCTGAGTGAGAACCCGTCATCCTCGAAGATTTTTTTAAAGTATAAAAAATTTTCACCAATAAATATACCATATGATCGAAGCTCTCTCTTTTCTTCTTTAGTAAGCTGATCAAATTCTATCCCAAGTTTACTTTTTTGAATTACTCCAAGATTTTCTATAATTGAAAATTGTATTGCTGAGAGGGGGCTTTTAAGTTTCGCATTATTAAACTTCACAAGCCCAGGTAACACCTTCTTTATATGAAAAGAAAGCCAATTTTCGAGTTTATTTTGTAATTTCTTTCTGTTAATGACATCAAGATAATCATCAAACAAAAGCTGGATTTTTGGCAGTAATATATTTGAACTTCTTGATATAGATGCGATTGGTACATTTTTCCATAACAATTCATTTGTGTGAGAGAGTTGGAAATCCGAATTATCTGACACAAGTATATTTCTTGCTTGCTCGTTTATTTTTGTGTGAATAATATTATTTAGCTTACTTTTTGCTGATTTATTTAATTTAGCTGTTGATTGATGTTTAAATTTTAATCCTTCAACTGTTCCCAAGGTAATGTTTCCAACATTAATTTTACTCTTTTCATCTACTTTAATATTTTTTAGATCGGTATAATTAACAAGGATACTCGTCCTTTTATCAATAAATCTTTGCATAAGTCTATCATGCAATTTATCTGATAATTTATCTTCAATGGCTCTTGTTTTTTTCTGCCAATGCTTTGAGTCTTGAACCCAGCCACTTTTATTCGCTATGAAGTTACATGTTCTAATGAAAGAAATTTTATTTGATAAGCCATCTATGTCACCATTGTATTTTGCGCAATATTTTACTTCCTTATCAAACCAGTCTTCATCTACGTACCCGCCAGACTTAGTTATATCACAGAAAATCTTAAGTACTATTTTTGCATGGTTATCTATGCCGGTTTGCCTATAGTCTGGTATCTGGCAAAGATCCCACAGCAGCCTTAATTCATCAATCTTTAATTTTCTGTCACTTAATAAATTGTTCTCATTGATATATTCCAATGTTTGCTGGTCTTCGCCAGGTTTTACTGATTTAAGGTAAGGTAAATCTGGTTTTGCATTCAAGCTATCGAGCATACATGTAAGGGAGTCAAACTTTATATTACTATTACGCCATTTGATATTATCAACTATTGCGAAATTATGGTTTTCTACCGAACTTACTATATTGGGATCTAATTCATGGTTTGGATATGTCATACAGAAAGTTCCATTATTCATATATCTCCCTGCGCGACCTGCAATTTGTCCAACTTCATGGGGATAGAGATATCTGTATTTATTACCATCAAATTTTTTGATTGAGTCGAACGCAATATGATCAATGTCCATATTTAATCCCATCCCAATCGCATCAGTAGCAACTAGATAGTCTGCTTCCCCTGACTGATATAGTTCAACTTGGGCGTTACGTGTTCGGGGGGATAAAGCTCCAAGAACCACTGCAGCACCCCCATTTTGCTGTCTAACAAAATCAGCAATTTCATATACACGATTAATTGAAAATGCAATTATTGCTGTTCTCTTCCTTAATCTTGAGATTTTTTTTGAATTTTCATAAGTTAATTTTGAAAATCTAGTTTTTTTTATGACCTCGATATCTGGGATAATTTTCTTTAATATCATCTCTATCGTTTCAGAACCAAGAAATACAGTCTCAATTGACCCCCTTGCTTCAAATATTCTCTTTGTGAATACATGCCCGCGCTCAATATCATTTGCGAGTTGTATCTCGTCAATCGCAATAAAATCAACCAATATATCTGTTGGCATTGCTTCAACGGTGCAGATATAATATTTTGGAAATTTTGGTATATATTTTTCTTCGCCAGTAATGAGTGCAACTGACTGTGCACCAATTTTAGTCGATATTTTATCATATAGCTCGCGTGCAAGAAGTCTTAATGGAACTCCAATCATGCCAGTATCATAGCTAAGCATCATATTGATTGCCTGGTGAGTTTTACCAGTATTAGTTGGTCCTAATATTGCTTTTATTTTTGGATTTTTTTTTCTACTTATCATTGTATTTAATAAAAGATTTACGAAAATAGAACAATAGAAGAACAAATCATGTCCGAATCAGTGATACATACTAATTCATTTTTTGTTCCATACTACATTTAGTACATTAATTTTGTATAGTACATATAAAAATATTCAAAAAACAATAGATTTACCATTTATTGATAAGTCAACTAAGTCAATTGATCCAGAAATACCCTCACTCGCATTTATGCTGATCGGTATTAAGAATATAAATTCATCTTTAATAGTAATTTTCATGAGCTGCAGCATGAAAAGTGGTACAGGATTATCTTCATATTTTTTCATTTCTTTGTCAGAAAATCCAACAAGTGGTGTGAATTTTGCGGTACAAATATTTTGCTCCTCTATTTGTTCAAATTCTATCGAAAATATTCTTCTACCATCAGTAACATCCCATTCTCCTGTACACACATCCTTATTGTGATACATAGACATTTCAATCATACTTGAAATTGGATCTATAGTTTGTGCATTTAGTTGTTCATAGAGCCTTATAAGTTTATTCTCCATTATTTCAGGTCTTGCCAATATGTTATGTTTTCCATTTCGATAAACTATACTTACATGACCAACGCCTTTTTTTGTTTCAATATGGTTATTGTAAAATTTTGGTTGTATATCATTTTTACTCAATGTACCTCTTGCTGAGAATGTCCAAATTGAATTTGAGAAAAGATCTCCAATACCTTGTGTCTGAACGGTGGCGCTTGAAAAGTACTGTGCTTCTCCAAAGTTAACTTCAAAGTTGAGTTTTGCAATTTTTAATCCCAGTGATTTGATGTCGTATTCTAAATTTATTTGATCGTCAATGAAGTATCTTTTTTCAATATCATATTCAAATCTATCGTTAAACTCTGTCCCACCCGCGATTGAATACATGTTAACCAACAAAATGATAGTCATCATAAAAATAACCAAAATTGGCTGGACAGTAGATTTAAGAATTATATGCTTCATAAGTAATAGATCTTAACTTGAATTAGTAAAATAAGTATGACTTTATATTTATGTTAGCAAGATTTTTTTTATTCAAATATAATAAATATTGAAGTTGACGGATTGTTGGTGAGGGTTTATATACTGTCTATTAGTGCTTTAATCGGAGATCAAAAAATGTCAAGAAAATGTGAATTAACAGGTAAAGCTGTGATGTCTGGTAACAATGTAAGTCATGCTAATAACAAAAACCGCCGTAAATTCCTACCTAATCTGCACCAAGTCACACTTCGAAGTAACTTGTTAGATGAAAAGGTATATTTGAGAGTATCTTCAAAGGCACTCCGCAGTGTTGAGCACAGAGGCGGACTTGATGAATTTCTCATGAAAGAATCGAAAGAGAATCTATCATCAAAAGCCCAATCAATCAAAAAGCGCATTCAAAAAGCAGCAAACGGTGCTCAAAGCTGATGTTGAATAGGCAAAGGTTACTTCTTATTCTATGCATGGTAACCATAATACTCATATCAAATATTTTAGTTCAATATCCTGTTATGTTCTGGGGTTTAGAAGATTTGCTTACATGGGCAGCATTTACATATCCTGTTGCATTTTTCATCACAGATATAACCAATAGAATTTATGGAAAATTAGCAGCACGAAGAATTGTCTATTGGGGATTTATTACAGCCATCGTTTTATCTTTTTATTTTGCAACCCCAAGGATTGCTATCGCATCAGGCAGTGCATTTTTATTATCACAATTAATTGATATACAAATCTTTACAAAGTTAAGTAAATTCCAGTGGTGGAAAGCTCCATTGGTATCCTCCACCCTTGGATCTATAATCGATACAATTCTATTTTTTACAATTGCCTTTTCGGTAACTTTTTCAGTGATGGGTTATGAGGATAGCTTTGCTACTGAAAATATTGTTATTCTGTCTGGACTAGCAGAAACTCCTCGATGGCTTATGTGGGCATTTGGTGATTTTGCCGTTAAATTATTTGTTGCTATGATGTTATTGATTCCATTCAAGGTGATCTATTTTAGATATCATAATAAATTAAAAGTTTAATTATTTATTTTCATTCTCATCAAATAATTCAGCAAGCTTCTCTGTCATTGCGCCACCGAGCTCCTCAACATCGATAATAGTAACGGCTTTTTTATAATACCGTGTTACATCATGACCTATCCCGATTGCAATAAGCTCAACATCTTGGTTATTTTCAATCTTATTTATGATTTTTTTTAGGTGAAGTTCTAGGTAATTACCAGAATTCACGGATAAAGACGAATCGTCAACTGGAGCTCCATCTGATATGACCATCATAATTTTTCTTTGTTCTTGTCTTTTTTGAAGCCTTTCAAATGCCCATTCAAGCGCTTCCCCGTCAATATTTTCTTTTAATATACCTTCTTTCATCATAAGACCTAAGTTTCGTTTTGATCTTCTCCAAGGTGCGTCAGCCGATTTATATATAATGTGTCTAAGGTCATTTAATCTCCCAGGTCGCATAGGCTTTCCAGACTCAGTCCATAGTTCTCGAGATTGCCCACCTTTCCAGGCCTTAGTTGTAAAACCGAGAACCTCTGCTTTTACCCCACATCGCTCTAGGGTTCTCGTTAATATATCTGCGCAAGTTGCTGCAACCATAATTGGGCGCCCTCTCATCGATCCAGAGTTATCAATTAGCAATGTAACAACAGTATCTCTAAAATCAGTGTCTCTTTCCATTTTGAATGATAATGGATGCATTGGATCTGTTACAACACGGACCAATCTGGCAGTATCGAGTGTCCCTTCTTCTAGATCAAAGTCCCATGAACGATTTTGTTGTGCCATCAATTTTCTTTGAAGCTTATTTGCTAACCTCGCTACGATTGCCTGAAGATTAGATATCTGTTTATCTAAATAATTCCTGAGCCTATCTAATTCTTCTAGATCGGCCATTTCTTCTGCGTTAATAATCTCATCGTATTGATTTGTGTAAATCTTATAATCTTGCTTTCTCAAATTTTGCGAGTCATCAATTTCGCCGCTATTATCTGGTACCGAGCTTTCCTCGCCTTCTTCATCTGCGCCCTCTAAATCATCAAGGTCAATAATCTCTTCTGTGCTCTCGTCATCAATTACCTCAGACTCATCGGGATCGAATTCGTCACTGATTTCAGTATTTTCTTCCTCGGATCCCTCAAGATCACTCTCTCCATCTTCATTTTTTGATGAGGATGGGTCGGAATCTCCTAAGCTACTTGCAATATCAAGAGCATCAAGCAGCTGCGGTATTTGACTTGCAAATAACTCTTGATTATGTATTTCATCCTTTAATTTTTTTAACTCTTCAAGCGCTTTTTCATTTATATGTGGTCTCCATAGATCAACAAATTTTCGTGTATTACTAGGTGGCGCGAAACCAGTTAATGCTTCTCTGATAATTAAGCTGATAGCCTCTCCAATTGGAGCCTCATCTTTATGCGTGATATTATTTAAAGTTGAATTTCTATAATTTTCAATATTCCTTGCATTTAAATTTGTAGCGCAACCTGGCATATCTTCTGCGCCTACGGCCTCTATTCTGGCCTCTTCAATTAAGTCATATAGCTTTTGTGCCTGAGGTGATGTGGGTTGGTATTTCTTGTGTATTTCTTGGTCATGATTTTTAATCTTCAATGCCATTAAATCAGCGTTACCGCGCAAGACTGCAAGTTCTGACTTATTTAGGGATGCGCCTGGGTCTCTTAACTTTATCTTCTTTCCACTTATATCTGGCGGCTCATCACTGAATATGACTTCAAGCTCAGACTCTTCGGCTATGGATCTTGTGGCTTCTGTTATCGTTTTTTTGATGATCTCAGAAAAATTATTTTCCTTGATTTCTGGCATATCCTAGTAATTATTCTTCTGTTGATTTAATTAGTTCTACACCCTCAAGTTCTTTGTCAAAACACCTTTGGAAGAATTCTGCCACTACCGGTCGTTCGAGTTCGTCGCACTTGTTTAAAAAAGTAAGCCTGAAAGCAAAGCCAATATCATCAAATATGAGACTATTTTCTGCCCATGTAAGAACAGTTCTTGGGCTCATTACCGTGGATAAATCACCATTTATGAATGCATTTCTTGATAGTTCGGCGACCTTTACCATTTTATCAATTGTCTGCTCACCATCCTTATTTTCGTATGACTTTGCTTTTGATATGACAATAGATTTTTCGACATCATGGGGCAAGTAATTTAACGTTGAAACAATCGACCATCTATCCATTTGACCTTGATTTATTTGTTGAGTACCATGATATAAGCCAGTTGTATCTCCCAGCCCAACTGTGTTTGTGGTCGCAAACATCCTGAAATATGGGTGCGGCTTTATTACCTTACTTTGATCAAGCAGTGTAAGCTTTCCAGATACCTCAAGTACTCTCTGTATAACAAACATGACGTCGGGTCTACCAGCATCGTACTCATCAAATACGAGAGCAATATTTGATTGCAGGGCCCAAGGAAGAATACCCTCTTTGAATTCAGTTACCTGTTTCCCATCTTCCAGTACTATCGCATCTTTTCCTACTAAATCTATCCTGCTGACGTGGCTGTCAAGATTTATTCGCAAACAAGGCCAATTCAGTCGAGCGGCAACCTGTTCTATGTGAGTTGATTTCCCTGTTCCGTGATACCCTTGTACCATTACGCGTCTGTTGTGAGAGAATCCTGCAAGGATAGCAAGTGTGGTTTGAGGATCAAAAATATATGAGTCGTCAATTTCAGGAACATATTCATTCCTAACCGAGTAGGCTGGAACTTTCAATTTTGACTTAAATCCAAAAGTTTTTTCGACCGATATCTCAATATCTGGTGTTAGGTTCTTATCTTCATTTTCTATATTCATTTTTCTTCCTTAGTTTAAGTTCAATTCACAAGTCCAATTGATTTTAAATATCTGTATGATTTAATAATCTCAATTAATTTCTCATCTGATGTCTCTGTACCGCCTTTGAGATCAGGATGATGCTTTTTAACTAAAAGTTTGTACCTGTTTTTAATTTCATCACTTGACGATGAATTATCCAATCCTAGTACATATAGCGCTTTTTTTGCAGCATTTCCAATCTTTTGTCTTTTTTGGCTGTTATAATTTAATTTCTCACTATCTTGATTTATACCTGTGCGGTTAGCCTTCAATTTTTTAAGTATTTCTTCAGCCGAAAAACTACCCAGCTGATCTTTATTATCAACACCAAGCTTCCAAGTTGGCCTATCCCCGAGCATTGCTTCTTTTTGAAATTTTGAGAGATCAGTTTGGTTCATACCTTCAAAATAATTGTAGTTTTTATTATATTCACGGACATGTTTAAGACAAAAATTATAATATTGCCCTTCCATACCCCTCCCCTTAGGTGCTTTGTGAACTGCAGGCAACTCGCAATCTTCCCACTGGCAATTATCTTCTCTTTTACTAGACTCTTGTTTTTTAGATATTTTTATACCATCAAAAAATTTTGAATTAACGTTTGCCATTTATTTTTTACTCTGTTTAATTAGATTCATATAAATATTTGTTGGGAACTTTGCAAATTAATATTACCGATAAAATTAGGGCTAAAATAATGGTTTTGGAGCCAATAGAACTTAATATTGCTGATGTTTCTGATAAGCATAAAGGTCATTCCGGTTGGAAGGAGGGCGGGCAAACTCATTTTCATATTACCATCGTTTCGGATCACTTCATCGACAAATCAAAATTAGAACGTCATAAAATAATAAACGAATTACTATTTGATGAAATTAAAATGATTCACTCACTATCAATATCAACAAAAACTTCAAAAGAAAATGATTCTGCTGGCTAGTTGACTAGTTTTAGAGATGGAGTGTTTCGTGAAGCACATCTTGAATGACATTTTCATTAACATCATTCCGGATTTCAACACGCCCTATTTCTCTTGGGAGCACTAGATTTATTGAACCATTCGTAACTTTTTTATCACTTCGCATAAGGTCAATAATTTTTTCAGGTAATATTTTTTTTCCATTTAAACTTTTCAAATCAGTTAGTAAACCAATGTTATTGAAATGATCTTCAACAAGATGAAGATGATCTGCCTTACATAAACCAAGCCTAAGGGATGTTTTGAAAGCCATAATAATTCCAATCGATATGGCTTCTCCATGAAGTATACGCCCATCATATTTGTAGAATGACTCAATGGCATGACCATAAGTGTGCCCTAAGTTTAATTGGGCCCTTATATTTTTTTCATGAGTATCTTCCATTACGATGTCTGCTTTGACTAGTGCACTTCTGTGTATTACCTCCTGCAAAATGGTATAGTCATTAAATATATTTTTGATATTATTTTGGAGATAGCTGAATAATTCAGCATCTCCAATGAGCGCATGCTTTATTAGTTCAGCATAACCCGCCAGTAGATCTCTTTTTGGAAGTGTGGAGAGTGAATTTATATCACAAATAACTAATTCC
Organism: uncultured OCS116 cluster bacterium; assembly: GCA_902613795.1. Classification (GTDB taxonomy): domain Bacteria; phylum Pseudomonadota; class Alphaproteobacteria; order Rhizobiales; family TMED25; genus TMED25. Next base: position 149,305 of record CACMIP010000004.1, read on the forward strand.
GGTTGTTTGAAGCAACCAATAAGATTTTTCCCATATTGACTATTAACACCAGTTTTCCCTCCTATTGATGAGTCTACCTGTGCTAATAAAGTCGTCGGTATGTTAATAAATTTAACTCCTCGATGTATAATACCTGCAACGAAACCTGACAGATCCCCAATTACTCCTCCTCCAAGTCCAATGATAAGATCACCGCGTTCAAACTTATTTGATAAAAGCTTATCAATGATATTTTCTGCAACCATTAATTCTTTATTTTTTTCACCGGGGGACAGAATAATTTCGATTATCTTAATATCATAGCTTGACAACGCCTTTCTGAGCCCGTCTAGGTTATTATTTGCTGCATGATCATCAGAAATAATTGCAACTTTCCTCCCGTCAATACTCTCAGGTTGGATAGTTTGAATTCCTTGTTGAATATCAGAATATAGAACTTTATATGGATCTTTATCAAGATTTACTTCAATTGTTCTCATTGATACCTATATTTTTGATCTTGAAAATAATTTCTTCCGCACATTCTGTTTTAGTTTTTTTATTGCAGTCTATATGAATTTTTGACATTTCGTAATATTTCAATCTTTTTTCATATATTTTCTTAATTTCTTGGTCAGATTTTTTCTCGATTAGAGGTCTATTTTGATTTTTTTTTACGCGAGCTATTATCGTCTCTATATTGACGTCAAGCCAAACTGATATCGACTCTTCATTTATATTTTTTCGGACTACAGCATTCAAAAAAGCGCCTCCACCAGGAGCAATTATCATTGATTTCCTCTCTTCGAGGCTCTCAATTATAATTTTGCTTTCAAGTTTTCTAAAATATCTCTCTCCACTGTTTTCGAAAATCGACTTGATGCTCCTTTTTTCATGAAACTCAATCTCCTTATCGACATCGAGAAAAGGAATATTCATGGACTTCGATAGGACTTTACCAATACTTGACTTACCTGATGCCATCATTCCTACAAGCACAATATGCATTTATTCATTCCTGTTAAAAATCAAAATAACCATATATTAAATATTACAGATTAACATTAATAAATAATGTATTTATGTTCTTAAAACTATTGTAAATCGTATGAGTCAGCTCATTGAAAATTTTATTGAAATGATGTCAGTTGAAAGAGCAGCTACTCAAAATACGCTAACTTCGTATAGGCATGATTTAAATAATTTGTCGCGTTACTTGAATCGAAAGAAACTCTCATTAGAAAAAGTCGATAATGCAAGCATGCGTGAGTTTTTTAGAGAAATTTCGGAGAGTGGTGCAACTAGTAGTTCATTAGCAAGGCATATGAGTACAATTCGACAGTTTTATAAATTCTTATTTCAAGAAAATATAATCAATGACAACCCAATGAATGGAGTCGAAGGTCCCAAACTTGGGAGAACACTGCCGAAAATACTGAGTGAAAGCTCCATATTAAAATTAATAAAGCACGTGAAAGACTTGCAAATCAGAAATGAATTAATTCACAAAAAGAGATTAAGATACCAGAGATTTCTGTCGCAAATAGAGATATTATATTCAACAGGTATGAGAGTTAGTGAATTATTATCTATAAAAATTTCAGACTTAAACCAGCATAATTATTTCCTAAATGTGATGGGAAAAGGGAATAAAGAGAGGATTGTTCCATTGACCGAGGAAGCCTTAGGTGAGACGAGACATTATCTTGATCTTTTAGGGTACGATAAAGATTTAGCGAAGGAGACATATTTATACCCGGGTTCAAGAAAAAATAAGTGTCTTACTCGCCAATATTTTGCCTCTGAATTAAAAGCCTATGCCCAAGGGGCGGGTCTCGACGAAAAAAATATTTCACCCCATGTATTAAGGCATGCTTTTGCAAGTCATTTATTGCAAAATGGAGCAGATTTACGCTCCGTGCAGCAAATGCTTGGCCATTCAGATATCTCAACAACACAAATATATACGCACATCTTAGACGATAAGCTAAAGATGGCTATAAAGGAAAACCATCCTTTATCAAAAAAAATGTGATATAAATATGTTATAGTTTCGTTAAACTATTATATTCATTATATTAACAAAAACTAAGAACAATTTTTTATGCAATATCTTGACTTCGAAAAAAATGTAGCCGAACTGGAAAGTAAGGTAAGTGAGCTTAGGCAGCTAGCTCCAAGCGATGAAGATATATCAATCGACGAAAACATAAAACAACTTGAACAAAAAGCAAATATGGCTCTTGAGAAGTTATATGCAACGTTGAGTCCATGGCAGAAAACTAAAGTGGCTCGTCATCCCGATAGGCCGCACTTTAGAGACTACCTTGAAGCATTATTTGATGACTTTATTGAGTTGGCAGGGGATAGAAAATACTCCAATGATCACGCAATTATCGGTGGCTTAGCCAAATTTGCTGATATCAACGTAATGGTAATTGGTCATGAAAAAGGCTCAAATACAACCGAAAGGATAAAACATAATTTTGGTATGGCGGGCCCTGAAGGTTACCGAAAAGCAGAGCGTTTAATGAGCTTAGCTGATCGATTTAATATCCCTATCATTACATTTGTTGATACTGCAGGTGCTTATCCAGGTATTGGAGCCGAGGAACGAGGTCAGTCCGAAGCAATAGCAAGGTCAACCCAGACTTGCCTCAATGTTGGCGTGCCACTTATTTCAATAATAATCGGTGAAGGAGGGTCCGGCGGTGCTGTAGCAATTGCAACCGCAAATAGGGTAATAATGTTAGAGCACTCAATATATACAGTTGCTTCACCGGAGGCATCAGCCTCAATTCTATGGAGAGACTCTGGAAAAGCGAGCGAAGCAGCAAATAGCATGAAAATAACTGCTCAAGATCTAATTGAAATGAAGATTATTGATGACGTTATAACAGAACCTGTTGGTGGAGCACATCGAAATCATGAAAAGATTCTGAGAGATGTTGAGATAAATCTATCCAGACATTTATCAGAGATAACTAAATTAGATCGAAAAATAATTATTGAAGACAGGCGTAATAAATTTTTGTCTATGGGTCGCGTTGGCTAATCATTTTGTACTTCCATGGCAGTGCTTAAATTTCTTTCCACTCCCGCAAGGGCATGGGGTATTTCTACCAACTTTGCCAAATGTTTTAGGATCTAAATTACTCTGTTTTGATGCAGCTGGGACTAAATTAGCTTGCTTTTGATTTTTCTCTTTCTTCTGTTTTAGAGTATCTGACGCATCCTCCTCATCCGATTTTTTTTCAAAATTCTCTTTTTTAACTATTTCTACTCTTATAAGGTGGGCAGTGACCTGCTCTCTTAGTCTAATTAATAGGCTTTGAAATAGTTCGAAGCTTTCAGTTTTGTACTCGTTTAACGGATCCCTTTGCCCATAACCTCGCAATGATACTGATGTTCTCAAGTGTTCAAGTCTTGATAGGTGTTCACGCCATAAAAGATCGAGTACTTGTAATAGCACTGTTTTTTCAATCTTACGAATAACTTCTATACCATATTTTTTTTCTTTAATTGCCATTATCTGATCAATTATTTTTTTTAAACGTGTGATTATTTCATCTTCAGCAATGCCTTCTTCTGCAGCCCATTCGTCAACAGGGGCATCAATTAAAAGATTTGTTTTAATTTTATTTCGAAGAGCTTGCGTATCCCATTGCTCAGGGTATGAGTTTTCAGGAATATAATCTTTTACCAGATCCTCGATATATTCGTAGCGCATATCTATAATTGTTTCTGAGGCCTCTGTATCATCCATGAGATCTTTACGCTGTTCGAATACCACTTTTCTTTGATCGTTCATAACGTCATCAAATTGTAGGATATTTTTTCTTATATCAAAATTCCGTGACTCTATTTTTGTTTGGGCTTTCTCAAGAGCTTTATTTATCCATGGGTGGACAATTGGTTCTCCATCCTTGAGGCCAAATTTTTTGAGTAATGACTCCATATCTTCAGACCCAAAGATTCTCATCAAGTCGTCCTGCAAGCTCAGGTAAAATTTAGATTTTCCTGGGTCACCTTGTCTTCCCGACCTACCTCTTAATTGATTATCTATTCTTCGACTCTCATGCCTTTCGGTCCCTATCACATAAAGTCCACCTGACTTAATCACTTGCTGTTTTTCATCTGCTATTCTATTTCTTATGGCGGAAACTTTATTGTCATCTTCGACACTTGATTTATCTAATAATTTTAATTCCGCTTCAAGATTTCCTCCAAGCTGAATGTCTGTTCCTCTTCCAGCCATATTTGTTGCAATTGTGATGGCGCCAAGCCTACCAGCCTGTTCAATAATTTTCGCTTCCTGCTCATGATATTTGGCATTAAGCACTGAAAAAGTATTTTTTTGGATATTCGTGTTTTCATTCTCAATATAATTCGTGCGCTTGAAGCCCAATTTTTCTAACATGGTGGCGATTTCTTCTGATTTTTCTATCGAGGTCGTACCAACCAATATAGGCTGTTGATTTGCATTACATTCTGTTATTTCTTTTATGATGGCATCATATTTTTCTTCAACTGTCATATATATTTCATCATTCTCATCAATTCGGTTAACAGCTTCATTTGTGGGTATTTCTAATACGGGCAACCCATAAATATCCATAAATTCTTCAGCTTCAGTTGATGCTGTTCCAGTCATGCCACCTAATTTTTCATATAATCTAAAATAATTTTGGAATGTTACTGATGCGAGTGTTTGATTTTCAGCTTGAATTTGACAATTTTCCTTTGCTTCAATTGCCTGATGTAGGCCGTCTGAATATCTTCGGCCTTCCATCATTCTTCCAGTGAATTCATCGATGATTATTACCTTGCCTTCTTTGACTATGTAATCTTTATTTTTAACAAAAAGCTTGTGAGCTCGAGCTGCTTGATTTATGTGGTGAATAATGGAAATATTTTCGATATCAAAAAGAGATTGACCGGTCAAAAGACCGTTCGTTTTCAATAATTCCTCTGCATGCTCAACCCCTTTGTCAGAGAGATTAACAGACTTTGTCTTTTCATCAATGTCAAAATCTTCATCTACCAAAAGTGGCATCAGTTTATTTATTGAGTTGTACATCTCAGATTTTACTTCAGAGGGACCTGATATTATGAGAGGCGTTCTGGCTTCATCTATCAAAATTGAGTCAACCTCATCAACGATTGCAAAATTGTGTCCTCTTTGAACCATACTCTCGAAATCATGCTTCATGTTATCTCGCAGATAATCGAAGCCAAATTCGTTATTTGTGCCATAAGTTATGTCTGCATTGTAGGCAATTTTTCTATCTGCATCGGTCATGTCATTTTGAAGGCATCCAACAACTAATCCAAGAAAGTTAAAAATTTGACCCATCCATTCTGAGTCTCTCTGTGCCAAATAATCATTAACAGTAATTACGTGAACACCCTTACCGGTTAGCGAATTCAAATATACGGGAAGTGTTGAAACAAGAGTTTTACCTTCACCAGTTTTCATTTCACTGATTCCACCGTCATTGAGCACCATTCCCCCAATTAACTGTACGTCATAATGTCTTTGACCTAATGTTCTTTTCGACGCCTCACGAACAACTGTAAATGCTTCAACTAATAAATCAGATAGTTGAGATCCATTTGATATTCTATCTTTAAATTCAGTGGTTTTTTTTCTTAGATCTTCATCTTTGAGTGAGGAGCACTCTTTTTCAAGTTGATTAATTAATGAAACTTGGTCTTCATAGAATTTATACTTCTTTTTGATGGGCTTGTTAAACAAGCTGTTTGTAATTTTTTTTAAATCAATCATCAAAAAATCCCTCAGCAATAGTATTTATCTATATATACTAAACAACTGATTAACAAATAAAATCAATGATTAATGAATAGACATAACTACTTACAATAATTGAATGTATAATATATATTAAGTTTAAGGTAATTATAAATTAAAAAATTGCAAAATCATTGGGCTATATTTTGACTCTCATATTTGGATACATAGCATGAATTTTAAAAAAAAAATTAAAGAAATAAAAAATTTTAAAGAACCAGATTTGGTAGGTCTAAGTGTATACACATTCACTTCAAATGCCCACTACAAAAATAGGAAGGATTTGTTATTAATTAAGTTCGATAAGCCTGTTTCACAAGCATCTTTATATACAAAATCATCATGCCCATCAGTACCTGTTGGCTGGGCAAAGAATAATTTAAAAGATAAAATCAGGGGCTTACTTGTAAATTCTGGTAATGCAAATGCGTTTACGGGGCGTCGAGGGATAGAAGATCTTGATCATATTTTAAATTATGTTGCCGAGATGCTAAATTGTGAGAAAGAGGAGATCGCTGTTTCATCGACAGGGGTAATAGGAGAATTTTTAAATACAAAATCAATTATCGATGCATTGAGCGGTATAGAGTCTAATAAAGGATCATCATGGTTGGAAGCCGCACAGGCTATTATGACCACAGATACATTTCCGAAATTATCATTAAAAAATTTTTTTATTGATAAAAGTGAAATAAATATTCTGGGTATCGCAAAGGGGTCCGGGATGATTGAGCCAAACATGGGAACCATGCTATCGTACATATTTACTGACGCAAACGTGGATGGCACTCTTTTGAAAAGTTTACTTATTGATGCAACGAAAAACAGCTTCAATTCAATCACGGTTGATGGCGAAACTTCAACTAGTGACACTGTAATGCTAATATCAACTAATGAAGCCAGTAATGATATGATCACCAAAGAAGATGATCCAAGAATTAATTTGTTCAGAAATGCTTTGAATTATGTTGCTACAGACTTAGCAAAACAGATTGTACAAGATGGAGAGGGCGCAACAAAATTTGTTGAAATAATTGTATCTGGAGCAAAAAATAAGGATATTGCAACAAATATAGCAAAATCAGTTGCAAATTCGCCTCTTGTCAAAACAGCAATTTATGGGGAAGATCCAAATTGGGGAAGAATAATTGCAGCAATTGGGAAATCCTACGAGGAGATAAATCATGAGGCGCTTGGATTATTTTTTGGTGAACATAAGATAATTTCTGCAGGAATGGCACTTGATAATTATAATGAAGAAATCGTGAAGCAATACATGAAAAAAGATGAAATTCAAATCATTATTGATCTTGGTATGGGAAGCTGTGATCATACAGTTTGGACTTGTGATTTTTCACACAAATACATTGATATAAATACAGATTACAGATCGTGAGGACTTATGGAAATTAAACTTGTTGTCGCATGTGCTCTTATTAATGAGCAGGGAAAGGTTCTAATTAATAAGAGGCCCAAAGGAAAAGATTATGCAGGATATTGGGAGTTTCCTGGGGGAAAAGTTGAAGAAAACGAAACACCAGAAGAAGCTATTATTCGTGAGCTAAAGGAAGAGATTAATATTGACGTTTCAGCTGCTTGTCTGGCTCCAGTATCATTTACAGAAAAGAATTATGAAAAATATTATGTGGTGGTCCTACTTTACGTATGCCGCAAATGGGAAGGCTCCATGAAACCATTGGAAAATCAGGAACTAGCATGGACATTCCCAAAAGATGTTGCAGATTACAAGGTCTTGCCTGCTGATAAATCCTTCTTCGCAACCTTGAGGGACCTTATCTAGGTCTTGCTTATTTATCAAAAAAATCAGCGAGGCTTACCTTGGCTGACCCAGGTTTTAGTGGTTTTGGTTGGTCTGCATGATACTTCCAACCGGTGAGCGTTAATATTTGAAAAGTTGACATTACCCCATCTTCACCAGGCGTAATATCTTTCATCAATTCGGATGTCTTATTCCATATATTTCTTGGAATATTTGGTTTGTCTATATTTAAGTAGTTATTCTCACCCATAGATCTGATTAATTTCACCAATTGATAAACATCTTTCGTGGGAACCTTAATTGTTGTGTCATCCGCAACACAAAGTTTGAATCCTGAGCTTTGCAAGATATCACCCGCTGTTCTGATATCAGTAAATGGGTGTATACGAGGATATACCTTTTCTTTGAATTGTTCTTCGGCTCCAAGTAGACAACTCCTGAGTTCTCTTAATGTTTCTAAACCGAACATACTGCATAGCATTAGTCCATCTGGTTTCAAGAGTGCATATATCTTTTCTAACGAGCTTTTGAGATTATTTGATGCGTGAAGCATGAGGTCGGACAGAATCAAATCAAATGAATTCTCCTGAAAGGGCAAGTTCTCCTCATCCTCAATCATTATCGCTTTTTTGTTTGATAAACTTATTGGGCTGACAATTAATGGATCTTTTATTTTTTTAGTAAGGGATTTAGTTGATATAAAATTTTTATTCTTTGTAAGAATTAGAATTGATTTAAACTCCCTATTTATTTCATCTAATCTCGACAAAAGATCTTGTGCAGTGTGCTCATAAATGAAGTTTGGTATATCATAATTCATCGCTCGAAGCCGGGAGCGTCTTAACTTCTTTCGGTTGAATAATATCTTATTTTCTTTCTGATATTGGGACATCTGTTAAATTGGATTTGTAATATAATAAAACATATCATATTTACATTTAATATTAAAAAAATAGATTTGTATAAAAAATGTCAATGAATATAGAAATATATACGTCAGTAAACTGCTTCTATTGTGTTGCAGCTAAGAGGTTGTTGGACGAAAAAAATATTAGCTATTCCGAATACGATGTCTCCAGTGATATTACTCTTAGGAAAAAGATGCTTGAAAAAGCTAATGGTTCGAGAACCGTGCCACAAATATTTATAAATGATGTTCACATTGGTGGTTATGATGAGCTGTATGAAATGGATAGGGAGGGTAGCTTAAACGACATTATTTCAAATAATACAAATGAGTAAAAATCATCAATTTAGGGTTGCTTGTATTCAGATGACAACAGGCACAAAAATATCTGAAAATCTCTCTATACTGGAGACCAGGTTTGAGGAAGCAAAAGAGAAGGGCGCAGACTTTATTGTCACACCGGAACAATCCCTGCTAATGGCAGAAAATAAAGCCTCTCTATTTGAAAATATCTCTTATGAAGATGAAGATTTTGGGTTAAGGGAACTTAGGGGTATTGTCAAAAAGGTAGGTTTATTTGTCATAGTTGGCTCTATATCCATAAAATACAATGAGGATTTGGCGCTTAATAGGACATATGCATTTAATCCTGATGGAGATATTATTGGCGTTTATGATAAGATACACATGTTCGATGTAACCTTGAGTGACGGTGAAAAGTATCATGAGTCAAAAATATATAAGTCCGGAAAGAAATTATCATTAGTGTCGCTACCCTGGTGTGATGTTGGACTTACAATATGTTATGATTTAAGATTTCCTGAATTATACAGAAAATTAGCTCAAAAAGGAGCATCTGTGATAATTGTACCATCTGCTTTCACAGTTACTACAGGAAAGGCACACTGGCATACCCTTCTACGAGCGAGGGCAATTGAGACAGGCTGTTTTATACTGGCCCCAGCGCAAGTGGGTATACATGAAAATGGTAGAATATCCTATGGACACACCATGATAATTTCTCCGTGGGGAGAGATTATAGCTGAAATTTCAGACGAGGATAGCATTGCTCTTGCAGATATAGATATTACAATGGTTGAAAATTTTAGAAAAAAAATACCTTCTGTTAACCAAAATAATTATTATATATGAATGTATGAGTGTATTTAAATTGATATAAAATGGGTTCTTTGAATGATAAGATATGATTTAGTCTGTGAGAATGAACATCTTTTTGAGTCGTGGTTCAAAGACTCAAAGAGTTATCAGAAGCAACTGGATGCTAATGAAATAGTTTGCCCAGTGTGCGACAGCTGTAACATATCAAAGTCTTTGATGGCGCCTGGAATTCCAAAAAAAACGAACACAAAAAATGGTAATGTCATCGCAAATAGTAGCTCCAAATCTATAAACGATGCTATTCGTAAAATTAGAGATGAAATAAAGAAAAATTCTGAATATGTGGGTGACCAGTTTCCAGAGGAGGCACGAAAGATCCACTATAATGAAGCTGAGATGAGATCTATTTATGGAAAAGCATCAAAAAAAGAGATTACCGAGCTGGTGGATGAAGGTATTGATATTATCCAAATCCCCGAAATTCCTGATGACAAAAATTAGATTATATTTGTGAAAAAGATGTTATATAATTGACGCTGACGTCCGTTGATTGCTTCCATTTTAGACTAATTGGATCAAATATAATACCCGACCTTAATATCTCATCAAATCCATGTCGTTCCATCATCTGACTTAAATTACTTGGTGTAATGAATTTATTCCAGTCATGCGTTCCCTTCGGAACCAAGTTGAGAATATATTCTGCTGCAAATTTTGCTAAAACCATCGATTTAATATTTTTATTTATAGTAGAAACAAAAACAACTCCATTTTTTTTCAGGTATTTTAATGCAATCGAGAGAAAGTGATTTGTGTCGTCAATGTGTTCGAGAAGCTCCAATATTAATAAGACATCAAATTTACCATCTTTTTTTAATGATAGGTCTTCGACAGAACAGTTCTTGTAATCAATTTTCAAGTTTTCATTTTTTGCATGATTTTTCGCAACCTCTATTGCCTGGCTATCAGCGTCAACACTGCAGACATGGGCCCCAAGCTTTGCAAAAGGTTCGGATGATAGTCCTCCTCCACAACCAATATCCAATACACGAAAATTAGCAAGAGGTCTCACAGCATGGATATCAATCTGGTTGTTTTTAAAAATTAAATCGAGCATAAACTTTACTCTGATTGGATTAATTTTATGCAATGTCGCAAATTTTCCTTCAGGATTCCACCAATCATAAGATATATTTGAAAATTTTTTTATTTCCAATTGATCAACGGTTTTATTCATTTCAGGAACCATAGTTCACCTTGCAGTAAGTATTAAAATATATATTATGTATTTAAAGCTTATAGTAATAGAACTCAAGTCTACAATGAATCAAAAATATAAAAAAATTGTCATGAAATTCGGCGGAACGTCAATGGCGGATATGGATTGTATATCAAAAGTAGCGGACCATATTGAAAGGGAATTATCCAATGGGACCTTGATTGCTGTGGTTGTCTCTGCGATGGCTGGTGAAACTGACCGTCTCATAAGTTTAGCAGATCAAGCGGATAATAATATGCAGCAATCTGAGAGGGATGTTATAATTTCAACAGGAGAACAGGTTAGTTCGGCAATATTATCAATGATATTGAATAGAAGAAATATAGATGCGAGATCCATACAGGGCTGGCAAATACCCCTAATTACGAAGGGTCTTCACGGATCTGCAAGAATTAGTAATGTCAAGTCAGACCATCTTAAAAATCTAATGAAAAACGGCATTATCCCAATAATTGCAGGGTTTCAGGGTATATCAGAAGAAAATAGAGTGACAACCCTTGGCAGAGGTGGCTCTGACACAACGGCAGTGGCCATCGCTTGTGGTATTAATGCAGATCTATGTGATATATACACAGATGTGGATGGAGTTTATACATCAGATCCAAGAATAATCCCTCAAGCACAAAAAATGAAACATATATCATTTGAAGAGATGTTAGAAATGGCATCTCAAGGAGCTAAAGTCCTCCAGACGAGATCAGTTGAGTTAGCTATGTCATATAATATGCCAATCAGAGTTAGGTCAACATTCATTGAAAATGATTTTGAAAATATTAAGAATAGCACTAATATAGGCACAGTTGTTACAAATGAGGAGGGTATATTGGAAGATAAGGTTGTGAGTGGAATTGCATACTCGAAGAGTGAGGCTAAAGTTACTATTCAACAGCTTGAGGATAAACCAGGGGTTGCAGCAGAAATATTCGGTAATCTTGCGGACAATGGAATAAATGTTGATATGATAGTACAGAATATATCGGCTGATGGTATGCATACCGATTTAACATTTACTGTGCAAGAAACAGACTTGAGTTCAGCGAAACTGGTTATTGAGAGTTTGAGTAATACTATCAAATACGCTAAACTTGAGAAATCAAAAGATATTGCCAAACTTTCAATAATTGGTGTTGGTATGCGAAGCCACGCCGGTGTAGCAGCTCAAATGTTTTCGGTATTAGCTGAAAATGGTATAAACATACAAGCTATCACTACCTCAGAAATCAAGATTAGCGTATTAATTGAGCTTAAGCATATCGAAGAAGCAATGAAAGCCTTGCATTCTGCCTACAAACTTGATCAAAACTAGATCCCTACATTAGAAACTGTGCTTGGAAAATGAAAGAGGAGACTATAGGCGGCATCCTTGTTAGTTGGAGAAAAAAGCAGGGTATGTTTATTACAGATTGTGCAAATGAACTTAATGCCCCAATTGAGTATTTGGATGCTATTGAAAATAATTTTTTTTCTGAAATGCCTAATAATCACTATGCTTATAATTTAATAATCAAGTATGCTGAATTTATTAAGATCCCAGATAAAGAATCAAAAAAAATCAGAAATATAGCGAAACAAATTCTGAAAATCACAGAACAGAAGGCCGCAAGCAGAAGTTTTCTTGGGATAGGTAAGTCAATCTTAGGAAATATAATCTTCATAATTATGTTATTGGTTTCTGTCACAATTATATACGATGAAGATTTTTATGGCAGGGTGCTGCTGAAGAATATCGAAATCGCTGATCACGAAACTATAAATATTGATATGTTAAATAACTCAGTAACGGATACTAATCATGAAAGCATAGATCTCGAAATAAATAAAAATTTTCACGAAAAGAACACTCAAATGGAAGCTAAAAAATTTAATACAATAGAAGTCCATGCAAAAGAAAATGTTTGGGTAGAGGTTGCCGATGAAGAAAACATTTACATATCAAGAAACTTCAAAAAAGGAGAGAGATACCTCTTTAATTTTAGAGGTAATGAAATATTGTTAACAGATAATCTATCAAATATAATAATTAAATATAATGAGACTCAATTAGTTTTGACGCAAAAACCAGGGGAAGATGTTGTCGAAATTGATCTCAGTAGTATTATTTTTAGACCAAAAAATTGAGTTACGAATGTTAGATGATAAAAAATTAGATAAGATACTTCAAAATTATGAAGATATCCAAAATCAAATGCTCACTCTATCAGGGGATAGGAATAAGTATGCTGAATTAGCAATAGAATTCTCAAAAATAGAGGAGATAGCTAAGGCAATTATCGAGTATCGTATGATTTTACAAGAAAAGAATGATTTAGAGGAGATCCTAAACTCTGAGTCAGAGGATGATGACGTTATAGAAATGGCAAAGTCAGATATTACTATAGTAATTCAAAAAATAGAAAAGGTGCAGTCCGTTATTGGCGAACTACTTTTACCGAAAGACTCTGATGATAACAAAAGCGTCATTATTGAAATAAGAGCCGGAACGGGCGGAGATGAGGCCGCGTTATTTGCGGGCGACCTTGCGAGAATGTATTTAAGATTTGCAGATAACAATAAATGGAAAGTTGAGGTTATGGACTCAAATGAGGGTGAATTCGGGGGATACAAAGAGTTCATCGCAAATATAACTGGAAATAATGTTTATCAAAAATTGAAGTTTGAGTCGGGCGTGCACAGAGTGCAAAGAGTCCCAAATACTGAGTCAAGTGGACGAATTCATACATCTGCTGCAACAGTAGCAGTTCTTCCTGAGGCAGAGGAAGTAGATGTAAAAATTGAGGATAAGGATATAAGGATTGATGTTTTTAGAGCCAGTGGTCCAGGGGGGCAATCTGTTAACACCACGGACAGTGCAGTTAGGATTACTCATATACCATCAGGAATAACCGTATCACAGCAGGATGAAAAATCTCAACACAGAAACCGTGAAAAAGCACTAAAAGTGCTCAGAGCTAGATTATATGAAAAAGAAAAAAGTGAGTTGGATAAGGAAAGGGCTACTAACAGAAAATCACAAATTGGCAGTGGTGATAGATCTGAGAGGATACGCACATACAATTTCCCACAAGGCAGGGTAACAGACCACAGGATTAATCTCACTTTACATAAGCTGGTGGCTGTCATGGAGTCAGAGGGTCTTCAAGAAATCATCGATGCGCTCATCGCTGAAGATAAAGCTCAAATTATGGCAGGTGAAACTAACTAAAAGATGCAAAATATAATAAGTATTCTAACTGCTGCTAATAAAGAGCTTGAAAAAAATAAAATTCAATCATCCAATTTAGAGTGTCAAATTTTATTGTCCTTCACTCTTAGCGTGTCCAAGGAATATCTTATCATAAATGCAAATCAAGAACTGGACGATAAAGACATAAATAAATTCAAAAATTTAATAAAAAGACGGATAGACGGGGAGTCAATTTCTAATATTGTAGGTATGCGGGAATTTTATGGCAGAGAATTTATAGTCAATTGCAATGTTTTAGATCCACGGTCCGATACAGAGTTAATAATTGATATAATTAAGGAGCTCTATGCAAAGCATGATGACTTTTCTCTCATCGATCTTGGGACAGGATCTGGGTGCATAATATCCACTTTACTTCTTGAATTCCCAAGTTCCAGTGGTATTGGTACGGATATATCAGAAAATGCCCTAAATATTGCTCAGATTAATGCAAAAAAACATTTTATTGATCAGAGAGCATCCTTCGTTTTATCTGATTGGCTTGATGCTATTAACTTCAGTAAGTTTGATATAATCATATCAAATCCACCTTATATTCTCAGTAAAGACCTTGAGCGACTCTCGCCGGAAGTGTTAGATAATGATCCATCAATTGCACTGGATGGTGGGATCGACGGTCTAAGACATTACAAAAAAATAGTGTCAAGTTTACGAAATAAAAGTAATGATGAAACAAAATTTTTAATTATGGAAATTAACGAGGATAGGACCAAAGAGCTATTTCAACTCCTAACTTGCATTGGTTTTGAGAGAGAAAACATAAATTTTTATGATGATTTATCAGGTAGAAAAAGAGTAATTAGTTGCAAATTTTAATTTTTTTTTACAAATTAGTTTGAAATGTCTGAGATAATTATATATATATATCCATAACTGGGTACGCAATCATAGCGCGATAAAAAGATATATTCTAAAATACTCAGGAAAAACCAAAATCAATTATTATCATAGATACTATCTACTATTCAGTATTTATATAGTTAGGAACAAATGGTACTTTTGCCAACAAAGAAAAAAAATAGAAACAGACCAAGAAGATCGAACACATCTTCAAGGCTTTTAGAGTCGAACGGTCCCGATATAAAAATCAAAGGGAGCGCATCGCAGATTGTCGAGAAGTATTTGGCATTATCACGTGAGTCTCAATCTTCTGGTGACCCAATAGCCGCTGAAAGTTATCTTCAGTATGCAGAACATTACCAGCGAATTATCGATTATAACGAGCTTAAAATACAAAGAAGTCAGAGTCATTCTGCAGAAGAACAAATAACTTCCAACGGACATGATGAAAATGTCCAGTCAAAAGAAAAAACTATTGCTAAAAACCAATCAAACTCAGATGATATGGAGCGTAGAAAAATGATACCAGTCGCAATCGAAGAACAATCTATTGGTAAGTAATTTTTTGCTCTAGCTTTCTAATATCATCTCTTATTCTTTCCCTTTCTATATAGAAATCATCAATTTCCTCATTGGTAAGGAAATAATTATTGATTTCCTCATCAAATTTGTTGGGGTTTATTCTCTTCTCGTTAACAATTATTTCATAATGAAGGTGAACACCTGTGCTTAGTCCGGTTTGTCCTGCATATCCAATGACATCAGACTGATTTACCAAACTTCCTTTAATAAGGTTTTCAGAAAATTTATTAAGATGTGCATATGCTGATTTTACGTTATTTGCATGAGATAATCTGATGTAATTTCCAAAATCACCCTTAACTCCAATAAAATCAACTACCCCATCTGCAATTGCAAAAATTGGTGCATTGAGTTCTGCTGCATAGTCAATTCCATAATGCATTTTTTCTTCACCTGACACAGGGTGAACTCTCATGCCGTATTTTGAAGTTTCGATAAGTTTTCTAAGTGGGCTTATTATTTTCATTCCCCCGGCCCCAATTCCATCTTGATCGAAATAATTTTTTTTCTTGTCCGTTGTTTGATATAAAAAAAATTCTTCATTTATAATTTGATTGCTCAGTGATGAATACAGAAGTTCAAATTTACCATTTTCACCTTTTTTAAAACTCTGGTTATTTGTAAAATATAATTTTGATACTGTTCCAACTCTGATATCACGTGAAAAATTTATATTTTTACTATGTAATTCAATGGCTTTATTAAGTATTGATTCAGGGATATTATTCCTAATTGAGCTATCATAAAAATTATCGTCAATGAGAAATTCTCTATAAACATAATTTAATTTTGCAGGCTTACGTATTAAATCAGCCTTATATATACCTCTCTCTTTTATTACCGCCAATCGGGCACCTTTTGTTATTAGAATTATTTTATAAGATCTTTCTTTTTCAGACCTGTACATCTCTATTTGGTCACCAATCTGAATTAATTTTACTGGAATAATTGGATTTATAGCATTTGATAGCGCAATTGCTTCAGACAATTCAAAGCCTCTGTCTTTTAATATACCAACTATTGTATCTCCATTCTCGAATTCGTGTTTATCAACTAATTCAAAACTATAAACTTCCTCTTTGCCAATAATTTCCCTCTGGCTGGGGTCTGATTGCGCAATTTGAACCTCACTCGAGACATCCACACTATTTTGACTTATAAATTCTTCAGTGGGTATTATGTTTGCTTTATCTGGGTTTGAAATAATTTGCACAGGTTGAACAGCCTTTTTGAAATAGAAGAATATGACAATGAGCAAAATAATTATTGAAGAAGCAATAACAACTATC
>CACMIP010000005.1 GCA_902613795.1 uncultured OCS116 cluster bacterium
GTCAAAATATTGACATATCTGGGATTGAAGAGGCATATGAAGTACTTGGACTTACAATGGATGCGAGTGATGAAGAAATAGATCGTGCATATAAAGAGTTAATCCGGAAAAATCACCCTGATATGGGTGGCAGTGAGTATATCGCAAAAAAAATCAACGCAGCGAGAGAATATATAATTAAAAATCAAAAAACTATGGGAAGATAGTTAATATTTTATCGACTCGGTTGCTAAGTATTTCAAACCTAGATTGTCTCCTCTCTTCAGATTTTACTGAATTATATTTTACGTTTATTTTTTTCTGTTTGATAAAAGGATTGGATTTTGGAAACGGTATTTCGTACTTCGCTAGTTTTATTGATTTATTCAGGACTTTTACCATGTTTGAATTCCTTGAGGTCGAAGAACTACCGCCCATCACAACGGAGATAATTTCTTTATTTTCCCTCGTCACATAAGAAATTAAATTGAAACCAGACATATTTGTGAACCCAGTTTTCATTCCTTTAGTCCCCTGATATGAAAATAGTAATTTATTATGGCTACGATATGTTTTGCCTTTAAAAATAAATTCTTTCTGCGAGAATACCCTCGACTCGTCAGGAAAATCTTTTAAGATCCTCAAGCCAAGAATGGCCATATCAAATGCGGTTGTCTTTTGATAATTATTGTGGAGCCCTGATGCATTTCTAAAACTTGTTTGATACATCCCAAGTTCTCTTGCTTTATTAGTCATTCGTATTGCAAAGCTATCCTCCGTACCAGATAAATGCTCGGCTACAGCAGTTGCGACATCATTTGCAGATTTTATTGCTAGGGCCTTGATGGCATTGCTAAGTGTTATTGTTTCACCAGGTGTAAGTCCTAGCTTTGATGCCGGCATACTCGAGGCATTTCGACTGAATGAAACTAAATCTGATTTTTGAATTTTACCATCTTCAAGGTCCTCAAAAATCAAATAAAGCGTCATAACTTTTGTAAGAGACGCAGGATATCTTGTTTGAAAACCTCTATTATTATGTAATATCTCACCTGAGATAGCGTCAAGGCTAAAGGATGAATATTTTGGAGCAGCAATCGCATCCGTTGAAAAAAGATAAATAATCAAAAAAAGAAAAACAGACAAAAAATTTCTTTTAGTAGTAAGCATTGTAAAAAAATACCATTTAATTCTTATATTTTACTTAATCAAGTTATATATTTTTTAAAAAAAATGATTTTTAAAATTGATTTTTATTTTTTTTTCCCCAAATATTATAAGTAAGTATCTAAAAAATTGGAATATAATACGAATGACCAATAATGTCGCCTCAAACAAAACTCAGACGCTTATAAAAGATAAGTTAAAACGCCCTAGTATGTATGAGGTTATTCTTTTAAATGATGACTACACACCAATGGAATTTGTTGTAGATGTCCTTATGAAATATTTTGGGAAAGATATCAATCAAGCAAATGAGGTGATGATGCATGTTCACAGAAATGGTACAGGTTTGTGTGGCATCTATCCTTTTGATATTGCTGAGACTAAAGTGATGCAAGTTATGAATTATTCAATAAAAAATGGTCATCCATTACAGTGCAAGATGGAGAAAAATAAATAATGCCAACGTTTTCAAAAGGTCTAGAAGACTCACTACACAAAGCGCTCTCTATAGCAAGATCTAAGAACCATGAGTTTTCAACACTTGAACATTTGCTCATGGCTATAATTGATGATGATGACGCATCTCTTGTATTTAAGCACTGTTCTGTCGACTTGGAGACGTTAAAATATGAGCTTGAAGGCTACCTCGATAATGAATTGAGACATATTGTACTTAAAGATAGTGTTGATGTTAAGCCAACAACGAGCTTCCAAAGGGTTGTGCAAAGAGCTGTAATACATGTCCAAACTTCTGGCAAAGAGGAGGTTACAAGTGCAAATATACTTGTTGCAATATTTTCAGAAAGGGAAAGTCACGCAGTGTATTTCCTTAATAAAGTAAATTTATCAAGATATGATGTTGTAAATTACCTGAGTCATGGCAAGTCGACTAATTTATCAGATTTGGACGATCTTGAGGCACAGGAGACTGGTGAAGGAAAGCAAGAAAGTTTAACTCCAAATATCGATAAATATTGTATAAACCTAAATAATAAAGCTAATAGTGGCAAGATTGATCCTGTAATTGCTCGAGATAATGAGATATTGAGGATTTGTCAGACACTGTGCAGGCGAAGAAAAAATAATCCAATTTTGGTCGGTGATCCGGGTGTCGGTAAGACTGCCATTGTAGAGGGTGTCGCACTGAATATAGTGAATGGGAAAGTACCCGATTTTTTAAAAAAGACACAGATTATCCAACTGGACATGGGGGCTTTGATTGCGGGGACAAGATACAGAGGGGATTTTGAAGAGAGGCTAAAGGATGTGCTGAAGGAAATTGAAAAAATCCCTCATGCAATATTATTTATTGATGAGATACATACAATCATAGGTTCAGGAGCGACTTCCGGTGGGGCAATGGATGCCGCTAATTTACTAAAACCAGCACTTCAGTCGGGTCAAATAAAATGCATCGGTTCGACTACTTATCGTGAATTTACAAGATATTTTGAGAAGGACAGGGCGCTTGTCAGAAGGTTCCAAAAAATAGATATAGCTGAACCAAGCATCGAAGATTCAATTAGTATAATCAGTGGTTTACGTCCTTACTTTGAAGAATTTTATCAAATTAAATTTGATGATCAAAGTCTTATTGCTGCAGTTGAGTTATCGTCACGCTATATGCAAGATAGAAAGCTACCGGATAAAGCAATTGATCTAATTGATGAAACGGGCGCTGCTCAGGCAATACTACCTGTTGAAAAACGTAAGAAAAAAATAACTGAGAAAGAGATTGAAAAAACTCTGTCCATTATCGCAAGAATACCTGAAAAGACCGTCTCAAAATCTGATAACTCAATATTAAAGAAACTAGATAAAAGCCTTAAGAATCAAGTTTTTGGTCAAAATCATGCTGTTGAGTTATTATCATCATCAATAAAATCATCACGCGCAGGCTTAAGGGATATTGAAAAACCAATCGGATCATATTTATTTTCAGGTCCAACTGGTGTTGGTAAAACAGAGCTTGCGAAACAACTAGCTAATACACTATCAATTGAACTTGTTCGTTTTGACATGTCTGAATATATGGAAAGACATTCCATCTCAAAGTTAATTGGCGCACCACCTGGTTATGTTGGCTATGATCAGGGGGGGCTACTAACTGAGAAAATTGAAAAAACACCTCATTGTGTATTATTATTGGATGAAATTGAGAAGGCACATTTCGATATATATAACATACTTTTACAAGTTATGGATTACGGATTCTTGAGCGATCACAACGGAAAAAAAATTGATTTTCGAAATGTCATTATAATCATGACAACAAATGCTGGCGCCCAGGATCTGACCAAAGAATCAATAGGTTTTTCTGAGTCAAAAATTGAGCAAAATTATAGTCAAGAGATCAATAGATTATTTGCACCTGAATTTAGAAACAGACTTGATGCGATTATACCATTCAATTCGCTATCAAAAGCCATAATGAAGCAGATAGTTGATAAGTTTGTTATAAAACTCGAGTCACAGCTAGACGAAAAAAGCGTTCTTCTCACATTAACGGAACCAGCATATGAGTGGCTTACAGAAAATGGGGTCGATGAGAAATATGGTGCAAGACCTCTACAGAGATTTATTGATGAAAAGATAAAAAAACCACTCGCAGATGAGCTACTATTTGGTAAATTAAAAAATGGGGGAAGTGTCAAGGTTGACAGGGTAGACACTGATAGTGAACTTTCCATTTACGTTAATGGTAAAAAATTATCTAACAGCAAAAAAAAGAAAGAAACCGAAAGCCTTATGCTACACTAGAAGCTTTCTTACTGCTTCCGCCTGCTTTTCTTTACTATTTAGACTGTCAGGCATAGTCTTATTTTCTGCAAAATATGGAATGATATGAAAGTGTGTGTGAAAAACAACTTGTCCTGCCTCAGACTCGCAATTATGTATAATTTTGGCACCAGCAGCCCCAAAAGCTAACTTTTGCATCGCAGCTATCTTCTTAACAAGAATACACAGCCTTTCTAAATCTTCCTCATTTATATCATATATATTTCTAGATTTTGCTTTAGGGATTGCTAACATATGACCTGGTTTCTCGGGGTAGGCGTCCATTATTACCAAGTTATTTGAATCTTCAAATACCCGAATTGCAGGTATTTCACTCGCCAATATTTTTGAAAAAATGTTATCTTTATCATAATTAATCATTTAATCCTCCAGTTTTCTTGAATGGGTTAAAACTTGATAGGTAATCTATCTCTTTATTAATGTACTCACCCTCTTTTTCAATGAACTCTGATACTATATTATGAATTTGCTGGTTTTGGAAAAAATGAGCAGAGTAGGTTAATGTAGGTTTATAGCCTCTGGATATCTTATGTGATCCGCCTGCGCCAGATTCTATGGTTTTCATCTGGTTCTCAATCGCATACTCAATTGCTTGGTAATAGCATAACTCATAATGTAAAAATTTATAAAAGCCGCTTGCCCCCCAATATCTTCCATACAGTGTATGATCATTATGGAGGTGCAGGCTACTAGCTATGGTATTCCCATTTTTCTTAGCTATAATCAGTAATAAATTATCAGGCATCTTATCCACTAGATTTTCAAAGAAAATCTTATTAAGGTAAGCATTACCCCATTTTCTATTACAAGTATCAAGGTAATGCTTGAAGAAGTTATCGAGTTGTTCACTTGTAATATTTTGGCCTTCAACTCTATCAAAATTAATTCCGTCAGAATGTAGGCTCTTCCTCTCTTTGTTAATCATCTTCCTTTTTCTTGCATTTAAAGAATGTAGGAATTCATCAAAGTTTTTATAATTCTGGTTATCCCAAATGAACTGCTTACTATTTCTTTTTATAAAATTATTATCTTGTAAAATACCTATTTCCGGGTCTTCGATGAAATTGATATGCGCACTTGATATATCATACTTGTTCAGCAACGACTTTATAGCCTTTATTGATTTTTCTTTACCATTAGCGACATTTGATTTAGTAAGAAATTTGCATGATCTGATTGGGGTAAATGGAATAGCAACAAGTAATTTTGGAAAATACTTAACATTTACTTTATTGTAAAAGTCGACCCAGGCATGATCAAAGATATATTCCCCAAAAGAATTATATTTCAAATATGCTGGTGTAAAACAGGTGATGTGGCCTTGTTCGTTTTTTTCTATTAGATGATTTGGGGCCCAGCCAAATGCATCACTTGCGCAACCTGAGCTTTCCAGTGACCATAGAAAGTCATATTTCATAAATGGGTTGTCATTATCCAAGCCTTGAAAATCATCTACTGATATTTCACTCATCGACTTGCAGATTTCAATCATTTTTTGCCCGCTTTCAAAGTTTTTTTTGCATTACTCAATAAGTAACTATTAATATGTACCATTTATTATATTCTATTATATGTATATAAAAATTATTCATTCAATCTGCGTATGGAAAAGAAAAATAGAAAGGTGCTAATTGTCGAAGATAACAAACTGAATATGAAGCTATTCAGAGAAATTCTAATTGCAGAAAATTGCGAAGTTATCGAGTGTGCAGATCCTATGTTCGCAATGGATAGAATTTCAAATGAGTTACCAAACCTCATTCTTATGGATATACAGTTGCCAAGAATTTCTGGCTATGATTTGATTACTTGGATAAAGGCAGATGCTAATATTTCACATATTCCAATAATTGCGATCACGGCCTTTGCGATGGAGGATGATAAGGAAAAGATATTGGCGCTCGGGTGCGAGGAGTATATGTCAAAGCCAATCTCAATGGACCCATTTATAAGAAATGTAAATAAATTTCTTGAGTAAAAAATTTGAAAAATTTATTTTCAATAAATTAAATTACTATATAATATTATGTGAGTTTCCCTGCGGAGTTGCTCAGGTCCGCCGCATCTCCTGGGTCCGTAGGGTTTAGGTCGTATTGTTAGTCACTAAATTTGGCCTCCTCCAAATCTAGAGACTGACATATGACCAGATGAATTATGAAAATATCAAGTAAAATATGATGAACTTATTTTAACCTTATTGGTTACATTAAGATTAGTATTATTTGATTTTATTTTCTTTAAAATCTACATGTTTTCTGGCAACAGGATCGTATTTTTTTACGACCAACTTATCTGTCATTGTACGATTATTCTTTTTTGTAACATAAAAATATCCAGTACCAGCTGTGCTTTCTAATCGTATCTTTATATTTCCAGATTTTGCCATAATTTACCTTTTTTTATATAAATATATCAATATTAAAGTAAGTCAACGAATGATTTTAATTTTTTTTATCTTTTAAATCTATAATTTTTATAGCCTCTTCGAGGTTTAATGTTTCAACCGAAATATTTTTCCCAACAGAGTAATTCTTTTTCTTATACTTTAGGTAAGGCCCATATCTGCCACTTGATAAAATTATATCATTCTTAGTTTTGGGGTATTGGCCCAATATTTGATTTGGGCTTGAAGGTGAAACTTTATTTTTTTCGTCAATCAACGTCACTGCTCGGTTGAGTCCTATTGCAAAAAGATCCTCAAGCTTAATACTCACATACGTATTTTCATGTTTGATATAGGGTCCATACCTGCCAATAGCGCCAGTAATCTCTTGATTTGTTTCAGGATGGTTACCAATTGATTTCGGCAGAGATATAAGCTGTAATGCTAGTTCATCTGACAAATCTTCCACCTTGATGTTTCTTGGTATTGAGACACGCTTTGGTTTGTCATTCTCCATGCTGGAGTTTTCCACTTCTAAATAAGGGCCATAACGACCACTTTGAAGTGTAATTTCATTGCCAGTCATTGGATCAATTGCAATTACTTGCTTCTGGGTTGCGATAGCATCATTTTTTCCTAAACCATGTTGAAAGTTACAATCAGGATAATTTGAACAACATAAAAATGAACCACTTTCAAATGACTTTAGGGTTATTTTCCCCCCGCTGCAGTCTGGGCATAGTCTTGGATTTTCTGAGTCTTGGCCAAATATGTGAGGGGCAAGTGTGTCTACGAGGCTTTCCATGACTTCTATTCGTTCAATGTCCTTAACATTTTTAGTTTTCAAATCCAGATTTGAGTAAAAATCCTCTAGTAAAGATATTCTTGTAAAGTCGCCGTTTGATATTTGATCTAATTTTTGTTCTAAGTCAGCAGTAAAATCATATTTTACGTAGTCTGGATAGTAATTTTCTAAAAAGACAGTTAAAAGTCTGCCATTGCTGGTTGGGGTAAATCTTTTTTGTTCTAGTTTTGTATAATTTCTCTCTGTCAAAACACTAAGTATACTTGCATAGGTTGACGGTCTTCCAATTCCTAAGTCTTCCAAGAGCTTGATTAGTGAGGCTGGATTGAATCGCGGTGGTGGCTCAGTATCGTGTGCATTATCTGTAAGTTTTTTACAGCTGATAGACTCATTTTCTTCTATTCCAAATACATTTTGATTACTTAATTTTTCTTCATTCAGATCTTTTTCCGCACCATCATTTGGTTTATCATCAAAAAGTACTTGATACCCAGCCTCCAATCGATGTTCGCCGGATGCTCGAAAAAGATTATTCTGACCTAAATTATCAATTGCTTTAATTGTAATGCTGGTTCTTTGAAATTTTGCATTGGCCATTTGACTTGCCATTGTTCTTTTCCAAATAAGCTCGTAGAGTTTGAATTGCTCATCACTTAAATGGGCTTTAATCTTTTCAGGCGCATTAGTTATTGATGTGGGTCTGATAGCCTCGTGTGACTCTTGTGCATTCTTGGATTTTGTCTGATAAATATTCTTATCCTGAGGTACTTGCTTTGCCCCAAAAATAACTTCGATATTATTCCTTATCTCATTTATTACGTTATCTTCTATTTGGACTCCGTCAGTTCGCATATATGTAATTAGCCCACCTTCAATTTTTTGACTATCTATTCCTTCATACAATTTTTGAGCTACTTGCATTGTTCGTGTTGGATTAAAGCCAAGTCTTTTTGATGCCTCCTGTTGTAATGTTGATGTTGTAAACGGTGGCTGGGGCTTTCTAAGTATACTTGTTTTTTTAACCTCAGATACAGTGAAAATGGAATTATTTAGATTATTGATTATTGCTTTTGCTTCTTTTTCAGACTTAATATCAAATTTGTTTAATTTATTCTCATTAATAGATACCAGAGATGCTGTAAAATTTTGACCATTTTTTGCTGACATTGATGAAGTAATGGACCAATATCTCTGGCTTTTGAAATTCTCTATCTCAATTTCTCTCTCACAAATAATTTTTAGTGCAACTGATTGAACTCTACCTGCTGATTTTACGCCTGACAGTTTAGTCCATAAAATTGGAGAAATTTTAAAGCCAATAAGATAATCTAGGGACCTCCGAGCTTTATACGCCTCAACGAGGTCACTATCAATACTCCTTGGATTATTTATTGCATCTAGAACTTTATCTTTTGTAACGGCATTAAAAACAACCCTTTCGAAATTCTTAGATTTTTTTTTATTTAATAACTCAAAAAGGTGCCATGAAATAGCTTCACCCTCCCGATCGGGATCGGTGGCAAGTACTATTTTTTCAGATTTTTCAACTGCATGCTCAATCTCTCTCAAGGTCTTAGCCCTGCTAGTTGTTTTTTCCCATTTCATTTCAAAATTATTTTCAGGATCTATTGAACCACTTTTTGCAGGTAGGTCCCGCACATGCCCCATAGAGGCAAGTACCTTATATTCTGATCCTAGATACTTATTAATTGTTTTCGCTTTAGCCGGCGATTCTACTATTACTAATATCATTTTATTTAAGCTTAGACTCTTGCCCTTTGATCAATCTTTTTATATTTTCCATATGCCTATATATCAAAATAACGCTCATGAAAAGTATAATCGTAAAATTAATACGATAGTCAATATCCTTCGGGCTCAAAAAATCATAATAAATAAAGTCATTCAATTTCATCATATTTACCATAATATATACGACAGGTATTGAAATAATTGATGTTATGCTGGATAGGGAAGAGTATCGAGTGGTGACGAAAGTTGATACCCACATTAGTATAAACAGTAATGAAAACAATGGGCTCATTATGAGCAAGATACCAAAATAGGCCGCGACTCCCTTTCCCCCGCGAAAATTTAGCCAAATCGGAAACACATGACCAAGCAAAGAAAAGAAACCAATGATGATGATCATGTTTGCATTTATATCAAAATATTTTGCCATCATCATTGGTATTATGACTTTTGATATATCCAATAGCAGTGTTAAAGCACCAATTTTTCTATTACCTGCTCTGATAACATTAGTTGCCCCAATATTTTTTGAGCCGAGTTTACGAATATCAATGTTTAAAATCTTTTTCGATAGGATAAGCCCGAATGGAATACTACCTAACAAATATGCAAATAGTGATAATAATAAAATCAAAGTCATATCAAAATTATTTTTTTACTAATCTATTAAATTATGAATAATCTTTCCATTAACAATTGTTAGCAATACTCTGCCTTGCATTTTTTGATTTTCAAAGGTTGTATTCTTGCATTTTGTTGTTAATTTATCAGCATCACACACCCATGGCTGATCCAAATCAACGAGAATTAAATCCGCCTTTTTACCAACTTCAAGACTTCCTGTATTCTCTAAGTTGAGAATCTTTGCAGGGTTATAGGACATTTTTTTCATAAGCTTTGAAAGTGAAATATAACCTTCATGGTATAAAGATAATGATGCTGCCAGCAATGTCTCGATGCCCACAGCACCGTATGCCGCTTCTTCGAATGGTAGGCGTTTAGACTCTGTTCCTTGTGGT
The DNA here is from genome assembly GCA_902613795.1 of uncultured OCS116 cluster bacterium. Taxonomy (GTDB): domain Bacteria; phylum Pseudomonadota; class Alphaproteobacteria; order Rhizobiales; family TMED25; genus TMED25. The sequence goes on from CACMIP010000005.1 coordinate 9,905, forward strand.
TCATGGTTTGATGTTATAATATCAATTGTATCATTGTTTAAATTTTCAAGTATATATGAACGGTCATTCTCTGATCGAAGCGGTGGCTTGACTTTAAAAAATGTCCTATATGCAGCAACATCATTTTCATTTAATTTTAGGTTATTAATTGATACACCGCATGTAATTTTATCACTCATATCTTTGAATTTATTAACTACGTCATAAGACTCGCTTGTTGAAATACACATCGAATGATACTTTACTTTTGTATGATGTGCGATACGTAATTCCCTTTCTAGCGCAATTGTTTCAGAAATTTTTACAATCCCTGGTAGGCCAAGGCGCATTGAAATTTCACTCTCATTCATTACACCAAATTTATCAAGGTCCGATACAGGTAATTGCATAATTTGGGCATTAAAGTTTGAAGCGTAGGTGAATACATTTTTTAGTATATTTGTATTATTTATTTCATTATAAGCATCTGAGAAACCAACCGCCCCTGCTTCTTTTAGAAGGCCGATTTCAGTCATATTTTTTCCTTCATGTTTCTTTGTCAATGCCGCTATTGGTAAGATATTTATTTGTGATTTATCTTCGGATTTTCGAATTATGTATTGAACTAATTCAGCTTCGTCAATGATAGGGTTAGTGTCTGGTCGACATGCAATGGATGTTATACCAGATGCTTTAGCTGCATTACTTATATCCTCAATCGTTTCAATATGTTCATATCCAGGTTCACCAGCAAAAACCCACATATCAATAAGTCCGGGCGATAAAGCATTTTTTTTGCAATCGATTATTTTACAATCTGAAATATCGTAATTCGGACTTGGTTTATTGAAGATTTCCTTAATAATTCCTTTTTCAACAAGCAGGGAGCCAATAAATTCCATCTCATTTTTTGGGTCTATAAGTAATGCATTTTTAATTAATAATTTCTTTTTGGTCATTCTTTTTTTACCCACTAGCTAATGTTTCTAGAACTGCCATCCGGGCCGCTACTCCCATTTCAACTTGATCCTTGATTACGCTTTGTACATTATCTGCTACTGATGTATCAATTTCTACTCCTCTGTTCATTGGGCCGGGATGCATCACAATCGCATTCTTACTCGCATAGGATAACTTATCCTCATCAAGCCCGTAGTATTGGAAATATTCTCTGGCTGAAGGAATATATGAGCTTAACATTCTCTCGTTTTGCAGTCTCAGCATCATAATTACGTCAACATCTCGAATACCTTCACGCATATCTAGGTGTGTTTTTACTTTGTATGCATCTATATTATTTGGAAGCAGCGTCTTGGGAGCAACAATATTGATATCTGCCCCTAGCATTGATAGTAGAATTATATTCGATCTTGCAACTCTGCTGTGTAATATATCGCCGCATATAGCTACCTTCAGTCCCTCTATCTTTTTCTTATGATAAATTATAGTTAGTGCATCAAGTATTGCTTGCGTCGGATGTTCATGCGAGCCATCTCCTGCATTGATAACAGAGCAGTCGACCTTTTGTGATAGCAGTTCAGATGCCCCAGCTGAATAATGGCGGACAATTAGGAGATCAGGCTTCATAGCATTCAATGTTACCGCTGTATCAATAAGGGTTTCACCTTTAGCAACTGCTGACTGTTTGAGTGACATATTGATAACGTCTGCACCCAATCTTTTACCAGCGAGTTCAAATGAACTTTGTGTACGTGTTGAGGGTTCAAAAAATAGATTTATTTGTGTTTTCCCTCTGAGAATATCAGTTTTCTGTGGTTTGTTTTTGTTCTTTTCAAACCACCCTTGCGATTTTTTTATTATAAAGTTGACGTCTTGAGGGGAAAGTTTTTCAATACCCAGCAAATGTGTTAACTGAGGTAAATAAAGAGAGTCTTTATTTTTTTTATTCATTAAAATAATATTGTATATCGCTCTTTCATTATTTCTGCAAGATTATTTATTTATTTTTTTTTATATTAAAAGAATGTATCCTCAAATTAATAATCACAAAGAGGCATTATGACACTTAATGTAGCACTATTAGGGACAGGTAGAATAGCGGAGTATGGCTATATACCTGCAATAAATAAAATTGATGATGTGAATATAATATCAGTATTATCTCGCAGTGATATAAGAGGATCTGAATTTGCCATCAAGCACTCAATACCAAAGGTTTATGTTGAAATTGATGACTTACTTGCAGATAACCATCTCGATGCAGTAATTATTTGTACCCCCGACAGCCTGCACGAGGAGCAGGTTATAAAGTCCTGCCGTGCCAAAAAACATATATTATGCGAGAAGCCAATGTCGACGAGCGTTGAAAGCTGTGAGAATATGATCGCTGAAATTGAAAAATCCGGCATCATTTTTGGAATGGCTCATAATAATAGATTTAACGCAGGACTGCGTTATATTAAGGATGTATTGGACTCAAGTTCAATTGGACAAGTTTATTATGCAAGATCAATACTAACTACACTTCAAAACGATCCATCAGGATGGAGAGCGCTTGGCAAGGAGTCAAAATTTTGGGCAATGAGTGCAACAGGAGCGCACATGATTGATATATTCAGGTGGTATTTTGGTGAGCCTACAAAAATGAAAAAAGTTTCCCTCTCTCCAAAATTTAGGAGTATAAATGATGAAATCACAACACTTTCCCTGAACTTTAATGACAGTATCATATGCGATATTACCGCATCTGCAATTCTTCCACCAGTAAATAGAATTGAAATCTACTCGACTGAAAATACCATTATTGGTGAGAATGTCTTCGGTATAAAAACCAATGAGAGGATCTATCACAACAATGAGAAAGTAATGATTGAACCAATAAGCTCATTTTTTGGAGAAGTTGTAGATTTTACAAACGCAATAATTAAGAGCATTCAGCCAAGATCCACGCATAAGGATGGTATTGAAAATATCAGAATAATGACAAACGCTTTATCTGACAGAAGTTAGTTTTGATTTGGCTTATTTTTTATGATTTCTAATTCTATCAAGAGCGCCTTGCAATATATATGTAGCTGCCATTTTATCAATCACCAACTTCCTCTTTTTTCTCGTTAAATCAGCATTAATTAAGACTTTTTCTGCAGCTGATGTGGATAACCTCTCATCCCATAAGATTATTGGTGTATCGATAACTTTTTCGATTTCACGAGCGAAAGACATTGTTGATTGCGTACGAGGCCCTGTTGTATAATTCATATTTATTGGATAACCAAGAATTATTCCATGGACATCAAATTCATTAATCAAATACTGTATCCGCTCTAGATCTATTTTTATTTTTTTTCTATTTATAGTTTCTAAGGGTGAAGCAATAGTCATGGATGGGTCGGATATTGCAAGTCCAATTGTCTTTGTGCCTAAATCAATTCCAATGAGCCTTTTTTTTGACTCCAAGATTTTTATCGCCTCGATCAATTCCTTATATATCATGCGGTTAGTGTACTCGAAATTTTTGAAAAAAATGATATTAAATTTATAAATTTTTATATATAAATCTTATGGTAAGTAAAGTAAATCAAATGACAATAACAAAAGATACAATTCGGAAGATCTCAAATTTAGCTAAGATATCTATTGCAGATCAAGAAGTTGAAAAACTTGAAAGTGAAATATCATCAATAATCAGATGGGTTGAAGCACTGAACGAGGTTGATACTGAAAATGTTGACCCAATGTCTAACAGTCTTACAGGTGCACTCCGGATGAGGGAAGATTTAGTTACAGATGGAAACAAAGTGTCAGATATTCTATCAAACTCGCCCGTTGATGATGAAAATTTCTTTGTGGTGCCTAAGGTCATCGAGTAATTATGATTGATTTGGTTTCATCAGATTTGGTATCAATAAGAAATTCATTACAAAACAAAGAATTTACAGCTGTCGAGTTATTAAATGAATATATTGACCGCATAGCAAAATCATCAAAGCTTAATTTATTCAATACCACAAACTTTGAGAATGCACACAAGGCTGCACAGGAAAGTGATCAAAAAATAATTAGGGGGGAGGCGAGATCACTAGAGGGTATACCTATCGGAGTAAAAGACTTATTCTGTACGGCGGGTATTAAAACAACGGCATCAAGTAAAATTTTAGAGAATTTCGTTCCTGCGTACGAATCAACAATTACCCAAAAGCTCAAAGACCAGGGAATGATACTTTTGGGCAAGCTTAGTAATGATGAATTTGCTATGGGCTCCTCAAATGAAACTAGCAGTTCCGGACCAGCCGTGAATCCATGGAAAGGTGATAGCTCTGATAAAGAGCTTGTACCTGGGGGATCTTCAGGTGGCTCATCTGGAGCTGTTGCAGCATCGTTATGTCCACTCGCTACTGCTACTGATACTGGAGGATCGATACGTCAACCCGCTGCATTTACTGGAACCGTTGGCCTTAAGCCTACATATGGTCGGTGTTCACGTTGGGGTATTGTGGCATTTGCATCATCCCTAGATCAAGCAGGGCCGATAACAAAAACTATAGCAGATTCAGCGATGGCGCTAAAATATATGGCTGGATATGATGAAAAAGATAGTACAAGTGCCGATGTTGATATTGAAGATTATGAGCAAGCAGTTGGCCAAAGCATAAAAGGGATGACTATAGGGGTGCCAAAAGAATATGAAGAATTAGACCTCGAAGATGACATAAAGCAAAATTGGTATGATGCGATCAATTGGTACAAGTCCGAAGGGGTGGAAATAGTATCTGTTGATCTGCCGCACTCTAAATATGCATTACCTGCATATTACATCATTGCACCGGCTGAAGCATCTTCAAATCTTGCACGTTATGATGGTGTAAAATATGGAACTAGAATGACAGGAGATAGCCTAGATGATCTCTATAAAAATACACGTGGTCAGGGTTTTGGTGCTGAAGTTAAGAGGAGAATCCTAATTGGTACTTATGTGCTCTCCGCCGGATATTATGATGCCTATTATTTAAAGGCTCAAAAAGTGAGAAGGTTGATACATAGTGACTTTGTTGAAGCATTTAAAAAAGTAGACGTGATTATAACTCCAACAACGCCAACCACAGCATTTGGTATTGGAGAAAATTTATCAGATCCCCTAAAAATGTACTCAAATGATATTTTGACTGTTCCTGTAAATCTTGCTGGGCTCCCAGCAATATCCATCCCGAGTGGACTTGACAGTCAAGGGCTTCCCATGGGTATACAACTAATTACAAATCACTTCAATGAAGGAAAATTATTCCAGTTTGGATCGGTTGTTGAAAAATCAAGATCATCTATTACAAATCAATCAGAGTGGTGGCTCGAATAAGATTAGCTATATTTTAGAAAAATGAATGACATAAATACTACAAGTGAAGTTAGGCATACCATTGAAGGTCAAAATGGTGAATGGGAAATAATAATTGGTCTAGAAATTCACGCACAAGTGACGTCAGAGTCAAAATTATTTTCAGGATCATCAGCTTCCTTTGGTGGCGCTCCAATGTCGCATGTAAGTCTGGTAGATGCTGCAATGCCGGGAATGCTTCCTGTAATTAATAAACATTGCGTCCGGCAGGCAGTAAAAACTGGTTTGGGGCTCAAAGCTAAAATAAATAGTTATTCTATTTTTGATAGAAAGAATTATTTTTATCCAGATTTACCTCAAGGCTATCAGATCTCTCAATTCAAATTTCCAATAGTAGGGGAAGGGGAGGTAAAGGTTTCTCTGAAGGATGGGGAAGATATAATTGTACGAATAGAACGGCTACATCTCGAACAAGATGCCGGTAAATCATTTCATGATATAGATCCTGAAAACTCATACATTGATTTGAATAGGTCCGGAGTTGCGCTTATGGAAATTGTTACAATGCCAGATCTTAGAAGCGCAGATGAGGCGAAGTCATTTGTTACAAAACTAAGGACAATACTCAGATATCTAGAAACGTGTGATGGTAATATGGAAGAGGGATCTCTTCGTGCAGACATAAATGTTTCCGTCAGGAAACCTGGCGATAACCTTGGGACAAGATGTGAAATAAAGAATGTTAATTCTATTAGGTTTATTGGAATGGCAATCGAATATGAAGCTCGAAGGCAAGTAAATGAAATTGAAAGTGGTAGGGAGATAATCCAAGAAACTAGACTCTTTGATGTATCTACTGGTGAAACTAGATCAATGAGAAGTAAAGAAGAGGCTCACGATTATAGATATTTCCCTGATCCAGATCTCCTTCCTTTAAACCTCGAGGATGATTTTATAAAGGAGATAATTAATGAATTACCTGAACTACCGGATTATAAAAAAGAGAGATTAATCAAAAGCTATGGATTGAATTCCTATGACGCTGATATTCTTGTGTCAGATAAAAATTATGCTGAATATTTTGAGAGTGTGGCAAATGGTAGAGATCCTAAAATATCCGTCAATTGGATAACGGGGGAATTATTTAGCGCACTGAATAAGTTAAATCTTGATATTCACGATAGCCCAGTGTCCTCTGAACAACTTGGCGAGCTTATTGATTTAATTTCGGATGGAACTCTATCAGGAAGACTCGCAAAAGATGTTTTTGAAATTATGCTGGAAACAAAAAAAAATCCAAGAGTAATTGTAGAAGAGAAAAATCTGTCGCAGATAACAGACGAGTCATCTATCGAAAAGATTGTAGATAAAATTATGGAGTCTAATATTGATAAAGTTGCAGAGGCACGTGAAAAGCCTAAATTGATCGGTTGGTTTGTTGGTCAAGTAATGAAGGAGAGTCAGGGTAAAGCAAACCCTGCAACAGTTAATAATCTTGTGAAGAAGAAGATTGGGATATAATTATTATCTAAATCTTTGCAAAATTCGTCCATCCACTAATATCAAACCAATTAGAATCAAAATGAGTCCGATGATATGTTGTGTAGCGATTGACTCACCTAAAAAAATAATAGACATAAATATCGCACTTATTGGCATAAGCAATGTTACCAACATTACATTCGAGCCAATATTTTTTATTAACTTATAAAATATCAAATATGCTACGGCTGTTGAAAATATGGATAGCCCAAGCAGTGGAATAATTGACTCTATTTTTGATACAGCAATGAAGTCAACACCCATATAAATTACAATTGGCATTAATATTATCGACGAAATGCACAACATCATTGTAGCGGATATCGCTGGATGAATTGAACTATCAATTTGCTTACCAAATAGCACTGATATTGCATAAGAAACAGAAGCGAGGAGAATTGCAATTTGCCCGTCTATTGAATTATTTAGGTCATCAAAACTGAAGCCCATAAGAATTGAGACACCGCATATACCAACAACCACTCCAATAATGCGATTTAAGGTTGCTTTCTCACCTTTTGGCCAATAGTGTGCCAGTATTACTGTAAATAATGGTGTTGTTGCGTTAAGTATTGAGCTAACTGAGGCTGTTATCTGCGACTGTCCCCAAGCAATTAGATTGAATGGGATAACATTATTAAACAAGCTCATCATTAAAAAAATTATAAATAACCTCTTATTGATTACAAAACTTAACTTTAATATCTTACACACACTCAGCAGAAATATTGATGCCATAAACACCCGAAAGAACACAATCATTAGAGGTGATATTGTTAGAAGCGCAATCTCGATCCAAATGTATGAACCGCCCCATAAAAGGGATAGTATGATTAATCTTATCCAGTCAAAAAGACCCATTCTGCTTCCAAATTTTTTGTAATAGTGATATTTATCTATATATCAATAATTATGGTAAAGCGAGTTATATAATGAATGACTTTTCAAATAAGTTGCCAATTGAGCTGTACTATTGGCCGACTTCAAATGGTTTTAAAATATCTATTTTTTTGGAAGAGGCCAAATACCCATATAATTTAAATTATGTAAATATTTCAAAAGGGGAACAGTTTGAACCATCATTCTTAAAAATATCACCAAATAATCGTATGCCTGCTATCATTGACCCTGATGGTCCAGATGGGAAAGAAATTTCAATTTTTGAGTCTGGGGCCATTTTACAGTATTTAGGTAGAAAGACTGAAATGTTTTATCCTTCCGATTATAGAAAACAGATTGAGGTTGACCAATGGCTGTTTTGGCAAGTTGGTAATTTAGGACCAATGGGTGGCCAAGCCCATCATTTTCGTAACTATTCTCAGACAAAACTTCAGTATGCAATTGATCGATATACAAATGAGGTTAATCGTTTGTATGGTGTTTTAAATAAAAAATTATCAGATGGAAGAGAGTATATAGCCGAAGATTATACAATAGCTGATATGGCTTGTATTGGCTGGGTTAGGAATCCTGAGAGGAAGGGGCAGGATTTGGAAAATTTTCCATACTTAAAATTATGGTTTGAAAGAATGATGGCAAGGCCGGCTGTAATTAAAGGTGTTAGTATTGGCGCAGATATTAATCATGATTTATCAAAAGATCTTGAAGCTCAAAAGATTTTATTTGGACAAAAGGCAAGGGATTGATAGGGTAGAATGATGGTAGATGTATTTTTATGCGATGGAGTTCGAACACCAATTGGTAGATACGCCGGAGCTCTCTCTTCCGTGAGAGCCGACGATCTTGCTGCAACTGTTTTAAGTGGCTTAATTAAAAAAAACCCAAATATCGATCCACTTGAAATAGATGAAGTAATATTTGGATGTGCAAATCAGGCTGGCGAAGATAATAGGAATGTTGCTAGAATGGCAACTCTACTGTCGGGCTTACCCATCTCAGTTCCTGCCACTACAATTAACAGACTTTGTGGTTCAGGCCTAGACGCTGTGATTACTGCGTGCAGAGCCGTAACTACTGGGGAAATGAAATTAGTTATTGCGGGTGGTGTTGAGAATATGTCACGGGCGCCTTTTGTGATGCCAAAATCTGAGAGTGCATTTTCACGTTCCAATAAAGTTGAGGATACTACAATTGGTTGGCGCTTTATAAATAAGAAGATGTTCTCAATTTATGGAACAGACTCTATGCCCGAAACGGCTGAAAATGTCGCGGAGCACTATAACATAAATCGTGAAGACCAAGATCTATTTGCTTTTAATAGTCAAAAAAAGTATCAAGAGGCCAAGAAAAATGGTCGATTTAAATTGGAAATTATACCAGTTGAAGTGCCTCAAAAAAGGGGAGATCCACTAATTTTTGAGGAAGATGAGCATCCAAGAGAGGCGGATTTAGATAAGATGTCTAAATTACCAACACCATTTAAAGAGAATGGAACAGTGACCGCAGGAAATGCATCAGGTGTCAATGACGGAGCGGGATGCTTACTTATTGCCTCTGAGGATATGGTGAAGAAATATTCATTGCGACCATTGGCAAGATATTGTGGGGGAGCGACTGCAGGAGTTGAACCAAAATACATGGGAATTGGACCAGTATTTTCAACCCAAAAGATACTAAAGTCACTCAATATCGAAATGGAGCAGATTGGTCTTATTGAATTAAATGAGGCTTTTGCATCTCAATCTTTGGCATGTATGAGAGGTTTAGGAGTTGCGGATGATAGTGAGATAGTAAATCCAAATGGTGGGGCAATAGCATTGGGGCATCCACTTGGGATGTCGGGTGCAAGACTTGCCCTAACTTCGTCTATTGAGATACATTCAAAAAAAATAGACTATGGTTTATGCACAATGTGCGTGGGCGTGGGACAAGGTATATCAATGATAATCGCAAGGGTGTGATTATTTATTCTCGAAATTTAATCGGTCCATAATTTCTTCTTCGGATAAATTGAGGTCAACTTCTTTCATCGTCTTTGCAGATAGATCCATCGCTAAGGTTAACATTAAATTTTGATGCGCTACTTCTGCTTGTGTGTGAGGGGTATTATGTTCCATACAAATTCTCTGAAGCCAAGAATAAGTCTCATCTTTTAGAGGCCCCCAGAGCTCATTATTGTATATGTCTCCGGGAGGAAAACTCGTTAGAAAGTCAACATGTCTATCAATTTCATCCTCTCTCCCCTTAGGTCTATAAATTTTTCCTTGATCAAAATCACTGACGATGATTACATCTCTATGGGTATCCTCTATATCTAGAATGCCATGCGTACCAACGAAACCCATTTGTAATCCATAGCTTGCACCAGGCCAAATTTTTGGCAAAGACCAGCATATATTCATACTGAATATTTTATCATTAAAGGTAAATAATCCAAAGGTTGCATCCTTTGTGCCTATCTCACCAAGTATTTTGTCAGATGATCGTGCAAATACTGATTGTGGTTGATCATCAATAAGCCACAATGACATATCTAAACTATGTGTTCCAGATACGACCATGGGCGTGAGATATTTTCTATCCTGCGTTAATCTTAGCTCATTCATAGGCCCCATTTTATTCATAAATGTTCTCGTAACAGCGCATGTTATATGGCCAATTTGGTTACTTTCTATTTTCTCTTTAGCTGAGATAAATCTGCGGCGAAACCTTTGAGTATAGCCCACACAAACATCAATATTTTTTTCGATTATCTTGTCAATAAGGAATCTGGATTGTTTAGCGTCAAGAGTGAGGGGTTTTTCAATGAATATTTTTTTATTATTTTCGATTGCTATTAACGCCGGTTCAAAATGACTCCAAGTTGAAGTTGCTACAATTACACAATCAACCTCTTCACGATTAATTAGTTCTTCGTAATTAGTCGTGAGATAATCTGCATTAATATCTTTTTTAAGTTCTTTTCCGACTTCTTCATTAATATCGCATAATCCAATCCAAGATATGCCAGGGAACTCTGAGGCAATCTTTCCCCTCATCCTCCCTACGCGCCCACATCCGATTATAGCTAAACCAATATTTCTCATTTTTTCAAAAAAAAACCCGAAAGAGCGAACTCTTTCGGGCTTTATTAGACAAGTTAAGTTTGAATTATGGAACCATTTTGTCTGGGTTAGCAGCAGCCCATGCATCCATTAATTCTACAACTTCATATGTGTCCCAGTCACTCGCACGATCGATAAATCTGTGATCTACGAATGTTGCTGGATCAATGAAACCATCGATTTCACCGAGGCCAATGTATGGACCTTGGATTTGAGCCCAAATCCAGTTACGAGGCTCACCATATTTGTTTGTACGACGTAGTTGATAAATGTAAACTGAACCGTTGATTAGGTTTGAACCAGTTTGCATGTTTTCAAATACTTCAGGTGTAGCAACAGCGCATACACTTATAACAAATTTAGTATCTAGAACACCCATGTGTTGTGCCATAGCCCAACCACGTAGGAATCCTGCAGTAGCTTCGTCTAGCTCATCCATACGTGAATCCCACATTGCGAATGAGTTACCAGGGTTAGCTGACACAGCCATTGGTGTAATGTTTCTAATTGCAACACCACCAGCTTGGATGTTAGCACGGTCAGATGAACCGCCTGCAAAACCGTCAATTCTTCCTGATGTTAGAGCGTCAACCATAACTGGGCCAGCGTCACCAACAACAACTGTTTCGATTGAGTCACCTGGAAGACCAACTGAGTCAAGAGCGATTAGAGTTGTGATTTCATCACGGTCAGATGCAAGACCAATAACTGATCCTGGAAGATCGTTAAGACCTTTAATTGGGCTGTCAGCTGGAACAACAATACCTTCAGATGCGAAGTTATATGCTTCGTATACAACTGAACCAGGTTGTCCTGCGTTAGCCATTTGTAGTACTTGTGCAGAGTCAAGCATCACATATTCAGCATCACCTGTATCTAGGAATGCAACGTATGGGATAGTTGTTTCTGAGTTAAGTAGGTTAACTTCAACGCCATTAGTTTCATAAGCACCTGTTAGACGACCAACGTGCTGCGCATAAATTGAGCAAGAACCGTTGTTAGCTGTAATAACATTTAAGTCTGTTAGTGCAGAAGCTGGAGTTGTAGAAACCATTGATAGTGCTATACCACCGAAAGCAGCGCCTAGCACAAATTTAGTAGTGGATTTCATATCATATCCTCCCTTAAGGTTAATAATAAAACACTTACACTAGTGTAAACAATTGTACCTAGTACAAACGTCAAATAACTGTTATAGAACATCTGTAAAAATAATTCAAATTTTTTTTTAACTTTTTGTTAATTTTTTCTTTAACAAAAACTCATTCACTGTTGATAATGTTTGATTTTTTTACTATATATAACACAATTTAGACATATTTATGTTTAAAGTGATGGAAACTTTGAACATTGGCATTGTAAATACATATTTCAGGAGTGAAAATTGAAGTCTGAACTACCATTATCCGATTACACAGTACTTGATCTTACCATTGCTAGGGCTGGGCCCACTGCCGCTAGGGTTCTTGCGGACTGGGGAGCAAATGTTATCCAGATCAATCCACCAAATAAACCTGGTCAGAAAGGTGGAAGCGTAACAGGTAAAAGAGATGGTTTTGACTTTCAAAATCTACAACGAAACAAGCGATCATTATCAATAGATTTAAAAAGTGACGATGGGCATGAACTTTTTCTTAAGTTAGCAAAAAAAAGTGATGTTATACTTGAAAACTTTCGGGCTGATGTGAAGCACCGTTTGAAGATTGATTATGACGCAATTAAAAAGGTCAATAGCCAAATAGTTTATGGAAGCATTTCAGGATTTGGTCAGAATGGGCCATACAAAGAACGACCTGGTCTTGATCAAATCATACAAGGAATGTCAGGATTAATGTCAATCACTGGACTTCCGGGTAACGGACCCGTAAGAGTTGGCATACCAATAAATGATCTTTGTGCCGGGATGTTTCTAGCCCAAGGTGTGCTTTTAGCATTACTAAATCGTGAAAAAACAGGAAAGGGTCAGTGGGTGCATACATCATTACTTGAAGCTGGTATTTTCATGCTCGACTTTCAGGCATCTCGATGGCTTCAAAACCAACAAATTGCGCAGCAGGCTGGGAATAATCACCCAACAGGGATACCTCAGGGCTGTTTTCAAACTTCAGATAAGCTTATTAACCTAAGTGCTGTTGGGGATCGCCTGTTTGAGAGGTTTTGTAATGCTGTTGGAGCGGATAACCTGTTGAGTGATAGCCGTTTTTGCGATGATGAATCCCGCCTGAAGAATAGAGATGAGTTAAACGAAATAATCTCAAAGATACTCATTGAAGAGACATCTGAATATTGGATTGCTAAATTAAACAAAGTTGGTGTTCCGTGTGGTCCTGTGAATAATATTGCCCAGATGTTTGATGATGAACAAGTGAAACACCTTGATATGAAAAGAAAGGTAAAACATCACAGGTTAGGTGAATTAGATGTTGTAAGGCAGCCAGTTAATTTTTCTGAATATGAGCAACCGAAAGAATTGAAATATGCCGCACCCGACCTAGGTCAACACAATGAGGACATTCTCAGAGAATTTGGATTTGATGACGAATTTATTAAGGATTTGGTAGAAAAAAATGTGGTATAATATTTACGTCAAGTTATTTTTAAAAAGTTAACGAATGATATTAAATACAGAGAAAATCATTGCAAGAAAAGATGGCAAAATTGGATGGATGATCATCAATAATCCAGAAAAGAGAAATGCTATATCTTTTTCTATGAGGGAGGCAATGACACAAGTATTTAATGAATATGATAAGGACCCTGAGGTCAGAGTTCTTATTTTACGAGGCTCTGGTGGCAAAGCTTTTATATCTGGTGCAGACATCTCCGAATTTAAAGATATTAGAAGTAATTATGACGCAGAGGAAAAATATGCCAAGGCAACAGAAATCATGACAAAAGCCATGAACGCTTTCAAGAAACCAATACTTGCTATGATAGAAGGCTATTGCGTTGGTGGTGGTGTAGCTACAGCTATTGCATGCGACATGCGGATCGCCACAAAAGACACAAAATATGGAATTCCTGCCGCAAAATTAGGTTTGGCTTACGGTTTTGATAATTTAAGGCAGTTGGTTGAACTTGTTGGCCCATCAAATGCAAAAAGAATATTATTTACAGGTGATTTGATTGATGCAGATGACGCGCACCGAATTGGGTTAGTTGATGAGTTATGTGCATTAGATGAGCTTGAAGATAAGGTATTATCCATCGCCGATAAAATATCTGCAAACGCACCACTTACGGTTTTGGCATCAAAAGAAACAGTCAAGCATGTACTTAGGCCCGAAATAAGGGATCATGAAAAGTTAAAGGAAATGGCAAAAATCTGTTTCGATAGTGATGACTACAGAGAAGGCAGAGAAGCTTTCATGGAAAAGAGAAAACCAGAATTTAAAGGACGCTAAAAGGCATTTGATTAATGGAAAATCGCATCATTTTAGATAGTTTGTATAAAAGCTTTGGAGAGCTTCAGGCTGTGAATAATGTTTCAATGACTGTTGAAGTTGGTGAAATATTGGGTTTCATTGGCCCAAACGGTTCTGGCAAGTCCACAACCATGAAAATGGCAACGGGTTATCTTAAGGCCGACTCAGGTACTTCTACCATTTGCGGTGTGAATATGGAAATTAATCCGAAAGAGGCAAAAAAACTCATTGGATATTTACCAGAGGGCGCGCCGGCTTACGGTGAGATGACAACAATAGGATTTTTAAATTTTATTGCAGATATTAGAGGATATTATGGTAAGAAGAGAGCGATCCAAATTGATAAAGCTGTTGAGAGGGCAAGAATAAAACACGTACTGCATCAACAAATTGATACTCTATCAAAAGGCTACAAACGGCGAGTAGGGCTGTCGCAAGCGATAATGCATGAGCCAAAAATTCTTATCCTGGATGAGCCAACAGATGGACTAGACCCCAATCAAAAGCATCATGTGCGTGAATTAATAACCGAAATATCAAAAACTACAGCAATTATTGTATCAACTCATATTCTTGAGGAAGTGGATGCAGTATGCTCCAGTGTTTTGCTCATTAATAAGGGTAACGTAGTGTTAAATGGCTCTTCATCCGAACTCCGATCAAAGGTTGAGAGTAATAACTCAATTATGATTAAAATCGATCCAAAACATAGCGAGGATCTAAAAAGGCTTCTTTTAACAATCCCGAGCATAAGTAAGATTGATGTTTTAAATGAAACAGAGTCGAATGTTAACATAAATGTATACCCAAAAGAGAACAGGGTTATTTTAACAGATGTAGCAAAAATTATAGCTGACCATAAGTTTCCGGTAAAAGACATATATCAAAATCACATAGCGCTAGACGAAGCTTTTCGAAAATTAACTGTGTAGGAAAAAATGTTAGGTAATATATACATAATCTTAAAAAGAGAGACGAAAGGGTATTTCTCAACCCCACTTGCTTATATATTTATATCGATCTTTTGTGGCTTAACAGCAGCCTTCACATTTTACCTTGGGGCTTTTCTTGAACGGGGTCAGGCTGATTTATTCCCCTTTTTTGAAAGTCACCCTTGGTTATTAGTACTACTCGTTCCATCTATTTCCATGAGGCTATGGGCAGAAGAGAGGAAAACCGGATCAATTGAGTTATTGATGACTCTACCGATTACAACGTTTGAAGCTGTTATCGGAAAATATTTAGCTGCTTGGGTTATGATCGCTATTGCACTGGCGTTAACATTTCCAATGTGGATAACAGTCAATATTCTTGGAAACCCTGATAATGGAGTTGTGATGTCCAGCTATCTCGGGAGCTGGCTATTGGCTGGGCAGTTTTTAGCAATCGGGTCCGCGCTGTCCGCTATGACTAAAAATCAAGTAATTGCTTTTGTAATTAGCACAGCCGCTTGTTTCTTATTTGTAATGAGTGGGGTTGAAGCAGTAACTGCCGCAATTGAGGGTTTAGTTCCCAATTACGTAATCTCTATATTTAGCTCAATGAGCTCCCTAGACCACTTTTATGAGTTTGTGAAAGGGGTTATTGATCTCCGCAGTTTACTGTTCTACCTCACGTCAATAATTTTTTGGTTGTTGTTAAATATCATTATTATAAATATTAAGAAAGCTGCATAGGTTATTGTTATGAATAGAAAAAATAGCATAATATATACTTGGATAGGCGTTCTGAGTGCTGTCATAATTCTGATATCTGTCAATACATTAGTCAATAGCTATTTAAATTCCCAAAGGCTCGATTTGACCGAAGAGCGGATGTATACAATATCTTCCGGTACAATTGAAACGCTTCAATCGATACAAGAACCAATAAATATAAAATTTTATTTCACAAATCGACTAGGTGAGAACTATCCTCCTTTTAAACTATTTGCTGATCGAATAAAAACATTACTTAAGAGATATGAAGAAATATCTGATGGAAATCTCATAATATCTACATTCAATCCTGAGCCTTTCACGGAAATTGAGGAGCAGGCTCTTGCAGATAATATCCGAGGTATTCCACTTAATGAACAAGGGGAATATGGATATTTTGGTATTCGTGCCTACAATTCTGTTGATGGTGTAGAAGTGATCCCTTTCATGGATATCGAGAGAGAAGAATTTCTGGAGTATGATTTAACTTCAAGAATATTCTCATTATCGAAGGAAAGTAAACCTAAGATTGGTTTTATCGCAGGTCTTGGTATAGATGGTGTGCTTGATAATCAGGGGGGTGCTGTGCCGCCATGGAAGATAATGGGGCAGATAAATGAATTTTTTGACGTTACCACATTACTCGATTACAACATGGACAGCAGAGAATTAAAATCCATACCAGATGACATTGATACACTTTTGGTGCTGCAGCCATTAAATCTCTCAGATCAAGCCCTCTATACAATAGACCAATTTGTTTTGGGAGGGGGGAATATTCTACTTGCACTTGACCCAAGCACTACTGTTGCGGCTGGCATTCAATACGATCAAAAAATGGACTACATATTAGAAAATTGGGGACTTAAAATCATGCCAGAGCTAGTCGCAGGCGATCTTAAACTCGCAAGACCAGCGCAAGTCGGTGATAGAGGCGAGCGGGTATACAATAATTATCTGGCATTAATTGGAGTCACGAGTGAATACATAAATCAAGACGATCCTATTGTGAGTGGACTTGATTTGATCAATATCACAACTGCTGGTGTGATTGAGAGATTGCCAGATCATAAGACAGAAATTACAGATATTTTTACAACCAGCGAGCAATCTACTCTAATTGGGAAAGAAGAGGTAAGAGATAATCCTGATTTGAATAAATTATTGAGAGAGTTTGAGGCTTCAAATAATAAATATAGCTTATCAGTTAGGGTTAAAGGGAGTGCAGAGTCGGTAATTGAAAATCTTGAATTAGAAAATATCCCAACATATTCAGAAGCTCAACACATTCAAAATGGATCTGTGAATGCTATTATAGTTACGGATGTTGATTTTTTAGAGGATCAATTTTGGGTTAATATAAAGGAATATTTTGGTGAAGATTTACTGACCCCGTTTGCAAACAATGCAACATTTATTGTGAATGCCCTAGAAAATTTAAGTGACTCATCAACTTTAGCTACCTTGCGTGCTCGAGGTGTAATGGATCGGCCATTTGTATTAATAAATGATCTGCAGCTGCAATCCGAGACCATTTTTCGGGACAAAGAACGATCGCTCGCGAACGAGATGGCGGCTCTTCAAAATCGTATGAGGGAGCTTGAGCAAAAAGCTGGTGGTTCTGTCATGTTGGGGCAATCCGACCTTGACGCTTTTAATGAATTCCGTGAAAAAGCACAAAACGTTCAAAAAGAATTAAGGGCAATAAAATTAGAGCTTGCTCAAGAACTTGAAGCTTTAAATAATGCAATAAAAATATCCAATATGGCAGGGATACCAATGTTATTTCTTGCATTCGGTATTTTATACTGGGCTATTCGTAAATATAAAATTTCTAGATCGGTACAAAAGGACTAAGTAAAATGTCAAGAAAACAATCCCTAACTCTATTTATTATTGCGCTTATCAGTATGGGCCTTGTCATATTAACGGGTATCAACAACGCAAAGTGGGATAAAAGTGCCTCTTATGGTCAATATTATTTTGACAGCATGAAGGACGATTTAAATGAAATATCGCTCATAAGACTGAGTCAATCAGGAGAGGCATTTGAAATAAAGAAAGACAATGAAACATGGATGTTAGTCAACAAGGATAGCTACCCAGCAGATACAAATAAAGTTAATAGAAATCTTTTAGCTCTTGCAAATGCAATTAAAATTGAGCCAAAAACAAGCAAGGCCGTCCTGCATGGCCGACTAAATCTAGAAGATCCGTCAGCGCCTGATGCTAAATCCTTCCTCATGGAACTATTTGATGATAATGGTAGCGTATTAGCCTCAGCAATACTTGGAAAAAGAAAACCAAATCTTATGAAAAGAGGCGACTTCGGCGTATATTTGAGGAGCCCTGATGAAGACCAGTCTTGGCTAGTAACTGGCAATCTTAATGCATCAGATGGCATCAAAAATTGGATTAATACACGATTACTTGACCTCGTACCTGACAACATACAGAGTATGGTTGTAGAACGAGGCAATAGAACCCCACTTAAATTTGGTCGTGACTCGGAAGACTCAAATAAATTCATTATGATCGATTTTATTGAAGGTGTTGAGACCAGGACGTCTATAGGCTTAAGAAGTGTGTTAAGGCGTTTTTTAAAGGTTGACTTCAGAGACATGCGAGAGGCAGAAACGTACGTTGTATCGCCCGATATAGCAATAGAAATTATTACCACAAATAAACATTTTATTGACATTGAGATGTATAATGATAAGGACGCACCAGGGGCCTGGGTTTCAATCAAGGATACAGATCATCCAGACCAAATTAAAAATATTGGATATGAATTTTATTTGGATGCAAACTACAAAGAAGAGTTTGTTATAACTTTAGAAGATGTCCTGAAAATAGAGTAGAATTATTTTTCAGTTTCTAAATTTTCCATTTTTTTTACTTTCCTAAGATCAGGGAATATTATCGACCATAGTAAACTAATCCCAATTGTCATGACTCCTCCAATAAATACAGAAGGAACAATCCCGATAAAGCTCGCAGTGACCCCAGCGCGAAGATCACCTATCTCATTAGAGCTATTAGTCGCGACAGAATGAACGGCTCCAACCCTACCTCTCATATCGTCTGGTGTGACTATTGGTATGATTGTCTGTCTAATATAGACGCTAACCATATCTGCGGCACCATATATAAATAGCATCAAGAGAGAAAGCCAAAGTATCGATGATACAGCAAATATAGCTGTTGCTGAGCCAAATACTATCATTGAAATAATTAAATTTTTACCAGCATTATTTATTGGGGGTAGCTGTGTTAGAATAAGTCCGGTTAAGACGCCTCCTACAGCTGGCATCGTTCTCAATAAACCCAAGCCTTCAGGCCCAATTTTTAAGATATCTATGGCAAATATTGGAAGCATGCCCATAATGCCGCCGAATAAGACAGCAAATAAATCAAGAGACATTGTTCCAAGAATAAGCTTTGTTTTCCAGACATATACAAAGCCACTAATAACAACTGATAAAGAAATAGATTTAAGGTTACTTGAATTCTTTGGATTTTTTAATAGGAGCGTTGATAAGGTTGAAATCCCTAAGCAAACAATTGCAAAAAAATAAACCTTGGTATCATAAAAAGCTATAATGATACCGCTTGCAAGAGGCCCAAGAAGATGCCCAAGTTTACCGACAGAAGAATTATAAGCTGTAGCGTTTGGAAAAAGTTTTTTTTCTACTATATTAGGTAAAATAGCATTCAAGCTTGGCTGATACATCGCTCTTGCTGTGCCATGTACTAGCAAAGCTGCTAAAATTGGCCAAATACTCTCAGGATCCCCAAGTGAGTAATATAACAAATAAATTGCAACCAATAAGTGCACTATTGTACATAAAGTAATAACCACTTTTCTATCAAACTTATCAGCAATTACCCCAGATGGTAGTATAAATAAAAATATTGGTAACACTTGTGCAAGCCCAATCAGTCCTAAGTCAAGCGGGTTACCAGTTAAGATATATACCTGCCAGCCTACGGTCAGTGTAATTGATTGGATCGCAAGTGAATAAAACCAGCGTATCGACAGGAATAGAACGAAGTTTTTATTTTTAAGCAAGCTATTTGAGGTCATATAAAAGCTATTCTTTGGTTTCTTGAACGATCCTATTTTTTACGGGTAAATAATAGAAATAAGTGGCGGAGAGAGTGGGATTCGAACCCACGATACGATCTCTCGTATACTCCCTTAGCAGGGGAGCGCCTTCAGCCACTCGGCCACCTCTCCATAATGCGAGACCCAAAAAAAATCTACAAATTAGATCAAGGAGAATTTAATATTATTCTTATCAGTGTACAACATAATTTTATAATAATATCTGTTTCTCAAAACACTTTTAACATAATTTCTCGTTTCCCGATAAGGGATCAGCTCTATCCAGTCAATGATTTCTAAATCCGGATTCTTTCTTATCCATGATTTTACTCTGGTTGGTCCAGCATTATAAGAGCTAATCGCATATATGTCGGATCCTTCAAATGTATCAAGCAGATCAAGTAGATATCTCGTACCGAGTTGTATATTGTAATGAGTGTCCCCGAGTAACCGTTCTTCGCTATAATCTAACTTTTCTAATCGGGAGAGCATCTTTGCAGTATTTGGCATAATTTGCATTAACCCAACAGCCCCGGAAAAACTAATTGCCTCTGACGAAAATTCGCTCTCCTGCCTGATAACCGAATGGAGCAAGTCTCTTATCTCATAGCCTTTATCATCAGGATAGATTTCTATTGGGAAGTCCGCCGTCGGATATAAGTCTTCAACCGCAAGATTACCTAAATTTTCTTTTCTAGCTATCCTTAATGATGTTTGCGGGAGATGCTTGCTATTTGCAATATCAATCAGAATATTCGGATCAACAGAGCCATTTGATTTTTCATGCAAATTATTTATAAACTTTGCAGCAAAATATTTTTTATTTACCGCGCACAGGAATTCAATTGCTAATAGCTGTTCATTATCAATATTATTTTCATAAATACTTGCCTCAGGTGATGTATTTTGAGGAACACTTTCTGGTTTTTCGATCAAAATTTCAGCTTTTGACAAAAGACCATAGTATGTATTTTCAAATTTTGAGGCTTTCATTAAATATTTTATAGCCTCATTTTTTTCATCATTGGCCTGGTAACTTTTTGCTATCCAATAAAGCGCTGAAGATCGGTCTTCATTATTATTGGTAAGCTGGCTAAAAGATTGAAAATGTTCAACAGCCCTTGGCCCATCCAGAAATATTCGTAGCGCAATCCACCCTTTGAGAAACTCCAAGTTTGCAAATATTTGATTTTTCTGTTTTTGGTCGATTGTCATTACTTCGTATGCTTCTCGATATTTTTTTTGTGAAATCAAACGGCGTCCCAATACCTCCGATTGTACTGCCCAAAGCACAGGGTTTGAGATGTTTATGGTATTTTTATATTTATTAAAGTACTCATAGGCATCTTTGGTAGATCCTTTTTCTACAAGCCATTTTATTTTTAGATAGTGAAAAGAGGAATTATTCCCAAGGTATGGCTCAATTTTATTGAAATCTAGACTCGAGACGCGTTTATTTTCGTCAAGTTTTTGAGCAATTTTTGCTAATAAAAGATACTCATCACTAATTTCTTTTGCAGTATTTTGAAGCTCCTTGATGTCATCCAAGTACAACATCCTATTGAATCTAATTATTCGATCTTTTTTCGAAATACAGATTTCACAAAATTGTGTAAAAATATCTTTCGATTTCTGTGATAATTTCATTCTATGCCATGCTTCATCATAATGAATTTTTGCAAGTTTATACTCACCAAGCTGAAATTTTAAGATAGAGAGTGCTAGAGTTCCATCTCCGCTGATTGGCGGATATTCGTCAAAATAATCGCGTATAAAAACCGTATCATGGGTTCTTTTGTAAAAACTTTCCTCTATTTTCTCTCTAATAATATCTAGATCAGGCCAATGAGGATTATTTTGAATGAATTTATACATCTCGGTAACATTCGGGTTTGTATGAGGCGAACGCAGGTTATACCAGGTGATGATCTTATTTAATAATTCAGACTCGCTGCTTAGATGCAGCTTTTTGATTGTATCATAACCGTTCTCATCAACAACTGAAGCTATATTAGTTGTAAAGTATTCATAAAAATTCGCATATTCTTGAAGGTCAAAACCCATCAAAAGAAGATCTGATTTCTTTGCGGTTGGGATAGAGAAGCGTTCGCCTGTAAGGTCGAATATTGACGGTTTTGGTTCAGGTATGGCTGAATTAGCGTTGGCAAAGTCGTGATGAGCAAAAATAAATAGAAATATGAGCCATATGTATGTAAAATAGTAAAGGTTTAAAGATAATAAATCAAATCTTTTAATTTTATGCCCCATATTAGATATCATTGATTTAAATAATTAAAATTGTATATTGGGTTAATATTATACTATTAAAAAAATATAACGGAAAATATTATGTTAAGTGGTTCAATAACAGCATTAGTTACACCCTTCAAAAAGGATGGAACATTTGATGAGGCTAATTTTACAAAACACATAAATTGGCAGTTACAAAATGGAACAAATGGCTTTGTGCCTGTTGGAACAACAGGTGAGTCACCGACATTATCCCATGACGAGCATAAAAATGTTATAGAAACATGCGTCAACACTGTGAATAAAAAGGTACCAGTAATTGCAGGTACGGGGTCTAATAATACAGATGAGGCAATCGACTTTATTGAGCACGCAACATCAGTTGGAGCTGATGCAGCTCTTGTTGTCACCCCATATTATAATAAGCCAACTCAAGAAGGAATGTACCAGCATTTCAAAAAACTCAATGATATATCTGGCATACCAATAATCATATATAATATACCGGGACGGTGTGTCGTGGATATGTCGGTTGAAACCATGGCACGACTATCAAGTCTTGATAAAATTATTGGCGTCAAAGACGCAACCGCTGATATCTCAAGGACAAGCTTGCAAAGGCATGTGATTGGTGAAAATTTTATTCAACTATCTGGAGAAGATATGACAGCCTTAGCTTTGATGGCCCATGGCGGTCGGGGGTGTATCTCAGTGACATCAAACGTTGCACCAAGACTTTGCGCCGACTTGCAGGATGCCTGTTTCTCTTTTAATTTCAAAAAAGCATTAGCGATACAGGATAAATTGATACCTCTTCACAAAGCTTTATTCTTGGAAACCAGCCCAGCACCAGTAAAGTATGCATTAAGTCTCTTAGGTTATTGTGAAGATGTTGTCAGGCTACCGCTTGTAAGTGTCACTTCGGAAACGCAGGCCGCTGTTAGGGACGCCATGATCCACGCAGGTATTTTATAGAATTAGGTTCAATGCCAGAGAAGAATAATAGGATTATTGCTCAAAATAGAAAGGCAAGATTTAATTACGAAATCATCGATACCATGGAAGCTGGTATAGTTCTCACTGGTTCTGAAGTAAAATCTTTGCGAATGAGTAAGATTAATATAACGGATACCTACGCCTCACCGAACAATGGTGAAATTCAAATTCATAACCTTTATATAGACGAATATAAAAATGCATCTGACAAAGCGGTAAGTCCTAAAAGAATAAGAACGCTCCTGCTGCACAAAAGAGAAATAAAAAAAATACAAGGTTACATAGAACAAAAAGGGCTGACCATTGTACCTCTAAAAATATATTTTAATGATCAAGGGCGCGCCAAGCTGGAAATTGCAGTGGCAAGAGGTAAGAAGTTATACGACAAGAGAGAGGCGGAAAAAAAGAGAGACTGGGATAGAAATAAGCAAAGATTGCTAAAGAAAGAAGGATAAATCTTATTTTTAAATTGATATTTATAAAAAAAAAATATAAATCTTATGCAAAAGGAGTATCTAAATGGCAAGAGTAACTGTTGAAGATTGTATTGAAAAGGTAGCTAACAGATTTGATCTTGTGCTAGTCGCAAGTCACAGGTCAAGAATGATTGCTGGCGGGGCACAAATAACCGTTGCTAGAGATAATGATAAAAATCCAGTTGTTGCACTTAGAGAAATTGCAGATAGTCAGGTTACCCCTGAAGACTTGAGGGAAGAACTGATTCACTCACTTCAAAAACATGTTGAAGTAGATGAGCCTGAGGAAGATGCAGCACCGTCTGTTGAACCGCTTGATACAAAAATATTCGGTGATACGATAGAGCAAATCGAAGAAGACAATGAAAGAATGTCTGAAGAGGAGCTTTTACGTGGGATGGAAAAAGCCATAGCGGCGGATAGTGGATATAAACCGCCTAGGATTTAATTCCAATAATATATAACATATTTAGAGAAGACCCAATCATGTTAATTGACAATTGAGCATTGTATTAACTATTCTAGATTAATATAATATACACAACGGTGAATTATGCTTAATGAAAATCTTCTAATTGACTCTATTACAAAATACAATCCTGCAACTAATAAAGATCTTATTAACAGGGCATTTGTAATCGCCGAGATAGCGCATCAGAATCAAAAGCGAAGATCTGGAGATCCATACATTTCTCACCCACTTGAGGTTGCGAAAATACTCACAGAATACAGATTAGATGACTCCACTATAATTACAGCGCTCTTGCACGATACAATAGAAGATACAAAACTAACTCTGAAAGAAGTAAGAGGTGAGTTTGGTGAAGAAATTGCCAGCCTCGTTGATGGTCTAACAAAAATAGGTAAATTGGATTTATTCACAAAAGAAGCCGAACAAGCCGAAAATTTTAGAAAATTAATTTTAGCAATGTCGAATGATGTGAGGGTATTAATTGTCAAATTGGCAGATAGGCTTCATAACATGCGTACAATAAATTTCCTGCCTGAAGAAAAGCAGCAAATAATAGCAAAAGAAACAATTGAGGTTTACGCGCCATTATCGGGGAGGCTGGGAATTCATTCACTTAAAGAAGAGCTTGAAGAGCTGGCATTCGATGTTATTAATCCAAAGGCTCGAAAAATTATTCTGGATAAGCTATTGTCAATTAGCTCAGATTCAGGCGAACTTATTAACAGCATAAAAGCTGATTTATCTAAAGAAATAAAAAAAAATAAAATCAACTTCACGATTGAAGGTAGGGAAAAGAAACCTTTTTCCATATGGAGGAAAATGAACAGAAAGTCTATATCTCTTGAGCAACTCTCTGATATATATGGCTTTCGAATTATTGTTAACTCTATTGATGATTGCTATCGTATCATTGGGATTGTTCATCAAAAATGGAATGCGATACCTGGAAGATTCAAAGATTATATATCAACACCAAAGATAAATGATTATCAGTCAATTCACACTACAATATTGGGACCCGATAATAATAGAATAGAGTTGCAAATTAGAACTTCTTCAATGAACGATCTTGCTGAAAGAGGTGTCGCTGCTCATCGTAACTATAAAGATAAATCAATAGAAAATGAGAGACAGAATTATCCTTGGCTTGACGACCTACTGGAGATGCTCGAGCAAGGAGAAAGCTCTCAGGATTTTTTTGAAAGCACTAAATTGGAGCTATTTCAAGATCAGGTATTTTGTTTCACACCAAAGGGTCGAATAATAGCTTTACCCATTGGGGCAACGCCAATTGATTTCGCTTTTGAGGTTCATACAGATGTTGGAATGAAATGTATAGGCTGCAGGGTTAATGGTCTAAATTCGCCTTTATATGCTGAGCTTGATAATGGTGATGAAATAGAAATTATTACGGATGATAAGTCCTTACCTCCGATGGCATGGGAAAAAATAGCACTCACTGGAAAAGCTAAAATAGCTATCCGACGAATTAATAAGGAAAAAATAAAAAACCAATATTCAGAATTAGGAAAACAAATTCTTGATAAGTTATTAAAGTCTTCAACGGATGCTAAGAAAATACCAAATATGAAGGATTTTTGCAAAAAATTCGGTCTTAAGTCTTCAGCCGATCTATACAGTAAGATCGGTAGGGGTGAAATTACGCCGGAATCTATACGTAAAGCTTTTTTAAAAATAAAGATAATTAAAGCAAATGATGATCCAAATTCTGCGTTTGATCCGACCATTAATGCAGTCAGTATACCTGTCCGTGGTTTTGATAAAAATATACCATTTAAATTTGCAGATAATAGTCGGGTGGTACCTGGAGACAAGATTTTTGGTGTTATAGATGGCGAAGAGGGCATAACTATCTACTCTAAGCAATCTAAAAATCTTGTTAAATATTCAGAAAATGCAGCGTCTTTTATTGATCTTACATGGGATATTGAGAATAATTTAACAGAGAGATATATAGCAAGAGTGATGATTGATTGCAAAAATGAAGTCGGCGCATTAGCAAAAATCACACGGGCTATCGGTCTATCTAATGCAAATATTGAAAATTTGAAGCTGGTTTCAAGATCCAGAGATTTTTATAAACTTGATATTGATATTGGTGTGTTTCATCTATCACATCTGAATTTGGTTATAAGTTCAATTAGGAAGATTGCTGTGGTACATCGAGTTATCAGAATTATGGAATAAACAGATAAATGAGTCAGGACCAAATATTTAAAAAATTTATAGAAGCAGGTGCCCTATTGGAAGGGCATTTCGTTTTAAGCTCAGGGCTGCACTCAGCAAAGTATATTCAATGCGCAAGAGTAATGATGTTTCCAGAAATCTCCCAATTTCTCTGCAAAGAACTCGCAAAAAAAATATCAAAGACATTTGGGTCTATTGATCTGATTGTATCACCAGCGATGGGCGGGGTAATTGTAGGTTATGAAGTTGCGAAACAATTGGGTGTTCCAGCCATTTTCTTTGAGAGAGTTGAAGGGCAATTTCAGTTACGTCGTGGATTTGAAATTAAAGAGCAGACAAAATGTATTATGGTTGAAGATATAGTAACTACAGGACTATCCTCTCGGGAGTGTATATCAGCAATAACCGAACATCATGGTAATGTGATAGGTGCGGCATGTTTGATAGATAGATCATGTGGTACTGCAAATGTAGGAGTTGACCTTGTTTCACTTGCTGAGATGACAATTGAAACCTACGAGGAGTCAAATATACCATCATGGCTCAATGATATTCCTATCTCAAAACCTGGTAGTAGAAATTTAAAATGATATCAAAAGATAATTATCTCAGACTTGGGGTAAACATAGATCATGTGGCAACAATACGTAATGCAAGGGGTGGATTTCATCCTGATCCGCTGAGAGCTGCAAATATTGCTTATCAAGCTGGAGCTGACGGAATTACAGCTCACTTAAGAGAAGACAGACGACATATAAGTGATCGCGATATTGAAAGATTGATTAAAGAGATTGATTTACCTTTAAACTTAGAAATGGCTGCCACAAAAGAGATGCTGGATATTGCAATCAAGCATAAACCAAATGCATGCTGTATTGTTCCTGAAAAAAGGCAAGAAGTTACAACTGAGGGTGGATTAAATTTGAGTGCAAATATAAACAAATTAAGTGATTGCATTGATAAACTTAGAGATAATGCAATTAGAGTTTCACTATTCATTGACCCTCAAAAGAAAGATATAGAAATAGCGAAAGAATTGGGCGCAGACATAGTTGAAATTCATACAGGAAGTTTTGCAAATAATTTTAACAAGAATGGAGAAGTTCATAATGATGAATTTGATCATTTAAATAATGTCTCCATTTTTGCGCATGAAATTGGACTTGAGGTCCATGCAGGCCATGGTCTTACATTTGAAACAGCTAGGGTTATCTCAAGAATTAAAGTACTGAAAGAATTGAATATTGGACACTTTATTATAGGCGAAGCTGTATTTGAAGGCTTAGATTGTGTGATAAAAAAATTTAGAGCTATACTAAACAATGAGAGGTCTTAATTTTTGATGATAATTGGAATAGGGACAGACATCATTGATATTACAAGGATCGAGAGGGTAATTAATAGATATGGCGATCGTTTTAAAAATAGAGTATTTACAAAAAAAGAAATCCTTAAATGTGAAGCGCGAAAATTAAGCGCAAATTCTTATGCCAAGAGATATGCTGCAAAAGAGGCATGCTCCAAAGCTCTTGGTACAGGGTTCAGAAAGAGCGTATATTGGAGGGATATTGAAGTTATAAATAATAAATCTGGAAAGCCAGAATTATTTCTTCACAATGGCGCAAGATCCATGTTTGAAAAATTATTACCACAAAATACCTCTGGCCAAATTGATTTAAGTATTACAGATGAGTATCCATATGCACAGGCGACCGTCATAATAACATCATTAGATTTAGCTTATGAAATCAAAGAATAAAAATAATATATTGGATAATATCAAGACGCTAATTTATGCAATTCTGATTGCTTTTTTTATTAGAACTTTCATTCTCCAGCCATTCACAATACCGTCGGGATCAATGTTACCAAATCTGCTTGTTGGTGATTATTTATTTGTTTCAAAATATTCATATGGTTACTCCCGTTACTCACTTCCGTTTTCACCAAATATCTTTAAAGGTCGTATATTTAAAAAGCAACCAAAACGGGGGGACGTGGTTGTTTTTAGGCTTCCGAAAGATCCATCCATTGACTACATAAAACGCATCATAGGTCTTCCAGGAGATGAAATAATCATTATGAACGGTACCATATATATCAATGATGGTGTTATCGAACAGGCTCAAAGCAAAAATAGAGGCAAATATTTTTCTGATTATCCAAAAGGAAGCTTACTAATCGAAAAAATTCCACAAAAGTCATACAACATATTGAATTTGGAGGATAATGGTATTGGTGATAATGCAGGTGCATACATTGTTCCAAAGGACCACTATTTTTTTATGGGTGATAATAGAGATAACTCACTTGACTCGCGTTTCTTGGACCAAGTCGGATATGTTTCATATGATAATCTGATCGGTAGAGCTGAATTTTTATTTTTCTCTTCAGATAAGTCGATCCCCCTTTGGAAGTTTTGGCAATGGCATAAAAAATTCCGAGCGGATAGAATTTTTAAAAAGATTAAATAGTCATGCAAGATATAAAAAAAATTTACGATAGTATATCTTATGAATTTAATGATGAGAAAATTCTTTTTGATGCAGTTACGCATACTACAAAAGCCAAAAGAAAGAATTTAAATTTTCAGAGGCTAGAATTTCTGGGAGACAGAATCCTTGGGCTAATTATTGCAGATATTTTATATAAAAAATTTCCAAATGAACCTGAAGGTGACCTCACACGGAGAATGCATCATTTGGTAAATGAGGATACTCTTGCCAAGATAGCACGAGATATAGCACTAAATGAGCATATAAGGTTGAACAACAATGAAGAAAAAACAGGCGGAAGGGATAAAAGTGCAATCTTATCTGATGCGCTGGAGGCACTTATTGCTGCGATATTTCTGGATAGCGATTACCAATGTGCATATAATTTTATTTCAATGCATTGGGCAAATTATTTGAACTATAATGAGCCACCGCCGATCGACCCGAAGACAGAATTACAAGAATGGTGCCATTCGAGAGGTATTGGATTACCAGTATATGTCGAGGTTGAGAAGCGTGGGCCTGATCACAGTCCGGAATTTACGGTCAATGTCATTTTGAATAATGAATTTGAGGTAAAAGCTGTGGGAAATACGAAAAAGCAGGCAGAGCGTAATGCTGCAATAAAAGCTCTTGGTAGTGAATATGTTAAATCCTAAAGGCAAACAAAAATGTGGGTACATAACAATAGTAGGCCCAACAAATGCTGGAAAATCAACATTATTAAATTCAATACTTGGTAAAAAATTATCAATAGTATCCCATAAGGTCCAGACGACAAGAACACGCATTCAGGCGATATTAACAAAGGAAACATCTCAGCTGATATTGATTGACACCCCTGGTCTTTTTAATCCAAAAAGATTTAAGGATAGGTCCTTCATAAAAGAGGCAATTTCAAGCTTGGAACGCTCTGATGTCATTGTTTATATGGTAGAGGCCCACAAAGGGTTTGATAAGGATGCATATAAGAGCCTTGACAAAATGATTGTAAATCAAGACATCATAATCATTATCAACAAGATTGACCTTGTCAGAAAACCAGATTTATTAAAATTAATGGATGATATAAAAGGTTGCGTAAATAAAAATGACATCTATCTTTTGTCAGCATTGAAAAATGACGGAGTTAGAGTGTTTTTAGATGGTTTGATTTCTAAAATTCCGATAAGAGAATGGGAGTTTCCGGCCGATCAAGCAACAAATATATCGGATAAATTCCTTGCTGAAGAATTTACGCGGGAGAGGATATTGTATCATGTGCACAAAGAGATACCATATTCTGTTATAATCGAAACTGAAAAATGGGATGAGAAAAAAAAGAACGAAGTTCAAATACACCAAAATATCTACGTAAATAATAGCAATCATAAAAAAATAATTCTTGGCAAGAATGGGGATAAAATAAAACAAATATCAATGCAGGCAAGGCAAGAAATAGAGAGGTATCTCGGCAAAAAAATACACCTTTATTTGTTTATAAAACAAAAAAAGAAAAATACAGCTATAGAACTCAATGAATAAGGTTGCGCATATGAGTGATAAATATCTAGGTAGCAATTGTGAATTTTGAGGACATAGGCATCGTTATGTCCGTGCGAAGACACGGCGAAAGTTCTGGTATACTTGAACTCATAACAAAGAGTCATGGACGTCACCTGGGGCTGGTCAGAGGATATCAATCTAAAAGTAATAAATCAATTTTACAGCCTGGTAGTACAATTAATTTTAACTGGAGGTCACGACTTTCAGAGCATCTAGGTGTTTTCACCTTCGAATTACATACCTCACGATCATTAAACCTAATGAAAAATAAATTTGCAATCCTTGTGCTTCAAAATTTGATTTCGCATTTAAGATTGCTACCGGAAAGAGAAAATATCACAGAAATTTATAGCCAAACTGAGTCAGTACTTGATCAGTCCCACGAAAATTTTGAGCTCGTTAAAAGTTTTATCTTGTGGGAATTAATGTATTTAAAGGAGATTGGCTACGGTATTGATATATCTGAATGTGCAGTAACAAAATCTAAGGATAATTTAAAATACGTCTCTCCAAAATCTGGTAGGGCTGTAACACAAGAAATTGGTTTGCCCTATAAAGATAAACTCTTAGAGATACCAGAATTTATGCGTGACGCAAAATATACGGACCGTGACGATCTTTTAAAAGGACTTTTATTAACAGAATTTTTTTTAAAAAGGGATGTATACAAGCCATTACAATTAAAAGTAACAAGTTTTCGTGCTAGTCTTTACAAACTTATAAATAGTTTTGAGACATAGATTGTGACTGATGATATTGACGAGATTAGTATTAAATCTGACTTTATTGACCTTCTAAAAGAAAAATATTTATCCTACGCTCTGTCCACGATTACTGATAGAGCCCTTCCTGACGTAAGAGATGGGCTCAAACCCGTGCACAGAAGACTATTATATGCAATGTCTGAACTCAAGCTTGGCTCTGAGGAGTCATTTAAAAAATGTGCCAGAGTTGTCGGTGACGTGATAGGTAAGTATCACCCACATGGAGAACAAGCTGTTTACGACTCTCTTGTTAAACTTGCACAAGATTTTTCACACAGATATCCGCTGATACAAGGTCAGGGGAATTTTGGTAACATCGATGGTGACAATGCCGCCGCGATGAGATACACAGAGTCGAGATTAACCAGAGTTTCTGAATTAATTATGGATAAGATTAATGACGGTACCACAAAATTTATTAGGAATTATGATGAAACCGAGTATGAGCCTACCGTATTTCCATCCTACTTCCCAAATTTACTAGCAAATGGCTCTAGTGGCATTGCTGTGGGTATGGCTACAAATATCCCGCCGCATAATATAATTGAGATACTAGAAATGGCTAAATTACTCATTGAGAACGAGGACATTGAGAGCGATGTTTTAATGAAGAATTTCAATGGCCCAGATCTGCCAACTGGTGGTCTGATTGTGTCAACTAAGGAGGAAATCCACGAGATCTATCAAAAAGGTAGGGGCTCCCTAAAGGTCAGATGCAAATGGGAAGAAGTGAAAATTAACAAAAGCTACGTAATAAAAATCACAGAAATTCCGTTTGGGATTCAAAAATCAAAGCTTATTGAGAAACTAGCTGATTGTATTCTGTCAAAAACAATAAAAAATATTGCTGATGTGAGAGATGAGTCTGATGAAAATGTATGTATTATAATCAAACCAAAAAATGCAAGTATCCCACCCCTTCAGATCATGGGTAACCTATATAAATTTACAGATCTTGAAGTAAATTTATCAATAAATATGAATGTTTTACAAGGTGGAGAAGGAAAAATACCAAGAGTCTTAAGCTTGAGAGAAATCATTATACAATGGCTTGATCATCGACACCAAATTCTGATCAAAAGTAATGAGTTTTACTTGGAAAGGGCCGAGAAAAAGATACACAACCTCGAGGGCTACCTAATTGTTTACATGAATATCGACAAGGTAATTTCAATAATTAGAAATAGCGACACACCAAAAGCTGACTTAATTTCAGAATTTGATATATCAGAAACCCAAGCGGAGTCTATTTTGGAAATGAAACTGAGATCTCTCAGAAAACTCGAGGAAATATCGTTGAAAAATGACTTAAAAAAATTTAAGAAGCAGAGAAAAGAGATAAAAGAAATTCTTATTTCTCCTTCCATTCAAAAATTAAGGTTGCTTGAGGAGATTAATGTACTCAAGAATTTATTTACTGAAGACAAAAATTTATCAAGTATGTCGAGGCGGCTAACCCTAATTCAGGCTCCATCAGATATTGAGTTGGAAAACTGTGATGAAGAGTTCTCTGTAACGGTCTTCCTTACTGAAAAAGGTTGGATAAGAACTGTTGAGGGTCACAACGTAGATGAGAATGCCATCAAGTTAAAGGATCAAGATAAGCTACTGTGCGCTGCAAAAATTACGACGGAAAAAAAGCTACTGATATTCACAAACATCGGAAAAGTATATTCCATTTATGCAAATAAATTAAAAATAAACAATAATGATTTTGAGCCAATTAGGAAGTATTTGAATTTGACTCAGGACGAATACATATTGCATGTTAACAAATATTCATTAGATGGTCCCGATCTAATTTTGATATCAAAAGAAGGCAAAGGAATGATATCAAAACAAAAAGAAATGCTTACATCAACACGTAATGGTAAATTAGTCATGAATCTTGTGCGAGGTATTTCCCTTTGCGCCGTCAGACAAGTTTCAGGTAGCCATATTGCTGTGATCAGTGACTCAGGAAATCTACTCGTTTTCAGTCATAAAGATATAAAAAGATTAAGCCGTGGGTCTGGTATAATTTTTCAAAACCTTAAAAATGGTACCATTATTGACATCACCTCAGCCAATCCGAATGAAGTAATCAATCTAGTAAATAAAAACACTAGCAGATCTATTATAAAAATAGATGCAAGTGATTATTTAGGTGAGAGGGGGAGAATTGGAAAAAGCTTAAAACTCAGAAATAGTTCAAACATTCCACTTCTTAGGTTTTTTAAATAAAATATAACTTCAAATTACTCTTTTGCGATGTGTAAAGTCTGAGTTGGGTATGCAAAATCAATTTTTTCATCTTCAAATTTTTTGAAAATTGCATAATTAATATTTTGTATGATGTTCATATATTCTATGTAGTCATTTCCAGGGACGGATACATAAAAAACAACTTCAAACAGAAGTGACGAGTCCCCAAGGCTTTTGAAGTTTGCTCGCTCAAAGCGTGCATTCTCCGTTTTCTTTATTATTTCTTCAATATAATTTGGAATTTTTGTAAGTGATTTATATGGTGTTTGATAAACCACACCTACATTGATTAGCGCTCTTCTCTCTTTCATTCTTCTGTAATTTCGGACTCTACTTGCCAGCAAGTCAGCATTTGAACAAACCAGCTCTTCGCCCGATAGTGCCCTTATTCTGGTTGTTTTTATTCCGATCTGTTCTACGGTCCCGGACATTTCACCCACTACAATGTAATCATCTATTTCAAAAGGTTTATCTAATACTATTGCAAGGGATGCAAATAAATCACCGAGAATATTCTGAGCAGCCAGCGCTATTGCTATGCCCCCAATGCCTAATCCCGCAACTAGTGCTGTTATGTCAATACCAATATTTTCAATACACAATAGAAGGGCAATTGACCAGATTGCTGATCTAGTAAAGAATTTGATGAGTGAAACCGCATTTTTTACGGCACTTTTCTTTGTTGATGTTTTTAATTTATTACTTTTAGCGATGAAATGAACCAAAATACCGTCTACAATATACGCAAATTGTATGAAAAAGATGATGTATAGAAGGGTGCTTACGACGCTTGCAAATGGATAGTTTTGAAATAAAGTTTTTGTTATAAATAAAAATAAAATTAAGAAAACTGCAATATTGTGAAGTCTGTCGAGTATTATGTTAAATACAACCAAAAAATTATTTTTGTCTTTTATGTGGTTAATTGTTCTATTTTTTGTCCAAATGACAGACAGGTAGAGGATAATCGATAGGATCAAGGAAAATCCACCGAGCATCAAAATTTCAACATAATCATTTACAAGGTTACTGAGGTTCATTTGGTCAACCTGATATTTTCTTAGCAACATCTAGTGCCGCATAGCTTAATATACCATCCGCACCAGCCCTTTTAAAGCACAATAACGTTTCCATTATTATATCATCATATTCTATCCATCCATTCATTGAGGCTGCCATAAGAGATGCATATTCACCAGATACCTGGTATGCAAAAGTTGGAACTTTTAAGTATGTTTTTATTTTATGAATGATATCCAGATATGGCAGACCGGGCTTAACCATAACCATATCAGCACCTTCACTTATATCTAGCTCAGCTTCCCGAAGTGCTTCATCACTATTTGCGACATCCATTTGATATGTTTTTTTATCGCCAGTCAAATTTTTGTTAGACTTAATTGCATCTCTGAACGGGCCATAGTAATTTGATGCATATTTTGCTGCATACGACATTATTATCTTATCCTGAAAATTATGACTCTCAAGGGCTTCTCTAATTTTTAAAACTCTGCCGTCCATCATATCGGATGGTGCAATAATATCTGTACCAGACTCACATTGATTAATCGCTTGTTTTATCAAGATTTCTATTGTTTCATCATTTGCTATCACGTTATTTTTTAAGACTCCATCATGGCCATGAGAAGTATATGGATCTAATGCGACATCTGTCATTACACCTATATTTGATACTTTATTTTTAATTTCTGACACTGTCCTGCAAATAAGGTTATCAGCTCTGTATGACTCCTCGGCATGATCAGTTTTGAGATTGCTATCAATAACTGGAAAAATGGCGATTAGAGGCATACCATTATCTTCGCACTCTTTTGCAACCTCGATAACGCGATCTATTGTGTATCTATTGACTCCTGGAAGCGAATTTATGGGCTCAATCTTATTATTACCTTCCATCACAAAGACTGGTAGAATGAGGTCGCTTGTTAATACATTATTCTCACAAACCAATCTTCTTGACCAGTCTGATTGTCTATTTCTCCTCATTCTATTTAATGGGTAACCATGCATGCTATTTTTTTATCATTTTTCAGAATTTAACGTGATGTTTATGAATCATATATAATATTTAACATAAAATATAAGCTTTTCAAAATATAGTAAAATTTAAATAATGAAAAAACCACAAAATCAATCAAGACAACTAATCAGAAGTTTTTTTTATTTCATACTCACTTACTTTTATTTTAATTCTATCACTCTTAATGCAAGTATTTATGATCAAATTGATAAGTTAGATAGAAGTGACCTTTTCTTCGTTGAAGATGTAATTTTTGAGTCTTCACCAGCTAGCCTTGCTGAAATTGGTGACCAATACATATTACCTGTAACTTCCGATGAAACCATGCTGACATATGAATCTTATCTTGAACTCATAGATACAATAACGAGATACCAAAAAATACATAAATCTGGTGGTTGGCAAGAAATTAAAATTGATAGAGAATTAGGTATTGGAGATGTGTCACCAGATATCATTGCATTACGAAACCGATTAAAGATAACCGAGGATATGGTTGAGGATAGAGGTATCGCCGATATTTTTGATATATTTGTTGAGAATGGTCTCAAAAAATTTCAATTCAGACATGGTATTGCTCCAACTGGGGTGTTAGATGATGCCACAATAGATGCGTTAAATATACCAGTGGAGGATAAATTAAAAATATTGGGAGCCAACAAAACCAGGCTATTAAATTATATGTCAGGTTTGGGATCCAAGCATATTTTTGTAAATATACCAGGTAACTATCTGCTCGCTGTGAATGATAATAAGATAGAATTTCAAACAAAAGTAGTCGTCGGGAGGGATGAGAGACAGACACCGACTATATCAAGTGATATATATGAAATAAATTTTTTTCCATTTTGGCATATTCCTGGAAGCATAGTTCAAAAAGACATAGCCAAGGCGATGCAAATTGATAGTGAGTATTTGAAAAAAAATAATATTTTAATTTATCAGGACTATTATTACAAAGACACAATTAATCCTGAATATGTTGATTGGTATTCAGATGAGCCAACACTTTTTAAGTTTCGACAAAACCCTGGCTATACGAATTCACTGGGGGTTGCAAAGATTAACTTTGCGAATAAGCACGCGGTATTTTTGCATGATACCCCAAATAAATCATTATTTAGCGACGGTCAAAGATTCTTTAGTTCCGGTTGCGTGAGAGTGCAAAATATAGACGATCTCATTCAATGGTTATTATCCCCAAACAAGGGATGGACGAGGAATAAATTAGAAAATATCTTAAACATTGCGCAAACAACGACAGTCAGGTTGGATGAAGAAATACCAATTAAAATAGGTTATTTGACTGCTTGGTATGATAATGGGTTGGTGCATTTTAGAGAGGATATATATGGAAAGGATCCTGTAAGATAAATAAACTAATTGTAAAAAGTAATTTTATTAATTTGACCTATATGTAATGGAGAGAATCTGATAAATTTTTATAGTATCGACCCTATTAAACATTTGTAATTTATACTATAAAATATTATGTATTAGTTATGGAAAGGCGCATGAAACATAAATATAATCAATATGTGGAAGAGTCCATAAATAGTATTATAAGCGAAGGTCGTTACAGAACTTTCGCAAATATAACAAGGTCTTGCGGTAATTACCCACACGCAACACTTTATCATGATGATGGTTCGGAGCAGCAAATTACCGTCTGGTGTTCAAACGACTACCTTGGCATGGGGCAAAACAAAGATATTCTTAACTCTATCAAAACAACCCTAGACAGTGTTGGTGCTGGATCAGGTGGTACACGTAATATATCAGGTACAACAAGACAACACGTCTTACTAGAGAGCGAGATTGCAGCTTTGCACCAAAAGCAGGCAGCGCTTCTATTTACCTCTGGATACGTTGCTAATGATGCGACGTTATCAACCCTATCAAAAATAATTCCAGATTTAGTTATGTTGTCGGACGAGAATAATCATGCCTCAATGATAGAAGGTATACGTCACGGGGGTGCACCAAAAATGATATTCAAGCATAATGACATGGCCGATTTAGAGGATAAACTTAGGACACTTGGATCTGAAAAAAATACAATAATTGTTTTTGAGTCGGTCTATTCGATGGATGGCTATACCGCAAAGATAAAAGAAATATGTGATCTCGCTGAAAAATATAACGCTTTAACATATATAGATGAAGTCCATGCCGTCGGTATGTATGGCCAGAAAGGCGCAGGTCTTGCGGAACAGGCAGAGCAGATGGGCAGAATTGATATTATAGAAGGAACGCTCGCAAAAGCATACGGATTGATGGGCGGATACATTTCAGGTGACAAAATAATGATTGATGCTATAAGATCCTATGCGCCCGGTTTTATCTTCACAACATCATTACCACCCTCTATAGCAGCCGGTGCAAGGACAAGTATTAATTACTTAAAAAATTCTTCGCTTGAGAGAGACAAAATGCATGAGAATGTATCTATAATAAAGGACAAGCTGACACAAAAACAATTGCCTCTTATTCATAATGACAGTCATATAATTCCAATTATTGTTGGTGACCCAGTTCTGACAAAGAAAGTAACTGATCAGCTATTAAATGACTTCAGCATTTATGTGCAACCAATCAACTACCCAACAGTCTCGAAGGGTACTGAAAGGCTTAGAATAACTGCTAGCCCACTTCACACCCACTCAGATATTGATCATTTAGTTGAATCGCTCGATGCAATCTGGAAGGATATGAAGATAGCTCGTGCAGCTTAAAAAATAAATATTATAAATGGAGAAATAATGAGAAACGAATTTTTAAATACAACAATTGCCGATACTGATCCTGAAGTTTCTGAATCTATCAATAAAGAGGGCGATGAAAGAATGAGAAATGATTTCTTCAATGCATCAATTGCAGATGTTGATCCTGAAGTATCTGAGTCAATTAAAAGAGAAATAAAGAGACAAAAATATGGTATTGAATTAATTGCATCAGAGAATATTGTCTCCAGAGCTGTATTAGAGGCGCAAGGTTCGATTCTAACAAATAAATATGCCGAAGGATACCCACAAAAAAGATATTATGGTGGGTGCATGTTCGTGGATGAAACAGAGCAGCTTGCAATAGACAGGGCAAAAGAGTTATTCAATTGCTCCTTTGCGAATGTCCAACCTCACTCTGGATCGCAGGCAAATCAAGCTGTAATGCTTGCTCTATTAAAGCCGGGTGATACTTTTATGGGAATGTCACTCGCTGCAGGTGGCCATCTAACACATGGAGCTGCCCCAAATTTATCAGGTAAATGGTTTGAGGCTATTCACTATGGTGTAAGAAAAGATGATGCACTTATTGATTTTGACGAAATCAGAAAACTTGCTCATGAAAAAAAACCAAAATTAATTATAGCAGGAGGTTCGGCTTATCCAAGAATAATTGATTTTAGTAAGTTCAGGGAAATATGTGATGAGGTTGGTGCTTACCTTCTCGTAGACATGGCCCACTTTTCAGGCCTAGTCGCTGGGCATGCATACCCAAGCCCCTTTCCGTATGCTGACGTTGTCACAAGCACGACACATAAGGTTCTGAGGGGACCAAGAGGTGGCTTGATACTCACAAATAATGAGGAAATTTCAAAAAAACTTAATTCAGCCATATTCCCTGGTCTTCAAGGTGGACCAATGTGCCATATTATTGCTGCAAAGGCAGTTGCATTCCGAGAGGCGCTGACAAATGAATTTAAAGAGTATGCGAAGCAGGTCGTGAATAACTCAGTAGCTTTAGCAGAGTCCGTAAGATCAAGAGGATTTGATATTGTATCGGGTGGTACTGAAACACATTTATCTTTGATTGATTTGAGACCGAAAGGGCTAACTGGTAAGATTGCCGAAAAATCGCTCGAAAATGCTGGGATTACGTGTAATAAAAACGGCATTCCATTTGACCCTGAGTCGCCTTTTATTACATCAGGCATCCGCCTTGGAACTCCAGCTGCTACATCTCGTGGATTTAAAGAGCAAGAATTCAAGATAGTTGGTAACCTCATAGGAGATGTTTTAGAAGAATTATCAAAAAATAAAGAAGATAATAGCTTGACCGAGAAAGAAGTACTCAAAAAAGTTGAGAAATTATGTCAAGAGTTTCCAATTTATCCGTCATTATAGTAATTTTTTAGTATGAGATGTCCGTTTTGCTCAAATAAAGAAACTCAGGTAAGGGACTCTAGGCCTTCAGAAGATAATTCAACAATAAGACGACGAAGAGTTTGCCCAGGTTGTGGGGGAAGATTTACCACGTTCGAGCGTGTTCAGCTGCGTGAACTGTATGTTTTGAAGAGAACTGGTCAAAAAGTTGTTTTTGATAGAGATAAACTGATGCGTTCAGTTCAAGTTGCAACCAGAAAAAGACCTGTTGATATTGATAAATTAGAGCAAATGGTGTCAGGCATTGTGCGTCAACTTGAAAATCGCGGCGATACAATTATTAGTAGTGAACTTATTGGTACCCTGATCATGGAAGGGCTCCGACAAATTGATGACGTATCTTATGTCAGATTTGCGTCTGTTTATAAAGATTTTCGTGAAGCAAAGGACTTTGAAGAGTTTCTTGAAGAAATTTCAGATACCAATAAGTAAGTTCGGGCAGCCTAAAATTATGAATTTTAATTCTACAGATATACGCTATATGCAATATGCACTGCAGATTGCAAAAATGGGCCAAGGTGAAACCTGGCCAAACCCAGCGGTTGGCTGTGTCATTGTTTCTAACCTTGACAGCAAAAAGAAAAAACCTTCAATTATCGGGACAGGTCATACAAGCAAGGGTGGGGTGCCACACGCAGAAGTCATGGCAATGAATTCCGCGAATAAAAATTTAGACGGGGCAACTATGTATGTTACATTAGAGCCATGCTGCCATTTTGGTAAGAGTGAGCCTTGTACGCAATCAATAATTAAAAACAATCTTAAGCGTGTTGTTATCGCAATGGTAGATCCAAACCCCCTCGTGGCAGGAAAAGGCATTCAGGAATTAAAAAAAAATAGTATTGAGGTAGTTGTTGGTTGTTGCGAGAGTGATGCAAAAGAGCAGAATCATGGTTTTATACAAAGAATTACTCAGAATATGCCAAGGATCACAGCTAAACTTGCGGTCACAAAAGATAATTTCATATCTAGAAAAGATGATAAAAGAATAAAAATCACGAATGAGTCTGTTAATAAGTATATACACCTAATGAGGGCTAAGCATGATGGAATCCTTATAGGCAATGGCACATACAAAAAAGACAATCCACGACTTACAGTTCGTTTAGATGGGTATAACAAGCGTCTACATAAATTTCTGTTATCGTCAAATGGAGAGATTCAGACTGAGTCAAACTTATTTATCGAGAGACATAATAATGACCTGACTGTAATTACCTGTGATGAAACTAAGCAATCAACAGTGAAAGGTTTGGAGGCGAATGGAATTCGAGTCTTAAGTGTGAAAAAAGACCTAAAATCAGGTCAGCTTGATCTTATTAATACTTTTAAAAATATTGCAAATATTGGAATAAATAATCTTTTAGTTGAGCCTGGTGTAATGCTTTTTGGAAGTCTTATAGACTGCTCTCTCCCTGATGATATCATAATATTTAAGAGTCATGAGGGACTGGGAGATTTTGGCCTCAAAGTCCCACAAATCAATCAACTTTTAAATAATGAGAATAGTGAGTACCAAAAAAACTATGAAAAGATCATTTTTGACACTACTATGTTTCATTACAAGAAAATCAGATAGGGTCGAAATGTTTACCGGTATTATTATAGACGTTGGTACAATAAAAAGTGTCAAAAAAGGAAAAAAAGAAATCGAGATGGCGATTTATACTGAGAAGATTACGTCGCTTAAAGAGGGCATGTCAATTTCATGTGCTGGTATATGCTTAACTGTCGTCAATTATGAAAATTATGAGAATGGATACCTGTTTAATGTATATATTTCAAATGAGACATTATCCAAAACTACTTTGGCGAACTATGAAGTCGGAGATCAAATAAATCTTGAAAAAAGTCTAGCATTGGGTGATGAGATGGATGGGCATATTGTGCAAGGTCATGTTGATGGCGTTGCAGAGATTGTAAAAATTGAACAAGATGGTGAGTCTTCAAGATTTACTTTCAGGGTCAAATCAGACCTCATCAAGTACATTGCGCCAAAGGGTTCGGTGGCTATGGATGGAACATCGCTCACAGTAAATAATGTAGATGATAATAAGTTTGACGTAAACTTAATACCATACACATTAGATCACACAACTTGGAAAAATAACCGTAAAGGTGATAGAGTAAACATCGAAGTTGATATACTCTCAAGATACGTATTGAACGACAAGGGTGAGACAAGAGAAATTTGGCAGAAATGACAACACAAAAAATACTAATTATTGATGCATATTATTATGACGAAGTTTCAACTAATTTATTGGATGGAATAA
Source organism: uncultured OCS116 cluster bacterium (assembly GCA_902613795.1). Lineage (GTDB taxonomy): Bacteria > Pseudomonadota > Alphaproteobacteria > Rhizobiales > TMED25 > TMED25. Next base: position 51,880 of record CACMIP010000005.1, read on the forward strand.
ACTCTGCATTAAGCGGCGAATTTAAAGATTTAAACTTAAATCCAGATTACATTGTTGTTGCAGGGGCATTGGAGATTCCTCAGGCAATTAATCTGGTGCTGAAAAAAGTGCACTACGACGGCATAATTGCTTTAGGCTGTGTGATAAGGGGGGAAACAAGTCATTATGATATTGTTGCTGATAATTCTGCCCGGGGAATAATGGAGCTGTCATTCAAATATAATATTCCAATAACAAATGCCATACTCACCGTGGATAATTACGATCAAGCAATCGTAAGGTCAAAAGATCGAGGTCAGCATGCGCTTAAGGCGCTCATTGGTCTAATGAATATTGGCACATAAATGTCTAAAAATTCTAAAAGTTTAACTCGATTGGTAATTGTCCAAGCGTTATATCAGATGGAGATGGCTGGTACTGATGTATCGGATATTATAAATTCATTAGGGGATAGATTAATATTTGATAACAATTTTGATTATCTTATCAGTCACATAAGTAAGAAATTACTCAAAGACACAATAAATGGAGTTGTTGATAATCAGAATCAAATAGACAGCGTAATCAAAAATAATCTAAGCAGTAACTGGAGATTCAATCGTTTAGATAAGATACTCAAAGCTATACTAAGAGCTGCTGTTTATGAGATATCCTATAAACTAAGCACCCCATCAAAAGTTATAATTAATGAATATATTGATATCACTCACTCATTTTATTCTCAAAAGGAGCCTGAATTTGTAAATGCAATATTGGATAAAATTGCAATAGTTGAGAGGGAATCAGATGGATGAAAAGCTTATCATAAAAAAATATTTAGAACCTCTGGCGAATAGCAAAGACTCACTGCAGCTTAGAGATGATGTTGCAAGTATTAATGTTGCAGATGAAAAATATATCGTATCAAATCAAGATAGTTTAGTTATGGGTACACACTTTTTTGAAAGTGATGATCCTATATATATCGCAAAGAAATCATTGAGGGTCAACTTATCAGACTTGATCTCTAAAGGCGTGACACCCTATGGATATTTCCTATCCCTCGCTATGGACGACACAATCGATGAGAATTGGGTTAAATTATTTTCCCAGGGATTGGCCGAAGATCAAAAGAAATATAATATTGCTTTACTTGGCGGAGATACAGTTTCAGCACCACATGGTTTATTTATAACTATCAATATGCTCAGCAGAACTAATAATAGTATCATTAAAAGAAGTGGCGCATGTTATGAAGACAATATATATGTAACAGGTACGATTGGTGATAGCGCAATTGGCCTTCATTTGTTGAAAAATAAAAATGATAATCTGGGCTTAGGCCAGTTAGATATAAAGAAGTTGATCAGGAAATATCATTTGCCAGATCCAAAACTCAAGATAATCAACTTAATAAAAAAGTTTGCGAGCTCGTCTATGGATACAACGGATGGTTTGATTAATGATCTTTTGGTATTGGCGGGTAGTTCAGGTAGAAAATTTATAATACAGAAAAACCTAATTCCATACACGGTAAGCGCTAAAAAATTTCTCAATAACTATGGTGATTTCGACATTGCGCTTTATGGCGGGGATGACTATGAGGTGATCTTTACTTCACCAATGAAGTTTGAGGATAATCTGAATGAGTATGCGAAAAAAATTAAATTAAAAATTACAAAAATTGGAAACGTTGGAAGCATATCAAAAAATCCAAGGCTTGTTGATGAGAAACACAAGGAATTTAAGGCGAGTTATTATACTTTTAAACATTTTAAATAGTTAAAAGTCATTTAAGTAGCTTAATCTCTTGCCAATAATTAAAAACTGCTTTAATTAAGAAATAATTCTTATAACAACATTTTTTTGAAAAATAATCTATTGAGGAAACAATGACGACATTAATTACGGTAATTATCTTTTGTGGCCTACTTGGAGTCATATATGGCGTATGGGCAAGTAAGTCGGTAATGGACGCTGATCCGGGTAATGAAAGAATGCGCGAGATTGCCAGTGCAATTCAAGAAGGTGCTGGGGCATATCTTAAAAGACAATATGCTACTATTTCTGTTGTTGGTGTGATCATATTTTTATTGGTTGCTTACCTCTTGGATCCGATTGTAGCTGTTGGTTTTGCAATTGGTGCTATTTTATCTGGTATAGCAGGTTTCGTGGGAATGCTAATATCTGTGAGGGCGAATGTGAGAACCGCACAAGCTGCATCAGAGGATCTCTCAAAGGGTCTGTCGATAGCCTTTAAAGCTGGCTCTGTTACAGGTATGTTAGTAGCGGCGCTCGCGTTGCTCGCTGTTAGTGTATATTTCTTTATTTTAACAAACATGCTCAATCATTCCTACGATAGTAGAGTTATAATAGACGCCCTTGTCGCCCTGGGATTTGGTGCGTCTTTAATTTCAATTTTTGCAAGGCTTGGTGGAGGAATTTTTACAAAAGGTGCAGATGTAGGTGGTGATTTAGTGGGCAAGGTCGAAGCAGGGATACCAGAGGATGACCCAAGAAATCCAGCTACCATAGCTGATAACGTTGGTGATAATGTCGGCGATTGCGCTGGTATGGCTGCAGATCTATTTGAAACCTATGCTGTTACCATTGTCGCTACTATGGTTTTAGCTTCAATTTACTTTTCAAGTTCAGTCTACTTTGAACAGATAATGCTGTACCCACTCGCAATAGGCGCTACATGTATTTTAACATCAATTGTGGGTACTTTTTTTGTAAAGCTTGGCAAAAATAGGTCAATAATGGGAGCGTTATACAAAGGTTTTTTTGTCACAGGCGCTCTATCATTGATCTTGTTGTGGCCACTCACAAATAATCTAATTGGTATGGGTACTATTGTTGAGACGTCATTCATTCAGTTCACTGGTATGGACATGTTTCTGTGTGGAGTGTCAGGGCTTGCAGTCACAACACTGATTATTGTAATAACTGAGTACTATACAGGCACAAATTATCGACCTGTTAAATCAGTTGCCGCGGCATCTGTTACGGGGCACGGGACCAACGTCATTCAAGGACTGGCAATGTCACTCGAGGCAACAGCTCTACCCTCCATAGTAATCATTGCTGGAATAATAGTAACATACAGTTTGGCAGGGCTTTTCGGCATTGCAATTGCAGTAACCACAATGCTTGCTCTTGCAGGAGTTGTGGTGGCGCTTGACGCGTTTGGGCCTGTTACAGATAATGCAGGCGGAATCGCAGAAATGGCTGATCTTCCGGAGGAGGTCAGAAATACAACTGATGCACTCGATGCAGTAGGCAACACAACGAAAGCCGTGACAAAGGGTTATGCAATCGGCTCTGCTGGTTTAGGCGCACTAGTTTTGTTTGCAGCATATACAGAAGATTTGAGTTATTTTGCTGCGAACTCTGATCAATATTCATATTTTGAAGGAATTAATTTAGATTTTGGTTTATCAAATCCATATGTTGTGGTTGGATTACTCCTTGGAGGTCTGATGCCATATCTTTTTGGTGCCATGGGTATGACGGCGGTTGGTCGAGCTGCCTCTTCAGTAGTCGAAGAAGTACGACGCCAATTCAAAGAAGATAAAGGGATTCTTAAAGGTACTTCAAAACCAAACTATGCAAGAGCAGTAGATATGCTAACAAAATCTGCAATCAAAGAAATGATCGTTCCTTCAATGCTGCCAGTATTAGCGCCCGTTATCTGTTTCTTTGTAATTAATTTTATTGATGGAAAGTCGTCTGCTTTTTCTGCCCTCGGCGCAATGCTGTTGGGTACAATTATTACTGGGCTTTTCTTGGCCATTTCAATGACTGCAGGTGGTGGAGCTTGGGATAATGCTAAGAAACTTATCGAAGATGGACAATTTGGCGGCAAAGGATCCGAAGCGCATAAGGCATCGGTCACTGGGGATACAGTTGGCGACCCTTACAAGGATACAGCAGGTCCCGCAATTAATCCGATGATTAAAATTACTAACATAGTTGCTTTGCTACTTCTTGCCATATTAGCTCATTAGTTGATATGGTTATCTAAAAAATAGAGCCGGCAATAGCTTCAGAACTTGTATATCTTCCGCTAGTGTCAAATAAATCCTGAAGTAATGTGGCTTCCGTACCGCCTGGCACGGTTTTTTCAGATTTGTAGTTAATAACTCTCCCATCCTTTAAGGCATATTCTTCGATGGTTGTGATCAACTCATTTTTGTCAAATCCGATCACTACTATAGTTCTTTCAATTTCTTTTGGTGTTAGGAATGCATATTTATAAAATTTATTTGAAATATAGTAAAATTTGTCACCATTATTCTCAGATGTTGTAGACGGGGAGCCCATTAATGAGAGAACATCAATTTTCTTCATTCCTTTAGACAGCTTTTCTTGCGATACCTCATTAAAGATATAACCCCTTTTTTCAATTTGAGTCGAGCATGATGGTATATTTAACAAAAGTAATATTAGTAATATTTTTTTCATATGTAGCGCTTTAAAAAAAAATAAAAGTAGTTATTAATTAATATATAGATTATGTGAGATATTAGAAGATGATTCTTTTTAAAAAAAATAAAGATATACATTTTGATATTTACTATAAAATTGTAAATATTTCTCGTTATTCGGATTTTTACTCTAAATATAAAGTGCCAGACACAACAGATGGAAGGTTTGAAATCCTATTATTACACCTTATCATTTTGATACGAAAATTGAAAAAGGATCGTAATGAATACGTCTCCCAATCTATCGTTGATTTGATGTTCTCATCAATAGATCTCTCATTCAGGGAAGAGGGTGTTGGTGATTTATCAATCCCAAAGAAGATGAAAAAAGTTGGAATGGTATTTTATGGTAGATCATCATCATTAGAAGAAATTATGGATACGCAGGACATCTTAAAAAAGAAAAAATTGCTTGATGATTACTTTTTAAGAAATGCGTTTTCATCTGATGATTCGTACAAAAAAAATGCTAATGAATTATCAAAGTACACGATTGCATTCGAAGGGCTTATTGAGAAGGTAAGCTTAAATGAAATAGCAAAGCTTGATATTAAAGCCATTAAGTGAACAACCAATATCTATTAATTAATTTTATTTTAAACAAATAATTGTTAAAACTGGTGTATGTTTATTAAATCATTTAAGGTTAATTATGTCTTATCAGGTAAACATAGCTGTTGATTGCATGGGTGGTGATGATAATGCTACCTTCGTTATACCAGGTTTGTTACTCACTCTAAAAAAATATCCAAACGTTAGATTTCAATTATTTGGGGATGAAAAGGTTATAAGATCAAGAATCTATCAATATAAGGCGCTTGAACCGGTGTCTCAGATCATTCATTGTGACTCACACGTAAAAATGGATGAAAAACCATCAGTTGCAATAAAGAATGGTCGCGGAAAGTCAAGCATCTGGGTTGCTATTGAAGCTTTAAAGCAAGGCAATGCAGACTTCATGATTTCTGCCGGTAATACTGGGGCTCTCATGGCAATGGCAACACTTATCCTAAAGACAATCTCAAAAATCCAAAGGCCGGCCATTGCTGCGATCTGGCCAACTATTGATGGGGAAACTATTGTTTTAGACATTGGTGCCACAATTGGATTTAATAAAAAACAGCTAATTGATTTTTCAATTTTGGGTGCATCAATGGCGCAAGTTATTTTAGATGTCAAGCAGCCAACGTTATCACTGCTAAACATAGGAGAAGAAGAGATTAAAGGTTTGGACGAAATTAAGTCATCGCATGAAATGTTAAAATCAACAGAGCATTTTTTTAGATATAAAGGTTTTATTGAGGGGAATCAAATTGGCAGAGGTTTTTCAGATGTTGTTGTAACGGATGGCTTTACCGGTAATGTTGCATTAAAGACAGCAGAAGGAACCGCCAGTCAAATTTCACAATATTTCAAGGATTCAATAAGTAGATCAATAATGGCCAAGATTGGCTATATTTTTGCTGCAAATGCTTTCAAATCACTAAAAGAAAAAATGAATCCAAGTAGATTAAATGGCGGGGTTTTTCTTGGATTGAATGGTATTGTCATAAAAAGCCACGGAAAAACTGATCCGATTGGGTTTTCTTCAGCTGTTGATTTGGGTATTGATATGCACAAAGCAGCCCTCATAGATAAAATAAAGAGCAACATAAACCTTACCGAAAAGGAAGTAAATATTGATTAATACAATAATTAAGGGTGTTGGTATGTATTTGCCAGAAAAGATTTTAACAAATGATGATATTTCAGAGTTTGTCGATACCAGCCATGAGTGGATTTTTGAAAGAACGGGTATAAGGCAAAGGCACATTGCATCAGAGGACCAAATGACATCAGACCTTGCGTATATGTCAGCACTCAATGCCATCCAAGATGCTAACATTAACGCCGAAGACTTAGATCTTATAATACTTGCAACCTCAACCCCAGACCAGATCTTCCCATCCACTGCAGTAAAATTACAAGATATGCTCGGTATTAGAGATGGGGCAGCGTTTGATATTCACGCAGTTTGTAGTGGATTCATCTACGCATTGTCTGTGGCTGATAATTTTATCAAAAGTGGTAAGCACAAGAGAATACTTGTAGTTGGCTCTGAAGTTTATTCCAGAATACTAAACTGGAAAGATAGGTCGACTTGTGTCCTTTTTGGCGATGCTTCAGGAGCTTTTGTTCTGGAAGGGCAGAATAACCATGATATCAGATCTGGTATAGTTGATTCTGTAATTAGGTCGGATGGTCAATATCGCGGCAAGTTGTATTGTGACGGAGGTCCGTCAATGTATCCAAAGACTGATAATTTTATAAATATGGATGGTAAAGAAGTATACAAGCATGCGGTGGAGAAGCAAACTATAATTGTTGAAGAGTTATTAGACTCGGCTGGAATCGGAATTGGGTCTATTGATTGGTTTGTTCCGCATCAAGCTAACCTCAGAATACTTCAGACCACCGCAAAGAAACTAAAAATTAAAGAAGAGAAGATTATTGTAACAGTTGATAAACATGCCAATACTTCATCCGCATCAATACCAGTAGCAATGACGACTGCCATTAAAGAGAATAAAATAAAAAGGGGAGACATGTTGCTGCTTGAAGCTTTTGGAGCTGGGTTCACATGGGGCGCAGTACTACTCAGATACTAAAAAAAATGATTCTGATTGTTGACTGTGAGCTTTATCTAGCTTAAAAATACTACCTAGGGAAAAAATGAAAGACAAAACATTAACGAGATTAGGGATTTGCGAAGCAATATATAGACAGATAGGTCTATCAAGAAAAGACTCTTTAGATATTGTTCAGAATATACTGGAAAAGAAAGCTAATTCTCTTTCTAACGGAGACGATATAAAGTTATCCTCATTTGGTAGCTTCCTAATAAAAAGAAAAAAATCAAGAATCGGTAGGAATCCAAAAACAAAAATAGAAGCCGTTATAAGTGAGAGAAATGTTGTTATTTTTAGGCCCAGTATGCAATTGAAAAATAAAATTAATACAGATTAATAAAGTTAGAATAATGAATGAGAAAGCAATAGACGCATTCAAAACAATAAGTGAAGTTTCAAAGGAACTGAATATTCCGCAGCACGTATTAAGATTTTGGGAAAAAAAATTCAAATATATAAAACCTATGACGCGTGGGGGCGGCAGAAGACTATACCGTCCAGAAGACGTGGAGCTTTTAAAGGCAATTTATAATCTATTGTATACGGAGATGTATACCATAAGTGGCGTACAAAAGATTTTTAAAGATAAAGGAAAAAGCTATATTTTGGAAAGTGCCAGTTCCGCAGAGCATGAAAAAACTCTGGGCCAGAATGATCAGACTGAAACTGAAATTGATGATTATTCGGATGATTTATTTAATAATAAGAATTTAGAGCAGCCAAGATCAGAATTCAAAACCTTTATAAACGACTCAATTTCTGAACTGGAGTCATTAAAAGAAATATTGCAAAGAAGCTATAATTAATTACCTCGCTTCAGTATTATCATAATCGGTGCAGTCCACAATACGCCTACCAGTATATAAAACAAGATTTCAATCAATATATTATTTAGCTCTAAAACAAAAACACCAATACGCATTGAAATTAATATATATATAAATAAATATATTAAGAAAACTGTCGTAAAGATTATTTTTCGGAAGCTATTCATATCTTTTATCGATTAAAACTAAAAATACTATGATAATCAATGGAAATAACAATATAAATCAAAATATCAAAAATATTGATGTGTCCTTGTGGTTGATATTTACAATAATTACGCTTATTTTTCTTATAATTATTGGGGGCATAACACGGCTTACAGAATCAGGGCTGTCAATTACAGAGTGGCAACCAATTTCAGGAATTTTTTTCCCATTTTCAGAGGTATCCTGGCAAAAAGAGTTCGATAAATATAAACAGATACCAGAATTTCTTTTGGTAAACTCTTCAATGACACTTACCGAGTTTAAAATCATATATTTTTGGGAGTGGTTTCACAGATCATTGGCAAGATTCCTTGGTTTAGTTTTTCTTGTGCCTTACCTATACTTCATATATAAAAAAAAATTTTCAAAAAAAGAGAAAACCTTTCTTCCATTTATCTTACTTATGGGAGTTTTACAAGCATTCGTTGGTTGGTATATGGTACAAAGTGGTCTTGTTGAAAATATTAATGTAAGCCAATATAGACTTGCAACACATCTATCAATTGCATTTTTGATTTTAGGATGTCTGTCTCTTTTGTATCTATCAAGATCCGAAAATATAATTTACCTAGAAAATAGACCTACATTATTTCTGAAAGTATCATCCCTTGCATTACTAATCTTAACATTTATTCAGATTATTCTTGGTGCGTTTATGTCTGGAACTCGCTCGGGTTTAACATATAATACTTGGCCACTGATTGATGGTGAATTTATACCAGACGGTCTTTTTTCGCTATCAGTTTGGTATCTAAATTTTTTTGAAAACCCACTCACAATTCATTTTGATCATAGGATGTTGGCATACGCTTTGTGTATTATTTTATTTACTCAAATTATTCACATTAACAAGAGATTTTCAAGTTCGCCTTACAAAAGCTCCTCATTATATCTCTTGGCCATAATGCTCTATCAGGTTATTCTTGGTATAATTGCAGTCATCTATCAGGTTCCAATTATTATTGGAGTTTTGCATCAGTTTGGCGCAGTACTCTTATTTTTGGGAGCGCTGCGCCATTTCTATTTGATAAATTACTGCCGATTTAGACTTTTGACAGGGCCTGCTCTAGATCACTGATGATATCAGATATGTCTTCGATCCCAACAGATAATCTCACAACATCCTTAGAGGCCCCAGCAAGTTCTTGCTGTTCATTAGTAAGTTGGCTATGTGTTGTAGATGATGGGTGTATTATTAGACTTTTGGCATCGCCAATATTTGCTAAATGACTGAATAAGTTTACCTCATTTACAAGCTTTACGCCTGCGTCATAGCCACCCTTCAATCCAAATGTAAATACTGCACCAGTTCCATTAGGACAATACTTATCAGCGTATTTACGATAATCACTGCTTGGGAGTCCAGCATAGTTTACCCAAGCAACTTTATCATGCTTTTCAAGATATTTTGCAACTTCCAGTGCATTATTTGAATGCTGTTTCATGCGTAATGCAACTGTTTCAATACCGTTTAGGATAAGAAATGCATTAAATGGTGATATTGCGGGCCCTAGATCTCTTAATGAGAGGAATCTACACGCTATAGCATAAGATAAACCCATTCCACCAAATGTCTCATGGAAATTAAGACCATGATAACTCGGATGTGGCTGACTTAAGTCCGGATACTTATCGTCTCTGGACCAGTCAAAGTCACCTCCATCTACAATTATGCCCCCAATAGAGTTGCCTTGTCCGCCTAGAAACTTTGTGAGTGAGTGAACAACAATATTTGCACCAAAATCTAGAGGTCTGCAAAGATATGGTGTTGCCATCGTATTGTCCACAATTAGAGGTAAGTGATGCTCCTCTGCAACTCTCGCAATTGCCTCGATATCTGTAATGATACCTCCTGGGTTGGCGATGGACTCAATAAATATTGCTTTTGTTTTATCGTTTATCTTCGATCTGTAATCATCGACGTCATTAGCTTCAGCCCAAGACACATTCCAATCAAATTTTTTAAACGAATGGTTGAATTGGTTTATTGATCCACCGTATAATTTATTTGAAGCAATAAACTCATCACCGGCACTCATTAGGGGGTGCAATGCTATTAATTGCGCAGCGTGACCTGATGCAAGCGCTAGTGCGCCTTTACCACCTTCTAATTCAGCCACACGCTTTTCTAGTACATCTTGTGTAGGATTCATGATCCTTGTGTATATATTTCCAAATGCACGTCCTGCGAATAAGTCTGCAGCGTGATCTGTATTCTCAAAAACATAAGAGCTTGTTTGATATATAGGTGTAGCTCTCGCACCGGTTGCGGGGTCTGGTTGAGCACCAGAATGAATTGCAACGGTATTAAATCCTACTTTTTCACTCATTTTTAATAATCTCCCTAAAATTTTTTAAATTATATGACACAGCGTACAAATTAACACATATGGGGCAGTCTTTATTTTTATCTTTCTAAATTAAATTGTTAAAATATTCTAAATTAATGTTATTTGATAGAATTATTTGTTAAAAATAAAAAAATTTACCAACCCTCGATTAAGTTTAATAAATGACACTAAGTAAAAGCAGGCTACTCTACTTTCGTTGTCATGCAATTTTAATATATGGTATTATAATACCACATATATAAAAGATTGATTTAAAATGAAAAAAATGTAAAAAAAAATTGACTTTAGTTATAATTCCTATATTTATTCCATTATATTAAATTTAGTACGAAAATGAATACATACAACATAAAACAAACTGATGTAAAAAAAAATTGGATCCTTATTAATGCTGATGGATTGATCTTGGGTCGCTTGGCAACTCATATTGCAGCAATACTTCGAGGTAAAAACAAACCAATCTTCACCCCGCATGTAGACTGTGGTGACAACGTGATCGTTATAAATGCTGAGAAAGTTCACCTTACTGGGTTAAAAAGGGATAATAAAACCTACTATTGGCACACCGGATATCCTGGCGGTATAAAAAGTAAATCTGCATCTGATATCTTGGATGGTAAATTTCCAGAAAGGGTAATTATTAAGGCTGTTCAGAGGATGTTACCCGGCGGACCGCTCTCTAGAAGGCAGATGAAAAACTTAAAAGTGTATTCAGGTAGCGAACATCCGCATCAGGCCCAACAGCCAGTTATTGATGATTTTGCTAAACAAAATCCAAAAAATACAAGGAGAGCTTGATATGGTAGCTGAAAATAACCTTGAAGCATTAAATACCGAGAACCCGAAAACCACAAATGGCTATCCTGAGAATGAGCCAGTCGTTGTATATGAAAAGAAGGTCGACAATCTCGGTCGGGCTTATGCAACTGGTAAAAGAAAAAATGCTGTTGCAAGGGTGTGGATCAAGCCGGGTAGTGGCAAAGTTACAGTGAACGGTAAAGAATTTGAAATATTTTTTGCGAGACCTGTTCTAAGGATGATTGTACAACAACCTCTCAATGCTACCGATAATAATGAAAGTTTCGATATATTCTGTACAGTTTCAGGGGGCGGTTTATCAGGTCAAGCTGGCGCAATACGGCATGGTATTTCAAAAGCGCTTTTAAATTTTGAGCCCCAGAATAGGGCTGTACTTAAATCTGGTGGTTTTCTAACACGTGACTCAAGAGTAGTTGAACGAAAAAAATATGGAAGAGCAAAAGCGAGAAAAAGCTTCCAATTCTCAAAAAGATAAGTCATCTACAATACTCTTCATCAAAAATATCATATGTGATATAATTTACATGTTAATTGTAAATCCAAGACAACTTAGTAAAGGTAAACAATGGCAACAAAAGACATTAATGTTGGAGTCATAGGGGCGTCTGGCTATACTGGGTCAGATCTAATAAGAATGCTTTCAGGCCATCCGAAGATTAATTTGAAATATGTTTCAGCTAATAATCATGCAGGGCAAAGAATTGGTGATATATATCCCTATTTAAATGGTAAAGTGGATTTATTCCTTGAAAAATGGGAAGATATAAATTGGTCTGCGGTTGATGTTATTTTTAGTTGTCTCCCACATGGGATTTTTCACGAAATATTACCAAAGTTACCAGCTGAAAAGATAATAATTGATTTATCTGCTGACTTCCGACTATCGAGTGCAAAAGATTATGTACAGTGGTATAATTTCGAACATAAATCAGCTGAAACAATAAATCATTTTGTCTACGGGCTGACAGAACTTAATCGGTCAAATATCAGAAAATCAGTGAAAGTTGCTTGCCCAGGTTGTTACCCGACAGCTACATTGCTGGCGTTATATCCACTTATAGCCGATGATTTAATAGACATAAACCACATAACTATTGATGCAAAGTCTGGCATTAGTGGTGCTGGTAGGAGCCCAAAAAGAGACCTGTTATTTAGTGAGATTTCTGAGTCTTTTAGACCGTATTCTGTAACTGGACATAGGCACATTATAGAAATTGAGCAGCAATTAATGATTCATTCAAAAAATGACATTAAAATTAATTTTATACCACATTTAGTTCCAATGAATAGGGGGGAGCTTGTGACAGCGCATGTGAGGTTAAATCAAGATATCAAATTAAATGAAATTATTGAGATATACCATTCTAAATATAGAAATGATAATTTCATAAATATAATGAACAATGGTAATGTACCAAATACGATAAATGTGAGGGGAACAAATAATTGTGATATTGCTGTGATACCGGGAAGAGTTGACAAAACCTTGATAATTATCTCAGCGATCGATAATTTGGTCAAAGGCTCAAGCGGACAAGCAATACAAAATATGAATCTTATCCAGGGTTGGCCCGAAGAACTCGGCTTGCATCAAATTTCTATATTTCCTTGATTTTGGATTTATATGTATTAAAAATCATTATCATAGAATTATCAGGTTTAATTATTATTTATAAAATATGAGTACAGAATTTCACAGAATTAAGCAGCTTCCGCCTTATGTTTTTGAGAGTGTTAACAAATTAAAGGCAAATTATCGCGCTCGTGGTGATGATATAATTGACCTCGGTATGGGAAACCCTGATATGGCAACACCCAGTCATATTAGAGACAAGTTAATTGAAACTGTAAATAAACCAAAAACAAATAGATATAGCGCATCAAAAGGAATATCGGGTCTACTTCGAGCCCAAGCTAAATACTACGCTAGGAGATTTGGTGTAAAGTTGAAACCTGAAACTGAAATTGTTGCAACACTTGGATCAAAGGAGGGGTTCGCAAACATTGCACAAGCTATAACTGCACCGGGTGATATAATTTTAGCCCCAAACCCTACATATCCAATTCATCAGTTTGGTTTTATAATATCTGGTGGAGTCATTAGAAATATGCCAGCAGCTCCTGATGAAAATTTTTTAAGATCTCTTGAAAAAGAAGTAGCAAATGCCAATCCAAAACCGAAGGTCCTAGTTGTAAACTATCCATCGAATCCAACGGCTTTACATGCAAGCCTCGACTTTTACAAAGATATTGTGTCATTTTGTAAAAAACATGATTTAATTATTTTATCAGATCTTGCTTATTCAGAAATCTATTTCGATACGGATCCGCCTCCATCAATATTGCAAGTAAACGGTGCCAAATCAATTTCTGTTGAATTTACCTCAATGTCAAAAACTTATGCAATGCCTGGTTGGAGAATTGGTTTTGCCGTTGGGAACGAGAGGATCATTTCGGCATTAATTAGAGTGAAATCATACCTTGATTATGGGGCTTTTACCCCAATACAAGTTGCTGCTGCTGCGGCCTTAAATGGAAATCAAGATTGTGTAAACGAAATCAGGCAATGCTACAAGAGTCGTCGTGATACACTTATAAAGTCATTTTCAAATGCGGGATGGGAAATACCATCTCCGCCGTCATCTATGTTTGCATGGGCGCCAATACCTGAGAAATACAGGAAATATGGCTCAGTCGAATTCTCAAAAATTTTACTGAAAAAAACAAAGGTAGCTGTCTCACCAGGTATTGGATTTGGAAGCGAAGGTGAAGGCTTCCTTAGAATTGCGCTAGTTGAAAATGAGCATCGTATTCGTCAAGCTGCAAGAAATATAAAGAAAAATTTGTTTAGTAATATTTAGGTTCTAATTACTATGGTTGATTTTAGGGTTGGGATTATTGGATTAGGTAGCGTCGGCCAAGGTGTTGTCAAGATACTAAGCGATAATATTTCACTAATTCAAAAAAAAACAAACGCAAAAGTTAGTATAATTGGCGTCTCTGGAAAAAATAAAAACAAACAAAGGGAAGTGCAGATCGATAGATATCAATGGTTTGATAACCCAATATCTCTGGCTGTGAGTCGAGATGCTGATGTTATTATTGAGCTTATCGGTGGAGAAGATGGGGTTGCTCTTGAGGTTGTTGAGAGCGCATTAAAGGCTGGGAAGAGTGTAATCACAGCCAATAAAGCCCTCATAGCAAGGAATGGCAACCATCTTTTGGAACTTGCTGAAAAAAATGATGCAAAACTATTATTTGAAGCTGCTATTGCAGGTTCAATTCCCATTGTTAAGACACTAAAAGAGAGCGTTGCATCAAATACAATATCAGCAATTTATGGTATTTTAAATGGGACCTGTAATTATATTTTAACCTCTATGGAAAAAGAAGGTATCAGTTTTAATAATGCCCTAAAAAGGGCGCAGGAACTAGGCTTTGCTGAGGCTGACCCAACTTTTGATGTTGAGGGTTACGATGCTGCTCATAAGCTATCAATTCTATCAAGTATGTGCTTTAGTCAGAAAATAGATTTTGATCATGTAAATATCCAGGGAATAAAAGCAATAGAGCTTGATGATATTAGAGCTGCTGGTGATTACGGCTACACTATCAGATTATTGGCTATAGCAAAGAAAAATAAAGATGGCCATATCTCGCAAGTTGTAAGACCATCATTACTGCCAAAAGAGTCTGATCTTGCAGGCATAGAATGGGAAAAAAATGCTGTCTCAATACGAGGAAATTATTTCAATGAATTATTACTTTCAGGACCAGGTGCGGGGAGATACCCAACAGCATCGGCAATAATGGGGGACTTATTTGATATAATCAACAACACGAATTACCCATCCCTTGGCATACCACTAAAAGCTCTCTCAAAAAGCAGCAAGGAGATGAATATTGAGACTAGTCGTTTCTATTTGAGGTTATTATTACCAGATATATCAGGAACGATGGCATCAATAACAAATGCGATGGCGAAAAACGGAATATCAATAGATGATATTACGCAACGCATTTCAAACAAGATGAAAGATAAAAATCTTGTACCGATAACCATTATAACAAGCACAACTGACTTCTCGTCAATTAATAAAGCTGTGGAAGATATTAATAAGAATAACTACAGCCCAACCACACCTAATATACTAACCATTGAAAATTAATCACTGGATTACCTTATGGATCGGGAATACACCCTCGAAATAGTTAGAGTTACTGAATTTGCAGCAATTGCTGCGGCGAAATTGCGTGGGAAGGGTGATGAAAAATTGGCAGATCAAGCAGCTGTAGACGCCATGCGAACGCAATTGAACTCAATAAAGATGTTTGGTACCGTTGTCATTGGCGAAGGCGAAAGAGATGAGGCCCCAATGTTGTATATTGGAGAGAAAGTCGGCGCGGGTGATGGACCTAAAGCTGATATTGCACTCGATCCCTTAGAGGGGACAACCTTGTGTGCAAAGTCTATGCCAAATGCATTAGCGGTTATTGCGGTTTCAGAGTCAGGAGGAATGCTCAATGCCCCTGATACATATATGGATAAAATTGCCATCGGGCCTGGGTATCCAGAGGGCATAATCAGTCTCGATGCATCACCCGCTGATAATGTTGAATCAATTGCAAAAGAAAAAGGAGTTAATCCACGAGAAATAGGTGTTTGTATATTGGACCGTGAAAGGCATGCAAAGCATATAGACTCAGTGAGAAACACGGGGGCATCAGTTCACTTGATTCAAGACGGTGATGTAGCTGGTGTAATAGCAACAACAGACCCCACCACAACTAGCATTGATATGTACATTGGTATTGGTGGCGCGCCTGAGGGGGTATTAGCTGCAGCAGCTTTGAAGTGTATTGGAGGTCAGATGCAATCGAGAATATTAATAAATAATTCAGATGAAGAGAAGCGAGCAATCAAAATGGGTATTACCGATGTAAGTTTAGTCTACAAGTTGGACGATTTAGTATCCAAAGACGTTATATTCTCAGCCAGTGGGGTTACAGACGGATCATTGTTGAATGGGGTTGTTTTTCAAGATGAAAGGGTTTTTGTAGAAACGCTTGTTATGAGATCAAATAACGGTACAGTGAGACGCATAAAGACTGAATATAAAAATTTCACATAACCAAATGATGGATATTCAATCCATAAATCTCCAGAGTATCAAATCCGTATCGAATAATATTTGGTGCTATGAACCTGTAAATAGTGAATTAAAAAATCAGGTCAAAAGTGATTTTGGCATTGAAAAGCTTACTACATCCATTCTTGCAAATAGAGGTATTGAAGGACCTGATTTAGCAGTATTCCTTGACCACACTCTAAAAAATAACATGCCAGACCCAGCTCTAATCAATGATATGGAAAAGGCAATAAAAAGAATCAGCCATGCGGTCATGAATAAAGAGCCAATCGGGATTATTGGCGATTATGATGTGGATGGGCTCGTATCTGCAAGTATTTTATTTAAATATCTCCAGGCATATTGTCCTGTAACTGTCAAAATACCAGATCGTTTTAATGATGGTTATGGCCCAAATCTCAGATTTTTAGAGGAATTTGAGCGAAGCAATATAAATTTAATTATCACAGTAGATTGCGGATCGAATTCAGTTGATTTAATTTCTAAAAAGAATGATTTAGATATAATTATTTTTGATCACCATCAGACAGATCAACTTGAAATTGGGTTTGCAAATGTCAATCCAAACCGTGATGATGACAATAGTGGTTTAAATTATTTAGCGGCGGCTGGTGTTGTTTTTTTAGCAATAATTTCATTAAATCGAGAATTGAGAAATCAGGATTTTTTTAAAAATAGCCCATCTGATTGGGATCTTTTACAATTCGTACCACTGGTAGCTATGGCAACCATCGCAGACGTGGTCCCGCTACGAAAACTAAATAGGGCACTTGTTAAGCAGGGGTTGAAACTATATGCGAGATACAATAATTATGGTATTGACTCAATTTTGGAACAAAAAAGTTCAAAAAGTGATATCACCTATCAAGATATTGGTTATTTGATCGGCCCTATGATTAACGCAGGCGGTAGAATGGGTCGATCCGATCTAGGATTTCAGCTGCTCACTTCAAATACTACTTCGGTTGCTGATCAAATTACTGATGAACTGAAGACGCTAAATGAGGCAAGGAAATCAAAAGAACAATATTGTCTTGATATGGCAATTAAGGAATATGAAAATAACCTCAAGGAGGACTCAATCATTGCGCTAGAACTTGACGCATTGCATATTGGCATAATTGGTCTGATTTCCTCTCGCCTCACAAATAGATACCGCAAAACCTCCTGTGTTATGACTTCTCTATCGGAAGATAGAGATATTCTAATTGGCTCAGCTAGGTCTTGGGGTGACGTGAATATTGGAGGATTAGTAAATGATGCTCTAGCAAGTAAAATATTAATATCCGGTGGTGGCCATAAAATGGCAGCGGGTTTCAAACTGCATCGCAAAAATTTAAGACTATTTAGGGATTTTCTTTCAGAGAATCGACCAGATACGGATCGGATTGAAAGGAAGATTATAAAAGCTGACGGGCTCCTGATGGCATCTGCGGTCACTAATGAATTAGTAGAAAAAATAGTTAATCTTGGGCCCTACGGCAACTCATTTGAGGAGCCATTATTTATCTTTCCAGGGCACAGGATCTCAGAGCTCACCGCATTAAAGAATGAACATTTAAAGCTAAAAATTGTAGATAGCAGCGGCTATAAGGTTAATGCAATTTCATTTAGGTCCTTTGATTTGCCATTAGGGCAATTTTTGAGAGAAAATCAGAATAAAAAAATACATTTTTTAGGCAGGCTAACAATGAATAATTGGAATAATAAATCGACGCCACAATTTATTATTGATGATGCAGCAATAATTCAATAAAAAACTTGCTTGGCAAGTGCGAATATAATACTTATATAACAAATATCACGCTCCCTTCGTCTATCGGTTAGGACGCAAGGTTTTCAACCTTGAAAGAGGGGTTCGATTCCCCTAGGGAGCGCCATATCTTTTTGCACATATATTTACATAATGTAGTAAAAACTCAAAACTTAGCTTTTGAAGATTTTTAAGAATCAATGTTATATAGTAATCTCTAGGATTTGTGGCGGACCTGCTTTTATTATTATTTTTTTATTCCATATAATAAACAATTGTTATATATATCTCTATACGGGGCGTAGCGCAGCCTGGTAGCGCAACTGGTTTGGGACCAGTGGGTCGGGAGTTCGAATCTCTCCGCCCCGACCATTTATGAAAACAAAAAACTTGATACAATGAAAGCAAAGATTTACAAACCTGCAAAAACATCAATGCAATCAGGTCTTGGAAAAACAAGAAAGTGGGTTTTTGAATATCAAAAACAAAAAGATTTAATCAGAGAACCATTAATGGGTTGGACCGGATCGCAGGACACTAATGAGCAAGTTAAGTTATTATTCGATGATGTTGATCAGGCAATAAACTACGCAAAAAAAAATAATATTGAATATGAGGTTATCCCCGAGATAGAAAAAAAATATAGGAGTAAGTTATACTCAGATAATTTCAGATTTGATAGAAAAGATAAGTGGACACACTAAATTATTGGCCCCGTAGCTCAGTTGGATAGAGCAGTAGATTTCTAATCTGAAGGTCCGAGGTTCGAGTCCTCGCGGGGTCGCCATATCATTTTCGTTGTATATATTTATATATAATTTCTAGACATTAATTTTTTGTGATATTTATTAAAAATGCAAAACATACTAGAAATTGATGGTATATCAAAATCATTTTCTGATATTCAAGCAAACAATGATATTTCCCTATATCTCAGGCAGGGCCAGATACATGCGCTGTTAGGTGAAAATGGTGCTGGAAAGTCTACGTTAGTAAAAATTATATATGGTATTATAAAGCCCGATCATGGCTCGATGATCCTTAATGGAAAACTTTATGACCCTAATACCCCTGAAGTTGCGCGAAATGAAGGTATTGGAATGGTTTTTCAGCATTTTTCACTCTTTGAAAGTTTATCTGTAATTGATAACATAATACTTGGCCAAAAGGGTAATCAAAAAAAAGATAGCATTTTAGAGAGGCTCGATGACCTACAAAAAGATTACGATCTGCAAATTGATGTAAATAAGATTGTGGCAACATTATCAGCTGGTGAAAAACAAAAAGTAGAAATAATCAGGTGCATGCTCCAAGATCCTAAAATAATGATTTTGGATGAGCCAACCTCTGTTCTTAATCCATCAGAAGTAGAAAAATTATTCAACTTTCTTAGAAAGTTATCTAAGCAAGGTATGGCTGTGCTCTATATTTCGCATAAGCTGCATGAGATAAAAGAACTTTGTGATACATCAACTATATTAAGAAATGGTAATGTTATAAAAAGTTGTGACACCGCAGATGTAACAATTAACGAGCTTGCGCAATTGATGGTCGGCAGGGCTATTGATAATAAGATTAAATTATCTGAGCCAAAACAGGAACGAGTATTGGATATAAAAAATATTTCCTATACCAACCCAGATATCTTCGGTACCTCTCTGAAAGAGATTAAATTTAATGTAAATTTTGGTGAGATATTTGGTATTGGCGGCATCTCTGGTAATGGGCAAACTGAACTAATGAAAGTATTATCAGGGGAAGTAGGGTTAAATGATGGAAATCAAATATTGTATAATAATGAGGATATCAGCTCATTAGATATTAATGAACGCAGACAGAGAGAAATCGTTTTTGTACCTGAAGATCGATCAGGCCATAGTGCCGTAAGTAGCTTATCCCTATCAGAAAACTTATTGTTAACCAATCTTTGGGATCATAATTTTTTTTCAAATGGCGTTATTAACACTAATTATGTTGATGAAAAGACATCCGAGGTTATAGAGAAATTTAATGTTCAATGTAATGCTTCTGGATCTCTTGCTTCGAGCCTTTCAGGAGGGAATCTTCAGAAATTTGTCGTTGGTAGAGAAATCATAAAAATGCCTAAACTTGTCGTCTGCGAGCAGCCGACTTGGGGAGTTGATGTTGGGTCAGCAAGCTTAATACATAATTATTTAATCGAGATATCTAATTCAGGATCAACAATTCTTATCATATCACAAGATATGGACGAGCTGAGATCTATTTGTCACAGAATAGCAATAATTTCTAATGGAGTAATATCAAAGCCATATGATGCAAAAAGGATTACCCCGGAAGATATCGCCATTGAGATGGCAAAGTAATTTTATATAAATGTTTAAGCTACAAAAAAAAGAAACAATTGATCAATCGAGTCTTTATACTGTTCCCCTAATTGCAATTGGTTGCTCCCTAATATTTGTATTTATTTTATTTTTATTAATTGGAAAAAATCCAGTTTTAGCGATCTTTATTATTTTTGTAGAGCCTCTTTTATCTATTTTTGGGTTATCAGAGCTAATTGTAAAAGCAACACCGCTGATAATTATTGCACTTGGGCTGTCGATAGGGTTCCGCGCTGGGGTATGGAATATTGGAGCTGAAGGCCAATTCACAATAGGAGCGCTTTTTGGTGGAGCAGCTATATTGGTATTTTATCCAACTTCGGGTATTTGGATTTTACCGCTATCTTTTTTCATAGCTATAATTGGAGGAATTTTATGGGGTATGATTCCCGCATTTTTTAAAGCGAGATTTAACACAAATGAAATTCTTGTAAGTCTGATGCTTACCTATGTCGCCACATTATTCTTAAGTGGAATGGTTTACGGCCCTCTAAAAAATCCTGATGGATTTAATTTTCCAGAGAGCAGGCTGTTTCATGACTCAGGAACTCTTCCTATAATATTCCCCGGTACAAGGGCACACATCGGTTTTTTAATGGCGTTGCTTTTGGCTGGTTTGATGTACTATCTTCTTAAGAGGCATAAATTTGGATTTCATGTTAAAGTTTCTGGGGAGTCTTTAAGGGCATTAGTATTTTCAGGTAAGTCGACAAATTATATGGTCTATCTTAGCTTCATTATTTCTGGTGCATTTGCAGGTTTAGCTGGTGTAATTGAAGTTTCAGGCCCGGTAGGTCAGTTGGTACCAGCAATACCAGTTGGCTATGGCTTTACTGCAATAATTGTAGCTTTTCTGGGCAGACTAAATCCACTTGGGATTTGTTTCGCGGGATTATTGTTAGCACTCACTTACATTGGTGGAGAGGCTGCGCAAATTAAACTCGGGCTGCCGAATGCAATAACTGGTGTTTTTCAAGGGGTCTTATTATTCTCATTACTTGCTGCTGAAGCGTTTACAAATTATAAAGTAACGCTAAAAAAGATGAGGAGAAATTTTTGATGGATTTATTTATTGCAATATTTCAAGGAATTATAATAGCATCTACACCCCTCGTGCTTGCCGCTATTGGAGAACTTGTTGTGGAGAAATCAGGTGTACTAAACCTTGGTGTTGAAGGGATGATGATTATCGGTGCTGTGACTAGTTTTATAGTCACATATGAGACTGGAAGTCACTTTTTAGGGCTTATTGCCGCAGTAATATCGGCAGGGCTTGTTGCGTCTTTATTTGGATTGTTGACGCAATATCTTTTAAGTAACCAAGTAGCAACCGGTCTTGCCCTTACCTTATTCGGCCTTGGCTTGGCATCTTTAATCGGTCAAACATATTCAGGAATAAGCCTAGATGCTTTTCCTGTCTTTGATGTATATTTGCTCACTGAAATTCCAATTATTGGTAGCCTTTTATTCAACTTCGATTATTTAATTTATCTATCAATTATAATTGTAGTATCTGTGTATTATTTTTTAAACAAGACCAAACTTGGCCTTGTACTGACTGCAATTGGAGACAGTCATGACTCAGCGCATTCTCTAGGTTACTCGGTTAAAATGGTAAGGTTATTTGCAATAATTTTTGGTGGATCGTGCGCAGGTTTGGGAGGTGCTTATTTGTCCCTAGTCCAAACTCCAATGTGGGTTGAGAATATGACCGCTGGTCGTGGATGGATTGCGCTAGCTATAGTTGTATTTGCAGTTTGGAGGCCTCTGTGGATTTTGGTGGGTGCGTATATTTTTGGGGGTATTACAATTATACAACTGCACGTACAGGCTCTTGGTGTCAATATTGGCGCTCAGTATATGTCAATGATGCCATATCTCGTTACGATTGTGGTTCTTGTTTTTATCTCTGTGAATAAAAATAGGCTAGCTGTTAATGCCCCAAATTGCCTAAATAAGCTCTTTACATCAGACTTATAAAAGGTAATTTGGCGGGTTCAACTTGAGAATTAAGTTGTCATTTCTTTTTTGATTTTTTTGTGCTAATCGTAATGCCTTTAATTGCTCTAAAAATAACAACAGCGCCTAAGATTTCATTTAAATTAATAATGAAAATTTCAATTAATTCAGTGGAATAATAACAATTAAACTTCATATTGAGGTTAAAAGGTCTACTATTATTATATAGTTTATTAACGAAGCATTTACTTGTTTCTAAATTATAAGTAAATAAATAGGCATTTCCCATTTTGCCTACTTATTATTGTCCCATTTTTATATACGGAGTTATCGATGTCAAAAAAAATACTTGGTTCTATAATCGTGATTTTGGTTATAGCTGTTGGTTTTTATTATCAATCTCAATTATCAGATGATGATGGAGTTAAAAAAGTTGGCTTTATTTATGTTGGCCCTGTCACAGACTTTGGATGGACTTATGAACATGATCAAGGTCGAAAAGCTGTCGTTGAGGCATTTGGAGATGCTGTTGAGACAACATATGTCGAGAGTGTTTCAGAAGGGCCCGATGCTGAGAGGGCTATCACCCAAATGGCAAGAGACCATGACCTTATATTCACAACATCTTTTGGGTATATGAATCCAACCATCAAAGTTGCAAAGAAATTTAAAAAAGTTAAATTTGAGCACGCAACTGGATATCAAAGAGCTGATAATGTTGCAACATATGCAGCAAGATTTTATGAAGGGCGCCATTTGATCGGGCTAATAGCCGGTGGAATGACCCAATCAAATACAATTGGTTACATTGCCTCATTCCCGATACCAGAAGTTATTAGGGGCATAAATGCAGCCTATCTTGCCGCTACATCAGTAAACCCAACCGTTGAGTTCAAAATTGTATGGGTCTACACTTGGTTTGATCCAGGCAAAGAAGCTGATGCAGCAAAGGCGCTAATCGATCAGGGTGCGGATATTATCATGCAACATACCGACTCTGCTGCTGCAATGACAATTGCTGAAGAGCAGGGTATATATGCATTTGGGCAAGCATCAGATATGATTCAATTTGGTCCAAACGCTCAATTAACCGCTATAATTGATGACTGGGCACCTTATTATGTAGAAAGAACACAAGCATTGATTGATAAGACTTGGGAGTCCAAAGATACATGGGGTGGTATGCCAACCGGAATGGTCAAGCTCGCAGATATATCTGAAGATGTGCCTAAGGTTGTTGTAAACCTTGTAAATGAGGCACAGGAAGGAATACTTACTGGCGAGTTGCATCCTTTCACAGGACCAATAAACAAGCAGGACGGAACAGTTTGGCTTGCTGAAGGTGAAGTCGCCTCCGAAGGTGATTTACTTGGTATGGATTTCTACGTCGAAGGGATTGATGGCGTCATTCCTAATTAAAATACCGCTGAGAGCGCGCCGATCTCATGGCGCGCTCGTAATGTCATAAGCAAAAATCATGTCCGATATAAAAACTTTAGCTATTGAAAAGCTTAAAGAGCTGAATCCCGAGTACCCAAAGTTAATTGAAGACATCGTAGTTGCGAATAAAAAAATCTATCTTTCATTAAAAACAGATAAAGCAAAAGTTGACAAATTTACAAAAATTAAACTTCAAATAGAAAAAGAGTTAGCTGCAATTGATGGTATTGATAGTGTATCAGTTTCTTTAACATCACACTCTGATGCAACACAAGATAAAGCTATCCCCCAGGAAAATATAAGTGGTGTTTCCGAAGTTAGAAATATAATTTCTGTTGCGTCAGGAAAGGGTGGCGTCGGAAAATCAACAACATCGATAAATCTCGCTATTGCAATAAATCAGCTCGGTTTTAGCGTTGGGCTGCTTGATGCTGATGTATATGGGCCGTCAATCCCAAAGCTAGTTGGGGATAGGCAAAAACCAAAGAAGTCTAAAGCTGGTAAAATTTTACCTATTCAGAAATATAATATCTCTCTGATGTCTATTGGCTTTCTTGTTCCCGAAGACAGCCCAATGATCTGGCGAGGTCCAATGGTAATATCAGCTGTGAACCAAATGCTCAATGATGTTGAATGGGGTAAGTTAGACTATCTAGTAGTGGATATGCCACCTGGAACTGGCGATGTGCAGTTAACAATGGCACAAAGGGTGCCAATGAGTGGCGCAGTGATTGTATCAACTCCTCAAGACTTAGCGCTCATAGATGCCAGAAAAGGCATAGAAATGTTTAAAAAAGTAAATATACCAATTCTTGGTATCATCGAAAATATGAGTACATTCATATGCCCTAATTGTAAAAATGAATCACATATTTTTGGTTTTGAAGGCGCCAAACTTGAAGCAAAAAATCAAAAAGTAGATTTTTTAGGAGATATACCATTAGAAATAGATCTCAGAGAGTGCTCTGATAACGGAAAGCCAATAATGCTCTCTAAAACAGACTCAGTAGTTTCAAAAAAATTTCTTGAAATTGCGAGATCAGTCACAACAAAAGTCGGAGACGAATCAAATTCAAGCAAGCCAAATATTATTATAAATTAAATTCATGATGATATCGGATGATACCTGAAAATATAATTTTATCTGAAAATAAGAGAGAGTTAACCCTTGAATATGGGTCTAAAAAATCTGTTATGAGCGCTGAATTCTTGAGAGTTAATAGCCCCAGCGCCGATGTAAAGGGGCACAGCCCAGCACAAAAAAAAACTGTGAGTGGAAAGAGAGCTGTTTCAATTAATTCAATTGAGCTTGTTGGTAATTATGCAATAAAGCTTATTTTTGATGATGGCCATGCTACCGGTATATACACTTGGCAATATTTACAGGAACTTTTCAACGGCAAGGATAAAATATGGAAAGAGTATATAACAGAATTAAGGAAAAAAGGTTTAAATAGAGATTGAGCATTCATTTAAGTGAATCAAGAGAGCTTGCCAAATCTTCAATTAGGTCAACGGGGTCTTCAAGTCCAATATGAATTCTTACCATAGAGTTTGAGTATTTAGCCCATTCTTTTGTAGTTTGTCTATCTGGAAAAATCGGCATTATGAGACTCTCATAACCACCCCACGAAGCTCCAATACCAAATAGTGACAGGCTGTCGATGAATTTATCCAGAGTCTCAATGCTATTATTTTTATTATTAATAATTATGGACATAAGACTCCCACCTCCACCTGAAAAATACTCTTTCCATAAATCATGATCACGACTTTTATGAAATGGGGGGTAGAGGATTTCTGTGATTGCTTGATGTGCGGTAAGGAATTCGCATATTTTTAGTGAGTTCGCGAATTGTTTTTCCATTCTAACGTTAATAGTACGAAGACCTCGATTCGCCATATAGGCATCATCAGCATTTGAACTGACCCTGAGTATATCAAAGGCCTCTTCAACATATTTTTGAGCTTTTTTATTATAAGTCACAGCCCCCATGAATACATCTGAGTGCCCGACAATATACTTAGTACCCGCGTGCACAGAAATATCAATACCAAATTTAAAGGGTTTAAAATACAATGGTGTTGCCCATGTATTATCAACTATTGTGAACAGATTACCTTTTGAGCAAATGGAAACTAATTTATTTACATCAATAATCTCGAAGGTGAGTGAGCCCGGTGACTCAAAGAAAACCGCTCTAGTTTTTTTAGTAATTATATTTTCAAGTGAATCCAAATCTTTCGGGTTAAAAAATAATGTCTCGACCCCCATCTTTGTAAGAAACTTTTCTGCGATTTGCTTCGTAGGCCCATAAACATTATCTGACAATATTAATTGATCTCCGCTCCTGAGTATGCTGAGCAAACTGAGAAGGATTGCTGTTCTTCCAGAACTTGTTATTCGGCATCCTTCAGCATTTTCTAATAGCCTTATACCTTCTGAAAGAGACTCTGTGTTAGGATTAGATTTGCTACCATAAAAATACCTTGAGGAGCGTTCCCTAAATTCTTTTGAGGTTTCAGAGAGCACCGTTGATCCTCGATAAACGGGCGTATTTACAAAACCAAAATGTTCACCAGATTCTTGTCCTGCATGAGTAATTATAGTGCTTTCTTTATATTTTTTTTTATCCAACATATGTAATTATTTGCATAAGTTTTATAACTCATCAATATATATTACATAAATTGTTTGACTTTAGAACAAAAATAGAACATATTATGTACAAAAAAGGAATATATAATGTTTTTATTAAGAAAATTTTTAAATAATTGGGAAGATATAACTGGGATTTTATCTGTTGTCACATTATCACTTATGCTGTTCAGATTTGCATCAATAATCTAATTATCACCTCTTATCCACAAAACCAAAACAATATTTAGAACAATCTAATATTAAAATGACTTCTAGCTTTTTTTTATTAAAATGATAGTAGTCAAAAAGGAATATTAATGGCAATTCCACACTTTATACATTTACGTGCTCGATCTGCATACTCTCTGCTTGAGTCATCTCTACACATAAATCAGATAAAGGATTTATGCATTGAAAATAATATGCCCGCTATTTGTATTTCTGATAGTAACCTTTTTGGCGCCCTAGAGTTTTCCGAGACCATGTCCTCAAATGGCATTCAGCCATTGATTGGGGCAACGCTGCACGTATCATTAAATTATGCACCCACATCAAGCTCAAATCCCA
The DNA here is from genome assembly GCA_902613795.1 of uncultured OCS116 cluster bacterium. Classification (GTDB taxonomy): domain Bacteria; phylum Pseudomonadota; class Alphaproteobacteria; order Rhizobiales; family TMED25; genus TMED25. The sequence goes on from CACMIP010000005.1 coordinate 79,098, forward strand.
TGCAGTCATCAATTTGCTTGATAGCAATGACGGAAATTGGGTATAAAAATTTATTAAAACTATCGAGTTATTCCTTTCAAAAAAATAATGCACTATTTCCATTTGTAACAATTGAAGAAATTTATAAACATAATGAAGGCTTATTTTTCCTAACAGGTGGAGACGGGGGTACTGTAAATAATCTGATCAAATCAAATGGTACGGATCAAGCAATTGAATATATAAATAATACAAAGAGCGTATTCAATGAAAGACTCTTTATTGAAATTCAAAGGTCAAACAGCAATAATCAATCTGTTGAGAACAAGCTAATAGATATAGCCTATGATAGGGGCATACCCATAGTTGCAACAAATGATATTTTTTTTGAGTCACGTGCCGACCATGAGGCAAATGATATCCTCCAATGCATTACAAATGCTGATGTAATATCGAATCCAAATAGAAAAAAAATCTCACAAGAGTCCTATTTTAAAAATCAAGAAGAAATGCTCTCCTTGTTTGAAGATTTACCAGAAGCACTCGAGAACTCTGTATCAATCTCGATGCGGTGCACATACAGGCCGACAACATTAAATCCAATACTTCCAATGTACGTGCAGGAAGGGTCTGAGGATGAAGCGAAAGAAAAAGAAAATCACTTGCTAATTGATATGGCTAATAAAGGTTTCCAGGATAAAATTTCAAAATTCGGAACTGCAGAAAATTATCATATATCATTTTATCAGGATAGGCTCGATAATGAGCTTTCAATTATTCTTGATATGGATTATGCAGGATATTTTTTAATTGTATCTGATATTATCAACTGGTCAAAGAATAACGATATACCGGTTGGGCCAGGTAGAGGATCCGGTGCAGGATCTCTTGTGGCATGGTCGCTTGGGATAACAGACTTAGATCCTATAAAATTTAATCTTGTATTTGAAAGATTTCTTAATCCACATCGAATATCGATGCCTGACTTCGATATTGACTTTTGCCCAATAAGACGTGACGAAGTTATTAATTATATAAAACAAAGATATGGTAATGATAGAGTTGCGCAAATAATTACATTCGGAAAACTTCAAGCAAGAGCTGTAATCCGAGATGTTGGTAGGGTTATGGAGATCCCTTATGGCCAAGTAGACAGTTTATGTAGACTGATACCAAACAACCCTGCGAATCCGATGACACTATCAGATGCGTTAAGTGAGATCAAAGAGATTGGTGTGATTAGAAAGTCAGACGAAACAATAGATCGTCTGCTTAAGTTCTCACTTTCACTTGAAGGTCTATACCGGCATGCCTCAACGCATGCGGCCGGAGTTGTTATATCTAATGGGAAGCTTGAGGAATATGTACCCCTCTATATGGATCAAAAAACTAATTCGCTTGTAACGCAATTCAATATGAAGTGGGTTGAGCAAGCAGGTTTGGTTAAATTTGATATTTTAGGACTAAAAACCCTCTCTGTAATAAGTGAATGCTGCAGGCAGCTCGAAGCCATTGGCAAAAGTATTGATATAACATCCATAGATTTTCAGGATGAAAAAACTCTTAAACTGTTTAGAGATGGTGAAACATCGGGTGTTTTCCAATTTGAAAGCTCAGGTATGAAAGATTTATTGGTTAAGGCTCACCCAAATAACTTTGAAGATTTAATTGCCCTAATTGCGCTTTTCCGACCCGGTCCAATGGAAAATATTCCTCAATATCTTGAGTCAAAGAATACAGATATTGAGATTGAAGATTTACATGAACTCATTAACCCAATAATTGCTGACACTTACGGAGTAATAATATATCAAGAACAGGTTATTCAAATTGCACAGAAACTAGCTGGCTATAGCCTTGGTGAAGCTGATCTCCTGAGGCGAGCTATGGGTAAAAAAATAAAATCTGAAATGGATGCGCAGAGAGATAAATTTATCAATGGCGCTAGCTCAAATGGGGTTGATGCGAAAAAAGCTGAATACATATTTGACTTAGTAGATAAATTTGCGGGATATGGTTTTAATAAGGCTCATTCAGCTGCCTATGCTCTGATTGCATTTCAAACGGCATACTTAAAAGCGAATTATCCCTTGGCATTTATGTCAGCGCTTTTGACACTAGATATTGGTAATATTGATAAGGTTTCAAGTATTATTTCAGAAACAAAAAGGATGAAAATAGAAATATTGCCACCTTCAATAAATTATTCTTCACACGACTTTCTAATAGAGGGTGAGTCAATAAGATTCTCACTATCATCAATAAAAAATGTTGGTGCGCAGGCGGTTGAAAACATTTGCACAGAGAGGAGTAAAAATGGACCTTATGCTGATATTCAGGATTTTATCTCACGAATAGACAGCCATTTTGTAAACAAGCGCGCACTTGAGGGACTAATCATGGCAGGCGCTTTTGATGAGATTGAGCAGAACAGAGCGCTGCTGATGGAGAATGTTGAAATTCTTCTATTGGAGTCGAGCCGCCTCAAGAAGAAAAATTTGGACGGTCAAACGGATATATTTGCTGCTATTGAAGAGTCAAAGCCTGAAATAAGGCTTCCTGAAAAAAAAGAATGGACCAGAAGCAGAAAACTTGCAGGCGAGTTTGAATTTTTGGGATCTTATTTATCAGGTCATCCATTGCAAGGCTATTCTCGTGACGTTGAGAAGTACAGCGTCACTTCATACGCCGATTTCATAAATAACGTAAAGACGAAAAGGCACAAGCAAGCCAGATTAGCTGGTGTAATTCATGCAAGGGTGAATAGAAGAGGAAAAACAGGTAGAAATTATTCATTCATAAGATTTTCAGACAAAAGCCAAGAATTTGAGACTATGTTTTTTTCAGATACTATAGATAAATTCAATGAAATACTATATGTGGGTAATGTTTTGATTATAAAAGTAGATGCCGACCTCCAAGGCGACTCAATCAGACTCCGAGTCAATGACGTCATTCAAGCTACCGAAGATGATTTAGTTGATGCCGATAAACCTTACATAGTAAGTGACGACCTCATCCGTCCCGAGATAGAAGATTTGAACCGGGAAGAGAAGATTGTTACTCAAAAATATACAATAAAAATATCAGATATAACAGCAATTGATCTAATAGCCGAAAAGCTTGAGCTTGGCAAAGGCTCGGATATTATCAATTTAAAATTTTATGATAATAATTTAAAAAAAGATATAAAACTTGAGATTGGAAATACTTATTCTTTTGATGATGACACTGAAAAGTATCTCAGCTCAATACCAGGAGTAGTTGGTATAAACATTGACTAACAAAGTTTTAGTAAATTAGCTTGATATTTTTTTAATAAAATCATATAAACAGCATATTACGTACATAGAGCATGAGTCGGTGTTTGTAACGCTCTATGGGGAATAACCGAGTCAGGAGAATTACAATGTCACTTCCAGATTTCTCAATGAGAGAATTATTAGAAGCTGGCGTTCATTTTGGTCATAAAAAAGAACGCTGGAATCCGAAAATGGAAACCTTTATCTATGGCAAAAGAAATGGTATCCATATAATCGATTTATCACAAACTGTACCATTATTACATCAGGCGCTTCTCGCGATCAGAGACGTGGCGGCATCTGGGGGTAGGGTTCTTTTTGTTGGTACAAAAAGGCAAGCATCAGAACATATTGCAGACTCAGCGAAAAAATCTGCGCAATATTATATTAATCACACATGGATGGCGGGTATTTTAACAAATTGGAAAACAGTATCTAATTCAATTAAAAGATTTAAAGATCTTGAAGAAATGCTTAATAGTGAAAAAATAAATGCTCTAACAAAAAAAGAAGTGTTAAAACTTACCCGAGAACATAATAAACTCGAAAGAGCGATTGGTGGTATCAAAGATATGGGTGGCTTACCTGATATTCTTTTCGTTATCGATACAAATAAAGAGGCCATTGCTATATTAGAGGCCAATAAGCTAGGTATTCCTGTTATAGCAATCCTCGATACAAATTCAACACCAGATAATATTGACCATCCAATACCTGGCAACGATGACGCATCTCGAGCCATTGCGCTATACTGCTCGTTGGCAGAGCGCGCAATCTTGGATGGTATGGAAAATTCACAAGCAAAAAGTTCAGTTGATCAAGGTGAAAGCATTGATCCAGTGTCCTCTGATGATTTAGAGGTATTAAACCATGAATCAAAAGATAAAGGTGTACCCGAAGAGCCTTCTGTTGACTCTGTTGAGGAATCCATAGAGGTCAGCACATCAAATGAGGAAAATAAAGAGTTAATTGTCGAGAAGAAGAAAAGAGTATCAACAAAGAAGAAATCAGATCCAACTGAAAATGATAAGGAGAAGTCTTAAATTTCATCGACAGCTATAATTAAGGAGTATAAATGGTTGAAATTACAGCAGGGCTAGTTAAGGAGCTCAGAGAAAAAAGTGGCGCAGGTATGATGGATTGCAAAATGGCACTGACTGAAAACGATGGGAATATAGATCTTTCCATAGATTGGTTAAGGGCTAAAGGAATAACAAAAGCAGCCAAGAAATCAGACAGAATTGCATCCGAAGGCTTAATTGGATCGCTCATCAAGAATGGGTCAGCCGCCATGATAGAGTTAAACTCTGAAACAGACTTTGTTGCAAGAAACGATGAATTTCAAGACCTATTAAGAGGCATACTAGAAGTATCTATTGATAATGATGAGGTCGAGAGTGTTCAGTATCAAGATACCGGAAGAACTGTTGCTGAAGAAATCAATGAAAAGATTGCAACAATAGGTGAGAATATTATGTTAAGAAGAGTTACAAAATATGAAAATATTGAAGATGAACACATATTTTCCTACACTCATAATGCGGTTGCCGAATCCCTTGGTAAGATTGGAGTTTTAGTCGCAATTAAGTCCAAGTCTAGCATAGACAATTTGGCTGATTTTGGAAAAAATATCTGCATGCACATTGCAGCAACAAATCCTCTAGCCTTAGCATCAAACGAAATAAGCCCTGAATTAATCGAAAAGGAAAAGCAAATCGCTGTTGAACAAGCTCGAGAAAGCGGTAAACCCGAAAATATAATCGAAAAAATGGTTGAGGGTCGAATAAAAAAATTTACAGAAGAAAATGCTTTATTATCTCAAGTTTTTGTTATAGACGGTGAAACAAAAATTGAAAAACTGCTTGAAAATAAATCTAGTGAGTTAAATGAGGATGTTGTAATTACACGTTTTACTAGAATGCAACTGGGCGATGGTATTGAAAAGAAAGAAGATGACTTTGCGGGTGAAGTTGCAGCTGCAATAAGCAAAAATTAATTAAAACTCCTGCACGGTAGGTGGTTTGTAATGACAAAAAAATATAATAATGTCTTGCTTAAGATTTCAGGTGAGATTCTTGCGGGGGACTCGAAAAACACCTTTGATAATTCCACATCAAAACAAATTGTTGATGATATAGCCAGCGTCAAAAAATCTGGGATAAACCTTGCTGTGGTCGTTGGTGGTGGAAATATAATTAGAGGTGTCAATCATAGAGTCTTTAGCCTCACTAAGACTAACGCAGATCACATGGGTATGCTTAGCACGATAATAAATGGAATTTTTTTAAAAAATTTATTATTAAATAATGAAATTAAATCAGTTATTTATTCATCTTTTATGATACCTGGTATTACAAAAAATTTTGATCATGAAGAGGCAAAAGAAGCCATGAACCATGGAAATGTAGTAATTCTTGTTGGAGGAACTGGTAATCCATATTTTACCACCGATACAACTGCTGTTCTGCGAGCTCTTGAGCTTGAATGTGATGTTCTTCTAAAAGGTACTAAAGTGGATGGAGTGTACGATAAAGATCCAGAAAAGTATTCAAAAGCTAAGAAATTTACTAAATTAGATTATAATTATGTTATAAATAACAACCTAAAGATTATGGATATGACATCAATTACCATGGCAGGGGAAGCAAATTTACCAATAATTGTATTTTCAATAAAAAAGAGTAATGAGCTAAAAAAAGTCATAGAAAAAAAGGCCAAATTTACAATTATTTCTAACTGAGGTATCAAAATGGCAGATGAATTTAATACACAAGATTTTTCGCGGCGAATGGATGGTGCCATAAACTCTCTCAAAGGAGAGTTTTCGGGTTTACGAACTGGTCGTGCATCAGCTAGTCTGTTAGATCCTGTTGTTATAGAAGTGTATGGATCAAAGATGCCTTTAAATCAACTTGCAACGATAAGTACACCTGATCCGCGCACTATTTCAGTACAAGTTTGGGATAAATCGCAAGTAGAGATTATTGACAAAGCAATACGTGAGTCTGGATTGGGTTTAAATCCGAATATGGACGGGCAGCTAATTAGAATTCCTATTCCGGAACTGAACTCGGAAAGAAGAGAAGAGCTCTGTAAGGTTGCAAGTAAATACGCGGAAAATGCACGTATTGCTGTTAGGAACGTTCGAAGAGACGGTATGGACACACTAAAGAAACTAGAAAAAAGTAGTGATATCAGTCAGGATGATCAAAAAAATTATGCTAATGATATTCAGAATATCACAGACTCCTCGATAAAGGAAATTGATGAGGTTCTTCAAAAAAAGACTGCTGAAATTATGAACGTTTAACATCCTTCATTGAAATAAGTTATCATGAGTGAAATCACAAACTTGCCAGATCATGTTGCCATAATTTTAGATGGTAATAGACGATGGGCAAGGGGCAAAGAGTTGCAAGACGAAGACGGTCATCGTAAAGGTATAGAAACACTTGTTTTGATTGCCAAGGCTGCAGCTAATTTTAAGATCAAATATTTAACACTATTTAGTTTTAGTAAGGAAAACTGGAATAGGGATCCATCAGAGATTTCGAACTTAATGGATCTTATGGAAAGCTTTGAAAGTGAATATCTAGATGAGATAATACTAAATAATATTAGAGTAACTGTAATAGGTGATATAGATACTCTTGCGAAACCACAAAAGAAGATAATCCAAATGGTGCAGGACAGAACATACAGCAATAATGGTATGCAGTTGATTGCGGCATTTAATTATAGCGGCAGGGACGAGATTATCCGAGCAGTTAAGAAAATAGTCAATGATGTCCAACTAGCAAAAATAACAAACGATATGATCAACAATGATTTAATGGGGAATTATCTTGATACAGCAAATATACCTGATCCGGATCTCATAATCAGAACAAGTGGTGAGATGAGGTTGAGTAATTTTTTATTATGGCAATGCGCATACTCTGAATTTATATTCACAGATACCTTTTGGCCTGATTTTACTGTTGATCATTTCCACAATGCACTGGAACAGTATTCACAACGAGAGAGAAGATATGGGAGAAATACACCGAATAAGAAGGTGTGAATTGAGCTATGGATATTGATAATTTAAGATTGCGATTTAAAACGGCGCTGGTAATTTTACCAATTTTTTTCTTACCTATATATCTGGGAGGAATTTATTTTAAAATTGCCCTTATCTGCATCTCAACGTTATTTTTTTACGAGCTAATAACAATAATTAATCACGCAGAAAGAAAAGTTGCCACAATACTATATTTATGTTTTCTGTGCGCTTCTTTATTCATTCTAAAAATAGCTCCAGATGTGGCCCTCAGTATTTGTCTAGTAGCTCTAGTCGTTGGATCTATTTTAATAAAATTAGTTTATAAGGTTAACTTTTGGTTACAAGCAATAATCGGTTACTCTTATCTAAGTTTTTTAGTATTCTATCAAATAAGATTACAAGGCAATCCGGCAGACGGTCTAATTTCAATTTTTCTTGTGATAATGATTGCTGTTATTTCAGATAGCTTTGGCTACTTTGGTGGACAGCTGTTTGGCAGTAAGAAGATTTTTCCAAATATATCACCAAACAAGACACTCGAAGGAACACTTTTTGCGTTCTTTATGCCGGCTATTTTTATATTTTTTATAGCACTGATTATCGAAGTAGATGTTAATGATAGTATTATTTACATCTTCATTTCGGTTATGGCGCTAGGAGCTATTTTAGGCGATCTAATCGGATCTTTTTTCAAAAGAAATTTTAATGTAAAAAATTCTAGTAATTTGCTACCTGGTCATGGAGGGCTCTTAGATCGAATGGATAGCGTAGTTGGCGTTGGGATATTTTTTATAATTTTAGATCAGTTAACTCGTAACAATAGCTACGAGAATATTTTATATTTTTGGAGGTAAATTGAAGAAAGACTTGATAATCTTAGGCTCCACCGGATCAATTGGCGTAAATGCTTTATCGATCCCTACGATAGAAAAAAAATTCTCAATGTTAGCATTCGTTGCGGGTAAAGATGTTAATACACTGTCACGCCAATGTTTAAAATTTAAACCAAAGTACGCGGTAATTTCGGATAAACAAATGTACGTAGAACTGAAGAAAAATTTATTTGGAAGTAAAATTGAAGTAAAAGCTGGGTATGATGAGATAAATGAAATAGCATCTAAATCTTCGGATGTTGTCCTATCGGCGATATCTGGAAGTGCTGGAATTGAGCCTACCTATCAAGCCATTAATAGAACTGAAAAACTAGCAATCGCGAATAAGGAGTCAATTGTTGTTGCGGGTAGTTTATTGTTTGATAAAAGAATAAATAAATCAACCAATATCATACCTGTTGACTCCGAACACAATGCAATTCATAAGCTTCTAAATTACGTAAATTATAAAAACCTGAAGACGATCACGCTAACTGCATCAGGGGGTCCATTTCTCAATGTAAGTATTAAAGATTTAGCAAATGCAACACTGGAGGAGGCATTAAAACATCCAACATGGGTTATGGGTAAAAAAATCACAATCGACTCTGCAACGCTCATCAATAAGGGTTTAGAATTAATTGAGGCTACATACTTATTCAATATAAGTCACAAAAACATAAAAATATTGGTTCATCCTCAGTCTCTTATTCATGCCATGGTATCAATGCATGATGGAACAACCGTGTCTTTGATGTCTAAAGCAGATATGAGAATACCCATCAGCGATGCAATATTTGATAGTGATGATGCGCCAATATTTAGCAATCTGGAAACCTCTGATATTAAAAATTTAACATTTGACGATCTCGATAACGAAAAATTCCCAGCAATTAATATGGCGAGAGAAGCTATTGATAACGGAGTGAGTTCTATCATTGCCTACAATGCGGCGAGTGAAGTTGCAGTTGAAAACTTTATATCTAAAAAAATTTCATTCTTAGATATATATAATGTTATCAAAAAATCACTTGATCATAATAAAAAAATTGAGCAAAAGGTTTTAAAAAATAATATTGAGCATATATTATCATTAAACCAAAAAGCAAAGGATCATACATCAGCTATAATAGATGAGGTATTGTAATCAAAATGTTAGACTTAGTAAATTTTTCAAGCTTATCTTATAATTTTCTTATATATACGATACCGTTTCTATTTGTTTTGACGGCAGTTGTTTTTTTTCATGAGCTAGGACATTTTATAATTGCGCGCCTTAATCGAGTTGATGTTGAAACCTTTTCAGTAGGTTTTGGCAGAGAAATTTTCAGCACTTATGATAGAAGGGGTACTAAATGGAAAATATGTTGGATTCCCCTTGGTGGTTACGTAAAGTTTGTAGATGATGCAGACCCTACAAGCAAAGCAGATGCGGATAAATTATCTAAAAATGGTTTTCATTCAAAATCAATCATTCAGCGTTCATCTATTGTTTCAGCGGGACCAATCGCAAATTTTATTTTAGCTCTAGTAATATTTACTTTTCTATACTCAGTTAATGGGAAAACAACAATACTGCCCGTAATTGAAAGTATTGAGGAGGCTAGTCCGGCAATGAATGGAGGGCTTAAGGTTGATGATGTTATTATTTCCATTGATGAAGTGCCGATCAATAAGTTTGGTGACATACCACGTGTAATTCAAGAAAAAAAGACCAATGAGCTACAATTTGAGATTCTCAGAAATGGGAGCTATATCAATATAGATCTCACGCCCGAGATAAGATATTTGAACCCGGAAAAGAAATCAGGAGAAATTTTTTATATTGGTATTGGAGGCGGTACACTCGAAAAAAATATAATAAAAGAGAAGATGTCCACAATTCAGGCAATAGGATATGGCATTAGCGATACATATCAAATAATTCATTTATCTCTCAGCTACATCTATAAAATGGTGATCGGTGCAGAGTCTACTGAAAATTTAGGCGGACCTATTCGTATTGCTCAAATTTCAGGTGATGTCGCAAAAAATGGTATCATGCCATTATTGCAACTAACCGCGTTATTATCTGTTAGCATTGGGCTAATTAATCTATTCCCAATCCCAATGCTGGATGGAGGGCATCTTATGTTCTATTTAATAGAAGCCATAAGGGGAAAACCCCTTAGCGAAAGGACATTTGAGTTATTTCATAAGATTGGATTAGGCTTTATAATTTTTCTTATGTTTTTTGCTTTATGGAATGATTTAAATTTTTTAAATATATTTTAATAAAATTATATATAATAATGTAAATTTAACAAAAAAAAATTATGAGAACTTTTTTATATAATTCTGTTTTTATTACTTTTTTCGCATTTTTTCTTTGCGCGACAGATCTACATGCTGACGATCACCTAATCAGCAGAATTGATGTTACTGGTAATAATAGGATTGATAGTGATACCATACTTAATTATGCAAAATTGAGTGTTGGAAGCGCTTATAACCAATCCGAGGTGGATGAAGCTCTAAGAGACCTGTATGAAACAGAGTTATTTTCTGATGTGCAGATAAATTACGACGACTCAAGATTAGTGATCACAGTCCGGGAAAATTTTCTTATTAACCAGGTTGCCTTTGAGGGTAATAAAGCAATAAATGATGACTCTCTAAGGAATCTTGTGTCACTTAAGAAACGCTCGACATTTTCAAAGAATAAATTAGAGGAAGATATTTCAACTATAATAAACTCATATAGATCCGCTGGCAGGTATAGCGTTGTTGTAGAACCAAAAATAATCAAATTAGATTTTAATAGGATCGATCTCGTCTACGAGATTAACGAAGGGGTAATTACAAAGATCACAGACATTAACTTTATCGGAAACAAGAACTATTCTGACAGGGTTTTAAGAAGTGTAATTTCAACCTCAAGAAGTAATTGGATTGACAAAATATGGGGAACTGGAAGGTCATATGATAACGCAATAATGGAGTATGATAAAGAGCTCTTAGCACAATTTTATCGAGATAATGGATATATAAACTTCAATGTTGTAAATGCTATTGGGGAGTTGAATAACAGCTCTGGAAACTTTGTAATCACATTTACTGTAGATGAAGGCGATAGATATCACTTTGGTGATATATCTATATTAAATCAATTAGATGATACATATACACCATTAGTTGCAGCTTTAATTACTACAGAAATAGATAATTATTATGATGAGTCCGAGATTAACGAAAATAAGACAAATCTCGTTGATTTTATGAAAGCAAATGGCAATCCTTTCACAACAGTTAGTGTAATAGAGGAAATTAATGAAAATACAAAAAAAGTAAACTTGAAGTACATGTTAGAGAACGGGCCGCCTATATACGTAGAGCGTATAGAAATATCTGGCAACCAAAGAACTTATGATTACGTAATTCGAAGAGAGCTCAAGCTTTCTGAAGGAGATGCGCTAAATCAAACCTATCTTAATCAATCAATGAGAAATCTTAGACTTCTCAATTTTTTCTCTGATGTAAAGCTGCGTACCATTGCTGGCTCATCATCTGACAAAAAAGTCATACAAATAGCTGTTACCGAGAAACCGACCGGATCCCTCGTATTTGGGGCAGGTTACTCAAGTACTGCTGGTTTAATGGGAAATATCCAAATAAACGAAGATAATTTGCTTGGAAGAGGACAGAGAGTTTCAACACAGCTAAGTCTTGGAGGCAATAAAAATCTTATTAATATCCAATTTACCGAACCGTCCTTTTTAAGCTCTGATGTGTCGGCAAGTATTGATATATTTGGTAATGAAACTGATTTATCTGATGACTCGGGATACAAAAAGAAAGAAATTGGTGCAGGACTCAGATTTGGATTTCCATTATCTGAAGATCTGCGTTTAGTGACTAAGTATAAATACACCAGCAATGAAGTTTATGATGTTCCGGCGGGTTCAAGCGCCGCGCTAACTCAGCTTGAAGGCACGAGGAATATTTCAGAATTTGGTTATTCTTTGAGATATAACACACTAGATAATATGGTTTTACCCAGTAATGGTACACTTATAGACTTCAGTCAAGATTTAGCTGGTCTGGGGGGCGATGTAAAATATTTGAGAACAGAAGTTTCAGGAAACTACTATAAAGATTTTACAAATAGTCTCATTGGTTCTGTATCTTTTAATATGGGGCATATTTTTGGATTTGATGATCAAGATGTATTAATTTCAGACGCCTTTCGTGACCCTGGGACTACATTGAGGGGGTTTGCTCCTAGTGGTATAAGCCCGAGGCTTACTGTAAATGAGAGTGCTGATGAGGAGGCTATCGGTGGGAATGCTTACGTGTCAACCTCTGCTGAATTAACCTTCCCATTTGGTACGTTAACAGACGAGTATGGTGTACGAGGTGGTGTTCACATAAATGCTGGTTCATTGTTCAACTCTGATTTAGACCCTTCCAAAATTAATGACTCTGACTCTTTACGGACTTCAGTCGGCGCTTCTGTCTTCTGGGACTCACCAATAGGACCATTAAGATTTGACTTTACAGAAGCTATTGATAAGGAAACATTCGATAAAACTGAGTTTTTCCAATTTTCTGGTGGCACAAACTTCTAAATTGTATAAACTTCCAGAAGATATTTATTAATCTATTGGTGTTTATATGAAAAATACAATTTTTTCAAAAAATAATGGTCCTTTTAGGATAAGTGAAATTCTAAAAAAAGTATCACCCAATCAAAAAGTGCCTGGAGATATAGAAGATAAGCTAATTGAAGGTGTTTCAACAATTCAGGGCGCCTCCTCAAAAGAGATTACATATTTAAGTAATAAAAATTATCTTAATGGTGTTACAAACATCAGAGCTGCAGCATGTTTGGTAACAATAGATTTGATAGATGTTCTGCCCAAAGGAGTTATGCCAATTGTGGTAGAGAATCCTGAGTATATAATTATAGATATCATTGGGTTATTTTATGAAGATTTAGATGATGAAGTTAATAGTCCAAACAATGACTTCTCGTATGTTGCGAATAATGTAGTTTGTGGAGAAAATACTCAAATTAGACCTGGGGCTGTCGTGAAAAGTGGTGTTGTAATAGGAGATAATTCTATAGTTGACTCAAATACAACTATTGGAAGTAATGTTATGATTGGTCATAATGCCCGCATTGGTTCAAATTGTACGCTGAAAAATTGTATATTAGGTAACAATGTAATCATACATCCTGGTGTTCGAATTGGTCAGGATGGATTTGGCTATTGTTTGGGTAAAGAAGGTTTAAAGAAATTTCCGCATATTGGCCGAGTTATTATTCAAGACAATGTAGAAATTGGATCTAATACAACAATTGATAGGGGATCACTTAATGATACCACTATTGGTGAAGGAACTAAGGTTGATAACCTTGTGCAGATCGCTCATAATGTTACAATTGGACAAAACTGTGTGATTGCGGGTATGGTTGGTATATCAGGCAGTGTTAGAATTGGAAATAATGTGATGATTGGTGGCCAGTCTGGTATTAAGCAACACAGAAAAATTGGTGATAATGTTCAAATAGGTGCAGGCTCAGGTATTATGCATAGTATCCCGTCAAATCAAAGAGTAGCTGGAAACCCTGCAAAGAAGCTTGAAAAATATTTAAGTGAAATAAAAACAATCTCAAGAATAGCAAGAAAATAAATATAAATTAGGTCATTGGTGTGCTATAAGATGTGTAGGCCAACTGGATATAAAAATGAAGACTTATATGATGAATGATAATCCTCAAACAGCTGATATAAATCTGATTAAGAAATTAATTCCACACACATATCCGTTTTTATTAGTAGATAAGATAATTGAAACAAACGGTGACGAATACGGTATCGGAGTGAAAAATGTAACAATAAATGAGCCATTTTTTCAAGGGCATTTTCCTGATAATCCGATAATGCCTGGAGTATTACAAATTGAGGGCATGGCACAAACTGCAGCTGTAATGTGTATGCTAAAATATAATACAAAAATCCCAAATATTTTCTTTATGACTATAGATAGAGCTCGCTTCAGAAAGCCAGTCATTCCTGGCGACATACTCTATTATCATCTAAAAATCATAAGAAAAAGGGCAAACGTATGGAAATATAAGGGTGAGGCATATGTCCTTGGAAGCCTTGTGGCAGAAGCCGAAATCAGCGCAATGATCGAGGCAGGTAAATAGTATGATACACCCCTCGGCTATAATCGAAGATGGTGCCATTATAGGTAATAATGCTTCCATCGGAGCATTTTCTTATATCGGAAGTAATGTTATTTTGGGTAATAATATTAACATCTATCCACACGTTGTCATTGATGGACATACAAAGATTCAAGACAACGCAAGTATATATCCCAATGCAACAATCGGAATGTCCCCACAAGACTATAAGTACAAAGACGAGATAACATATATTGAGATCGGTAAAAATTGCGTAATTCGAGAGCATGTCACAATACATTTAGGGACAAAGTCTGGTAACTCTCTGACAAAAATTGGTGATAATTGCTTTCTTATGGTTGGTTCGCATGTGGCGCACGACTGCTTAATTGGAAATAATGTAATACTCATTAATCAAGCTGCTCTCGCTGGACACGTCATTGTTGACGATTTTGCTATTGTAGGTGGTTTATCAGGTGTAAAACAGCATGTAAGGATTGGTAAGCATGCATATATTGCTGCGCAAACTGCGGTTGAAATGGATATATTACCATATGGAGTTGTAAAGGGCGTACGAAGGTGCTACCTAACAGGGGTAAATATTAAGGGTCTGAGGCAAAGAGGATTTTCAAAAGAAGAAATTCATCTAATTCGAGATATTTATTTGGAAATATTTGATGGACCATCCATTGAAATTCCAAAAAGAGCACAATCTCTTCATAAAAAATATGCTGATAATGAGGAAATAAGTATTTTACTCAAATTTATACTAGATCATCCGGAAAGGCATTTATGTCTTCCAACTGAAGAGAGTATTATTAAGTAATTTAAATAGCTATCGAGATGAGCGAAAATCAATTAGCTATAATAGCTGGAGGAGGTAGTCTTTCAGATGTTATTATAGAGACCGCAAGAAAAAAGGGGTGGAATGTAACTGTATTTGCAATTGGAGACTTAAATATTACAAAAAATCAAAATATTAGCCTTATTGAAATGAACAGGCTGGATATTGGTAGGATTTTCCAAACATTAAAAAGTCGAAAGATTAAAAATATTTGTATGGTTGGATACATTCCCAGACCAAATAGTCTCAAAGACTACTTAAACCTTCGATATCTAAATGTTCAGACATTAAGTGTCTTATTTAAATCTATCGGCATATTGCGCGGTGGTGATGCATCATTATTTAAGAAAATAAATTCATTACTTGAGAAGAGGGGATACAAAATTATCGGTGCATCAGAAATTGCACCAAATCTAACATTGAAAAGGGGGCTATATTCCTCCAAGAGCGTGTCAAAAGTAGAATTTGAAAATATAAAAAAAGCTAAACAATGCGCAGAAATGACTGGCTACCTGGACATTGGACAGGCCGTTATTGTAAAGAATGGTAGAGTCCTCGCAATTGAGGCTGCTGAAGGGACTGATGTAATGCTTGAAAGGGTTACATGTTTGGGGAGAATAAGCACAAAGAGAGGTGGTGTTATTCTAAAGTCAGCTCAGATAAATCAAGATGAGAGAGTTGATATGCCAACCATTGGGCCGAACACAATCAAGAATATAGTAAAGGCAAATTTATCGGGTATAGCAATAACAGCTGATAATGTAATTGTGCTTGATTTTCAGAAGGTTATAGAAATGATTGAAGACAATAATTTATACTTTATAGTGATCTGATTAATAATATAGTTATGAAATCAGAAAAAAGAAAAATTGCAATTATCGCGGGTGAGGTGTCTGGTGATAAAATCGGATCTGATCTGATCAGCGAAATAGCGTTAGTATATGATATTGATTTGTATGGTGTGGGCGGAGAAGAGCTTTCAAGGCATGGATTAAGGTCACTCTTTCCATATGAAGAATTATCCATAATTGGTATTTGGGACATAATTAAGAATATTTTCACTCTTAGAAAAAGAGTCAATTCGACTGTAAAATCGATTGTAGCTTATAAACCAGAGTTATTAATTATAATTGATAGCCCTGAGTTCACTCACAGGGTCGCCAAAAAAGTAAAAAAAGTAATGCCAAATCTTACTGTAATAAATTATGTGTCGCCCACAATTTGGTTTTGGCGGCAAGGTAGAGGAAAGGAGATGAGTGAATATATAACACATGTTTTGTCTATTTATCCATTTGAGCCTGCTCTATACAAAAAGTTAAATGGCCCACCATGCACATATGTTGGTAACCCGCTATTTGAGAATATTCTGAATAATAAATTGAATAGAAAAGAAATAGAAAATAAAAACAAAACAATAGTTTTTATGCCGGGAAGTAGAAAAAGTGAAATTGAGAAACTTTTACCTCCTTGTGTCACGGCGTTTAGAGAAATAAAAAAGTTAGGTTATGAATTTAATATAGAAATACCAACATTTGATCACTTTGCAGACTATATCAAAGAAAAGTTTGTTAATACTGGCATTAATTATTCAATATATTCAAGTGATAGCAAGAAAATAAATAGCTTCTGGCATTCAGACTTTGCAATTACAGCATCTGGTAGCGCAACTCTTGAGTTGGCAGCTTGTAGGTTACCAATGATAGTTATTTATAAATTAACTATAGTTAACTCTATTTTTGCGAGCGCGATCTTAAAAATAAATAATTTAAAGAATGTCTCATTTTCACTTCCAAATTTAATAAGTCAAAAAAAAATAATACCTGAATTACTGCAATCTGACTGCAACTCAAAAAAAATTACCGCTGAGCTGTTAAAAATGTTTAACGATAGTAATATGATTAATGATCAGTTATCGGTCTTTGACAATATACATGAGATTATGAGAGTAAAAGTGAGGCCAGAAAAGGCTGCTGCAGATATTATTAGAGGATATCTGTAGGATATTACCTATCTTCAATCTTTATGAATTCTTTTGATGCGTTCCCCATATACAATTGTCTCGGTCTACCAATTCTTTGTTCAGAGTCTTCGATCATTTCATTCCATTGTGAAATCCAACCGACTGTTCTTGCAAGCGCAAATAATACAGTAAACATATCTTTTGGAAATCCAAGGGCACGTAATATAATTCCAGAGTAAAAATCTACATTTGGGTATAGCTTCTTTTCAACAAAATATGAATCTTCTAGGGCAATTTTTTCAAGTTCCATTGCAACTTTCAGTAAAGGGTCATCTTTTAGCCCAAGGGCGTCTAAAACCTCATGACATGTTTTTTGCATGATCTTAGCTCGCGGGTCATAGCTTTTATAAACTCTGTGTCCAAAACCCATCAGTCTAAAAGGGTCACTGGAGTCTTTAGCTTTTTTGATAAACTTCGCAATATTATCAGGTGTTTGAATTTCATCAAGCATGTTCAAAGCAGCCTCATTTGCTCCTCCATGCGCTGGTCCCCATAAAGATGCAACCCCGGCGGCGATACAAGCAAATGGATTGGCGCCTGAGGAGCCCGCAAGCCTGACTGTTGATGTTGATGCATTTTGTTCATGATCTGCATGCAGAATGAATACTTTATCTAATGCACTGGACAAAATCTCGTTGACTTTATACTCTTCTGGCGGAACTGAGAAGCACATATGCATAAAATTACCGGCATAGTCTAGGTCATTTCTTGGGTAAACAAATGGTTGACCCAGTGTATATTTATAGGCCATTGCGGCGATTGTTGGCATCTTTGCAATTAATCTGCGGGTCGCCACCATCCTTTGATGGGCGTCACTGATGTCAGTGGAGTCATGATAGAAGGCAGATAATGCACCAATTACCCCACATGTGATAGCCATTGGGTGAGCATCCCGCCTAAACCCTTGGTAAAACCTTGTCATTTGCTCGTGAAGCATTGAATGATAAGTGACGGCATTATCAAACTCTTCCTTCTCTTTTTTATTAGGGAGCTCTCCATTTAGAAGAAGATATGATACCTCAAGAAAATCTGTGTTTTCTACAAGTTCGTCAATTTTATATCCGCGATATAAAAGTATACCATTTTCACCATCTACATAGGTTATTGTAGAAGAGCAATTTGCAGTTGAAGTAAACCCAGGATCGTATGTGAAAACATTTGCTTGTGCATATAATTTTGAGATGTCTATTACTTCTGGTCCGATAGATGGTTTGTATATTGGTAGATCATACTTTGTACCATTTATCTCAATTTGAGCGGTACCAGTTTCATTTTTTTTTACTGCCATAATAACTTTCTTTTAACTCTACGGTACACTGTGTTTATATATATAAAAACTAATATTTTCAAATAAAAAATTATTTATACAGATGCTGCGATATACGTGTAAGCGTATCTTCTTTTCCAAGCGCATAGATAAGTTCATAAATACCAGTTGGGACGATACGCCCTGTAAGAGCTACACGCAGAGGCTTAGCAATATCAATTAATTTGATATTTTGATCGTTTGTAAATTTTTCAAATAAGTGTGTTATTTCTTGAATACTCCAATCTTTAACAGAGCTTAAATCCCGATGAAAATATTCTAATAATTTAATTTTCTCCGAATTGAGAACCTCCATCATATCACTATCTATAATTGGGGGGTACTCCATTAGCAAATATTCAATAAGTTCAATTAATTCATTTAACGTTTTTGATTTAGTTTTTACGTGTTCCAATATGAGTTTAATTTTCTCTTGATTCTCGATTGGTATTCCAACTCCTTTCGATTGAGATATTAACTCAATTATTGTATCTTCGCTTTCTGCGTTGAGGTAATAAGAATTTATACTCAATAGCTTTTTATTATCTAGTCGTGCTGGGGATTTGTGAATATTTTTGACGTCAAAATATTTGATCATTTCATCTTCTGAAAAGTATTCTTTGTCGCCATAACTCCAGCCTAATCGTAGGAGGTAGTTCAATATTGCCTTTGATAAGAAGCCTTCAGATTTGTAGTCTGAAATCGAAAGTGCCCCATCTCTTTTTGATAATTTGGTACCATCAGACGAATGAATTAGTGGAATATGAGTATATTCTGGTATTTTCCAACTCATTGCTTTAAAAATGTGGTGTTGCCTTGCAGCGTTATTTAAGTGGTCGTCCCCTCTTATAATATGTGTAATCCCCATGTCATGGTCATCCACAGCAGAGGCCAGGAGATAAGTTGGACTTTCATCGCTTCGTAAAATTATAAAATCATCTAAATCCTCATTCTCGAAATGAACTGCGCCTTGCACGATGTCATTAATTTCCGTTTTTCCACCCTGTGGTGTTTTTATTCTAATAACTGGCTTTATGTTTTTATCTTGCTCGCTTGGCTCTCGGTCACGCCATTTATTATTATAAAATGAGGATTTTTTTTTCTTTATAGCCTCTTCCCTCATTTTTATCAATTCTTCCTCAGTACAGTAGCATTTGTAGGCTTTTCCCTCCTTTAGAAGCTGAAAGGCAATCTCTCGATGTCTGTGGATGTTATCACTCTGGTATGCAATCTCGTCATCCCAGTTGAGCCCAAGCCATTTTATGCCTTCCAGGATATTTTGAAGTGCTGCGTCAGTGGATCTTTTGAGATCTGTATCTTCAATACGTAAAATTAGTTTACCGTTATATTTTTTTGCGAACAACCAATTGTAAAGTAGAGTCCGGCAGCCTCCGATATGCAAATTACCTGTCGGCGAAGGTGCGAACCTTGTAATAACCATTTCCTTCATAGTCCTTATTCCACTTGGGCTGATTGGTTTCAGTGATAGTTTCGGATAAGATTTACAAGGCAACCCTGTATTTTAATTCTATCTGATGAGTATATTTTTGTTTCGTAGCTTTTATTGGATGGCTCAAGTGCAATGCTATCGCCTTTTTTTCTAAATCTTTTAAGGGTCGCCTCTTCTCCATCAACTAGCGCAACAATAATGTCACCATTTTGAGCGGTTTGGCATTTTTTTACAATCACTGTATCGCCGTCAAATATTCCTGATTCAATCATTGAATCACCCCTTATCTTGAGCGCATAGTGCTCATGATTGCCAAGCATACCCTTGGGTAGATGAATATTATCAATTTTTTCTTGGATCGCTGAAATAGGTGAGCCAGCTGCAATATTACCCATAATCGGTATCTCTACGAAAGTATCATTCATTGTTTCATGTTTATCCAATGGCATTGTTGATTTATTATAATTAATATTGCTTTCAATATTATCAAATGGATGTTTTAGTATCTCTAGTGCTCTTGCTCTATTTGGAAGCCGTCTGATGTAACCTCGCTCTTCGAGCGCATTAATCAGTCTATGAATACCTGATTTCGAATGTAGATTAACGGCAACCTTCATTTCGTCATAAGAGGGGGAGATACCATTTTCCGTGATTCGCTGGTGAATGTATTTTAGTAATTCAAATTGTTTCTCAGTAAGCATTATTTACTCCAATCGATTTGCACAAAACAAGAACATTTATACATGTTCTTTTTATGTTCTACAAGAGGAAAGTTAATAATTCTATAACTAAAAGTCAATTTTCAGGATTTGTACTATCTCACCGTTTTTTTTCGAGGGTGCATTTGGCTCCCTAATTATAAATACATTTGATGAGTTCAAGACGCTCAATGATGAGGAGTCTTGTACCTTAAGTGGCGTGACAAATCCATCTTTATAAAAACCTCTGATAAAATCTTGCCTTTCATCATTCTCTTTCAAGCTAGTTTTTAGCTTTGCTTCTGATATATATAAATTTTCATCTTCAAAATTCATGAATTTATTTATCATGGGTTTCAAGAAAAGCTGACAGCAAACGTGAGCTGATACTGGGTTACCGGGTAGACCTAAGAAATGCGCCTCCCCCAAACGGCCATATATTAGGGGTTTACCTGGCCTCATTGCAATTTTCCAAAATTTGAGCTCCAATTCCCTATGTATACTCTCTTTAACCAGGTCAAAATCGCCAACACTTGCCCCACCAATTGTCACAATGATATCATGACTAGCAGCTTTTTTAATTTTTTCTCGCAGAGATTTTACATTATCCTTGGCAATTCCAAGATCTGTTACATTCGCACCTAGCTGTTCCAAATAGGCTTTTATACCGTAATTATTTGCACTGATTATTTTATTTTGAGCATCTTTTGAACCAGGTTCAACAAGTTCATCACCGTTAGATATGATCGCTATTTTTGGTTTACGGTACACCACTAGTGTTGTGTGGTTCATAGAGGCAGCTAGAGACATGTGCTTGGGGGTTAATTTTGTTCCTTTTCTTATTAAAATATCATCGGTTTTGAAATCAAAACCCTTCTTTCTGATATTTTCATTTTTTTGTGGTATTTTTTTTAAAATAACATCACTTGCATTTGTTTCTGTATTTTCTTGAATTATTACAGTATCTGTCCCAGATGGCATTACACTCCCAGTGTACACCTTGACAGCCTCTTCTTTTTTCACCTTTCTTGCGAAAATTGTACCCGCTGGACTCTTACCAATGACAGACAACTTATGATTTTCATTAATATGTGGACCATGCTTAAATGCATAACCATCCATGGCTGATAAATCAAATGGAGGTGACTCTCTGCGGGCCGATAAATTTTCAGCGATAACATAGCCGCTCGCCGTCCCAAGAGGAATAGCTATCGTACCCATCAGATTAATCTCTTTAAGGCACCTGTCGATTGCATTTTCAAGTTTTAGCAAGTTCATCTTCTATTGTATATTCCAGATTTACCGCCAGATTTAAAATCTAACTTAATGTCTGTTATTGACGCTTTTTTATCGCGTGATTTTATCATGTCATAGATAGTAAGGCAGGCGACAGAGCATGCCACCAAAGCTTCCATTTCAACACCTGTCTTTTGCGTTGTTTGGCTCTCACAGATCACATTAATGGAACTCATTTTGCTATCAACACTTATGTCAACCTTAATAAAATCTATATTTATATTATGGCAAAGCGGTATGAGCTCATGAGTTTTTTTTGATGCCATTATACCAGCAATCCGGGCGGTAGAAAATATATCGCCTTTTTCTATATTATCGTTTTTGATCAGCTCTAGGGTTTTTTTTGAGACATTCACGCTACCGGATGCAATTGCAACTCTCTTACTGGTTTTTTTATCAGATATATCAACCATATTTGCTTCACCAGAATTATTTATATGAGTAAAATTTTTCATCTTAATCAAGGAGGTCCTGAATTGCCTTTGTCATATTATCTGATTTAATTATACTTTCACCAACTAGAAAGGCGTTCACATTTTTCTCTCGTAACATTTTGATTTGGATATTGTTGTAAATTCCACTTTCTGAAATTATAATTAGGTCATCACGAAATTTTGATGCTAAATTAACGGTGGTACCGATATCTGTTTCAAAAGTATGTAAATTTCTATTATTTATACCGATGAGTTTGGCATTCATGCTCAGTGCTCTCTCAAACTCATTTTCATTGTGCACTTCAAATATGCTATCTAATTCAATTTCTTGAGCAGTTTGATAGAGTTCGCGTGCCTGCGAGTCACTTAACATAGATAATATTATTAATATACAGTCCCCGCCAAGGTATTTTGTTTCAAAAACTTGATATGGGTCAATGAAAAAGTCTTTTCTCAGTAGAGGTAGGGGTGAGCTGTTACGAGCAATATCGAGATCCTCCTTTGAACCCATAAAAGAGGGTGTATCAGTTAGCACGGAAATACATGTGGCCCCTGCTGCTGAATATTCCTTTGCTATCTCTGATACATCAAATATTTCTTTTAGTATTCCTTTTGATGGGCTAGCTTTTTTTATTTCACACACTAAAGATATTTTACCAGCGAGAGTATTATCTCTGATTGACCCTAAAAATGATCTTGGTGTACCTGAGTCTCTGCTAACGTTGTTTATCAATTCATTCAGCGAGAGTGATTTGTAGCTATCGTTAACTTCAATTTTTTTGTATTCGTATATTTTATCTAGTATTGAATTCATCAGTCCAATCTATTTGACACACTAATTAAATGCTCAAGAGTTTGAAGTGCCTTACCACTATCTAGTGACTCTTTTGATATTGCAATTGCCTCTTCGATATTTCTGGAATAGCCACACATAACTAATGCTGCCGCAGAATTTAAGGATACAATTTCGCGATAAGGATTTTTTTCACCTTTGAAAATTTTAATCAATTCTTTTGCGTTGTGACTCACATCTCCCCCAACGATCTCTGATATTTTTGCAGGCCTAATATTAGTGTCCTTAACTTCAAAAACTTCTTCCGAAATATGTCCGCTATCTAATTTATGGATAAATGTTTTATCTGATATTGATACTTCGTCAAGACCGTCATTACTGTGGACTAGCCAAGCTGCCTCAGAGCCAAGGTTTTTCAGCACTTCAGTCATTGGACGCAAGAGAGCAAGATCATAAGCACCAATGAGGTGTTTTTTCACATTCGCTGGGTTACACATTGGACCAAGTATATTAAAAATAGTTCGTGCTTTGAGTTCTGCCCGAACTTTTGCGACATGTTTAAAACTACCATGAAATAGTGGAGCAAATAAAAAGCAAATATTTGTATCGTTTATGCATTCCACGCAAGAGTCTGGTTTTATATCAATATTTACGCCAAGTTCTGTTAATATATCCGATGATCCTGATAGAGATGATACTGATCTGTTGCCATGCTTTGCCACTTTAATATTATTTGATGCGACGACAAGTGCGGATGCTGTTGAGATATTTAATGTTTTGTAACCATCACCACCGGTCCCAACAATATCTATTGCACCATCGGGAACTATTATAGTAATCATTTTTTCTCTAATGGCACGCACAGCCCCTATGATTTCATCTATTGACTCACCCTTATTTTTAAGACCAATAAGAAAGTTAGAAATATCACCATCAACGCAATCACCAGACATTATACTCATAAATGCATTGTAGCTTTCCAAAACCGAAAGGCTCTGTTTATTGTTTATCTTTTCAATATAATCAGTGATTTCTGACATTAAATTAATTCTATCTATAGGATTATAAAGTTTCTTAATATATCAATTCCATGCTCTGTTGCAATACTTTCAGGATGAAACTGTATACCAAAAGTAGGATATTCCTTGTGTGATACAGCCATAATATAGTTATCGTTAGCTGAACGAGCGGTAATAGATAATTCGGGGCTTAATTCTTTTTCATTAATAATGAGAGAATGATATCTGGTGGCAGAGAATTTCTCTGGAATATCCTTAAAAATTGGACACTCAGTATGTGTAATTATTGCTGTTTTGCCATGCATTAAGTGATCAGCTTTAATAATTTCCGATCCAAAGGCTTGTCCGATCGATTGGTGACCCAAACAAATTCCTAAAATTGGTAATTTCTTTGAAAAAGATTTCACAACATCAACAGAAATTCCTGCTTGACTGGGTGTGCATGGTCCAGGGGATATTATTATGTGACTTGTATTACTCGGTATCTCATCAATGGATATTTGATCGTTACGAACTACAGACGACTGCACGCCTAGGCTGCCAATATATTGCACAATGTTAAATGTAAAGCTATCATAATTATCAATAATTAATATCATTTTTCTGCCCTGCTGCTGTTCATATCAAGGGCGTCTTGTGCTGCATTGAATAGGGCGGAGGCCTTTGATTTGCATTCTTGGTATTCACTTTCGGGATTAGAGTCCGCAACGATTCCAGCACCTGCTTGAACATACATTGAGTTACTCTTAATTATTGCAGTTCTTAGTGTTATGCAAGTATCCATATCTCCTGCTGCTGAAAAGTAACCAACACATCCAGCATATATAGACCTGCGCTCTTTCTCAAGCTCTTCTATTATTTGCATTGCTCTTATTTTAGGTGCCCCTGATACTGTGCCAGCAGGAAATCCAGCTTTTAGGACATCAATCATATTGAACTTACTATCAAGTTTTCCGATCACATTAGAAACTATATGCATAACATGGCTGTATAGCTCTACAAAGAATTTATCTGTAACCTTTACACTTCCAAGTTGCGATACCTTACCTACATCATTGCGGCCCAAATCAAGCAGCATTAAGTGCTCCGCAAGTTCTTTCGGATCAGAGAGTAATGAGTTCTTATTATTATCATCTTCAGCCTGATCTTTCCCTCTTGGTCTCGTACCCGCGATTGGTCTTACTGTTATCTCATCACTAAAAAGCCGAATAAGTATTTCTGGACTTGAACCAATGACAGCAAACTCATCAAAATTGAGGTAAAATAGAAACGGTGATGGATTTATTCTACGCAATGATCGGTATAATTCAAATGGGGGCAATTCAAAATTTGACTCGAAACGTTGGCTCAGTACAACTTGGAAGATGTCTCCCTCATAAATATAGTTTTTGGCTTTCTCTACCATCTTGAGGTAGTCATCTTTTGTAGTGTTTGAGCTTATATTAATTTTCTTTTGGTTGGTTGGAATATATTTTTCATCAAAGGGTTTTCTGAGTAGGTCGAGAACAAAATCTATTGAAGTATTAGCTTCGGCTAGCGCATCACGATATTTTTGATTTGAGTTATACCTTAATGAATATACAACCGATAACTCATCCTTTAAATTATCAAAAACAATAATCAGGGATGGCCTCATAAGCAGTGAGTCAGGGAAATCTGCATCAGATTTACTTAATTCGTTTATGTCTTCAATTAATCTCACATTATCATAACCGATGTAGCCAAAAATACCTGCAGACATTCTCGGTAGATGATCTGGGAGCTTAATATGTGAACAATCGATTAAATTTTTCAACGATGCGAAAGTTCCCAAACCCTCTTTTTTGTATCCAGATGCCCATTTTGTTTTTATGTAGGCCGTATCTCCATCAGCTTTCCACCACATATCAGGCTTCATCCCAATGATTGAATATCTGCCTCTTTTTGTACCCCCCTCAACGGACTCAAGCAGAAAGCAATTTGAATGATCCTCTACACGCATTAAAATTGAAATAGGAGTAACAGTATCTGAGACGATTGTCTTCCATATTACTTGATCAATTTTTTCATTGTAGAGTTTTTCAGATTTATCCATTTAGACTACTGGCTCTGAGTATTAAATAATCTATCAATGTTTTCTTGATATAATTTGACTGTATAATTATCCTCAAGCGAAACTAAGTATTGCTCGAATAAATCGTTCTTCATCTGCAAATCTAGATTATTTATAAATTTTTGATCTCTCTCTGGCTCTTCTTGTACATTCGGTAGTATTTCCACTACCTTACCAACAAGTACATTATTCTCGGATTTACCAATAATTACTTCATTAATATTTGCACTCAGAATTCTATCATTGAAGTCTTCACTAAATTCTCTAATCGGAGAGAGTCTACTAAAAGGCTCTGATCTTTTTATTTCAATTTGATATGAGTCAATAAGCTCTTGAATTTGATTATTTATTAATCCAATTTCTAGCTGTTTTATGATTTCACTTTCTTTGTCATTTTTCCTTTTCTTAAGCATATCAGCGGTTACAAGATCTCTAACCTCAGCAAAAGATTTTATATATGGTGGATTTATTGAATTTAAGTCTGCCCATATATAACCATTCTCGGTATCATATACCTCAATAAAATCTCCAATTTCTGAGCTAAATATTTTTTGGATGAGTTCTTGGTGATTTATTTCCTCAACAACATCGTTCTGGATATTTTTTCCGTTAATATCAATTTTCTTAAAATATTTTGTCTCAATTTGATGTTTCGCAGATACTTCCCCTATTGAACTGCCATTTAAGAGGTCATCTTCAATTTCAAAATATAGCATTTCAACTAAGTCTATTGCTTCTTTAATTTGGATTTCATCCCGTATCTCGGCAGCCACATCACCAACTGTAGGGATTTTGCCAGGATTTATTTTTTCTAGGTATAGAACTGAAATACCGAGCATACCATCAATTGGCTTACCAAATTCGCCTTCAATCATATTATATGCAGCATCAGCAACTTCAAAATCTAATATCTCATCTTTCCCAACTAAGCCAAGATAGCTGTGCTCTTTGCTTTGCGAATATTTCGTCAAAAGCTCGTTAAATTCAAGCTGATATGAGTCATTATAGAAATTATCAGCTGTGGCCTCATCGTTAAAGAAGAACTGATATAGTTCCCTTGTCTCTGAGATATTAAAACTATCCAAATTGGCATTAAAATATTCATTTATTTGGGATCGAGTAACTTGAATATCCTTTTTTATATTTTCTGGATCTAATATGAGTGCTGCAAAGTCTCTCGTCTCGGATTTTTTGTATCCATTTTTAAACTTTTCATAAAATTCAAGGAGCTCTCTTTCAGATGGTGTTTTTACAATAATCTTAGATTTTGGAAGATCAACATATTCAATAACTCTTTCTGTCTTATTGAATTCATTAACCATTTCAATAAGCACGTTGGGTATGTAAGTTCTATTTCCAATTATATTAAATAACTGATTTTGCTTATTAACGTTAATTTCACTTTGTACATAAGTTTCGTCATTATAACCTGCGTATGAGAGGAGCTGCTCATACCTTGCCTTATTGAACCTACCGTCAATTTTGAAGTTGTCATCATTAATAATCTGTTCCGCAACAAATTCTTCAGATATGTCTATTCCAAGTTTATTAATTTCAATTTGAAGAACCATCTTTCTAATTAAATTTTCAATTGCGATTTCATCTATGCCCAGTTCAAGTGACTCCTTCAATGAAATCTGCTTATCAAGTTGTGAGCTAATTATTGATAGTTGATTATTATATTCTGTAACAAGTTGATCGAGGCTAACTTCATAATCATCAATCTCAATTGCAACAGTTTTTTTAAAATTACCAAAGATATCCTGTATACCCCAAACCGCAAAGCTTAGTATTAGAATACCAATTAGAATTTTAACAAATGGTCCTGTTACTGATTTTCTTAGAGTATCCAGCATTTTCTCGCTCTAGAATTAATTCCATGTTTGTTCATGCCGTTAATATAAGGTAATATAAAAATTAATTCTATTGTTTTATTGTGTGATGGATTTTGTCTGATTTATTACGAAATAGGTGGGAATAAATGAAATACAACCCAGATTCAACGACTTTCGCGGGTAATTGGAAAATGAACGGTCGCCAAGATGACACACTTGATATTGAGAAATTGATTAAATTAATCAGCGAAGATGATGCTAATATCATTTTATTTCCGCCATACACACTAATCTCGAGTTTTGTCAATATTAGTAAAAATTCAAACCTAAATATAGGTGGCCAAGACTGCCACCATGAAGACTCTGGTGCATTTACTGGTTCAATATCTGCTTCTATGATTCGTGACTCCGGTGCTAATTTTGTAATCATTGGTCATTCTGAGGTGAGGGCGATGCATGGGAAGGGCCCGGATAATATAATCAATAAAATCCAAAGCGCCCATGAAAATAATCTTATTACAATAATTTGTGTTGGTGAGGATATCAAAGTGAGGTCTGAGGGGGAACATTATAATTTCATAAGCAAACAACTAAAAGACTCGGTATCAACTACCTCAAATCGTAATAATACCATTATTGCCTATGAACCGATTTGGGCTATTGGTACTGGAAATACTGCAACAATTGAGGATATTTATGAGATGCATGCCCACATTAATAATACGCTACAAGACACTGATATATTTAAAAAAGGTAATCCATCATTGCTCTATGGAGGATCCGTTAACCCAGAAAATGCAGGGGAGATATTAAGCATAGATAATGTTAGCGGGGTACTAGTTGGGGGAAGCTCTCTCGATTACTCAAAATTTAACGAAATTATAAAATCAAAATAATTTTTAATCATTGTTAATTCATTAAAATTATAGTAAATAAGCATTAGAGGTTACCATGAGCTCATTAATTCTAATTCTACATCTGGCAGTGGCCATTATTTTGGTTGGCGTAATCTTATTGCAAAGATCTGAAGGCGGTGCTCTCGGTATTGGAGGTGGCGGATCAGGTGGTGGATTATCTGGCTTCCTCAAGGGCAGAGGACAGGCGAGCGGACTAGTAAAAATAACCATTATCCTGGGAACTATTTTTTTTATCACTTCAATGAGTTTAACAATTATAAACTCATATAATAACCAATCTGTGATTGATAGAGTCACATACGATCTTGACCCATCAAGTTTAATCACAACATCTGAAAATGATGATGTCAGCGTACCAATACTAGAATAGCTTGCACTTTGCATTTGATATTTTGATTTAGTATTTTACATTTAATTAATTTTTGTTATTTTATAATTCCATGGCACGTTTTATTTTTATAACAGGTGGTGTGGTATCTTCCTTAGGAAAAGGGCTATCTTCAGCATCACTTGGTGCACTACTTCAGTCTCACGGATATAAGGTAAAACTTCGTAAACTTGATCCATATTTGAATGTGGATCCTGGCACTATGAATCCAATACAGCATGGTGAGGTATTTGTGACTGATGACGGTGCCGAAACAGATCTTGATCTCGGTCATTATGAGCGTTTTACCGATGTATCCGCAACTAAGTTTGATAATATTACCAGTGGTAAGATTTACCAGGATATTATCCAAAAAGAAAGAAAGGGAGATTATCTTGGTGGTACAGTTCAGGTAATTCCACACGTAACGGATGCTATTAAAGAATTCATTACACAATACACAGATGACGTTGACTTTCTTTTGTGTGAGATTGGAGGTACTGTCGGTGATATCGAGGCCTTACCATTTTTTGAAGCAATTAGGCAATTAAGAAATGAATTGAGCCCAGAAAATTGTCTATTCATTCATCTAACTTTATTACCTTTCATTGCTGCAGCGGGTGAACTCAAGACCAAGCCAACACAACATTCAGTAAAAGAGTTAACTTCAATAGGTATCCAGCCGGACATTATCATATTACGCTGTGACAGAGGAATTCCTGAAGATGAGAGAAAAAAAATCTCATCATTTTGTAATGTTCCATTCAGTAGAATAATTCCGGCCGTAGATGTTGGTAATATATATGATGTTCCGATGAATTTACATCAGAACGGCCTTGATAGCGAAGTCTTAAATATATTTAATCTTGAGAAAAAAAATAAACCTAATTTCATTAAATGGAAAAAAATCTCATCAAATGCAAGCTCCTTGGAAGAGAGCGTAAAGGTATCAATTGTTGGAAAATATATTCAATTACAAGATGCCTACAAATCTCTGGATGAGGCAATATACCATGCTGGATTGATAAATAAGATTAAAGTTAATGTTGAATGGGTTGACTCTGAGCTGCTGGAGAGCTCACCACCAATTGATTATCTAGATAGCACAGATGCAATTTTGGTCCCAGGTGGGTTTGGTCAACGTGGTAGTGAGGGTAAAATTAATGCAATTAGATTTGCACGTGAGAAAAAGGTTCCATACTTAGGCATTTGTTTCGGAATGCAAATGGCTATTGTAGAGATGTCAAGATCACTGCTAAAACTCCATGGAGCAAACACGACAGAGTTCGGAGATACAGATCATCCCGTTGTTGATCTTATGAAGCAATGGAAAAAAGGAAAAACCACACAAAAAAGAGATGAAAATACTGACCTTGGAGGGACCATGAGATTAGGGGCGTATGACGCAGTACTAATAAAAGGCTCAAAAGTGCAAGAGATATATAAAGCCAATAAAATAAATGAAAGACATAGGCATCGTTGGGAAGTCAACATCGATTATAAAAAGCATCTCGAAAATCAGGGTGTTGTATTCTCTGGTCTATCACCAGATGGCAAATTACCAGAAATTATAGAACTACCTGATCACCCATGGTTTGTCGCTGTACAATTTCATCCTGAATTAAAATCTAGACCTTTTAATCCGCATCCTTTATTTGTATCTTATATTCTTGCGGCTAGAGAAAAAAGTAGGCTGGTCTGAGGGTTCTATTTTATGCATGATATTCAAAAAATCAGAGATAATCCCGAAAAGTTTGCTGAGCTGCAGAAGCGAAGGGGTGTAAAAATTGATATCGAAGAGATAATAACATTGGACTTATCAAAACGTACACAAATGACAAAGCTACAAAATCTTCAGAATGAAAGAAATGAGTTGTCAAAGCAAATTGGGTTACAAAAAGGAAAAGATAAAAATGGTAAAGCGAATGAATTGATAGACAAAGTCCATGCTTTAAAAGATCAAATCTTACAACTTGAAAATGAGATTACTGTGACCAGTCAACATCTTGAAGCCATTCTATTAGGACTTCCAAATCTTCCATTTGACGATGTTCCCATTGGCAGTGATGAGAGTTCTAACATTGAAATTGAAGCAAAAAGATATGGTAAAATTAATGACAAAAAAACTGCAGAGCACTTCGAAATAGACACGGTTGAGGGTATGATGGATTTTGAAACTGCGTCCAGAGTGTCAGGCTCAAGATTTGTGTATTTGAAAGGTCAGCTCGCTTTGCTTGAAAGGGCGCTTGGACAGTTTATGCTTGATACCCATACAACTCAAAATGGTTACACGGAAATAGCGCCACCACTTATTGTTAATAACAGCTCGATGCTCGGCACAGCTCAACTACCGAAGTTTGAGGAGGATCAATTTCAGGTTATAGTTCGCGATAATGATTTAGCAGACCACAACAACAGAAAATGGTTAATCCCAACAGCGGAAGTTTCATTAACAAATATTGTGAGGGAGAAGATAACAGACA
Organism: uncultured OCS116 cluster bacterium; assembly: GCA_902613795.1. Taxonomy (GTDB): domain Bacteria; phylum Pseudomonadota; class Alphaproteobacteria; order Rhizobiales; family TMED25; genus TMED25. Next base: position 111,025 of record CACMIP010000005.1, read on the forward strand.
AAGCCGATTTACCACTAAGATATGTTGCCTTAACATCTTGCTTTAGGGCGGAGGCTGGCGCTGCCGGAAGGGATACACGGGGGATGATTCGCCAACATCAATTTCAGAAAGTAGAGTTGGTTTCAATTACAGAGCCGGAGCTATCGGAAGTAGAGCATAACCGTATGCTTGAATGCGCTGAAGCTATACTTAAGTTACTTGAACTTCCTTACAGAGTAATGCTACTCTCATCAGGCGATATGGGTTTTTCTGCACAAAAGACATATGATCTTGAAGTCTGGATGCCTGGGCAGCAGACTTATCGCGAAATATCCAGTATTTCAAATTGTGGTGACTTTCAGGCCAGGAGAATGATGGCCAGATATAGAGATGGAAACAAAAATAAAAAATATCTACATACATTAAATGGCTCAGGAGTAGCTGTTGGTAGGGCTCTTATTGCTATTCTTGAAAACTACCAAACACCTGATGGCATTCAAGTCCCTGATGTATTAAAAAAATATATGAATAATTTAAGTACCATAAAAATTTGAAATTAATTTAATAAAGTAACTTATTGATGAGTCAAAAGAAAATATTGATAACGAACGATGACGGTATTAATGCTCCAGGAATTGAGCTCTTAATTAATTCTGCAAAAAAAATATCAAGTGATATAACAATTATTGCCCCAGAAAGAGAGCAGAGCGGAAGATCTCAAGCGATGTCGTTATCAGATATTATTAGACTGAAGGAGATTGGTGTAAATATATTTTCTATATCTGGAACGCCTACAGATTGCGTCATGCTTGCAATCAAGCAATTAATGAAAGATAAGAAGCCAGATCTTATTTTATCAGGGGTTAATAGAGGTCAGAATCTTGCTGATGATGTTAATTATTCTGGAACAATTGGCGCCGCAATGGAGGGTGCAATACACAACATTAAGTCTATCGCATTGAGCCAGGTTTTTAATATACACAATAAAGGGTTGGACGCATTTCAGGCAACAAAAAAAAATCTGGATCGGACATTAGATTTTGTTTTAGATTTAGACTATCCAGATAATATTGTTTTAAATATCAATTTTCCTGATATTGTTGAAGATAATCTGAGCCATCGTTTTACTAGACAAGGGAAAAGAGATATACCGGCTCATACAATGGAAGAGAGGATCGATCCCAGAGGGCAGAAATACTATTGGATAGGCTTCAAGCGGGCAGAGGGTGGTATGCACGATGGAACAGATCTGGATTGTATTCAGAAAGGCTTTATTTCAATTACGCCAATTGGCCCAGATCGAACGGCATATTCATTTCTTGAGACCAAAATTTAGTTATAGAATTCTTCTTTTGAAATATAATATTAACTAATTATGAATAAACTAAAGATTATTGTTAATTAGCTAAGTTTAAATTATAAATGCCTTCGAAATCCCGATCTAAATATATTATATTAACTATATTTACAGTCTTACTTACATCATGTAGTACAAGTATCGAGAGATTTAAAACTGTAAATAATGATGAAAGAAAAAATCAAGTTAATCAATATTCTGAAGAACAAAAATCAACATTTAAAGGCGCTTATTCAAATTACTGGATTGTATCTAGTGGCGAGACTCTCGAGTTTATTGCGAGATCAACTGGGGTTCCTCTGGAAGATATTGCTTATTATAATTCTTTATCATATCCATATAAGCTCAATGATGGGATGCGATTGTACATAGCAAAAAGAAAGTTGGATACAGACACAGACTCGCCCACAAGCATTCAATTTAGTAGTGAAAATGAGGATGTATCTGTCGTTGATGATGTCTATCATGTCAAGTCTGGTGACACAATATCATCGATTGCCATGAAGTTTGGAATTAACACAAAACATCTAATCGAATTGAATAAAATAGTGAACCCAAGTTTAATTTATGTCGGGCAAGAGCTAAAAATCGCAGAGAATAAATTATCAAAATCAGATAAAATAACCAATACCATTTCAGCTAAAGAAAGCGACAGAGACGGAAATGTTCTCGATGATGTAGATAAGTCAACTGCGAGCGGACCTCAATTTAGATGGCCTGTATTAGGGAGGGTTATTAATAATTATGGAGCTGAAGTTTACGGTAGGGTTAATAATGGAGTTTATATTTCAGCTCCATTAGGCTCAGAGATTAGGGCTTCTGAACGCGGTGTTGTGACATTTGTTGGTACCGAAGATTATTTTGGAGATCTAATTATAATTAAGCACCTAAATAACTGGGTCTCATCATATGCACATCTAGATAAATCAAATGTATTAATCGGCGATAAGATAGAAAAAGGCGATATTATTGGTACAGTTGGTGCATCCGGAATAATAGAAAGCCCACAATTATACTTTGAGCTGAGGCGAGGCACAATTGTACAAGACCCAACTGACTTTCTGAATTAGACTAATTTTATATTATTTTTTGCCGCGGCGGAGATGATGAATTGCCAAGCAACTCTACCAGACCTTGATCCTCTTCCAGCGGCCCATTCAATTGCCTCTGCATGCAAGGTTTTTGTCTTTGGAATATTAAAGTGTTGTGCGTATGCATCAATCATTAAGAGATATTGATCTTGTGAACAATTATGAAATCCGATCCACAAACCAAAACGATCAGAGAGGGAAACCTTCTCCTCAATTGCCTCAGATGGATTTATCGCTGTAGATGTCTCATTTTCTATCATCTCACGCGCCATAAGATGACGTCTATTTGATGTGGCATAAAATATTACATTTGATGGTCTACCCTCTATGCCGCCCTCAAGGGCTGTTTTAAGTGATTTATACGTTGTGTCATCATTATCAAATGATAAATCATCACAGAATATAATGTAGTTAACTTTACTGTATTGTTTGATTATGCCCAAAATATCAGGTAAATCCTTTATATCCTCTCTATGAATTTCTATTAAAATAAGTTTAGTTTTTGATGTTTTGCATAACTTGCCATGTATCCCTTTGATAAGTGAACTTTTTCCCATACCTCGTGCGCCCCATAAAAGCGCATTATTTGCAGGCAACGATTTTGAAAACTTTATTGTATTTTCAAGCAGAATATCAATATTTTGATCAATTCCTTTAAGTAGCTCAAGCGGAATAGAGTTGACATTTTTGACTGGCCTAAAGCATCCTTCTTCGGATCGCCACATAAATGCATCTGCCTCTTTCCAATCAATTTTAATTTCAGATCTAGTGTGTTTATCTTCTAGAATCTTTCTAATTTTTGATATTTCTTCAATTAATTTATCGTTATTTTCTGTCATTTGTTCAGATATAAAAAATTATTATTTAAAAATTTTTCATTAACCTATATATATTATAAAGAAATTTATTGGAAATATATTTTTCTGTCTATAGTTTTAGTTTTTTATAAAAAGAGAGTGATTTACCATGATTACCAAAGCATACGCGGCATCGCACCCAGGTGGTGGTGATATTTTTCTTCAATTACTTCCATTTCTACTCATTTTTTTAATCATTTACTTCTTGATTCTAAGACCTCAGCAAAAGCGTGTCAAAGCTCACAAGGAGATGATTGACTCACTTACAAAAGGTGACACCGTTATCACTCAAGGCGGTCTCATTGGAAAAATATCAAAAATTATAAGCGATCAAGAGGTTGAAATTGAAATAGCCAAAGATGTGAGAGTTAAGGCAGTAAGAGGGATGATTTCTGATATAAGGAAGTGACTCTCTAACGGGGATTAAAATGCTATATTTCTCAAAATTCAAATCAATAAGCATACTCTTAATTTGCTTGTTTGGTGCCATTTTTGCCTTTCCTAATTTACTCAGCCAAAACACAATTAATAATCTGCCAAAGATTATGCCCCAAAAACAAATCAATCTTGGGCTTGATCTGAGAGGGGGATCTCATCTATTAGTCGAGGTTCAATCATCTGTTCGTGCTTCTGAGAGGATGGATGACCTTTATGATGAAATCAGGATTGAGCTTAGGCGCAACAAAATTTTGTTGTCAGATATTGCACAAACCAATAATCAAATAAAAATAACACTAAGCGACGATAGTTTTAAAGGTAATCTGATAGATATTATTGAGTCCTTATCACAAAATGTGAGAGGTCAATTTGGAACGGGTCAGTTGGCCAATGAACTCGAAATTGTGGAGCAAATTGATGGCTCAATTCTCGTGAGCATGACAGAAGAGGCGCTAAGTGATCTATTGAGGCGTTCAGTTGATCAGTCAATCGAAATAATAAGAAGAAGAATAGATGAGCTTGGGACTAAAGAGCCTACAATCCAGCGACAGGGGGAGTCGAGGATCCTAATTCAGGTTCCAGGGCTGGATGATCCTAATAGATTAAAAGATTTACTTGGAACTACTGCAAAGATGACATTTCACTTGATCGACACTTTTTATGATGGCGGTAATGTGTCCCGATCATCAATGAAATTGCAGCATGCAGAAAATGAGAGTACCTATGTAGTGGAAAGAAGATCTATAATTGGTGGAGAAAATTTAGTTGATGCACAACCAGGGTTTGACTCACAAACCAACCAGCCAATAGTAAATTTTCGCTTTGATGGTCAGGGCTCAAGAAAATTCGGCAAGATAACCACCGATAATGTTGGCAAGCTATTTGCAATTGTTTTGGATAACGAGGTGATATCTGCACCAATCATTAATGAGCCAATATTAGGTGGCTCAGGCATGATATCGGGAAGTTTCACGGTTCAAGAAGCGAATGATTTGGCAATCCTTCTAAGGGCAGGAGCATTACCTGCGCCTCTGATTATACTTGAGGAAAGAACTGTTGGCCCAGGTTTAGGGGCTGACTCTATCAAATCAGGACAAATTGCTTCAATATTGGGTCTGGCATTCGTTTTAATTTATATGTTTGCCTCGTATGGTAGATTTGGGATTTACTCAAACATATCACTTCTGATAAACTTATCCTTGATTGTGGCTATATTATCAATTTTACAAGCAACATTGACATTGCCGGGAATAGCTGGGATAATTCTTACAATTGGGATGGCGGTTGATGCAAATGTTTTAATCTTTGAAAGAATCAGAGAAGAAATTTCAAACAATAAGTCCGTAATTAATGCAATAGATAATGGATACAAAAGAGCCCGAACAACAATACTTGATGCAAACATAACTACCTTTATTGCAGCTATTATACTTTTTCAATTGGGGTCAGGTCCAATAAAAGGGTTCTCCATCACACTCGCAATAGGCATTATAACATCAGTTTTTACCGCTTTTACACTTACAAGGTTTTTTGTAGCATTGTGGATTAAACGGTCAAATCCAAAAGAAATTAATATCTAAGTATGTAATTATTCATGAAACCTTTTAAGTTAATAAAACTAGATACAAGTATAAATTTTCTATCCAAGACAAAACTTTTTGTGTCTCTCTCATTAATCTTTATCATTGCATCTATATTTCTTCTGTTCTCAAGAGGTTTAAATTTTGGTATCGATTTCAACGGGGGTACATTAATTGAGGTACAGAAGATCTCTGGCAATGCTGACGTTTCTGAAATGCGGGCGCGTTTAGGGCAACTTGATCTGGGAAATATACAATTACAGGAGTTTGGAAAGAAAACTGATCTACTTGTAAGAGTAGAGCAGTTAAGTGAAGAAGAAGGAGCTCAGCAGGCAATAATCAGTAAAATTTCTGAGGTTGTGGAAGTAGATTATGAGATTAGAAGAATTGAAGTTGTTGGCCCAAAAGTATCTGCCGAACTAATAAAAAAGGGTATAATTGCAGTTATATCAGCTGTTATTTCTGTCTTAATTTACATTTGGTTTAGATTTGAATGGCAATTTGGCATTGGGGCAATATTTGCTCTTGTTCATGATATAATTATCACAATTGGTGTATTTTCTCTATTGCAGTTGGAGTTTAATTTATCAATTATAGCTGCTCTACTAACTATTGTTGGATACTCGCTTAACGATACAGTGGTAATATATGATAGAATACGGGAAGAGCTTCGTAAATATAAAAAAATGCCAATAATGGAACTAATTAATCAGGCTTTGAATTTAACTTTATCTAGAACCCTCATGACATCCATAACAACGCTTCTTGCTCTCATTTCACTATACTTGTTTGGTGGGGAGGTAATTAAGGGCTTTACATTTGCGATGATCTGGGGAGTCCTTATTGGTACCTATTCCTCAATCTTTATTGCTTCCCCAATACTAATTGGGTTGAACATTAAACGCGATTGGTCAAAAAATAATGCTGAATAGTCTACGCAAAAAATAATCTCAGCCATTCATTTAAATCACTTTCTGCACGCATTGCAATCCTATTTTTTTTCTCCATATCTCTCATTCTTTTTGGCATCTTTCTTATATCCCTGATATCCATATTCTCAAAAAGCCCGAAGTTTATATTCATGGGCTGAAAATTTTTCACATGATCCTTGCGTGTGATATAACTTATTAGACTGCCCATGGCCGTTGTTTTGGGTGGTGGTGTTTGTTCTCTCATTTTTAATTTGTTGTACATCATGAGTCCTGATAATAATCCGATTGATGCAGACTCCACATATCCCTCTACCCCCGTAATCTGCCCAGCAAACTTGATTCTTTTATCCGAGAGAAGACCCAAGTCGCATGATAATATTTTTGGGCTATTGATATATGTATTTCTGTGTATACCACCCAATCTTGCAAATCTAGCATCGCTTAGCCCAGGGACTTTTCTAAATATATCTGTTTGATGGCCATATTTTATTTTCGTTTGAAATCCCACCATATTATATAATTGACCAGAAATATCATCCTGTCTCAACTGAATTACTGCATAAGGCTCATCGTCTTCTTCGTGAGGATTATTTAATCCAAAAGGTTTCATTGGTCCATGACGAAGTGTTTGTGGCCCACTCCTTGCAATGACTTCAATTGGAAGACATGAGTCGAAGTATGGCGTATCTTTCTCCCATTCATTAAAGCTTGCCTGATCTGCCTCAATCAACTCATCAACAAATTGTAGATATTGCTTCTCATTTAACGGGCAATTAATATAATCATTTAGAGATCCTGATGGTCCTACTTTGTTGTATCGTGATTGAAACCAAGCCGCTGACATATCTATGGAGTCTGTATAAATAATGGGTGCAATGGCATCAAAAAAATATAAAGAGTCGTCCGAACTTTTTTTGAGAATAAACTCTGATAAAGACTTGGATGTGAGAGGTCCAGTTGCAATAATTATATTTTCCCAATCATCCGGAATGCTTATTACTTCTTTCTGAATAACATTAATATTTTGATGGCTCCGTATACACTCGGTTACTCTTTCAGAAAATAAGTTTCTATCGACAGCTAGAGCTGATCCAGCTGGTACCTTATTCTCATCAGCAGCCTTCATTATAAGTGACCCACAAATCCTGAGCTCTTCGTGTAGTATTCCAACTGCATTCGAAAGCTTATCATCTGACCGAAAAGAGTTTGAGCAAACTAGTTCGGCAAGTCCTGGTGTTTGATGTGCGGGAGTACACTTTTCAGGTCGCATTTCGTAGAGATCAACTTTTATGTTGCGTTTCGCTAATTGCCATGCAGCTTCACAACCAGCCAGACCGCCGCCTATTATTTTTACTTGTGTCATTGCGAATCTTAATTAAATAATATTTAATCACTTTATATTACATTATGAATATGAATAAATATTTTTTATTACTTTTTTTCATCATGCTACCGTTATTCATGGTTTCATGTACTACAAATTATTCACCGATGAATTCTAAATATCCAGACCTCAATAGCTATATGAATGACATGAGTATAATTTCAGGTGACAAGTCTGATGTTGTAGTATGTTCGGGTTATAATTGTAATTTTAAAACTATGATACGATTTACCGATAGCGACCGTAAAACAATAAATGAAATTTTCAAAAAAGTAGATTTTCGAACACCATATGAGGAGAGACAAATGATTGCCTCTGCTGTCGCAACAATTGAGACAATTGTTGGACCTATAGTTGGCACAGAGAATGATATAGGAGGCGTTCTTGAGAATGAATTTGTTGGTAATATTGAAAAGCAAGATTGTGTTGATGAGTCAGCGTCAACAACTAGTTATCTGAAGTACCTTCAAGATAATGAGTTAATATTTATGCACTCAATTGGTGTGCCACAATCAAGAGGAGCTTTAATAGATGGTCGCTGGCCACATTTCAGTGCGGTAATAAAAGATAAAAAAAATAAAAAGCAGTTTGTTGTTGACTCCTGGTATAGAGATAACGGTAAACCACCAGTTATTATGGAGCTTAAAGATTGGGTTTATGACTGGAGAAGGGCTAGTAAAGTCCAAGAGGAACCGCTTAACTAGTTAGTATTTCTTTTAAAAATTTTCCCGTGTGGCTATCTTTTTGCTTTGCAATATCCTCCGGCGTCCCTTTTGCTATAATTTTTCCACCATGATCTCCACCTTCGGGTCCCATATCAATAATCCAGTCTGCACTTTTGATCACATCAAGGTTATGTTCGATAACCAATACGCTGTTTCCTTTGTCTACTAGCTCATTTAGTATTTTTATTAATTTTTGTACATCATGAAAATGTAAGCCAGTTGTGGGTTCATCCAATATGTATAGTGTATTGCCTTTTGGCTTTCTGGAAAGTTCTTTCGAGAGTTTTATTCGTTGAGCTTCGCCGCCAGATAATGTTGTTGCCGATTGACCAATTTTAATATAGTCAAGCCCAACAGCTTGAAGCATCATTAATTTATCACGAATTGCCGGGATTGCCCTAAAAAACTCTACAGCTTCAAAAACGGTCATATCCAAGACATCTGATATATTTTTATCTTTATACATAACTTCCAAGGTTTCTCGGTTATATCTTTTTCCACCACAAACATCACAAGTCACATAAACATCAGAGAGAAAGTGCATCTCAACCTTAATAAGTCCATCGCCCTCACAATTTTCGCATCTACCACCTTTAACATTGAAAGAAAACCTACCTGGCTTGTAACCTCTAGCCTTTGATTCTGGTAGATTTGCAAACCAATCACGAATTGGAGTAAAAGTGCCTGTATATGTTACTGGATTTGATCTTGGTGTGCGACCGATCGGTGATTGATTGATCTCAATAATTTTATCGATATATTCATCACCAATGATTTTACTGTAATTGTCAAAAACCATACCCGCTCGGGAGAGTTTTGAGTTTAGACCTTGAAATAATATATTATTAATGAGTGTAGATTTACCAGATCCTGACACACCAGTTATACATAACAATAAACCTAGTGGAAAATCTGCATTAATTTCCTTTATATTATTTTCTTTGGCGCCAGTTATTTTGAGTGTGGCTGTTTTTTTTCGTCTTACTTTTGGAATATCTATAAAAAGTTTTTTGCTTAAATATTTACCCGTGATTGATTTGTTATTTTTTTCAATGTCTTTTAAGGAACCCTTCGCAACAATATCACCGCCATTTACTCCTGCCCCCGGTCCTATGTCTACTATATAGTCAGCAGCACGCATTGCCTCCTCATCGTGTTCAACAATTATAACTGTATTACCAAGATCTCTGAGGGATGATAATGTATGGAGTAATCTTCCATTATCCCTTTGATGTAGACCAATTGATGGCTCATCAAGTACATAAATTACACCGGTGAGTTTTGAACCGATTTGACTTGCCAATCTTATCCTTTGAGCTTCACCACCGGATAATGTACCAGAAGACCTTGCTAGAGTTAGGTAATCGAGCCCTACTTCATTCAGAAAGCTGAGCCGATCGTATATCTCTTTGAGTATCGGAGTTGCAATTGTTTTCTTATTATCAGTAAGCTTTTCAGCGATGTTTGATATCCAATCTTTTGCGTCTTTAATTGACATCGCAGTGAGGATACTAATATCAATGTCGTCTATTTTCACACATAAAGCGTTTTCATTGAGTCGTTTACCATTACAATCACTGCACGGCTGTAGTGATTGATATCTAAATAATTCTCGAAATTTATACCTAGATTTAACCTGTTTTATTGCCTGATTAATCATCGGTACAATACCGTCAAACGGTTTTAGAAAATTTAGTTCATCAATACCGCTTTTTTTTGTAAATTGAATATTTTTTTTAGAGCCATAAAGAATTATATCTTTGATTTCTTTATCGATATTTTTCCATGGTAATGACAAACTAAATCCATATTCTTGAAGAAGCGGTTTCAACATGTCAGATATAAGAGATGTATTGAGACTTCTCCATGGTTTGATCGCCCCGTTAATTATTGACAGCCCCTCATCAGGAACGATTTTTTTTGGATCCGCAGAGTATATATTTCCAATGCCATCGCAGCCTTTGCATGCACCAATTGGACTATTGAATGAGAATAGCCTTGGTTCAATTTCCCCAAGGCTAAATCCTGATACTGGACATGCAAATTTAGTTGAAAATACCAATCTTTCATGAGTGTCATTTTTAGACTTATTAATTTTTTTTTCGTTATTAATTTGATTATCAGTAAACTCCACAATCAAAAGTGATCCCGAATACTTTAGCGCTGTTTCGATTGAGTCTGCAAGCCTGACAGGATCTATGGATCCACTGATCAATCTATCTATAACTATTTCAATGTCATGCTTGAAATTCTTTTCTAGTTTTGGAACTTTATCAACAGTGTAGAAAGTTCCATCGACTTTCACCCTTTGAAAGCCATCTTTTCTGATTTTCTGAAATTCAGTCTGGAATTCACCTTTTTTTTCTTTAGCAATTGGTGCCAGCAAAATAATTTTTTGACCCTCCTCCAATTTCATTATTCTATCAACCATATTTGAAACTGTTTGGGCCTCAATTGGCAGTCCTGTTGCCGGTGAGTATGGCGTTCCAACCCTTGCATACAACACGCGTAAGTAATCATATATTTCTGTGACGGTACCAACCGTCGATCTTGGGTTCCTCGAGGTTGTTTTCTGTTCTATTGATATTGAGGGTGACAAGCCCTCTATACTTTCCACTTTGGGCTTATCCATCATTTCAAGAAATTGCCTTGCATAAGAAGATAGGCTTTCTACGTACCTTCTTTGCCCCTCTGCATAGATAGTATCAAATGCTAAGCTTGACTTACCAGAACCAGATAGTCCTGTAAATAGAATTAACTTTTCCTTCGGTATTTCTAAGGAAATATCTTTGAGGTTGTGTTCTGAAGCTTTAGTAATTTTTATGAATTTATTGATTTCTTTTCTGCATTTTTTGTTTAGGTTTCAACAATATAATAATTTAATCATTAATATTAAATATAAAAGTGTTGAAATTCATATTATATTATAAATTATAGGAGTTTTGATATGGCTGGTAGCTTAAATAAGGTAACATTAATTGGTAATCTCGGTGCTGACCCTGAGGTTAGAACTATGGGAAATGGGAAGAAAGTTGCAAGCTTTAGCCTTGCCACAACAGAAAATTGGACAGATAAATCAACAAATGAACGCAAGGAAAGTACAGAATGGCATCGCGTCGTTGTATTTAACGAAGTGTTGTTGAGAGTTGTGGAAGACTATGTAAAAAAAGGATCAAAACTCTATCTTGAAGGCAATCTTCAGACAAGAAAGTGGCAGGATCAATCGGGGCAAGATAGGTATACAACAGAAATTGTTGTGCAAAATTTTAGAGGTACACTAATCTTATTGGATAGCCGGGGTGACTCTGCTCCTTCAATCCCAAATGAACGCCCTGAACCGCTGGGTCAATCTAACCCAGAAGTCGTCCAAGCCAACGAGGCGATTGCTGATGAATTCGATGATGAAATTCCATTCTAGATTCTTTGTATCTTCAACAGAAAGATGCCCAACTTGAAATTAAAATATTCAATCTAGCTTTGTAAACTGTTAAAATTTAAGAGTTAAATGATTCGGGATTTTTAAAGTAAATTGTCAGAAAACGAAAACGATAAATCAAAAGATGCAGGCTCAGGTATTTTACCCGTTACAATAGAAAACGAAATGAGCTCATCATACCTCGATTACGCAATGAGCGTGATTGTATCAAGGGCTATTCCAGATGTCAGAGATGGTCTAAAACCAGTGCACAGAAGAATACTCTATTCAATGAGTCAGATGGGGTTAGATTTTAACAAACCTTACAGAAAGTCTGCTCGAGTAGTTGGCGATGTCATTGGTAAGTATCACCCTCATGGTGACTCTGCCGTTTATGAGTCTCTTGTTAGAATGGCGCAATCATTTTCGATGATGGCACCTCTTATTGAAGGGCAGGGTAATTTCGGGTCTGTTGATGGCGATCGTCCAGCAGCAATGAGGTATACAGAGTGCAGGCTTGAAAAAATAACTACGCTGATGCTGGATGATATCGACAAGAATTGTATAGAATATCAAGAAAATTATGATGGTTCTGAGAGTGAGCCCACCGTTCTGCCCTCGAAATTTCCAAATCTTCTCATAAATGGCGCTGGTGGTATAGCAGTAGGTATGGCAACTAATATCCCGCCACATAACTTATCTGAAGTAATTGATGGATGCGTAGCAATTCTAAATAATCCATCTACGACAGAGGAGGAGCTCAATGAAATTATTCCAGGGCCGGATTTTCCAACTGGAGGATTGATTATTGGAAGAAATGGAATAAGGTCAGCGCAGCAAACAGGTAGGGGATCTGTGATACTAAGGGGTAGAGCGGAAATTGAAGAGAAAAACAATAGAAGCTCTATTATCATTTCGGAAATACCATATCAGGTAAATAAGTCTAGCCTTATTGAAAAAATTGCAGAAGTTGTAAGGGATAAAAGAGTTGAAGGAATTTCTGATATTCGGGATATATCTGACAGGCATGGCATAAGGGTGGTTATAGAGCTAAAAAAAGACGCTGAAGCTGATGTTATATTAAACCAATTGTATAAGTACACACCGCTTCAATCGTCATTTGGTTGCAATATGGTTTGTCTGAACTCGGGAAAACCAGAATTACTGTCAATAAGACAAATAATAGACGCTTTCTTAGAATTCCGAGTAGACATTGTAGTAAAAAGATCAACCTATCTTCTAAACAAATCACGGGACAGGGCGCATGTTCTTGTGGGCTTAGCAATAGCAATAGCAAATATTGATGAGATTATTAAAGTTATAAGATCATCACCTGATCCAGCGACTGCCCGCGACTACATGCTCAAGAAAAAATGGATACCAAAAAATGTTGAGTCGCTCATAAAGCTTATTGACGACCCTCGGCATAAGATTGCAAAAGATGGCACATACATGCTATCTACTGATCAAGTCCAAGCAATATTAGATTTGCGATTACAGCGTCTGACTGCAATTGGACGAGACGAAATTGAGAAAGAACTAAATTCTATCGGAGAGCAAATAAAAGAATATCTTGAAATACTTACAAACAGAAAGGTATTAGATACCTTGATCGAGAAGGAACTTTTAGAGGCAAAAGAGTCATTTGGAGTCATAAGGAGAACGGAAATAACAGATCTTGAGTTGGATGTGGATGATGAGGATCTTATTCCAAAGCAGGACGTCGTTGTTACTGTCAGTCACAAAGGATATATAAAAAGGGTCCCATTATCGACCTACAGGAGTCAACGAAGAGGTGGAAAGGGTCGTGCGGGTATGAGTACAAGAGACGAAGATTTTGTCACGCAAATCTTTGTTGAAAATACACATACCCCAATACTTTTCTTTTCTTCAACGGGTATTGTATACAAAATGAAGGTTTGGAAACTGCCTCAAGGCACACCGCAATCAAAGGGAAAAGCAATGATAAATTTATTACCTTTGAATGAAGGTGAGAACATCACAACAATAATGCCGTTACCCGAAAATGAAAAGGAATGGGAAAATTTATATATAATGTTCACAACTGAGAAGGGTAATGTCAGGAAGAATAAGCTAAGCGATTTTGTAGATGTTCGGGCTAACGGTAAAATAGCAATGAAATTACATGACAACGATGAAATAAAAACGGTTGAAACATGTACGGACGATGACGATTTATTAATAACAACCCTCAAAGGTCAATGTATTAGGTTTCGAGCTTCCGATGTAAGGCTATTTGTTGGTAGGTCATCAACTGGCGTGAGGGGAATCAGACTCTCGCAAGATGACAGGGTTATATCATCTGCCATTATTAAATCAATGAGCGCTACAACTGAAGAAAGGGCCGCATACCTCAAAATGAGTAGGGCTGTTCGTGGTGAAATAGACTCTGAAAATGATGAAAATGAGGAAAACGTTGAAAATATAACTCCAGCAATTCTATCTGATGAAAAGTATGCTGAAATGGGCGCATCTGAGCAGTTTGTTTTATCTATATCCAATAATGGTTATGGGAAGAGGACATCAACATTTGAATACAGAGTCACTGGGAGAGGGGGCAAAGGCATCATTGCTATGGTTGTAAATGATCGAAACGGAAATATTACAGACTCATTCCCAGTTGACTCCACAAATCAAATTATACTTGTAACAAATAATGGAAAATTAATAAGATGCCCCGTGGACGATATTAGAATTGCTTCGAGATCGACCCAGGGTGTCAAGATATTTGATGTTGATGACCAAGAGCAGGTTGTTTCAGTGGAGCGCTTAGGTGATCTTGAATCAGACGAAGATGATGGAGCTGATGATGAATAGATGTTTTTTTCCTGGATCTTTTGATCCTTTTACTCTTGGGCATAAGAATATTATTGAAAAAGCATCAGTGTTTTCAGAACATATAATAATTGGGATTGGTCAGCATCACGAAAAAAACTCTCTAATAGATATTAATACAAGGGAGTCTTTGTTAAATGAGTCAATAAAATCTATAAAGGCACCAAATGCAAAAATTGATGTCATTATTTTTGACAACCTTCTGGTACAGACAGCAAAGGACAATCAATGCAATATAATTATACGTGGTATAAGAGATACATCGGATCTCAATTACGAATTACGAATGTATAATACAAACAGGATAATCGAACCTAATATTGAGACATTATTTATACCGACAGATAATGATCTAAATCATATTTCATCAAGCTTAGTGAGGCAAATTTATAAACTTGGTGGCTCAATTGGGTCTTTAGTACCAGATAACATAAATAAATACTTGATAAAGAATATGAATTCCATTACCAAATAAAATTATGTTTATAAAGAAATTTCTAATATTAATAACCTTAATTATATTTACTGGAGACTCGATGGCCGAAAATACAAAAGAAAAATTATTAATTGAACTATCACATGGTGATGTAATAATTGAATTACACAGTGATATTGCGCCACTTCATGTTGAACAGATAAAGACATTAGCCAGAGATGGTTTTTATGATGGAATAATATTTCATCGGGTCATAGATGGTTTTATGGCACAAACAGGGGATCCAACCGGAACTGGTATGGGTGGTTCTGACTATCCAAATCTAAAAGCTGAATTTTCTAATAAACCATTTGATAGAGGTACCGTTGGAATGGCAAGGTCAAGTAATCCCAATAGCGCTAATAGTCAGTTTTTCATTTGCTTCCAGCCTGCGCATTTTCTCAATCAACAATACACCGTTTGGGGTACTGTTGTAGAAGGAATGGAAAATGTTGATAAGATAGCACGAGGTGAGCCGCCGGCAAACCCGGACTCTATGATCAAAGTGACAGTAATAGAGTAACGCAGTATTGTGGAAATTGGGTTATTTGACTTCCAGCTGGACAAGAGTAAGATAGCTCTCGCACCAGCAAACCCAAGAGATCATTCCAAGTTAATGATCTTAGACTCATCCAGAAAAATCACTCATAAATATTTTTATGACCTTCCCGATTTTCTGAGTCCAAAAGATGTAATTGTTATAAATGATACCAAAGTCACTCCATCTTATTTTGAGATAAAGAGATGGAGAAAAGGCAACGCATCAAATATAAGATTAAACATCATTAGACAATTAGATGATGGTGATTGGGTAATATTAGCAAAGCCTATGAGACGACTTAAAATAATGGACAAATTGATATTTTCTGACGAAAATAAAGTATCAGCTGATGTTGTCGGATTTGAAGATGATCATGTTAAAATAAGGTTCAATCAAAATATGGATATGGTCGCCTGGATAGAGAACAATGGAAAATTACCACTCCCACCCTACATTACAGCACAACGTGAGCTGAAAGATGAAGATAAAGAGTCTTATCAAACAGTTTATGCTGAGCATCCAGGGTCTGCAGCAGCTCCGACTGCTGGACTGCATTTTACCGAAAAATTATTAGATAGTATTCAGGCGAAAGGCATCCGTATTTGCAATGTATTATTGCATGTTGGGTCTGGTACATTTTCACCAATTAAAACAGATAATATTTTAGATCATAAAATTCATTCAGAGTGGTGCCATTTAGATTCTCAGGCGGCCGATTTATTGAATCAAACAAGGGATGCTGGAGGAAACATTATAGCTGTTGGAACTACAAGCATGAGAATATTAGAGTCTGCTGTCGATGATACAGGTAAATTTAGTGAATACAAGGGTGAAACAGACATCTATATTAAGCCGGGACATAAGTTTAGAGCTGCGGATGCTATGATTACAAATTTTCACTTACCAAAATCTTCTCTATTTGTTTTAGTTTGCGCATATTACGGGATAGATGATATGCAAAAAGCTTATGCATCCGCTATGGATAATAATTATAGATTTTATTCTTATGGGGATGCTTGTTTTATATATGGTGATCTCAGTGTTTAAAATAACAGCAAAAGATAGACACGCCAGATGTGGCCACTTAAGTCTTGCTCATGGAACAGTTGAAACACCAGTATTTATGCCTGTTGGGACCCAAGGGACAGTAAAAGCTATTTCTGTGGATACACTAAAGAAGATTGGTTTTAATATCATACTTGGTAATACCTATCATCTTTATTTGAGACCAGGAACAGAAATCCTAGATAAATTTGGTGGCTTAAATAACTTTATGAAGTGGGATAGGCCAATACTGACAGACTCTGGAGGATTTCAAATAATGTCACTTTCTAAGCTTATGAAAATTGAAGAAGATGGAGTGAGATTTCAATCACACATAGACGGAAAAGAGTTTTACTTATCACCAGATATCTCAATGAAAGTACAAGACTCAATTGGATCCGATATTCATATGGTACTCGATCAATGCATTGAATTCGATATGGATATATCAAACATAAGAGATGCAATGAATTTATCTCTAAAATGGGCTGAAATGTCCAAAAAGTCCTTTTTTAAGAAGGAGGGACGGATGCTTTTTGGAATAATCCAGGGAGGAGTCGATCAACATTTGAGGGAGCAATCGGCAATTGAGACAATTGATATTGGTTTTGACGGTTATGCAATTGGAGGTCTCGCTGTTGGCGAAGGTCATGAATTGATGCTGAGCACACTAGATTTTACAATACCGAATTTACCGGATGAAAAGCCACGATACCTGATGGGTGTTGGCACGCCTGTTGACCTTGTGGAGTCTGTGAAGAGGGGTGTGGATATGTTTGATTGCGTTATGCCCACCAGAGCGGGTCGCCACGGTCTTGCATATACAAAATTTGGTGCAATTAATTTAAGGAACGCAAAGTTCTCAGACGATATGAGACCGATTGACGAAGAGTCAGATTGCCCAATTGCATCAGTGTATTCGAGGTCATACCTCCATCACTTAGTTAGATCAAAGGAAATACTCGCTGCTATGCTAATTTCAGAAATAAATTTACACTACTACAACTCACTTATGATAGATCTGAGACTCGCAATAAGAGATAATCTCTTGGATCTAAAAATTGAAGAAATTAAAAAAAACTGGACGCGCATGGATGTATAACAATCTTGTTTTTTGTGTTTATAAATAAACATTAGTTTACAACACTTTAAACCTGCCATATAAAGTACTATATTTCAATTGAGGGCCCTTAGCTCAGTCGGTAGAGCAGGTGACTTTTAATCACTGTGTCATAGGTTCGATTCCTATAGGGCCCGCCATACCTAATGACAGAAAAAATAAAATATGTGTCATCTTTGGCGCACGTCTAAGGCTGATGATGAAATCACAAATTCAATAGTTTTTTAATAGTAGATCAAAATATCTATGCTATAATTATACATACTTATTTCTAGTTTTTAGGGAGGATTTATGGCTTTTGAAGGGGTTCATAGAGTTGGGCACGTAGGCATTTGGGTTAGTGATATAGAGAAATCACTAGAATGGTATAGGGATGTAGTGGGACTCAAATTAACTGGTATTTGGGGTGAGCCATATAGGAAACACAGGATGTGTTTTGTTAGATGTGAAGACTGGCATCATGATATTGTTTTCTTTGAGATAGATAAAGAAAAAGATAGAAGTAAATTAGATCAATCAGATACCGGTAAGAGACATGCCCCAGGTGTTCATCACATTGCATTTGAAATACCAGAAAGAGAAGATTGGTTAAATGCACTTGAACATTGCAAAAAGAATAATATACCCTTTGTATCAGGCCCTTATGTACATGGTCATGAGGCTAAATATGTTGAGGGAGATGATACATTAGGCTTTGTTGGTGGAAGTGGGAGTCACGCATTTTATATTACTGATCCTGACGGCAATAGAATCGAGTTTTACACTTGGATGATGAAGGTCACAAAAGAATGTATTGCAGCTCCAAATCCAGATCTTTAATATCAATTGCTATTCTGGTTATTATTATATTACAGACTAACCTTTTAAAAGCTCATGCTCATGCGAGCGTTGAAATAAATAATGTATCAAGCGACGATGGTTACGTTGTGTTACATCTCTATGAAAACAAAAGTTCATTTAAAAAATTTAACCCAGATCGAATTTATAAAAAAGTAGCAACAAACGGCAAAACAATCATTCCAATCAATGACTATCATGAGGGAGATATTGCTATTTTTGTATATCATGATGAAAATAGTGATGAGGAGTTCAACACTTCAATTTTTTGGACACCAAAGGAGGGTTACGCATATAGTAATTCATATATCCCATCTAGTATTCCTAAATATGAGGAAGCTCTCTTTCGCCTTGAGCATGGAGTGGCGGTTAATTTAGAGCTGATTTATTAGTATGCTTGGTCTTGTATGCGCGGTTATGTCTGCTGTGGCTTTCGCTGCAAATGATACAGCCCTGAGGAGAGGTATACTATTTGCCTCCGTATATAAATCAATAATTGTTACAGTTCCAATCGGCTTCCCCGTTTTTTTATTAGCAATCACATTAACAAACTCATGGTCCAGCTTTCGTGCTTTAGATCTTGCACAATTTCTTTTTTTTGGATCCGCAGGTATTATTCATTTTATATTTGGAAGGTATTTCGGTTATAAAACAATTGAGTCTCTGGGAGCAACCCAGGCTGGTCCTATCGTTCAATTGGGCTTATTAATCTCAATTTTTTTTGCTTATCATTTGTTTGATGAAGAGATAACAAATATTCATATTATTGCTATTTTTTTAATTATTTTAGCACCAATGATAATACTTCTGGGTCACGAAGGGGATAAGTTCACAAGGTCTGGTATTGAAATGAAATATGAAGCTGGACTCTTCTGGGGTTTATCTTGTGCTATTTGTTATGGAATTAGCCCCTTGCTTGTGAAATCAGGTTTCTCTAATTATAGTCTTGAAATTACAATACTTGCTGGTTTTATATCTTATATCTCAGCAATATTTTTTTTAATTCTTATAATGATTCTCACCAGAGTAAGAATTAGAGATATTATTGAAATGGATAAGAGTGCATTAAAATGGTTCACTATTACTGGCTTCATGGGATCTTCAGCTCAGCTACTTAGATATATTGCTTTAGGACTAATACCGATATCAATTGTTGAACCTATCCATCGAACCTCTGTTATTTTCAGAGTAATGTTTGGATTTGTAATCAATAGAAATCATGAGATCATTAATGTAAGGGTCCTATTAGGTGTTGCCTTATCAATTATTGGTATGTACTTATTAATACTGCAAATAGATTTCTAAAGAGGGAATGGAAGTTACATGTTGGGTAGTATTTTAGCACTAATATCAGCAATGATGTTTGCACTAAACACAACAGCACTAAGACGAGGTGTCTTGACTGCGCCGGTCCATCAAGCAATCGCAATTACTGTGCCTCTTGGTTTACCACTTTTTTTTATTATTCTTCTAATGTTTGATTGCTTTGATCTGCTCAAAGATTTATCAATGAAATCAATTTTCTTCTTTTCAATTGCAGGTATTATTCATCTTGTTATTGGTCGCTACTGTAATTATAAATCTACACAACTCCTTGGCGCAACACAATCTGGTCCAATAACACAGCTTGCGTTGCTAATTTCATTATTCTTTGCCCTCACCTTGCTTAATGAAGAATTAAATCTCTATCTATTTATTGGAATAGGCCTTGTTTTTGGCGGTCCTACTATAATTTTTTTTGCAAGGAAAAATAACTCAAAAACCAAATCCGGGGTCGTAATGGATTACAAGAGGGGATATCTCTGGGGATTGTTCTGCGCATTAGCTTTTGGTTCAAGCCCTTTTTTTATTAAGCTGGGCCTTGATGATGGAGGTCTTAAAGAAAATATTGTTGGCGGTTTCATTGCCTATCTTTCAGCTTCATTACTTGTGTTAATTTTAATCATAGTATCAGGATCTAAGTTTCGCAACATTTACGATTTTAATAATAAGGGGGTGAAATGGTTCATCCTGACGGGATTTTTAGGTTTTTTATCACATCTATTTAGATATATGGCGCTGGGAGCTGCACCCATTACAATTGTTGAGCCAATTCAAAGATCAACAATCATATTTCGCGTTATTTTTGGATGGTTGTTAAATAGACAACACGAAATAATAAATAAAACGGTATTATTTGGGATAATGCTGTCTGTAGCAGGGGTATACTTAATTATATATCAAATATAAAAAAGTTACTTCCAGAAATCTACGTCTTCAGCTTTAAACTCAAGTGCTTGCGATGTGTCTTCTGCTGGATTCGCTTTGTCTTGTTGGTACATAAAATACCCACCGATTCCCATTATTACCACTAGCGCTAACATTAATAGATATTGATTTCTTGTATTCATTATTTACTCCATAATAGATATTCTATATATACCAAACTTAGCCCAAAGATAAAGAAAATAAGTTAAAATTATGCAAATATTGCTTAATTTATAATTTCCCACATTTTCTCTGATGTTACGGGCATATTTAAATTTTTTCCATCCACATCATTTGACTCTAGGGCATTTACAATAGCGTTCATAATAGTCGGTAATGCACCGGATATTCCGGCTTCACCGCAACCTTTAATCCCAAGAGGGTTTGTTTCGCATGGAACGGGATGAGACTTAAAAACAAATTCTTTTGGAATGTCTGCGGCTTTTGGCATTGTATAATCCATATAGGATCCAGATAATAGTTGGCCATAATCGTCATAGCACAGGTTTTCCATCATAATTTGCCCTTGTGCTTGTATTATTCCGCCCAGCACCTGACCTTCTACTAACAGCGGATTTATGAGATTACCGAAATCATTAACGGCTGTGTGTTTTATCAGTTTGACGACACCAGTCTTTGGATTAATTTCAACTTCAGATATATGGCAACCGTTAGGGAATGAGCAAGGTGGCGTATCCTCCGCCAGCTCACCATCAAGGCCTTGAGGAAGCGATCCTGGCAGTTTCTGATCTTTTATAAGTTGTTTAATCTCTTTACTGAGCTCAAGAATATTTATTTTATGATTAGTATTTGGTATCTCAAAATTACCATTATTAAATTCAACACTTTCAAAATCCTCATCGAATAGGTATGCTGCTAATTTTTTTCCATTGGAAATTACAATATTAGATGCTTTTAATAGAAGTGTACCGCCACTGATTGCCGTCCTCGATCCACCTGTTCCGGTGCCTGCAATTAATTCTTTACTATCACCTTGAAGTAATTTGAAGTTCTCCATTGGGATACCTAATTTATCTGACATTATTTGAGCAAAGGATGTTAAGTGTCCTTGACCATAATCTAGATTGCCGCTTACAAGGGTAACTTCACCGTTATCTTCGAATCTTATTCTCCCCATTTCTTTTCCAGGAGGTGCAGTTACTTCTAAATAATAAGTGAGGGCACGACCTCGATACAACCCATTCTTTTTTGATTCCTCCTGCCTTTGACTAAAGTTTGCCCAATCAGCTGTTTCGAGCGCATCTTGCAGTACGCTGTGGAAGTCACCGCTGTCATAATTCAAACCAGCAGCTGATTGATATGGGAATTGATCTTTCTTTATGAGATTGATCTTTCTGAGTTCTACCGGATCAATCATCATCTCAATCGCGGCTTTTTCAAGGAGCCTTTCCATAATATATACGCCTTCAGGTCGTCCAGCGCCACGATAAGCGCCTATTGGGGTTGTATTTGTATAGACTGCTTTTGAATTTACATACATTTTTGGTAAATCGTATGCACCACAAAAATTATTTTTTATATTCATTGATTGCGCCATAGGCCCCATAAGACCCATAAAAGCACCAGAGTTCGCAACAACTTGGATTTTAGCCGCTACCATCTTTTTGTTATCATCAAACGCTATTGTTGCATCAATCCATGAGTCTCTTCCATGAGTGTCTGAGAGAAATGAGTCGGTTCGAGTATCTTTCCATTTTATTGTTTTTCCAGTCTTCTTTGCCGCAACCAAGGATGCAATATATTCTGGGTATGGGCTTGACTTCATCCCAAATGAGCCGCCGACACTTGGCGTATGACAATGCATTTGATCTCTATCAACATTAAAGATATTGGCTAGGATATTTGAAAAACCGAACAAACCTTGAGATGGTGAATGTAAATCATAGCTATTTGTCTCACTATCGAAACTCGCCATACATGCTCTTGGTTCCATGGCTGATATAATTAATCTACTGTTTCTCAGTTCAATGGATGTTTTATATTTTGCTCTTTCGATCAATTTGTCTACTTCGCTCTCATCTCCATATTCCCAATCAAGAGCAATATTATCATTTAGTGTTGGATGAATAGAGGAGGTGTCAACTGCCATTGCGTCACGTGGATCAACAATCACGTCATACTCTTCAATTTCAAGTGATATTAATTCAGCTGCATCTTTTGCATTATTGAGTGTGTCAGCAATTACGAATGCAACAGGTTGTCCCACATAATATACTTTATCTTTTGCAAGGGAAACGAGAGGTGGTACTTTTATTCCATTTCCATCTTTACCTTTGAGCTTGTCCGCCGTTAAGCAGGGTATCGAACCAATTTTTTCTTGGTCCATATCTTTGTATGTTAGAATATCAATTACACCTGGTTGTGATTTGGCTTCGTCTACATTAATATCTATAATTTTTCCGTGTGCGTAGGGTGATCTAAAAACAAATGCTTCTAGTGTTTGACTTTCACTTTTTATGTCATCAGTATAAGTCCCTTCACCACGAAGTAATTCAGGATCTTCAAACCTTGATACTGATTGCCCAACTGAGAATTTTGTAAAAGTTAAATCATTAAAATCATCCATTATTTTTCTCCTTTTTAACCACTTATCATGTCAGCAGCTTTTTCTGCTATCATTATAGTGGGTGCGTTTGTATTTCCAGATACTAAGTTTGGCATAATTGATGCATCAATAACTCTGAGAGATTCAATTCCATGTACACGAAGCTCATCGTCCACCACTGCCATTTCGTCACTACCCATTTTACATGTACCCACTGGATGATAGCTAGTTCTGCAATATTGCTTAATATAATTTAATAATTCTTCATCGGTATTTAAAGTACCACCTGGGTACTTTTCCTCAACAACATATTCTGCTAATTTTTTATTTTTAAAAATGCCTCTTATAATCTTAATTGATTCTAGAAGTTTTAATCTATCTCTCTCAACACTGAGGTAATTTGGTGCAATTTCAGGAGGCTTTGTTGGATCGTTTGATGTAATTTTTACATAGCCTCTACTTTCAGGTCTTAGCAATGTACATACAACTGTCACACCTGGATACTTATGAGGGGCGCCTCCAGGATCTGTTGACGAAAACATTAACACAAGACTCTGTATATCTGGTGTTTCTAATGAGTTATCAGTTTTAAAAAATCCCCCAGCGTAAGCCACACCCATATGCAGAAGCCCTTTTCGATTAAATATATAGTCTAAACCTGCCGCAACTCTTACTGACGTTTTATGAAAGACATCATTCGCAGTGAATGGACGATTTAATTGATACATAATTGGCGCGTTAATATGGTCCTGTAAGTTCTCTCCGACACCTTTGAGCTCATGGACTACCGGAATATTGTGTTTGTTTAATAGTTCAGGGTTACCGACTCCAGATAATTGTAAAAGTTGAGGTGAGTTAAAAGCACCCAATGAGAGCAGTACTTCACTTTTTGCATTTACTGTGTATTCCTTGCCTTTTTTTGAGTAGGCTATTCCTACAGCTTTTTTTCCATCAAAAATTATTCTTGATGCAAGAGCATCTGTAATAATGGTCAGATTTTGTCTTCTTTTTGATTTTTCCAGGTAAGCTCTTGCGGTGCTCCACCTTCGGCCTTTAAATTGTGTCCATTGAAATGGACCAAATCCTTCTTGAGTTTCGCCATTAAAATCATTATTTCTTGGAAATCCTTCGTCAACAGCAGCATCTACATATGCATCTGCGAATGGATGAACGTCCCTGTGATCAGATACATGGAGCTCACCCTTCACGCCGTGATATGAGTCCTCTCCTCTTTCTTGTATTTCTGCTTTTTTAAAGTAGGGAAGGATGTCATCATAAGACCAGCCCATGTTGCCGAGTTGCCGCCACACATCATAGTCTTGTTTTTGCCCTCTTATATATATCATGCCATTAATAGAACTTGATCCACCTAGCACCTTTCCTCTTGGAGCAACAATACTTCTTTGCACCCAACCATCATCACTCTTAGTTTGATACATCCAATTGAGCTTTTTGTTCTTAAACAATTTAGCATACCCTATCGGTACATGTATCCACGGGTTCCGATCTGGTGGGCCCGCCTCCAATAAACACACTGTATTTTTTGGATTTTCAGATAATCTTGCAGCGAGCACACATCCGGCACTTCCTGCACCTACAATGATGTATGAAAAGCTTTGATTTTCTGACATAAATATTTCCTAAAATTATTTTTATTCAATTAAAAAAATATATTATATTTTTTAAAAAAATGTAATAGTAATTATTTAAAATGATAATATTTGAATAGGTTTTAAAAATGCCAATAAATAAACCCGCAGACGCAAAATATGAAATAAATACATTAATCAAAAATAGATGGAGCCCCCGTGCTTTTGAAAATAAGAACGTTGATAATGAAATTTTAAATTCATTATTCGAAGCTGCAAGATGGGCGGCGTCCTGCAATAATTCACAACCATGGAGATTTATTATTGCTAAAAAAGAGAACCCAGAAGAATATGCAAAGGCGCTTTCATGCTTTAATGAAAATAATCAAAAATGGGCATCAACTGCTCCTGTTATTGGTTTTGTTGGTGCTTATCAATTAATGTTGGGCGATAAAAAAAGTCGAACATATTTTTATGATACAGGTATGGCAATGTCACAATTTACGCTTCAAGCGCTGGAGCATAATTTATACATACATCAGGCTGGGGGGGTTCTGTTGGATGAAATAAAGACACAATATGAGGTGCCCGACGACGTTGATATTATCTGTGGTTTTGCACTTGGATATCAGGGCGAGGCAGATATCTTACCGGAACCATATAATGAACGAGAATTACAAGAACGAGTTCGAAACCCAATTGAAGATTTTGTCTTCACAAATTCTTTCAACAAAGATAAATAACACGAAGAAGGTAACGAAATGAAATCAAACAAACAAGAGACAGGCGTTGCAGTAATTGGTGCTGGTGGCATTGGTAACCTGAGAGCGCATTCCTGTAAGCAAATAACCCAAGTAGACTACTTAGCGGTTTGTGATATCAAAGATGATAAATTAGAGAGTGTTGCCGAGTCTGTCAAAGCGGATATTGCAACAAATAACTATTCTGATGCGATAGAGGATAGTCGAGTTGGCGCAGTTATCATTTCTACAGACGAAGAGAATCATTATGAAGCAACAATGAAAGCTGTTGAGCTTGGAAAGTCTGTATTGATAGAAAAACCTTTCGTTTTGGATTTAAATGAGGCTGATAACATACTGGCAAAAGCAAGAGAAACGGGTGCGGAAGTCTTCGTTGGATATACGCAAAGATTTAGAAGAAAGTTTCTCCTTGCTAAGGAAGCCGTAAGAAAGGGTCAGTTGGGAGATATAGTATTCTCCATGGGAAAGATTTATGTAACACGAGCCGTTGGCGAGGCCGTTGCTGGACGGTCACCAAATACGACGCCATCAATTAATACTGGCACCTATCTAGTTGATTTAATGTTGTGGTATAACGAGGGTAAAAAACCAGTAGAAGTATATGCTAAATCGGCTAGCAATGTATTTAAAAGTTATAACAGAGATGATTTTCAATGGATGCTTGTCACATATGATGATGGATCTGTATCATCGCTTGGTACTAGCTGGCTACAACCTAGACACTGGCCCGCCTACACAGCTACAATGGAAATTGACCTTCAAGGGACAAATGGCTCACTAAATATCGATGATGCCCATAGGGACGTTGTTCTTGTCCCGGGAGATCCAATTCCTTGCCCTTACACCCCTCAACATAATGTTGATGTCGCATTTCTTGGATCCGCAATGCCAGGTGATTTTGTAATGGGTGAATTCTTTGGCCCAATGAAGGAGGAGACAGACGCCTTCATAAGGCACACTTTGGGTATGGGTGGTGTTGGTCTCACAACCGGTGAGGAAGCTAGGGTTGTTTTAGCTTTGACAATGGCGGCTGACAGATCAGCAAAAGAAGGGGTTCCAATAAAACTAGAGTAATTTATATGACTGAGTTAAACGTTGATCCAAATACGCTATCGAGGCAGGATCGGTATAAATTAATGTGCGCCTTAGTAATTCCAAGGCCTATCGCACTAGTAACAACAATATCAAAAGATGGAGTAGTTAACGCAGCACCTTTCTCTTTTTTTAACGTTTTCTCGGATAAACCTTCAATAGTCGCGCTTGGCGTAAACTCACGTCCTGACGGAGGAATGAAGGATACATCAGCAAACATAAATTATAAAAAAGAATTTGTTGTGCATATGGTTACATTCGATATTGCAGAGCAGATGAATATAAGCTGTGTAAATTTTCCCCCGCATATTAGTGAAATTGAAGAAGCTGGATTTACCCTCAGGAAATCACACATCTTGGATACACCATCTATAGCGGAAAGCCTTGTTGCGTTAGAATGCAAACTTCATTCTATTACAAGGTTGGGTGAAGATAGGAATCTAACACTCGGGGAAGTTATTAACATATCCACCAATACAGATGTGCTGGATACCGAAAAGAACTATGTGAATATAGAAAATTACAAGCCCATTGCAAGGTTGTTTGGGAATATGTATTCTGAGTTATCAGATTTCTTTGAATTGGAGAGACTGAACTACGAGCAATGGATTCAAGATAAAGAGGAGCAATAATGGATTTTAATTTTACACAACAGCAAGATGAAATGAGAACTCATTTGGAGACTTTCTTAAATAAGATATGCCCTGAAGAGTATGTTGAGAAATGTGATAAAGATGGTATACCACCTCATGAGGCTTATAAAGCACTTTGCGATGCAGGTTGGTTGGGCTTAATTATTCCAGAGGAGTATGGGGGTACTGGCGGTGATGCAGTTGACCTTGCAATTCTTCTTGAAGAAACTGGAAAAAGATTTGAGGAACTCGCAATGTGGGTCTTTCGCACTATGACATGGGGTGCATTTGCTGTTATGGCCCATGGATCTGAAGAGCAAAAAAAATTCTTTTTACCGAAAATTGCAAAGGGAGAACTATCATTTGCATTTGGTCTAACCGAACCTTCGTCTGGCTCTGATGCTGCTGCCTTGAAGACGCGTGCTGACACGGTAGGAAATGATAAATACCTAATTAATGGGCAAAAAGTATTTACATCTGGTATGGATATTAGCGACTATTGTCTGGTTGTTTTAAGAACCTCCAAAGAGGATAAAAAACAAAAAGGCATCACAACCTTTATGGTTGATACAAAGAAAAAAGGTATTGATGTAAAGAAGATTGATACGCTTGGACACCGCTCAATTGGTACAACTCAAGTATTTTATAATGATGTTGAGGTATCTAAAGATGATATAATTGGTGAAATCGGTGGCGGTTGGCAGATCTGTGATTCATGTCTTTGGTATGAAAGATTGTGTCTGTCAGCGGCAAGAACTGGCGCTGCATCGGCTTGCTTTGATCTTGCACTTCAATATGCAAAATCTCGTGAACAGTTTGATAGACCGATTGGGAAATTTCAAGCAATCTCACATAAACTTGCGGATATGAAAGTTATGATAGAATTATCAAGATTACTCTTTTATAAATTTGCAACTTCAATAAACGAAGATAAGGCAAGTCGTCATGAGGCAGCAATATTGAAGTTATATACAAGTGAGTCTTATACAAAGATAACGGAGCACGCTATGCAAATCTATGGTGGGTATGGATTTTGTATGGAATATCCAATTCAAAGATTTTTCAGAGACGCCCGTTTATCTGTGATTGGTGCTGGTACATCTGAAATACAAAGAAATATTATCGCTAAAAGCATAGGCTTGTAATGAATCA
>CACMIP010000006.1 GCA_902613795.1 uncultured OCS116 cluster bacterium
TCTTTTTTTACTTTTATTCTGTCTGTGTTTATTGTGTTTTTAATTCATCACAAATTAGTGGAACTACCTGATTTATACGAAGGTGAAGTTCTAACTTGGATTTATATAATCTTTGTTTGGTTTGTTTTGGTTGGCCTTCGAACACAAGTGGATAGAAACTTCAATAGAAAATTTAAAACCTATGTTGAAGAAAGATTGAAAGAACCGGCTCATGCGAAATATCTTCGTTTGTCTAGATATTCATTTTTTACAGTTATAGCTATATTGGCCTTAGAATCCATATATTTTTTGTCCGAGGGATCCTTTGAAGGGTTCTCACTATCAAATATCATACCAGAGTCTGACTCGCGCTTAGAAGGGTTGGATAAGATTCTAAATTTTTTCCTCAACATACCTATTTGGCTATATTTTGTTCTAGCAACAATATTTGCATTCATCAAACTTAATACTGAAGAAACAAGGCGTGAATGAGATTATATAACTTGACGGTATACTTTCATATATAGAGGGATAATTAATGCCACTTGTAAATCCGAAGATAGCGAACAATATAAAAAAAATAACCGGAGGAAGTAAGCGGTTAATTTTAACTCTAATTTGGCTAGTCTATCTCGCTTTTTTTTTCCGTCTTATAATTATTGATACATTTTTTAAACATTTTCGTACAGTTGAGGGTTGTAAAATAAGAAAGGAATTCTTTGGTGTTGCTGAAGGTTATTGTGCGCGGTATGAGTTTGATGATTGGGAAAACTTTATTTATGCTAGCGCTTTTTTCATATTTAT
Organism: uncultured OCS116 cluster bacterium; assembly: GCA_902613795.1. Classification (GTDB taxonomy): domain Bacteria; phylum Pseudomonadota; class Alphaproteobacteria; order Rhizobiales; family TMED25; genus TMED25. The sequence goes on from CACMIP010000006.1 coordinate 784, forward strand.
ATATGCAGTACACCATTTAATTAGTAAGTTCAAAAAATAACATTGGCATATTAATGGAGTTATTGTTTAATTTAGGATTTTCACACTATCGTCAACTTTAAACTGACCAACGGTTACGCGTGCATTTTTTAAACATTGTGGAAAAACAGTCAACTTGCCTACCAAACCAAAAATGGCAGTCTCGTCTTTTTTCGGACCCAACGACCAAAAATAACCAAACCATTTTGGCAGTCATTTTGGCAGTTTGGCCATTTTTACCCATTTTTTGTGTGTTTTTTTGCATAAGTAAATACCTCAATATTGTTACGTAAGTAACTGTATTTATTATGCTTTTTAGTGTGGCTCCGGAGGAGGGATTCGAACCCCCGACCAATTGATTAACAGTCAACTGCTCTACCACTGAGCTACTCCGGAATAATGTATTTATAGATTTTATACACTATAAATGCAATTACAATTTGGAGGCCACGTCCGGAGTCGAACCGGATTAAAGGGTTTTGCAGACCCGCGCCTAACCGTTCGGCCACGTGGCCCTCACAATTGATTTCAAATTAATATAAAAACATGTTCTGTACAAATAAAAAAATCTAGATATAGACTGACTCTGGCCACCTTGTTATTAATGAATTAAATCATATATTTATGATTGTTTAAGGTTGAAAAAAAATATATATCTAAAGAATAATTTTTATAGAAGTGGTATACGATGACAGATTTTAACAGCATGCGTTTAAATATGGTAAACAACCAAATAAAACCATTTGCTGTAACAAATCCCACAATTTTAGACGCTTTCGCCACACTCCCTAGAGAGAACTTTGGTCAATTTATATTAGAATCTGCAATTTACACAGATAATATTTTACACCTTAATCAGAAAAAGAAATTTGAGAGTAGATATTATTTATCTGCCGCAGTACATGCAAAAATGATACAGATTGCTGATATTAGAAAACATGAGAGTGTGCTTGATATTGGTTGCTTGACGGGATACTCATCCGCAATCTTATCAAAAATCTGTAAAACAGTTGATGGGCTAGAGCAACATGAAGAATTGGTCGATATAGCAAAAGATAATATTAAAAAACTAGGTATTGAAAATATAAAGTTTCATCATGGAAACCTGAAAGACGGATACAAAAAGAAAGATCTCTTTGATGCAATATTTATTAATGGATCAGTGGATTTAGTACCTCAAGCAATAATCGATCAAGTAAAAGATGGTGGCAAAATAGTTACAATAAAAAGGGAAGACCAAATTGGTTACATGGTCATCTTAAAAAAAGCTGATAATTATGTGAACCAAATTAATCATTTTGAAATTACCGTACCTTACATATCAAAAGACTTTATACGCAAGAGTGAGTTTGCTTTTTAAAGCATTATAGTGTTGTTCCCTTTATTTAAAATCCTGATATATTAAAAATATGAATCATATTTTCAAAAAATTTATTGTTGTTATTTCCCTTTTCCTGTTCAAGCCAGAAAACACCTATTCACTATCAATCAGTGAGCTTATGACCATCACAAATGATAATAGTCTAGTTATTCAGGCTGACTATGAATACCTTAAAAAATTCCAAAACGATATTGAGCTTGCAAAGAAAAATAATGATCCATCTATTTCACTATCTGGATTTGTTGGTGCAAAACATCAAGAAACAGATAGTAGTGAAGCATCTTTCAATCCAAGAAATATAAGTCTTACAATGTCAAAAAATTTATTCGATGGTTATAAAACAAAATACTCTATAATACAGGCTAATGATCTATCCCTTCATGCAAACTATCTATTTGAGACATTAAAACAAAATGTCTACCTGGAGTCTATAAATTCCTACCTGGATTTAATTCACCTTAGGCAGTCATATAATCTGACAGAAAAAAGCTTAAAACTCTCAAAAAATAATTTAGATTTCAAAGTGCAACAACATAACTCAGGCGATATTTCAGATATTGAGCTAGAAAAAGCAAAACTTGAATATTCAAAATATAAATTCAGTCTCAACAAGATTCAGATTTCAATCTCCAATCAGGAGGACCAGCTCTTGGATTATTTGAGTACTGTTCCAAGTACAAATAAGTATCCAGACTTCATGGATAGAAATCTTGATTTATCTTCGGAGGCATTAATTGAATTTGCCATCAACAATAACCCTTCAATCAAGTCCAGTCAGATTTATTTAAAAATTCTAGAGCATAGCAAGATGATTGAAAGATCAGCTAACTTACCAAAAGTAGATTTAGAAGCAGGATTTAGCAGAAATTGGGATGCAACGGACTCCGCTGGTCAAGCGGATGAGTACTCTATTATTGGAAGCATTAGTATACCGTTATATGAATCCGAGGAAGTGAATATCAAAGAGTCTAATATTGATCTTGACATAATTAGAAATGATAAAATTCTGAAGGACCAAATCAACACTCTCAAAAGGGAAATAAATAGTCTGCTCGATCAAATAGAGTTGCTCAACACAGAATATGAAATTGAAAATAATCAAAAAGAAATATACGAAAAAGATATTGAAATCAATAAAGAAAGTTATAATGTTGGATCCGCATCAAAGCTTGATATTTATGATAGTCAAATTGAGTATAATGAGCATTTGATAAGCATGGCTCAAATTATGAATTCAAAACAGAAGGCGCATTATCTTCTATTAAATAAAATAGGTAAACTAACCCAGTAAAATTAACACCCTGCAGTACAAGTAATGGAAAAGAAATATATACATCAAGATATAGAAAAGAGAATTTACTCACAATGGGAAGAGTCGAATTGTTTTTCTGCATCTACTGATATAAACAATCAAAGGGAAACCTACTGTATTGTAATACCACCACCAAATGTTACCGGTAACTTGCATATGGGTCACGCCCTAAATAATACACTTCAAGATATACTCATTAGATTTAACCGTATGCAAGGAAAAGACGTATTATGGCAAGCTGGCACTGATCATGCCGGTATTGCTACACAAATGGTTGTTGAACGAAAGCTTGATAGCGAAAAGAATTTAAGAAAAGAAGACCTTGGGCGAAATGAATTTGTCAATGAGATTTGGAAGTGGAAAGAGGAATCGGGTGGTCAAATAATTAATCAATTAAAGCGTCTGGGCTCATCCTGTGATTGGGAAAGAGAGAGGTTTACCCTCGATGAGGGTTTGAGTAAAGCTGTTCTTTATGTGTTTAATAAATTATTCGAAGACGGATTATTGTATAAAGATCAGAGACTTGTTAATTGGGATACAAAGTTTGAGACTGCAATATCCGATCTTGAGGTTCAACAAATAGAGATAGAGGGTAATCTCTGGTATATAAAATATCCACTACAAGATGATAAATCTAAATTTATCACTATTGCGACTACACGTCCTGAGACAATGCTTGGTGACACGGCAATAGCAGTTAACCCAAAAGACAAAAAACATAATATGCTAATTGGTAAAATGGCGATTATTCCTCTCTCGGGTCGTGTTATTCCAATAATTGGAGATGATTACGCGAAGATGGATGAAGGGACGGGTGCGGTTAAGATAACACCAGCTCATGATTTTAATGACTTTGAAGTGGGGAAGAGAAATAACCTTGAAATGCTCAATATATTGGATAAAAGCGGACATCTTGTCGATGATGATTTTATCCCAAAAAAATATCAAAAACTTGAGAGGTTCAGTGCGCGAAAAGAAATTCTCTCAGACCTTAAGGCTGAGGGATCGCTTATAAAGACCGAAAAACATCTCCATAATGTTCCGCATGGGGATAGATCCGGCGTAATAATAGAACCATATTTAACAGATCAATGGTATGTTGATGCAAAAGAATTATCAAAAAAAGCCATTAAAGCTGTCAAAGATAAGAAAACACAATTTGTTCCAAAGAATTGGGAAAAGACTTATTTTGAGTGGATGGATAACATACAGCCATGGTGCGTATCCAGACAGCTATGGTGGGGGCATCAAATACCTGTATGGTATGGCCCTGATAACCATTTCTTTGTGGCCATGGACGAAAGTGAGGCTAAAGAAAAGGCATACAAACATTACGGTAAGGATACTGATCTCGTAAGGGATGAAGATGTCTTAGATACTTGGTTTTCATCCGCATTATGGCCTTTCAGTACCTTGGGATGGCCAGAAAAAACACCTGAGTTTGAGAAGTACTACAACACTGATGTGTTGGTCACCGGTTTCGATATTATTTTCTTCTGGGTCGCACGAATGATGATGATGGGTCTCTATTTAACCGATGATGTCCCTTTTCATACGATATACATACACGCACTTGTCAGAGACGAAGAAGGTCAAAAGATGTCAAAATCGAAAGGTAATGTGATAGATCCGTTAAGCCTGATTGAGAAATATGGTGCAGACTCTCTAAGATTCACTCTTTCGTCAATGGCTGCACAGGGCCGAGATATAAAATTAGCTGAGTCACGCGTTGAAGGTTATAGAAATTTTATTACAAAAATTTGGAATGCGGCACGTTTCATATCAACTTACAATATTATTCTAGATACAAATTTCGATCCAAAAACTGTTAAGCAGGACCAAAATAAATGGATACTTGGAGAGTTAGACAATTTAAATATGAACGTAAGTCAAGCGCTTGATAAATTTCGTTTCAATGATGCTTCGGCAGAAATATATTCATTCACCTGGCACCTATTTTGTGACTGGTACATTGAGATTATAAAAGATGACATGACTCAATCGGGCAATGGCTCAATCGAGACAAAGCAAACGCTTATTTATACCTATCTCAATTTACTCAAAATTTGTCATCCCTTTATGCCTTTTGTAACCGAAGAGTTAAATAGTATTTACACAGAGGAACAAGAGTTACTGGTTACCTCAAACTGGCCTAGTTTGGTCACCAACGACACAGTTCAATCAAAATCAGTCATAAATTTTTTAATAGATACCATTACTGAAATCAGATCGATCCGATCTGAGTTAAGAGTTGTACCTTCAAATAAAATAAAACTCTTAGTTTTGAATGATACAAATGATTACATCAATGTGCTAGTTGAGAATAATATTAAAATCCAAAGGATGGCAAGACTATCTAATATTGAGTATGTTGATACAATACCTGATAACGCCATCCAATTTAGTATATCTGACATAGGTTTTGGGCTAGACTTAGAAGGTGTAGTAAATACAGAAGAGGAGCTCGCAAGACTCGATAAAGAATTGAGAAAGATTTTAGATGATTTGGCAATTGTTGATAAAAAATTAGAGAATAAACAGTTCCTTGATAATGCACCGCATGATGTAATTGAAAAACAAAAGGCTATCAAAGAGGATCTAACAAACCAAAAAAATGAATTAGAGCACTCAAAAGAAAAGTTTATTAAATTGAGCTAATTGATACGCAGTAATTTAAAAATCATACATGAAGGATAGATTTACAGAGGGTGAAACAGTAATCCGTGAATCTAGATGGGCCGCCTCCGCCTGAGCCACGTATTCGGCACTATTGCAGTCCATACCAGTCGTGCATATTGGTTTTGATATAAATGGTAGGTCATTCCTTATATCAATCGATCCGGATAAAGAGATCACCGCACCTGACTCTAGTTGATTATTCATTCCAACAGCTAAGTTTATTATTCCCGCCACAGTAACTCTATCATCGTCTGCAGTGTATTTGTTTATGGAACCCCTGAAATTTTGTTCAGCTTGCATACTTTCTTTGGAAAGTAGAGCTGAAATATCAGCTTTATAATAAACATCAGTATTCTCGTTGAGGGATCCCTGATCAGACTCTAATCTGAGCATTGGTCCAACAGAAAATACACTAACCGAATCACTGGAGCTGCTATTTGCATAGCCAATAGCGTCATAGTCCCATCCTGAAGAGTAATGACTAATGTTAGATCTGAAGCCAAGCCTTGTTTCAAATTGTGAGTCTAATTGCTGTAATAATTCATTTCCATTTAAATTTAATTCAGACAAATCCCAAAGGTGATTAAATGTTAAAACACTTAAATCTGATTCGGTGACCACAGTTAGAAGACCCCGGTCAGGAAGTTCAATTGAACCCAGTGATGATACTCCAGATACAGGAATTAAGTCTAGGTAATCGAAATTACCCTCGTTAGAAGTCTGGAAGTCAAAGTTTTCCTTTTGTGAACCGGTTATGAATGTAATATCAAACTTTCCCTCGTGAGAGACTGACACAGAGGGCTCATCAATGATCACATCTCCGTCATCTTCGTGTGAAAAAAAATTGAAGGCATTGTCATCAACTGTTAAGCCAATAGAGTTGGATATTTTTAAATTTGGTATTGTGACACCAAATTTTAGTTCTTTTCCATTATTCTCAGTGATATCCACAGCAGGCGCATCGGCGGCATGACCAGTTGCTCCTAGTAATGGTAGTGCGAGGAGTGAATATAGAAATGTTCGTACAATAAAATTCATATTATTTGTATACAACGTAACATTCTGATATACAATGTAAATGTATTTTTATGCTAATATAAATTCCGCTGATACGGGTACATGATCTGAAGGTTTTTCAGAGCCTCTCACATTTGTGTGTGTTCGCATGTTATTAAATGTATAGCATGCTGCGGGTGATAGTAGTATATGATCAATCCTGACCCCATGATTTTTATCCCAAGCGCCCCCCTGGTAGTCCCAATGGGTATACTCCACCATAGTTTTCTTCTCCAAAAGAAAAGCGTCATAAAGTCCTAAATTGATTAATTGACGGTATTTTTTTTTGGTTTCAATCCGAAATAATGCATCATCAAGCCAATTTGTATGATCGTAAACATCACTTTCTGTTGGAATAACATTAAAATCACCAAGAATAATATAGGGTAGTTCTGTGGACATATTTTGTTTTGCCCTGTTAAATAGTTGTTCCATCCATTCTAACTTATAGTCGAATTTCTCAGATGGGTAAGGGTTTCCATTTGGAAGATAAATACAGTTTATTATGATTGTTGGATTATCCGGGATATTTAATTTTGCCTCAATAAACCGTGCCTGTTCATCATCTGAACCAGGATACAAGTGAAAATCAATATCCGTTAATTCATATTTGGAAAATATGGCAACACCGTTAAAAGATTTTTGGCCATTAAGGTAGAGATTATAACCAAGTTCTTCAAAAATATTACTTGGAAAGTCCTCATTTAAACATTTCGTCTCATTTAGGCAAAGTATATCGGGATCATACTCTTTCAACCATTTTGGTATTTCTTCTATCCTGGCTCTAATGCCATTAACATTCCAAGATGAGATTTTTAATTTCATATGGTGAAGCTGACGCCACAACCACAAGAGGAGGAGGCATTTGGGTTTGTTATTTTGAATGATGATTCGATTAGACTGTCTGCGTAATCGATCGTTGACCCTTTCAGATAATTGATCGATATATTATCAACTAGGACCCTTGCACCATTGTGTTTAAATTCAAGATCACCTGGTTCCATTTCATTTGTTAAGCTATATTCGTACTGGAAGCCAGAGCAGCCACCACCTTTTACTTCTATTCTTAACGCGTCATTCTCGGTTTCGGTGGAAATTAGTTTTAGTATGTGTTTCGCAGCAAAATCAGTAATCTCGATCTCGTTCATAATTGTATAAACTCCGAAAATAAATATATTAAAGTCCTATACATATAATTATAATAAAGATAATGAACAGTTTCAATAAAATTGGATTTAAAAAAGAGTACAATTATAAGAGGCTCAGCCCAGAGAAGGAAGATTTCCGTTCAGCTTTTCAAAGGGACAGAGATAGAGTTTTGCATTCAAATGCTTTCCGGAGGCTGGCTCATAAAACACAAGTTTTTTTTCTATCCAATAATCAAGACCATTTTAGAAACAGATTAACGCATAGCCTTGAAGTTTCACAAATAGCACGATCAATTAGTTCAATAATGCAGCTTGATGAAGCCCTCACCGAAGCAATTTCACTAGCGCATGATTTGGGCCATCCTCCATTTGGCCACATTGGAGAGGGCATTCTCAATGATATAATGCTTAAACATGGAAATAATGGATTTAATCATAATATTCAAACACTTAGAATTATTACAAAACTAGAGCAAAAATACGGTGCTTTTGATGGGTTAAACCTAACATATGAGACATTGGAAGGGGTATTAAAGCATGGTGGTCCGGTAGTTAAAAGTGACTATATTTTTCACCAAAAATTTCAATCCAATTATAATATAAATCTTACAACTCAATCGTCGTTAGAAGCGCAGATAGCGGCAATTTCCGATGATATAGCCTATAATTGTCATGATATTGATGATGGAATACGCGCTAATTTATTCACCTTAGATGATTTAAGTGAGATAGACTTGATAAAAAAACACTTAGACAAGATTCGGTCTGAATATCCTGGTATTGAAAGCTCTCGGCTTACTCATGAATTAAAGAGAAATCTAATAAATTCATTCATAATTGATATTGTTGAAGAAAGTTCAAAAACAATCAACTTTAATAAAATTAAAAATCATCATGATGTTGTCAAATATAGAAGTACAATTATTTCTTTATCAGACTATATGACTGAACAGATTTCCAACATAAGAAGATTTCTCTCAGCGAATATGTATCAGAGTAAGTTGATTTTAGATCACTCAAATTATACTGAAGAAGTAATTAAGGGACTATTTTTTTTCTATAAAGAAAATTTAAATAAATTACCTTTAAAATTAAATTCAAGTAAAGATTATCCAATAAATATAAATCGTATTATTTGTGATTTTATTTCTGGTATGACTGATAATTATGCAGATGAACAATATAAAGAACTTTTGAAGAAATAATGAGTACTATAACAACCGAAATATTTAATCAAAAATTGCTAGAAGTAGTCCTTGCGCATAATAAGGAATTTGCAAAGGGGTTGATGGAATATAATCATAACCAAACATTCTTTGAAATTACAAATAATTCCGAACATGGCGATCTCACAACAAATTTTGCAATGATGCATGCAAAATCTTTGAGGATGAACCCTATTAAACTGGCAGAAATTTTAGTTAATGGATTTGAAAAAGATAAAAAAGAGCTATTCATAAAAGATATTAAGATTGCTGGACCTGGATTTCTCAATCTGTATCTCGATGAGTCTTTTTGGCATCAAACTTTGGGTTACATGAAATCTAATTTAGTAGATTATGGTTTTGAGAATATTGGGAATGGATCAAAAGTAAATGTTGAGTATGTTTCAGCAAATCCAACTGGCCCACTGCATATAGGCCACTGTAGAGGGGCTATCATAGGTGATGTTATAGCCTCATTATATGACAAGATGGGCTTTGATGTCACAAGAGAATATTATGTGAATGACGCAGGCGGTCAAATTGAACAGCTAGTTTATTCGGTAGAAAGTAAATATAGAGAAAAAGCATCAATTAATTCAAATGAAAAAGATGTAACATATAATGGACAATATATTAATGACATAGCGAGTGAGTTATTTGAAAAATATCAGGACTCACTCTTTAAAAAAACTAACCACAACATCATCATAAAAGATTGCGCCATAAACTACATTCTAAATTTAATAAAGCAAGACTTAAATAAAGTGAACATTAAACATGATATATTTTTTTCAGAGGCTTCCTTGTTGGCAAATGATGCAATCTCAAAAACAATTGAATACTTAAAAGGAAAAAAATATATATATTGGGGTAAGTTACCACTTCCAAAAAATCAAGAGGATATTAATCTTGAGCAGCGGGAGCAAGACATATTTGCTTCTACCATGTTTGGTGATGATATAGATCGAGCCGTGTCAAAAGAAGATGGCTCGCACACTTATTTTGCTTCTGACATCGCCTATCACCAGAATAAACTATCACGTGGATTTTCAAAATTGATAAATATTTGGGGCGCAGATCATGCTGGGTATGTAAAAAGATTACAAGGGGCAGTTTCAGCTCTGTCCGATGGTCAGGCAGGAGTGGAGGTCGTTTTATGTCAATTAGTTAAATTATTTCGCGATAATAAACCTGTAAAGATGTCTAAAAGAAATAATGACTATGTCACAATTGGTGAGGTTGTTAATGAAGTTGGGTCAGATCCAGTAAGATTTATGATGCTATACAGAAAGTCAGATGCGCCCTTAGATTTTGATTTTGTTAAGGTATGTGATAAATCAAAAGAAAATCCAGTTTTTTATGTTCAATATGCCTATGCCCGAATTCACTCAGTAATTAGGAACTGGAATGATGAAAATAATTACGATTTTATAAGCAATTTCAATAATTTAGAAATAGATTTCAATATGTTAAATCATATACAAGAGATTAATTTAATAAAGAAAATGTCATACTTTCCGGCGCTATTAAAAAATGTTGTTGTTACAAATGATGTTCATAGAATTGCCTATTATTTATATGAGTTGGCATCTGATTTCCATGCGCTATGGAATCTTGGAAATGATAATGAGAATATGAGGTTTATAACTAATGATGATAAAAAAACTTTACAGCGTTTATCCTTTATTTATTTAGTCTCGCAAATCATTGAAAGAGGTCTCGATATTTTGGGTGTAAGCTATCCAGAAAGGATGTAAAAAGAAGATTGCATGAAATATTTATTCGGTAATACAAAATTAACTTTAGCAGCCTTAACGATTACCCTCATTGGGTTACTTATCTATTATTTAAGCTATGATGATGGTGTTTATTATATTTACAAAGATAGTCAGTTTCCTTATAAAACCTACCCTGATAATGTGGCGACAGTTGATAACAATGACTTAAATGTTCATACTAAAATTGTCTATCCAAATAATGATATAAATGCTGACCATCAGATTGTGGATCAATCATATTTAGATGGCTCTGAATTAGATAGGGCAGAGCAATCACTGTCTTTTGAGTATAACGAAAATATTATCGAGTATAACAGCGATGATGATTTTATCATGGAAGCTATTAAATTACTAGATCCACAAAGTCCAACAAACCAAACCTATGGTATTTATGAAAAGCAACCAACTTTAAAAGAGTATGTTTTGCTAGATGATAACTTCATAATTATAGATGAAGATCTTAAAAAAAATTTTTATATTGAAAGTCCTGATAGTCAATTAACAAGCTTCGCAGCAATAGATAATAAAGCCAATAAGAATCTAATAACTGATGATTTTAATAGCGATGCGTCCTACTTAGATCCTATAGATTTGGAATCCCTTCTGCGGAATAGTGAAATTTTTACTAATAATATTGTCGATAGTGAAGTACTCGTAACCATGATTGATGATAAAGTAATTCCTAATGATTTAGGGTTTCAAAAATTAGAGATTGCGGGACCAATATATCCTCAAGATAAACCCGAGGATCTATTTGTTAGCGATATAAAGTCAGTAATTATGGACGATTTTGATAGTAGCCCGATTTCGGAATCAGTGGAATTCAAGAAAATATACTATGGTGTTCAAGTTTCCTCTGTAAATTCAAGACTGGAGGCAAATAAATTCTATGAAAGTTTGCTATTAAATTATAGTACTCTACTGAGTAGGAGCAATAATTCACATAAAAATCTGATAAAGCAAGAAAACCTTGGTAGTCTGGGTACATGGTACAAATTACGTATCGGCCCCTTTGACAGCAGATCAGAAGCCAAAAGACTATGTTCATCGATGAGGGATGATGGTCTTGAAGGCTGTATAGTTGTGGAGTTAGAGTAGAAAACTTATGCTCATAACCCCATTAGTTCTTGGTATAAGCTCATACAGTTTATCCGAATCTGAAGTGAGTGTTCTGAATGAGATAAACCCATATGGGTTAATACTATTCAAGCGTAATATAGTCGACAAAGTCCAATTAAAAAAATTAATAAATGAAGTAAAAGAAAAGGTTAGGGGGGATATACATATCCTCATAGATCAAGAGGGTGGAAAGGTTCAAAGATTAGATATCCCACACTGGAAACGCTATCCTTCTTATAGAAAAATTGGTGATCTCTACGTAAAATCTTCCAAAGCCGCAACTAGATTGTCTTATCTTGTTGGAAGGCTAATTTCTAATGATCTGGTCAATGTAGGAGTCGATATAAATTGTGCGCCATGTGTTGATATTAGATATCGAAATACAAGTAATATTCTTGTCGAGCGAATTTTTTCATCAGATATAAATATAGTCCATCAACTTGCCAATGAGATGATTAAGGGATTTCAACAAGGTGCTATTGTTCCAATACTAAAGCATATCCCAGGACATGGGAGAGCAAGTCTTGATAGTCATATTGAATTACCAACTATAGATGATCCAATTGAAGAGCTAATCAATAATGATTTTGCTCCATTTATTAAATTTAATAATATGCCGATTGCTATGACAGCGCATATTAAGTTCACATCAATATCTGATTGTCCAGTAACCATTTCAAAAAAAGCCATTAAAATGATTCGATCTAATATTGGCTTTGATGGCTTAATTATTACAGATGATATTAATATGCAAGCCCTGGAAGGTAATCACGAATCAAGAGTTCTAGAAGCCTATAATGCTGGCTGTGATCTTGTATTAGATTGTTCTGGTAATAATGAAAATTTTATAAAATTTCTGCATAAAGTTGAACAAATAGAGTCGAATATCATTGATTTGGGCGTGAATCATTTTAAATCCGCGCAGAAAGATGAGGATTTTCAAAATATTGATAATGTTTTTGACGAATACTACTCTATATTGAAGAATAATAATATTAATGTGGGCTCTTGAATAGTGAGTAACGTTCTAGAAGTAAAAAATCATTTAATAATAGATATCGGGGGGTTCGAAGGCCCAATTGATCTTTTGCTTAGCTTGGCGCGAAGTCAGAAAGTCGACCTAAAGGAAATCTCCGTATTTGAATTAGCGCAGCAGTACATAAACTATATCAACAGTCAAACAGCTTTAAAAATAGATATAGCCGCTGATTATTTAGTAATGGCTGCTTGGCTTGCTTATCTTAAGAGTAAATTGTTGTTACCTGATGAACCAATTGATGAGCAAGATGAGTATACCGCTGAAGAATTAGCAGGGCAACTTAGGCATAGAATGCAGCGCCTGGATGCAATGAAAACTGCCTCACTTTTGTTATTTGATAGGCCAATCGTAAATAGAGATATGCTCTTAAGGGGGGTACCGGAGGAGTTTGATGAGGTTACTAAACTAATTTATAATGCGTCTACTTTCGATCTCATAAGATCGTATATTAGCAGGCAAGATGATAGAGTGCTGGAGTCGATGTCAATATTTAAATTAGATTATCTTGCATTGGATAACGCAAAAAATTTTCTTTCTAATATTTTCAAGAGGATATCAGGCTGGGCGAACTTTTTCCGACTTGTAAGTAAAAATAAACATATCGAAAATGATAGAAGTGTCGCTGCTAGTGCCTTCAGTGTTCTGTTAGATATGGTAAACGAACAAAAAGCATACACAAAACAAGAGAAACAGTTTGGTGAAATCCTTGTTAAAAAAATAGGTAGCGATTAGACAATATGAAAAAAAATTTCTTAAAAAAACTTGGTCTCAAATCAAATGTTAGAGTTTTAAATAATGACACTGCAGCTGAATTCGATGATTTGCATATTATCGAGGCAATAGTTTTCGCGAGTAGAGAGCCAATTCATATAGAATATCTACTAACTAAAATCTCAAAATCCGATAGAGCTTACCTACATGAGCTAATGGATAAACTTAGAGCGCATTATGATAATCGGGGTGTGAACTTTGAATATAACGATAATTATTGTGTCTTTAAAACCTCACCGATGATCAAGGCTGCCCTAGTGGATGAATTTGAAGAAACACGTGATCTCTCGAAAGCGGCGAAAGAAACACTCGCCATAATTGCTTATCATCAGCCCACAACAAGATCTGAGATTGAGGAGATAAGGGGGGTATCCTCAAGTAAGGGTTCGTTGGATATTCTGCTTGAATATAATTGGATTGAAATTTCCGGAAAAAAAAATGTTCCGGGTCGTCCATTAGTGTATAGAACAACAAAAAAATTTCTTTTAGATTTTAATCTTGGTGATATAAATGACCTGCCAAATCTAAGCGAGCTCAGACGAGAAGGTCTACTCTCTGGTTATGAAGATAACACATGAATGGATAATAAATAAGTTATGAAAAAAATTGTAAATTACTTGTGTGCGCCAAGATTACGCGTAAATTCTTTATCATGGAGAAATGGTAATAATAAGATACTTGATGACGTCTCATTTAGTCTCTTCCCAGGTGAAGTTTTGTGTCTTTTAGGTGACTCTGGCTGTGGCAAGACCTCATTGTTACGAGTATTGAGCGGTTTAGATAAGCAGGATTTAGGTGAAATTTATATCAATGAAGAACCTATTTCATCAGGTAAGATTAATATGCCACCAGAGTCTAGGCCAATCAGTCTTATTTTCCAAGACTATGCATTATTTCCTCACATGACTGTGTATCAAAATATTGCATATGGGCTAAAAGATTTAAGCAAGCAACAAAAAAGATTAAAAATTGATAAAGTGCTGACCGATCTTGGTCTTATACAATATTCCGACAAATATCCACATGAGTTATCAGGTGGTGAACAGCAAAGAGTCGCCCTTGCAAGGGCGACCGCTCCAGAGCCTATAATACTCCTTATGGATGAACCATTTTCGGGCTTGGATAGGTCATTAAGAGAATATATTAGAGAGGAAACAATATCTGTTTTAAGAAATAGTGAATCTGCTATAATTTTAGTTACTCACGATCCAGAAGAAGCAATGCTTATGGGGGATAGAATTGCTCTAATGAAAGATGGGAAGATAATCCAAATTGGTTCTAATGATGAATTAATTTTTCAACCCGTAAATGACTATACAGTAAGCACATTCTCGAATGTAAATACATATAAAACAAGGATACAAAGTAAAAAAGCGCAAACTCCTTTTGGGGAGTTTAGCGTTACGAATATTGACGAGGGTAATGAAGTAAAGGTGCTTATAAGGGATCAAGCATTTAACTTAACAGAACCTTCAAAAAAAAATTGTTATATTGTAAAGCAGATTGACTTTACAGGTGAAAATACACGAATTCAACTAAGTCCAATAGATTCAGAAGATATTGTAAAAATTACTGTTCCCGGTATACCCTCTGTCAAAATAAATGATAATATTGGACTAACGGTAGATGAGAGGTTTGTACACATATTTTAAAAAGGAGAGTTATATTGAGCTCAATAAAAATAGATAAGCTAGAAATATCAAATAATGGCCCTTTAGTTTTTATAGCAGGTCCATGTGCAATGGAGTCTAGGGCACATTCATTATCAATGGCGCATAGTTTAAAGAAAATATCAACTGAACTTGGAGTAGGGCTTATATTTAAATGCTCTTTTGATAAAGCAAATAGAACGAGTATTAAATCGAAAAGAGGCATTGGTTTAAGTAGCTCATTGGATATATTTACGGCAATTAAAGCAGAAACTGAGCTACCAATATTAACGGATGTGCATGAACCTGAGCAGTGTGATATTGTTAAAGACTATGTCGATGTTATACAAATACCTGCCTTCCTTGCGAGGCAAACAGACTTAATTTTAGCTGCAGCAAATACGCAGAAACCTGTGAATATTAAAAAATCTCAATTTATGTCACCATGGGATATAAAATACTCAGCAGAAAAAATACTTTCCCAATCAAATACTAATATATGCCTAACCGAAAGAGGGCATAGTTTTGGTTACAACAATCTAGTTGTAGATTTCCGTTCAATCGAAATTATGAAAAAACTTGATTTTCCAATAATTTTTGATGCTACACACTCAGTCCAATTGCCAGGTGGTGGAGAGAGTAGTAGTGGTCAAAAGGAATTTATAGAGTCATTATCAACCGCAGCCGTTTCAATTGGCGTCTCTGCTGTATTCGCTGAAGTTCATAATAATCCACCTGCTGCAATATCAGATGGGGATAATCAGCTTGATCTAGATGAATTTCATTTGCTCGCGAAAAAATTAATACAATTTGATAATTTATCGAAAAATTTCAATTAAAATAGGTGAAAGAGTGGCAAAAATATCAAAGATAATGGGTCGTGAGATATTAGACAGTAGGGGAAACCCTACGGTTGAAGCAGATGTAACTTTAGATAACGGTGTTCAGTCACGATATTCTGTACCTTCTGGAGCTTCAACTGGAATACATGAGGCTGTAGAATTACGAGACGGCGATGATAGATATAAAGGTATGGGTGTAATGAAAGCTGTTAACAACATCAATACCGAGATTAATGAATCCCTAATTGGCTTAAGTCCACTCAACCAGTCGGATATTGATAAAATGTTAGTTGAATTAGATGGCACAGAAAATAAAAGCAGACTTGGTGCAAATGCAATATTGGCTGTATCTATCGCAATTGCAAAAGCAGCTTCAATTTATGAAAATAAAAAACTGTACGAGTATCTAGCAGATAGTAAAGATTTTAAATTACCAGTACCGATGATGAATATTTTGAATGGAGGTGCACATGCAGATAATCCAATCAACATACAAGAATTTATGATAATTCCCGCTAAATTTAATTCATTCCGGGAGTCTCTGAGGGCGGGTGCTGAAGTATTTAAATATCTGAAGGAAAATCTCAAATCAAAATCACTCGGGACATCTGTTGGTGATGAAGGTGGCTTCGCTCCAAATCTTGCAAGTACAAAAGATGCAATAGAAATTATTATCAAGTCAATTTCTGATGCTGGCTATACTAGCGGTAAAGATATTTTTCTTGCGTTAGACGCTGCCTCCAGTGAATTCTTTGAAGATAGTAAGTATCAAATAGAACCTCATGGAGATGCAGAAACCGTTGAAGGTATGATCAATTTTTATGAACAATTAATTAAAGATTACCCAATAATATCAATAGAAGATGCTATGTCTGAAGATGATTGGGATGGCTGGAAAAAATTAACAAGTTCAATCGGCGGCAAGTGTCAGTTAGTAGGTGATGATTTGTTTGTTACTAATGAGAAAAGGTTCTTAAAAGGAATAAATGCGAATATTGCAAATTCAATACTCATTAAGGTTAACCAAATAGGAACACTTACAGAAACACTAAATGCAATTAATATAGCAAAGAGCCATGATTATTCTTGTGTCATATCACATAGATCCGGTGAAACAGAAGATACTACAATTGCCGATTTGTCAGTTGCGACTAATGCAGGTCAGATAAAAACTGGTTCTCTGTCACGATCAGACCGCACAGCGAAATATAATCAATTATTAAGAATTGAAGAAGAGCTTGGTGACAGATGTTACTATCCTGGCAGGAGTGAATTTAGTAAATATATTTAATTAAATATTAAAATTTATCTAATACAAAATATTTATGTTATTCCTCAAATTAAAAAAATATGCCTCGACTCTATTACTGCCATTATTGTTAGTTTTTTTTCTCGGGTACATTTCCTATCACACTTTTATCGGCGACTCGGGACTATCCAAAAATGCAATTCTCAAGAGTCAGTTAAATGCATTGCATGTTGATTTGGCCTCAGTTAAGGAGGAAAGGCTTTTGTTAGAAAAACATATATCCTTATTGGAGAAAAATATAGACGCTGATATGTTACAAGAGAAGGCTAAAAAAATACTATATTACGCTCATCCAGATGAAATTATTATAATTAAATAATTTAATTAACAAAAATCGAACGATCATTCTAATTTTTGTCAATTTTGTATATTTGTAGTAATTATATATATATAATATCAATATTAAGTACTTTATTTATGATAAATAAAACTAAAAAAAACAACAGAAAACTATCTAAATCTGATGCAATTGAAGCATACAAGAAAATGCTTTTAATAAGAAGATTTGAAGAAAAGGCCGGGCAGTCATACGGGTTAGGTCAAATAGGAGGTTTCTGTCATCTATACATAGGTCAGGAGGCTGTTGTTGTAGGTCTTCAAATGTGTATTAGAGACGGTGATCAGGTTATAACTACCTACAGAGATCACGGACATATGCTAGCTTGCGGTATGAGCCCTGATGGCGTTATGGCTGAGCTTTACGGTCGTGCAGACGGTTATTCAAAAGGAAAAGGAGGATCAATGCACATGTTTTCCAAAGAAGCAAATTTTTTTGGTGGGCATGGTATTGTTGGTGCGTCCGTTCCACTTGGAACTGGTTTGGCATTTTCAAACAAGTACAAAAAAAATAAAGCTGTTACCCTGACTTATTTTGGTGATGGAGCAGCGAACCAAGGTCAGGTGTATGAAAGTTTTAATATGGCCAAATTATGGGAACTCCCATGTATTTATGTAATAGAAAATAATAGATATGCTATGGGAACTTCAGTACAGCGTTCATCTGCTCAGAAAGATTTATCTCAAAGGGGAATAAGCTTTGGGATTGAAGGGGAGCAGGTTAATGGTATGGACATTGAGTCTGTTATTGATGCCGGAAAAAGGGCTGTAACCAAAGTTAGGAACAATGGAGGGCCATACATACTAGAAATGCTCACATATAGGTATAGGGGTCATTCAATGTCTGATCCTGCGCAATATAGGACTCGCGATGAGGTAAAGGAGGTGAGAGAACACTCTGACCCGATAGAAAGCCTTAAGAATTTAATTATCGAGAATAACTTTCTTACAGAAGACAAATTGCAAGTATTAAATGCTGAAATCAAGCAAGTGGTTGATCAATCAGCTCAATTTGCCGCAGATAGTCCGTTACCCGATCCGTCTGAGTTATTTGTCGATGTTTACCAATAGGATTCGTAATGAAAACTGAAGTTTACATGCCCGCAATGTCACCCAGCATGACTGAAGGTACCTTGACAAAGTGGCTTGTTAAAGTCGGTGATCATCTAAAAATTGGTGATCCAATTGCCGAAATAG
This sequence comes from uncultured OCS116 cluster bacterium, assembly GCA_902613795.1. Classification (GTDB taxonomy): domain Bacteria; phylum Pseudomonadota; class Alphaproteobacteria; order Rhizobiales; family TMED25; genus TMED25. The sequence goes on from CACMIP010000006.1 coordinate 19,623, forward strand.
AAACCGATAAAGCATCAATGGAAGTTGAAAGTCAAATTGAAGGTGTTATATCTGAATTTTTGGTGGAAAATGGTCAAGATCAAATTGCAGTAAAAACACCCATTGCAATAATCGAGACAAATACAAGTACAGAAAAACTCAAAGGTAAGCTATTCACGAATACTATAGATGATCAACCTAAGAAGAAAATCATAAAAGACCGCGTCATTGATCAAGATAAAAAACAAGATAAGATATCGGTCCGAGAGGCTATCAGGGATGCCCTTGCTGAAGAAATGCGAAGAGATAAGAATGTATTTGTGATGGGCGAAGAAGTAGCTGAATATCAAGGCGCCTACAAGGTAACCCAGGGTTTACTTCAGGAATTCGGTGCCTCAAGGGTAATCGATACTCCTATTACCGAAAATGGTTTTGCAGGCTTAGCAATCGGCGCATCTTTTTCCGGGTTAAAACCTGTTGTAGAATTTATGACTTTTAATTTTTCTCTTCAGGCAATGGATCACATAATCAATTCAGCAGCTAAAACACTTTATATGGGCGGTGGGCAACTAAACTGCCCAATAGTATTTCGTGGGCCAAATGGAGCAGCAGCCAGAGTTGCCGCGCAACATAGTCAAGATTTGACGGCTTGGTTTTCGCATATACCAGGGCTAAAAGTTATATCACCGTTCTCTGCAAGAGATCATAAGGGGCTACTCAAGGCTGCCATCAGAGATCCTAATCCAGTTATCTTTCTAGAGAATGAAATCTTGTATTCCGATCAAGAGTCGATCGAAGAAGATAATGATGATGTAATTTCAATAGGGAAGGCAAAAATACTCAGGGAAGGCTCTGATATAACTCTAATTTCCCATTCAATTTCATTAAAACTGTGTCTTGAAGCATCAAAGAAATTAGCAAAGAAAAATATCGATTGTGAGGTTCTTGACTTAAGAACCATTAAACCACTCGACACGAAAGCAATTATTAGCTCAATACAGAAAACAAATAAATGTGTTGTTGTTGAACAAGGTTGGTCACAATGCGGGGTATCATCGGAAATTATATCTGTTATAATGGAAAACGCTTTTGACTGGCTTGATGCTCCTGTTTTACGTCTTACAGGTAAAGATGTTCCAATGCCATACGCTGAGAATTTAGAGAGTTTAGCATTGCCATCAGAAGATGAATTAATCAAGATTATTGAAAGTTTAGTCTAATAAGGAGCTACAAATGTCAATAACTATTTATATGCCAGCATTATCTCCAACAATGGAAATGGGTAATATTGTTAAGTGGCATAAGGCAGAGGGCGATCAAATATCATCCGGCGATATTATTGCTGAAATAGAAACAGATAAAGCCGTAATGGAATTCGAGTCAGCGGACGAGGGCATATTGGGAAAAATACTGATTGCAGAAGGTTCTGTTGATGTAAAAGTTAATGAACCAATAGCCATAATACTGGAGTCTGAAAATGATACCATTGAAGATTTGGATATAATTGACAGTAATAATATGGAAGCAACAGATGACAATGAATATTCTATCATTGATAAAGAGAGCGGTGAAGACGTGGTTCGAGAATTGGTCGACGAAATTGACACAACAGAGCCGGATATTGATGATGGAAATCGAATATTTATTAGCCCCATCGCAAAAAGGATTGCCAAAGATAAAGGTATAGAGCTTACAGATATTCGTGGAACAGGTCCAAACGGTAGAATACTCAAGAAGGATGTTGAGGCACATAAAACAGAAGCAAATGTGTCCGCCCAGACATATGTTGGAACTGATTTAAAACTCGAAAGTGGTGTAAGTTTGGAGTCGGGGGTAAGACTTGAAGATGTTAGTCCATCGACGAAGACTGATATAATAAATGAGGGTAATAAATTAAATTATACTGTGACTCCGATAGATACAATGAGATCTGTTATCGCAGAACGATTACAGCAGTCAAACTCAACGATACCCTCATACACGCTAAATATTGATGCAAGTATAAAGAAGCTAAATGAAGTGAGAAAAAAAATGAATGAGGATATGCTTGATGAAACAAAATTATCATTCAATCATTTCTTAATTAAAATAACTTCAATGGCGATGTTGCATACGCCTGAGGTGAATGCATCATGGGAAGGGGATCAAATCTATTCATACAATTCTACCGATATCGGCATAGCTGTAGCGATAGATAATGGGCTAATCACACCAATTATAAGGAACGTTGAAAATAAAGGACTGCTCAAAATTAGTAATGAAATTAGTGATCTTATTTCAAGAGCTCGAGAGAAGAAATTATCCCCATCAGAATATCAAGGGGGAACAATTTCAATTTCAAACCTTGGCTCATATGGCATTAAGAGTTTCACATCAATCATAAATCCACCGCAAGCATCAATACTATCAATTGGAGCATCACGAAAAGTTCCTGTTGTAATTGATGATGCTGTGGATATAGATGAACTAATTTCTGTAACACTTACTGCTGATCACAGATTAATTGATGGAGCAGTTGGTGCAAAATTTCTTGCATACATGAAGCGGCTAATTGAAAACCCGAACCTTATGTTATTATAAATTACCACATGGAAAGTTAAATGGATTTAAAATATGATGTTACCATTATTGGCTCCGGTCCTGGAGGTTATGTCGCAGCAATTCGTTCTGCGCAATTGGGACACAAAACAGCAATAATTGAAAAAGATAAACTAGGTGGTATTTGTCTTAATTGGGGCTGCATACCCACAAAAGCACTTCTAAAATCGTCAGAAGTTTATTCCATCATGAAGAAGTCAGATTATTATGGAGTGACAGCTGAAAATGTAAGTTTTAACTTTAAAAATATTATTGATCGATCTCGTGGTGTGGCTAACGACCTTTCTCAAGGTATTGGTTACCTATTAAAAAAGAATAAAATTGATTTAATTAATGGGAATGGCTATATCCTAGACAACAACACTATCAAGATTCAAGCTGATAATAAAGAAACTATTATATCTACAAAGAATATTATTATTTCAACTGGTGCACGCCCAAAAGAATTACCTGGTATAAGCTTTAGCGAGGATGTTTGGTCTTATAAACAAGCAATGGTACCAGACAAGATGCCTAAATCAATTGTTGTGATTGGATCAGGAGCAATCGGAATAGAATTTGCTAATTTTTACAACGCAATCGGGGTTAAGGTGAATGTGGTAGAGTTAGCAGATAGAATTCTTCCGAATGAGGATGGTGAAGTATCCGAATATGCAAAGACTGAATTTGAAAAACAAGGAATAAAGTTTCACTTAGGCTCATATGTGAACTCCATAACAAAAAGTAGAGACGCCTTAAATGTAGAGTTGATACATAATATCAATAAGAAGCGCAGCAAACTGAATGCTAATAAAGTCGTAATGGCTGTTGGGATAACTGGCAATATTGAAAATATTGGCTTGGAACATAATAATATAAATATTAGTGATGGTCACATTATAACAAATGAGTTTATGCAAACAAATGTAAAAAATATTTACGCAATTGGGGATGTAGCGGGGGCACCTTGGTTGGCCCATAAAGCCTCTCATGAAGGCATAATAGCAGCAGAGCATATATCTGGTATCCAGACACATACAATTGAAAAGGCCAATATACCCGGATGTGTATATTCTTCGCCACAAATTGCATCAATTGGGCTTTCTGAAAGTGAAGCAAAAAATAAGTACAGCTCCGTTAAGGTTGGTAAATTCCCCTTAATTGCAAATGGGAAGGCCAAGGCAATTTCTAATGACGCAGGTTTTGTGAAAGTGATATATGAGAGTGCTACCGGTGAACTGCTTGGCGCACACATGATTGGGGACGGTGTTACGGAGCTAATTCATGGGTATGCTATTGCAAAAAATATGGAAGGTACCGAAGAAGATATTATGAACACAATATTTCCTCACCCAACGATTTCAGAGTCAATGCACGAAGCTGTTCTCAGCGCATATGATATTCCAATTCATTACAAATAATTATGGTAAATATAATAAATAAATTAAATCAGCCAGAAAAATTACGTCACCCACAATTTCGTAATAAACCACAAAACCCAAGCGGGAAGAAACCGCCTTGGATTAAAGTCAGATATAGGAATTCAGTTAATTATCTTGAAACACATAAAATTATCAAGGAGAATAATCTTGTAACGGTTTGCCAAGAAGCGGCTTGTCCGAACGTGTCGGATTGTTGGGATAAGAAACATGCAACCTTTATGATACTGGGTGACACTTGTACCCGAGCATGCTCCTTTTGTAATGTTAAAACTGGCATACCCGAGCCCATTGATCAAAATGAGGCGCTATCCGTCGCAAACGCGGTAAAAAAAATGGATCTAAGGCACGTTGTCATAACCTCAGTTGACAGAGATGATCTCGAAGATGGCGGAGCACAGCATTTTGTAAATGTAATAGCAAACATTAGAAAGATATCCCCATCTACGACAATTGAGATTTTAACACCAGATTTTTTAAGAAAAGATAGAGCAATCGACATCTTAATGAAGCAAAAACCGGATGTCTTTAATCACAATCTTGAGACAGTTCCTTCAATGTATCTTAGTATCCGCCCTGGTGCACGATACTTTCATTCATTGAATTTATTAAAAGAAATAAAGAATAGGGATAATTCAATATTTACAAAATCTGGAATAATGGTTGGTTTAGGTGAAAAAAGAGAAGAGGTTTTGCAGGTGATGGATGATATGATATCTGCCAATGTCGATTTTATAACAATAGGTCAATATCTACAACCAACGATAAGGCATGCAAAAGTAATGGAGTACGTGCACCCTGAAATTTTTGAAAGCTACGCATCAATTGCAAAGTCAAAAGGTTTCAAGATGGTCTCTGCAAGTCCTTTTACACGTTCATCTTTTCATGCGGATGAGGATTTTATCAAACTTAAGAATGCTACATAATTTGATGAAGTCAAAAAAACTCTCAAGAACAGTACAATATAGTGCAAATGATATGTATGCCTTAGTCTCGGATATTGAGAGTTATCCATATTTTGTGCCGGCCTGCAAGTCGCTAGAGGTTATAAAAAAAAGAAAAGATGGAGATATTATCTATATTGATGCAATTATGGAGGTTGGATATGGTTTTTTAAATGAATTTTTTACATCACATATCATCTTGAATAAGAAAAAATTTACGATTGAAGTTGTAAACAGCGACGGACCATTTCGTAAATTAAATAATTATTGGCAATTTATAGATATTGAAAATGGTTCAGAAATTTTATTTGAGATCGATTTTATCGCAAAAAATTCATTCACAGGAAAGGTTATCAATCTTATGTTTGAAAGGGTATTCAGTAAATATATTTTTGCTTTTGAAAGCAGGGCGAATAAGCTTTATAGTTGACTGGCTAACTCGTATGAGATCTCAAATGCTTCAATTGATGTATTAAGCCTTACATTATCTCTTCCAATTTCACCAAACTTGTATTCTTTACACAGCGTTTTTTTATTAAATGATACAGAAACATAAACAAGTCCAACTTCTTTTTTTGTATCATCACTTTTTGGTCCCGCAATACCTGAGACAGCGATAGACAAGTTAATATTTGGATGTAGAGATAGTAGATTAGATGACATTTGTGAACAAACCACTCTACTTACCGCACCATAATCCTGAATATCTCTATAATTAACTTTTAATAAATCAATCTTTGACTGATTAGAATACGTCACATAGCCTAGTTCAAAAACTTCAGAAGAACCTGAAATCGATGTTATTATTGAAGATATAAGCCCTCCAGTACAAGATTCAGCTGTACCAATTTTTAGATTTTTCTGCTTACATATTTCTATAAGATTTATGGCTGATTGGGTTAATTGTTTCATTTCTTGACCGATATGTTAACAATTGTTTGTACAGCAATTCCTTCCTTTCTACCAGCAAAACCTAATTTTTCTGTTGTCGTAGCTTTTAAACCAATATTTGACTCATCAATCTTTAGTAGTTCTGACAGCTCCTTTTTTATAGCATTCTTATATGAATTAATATTTGGCTCTTCTGCAATTACAACAAGATCGACATTTAGTATCTTTCCTCCAAATTCTTCTAATTTAAATAGTGAATGATCTAGGAATATTTTTGAGTCTGCTCCCTGCCATCTCTTATCTGCTGGATTAAAGTGAGAGCCAATATCGTCAGAGCCAATTGAGCCATATATTGCATCAGTTATCGCATGAAGGCCTACATCTGCATCGGAGTGACCTACCAATCTTTTATTGAAAGGAATATCAATTCCGAATATTCGAATATTATGACCCTCTCCAAATTTATGCACATCAAAACCAATACCAACTCTTGAAGAAGACATATTTTCGCTTTCCATTTTAAAACGATCTAAATCATCGTGTACTGTTATTTTATAATTCTTTTTGCTATCTTTAAAGGTATTTACTTTAAGCCCAGCTAATTCTGCAACTTGAGCATCATCAGTTACATGATTAACACCAGTCGTAAGCTTGGCTAGATTTCTATAAGAATTATATATTGCCATGAATTCAAAAAATTGAGGGGTTTGCGATTCTACAATGGACGATCGATCAAGCGTATTTAATTTTTCATTTTTAAATTGTTTAATTGTATTTGAAGCTTCTACTATTGGTATTGAACCATGATGGCCTTCTGCCGCTTTTATCAGATTATTAGGTAGTGCTTGCGAAAAATTTGGTCTTGCGGCATCATGAATAAAAACGTGTGTAGTTCCAGAAGCGTTAAGATATTCCAAGCCTTTCATAACAGACTTTAGCCTTGTGGTGGAGCCATGAATTATAAAAACTTTATCTTTGTAAGCATCCTTCTGGATTATATCAAGAGCATATTGAGAGTGACTTGGATTTATTGTAATTACTATATTTTCTATAATATCAAGCTCTATGAACTTATCTATTGAGTATTCAATAATGGATTTTCCATTTACGACTAAATATTGTTTTGGGGTAGGGTTTGCACTATTTAACCGCTTCCCATCACCGGCTGCACAAATTATAACTGATATTTTCATAAGAAATCATTGCATAATTTAAATAATTTATTTATAAATATGATTAATAATTAATCATATGTAACATATGCCCTTTTTTTAATCAAATTAACCATATTATTTATAGCACAGAAATGGAAACAATATTAGATAAAATGCACATAGATCTGGACGGATTGTTTAGAACAATTAAACATCCGCTCGTAATCTTGGACAAGGATGATAATATCGTGACCTCTAATGATGATGCTGAATTTTTTTTTGGGCTTAGTCGCAATATACTTAATAAATACAAATTCACCGCCTTGTATAGTACAACATCACCGCTATATTATCTAATCAATCAATCACGTGAAAAAAAAACTACAATTCGTGAATATTCCTTAATGTTAAAAAATATCATAGATAAAAAAGAGCATGAGGTAGATATTCAGGTATCACCCTTTGAGGACACAGATTATCTGCTTTTAATGTTTATTGAGCGTGGTATTGCAAAGAAATTTAATCGACAATACATGCAGGCTGGATCAGCAAAATCACTAGTTGAAATGTCATCAATTCTTGCACATGAAATAAAAAATCCCCTATCTGGTATAAAGGGGGCCGCTCAATTGCTACTTGATGGCGCAAGTCACGAAAATCAATCACTCATATCAATAATATGTGATGAAACTGATAGAATAAATAATTTGATCAATAGTATGCAAATCTTTTCAGACAGTTCGCAAATAAAAAAAGAAAAAATTAATATGCATACAATCTTCAACCATGTAAAAATGATTGCTGAAAATGGCTTTGCCAAAGATATTAAGTTTGTTGAGAAGTTCGATCCATCACTACCCCATGTTTATGGCAATAAAGACCTGCTTATTCAGGTTCTGATGAATTTAATAAAAAACAGTAGTGAGGCAATAAAGAATAACGCAAGTAAAGGAGAAATAATTTTAAGCTCCTCATTCTTATCCAGTGTTCGTATAAGCTTACCAACATCAAGTAAGAAAATTGAATTACCGCTATGTTTTTCAATTGAAGATAATGGTGGTGGTATCGATAAAGATATCTATGAAAATATATTTGACCCATTTATTACAAGTAAAAAAGATGGGAAGGGGCTTGGCCTGTCGATTGTATCAAAAATAATACAAGATCATGATGGTGTTATTGAATGCGGTACAACAAGCAAAGGTACAAAAATGTCAATTCTATTCCCCGTATCACATTAGGAAGATTTATGACAAAAAAGACACATATACTTGTTGCAGATGATGATAAAGCCATAAGACTTGTCCTCGAGACTGCCCTTAAAAGATCAGGTTTTGATGTTACTGTGACTGAAAATGCTGCCGGTTTATGGACTCTTGCTCAACAAAATTTTGCTGATTTAATTATTACAGATGTTGTTATGCCAGATGCAAACGCGTTTGAGCTTATACCAAAAATTAAAAAGATTAATGCTGAAATACCAATTATTGTAATGAGTGCACAAAATACACTTATGACTGCAATTAAAGCTAATGAGCTTGGTGCGTTTGAATACATACCAAAACCATTTGATATAGCTGAGTTGCTTAATATTATTAATCGTTCTATCAATGAAAGCAAGAAGGTAGTCGAAGAGGAAAGCTTCGAGTCGCCTGATGGCTTTCCCTTAATTGGTCGTTCAAAACCCATGCAAGAAGTTTACAGAGTGATGGCCAGATTAATGAATTCAGATTTAACAGTTCTCATAACTGGTGAGTCTGGTACTGGAAAAGAGCTAATTGCAAAAGCATTACACGAATTTGGTAACAGAAAAGACTCTACGTTTGTTCCAATAAACATGGCTGCAATACCTAAAGATCTGATTGAGTCTGAGTTATTTGGACATGAGAAAGGTGCTTTTACAGGTGCAATTGACAAAAAAATTGGAAAGTTTCAAATCGCCGATGGAGGAACACTTTTTTTAGATGAAATTGGCGATATGCCTATCGACGCACAAACCCGCTTATTGAGGGTACTGCAAGAAGGTGAATTTCTAACTGTTGGAGGCACCAGTCCAATTAAAACAAATGTTAGGATTATTGCTGCTACAAATAAATCATTAGGAGACCAGATAAAACTTGGAGCATTTCGTGAGGACTTGTATTACAGGATAAACGTAATACCAATAACATTACCACCATTAAGAGAACGAAAAGACGATCTTCCTTCTCTAGTCAATCATTTTATGGCCAAAAACGCTCCAAATGATAATGCGAGTAGAATTGAACAGGATGCGCTGAACTATATCAAAAACTATGATTGGCCTGGTAATATTAGGGAATTAGAGAATTTTATTAAAAGGTTGATTACACTCTATCCAAATGAGATAATTTCACTTGATATTATAAAAAATGAATTTTCTTTTTTGGATCAAAAAAATTACAAAACAGATAGTAAGCAACTAAGGTCATTAGAGGACCATGTTGAAAGTTATTTAAGTAAGTATTCGATTGAAGACTTCCACGAAGGAGATGAGGGGATCTATCATAAGGTTCTTCTACAATTTGAGAAACCTATTTTAAATTTTGTGATGGACTCTACTAAAGGAAATCAAATTAAGGCATCTAAAATCCTTGGCTTAAATCGAAATACACTTCGTAAAAAGTTACGTCAATTAAACTCTGATCTACCAAAAAATTAGTACTCAATTTTCATTAAGATAAAATTTATCATTAAAAAATATATTATTAGTAATATAATACGAAGCCATGAGTAATATTGATACACTTAAATTATTTAATCCGTTAAAGGAATTCCTAAATTCCTATAGGGAGACCTTATTCAATGTCTTGATTTTATTTCTTGCAATTTTTCTTATTTCATCAACATGGCTCATATTAACTGGCCAAGTTTTTATTCCGTCCAATACTGTAATTTTTCTTTTATTCATAATGAATACAATCTTTATAGTTTTTATGGTTTTGCTTATAATTAGCAAATTTTCACAAATTTTAATTGCAAGAAAAAGAAATATTGCAGGTGCAAGTCTTCAAATTAAGTTAATAACCTTATTTGGTATTGTCTCCGCTTTGCCGGCTTTAGTCGTGGCAATACTTGCAACAATTACACTTGATAGGGGGTTAGATAAATGGTTTTCGGATAGAACGAAGTCAATGCTTGAAAAATCAAATATTGTCGCAAAAAGTTATTTACGAGAACATTCAAATAATCTTAGATCTGAAATTGGAGCAATGCAGTTAGATCTGAATAATTCAGTAAATATATTTGAAAATAATATTAATGCATTTGGAGATTATTTTCTAAAACAAGCAAAATTGAGAAAGTTATCAGGTGCTTATATCGTGAATCGAGATGGAAATATACTAATAAATACAACAACGCCTGAGTATGAATTGGGCTACACAAAACCATCACAATTATCTTATGATCGAGCAGACCAAGGGGACATTATAATATTTAAACCAAACGACTCTAATATGGTTAGCGCCTTTGTACTTTTACCAGATTTTATTGATGGGTATTTACTGATATATAAAGCTGTTGATCCAATTGTCATTAAACATTTAAAGCAATTAGAACTTACAAGAAACGAATATTCAAATCTTGAAGAGAGGCGTTTTAATACGCAAGTTACTTTCGCTCTCCAATATGTTGGTTTCTCGCTCGTTTTTTTAACAGTGGCAATTTGGTTTAGTATATTTTTTGCAAATAGACTATCTGCTCCAATTGCTAAGCTAATATATGCATCAAAAAAAGTATCCGATGGAGACCTTGATGTTAATATTGAGAGTAAGTCGACAATTGATAATGACATGCACAATCTTGTGTGTACCTTTAACAACATGACAACCGATCTCAAAAATCAACGTGAGAACTTAGTTTCAAACAATCAGCTTCTTGATGAAAGACGAAAATTTACAGAAGCGGTGCTTTCTGGGATTACATCGTGTGTTATTAGTATAGATAGTAACGGAAGCATTCAAATTGCGAATTTATCTGCATGCTTCTTTTTTGATAAAGAGCTTAGTGAGATTCTGGGAGTTAACATTATTGATATAATGCCACAATTTTCAGATATTCTAATAAAAGCCTACAAAAGTAGAGGTAATATCGATGAATATATTACAGTGCTAATAAATGATCAATATAGGAATATTCATATAAAAATAACAAAAGAAGATAAGTCCAAGAAAAGTTCAATGGTCATAGCGTTCGATGATGTTACAGATTTATTTGATGCTCAAAGAACATCAGTTTGGGCTGATGTTGCACGCAGGATAGCCCATGAGATAAAAAACCCCCTTACACCAATACAATTGTCTGCGGAAAGGCTTAAAAGGAAGTATAAAGATCAAATCACCAATGATCTTGAAGTATTTGAAGACTGCACAGATACAATCATCAGGCAGGTTGGGGATTTAGGTAAAATAGTAGACGAGTTCTCAGCATTTGCAAAAGTCCCAACAGCAAATATGAATAACTATGACATATGTGATACTATAAAACAGGCGGTCCTTCTCCAAAAGATCACATTTGAGTCTATTAATATAAAATTAGATATTCCAGATGGAGAAATATTTTTTAATTTTGACCGCAGACTAATCAGCCAAGCCCTCATAAATCTGATTAAAAACTCATCTGAGTCGATATTCTTATTGCATAAGAATGATAATTCTGGAGTAATTAATATATCTTTGGAGAATAAACCTGAACATGTGTTAATAAAAATTGCTGACAATGGAACCGGTTTTCCAAAAAGTGATCTTGATAAGCTTTTAGAGCCTTATTACACAACAAGAGAGATGGGAACAGGAATTGGTTTATCAGTCGTCAAAAACATAATTGAGGTACATAAAGGGGATTTGAAACTTAAAAATGATACAACTTCCGATAAGGCAATTAGTGGAGCAATTGTTGAAATAATTTTACCAAAATCACTTGATAGTAACTCCGAAAAAATTAATGATTGAAAATAAAAATATATTAATAATTGATGATGAAATCGACATCTGTAAATTAATATCCGGAGTCCTTGAGGATGAGGGGTACCAGACTTATAATGCCCAAAACAGTGACAGTGCTATTAGTATTTTATCAGAAGATAATATTGATTTAATAATATTAGACGTATGGCTTGAAGGTAGCAAGTTGGACGGCATTGAGTTATTACAGGAAATTCATAGCACACGTCCAGAAATCCCAATTATAATTATTTCGGGCCATGGTAACATTGATACTGCTGTAACAGCAATAAAAATTGGTGCATATGATTACTTAGAAAAACCATTTAAAACAGAACGTCTTATGCATACCATAAAAAGAGCCTCTGAAACATATAATCTTCGGCAAGAAATTACCAATATCCGAAATAAATCAAATTATGCCATAGATTACATAGGTGATTCAAATACGGTAATACAATTAAATCAGGCTATAGAGAGACTTTCAGATGTTAAAAGTCGAATACTCATAACGGGTGGCAGCGGTGTTGGTAAGGAACTTGTGGCACGATTAATACACAACAAATCAAGCAGATCAAAGTATTTATTCACACGCCTTAATGCAAGAAATATTAATGCAGCTGAATTTGAGGATAGGATATGTATCGCTGAGTCAAATAATGATAAAAGTTTTATTAAAGAATTGAATGGTGGAACTTTATTTATAAATGAAATATCTGAACTATCCACCGAGGCCCAGCAGGTTCTCTTAAATTTAATAAATAATAAATATAAAACAGAAAGTTTGGACTTTAGGCTAATTGCAAGTACATCTAAGGATTTAAAGTCATATGTTTCATTAGGGCTCTTTCTTGATGACTTATTTAATAGAATTTCAATTGAAGAAATACATATTCCAAGCTTAATTGATCGAAAAGAAGATATTCCGCCATTAGTTAGATATTTTATCGATGATTATACGAGCACAACAGAAATTTTACATAATTTAAGCATAACGGAGGATGCACTTGCGATACTGCAGTCTTATTCGTGGCCAGGAAATATAAAAGAACTGAGAAATTGCATTGAAAGGGTGATTTTGCAACTGAATTCAGAAAATGATTATTCAATCAAGGCTAGTCACATTCCCATTGAAATTAGAAATAATAATCCCAATATATCTAATAATAATGAGGTTTTGATTTCATATAATATGAAAGATGCAAGGGATCTTTTCGAGAGAAATTATATTGTTACTCAACTTGCCAGATTTAATGGTAATATATCAAAAACAGCTGAATTCATTGGTATGGAAAGAACAGCACTTCACAGAAAATTAAAATATCTAGGCATAGATAAAAGAACTTAAATAGGTATAAAAGATGAAAATTATTATATGTGGAGCAGGGCAGGTTGGCTATGGTATTGCTGAACAACTTTCTGTACAAAAAAACGATGTTACGGTAATTGATGATTCTCAAAAGTTAATTGATAATATGAACAAGACTCTTGATGTCCGAACAATTAGAGGTAATGGATCATACCCAGAGGTATTGGATGAGGCTGGAGCCAACGATGCTGATGTTATTATTGCAGTAACGCAGTACGATGAGATCAACATGGTTATCTGCACAATTTCACATTTGATATTTGGCATCCCAACAAAAATTGGTCGTATTCGTTCAAATAACTTCCTAAATCCTAACTATGAAAACCTTTTCACGCGTGAGAATATACCAATAGATGTAATTATTTCACCAGAAAGAGAAATTGCAGACTCAATATTAAAAAATATAACACTGCCGGGGGCTTTTGAAATTATTGAGTTTGGTGAAAAAAAGATTTCCTTTTTAGGTGTGAACATAGATGAGAATTGTAAAGTTGTTGACACACCACTCCGTAAGTTAACAGAAAAATATCCTGATTTGATGTGTACTGTAGTTGGAATTAATCGTGATGATAAAATAATTATTCCTACACAAAAAGATAGTTTAAATCGAAATGATAAAATATATCTCGTCTGTAACTCTGATCATATCAGTAAAATATTATCAGTTTTAGGTCACACTGAGCCTGAGGCACATAATATTATTATAGCTGGCGCTGGTAATGTTGGAACGTATCTTGCGAAGGCGCTTGAGTCTAATGTATCAAATATAAACATCAAACTTATTGAGTTAAATCAAGAAATAGCAGAAAAAGCAGCGAAGGAGCTCAAAAAATCTATTGTGTTAAATGGTAATTCTATTGATAAAAATTTACTTGAACAAGCTGGTATAATTAAAACTGATGCATTTGTTGCAATAACTAATAATGATAATATAAATCTAATATCATCTGTTATTGCTAAGGAAATGGGTGCAAAACAAGCCCTTTCGCTGCTACAGGATAATAATTATAACGATCTTCAGTCAAGATTAAGTATTGATGCGTTAATTGATCCTCGTGCAACCACAATATCGAGTATCCTCAGATACCTGAGAAAAGGAAGAATCAGAGATGCACACTCACTTTACGATGGAAAAGTTGAGGTCTTAGAGGCTGAAATTGTCGACGCCTCACCATTAATTGGAAAACAAATTAAAGAAGCAGATATTCCTGATGATCTAAGATTTGGTGCGATTTTACGAAAAGACGATGTAATTCGACCCGATGGCGAAACAGTGCTTGAAGTGAATGATCGTATCGTTCTGTTTTCTCTATCAGAAAGCATACATGCCGTTGAACAGCTTTTTAGAACAAGTCAAGATTATTATTAATACTATTATTTAGAAATTGATAAATAAAATATATAAATCAATAGTTTGTCATCCTGACTTAAGAAATAAGTTTAAGAAAAAAACTACAATTGACCCCAATGATTGCATAAATGAAGCTGTACTGCTTGCGAATTCACTTGGGATAAAGGTTCAATTTTCAAAAATCTATAAAATTGATAGACCAAATAACTCCACATTATTTAATAATGGCCAGGTTGAACTAATAAATGATAAAATTAAAGAACTTAACGTTGATTTTCTGATAATTGACGGAAAACTATCACCCATACAACAAAGAAACTTAGAAAAGAGATTACTTGTTAAGGTAATTGATAGAACGCGCTTAATATTGGATATCTTTGAGAAGAGGGCGACAACAAGAGAAGGGGCCTTACAAGTTGAGTTAGCTCAGCTTGAATATCAAAAAACTAGACTTGTCAAATCATGGACACATTTGGAGAGGCAGAGAGGTTCACTAAGCTTTATTGGTGGGCCAGGGGAGTCACAACTTGAAATAGATCGCAGACTTATTAACGGTCAGATTATAAAAATAAAGAAGAAATTACGAGATTTTAAAAACACACGAAGCTTACATCGCAATCAACGCGACAAAAAGCCCTACTTTATAATTGCGCTTGTCGGCTATACAAATGCAGGAAAATCTACACTGTTTAATAAATTGACAGGTGAAAATGCATTGTCAAAGAATATGTTATTTGCCACGCTGGACACAAAGATGAAAAAACTTAATAAGAGTAGTCTTAAAAACATAATACTAACGGATACAGTTGGATTCATCTCTGAGCTACCAACCGAATTAATAATGTCTTTTAGGTCCACCTTGGAAGAAATAAATTATGCAGATTTGATAATAAATGTGAGGGATATCTCGTCCGGATATACAGAGGTACAAAACATTGATGTAATTAATACCATCAAAGAGATTGGTAAAGAAATAAATGATAATAATTATCTGGAAATACTGAATAAAGTGGATCTAATAGATAAGAATTACGCAGAGTTAATAAAAAAAAATATAGCAAAAAATCAAGTAATGGTATCTGCAACAACGGGTAAGGGTATAAGTGATTTATACGTCGCGATTGAAAAAAAGGTAAATAATAATTTTGAAATTTGTAGAATTAAATTGAAATATAATAAATCGGCTGCGGAATCCTGGCTGCATGAGAATGCAGTTATCCTAGACAAGAAATACTACGCTGATCATGTAAATATCAAATTAAAAATATCAAAAAAAAATCATGCCCGCTTACAATCTATGCTAATCGATAGATAAAGTTATATTCGCATAATATATATTATGGAATGTAAAATATAATATAATAAAATCAATGTGTTAAATGAATTAATTAAACCTGCATACCATCATATGCTGGCGTAATATTTTCTGGCAGATAATCACAGAGTTGTTTGTAATCCAAGTCTATGTGCATATTTGTCAGTATTGCACGTTCTACATTTAAATCTGTAACTAATTGTAATACTTTGTCTACATGGAAATGTGTTGGGTGCGGATTCCAACGTAATGCGTCTACTATCCATATTTCACAATTTTTTATATACTGTATAGACTCATTTGGTAATTCGCTAATATCTGAAGAATACACTATATTTTCTATTTTGTAGCCAAAAGAATTAATATTTCCATGCACTTGATTTATTGGCATAATACCTAGACTACCTCCCTCGCCCTCGATGTTGTATATTTTCCCATGCTCAATCAAATTAAGGTTTAAGATCGGTGGGTAACCGCTTCCGATCTTTGTGTCAAAACAATACCCGAATTTTTGCTTAAGATTTTCCGATGTTGCGGCAGAAGCAAAAACATCAACTCTTTTTTTATCCCTAAGCGCATACATTCTTAGATCATCAATGCCATGAGTATGATCAGCGTGTTCATGTGTGTAAAAAACAGCATCAATTTTCTTTATGTTCTCTCTGTTCACTTGACTTCTGAAGTCTGGACCAGTATCAACAATTACAGAGGTAATGTCATTCTCATTAATTTTTTCAATTAAAATTGAACATCTGGTACGATTATTCTCAATAATTTTTGGATTACATGCCCCCCATTCGTTGCCGACGCGTGGCACACCCGTCGATGAGCCGCAGCCAAGTATTGTAATCTTTGTATTATTTTTTTTCATACTTTAATCTTGTCAAAAAATTTAAGACTATTCTTAGTTGTTAGGTTAATAACTTCAGCTATCGGAATTTGCTTAACCTCAGCTATTTTATCAACTATTTTTGTTATATATGATGGTTCATTTCTTTTTCCACGATGAGGCATTGGAGCTAAAAAAGGTGAGTCTGTCTCAACAAATATCCTATCATTTGGAATTTTTCGAAGAATATCTCGTACTGAATTAGCATTTTTAAATGTAATGATACCTGTAAATGATAGGCTAAGGCCTAAATCTATTGCAACCATTGCAAGTCTTTCGGACGAGCTAAAACAATGGAGAACACCTCTTAATTTATTTTTTTTTGCCTCATCTAGCAATATCCGCTCCATATCCTCATCTGAATTTCTATTATGAATTATAAATGGTAGCCCACTCACATTCGAGCATTCAATTTGCAATCGAAACATTGACTCTTGCTCTTTTTTATTATCATGTTTTAACCGAGAGTAATCTAAACCACACTCACCAATTGCAACAACTTTACTATTGTTGCATGCGTTTAAAAGATCAGATGGTGTATAGCTTGCGTACTCATCATCGATATATAAAGGGTGCGTTCCCACGCTACAATAAACATTATCAAAACGGGATACCAAGTTTTCAATCTTATGAAAAAGTTTAAATTTGGTAGATATGGTTATCAGATATCTCACATTAGCATTCAATGCATTTTTGATGACAGCATCAATATCTAAAACATAGTCATCAAAATCAAGATGGCAGTGTGTATCAATTAGAAAATCATATTTTTTATTCATCGCTAATTTCAACTTTTGGGAATATTGGGGTAACCTCCCCTAATCTATTGTCGCTTATATCTATATTTTCATCCGTAATAGACTTGAAGGTACGATCTGTATCATTGATATTTAATAAGTTTAAAATTTTTTCTGATGATGTTGGAATGACTGGAAGCAGCATTATTGCAATTTTTCTTATATTATTGAGAGTAATGAATAGTACAGTCTGCATTCTTTCATTATTATTTTTTCGCAACTCCCAAGGCTTTTGGTCTGAAAAATATTTATTTAAATTTGAAATTTGTTCCCATATTTCTGATAATATTTTATTAAACTCTAATGTTTCCACTAAAATTTCTACTCTGCTAGCAAGGTTGGCCACATTTGAGTTAATATTAAGATCATCATCGTTAAGCTCAGAAGAGATTGATGGAATAATTCCATCACAATTCTTTTGTACCATTGAGCAAGATCTTTGTATTAGGTTCCCTAAATCGTTTGCTAGGTCAGCATTTACCCTTCTCGATATACTTTCATCATCATAATTTCCATCATTTCCCATAGATACCTCCCGTAAAAAAAAATATCTCAATTGGTCAATACCATATTTCTCTATTAACTCTCCTGGGCTGACAACATTTCCCAAAGACTTTGACATTTTGACACCTCTATTGAATAGAAAACCGTGGGCAAATACTGTTAGAGGCAGTTCGATGTTTGCAGATAATAGAAACGCTGGCCAATAAACAGCATGAAACCTTAATATATCTTTTCCGATTATATGATAATTTGCTGGCCAATAGTTTTTATACTTCTCACTTGGAAAATTAACGCCAGTTAAATAATTCGTTAAAGCGTCCACCCATACATACATTACATGACTATCATCATTTGGCACATGAATGCCCCAATCAAAAGTTGTCCGTGATATAGATAAATCCTTTAGGCCAGATTGTACAAATTTAATAACTTCATTTTTCCTACTTTCTGGTAAAATGAATTTCGGATTATTTTTGTAATGCTCTAGAAGTCTATCCTGATATTTAGATAATCTAAAGAAATAACTCTCCTCTTCTACCCACGTAACTTCGGTTCCCTGAGGAGAATAGAATTGGCCATTTTTTTTAGTCAACTCTTTTTCTTCATAGTAAGCCTCATCTCGAATAGAGTACCAGCCCGCATATTTACCCTTGTATATATCATCATTTTGAGACATCCTATTCCAAATTTCTATGCATGCTATTTTGTGCCTCTCTTCAGTCGTCCTTATGAAATCATCATGCGTAGAATTGACTTCTTTTAGCATTTTTATAAATAATGGTGCGTTTTTATCTGCAAGCTGCTTGGCTGTTAAATTCAATTTTTTTGCTGTTTGCAGCATTTTAATCCCATGCTCATCCGTCCCCGTGAGAAACATCACATTATTATCAAAAAGTCTGTGGTATCTTGCAATCGTATCTGTGATTATGGCTTCGTAAGCATGGCCAATGTGTGGCTCACCATTTGGATATGAAATTGCAGTTGTTAAATAAAAAGTCTTCTTTTCTTTACCCATCTATTTCCCTGTTAGATAAACGCCATACATCTCTGTGAATATTTAGCAGAAGCTCTTCCCTGCTTAGGTTAAAAATATTTAAATTGTAATACTTGTCTGAATACTTATCCCAATAACCAAGTAAATCATATAATTTGTAATCCTCTTTTAAATCCACCAAGAAACTAATAGCATTTTTCTTCATCCAAATCATAAAAAGTTCAAATAGTATATTAAATGAACCTAAATTCTCTTTTTTTGAATAATGCTTAATAGTTTTTAAAGTATTCTTTTCGTTTATTTTTTTTGATTTTATTAAATCATTAAAATCCTGAATAATTTCCTCAAAATTATTATTCATAAGATTAACAATCTTTCCTGGTGATGCATTTATTCCGTACATATCAATGATTTGTTCAGCGTTGATCTCATGGCTAAGATGAGCAATCACTTCTTTGGTATCAGAAATTGATAAGGCATTAAAACTAAACTTCAGGCACCTAGACAAGATTGTATCCGGTACATTGCTAATATTGTGTGTAATTAATATAAATAATGTATTAACAGGTGGCTCTTCCAGTATCTTCAATAGTGCGTTTTGTGCTGATTTATTCAAATCATTTATCGTATCAATGATTATCACGCGATAGCCGCCATTTAGCAATTTTCCGGTAAGGTTTTCTTTAAGTTTTCTGATTTCTTCAATTTTTATTTCAGGTGAGCTTCCATTCTCATCAGTATTAGATATGTAATGTAGATTTGGGTACGAATGATTTGATATTTGGTTGAATGTATTATTATCTAATTGCTTATAATCCATAAAAGAAGAGGTTTTATCAGCAAATATATAGTTAGAATATCTAAATGCGAGAGTGCACTTTCCTATACCAATCGGACCACTAAAAAGAAGTGTATTGGTAAGAGAGTTATTATTTTTTAGCCGATCAAGTTGACTAATAATTGGTTGGTGACCAATAAATAATTTATTCTGCCAAGGTTCATAAATTTCATTCATTTATTTTATCTAGGGTTAATTCCAAAATCTTTTTTGATATCTGTTCTATATCATCGGTTCCGTTTATAACGACACATCTGTGCGGATTATCTCGAGCTATGTTCATATATCCATCCCTAATCTTTTTATGATACATAATATCTTTTTCTTCGAATCTTGTCTCTTTGTTATTCTCTCCAAGAGCCCTTTCAATTCCTTGGGTTGGATCTATATCAAAAATAAAGGTAATATCCGGATAAATTTCACCAATAGATATTTTATTTACTTCCTTTACGATAGCTAAATCTAAGTTTCCTGCATAACCTTGATATGCAAGTGTAGAGTCAATGAATCTATCGCAAATGACAATTTTATGATTTTTGAGGCTTTCTTTTATTACTTTTTGTACATGATCTGCCCTTGCGGCCGCAAAGAGAAATAACTCGCTTATATTATCAATTTTATTTGATTCTCCTTGAACTAATATTTCACGGATTGTTTCTGCAAATTTAGTGCCCCCTGGTTCTCGAGTTTTTATTACCTCAAATCCTTTTTCTTTTAACGTATCATATAGTATTTGTGACTGAGTAGATTTACCACTTCCCTCACCCCCTTCAAATGTTATTAATAAGCTATTTTGTATCATTTTATTATAGATCCGTTAATGCTGACGATGTAGCTCTCCAGATTTTACGAAGAAAACCGGGCTTGGAGTTGTTAAAGTAATTTCCTTGATTGCCGTCAAGCGGGGCTACCTCGATATATTGAACACGTACTTTTGCAGTACCTTTATTTAACATTTCTAATTCTATAGCAGCTTTTTTTGACAAATCTATTATTCTATCATCAATGTATGGCCCCCTATCATTTAAACGGACAACAATTGATTTGTTATTTTCAAGATTTGTAACTCGTAAATATGATGGCAATGGTAAAGTTTTATGTGCTGCGGATAATGCATTCATATCATAATACTCACCATTTGCAGTTAGTCTACCGTGAAAATAATCTCCATACCATGAAGCTATTCCCACCTGATCATAATCATTGTCGACTTCTGGATAATACCATTTTCCATTAATTTCATATGGTTCGCCAACTTTGTAATGCCCTCCACCCTGAGGTACATGGTCGTACTTTCCATATACTTGAGGGTTGTTTTCCACTTTAAACCAAGAGCTGCATGAGCTTAATGTAATAATCAATGCAAAAGATATAATTACGATATATTTATAAGTAAAATTTCGCATTTTTTAATTATAAAATAAAAAGTATAAAAATAAATAAACAAAGTATAATTCTAAAACTTATAAGTAAATAATATTATATTTGCCATTTATTTTTATTATAACTCACATATTCAAAATTAGAGAAACTAGTACAAATTACTGATAGCTCAACAGGGCGTAAAAAAATAAAGAAACTGATAATTCTATTTTAAAAATGCAGAACTGATTAAATCTTGAAAATACTTATTTTCTTCTTTTAGATCTTCATATTTTCCTGCACCAACCATATTTCCATCTTTCAGAACGATTATATTATCCGCGTCTTTTATTGTCTCGAGCTTGTGTGCGATGATTAGAACAGTCTTATCTTTGAAATATTTATCCAATGTTTTATTTATTTCAATCTCATTTATTGAATCTAGTGAATTAGTTGCCTCATCTAATAATAACAATGGCGCATTCTTGTATATCGCTCTTGCAATCGCAAGCCTCTGAAGTTCACCACCAGAGAGTGATATTCCATCAATACCAATTTTTGTATTATATCTACTTGGTAATTTATCAGCAAAGTTATTGATATTGAGATCGTCCATTAATTTATCAAAATCAATATTTTTAGGACCTTCATTCTCCTTTAAATTTATATTATTTTTTAGAGTATCATTAAAAATAAAGGTATTTTGTGAAACCATGGATATGCAGGATCTCAATGATTTAATCTGAATATCTTCTATATCCGTGTCTCCAAACTTAATATGACCAGATTTGGCTTCATGGAGTCTAATTAATAATTTAAATATTGTTGATTTACCTGCTCCACTCTCACCAATTATATAATTTCTAGTGCCCTTTTTAATTGTAAAAGTTACAGCATTTAATACATTCCGTTGGTCTGATTTATATTTAAAGGATAAATTCTCAAACTTAAGTTCGTTGTAATCGTATGGAAAATTAATAGAGTCGGGATTATCTTCAATGATGTTGCAATCACTGTATAAGCCGTAGGCCCTTTCAACAGCAGCAAGCCCTTCTTGATAGACAGAATTTAATGTGCTTATGCCTCTTATTGGATCTGAAATCATCAATAAGGCTGTTATAAAAGCTGTCAGTTGACCCAATGAACTATTACCCTCTAATATCTGATAACCCGCAAAGGTCAATAGAAGGCCAATAAAAATACCAGCTAAAACTTCGATTATAGGACCCATAATCGACCTATATTTTGTTAATTTGAATAAGTTGAATATCCTTCTCTCAATTTCTTGATTAGCATTTTGGATTTCACGATTTTCAAGTTGAAAAGATTTAATTGTTTGAATATTTTGAAAGCTTTGATTTAAAAGATTTGTAAATTGTCCAATTTGTATTTGCGCCCCCTTTGAAATTTTATTAACTTTTTTACCTATTCTATAAATTGGGAAGGAAATAAATGGTACAAGGAAACAAATTACAATCGCAAGCTTCCAATCGAGATAAATCATTGTAATTAGAAGAACTAACGCCGTTAACCCATCTTTTAATAGGCTATTCATGAGTCTTTCTAGCCCCTGAAGAATTAGTATTGTATCATTTGATAGCCTGGATATTAAATTACCAGCACCATTATCATCAATAATTTCTATGTTTGATTTGATAATTTTTTCATAAAGTTTTTTTTGCAGATCCCCAACTATATTTAGTGCGGTCTTATTTACTAATAATATTTGTAAGTAATTAGAAAAACCCCTTATAAGTGCAATAATCGGAACAATGAGCATGACTAAATAAAGGTATTCCCCATTCCCATTTTCTATTAATTTGAAACTCCAGTTTATTGCCAATGGATAGAAGCTTGAACTTATTGCAACTACAGCAATTAGTAGGATAGATATAATTATTTTAAGTCTATAAACCTTGATATACTCATTCCAGAACCTTCTGGACGAACTAAGTTCTTTCATCTTATATGCATTCATTAGGTTGATATAATAGGGATTTTATCCCCAATCAAGAAATCTTGGTAACTTTCCTTTATTTTTTAGAGTACCAACAATACCGTTCGGAAAATATAATAATGTTATAACAAGGAGTAATCCAGTAAATAATAAATTTAATTCGGTGGCGCCTAGGTATGATAATATTAACTCATTAAAAGCGATGAAAATAATCGTACCAACAATAGGCCCCGTGACAGTACCCATTCCACCAAGTATTACCATCAAAACAACATTTGCAGCAATTAATATAATTAAAAATATATTTGGCCTAACATATGTTAAATAGTCTGCCCATATAGCCCCGGCACAGCCTATAAAGAATGTAGATAGCACAAATGCTGTAACTTTAATATATTTAACATTAATACCCGCAACAGCACTTCTTATTTCATCATGCGAGATAGCTCTTAAAGCAAGGCCAAATTTTGAATGCCTCACATACCAATTCATATAGATTGTTATTATAGCGAGTGCAAGAAATCCATAATAATGAGGAAATTTTGAGAATTCTACTGATAAGGAGTTATAGGGTAATGTTATTCCGCTTGCGCCACCAACTAATTCCCACCTGTCGAATATTATTCTTAATATCATAATTAAAGCTATAGATGATATTATAAACGATGGTCCTTTGACGCGAAGTGTAATCAAACCAACAAAAAAACCAAAAATACCAGCACCAATCCCTGCAAGTAATATTAGATAGAAAGGAGAAACACCCCACATGATAGAATAATATCCAGCAATATAAGCGCCGATGCACAAGAAGGCATTATGACCTACAGAAATAAACCCCCCATAACCACCAATTATATTCCAGCTACTTGTCATTACCATATAATAAAAAGCATATAACATTAGATGAATTACATAATTTTGATCACCAAATACTGACGGAAAGAACTGAATTAAAGGAAAAAATAGGAGCATCACAAGTGTTGCTATTGGTATGATTTTTCTTGAATCCATTATTTTTACTCCAAATATTTACCAAACATGCCATGTGGTTTTACCAAGAGCATCACAAATAGTGCAACAAAGAAAACCATTGTAGACCATGCGGGTGCAATGAATGCGCCAACCAATGATGCCATAACAGATAATATTGCAGCAGATATTACAACACCAAGAATGCTACCCATTCCTCCAAGTACAACTAAGGACATTAGAATAGCTATCCATTCCCAATGTTTTGCTGGGAAAAATGAGAAGACAAAACTAACCAATGAGCCTGCGGCGCCTGCTAATGCACATCCGAGAACAAATGAGAAGATGCATACAAACTTAACGTCTATCCCAACTAATTCAGCGTTAACACGACTTAGCGAAGTTGCGCGTATTGCAATACCTAATTTACTAAATTTTAAGAATAAACCCAATCCAACAATTAATGCTATACTTATTAGCCCCGAATATAATTGCGCTGTTGGTAAAAAAATATCACCAATAAAAATTGCGTCAGTTGCATACGGGGGTGACGTAATTCTCTGTGTATTTTTGAAAAGGTAAGATAACGTACCATCCAACACCATAGCTGTACCGAAAGTAAGCAAAACTGTCATCTCAGAATAAGTTTGAGATCCTGCATCTTTTTCAAATACGAGTTTGTAGGTTATGGCGCCTAAAATTGCAGTTGTCGCTGCGCACAATGGTATTGCAAATATGGGATCCATACCAAATATCACGAATAAGTAATATGCAGCAAATGCACCAACTAATATAAATATAGGATGGGCAAGGTTTACGATCCTCATTACTCCAAATATGAGTGTTAAACCTGTCGCCATAAGGGCGTATACGAAACCTAAACAAAGTCCTAAAATTATTGTTTGGATGATAAACATTATTTTTTCTTCCTCTTTCCTAAGTATAGCTCCTGTATCCTGTCATCACTTAGAACCTGGTTTGCTGGTTTTTCAAAAACAATTTCACCTAAATCCATTACAGTACCGAAATTGGATGATGATAGCCCCCTTCTTGCATTTTGTTCAACAAGCAAAATAGATACTCCTTGTGACGCAATATTTTCTATGTGCTGGAATGCTTGCTCTACAATTGCAGGAGCAAGTCCGAGCGATGGTTCATCAATTAATATTACTCTTGGCTTTAATATGATAGCTCTGGCAAAAATTAATTGTTGTTGCTCGCCACCAGACATTGTGCCAGCATACTGTGTTAGCCTCTCTTTTAGACGAGGAAACGTATCCAGTGCTTCATCTATTCGCCCTCTCAAATCTTGCTTATCATTAATTGTATAACCAGCCATCGCAAGATTCTCAGCTACTGTTAACGTATTAAATAGAGATCTATCCTGTGGTATAAAACATAAGCCTGTTTTCATTATTTCATATGTTTCCATACCAGAGAGCTCTAAATTACCTTTTTCAGAATTGAATGATACTGTTCCATTTCTTGGTATAATTATTCCAGCAATTGCTTTAAGTACTGTTGATTTACCAGCTCCGTTTGGCCCTATAATGCACTTAATATCACCTTTATTGAGCTCAAGATTAATATTTTTTATTATGTCAGGACCATACCCATAGCCTGCAACTATATTCTCTAATTTAAGCATACATTCAGACATTAAATTTATCCTGTTAAATACACTTCTAAAACCTGTTTATCACTTTGAACTTCATCAGGTGTTCCGTTTGCTATAATTGATCCTGCAGCCATAACAACAACCTTATCACTAATCCCCATTACCAAATCCATGTTGTGTTCCACAAGAAGAATTGTTTTACCCTGCTTTTTGAGTACAAGGATCCTATCAAGTATCGTTTCTAATAATCTTGGATTAACTCCGGCAGCAGGTTCATCAAGTAAAATAACGCTTGGATCGGACATTAGTACTGAGCCCAAATCCAATAATTTTTTTTGGCCGTATGATAGTTCTTTCATCGGTAAATCTCTGATGTGAGTAATATTTAGAAATTCCATTATCTGTTCAGCCCGTGCCTTATCATCTCTGGTTACCCCAGCTTTCAATAAATGAAAATTAAAACCAGCAGCTGTATGAAGTGATAAATTTTCTGTAACAGATAATTCATCCAATACCCTTGTCAGTTGGAATGATCTACCAACGCCTAATGTTGCAATTTTATGTGCAGGCATTGTATCTATTCTTGTGTCACCAAGGTATATTGCCCCTTCATCAATTGGATAAACACGTGAGATACAATTGAATAATGTACTTTTACCAGCTCCGTTTGGACCAATCAATGAGCATATTGTAGAGCTCATAACATCAAAGGAAGAGTCGTCAACAGCGATGATGCCACCAAAGCGTTTTGTTACATTTTTTATTGATATCATTTATTTGCCATAAAAATATGCGACCAATGGATATTGGCCGCATAAATTTTAGATGATTACCATTGTGGTTTAGGATCAACAATTTCAGCAGTATCGAACTCATTTGTAGGATATACAAATTCTAAATTACCGCCATCTTGCCATTGAACCATTAGGAATGACTTGCCTAGAGGAAGCCCCCTATCATCCCATGCGAAATTGCCAAGTACTGTTTTTACTGGGTCTTCTGGTGTTCTTGCATGCAACCAATCCATTATAGTTTGGTCATCAACAGATCCAGTTGCCCGAACAGCTTGGTCTATACCTTGGCATAGAGCAAAAGTAATCGCAACATCCTCATCTGGTTTATTTCCAGTTGTAATATGATACTCGGCGGCAAAATCAGCATTATTCATTTGCATACCTGCAAGAGATCCTTTAAATGGAGCTTTTGGATGGTATGCTGACATGATTATTACGCCATTTGCATCATCCCCGAGCCCTTCATAAAACTCTTTCTGAGTTCCTTGAGATAGAAGAATGTGCTTTGGGTTATGTCTCACGGTTTTAAGTGCCCTTGTAAACTGTGTTGCTTCTTCTGGCGATGCCATAAGACCAATTACTAGATCAGCACCAGAATTCTTGATTGAATTTGCTAAAACAAGCCAATCTGAGAATCCTTCTTCTGGCCATTGCTCGTGATATACAAGCTCGATCCCAGCTGCTCTGATGTATCCCGGTGCAAGATCTTCAACTAATTCACCACTTCCTGGCATTACAACCTTTTCACCAAGTAGACCAGTTGCAATTGAGTTTGCAAAAAAGTCATCAGCATGAACAACAGCTGCCTTAGTTGGTTTATCATCAACTAGATCGTTAATTAACCCAACCATATTTGTTCCAACATACTCAGCTGCACTAGCCTGGAAATAAAATAAATTTTTATGTCCTTGTGAAAAAATTCTCAACGCGCCACCAGATGGAATTGGATGAATAGCGTTATATTTCGCTAAGATTGGAGATATTGGAAATGTTAATTTACTTGAAAAAGTACCAAAAGTAAGATCAACTTTATCAACGTTTATAAACCTTTCGTACTGTGCAATAGCAGTCTCAGTATCTGATCTGTTATCACTTACAACGAGTTCTACTTCCTGATCTAACCATCCACCATGTCTATTAATAATATCTACACACATCTCATAGCCTTCTAAATGCTTAGATCCAGGAACAGCAAAGTTTCCTGTCAATGGCATAGAAGCGCCAATTTTTATTGATGCATTGGTATCATTTATTGGCAGAAATGATAATGTGAGGAATGCTGCTAAACCGAATAGGTTCAGCCCAAAAAATTTCTTTGTCATGTTTACCTCCCTATTAAATAAACGTTAAGACAATGTTAATAAATTATAGAGGTATTTAGAAATTTTACAAACAGTATTTACCGACCGGTATATTCGAGTATATGTAATCCGAGACCCCACCGATCAGACATGTAAATTAATCCTGTTTCACGATCGACATAAACATCATTGCTTTGAGGACAGCTGCGTTCTTTATTACCGGGCGGAATGTAGTAACCAACCTCTCGTGGTGAGAATGGGTTGCTCCAATCAATAATACGTAATCCAGCATTGAACCATGCTATATATATAAGGTCATCTTTTTCCATATCGAGCCATATATTATGCGCTCCGTGCCTTGACCCTGTTTTACTCCATTTTGTATCTATTGGTCTCATTTCGTATGGGTCAGTTTCAAATGGCATATAGGTACTAATAGGTAATGGCATATCTTTGTTTCTTAAGTCGTAGAATGTGACAAATGCTGGTGGGTGTTCACAATTAACTGTGACTGTCTCTTGTGTAACAATACCGAATTCAGAGCCTTTTGGGACAAGAAAACTATGGTAACAACCTGCCCAACCGTGTGTTTCATGTGGGTTATGTCTCCATTTAAATTCTGGTTTACTAGGATCCGTGCAATCAAATAAAACGATACCACCATCCCACCAGCCAGCTGTAACATAATTCCCCCAAGGATTACCCTCATGACACCATGCTTCATTCTGAACAATAGAATTATCCCAACTATAACTTTCACCATCCTTTTGGCCTTCAACCCATCCCTGACCAATAAATACAGGATTTGCGGGATCCTTCATATCGTGAATTAAAAGAATTTTTTTATCGAACCCGTCTCGATATCCTGAACTATACATTAGCTGTCTCTCTCTATCATAAATTGGTCTGTGTATACCCATTCCATCTGTTTCAACGTATCTAAGAAATTTTGGATTAATTGGGTCAGATATGTCAAATACTTTCATACCTCCCTTTAATTCAGGATACTTTTCTCTTAAATTCGGCCTAAGTTCTGAATTCGTAATCATAATATCATCATTAATTTTCAGGACTTTGTGGGTTCTGGCCCCCGGTGAGTCTGAAATTTGATTAAGTATTGTTGGTTTGGATGGATCACTAACATCTAATATAGTAAGACCATCATGTCCATTGACACCAGAGGCTGCCACATAACATATGCCTTTTGAAACTTGGATCTGAAATGCATCGCCCCACCCATTAAGATCAGAGTGACCTACTAATTTTACATTATGAGCTTGTTCTTTCCATGGCTCACTGAGTTTATGTTCAGCACTAATGTATTGTGCTGGACCACCGCCTGTTATTGGATCAGTTTTATAATATGGTCGTGACAAAATTTACCTCCTAAATCCAAATTCGTGATTTTGGAAATGGTACATAAAATAACCAGCCGGAGCTGAAAACAATGTACGCAATTAAACATGTTATAATTGCAATTCCTAAGGACTTCATTATTGAGTTTAAATTCTTTTCTGGTCTAAAATATAATATTCCTGCCCATAATAGTAATAAACTTGCTGGCCAGAAGCCGAAGGCAAATAAACAAACAAGATAAAAGAACAGTATTATACTATACACAAATACGTTAATTATTGAAGGTATCTCTTCTTTGCTAATCTTGAGATCATTATCAATATTTTTTAATAAAATTTTCCTTATGGACTTTA
Organism: uncultured OCS116 cluster bacterium; assembly: GCA_902613795.1. Lineage (GTDB taxonomy): Bacteria > Pseudomonadota > Alphaproteobacteria > Rhizobiales > TMED25 > TMED25. The sequence continues at coordinate 49,335 of CACMIP010000006.1, forward strand.
CTAAAAATATAGTCGCAATAATAAATAAAATATAGGATGAGGCCAATGGAAAAACCCAATCAATATATAGATAATCATTCCAAATATTGTCTGGCACACCTCTAAAAGACAGTCCAGCAATTGCAAATAATAATATTGTAATCGCAACATCGCTATCTTGAATATATTTTAATAATTTACGATGCATTTTCTTTTTTCCTAGATCTATATCTGGATATAGCGACAGCTGAAACTGATATTACAGATAAGCTTATAAGTATGATGCTGACGGACCCACTAAAGAATACTCTTTGGACACCAACTGCGTGAGAGATGTATAGCGCCTGTACCAGTGATGGTTCAATTATTGGACCAAGTATAAAGCCAAGCCCAATTGGACCAGGGTGAAAACCAAGTGGTCTTATGAGAAAAACAAAGAGACCGATAATGAGCATCAAATAGACATCAAAAACGTTATTTCGAATTGCGTAAGCCCCAATTATGGCTAAAAACATTATAAGTGGTGCTAAAAGCCTCAGTGGTATTTTAATTATTCTTACTAGAATTGGGGTTGCAAGCATACCAATAAAAAATACGACAATACCTGCTATCAGTAGAGACCATCCAAACGAATAAACCAGCGTAGCATTTGTTCCAAATAATTCAGGACCCGGGTTTAAGCCGCGGAGCATTAGCGCACCAGCAATAACTGCTGCAGGTGCCGATCCCGGTACTCCCAGTGTTACAAGTGGTATCATAGCAGCAGGAGCGGCAGCATTATTGGCAATCTCAGAAGCTGTTACACCTCTGACATCACCTTTACCATATTGGCTTTTATCTTTACTCCATCGAAGTGCTTCATTATACGAGACGATAGCAGCAATTGGACTTCCAGCGCCAGGCAATATGCCAATAAAGGCACCAATGACTCCTGATCTTAAAAAATGTATTGGGGCTGATACTACTTTTATTATTGTTTTTAGGATTACGCCTTTTTCCGGTTTGTACTCTGCAACATACTCTTCCTTTCGAAGATTTAAAATCATGCTAAGTACCTGCGGTACAGCAAAGACTCCGATTAAGGCTGCCACCAATGATACACCACCTCTTAGTTCAGGAATATTTAATGTAAATCTATTAACTTCCGCGGCATGACTTATTCCTATACAGCTTATAATTATACCAATAGCTGCACCTGCAAGTCCTTTGAGTATTGATTTTCCAGCAAGACTTCCGATTATAGTTAAAGCAAATACACCTAACCAAAAAAACTGTGGTGGACCAAACTTTAATGCGACAGATACCATGGGCCATGCAAGTAATAGGTAGCAAGCAGCACCAAATATGGTGCCTAGAGCAGAACTGAAGCAAGCTGCCACAATCGCTTCTTGCCCCCTACCCTGTTTCACCATGGGGTGGCCATCAAAACCCGTTGCCATTGCGGCAGGAGTTCCTGGTGTGTTGACTAGGCAGGCAGGAATGGCATCCGAAAACATCGCGCATACATACAGGCCACCGAGCATTGCAATACCTTCACCAGTTGGCAAGCCAAAAGTAAATGGCACTAATAAAGCTGTTCCCATAGTTGCAGTTAAACCCGGTAAGGTTCCAACAACGAGACCCAGTAGCACACCAATTGTCATATACATTAAGTAAGTCGGGCTAATAGCCATAAGCAAGGCTTCAAACATTCGGTAAATCCTGTATTAGTCAATATTCATTGAAAATAATGGTAAACCCTGAAATCTCATAGCCCAGAAATGAGCTATGAGAAATTCTAGGTCGCGTTTTATACTAGTCTGCGTATTTCGCTATTTCAGCATCCATAAACGCGTTAACTTCAGCAACTGTCATATCATGTGTTACATAACCGCCTTTTGTAAGCGCGTCTTGCACAGCAGGATCAGAAGCTGCTGATCTTAATGCAGCATTAAGTGTTTCAACGATATCAGATGGTGTTCCCGGAGGTGCCATTAGGCCCCAAGTAATAACATAATTCCAATCTGGTTCGTTCGGCACACCAGGAAGCGTAGGTACTTCATTTGCTCCCGCAACAAGAATTGCGTCAACAATTCCTTTATGTTTTGTTGCATGGTTTGCACCAGTAGCGGCACCGTCAACGTGTGAGCCGGCAAGCATCGGTATCATTTTACCCACACCACCACCAACGGGTACGTATGTTGTTTCAATTCCAAGAACTGACTCGAGTTGCGTCCATCGTGATAGACCACTACCGCCTGTACCAGCTACAGTTAACATGCCCGGGTTTTCATTTGCAGCAGCAATAAAATCTTCAATCGTTTTATACTTACTGTCTTTAGGAACCATAAGTGTACCAGCTGATGACTCAGTCATACCGATATAGGCAAAATCACCTGGTTTATAGCCCACACCTTCACCTTTTGAACTAATTATAACATTAGGAACAACAGTGTTTGAAAATGTACAACCATCTGGTGCAGATCGGTGTAATTCACTAAATCCTACAGCACCACCACCGCCTGTTTTATACACGATGTTTACACCTACACCAAGTGCTTCCTCAAGTCCAGGTACGAGTCTTCTGGCCATTTGGTCAGAACCACCACCTGGTGAGTAAGGCACAATAAATGTAGCTTCTTTACATGGATAATCAGCTTGCGCTGTTCCACCTGTTAGTAGCATTGCAGCTCCAAATACGGATGCAACAACGCCTTTAATTAAATAAGAAAATTTCATTTAAAACCTCCCTTTCTGTAAAGTTAATTTTACAAATATAAATTTGAGGTATCTGATATAAATACACATCCCAAAATTTATCCCTAAAGAGCAAGATTATTTAATTTTAAATTGTTTGCAAGAGAAAAAATTTGAATAATTCGCTTTAGCTGCTTGGCTTATACCTCAACAGTTTCTAATAATTCCAATGGCCACAACGGAAAAGCGCTTGAGTAGAGATTTTCCAGCTAGGCGCCAGTAATTGATAATAAAAATATACCCAATAAAAAAAAATTGTTGGTGTGTTGTAAAAAAAAGTAATATTGATAATTTGTAACACTTTTGTAATATTTTTTTACACCAATCTAATTTAGATATTTGAATAATTTACTTGATCAACTTTTAGAAAAATGGCAACAAGAACATATATTTCGAATGATTTCATAAATGGAGCTAAGGCAAATACCCCAATTGGTCTCAGTGTATTTGCATATGGTGCTGTCCTAGGAATGCTATGTGCCCAAAAAGGCGTAGAGATATATCAATTAACACTAATGAATGTTTTTATATTTGCTGGCACTTCACAATTTATTATCGTTGATAAATGGAATAATATTTCAGAGATTTTTACAATTGTTGCTGCAGCGCTATTGATAAATCTGAGATATTTTTTGATAGGCGCATCCCTCAATTCATTATTTAAGAAGAGCTCATTAAGGGATAAGTTCATATATATGCACCTTGTTGCCGATGAAAATTGGGCAGTTACGATTGAGCGAAGTAAACGTGAAAGCATAACACCACTTTTCCTTTTCGGTGGAGGTATATGTTTATTTTCTATATGGTCCATTGGTACATACATCGGATATATATTTTCAGGATTTATTAGCGATCCATCTAAATATGCACTAGATTTTGCCTTCATCGCAATATTTACAGCTTTATGTTTTAACCTGTATCAGGGCAAAAGAAATCTCATTCCGTGGTTAATTGCGGCCGTAGTTGCATATGTTACGGAATATTTATTTGGAGGCAACCTATACATTGTATTAGGCGCAATTGCCGGGTCTCTGGTTGGTGTGATTTTAGAGGCAAAAAAATGAATAATCATGAGTTATACGCATTAATAATTATTCTGCTTGTTTCTATTGGCACTTATGGGCTGAGGTTATCTGGATTATTGCTATCAGGTAAAATATCTGATGAAGGCAAAATAAGAATATTTTTGGATTATTTACCTCCGACTTTATTGTTATCATTTGTAACTCCAGTAATATTGAGAGAAGGTTTGGCAGGCATTTTTGCAATATTTTTTATAGCAGTGTGCATGTATAAAACAAAAAATGTTTTTCTTTCAATGGTCATTGGCGTTGTTACCATTGCAATAAGTAGAAACTTCTTTTATTAAAAGAGGTAATTATTTTCTTCCTTCGTTCGTTAATGCCTCCTCTGTTGCACTATCATAATAGTCACTGAATTCTTTTTTAGATTTACCGACGTGTTCTGCAAACATTTCTCGAGTCGAGTAGTCTCTAACTAGTTTGTCAGGGTTCCAAATATCTGAGCGCGCAATTGCTTTTGCACAATGTAGATATATTTCATTAACACTAATAATGAGTGCAGTTTTCGGCATCTGATCGTTTACAGACATTTTTGCTAATAAATTTTTATCTTGAGATATTTCAGCCATACCCCTAATTCTTAGTACTTCGCTTATGCCAGGAATTAAAAACATGACCGCGACTTTTGGGTTATCTAGTATATTTGTATATGAATCAAGACGGTTATTGCCCGACCTATCTGGGATCGCAATTGTGTTATCATCTATAACGTCGACAAATCCAGGAAAATCACCTTTAGGTGAAACATCTCCGTCGGTACCGAGAATTATAAAGGGTGATCTGCTAATAAACTCTTTGCAATGTTGATCGATTTTATACTGAACCTTTGCGAGTGATGTTGGCCTTGGTTCTGCATATAAATTTCTTAATAATTCATGGTCTACGGACATTATTTAACCCTCATAATAATTGTATCTCGCGTTTATATATTGCATCAATCTTGTTATTGGAAGATGATATCTTATTGTCGATATCTGGATCAATTATTTTATTAATTTCTTCTGCTTCAATTATCGTAAAATTATCATGCCCTCCCTCAACAGTTATATATCGTCTTAGAGGTAATAGATCTAAATTATTTATATTAGTAATAAAATTAGAATGATATTTTTGCACATCAGCGCCTGTTATATTCTCTCTTATGATTTTAACACAGTCTAAAAAACCACTATGATCTTTCTCTATCAATGGAGGAATAAGTGTGAGAATATATCGCGATGGATTTTTAAAACTCTTGTGGAACTTTGTATCCAAAGGTGATCTATTCTCACGCAACATTTGATAAGGTCTATCATACAAGGATGCAATATTATCGACTTCGTAAAGTGTGAGAAATTTTTGTCCATCTCCGCTAATTTTTTCAAAACTGGCACAACTATTAAAGCCTATTTTTAATCTCGCAGGGAACATTTCATTCAAAAGCCATGGGTGAAATTCTTTTTGGTCTTTAGGATCTAAGTCACAAAATATAGCAAGCAAGCCTGATCCATTAGCTGGTTTATTTGTTAATTTTATCATATTCATAAATCTCTAATAAAAATAAGAACATTTATTCATTGCAAGATCAAATCAATAACCTAATATTATAGTAAATTTCAACACAGTTAAAACAAAGTATTTTTTAGGGAGATACAAATGAGAACCTTAAGGACAAAAAGAGATAATCAACAGTGGATGCTTGATTTAGCTTTGAATATGCGTGGGCGAGTACAGAATTTCGAGAGAGATGATTGGGAAACACCAAAACGAGCCCATAACTATAGGATGCTACCAAAGATGTGGCGGCAAAAAGCTGAACATGACGAATCCTTAGCAAAACAAGCTCTTAAACAAGGTTTTAAAATGACTGCGCTCGAGCATTTTGAACATGCCGTGGAGTCATATAGGATGGCACAACACCCAATTTACTATGATGATAATCCAGTCAAAATAAACCTTACAAATAAACTGAAAGAAATGGTCGATAGACGAAGTGAACTCTCCCCCTATCCTATTGAAAGAGTCGAGGTACCTTTTGATGACGGAAAAACAATATCCTGTCTTTTGCATTTATTACCAGATCGAAGAAAAGCGCCATGCATTATCTATGTGCCAGGTATGGATCAAACTAAAGAGTATTTTCCGAAAGTAATGAATAATTTAGCTATAAATAGGGGCATGCATGTAATATCGATGGATGGGCCTGGCCAAGGCAATTCAAATATTCAAAAAATCAGAGCTGTTGGTGATAATTATGAACGTGCAGGTGCAGCAGTTATGACGTATTTACAGGGCCGAGAGGAGATTGATAGTGATAGAATTGGGATATATGGAGTCAGCATGGGAAGTTATTGGTCTCTAAGACTTGCAAGTTATGACCACAGAGCAGCTGCAATTGCAAGTGGTGTTGCCTGTTTTAACCCAAACAATACTATTTTTTCAGAGTCTTCTCCGAGATTTAAGCAAATGTTCATGTACATGGCGGGGATAGATAATGAAGAAGAATTTGATAAAATGTCATCAAAAATGACAGTTAAAGGATATTCAGAAAAAATAAAATGCCCCACATTACTTGTGACTGGTGAGTTTGACCCATTATGTCCACTTGAAGATGCGATCGAAGTATTTGAGGATCTCACATGCAAAAAAGAAATGTGGGTAATTGAAGATCAATTTCATCCTCTTTGGAATATACCAAACTTAGGTAAATTAGATTGTCACCATTATACCGTCGATTGGCTACAAAGAGTTCTTTTTTCAAAAAATCCCAATCAGGGTGTATCTAATGGCAGAATAGCGTACGTTGAAAATCATGGCGATGGTCCATTTGGTGACTGTGAGTGGAAACCTACAGTTGGACCCAACCAATCTTACTTTTAAAAAAATAGGGAGAAATAAATGTCGAGAGTTAAATTAATTCAGCAAACAGATCTAAGTGATGAGAACAAAGAGTTTTTTGATATGGTGCCAAATTTATTAGGAAGAATACCTAATTTTTATAAGACACTGAGTCATTCACCTTACCTTGCAATGGCCTTGCTACCAATCAATTCAGCGGCGCAGCGTGAATGGTCGGGAACAGATATTTCTGGCAGAATTAAAGAGCTTATTGTCATAAAAACAAGTCATACCAATGCATGTAAGTACTGTTATGCGCACAATACAGCACTAGGGCAAGCAGCTGGCATTGAAGAGGAACATATTAAGGCTTTATCATTGAATGATTTTAGTGATCCAGATCTCTTTACCCACGAGGAAGTTTTAGCAATAAAATGGGCCGAGTCTGTTACTAATAACTCAGCGAATTCAAATGATAAACTGTTTGCAGACCTTAAAGAAGTTTTCACCGAAAAACAAATTGTGGAAATGACGATATTGGCAGCTATGTTTAATATGCTAAACAGAATTAATGACTCACTTGATGTTGATCTTGAGGAGCAAGGTGAAATAAACAAAATAAAGAAATCTTTACATTTAAAAACAGAGGCTTATGGAGATTACTTAGAGTGGTTTGCTAAGTTTTGGAAGAAGAATATAAACCATGCATGATTAATTTGTTTACCAAAAAATAATCCCAACAAAAATAAAAAAATTGATTCAGCATAATTCTAAGTTAAATAAAATTGTATGAAATTAAATTACCAAATTCTAACTCTTGTGTTTATCCTGCTTCATGCATCAAGTGTTCTTGCGCATCACACGAAGGTTACGTCAAATATTATTTATGCAGAAAAAATAAATCAAAATGGCGATCCTGAGAAACTTGAATTAGATCTCTATCAGCCCAGGAATAATGGAAAAAAGAAAATTGTTTATCTCATGCATGGTGGTGGTTTTCTTGATGGCGAAAAGGCTGATTTTAATGAATATTCGAAATATTTAGCACGGCAGGGTTTTGTAGTTTGCAACCTTAATTACAGACTGATACCCGATGAATTTCATGAACAACTAAATTATGATATTTATGCGACCTCATTGGTGTTCGCAATGGATGATTTGGATAGTGCAATCCGATACATACACGATAACTCAGATAAATATGGCTTTAATGATCATGAAATTATAATTGGTGGTTATTCCGCTGGTGCAGTAACTTCACTTCACTATGCATACATCAACTCCGTGGATGATTTATTTTTGCTTTCAGAGAGTGATATATTTACAAAATTTACACAAGAAAAACAATCATTTATGTCGAAATTTACAGAAAAAAAATATGAAATTAATAAGGTGTTGAATATTGCAGGCTCACTATTATCGCCGTATTTAATTCATGAAGGTGAACCCTCTATTGTTAGCGTTCATTCTGTCGGAGATGATGTAGTTCCCTACGGAATGGGAGATACAGATGGCACGGGTATTATCAGCTACGGGTCTAAGGCAATACATCAAAGAGCAGATAATTTACAAATAGCCAATCATTTAATAACGATAAACGATGATGACCATGCCTCATTTGGTAGCGGCATTGAGAATGAAAATTGTCATGACTGCCGCGTAATGGTAGATGAATTCCTATCACAACAAGACTAGAGTAGATGATTGTTAGTCAGATATTTTTCGATATATTCATAGACCTCAAATGGTTTTTCCGACAACATAAAATGGGTTACATCATCAATTGTTACATGTTTAATGTTGCCCCTCTTTGGTTTGCTAAAATAACTACTATTTGATCCAGTGATTAGTAATTTGGGTATTGGGCTATTGCAAAATAGATTGTACAAGTCACCTGATTTTGACCAATTAACAATAGTTTTTGAGGTTTTATAAAATACTTCTGCGGGTATTTTGGCGAGTGACTCACCTCTGAATATATCAGACTTGTAATCCGAATTCACCAATTCACCTTTTAACGACTCAAAATAATCTTGAAATTTACTAAAAGTCATACTGGCTACATTGATGCTTTCACCACAATCTTCTTCAACTAGGTTTCCCTCTAGGTTTATTATGGACTTAATCTCCAGGTCTGCAGATTGAAGCAGCTTGGTTCCAATCATTCCCCCATAACTGTGACCAATGATAATAAGATCTTTTATTTCCAATTCATATAAAAGCTTCTTTATTTTATTAACTTGATCTAATAAATCATATCTGAAGTTTTCAGGCTTATCGGATTGCCCAAATCCAATTAAATCTAGGGATATAAGAGACCTTTTTGTTTTCGGTGGAAAATTATTTAGATAGATATCAAAAGTCTCTTTTCTCGATTGTAAGCCATGTATGAATAAAAATGCACTATGAGATCCTTTATCGATAAGATTTATCGATAAATTGATATTACCAATTTTAGTCATTATGCTTATTCTTTAATTTTAAATATAGCGTCGGCTTCTACTAGTGACCCTAACGGCAAGCTTTTAATCCCAATAGTTGTTCTGGTGTGGTTTTGAGGTGGTTGTAAAAAATCATTTATCATGTCTGAACCAATATTTGAGATAAGAGCATGCTCAAAGAAGCCATCGGGCGGGACAAGATACGCAGTTAGTTTAACACATGACTCAATCCTATTTTTATCACCATCTACAGCAGACATCACATGCGATAAAATATTAAGAGTAACAATCTCCATCTGTAATTGAGCTATCTCAACAAAGCTATTATCTCCAGCAGTTGTAACGAGCTTTCCGTCTCTTATCGGTAGTTGGCCCGATATGTAGATAAGGTTTCCATCTATGTGATAAGGAGTATAATTTCCATTTGCAGGCACAGGACTCGGGAGATTAAATTTATTCATTTTTATACGCCTATAAAACAGTCTTGTGTGTTATAAATTTTGTATTCATATACCCCTCAATACCTTCTTGACCGCCCTCGGAGCCATAACCCGAGTCTTTAACCCCTCCAAAAGGTGTTTCAATTAGTGCGATACCATGATGGTTAATTGATACCATGCCGCTTTCAATCTGCGATCCTAATTTTTCCGCAGTCTCTGCAGAAGATGTATAGGCATATGATGCAAGGCCGTAATCGAGACGATTTGCTTCTTCTACGGCGCTGTCAAAGTCACTAAATGGTGTCATGGGGGCAACAGGGCCGAACGGTTCTTCATTCATCATACGCGCATCTAACGGCACATCTGTAAGAACGGTAGGTTCAAAGAAATAACCCTCATTTCCGATCCTATTACCGCCAGTCCTTATTTTAGCGCCTTTGCTCACAGCATCACTTACAAAGCCCTCAATTGCTTCAACTCTTCGGTCATGAGCAAGTGGCCCCATCTGTGTTTCTGGGTCCAGTCCATTACCTATTTTAATTTTTTTAGACATATCTGTGAAGCGGTCCACAAACTCATCATAGAGATTTTCGTGAATTAAAAACCTTGTTGGAGATACACATACCTGTCCTGCGTTTCGATATTTATTCTCGACGAGAACGTTCAGTGCAACTTCTAGGTTTGCATCTTCACAAACAATTGCAGGGGCATGCCCACCAAGCTCCATGGTTACCTTCTTCATATGAGCGCCTGCTATAGATGCGAGTTGCTTTCCAACCGCTGTAGAACCAGTGAAAGTTGCTTTTTTGATGATAGGATTTGAAATTAAATATTCTGAAATCTCAGCTGGAGTTCCATAGACCAGGTTTACTACTCCATCTGGAATACCGGCATCAGCAAAACATTTAACAAGGGCAGCGGTACTTGCTGGAGTCTCTTCTGCACCTTTAAGAATAATAGAGCACCCTGCGGCAAGAGCCGATGATATTTTTCTAACACCTTGATTTATAGGAAAATTCCATGGCGTAAACCCTGCAACAGGACCGACGGGTTCTTTTGTTACGAGTTGATAAACACCTTCTGTTCGTGCTGGGATAACCCTTCCATATGCTCGCCTACCCTCTTCTGCAAACCAATCAATTATATCCACCGCTAGAGAAATTTCCGACTTTGACTGTTGTAATGGCTTACCCTGTTCTTGTGTTAAAACGGGTGCGATTTCTTTAACTCTTTCCTTTAAGAGACTTGCGACATTACGCATCATTTTATATCTGCTAAATGGAGAAGTTTTTTTCCAAACCTCAAATCCAGATTTAGCAGCTTCAAGAGCTAAGTCCAGATCAGCTGTTCTTGCATGGGCAACCGCACCAATTGGCTCCCCTGTAGCTGGGTTAATTACATCAATTGTTTCACCGCCAAGAGCGTCAACCCATTTACCACCAATGTGAAGTTTCGTATTTGGATAAGTTTCAGTCATTTCATTTTCCTTTAATTATATGTTTATAATATAGGGACTATGAGCGCATTAGCAAGTATATATGTGATCAAATTTGAACACTAAAATACTGTTTAATTAATCAATTACCTATATTTTTCGTGATTCATGCTCATTAATTTTTTTAAGTTGTTCGAGCCTATAAATACCATGTAAATTATAGACGAAAATACCAAGCATGATGACATAGAAGATAAGAACGAGAAAATTAATCCCAGCAATATAGTTATAAAATCCGTGAACTATTATTGGGATTATCAAAGAGTAAATTATATATTTCTCCCCGCCTCTGAACACATATAATCCAAAATAAAAACCCATTATTATTCCACACCCTGCATGTAATGGAATAGCAGTAAATGCCCTTATGAGCGCCAATGTACTAGCCTGCATTCCAAAATACTCAGCACTGTAGACATAATTAAAATTCTCCAAGGTAGCAAAACCAAGTGATATTAATGTACCGTAAACAATTGCATCCATAGGTTCATTAAAATCAATTTTATTTCTTAAGAATAAATATAGAGCAGTGAATTTAAGAGACTCCTCGGTAAGGCCTGCAAGATATGACATGTTGGTATCTCCTATCAGCATTGTATTAATGATACCGGCCGGAATACATAAAAATACACCAAGGAGAAATGTACGCCTGATCATATTCATAGGCTCAGGAAACCTATCAGATTTGATGATGTAATAAAGAATAAGAAAAGGAGGAAATATCGTAAGAGCAATGAGTATCATAATAGTATTATTTCATTAGATTGATGATTATCGTTAAAACGATACTGATTATAATACAAGTTACTACAGGAAAGTAGAATGAAGAATTGCCAAATTTGAAAAATAAATCGCCCGGTAGCCTGCCGAGTCCTATCTTTTTTAAAAGAGGATAGATAAGCGCCGCAGTAATAAAAATAAGACCTATTATTAATAAAATCTTTTGCATGAATTACAACAAGTTAATGCTAATCATCTTCTGTTTCTAATATTTTTTGGTGTCGATCAACAGTCTGCTCTAGTACATACAACTTATTCCATAACCATAAGTTCATAAGTATTAAACCAAAAATAATTACGGTACCAAAATTACTAAATTCCATATTACTTCTCCTAAATTATTATTGAAATTTCTTACGCATCCATGCCGTAATGGGCTTTCGGTATCTCAGTGTGAAAAATGTAACTATAAAGGCAAGCCAAAAGAATGAGTCCATCAATCGATTGAGATTTTCGGTTTGCGAAAAATCTATTGCAAAACACATTACTAGTATGCCTACCATTGCTGATATCAAAATATGTGTGATAGTTGTCTCCGGTTTTACGTCATTCATGCATATAATATAGTCACTTGTAAATATAAAAACAATGCAGACAAATTGAATACTGGCTCTCTCATCTCTCTTTTCCGAGAGCACCCACAAACCGTATTTTTCAGCCTTCAAGTGTTTTATATTTCTTTATTGTTTTTAATAAAACAAAACAGAATGTGAAACCAACAATGAAACTAAGACAATTTTGATCATGCAGAGGTTCATCCCACTCTCGTATACTAAATATATCATAATACCAGGAGAAATAACCCTCGTTTTCCTGAAATAATCTTATGAAAACAGTCAAGCTGAACGCAGCTAATAGACACCATATAAACTCAATTCTTATTTTTGATGCCGTGAACAAGAGAAAAATATTTTTGAGTGTTCTCATATGAGAATTTTATAAAAAATATTCTTTATGATCAATAATGGATTTCATGCCCTAACAAGTGATATTGTCATTGTAGTATCCATCATCGTATGCGTACCCACTAGCATAACAATCTTCAATTATATCTCGAACACTACTTTCAAAAGAATATAATTCATACACGTCGTGATTGTGATATTCATCTGCATAATCATAGTGGATATGTTCTGCGGTCCACCATTCATAGACATGGTCATGATCATTTCCATAGCTATTTGCGTCCTTTATGAAGTCTCCTTTAAAGAAGTGAATGTTTACTCCTACTATTCCAACAGCAATAATCGTTAATACGACTTTTGTGTATCTATCTATTTTCATTGTGCCCCCTATTTGTGGTGAAAAATTTAATATTAATCGTCATACGACTTCCTTAGTTGTAGGAAAATGCGATACCATAGAGTGAACTTGCTTCATCGACTTGTAAAAGTTCGTGCGTTACCTGATCATATATTTTTACGCTTAAAGTTGCATCATCACTTGCATTTTGTGCAGATAAGTTAAAATTACGTGGTAAATCAATTACTAATGTTTGGCCTTCATATTCACCAAGATCTGTGAAGTTATAGAATTTTTTTTCTCTGGATTGATTATTTGTATCGAGAGTTATTGTTGTATCATTATACTCACCCATGAAGCACACAGCTAAAGCAGTTTCGTTTCCAAACATGTCGCACGATATTTTGGCATAAAAAGGATAATCTCTAAGATATTCTTGTCGCGCAATTCTATCTTGTTCTGCCGCTTCTACCTCAGCTTCTTGGAAAAGTCTCTTTTTCTCATCAATTAATGTGCTTACCGGTAGTCCTCTCAATGATGCCTCTTCCTCGAGAGACAAGTAGTCATATATATCTTGATTTGTATCGAGGGAATAATCAGGTGTTTCGATTTGAGCATTCGCAATGTAATTATTGAGCTTTACTTTGGAGTCAATATTATTTTTCAAAAGCTTTTCAAAAAGCACTTCGTCATATCCATAATCTACAAAAAAATTATAAAATTTTTCGTCTGGAATTGGAATTTTGTCGTAAAAATTATCTATAGTTTGAATAGTTAAAACTTCCTCTTTAATAATTGTTTTGTCATCTTCATATTTAATTGTTTTCCTATCTAATGCCTTTTTAAGTTTTTCCTTATCCGCTAATGTTAAAAGCAAATCATTGCAGTTATATTCTTTTTTTTGCGTTACCTCTACAAACAAACTATTTATATCGCTGAAGTATATTGGTACATAATTACCTTCCCATCTATCGATAATCGCGGCATCAGCTTGTATATTTGTTATTCCTTCAATAACACATGTACTTCCATAATCATCACCATCCGCTGGAGGTATATCCAACCATGAGATGCTATCTGGACTACTTTCAACGAGCTTCTGATATTCTATGGCTTGATTGTTTTTTGAAGAGATCAGAGACTCTAAAATTTCACCTCTAGAGTAAAACTCTACATACTCCAAACCGCTATCGAGAGGGAGTTTAATACCTGAACGCGCTACAGTCCAGCTCCGCCCTGAGTATATGCAACTCACGGGAGCAACTATCAAATCATAATTTGCAGAGTATTGCTGAATTGTATTCAAGCAACCGACATTATCTATTTTATATGAAGGCCCATATGGATCCTGAATATCTATATTTATTATTTCAAATTCATAAGGTTTGAAGTTAAAATATTCAACTGGTTGTAAAGTTTGTATATTGCTGATTATAGTTTGATTGATTGCATCATTGAGCTCTCTGTCATATGCCGATTCAGTATTGCAGTTGGTATATATAAACACATCACCATCAGTAGAAAAAGTATCAACTAAAAATAGACCGACTTTTACCACATCAGAGTCAAAAGAAAGGTTACCGTCAATATCCTCAATAAATTTAGCTGGCTTGTTACTCAAAAAAAGTGCTGAGTCAAGAACAATAGCCCCACTACCTTCCCCACATGTTTTTACACTATTAACATCACGACCCATTGGGGTAGATAAATCTATAAATGGGTTTGCACAAGTTATTTCAATACTCAAAAAAAGAAATAATGTTAACATTAAATACTTTTTCACAAATCTTTCTCCGCTGATTTTTGAACACAATTATCGTACTCAGGTGTATTGATCGTAAATCCAATCTCTTGGCAAAACTTCGCATCCTCTTTCGTTAC
>CACMIP010000007.1 GCA_902613795.1 uncultured OCS116 cluster bacterium
AGAAGCAGCTGATAGATCAACCGTTAGCGCTTTCGAACTAACAGACTCAGCACCGTTTGAACTTGTTGCGTTAAAATCAATAGTCGGCAAGCCATCGTTATCTGTAATTGTATAAGTATGAGTATCGTCTGAACCAAGGGTTGCATTCGATGGATTAGAGAGCGTCAAAATAACGGTCTCATTTGCCTCATCTAGTGAGTCATCATCTATGCTTGCTATAGTTATAGTTCCTGAGGTATTACCTGCTGATATCGTCAACGTACCGTTCGCGAGCGTGTAGTCAGTCCCGCCACCCGTCGCTGTACCTGTCACAGCGAAATCGACTGTAATATCTTTTGCTGAGGCAGCGGATAAGTCGACTGTAACCGCTTTTGAATTGACTGACTCGGCTCCGCTTGAAGCAGTGACATTAAAATCAACAGTTGGCGCCGCGTCATTATCAGTGATGGTATAGGTGTGAGCATCATCTGATCCAAGGGTTGCATTACTTGGATTAGATAATGTTACGATGACCGTTTCGTCAACCTCATCTAACGTATCGTCAACAATACTTGCTATCGTAATAGAACCGCTTGTACTCCCAGCTGGTATGGTTAAAGTTCCATTTGCTAATGTATAATCTGTTCCGCTACCGGTTGCTGTCCCAGTTACGGTGTAGTCCACAGTAATATCCTGTCCCGAAGCTCCGGATAAATCAACGGTTAAAGCTTTTGAGTCTACTGACTCTGCACCACTGGAAGATGTTACATTAAAATCAACTACTGGCGCGTCATCATTATCGGTTATGGTGTAAGTATGTGTATCATCGGAACCAAGGCTAGCATTTGTCGGATTGGATAGCGTGACAATTACGGTTTCATCAGACTCATCTATAGCATCATCCACAATACCCGCTATGGTGATAGTACCGGAAGTATCGCCCGCTGATATAGTCAATGTTCCATTTGCAAGCGTATAATCTGTGCCACTACCAGATGCTGTTCCCGTTACCGCATAATCTACTGTTACGTCTTGGCCAGAAGCAGCTGAGAGGTCAACCGTTAATCCTTTTGAGCTAACCGATTCAGCGCCAGACGAGCTAGTAGTATTAAAATCAACTGTTGGTGCATCATCATTGTCTGTGATCGTGTATGTATGAACCTCATCGGTACCTATTGTGGCGTTTGATGGATTAGATAACGTAACGATGACTGTTTCATTTGCTTCATCTAAGGCATCATTCACAATGCCCGCAATTGTTATGGTACCGGTATTATCACCTGCTGATATGGTAAGCGTCCCATTGGCTAAGGTATAGTCTGTACCACCGCCTGTTGCTGTTCCTGTTACAGCATAATCTACTGTTACATCTTGGCCAGAAGCAGTTGAAAGATCTACCGTTAACGCGGCTGAGCTCGTTGACTCCGCGCCAGATGATGAAGTTGTATTAAAGTCAATCTCTGGCGGACTATCATTATCTGTTATGGTATGAGTATATGTGACATCGCTATCTAAAGTGGCATTTAATGGATTAGATAAAGTCAAAATAACAGTCTCATCTGCTTCATCAAGCGCGTCATCGATGATACCAGCTATGTTAGTTGTGCCTGAAATATTACCAGGGTTTATTGTTAGCGTTCCATTTGGTAATGTATAGTCTGTACCACCGCCCGTTGCTGTACCCGTTACAGCATAATCAACAGTTACCACTTTACCTGAAAGAGCCGATAATTTTATCGTCACTGTTTTCGATGATACAGACTCAGGATCAGTTGAGCTTGTTGTATAGAACTCAACCGTCGGTGCATCATCATTATCAGTTATTGTGTAGGTATGTGTATCATCACTTCCAAGGTTAGCATTCGATGGGCTTGAAAGTGATAAAATTACCGTTTCATTATCTTCATCTAAGGCATCATCGACGATACTCGCAATCGTAATGTTTCCTGAGGTATTCCCTGCTGGTATTGTGAGCGTCCCATTAGCCAATGTGTAATCTGTACCACTTCCTGTTGCAGTACCCGTAACGGAAAAATTAACCGTTACGTCAGCGCTATGTGATGAAGATAAATCTACCGTGATAGCTGCAGAAGATGCTGACTCAGATCCTGATGACGATGCGCTGTTAAAATCAACAGTTGGAATAGAATTGTCTGCAGCGGTGTCATTGTCTACAATAGTATAAGTGTGTACGTCATCCGATCCTAATGTGGCATTTGATGGATTAGATAAGGTAACGATAACTGTCTCATTACTCTCAGCCGCGCCATCATCGACTATACCTGCAATTGTTATGGTGCCCGTCGTGTTACCTGCGGATATAGTTAGCGTCCCGTTTGCTAGTGTATAATCTGTTCCGCTACCGGTTGCTGTACCTGTCACTGCAAAATCCACGGTCACATCTTGACCTGAGGCCGCTGATAAATCAACG
The DNA here is from genome assembly GCA_902613795.1 of uncultured OCS116 cluster bacterium. Lineage (GTDB taxonomy): Bacteria > Pseudomonadota > Alphaproteobacteria > Rhizobiales > TMED25 > TMED25. The sequence goes on from CACMIP010000007.1 coordinate 2,411, forward strand.
ATTAAGGCCTTGGATGAGACAGACTCTGCGCCGTTTGATGTTACAGCATTAAAATCAACCACTGGCGCGTCATCATTATCAGTGATGGTATAGGTGTGAGCATCATCAGAACCAAGACTTGCATTGCTTGGATTAGACAAGGTAACAATCACTGTTTCATTAGCTTCATCCAAAGCATCATCAACAATACTAGCGATGGTTATTGTGCCGGATGTGCTTCCTGCTGGAATTGTTAGCGTCCCATTGGCCAATGTGTAATCTGTACCACTTCCTGTTGCCGTGCCAGTTACCGTATAATCAACAGTGATATCTTTCGCCGATGTAGCTGAAACATCAACTGTAAGATTTTTTGAGCTTACAGACTCTGCGCCAGAAGAGCTAGTTGAATTGAAGTCAACCGTTGGTGCATTATCATTATCAGTGATGGTATAGGTGTGTGCATCGTCCGAGCCAAGTGTTGCATTGCTTGGGTTGGATAATGTGACAATAACCGTCTCATCGACTTCATCAAGCGCGTCATCGACAATACTGCTGATAGTAATAGTACCGGATGTATTTCCAGCTGTTATTGTTAGTGTTCCATTGGCTAAGGTATAGTCTGTGCCACCACCCGTTGCTGTTCCCGTTACAGCGTAATCTACTGTTACATCTTGGCCAGAAGCAGCTGATAGATCAACCGTTAGCGCTTTCGAACTAACAGACTCAGCACCGTTTGAACTTGTGGTATTGAAGTCAACGACTGGCGGATTATCATTATCGTTTATTGTATATGTGTGTACATCATCAGATCCAAGTGTTGCATTAGTCGGGTTGGATAACGTGACAATCACAGTTTCGTTTGCTTCGTCTAGGGTATCATTTACAATACCTGCAATTGTAATTGTACCAGATGTATTTCCTGCACTAATTGTTAAGGTACCATTTGCTAGTGTATAATCTGTTCCACCACCAGTTGCTGTTCCTGTTAAAGCAAAATCCACGGTCACATCTTGACCTGAGGCCGCTGATAAATCGACTGTTATTGCTTTGGATGAAGTAGACTCAGCGCCATTGGAAGTTGTTGTATTAAAATCTACAATGGGTGCGTCATCATCATCGGTTATGGTGTATGTATGGGCATCATCAGAGCCCAGGCTTGCATTACTTGGGTTAGACAATGTGACAATCACGGTTTCGTTTGCTTCGTCCAACGCATCATCAACAATACTAGCAATGGTTATCGTGCCAGTTGTATTTCCAGCGGGTATTGTTAGTGTTCCATTTGCTAATGTGTAATCTGTACCACTGCCTGTTGCCGTGCCAGTTACCGTATAATCAACAGTGATATCCTTTCCTGATGTTGCCGAGATATCAACTGTTAGATCTTTTGAGCTTACAGACTCAGCGCCATTTGAACTTGTGGTATTGAAATCAACAACCGGTGCATTGTCATTATCAGTAATTGTGTAGGTATGCGCGTCGTCTGAGCCAAGTGTTGCATTATTTGGGTTGGACAATGTAACAATTACCGTCTCATCGACCTCATCAAGCGCGTCATCAATAATACCTGCGATGGTAATTGTTCCAGATGTATTTCCTGCAGGTATTGTTAACGTCCCGTTTGCGAGTGTAAAATCAGTCCCGCTTCCTGTTGCTGTGCCTGTTACGGTATAATCAACGGTTACATCTTGACCAGAGGCAACAGAAAGATCAACCGTTAACGCTTTCGAGCTAACAGACTCAGCACCGTTAGAACTTGTGGTATTGAAGTCAACGACCGGTGGATTATCATTATCGGTGATTGTGTAAATGTGCACGTCATCAGAGCCTAATGTAGCATTTGATGGATTTGACAACGTCAAGATTACCGTTTCATCTGCTTCATCTAATGTATCATTTACAATGCTTGCTATTGTTATTGTACCAGATGTATTACCCGCAGATATGGTCAGTGTCCCGTTAGCTAATGTATAATCTGTCCCGCTTCCTGTTGCGGTACCCGTTACTGTATAATCAACAGTAACGTTCTGCCCCGAGGCGGCAGATAAATCAACAGTAATTGCTTTGGATGAGGTAGACTCAGCACCATTGGAGGTCGTAGTATTGAAATCAACAACTGGTGCATTGTCATTATCAGTGATGGTATAGGTGTGTGCGTCATCCGAGCCAAGTGTTGCATTGCTTGGGTTAGACAATGTAACAATCACAGTTTCATTTGATTCATCTAAAACATCGTCAAGAATATTTGAAATGGTAATAGTACCCGACGTAGTTCCAGCTGCTATGGTAATATTTCCATTATCTAGTGTATAATCTGTACCACTACCGGATGCAGTCCCAGTAACGGTAAAGTTCACTGTTACATCTTTGCTAGAGGTCGCAGATAAATCAACTGTCAAATCTTTTGATGAAACAGACTCTAACCCAGACGAACTCGTTGTATTAAAGTCAACAACTGGGGGATCATCATCATCAGTGATTGTATATGTATGAGTGTCATCAGAACCTAATGTAGCATTTGTTGGGTTTGATAATGTTACAACTACTGTCTCATCCACCTCATCCAATGCATCATTTACAATACTAGCTATTGTAATTGTACTGGTAGTATTGCCTGCTGAAATTGTGAGTGTTCCGTTGGTAAGGGTGAAATCCGTTCCACTGCCGGTAGCCGTTCCGGTAATCGCATAATCAACCGTCACATCCCTACCTGATACTGGCGTCAGATCAACAGTTAATGCTTTTGAGGATACGGACTCAGCTCCTGAGGAGGTAGTTGTATTGAAATCTACAACTGGTAAGTTGTCATTATCTAAAATAGTGTATGTATGGACAGTATCAGATCCAAGTGTTGCATTAGTCGGGTTGGATAACGTGACGATCACAGTCTCATTATTTTCATCAAGTGCATCATTTACTATTCCAGCGATTGTTATATTTGCTGAGGTATTACCAGATGTTATTGTTAATGTCCCGTTTGCCAGGGTATAATCGGTCCCGCTTCCTGTCGCTGTACCGGTGACGGTATAATTCACAGTAACGTTCTCCGAATAAGAATCAGATAGGTCAACAGTCAAATTAGCCGATGATGTCGACTCAAGTCCATTTGAGCTTGTTAGGTTAAAATCAACTGTTGGCTCCTGCTCGACAGCAGTAAAAACTCTTATGTAATCACCATATGTACCATTTTTAACACCGATCCTAAGAGTTTTACTATCTGAGCTAATTGAAACCCAGTCATGGGAAATTGTTGAGAATGATGTTGTATCAGTATAGAGATTTAGGTTCTCAAGCTCCCTTGCGTTAAATCCATCATTACTTGACACAGGATATGTAGCGCCACTTTTAGAAACGTTAGAAAGGAAAATAGTTTTACTTGGATCATCTGAAAAACCATAAATTTCATTTTCGAATACGATTTCACCTACTTTGTCTGATCTATCCGATTTTGAGTGGTTGTCATTTAAGAAAATAAGATAGGAATTTATTGGAGTGGATGATGTATTTATTGAGACATTTGTATTACCATCATCATCAAAATCCATCGTCAGCGTTCCGGCATTTGAAATATTCTCCCTCTCAAGAGATACGATAAAATCGAAACCCGAATCAGAACGCTGCCCATTACTATTTTGTTTCCTAGATCTAAAGTCTGTAGCTGAATGTTTTTCTTCAACAAAGCTATTAACCGAAGAAATTCCATTAGCTGCGAAGGAATACCCGAGGAATATGAACTGAAAAATGAATAAAAGCCCAAATAGTAATGGCACTCTCATCAAAAGTGTATGTATATTTAAGTTATTCATTCAATTGCCGCATTTGAATAGAATCATTTCTTATCAAAATTATTTTCAAACTTGGTAAGTTAACAACGGGTAAAAATTCAATCCGCCTGTGGAAAACTGATATTAGGAGGTATTTATTTTTGAGGGCATGTAGATGGAATTAGTTTTAATTTGGATGACTGGAGCATTCTTAGTTGGTCAAGTATTTCGTATTATATCCCTTCCACCACTAGTGGGATTTATTTTATCTGGCTATCTATTCACTGTTATTGGTATGTCAGATGATATTGGACTCCTGGAACTGCCAGCTGAAATTGGTGTAGAATTATTACTATTTTCTATTGGTTTAAAAATAAAACCATCTGCATTTCTTAACAGGTATCTTATTGCAGTTGTTCTATTGCATACTCTCTTCATAACTGTATTATTTTTTCTTTTATCGGGTATTAATATTCCACTCGAAGAAAAAATAATAATTTGCATAGCGCTATCATTCTCGAGTACTGTTATCGCCACAAAGTCACTCGAAAGCAGAAAAGAGCTTACATCCTTTCATGGCCGCTTATCAGTACTAATTATTATTTTTCAAGATATAATTGCTCTTTTTCTTTTGGGCTATATGCAATCCAGTAGTCTGACTATTAGCACATTGTACCTACTTATCTTGCCAGCTTTTATTCCAATAATAAAATTTGTGCTCAATAGAATTGAGGATGATGAAGAATTGCTTCTTCTGGCAACAATTCTGATATCACTATTTCTTGGATCTTACTTATTCAAATATTTCGGACTCACAGGTGAAATTGGTGCTTTAGTTGTGGGGATATTACTTTCAGGCTATAGCTCCGCTGAAAAGCTCTCAGAGAAAATATGGAGCTTACGGGAAATATTATTGTTAGCTTTTTTTATTTCCATTGGTATGCAAATCACAATTACAAATGATACAATCGGTATGTTTTTAATTCTTATGTCCTTATTAATCGTCAAATCAGTAATATTATTTTTCCTTCTAATTTCTTTCAAACTTCGTTCTTATACATCCTTTTTAATGATTGTATCTCTATCTACTTTCTCCGAATTTTCGTTGATTGTATTGTCAATATTAACGAAACAAACAACTATTGATGGCGGTATTATTTCCGCGATTATACTTTCTGTTAGTATCAGTTTTATTATTGCGGCTATCTTAAATAAGCATGCGCATAGATTATATGAATTGTGTGAAAAATATCTGATTAAGATTGAACGAAAAACACATCACCCAGACGAGGAGCCACACACATGTGGAGATGCTGAAGTTATGATACTTGGGCTAGGTAGATTTGGTGGAGCAATATTTGACTTAATGAATAGAAATGAAATTAAATCAGCTGGATTTGATAGTAACACGGATTTAGTTAAAAAATTTATTAAGAAAAAAAGAAGGGCCGCATTTGCTGATGCAGAAGATCCTGGATTTTGGTCTAAACTTAGATTTGGTAAATTAAGAGTTATTATATTGGCCCTACCTGAATATGAAGCCCAAAAAAGATCAATTATACAAGCAAGGAAATATGGCTTTGATGGAAAAATCATTGTTCCATCAAGGACTAAAGAGGATACACATGAGCTCGAAGTACTGGGCGCCGATGTTATTTTTGACGCATATGAAGCAGCAGCCATTGGTATATCTGATAGCTTAGTTAAGAATATTGATAATTCTTAATTCATAGTAATCGTGATATAATTTCTTATGACTGAAAATACTCTATACATAACAGGCGCGGGTGTAAGTGCGGAAAGTGGCATACCAACTTTCCGGGGGAACGACGGGTTTTGGACTATTGGTAGTGTAAATTATACACCGCAGGAGATGGCGACACGTCATATGTATCAGAACAATCCAGAAGAGTTTCTTCTATGGTACTTTAAAAGATTTGCATCATATCGAAATGTCATGCCAAATAAAGTCCATCATTTTTTATCAAACAAAAGACTTATTACACAAAATGTTGACGGCTTGGACGGCAAAGCAGGAAACCAAGACTATATTCCGATTCACGGCAGACTTGATAAAGCTCTGATTTATGATGAGATGGATAATTTATTAGAGCTAACAGATGCTCCATGGGATGCGATTGATGAACTAACTGACGGAGAAAATAATGACATCAAAATAAAACTCCTTGATGCATTTAAAATATCAAAAGAAACAAAAAAGCCAGAGATGGGGAAGTCTCTGCGTCCTTTTATATTGTTATTTGATGAGTATTACACAGATCAATATAGAATGTCTGAAGCCGAGTCTTGGATGAGAAATGCCGAGCACTATATATTTATGGGTACATCCTTCAGTGTAAATATAACAAATATAGCTTTAAGGTACGCAGTACAAAATAATGCGCTTATTGAAATAGTTGATCCTGAACCTGTTGATTTGGGAATACCAAATATAAAATATCACAAATCAAAAGCCCAAGACTATATTCTAAATAAATTCAGTTGATGATTGAATAATGAGTATTGAAGTAATTTTCGCACTGTTTATTTTTGCATTCGTTGCCTCAATAACGCCGGGTCCGAATAATATCATGCTAATGGCTTCTGGAACCAACTTTGGCTTTCGTAAAACTTTTCCCCACATACTAGGTATCAATATTGGATTTAGCACACTCGTCTTTGGTGTCGGAATTGGTCTGATGGAAGTATTTAATGCAATTCCTTTTACACAAATAATTCTTAAATTTCTATGCGGAGGTTATCTAATATATCTATCATACAGAATTGCAGTATCCTCATCAGGCATTGAAAAAGATGGTGAACAAAAATCAAAACCATTATCATTTTTGCAGGCTTTACTATTTCAGTGGGTAAACCCAAAAGGTTGGAGCATGTCATTGACTGCAATTTCTATATACTCACCAACAAATTCATTATCAGGTATTATCCTCGTAACCGCGGCCTTTTCACTTGCAAATCTACCATGCCAATGTTTATGGGCTTTACTTGGCCAACAATTTCGTCGTTTTATGACTAATAGCAGATTGAAAATATTCAATTATTCTATGGCAGGCCTTCTGTTACTTACACTTTTTCAAATAATAATAATTAGCTGAGCTTGATGGTAATTTTTCATCATAATTACGGCTTGTAATAATTATATATTGTATTACTTTAAAGGTACCTATTAATAACCAAATTCACACTAGATGCACAATTTCATTGTTAAGAATATTATATCTTTATTAATGGGTTTTGTTGGTGGGTATATTTTTGCTTATTATAATTTTCCTCTGCCATGGATGCTTGGCTCTTTTACGATTTCACTTTTTTTATCAATACCTATTGGTTACTTTGACATTGACAATAGGCTACGAAGAGTTGCTTTACCAATTCTAGGTGTTTTAATCGGTACCTCTTTTACACCCGAAATTTTAGAGCAAATCTACAACTGGCCCAAAGGAATCTCCCTTGTATTCATCTATGCCTTTGTTGTGTCCATAATCGGTTACATTTACTATCGTAACATCGCCAAATGGGATGTTGTAACATCAATATTTTCTGCACCCCCAGGTGGCTTAGCAGAATTAGTATTTATTGGCTCTGATGCTGGTGCAGATGAGAGAAAAATGATACTTGTACACTCACTACGGATTGCTCTAGTGGTCATTACCAGTGCTATAATCATTAAATTCTATTTCAATACAGATTTTGCTCGCATTATTATAGAAAATCCTCCGCTACACCTTATTGGTTTTGCGGATTGGTTTATCATGCTGTTCTGTGCAGTGGTAGGTAGTATTTTAGGTTTGAAGTATAAATTACCCGGAGGCGCTCTCTTTGGCGCACTTCTGCTAAGTGCCTTTTTTCACCTCACATCATTAACGGAAGTGAAACCACCCTCTTTTATTGTTGCTTCAGCACAGATTATACTTGGCACAAGTCTTGGGGTAAGATTTCATGGCATCACAAAAAAAGAATTCAAAGATACCGTTACTCATGGCTTCGTTATGGCAATCATAATGATAAGCACAGCTCTAGCCATCGGAGTTATAAGTAGTAATATCGTAGATATAGATCCAAGAGCCTTGTACTTATCTATGGCGCCCGGTGGATTTACCGAAATGCTTCTACTTTCACTTGCAATCGGGGTAGAGTCGGCTTTTATAGCAACTTGTCATTGTCTAAGAATTTTTTTAATATTATCATGCATACCGTTTGCATCATATGTGACAAAAAATAAGAGGAGTCATAAATGAAAATTATTGACATCGTGGAAAACTCAATAAAGCTTAATCTTTCTCTAAGTAATTCAATGTTCTCATTTAAAGAAATGACAACATCAATTGTCAAAGTAGTAATAGATGATGGTGTAAATACACACACAGGTTATGCATTCAATTCTACGGGTAGGTATGCATGCGGTGATCAAATGCGCAATAGATTTATACCTCGGCTTTTGAATGCTAATGATAACGATCTGCTTGATGATGAAGGATGCATAGATACAATGAAGGCCCTTCATGTAATGCTTGTCGGAGAAAAGCCTGGTGGTGACATGGAAAGATCTGTTCCCATTGGGACAATAGAAACAGCCTTATGGGATGCAATTGCAAAATCACAAGACCTGCCACTATATCAGCTATTATCAATTAAATTTCCCAATTATAAATCAACTAATAAGATGTTTTGTTATGTTGGTGGTGGTTATTATGACGTGGGCAAGACCATTGATGATCTTAAAGATGAGATAAAAAGAAATTTTGATAATGGTTATCGTTTAATGAAAATAAAAATAGGTGGCGCCCCCATAAAAGAGGATATTATGCGAGTCGAAGCGGCCATTGAAGCAACGGGCTCAGCAGAAAAAGTCGCTTTAGATGCAAATGGTGGCCTCAGAGAAAGCAATTATCTAAGCTATGCAAAAGAGCTATCTTCATATGGTTTAAAATGGTTTGAGGAGCCAGCACATCCATCAAATTTTTCAAGATACAATGAATTTATAAATCAATATGGCAATGCAGTTGCAGGAGGCGAAAATCTATACTCGATTCAAGATTTTCTAAATCTAGCTAGATACGGTGGCTTTCGTGAGAGCCAGGACATAATTCAAATAGATGTACCCCAGAGTTATGGAGTCAGTTATTTCAATGAGGTACTAAAGGAACTAAAAGCAATTAATTGGAATGTAAGTTCGATTATGCCACATGGTGGCAACCAGATGTCACTTCATATAGCATGCGGTTTTGGTCTTTCAATGTGCGAAGCGTACCCAAATGTATTTGGAGTTTTTTCGGGTTATGATGATGATTACCAATTAAATGATGGATATCTCGAATTAAACGATAATCCTGGGATTGGTTTTGAAGGTCAAAATGACCTCTTCAATTTATTTAAGAATATAAAATAAATGCAGAAATATAAGATTGCGATCGTTGGTTCAGGTATAATTGGTATGACATTAGCCCTACAATTGAGCGCAATTAATCATATAAATGTTACTTTGTTTGGGAAAAAGCCGAAATATAGCGAATTTAAAACTACAGCAATATTGACAACCTCATTTGAAATATACGAACGACTTTTAGACCTAAATAAGTCACATCCACAAATCTCAAAGTTAAAAAAATTTAAAATCATAGATGAATTAAAAACAAAAAAGAAAATTATAGACTTTGATGCTACAGAAATTAATCTCGATTGCTTCGCCTATAACATACGAGATAATTTCCTGGCCGACAGACTTTACAAAGAAATAAAAAATAATGATTCTATTATTTTTAAAAATGAATTTATAGAAGGTCTAGAGGATAACCTAAGCAAAACAATTCTAAATACATCAGACGAGACGGCGGAATTCGATTTGGTGATTGGTGCAGACGGACGCAATTCAATTATAAGAGAATTAGCTGAAATAAATTACTCCAAAAAAATCTACAAAGAGAGTATTTTAGTTACCGAAGTTAATCATAGTATTCCAAATAACAACACCAGTTTTGAAATCCACCGAAATGGTAGTTTACTTACATCTGTTCCAACAACTAATAAAAAATCAGCAATTGTGATGATTGATGCTACTGAAAAGATTAATAATATTGACACGGATAATCTAAATAAAATAATCCATGATGGCCTCTCTACATACCTTGGAAATACAATCGTAAACGATAAATATTCGATATTTCCAAGCGAAACTATTAATGCCGAAAAATTATATAGAAATAGAGTAATGCTGGTTGGGGAGTCCGCGCATGTAATACCGCCTATCGGAGCTCAAGGCCTTAACCTGGGATTACGTGATATAATTACTTTTTACAATTTATTGTTAGACAGTAATGAAAAAGACCCTGGTACAAAAACCATTTTAAGTACATATAATAATATGCGATGGCTCGATATTTATAAAAGGTATAAGTCTGTAAATTTACTGTATCAAAGCATGATGAATAACAATATAGGATATTCAGCTATAAGAAATATTGGCTTCTTGACTTTGAAAAAGTCAAGGAGAGTCCGAAATATACTCCTGACAGAGGGTTTGTCATTTAATAAATAGTGCATTTGACATGAAAAGAATAAGGCAATTTATTGAATATTTATTTATACTCTTTTTTTATTACTTGATTTCACTATTCCCAGTGGCAATAGGGTCAAAGATAACAGGCTATCTATGCAGGTTGGTATTTATGTCTCTCTCTCGAAAGAGAAAAAATAGGCTTAAGAGCCAACTTTGTAAATATATGAATTTAAGCGAAAAAGAGTCGCATCAATATGCTAAATTAGTTTATTACCATTTTGGTCAGAATGTGGCCGAATTAGCAATGATAAAAACGATGCTGAAAAAGAAAAACTTCATCTATCCCAAGCTACCACATCAAGATAAAAAAGGTAATATTTATGTCGCAGCACATTTTAGTAATTGGGAAATCAATGGTGTACCATCATACCAATCAGGTCAAAAAACTGCCTGCGTATATAGACATATAAGCAATCCATTCATTGATAGTTTTGTACTTAAACGAAGATCAAAAATCTTCACAGGCGGTTGTTACGAAAAATTTAATGTAACAGCAATGGATCTTACCAAATTAGTAAATAATAATATTAATATTGCTTTGGTTTGTGATGAAAGACGCTTCAATGGAGTCAAAATAGATTTTTTAGGGCATGAGGCCTATTGTAATACAATTCCAGCCGTACTGGCGCGCAGAACTGGCGCCGATATTTATACAATAAGAGCTAATAGAGAGAAAGACTCCAATTATACATTTGTTATTGATAAAATTGACATGGGAAAAAACAAGGATAAAGATAATACTATCTTGAACATCACAACTAAAATAAATAATATTTATAGTAATTGGATATTATCAGATCCTTCCGAATGGTGGCTATGGAACCACGAGAAATGGAAACAAAAAAATGAAGAATAGTAAGAAAGCTACATTTAATATTGGGCAAATTGTAAAACATAAATATTATCCATTCAGGGGTGTTGTATTTGATGTAGATCCTGAATATGCAAATACAGAAGAATACCTTATGTCAATACCTCAAAAAATTAGACCCACGAAAGATCAGCCATTCTATCATCTATTAGCAGAAAATAGTGAAACTGAGTATATTGCCTATGTATCAGAACAAAACCTTGAATTAGACGACTCAGATGAACCCATTACACATGACGAGTTATATAACTTTTTTGATGAGTATGTTGATGGTACCTATAAATCAATAAAAAATCTCAAACACTAATTTTATTTATTATAAGCCTTTGTGAAACCAATTAGTGAAACTGAGGCGTCAATAGCTTTACCATTGACAGATATGAACCTCATTTTAATTACATTCCCGTCCTTTAACTGTTGTACAGTTGTATCATCAATTTCCAATAGTCCTTGGCACCCCTGTACGTTATAACATGCGTTATAAGGCATTGAGTTTGTTTGATTATCATCAATTTGATATAATACACCGCTTTGCAGTTTTACTCCGAGCGGTGCATGAATAAATAATTTCTTTTGCTGGCTATTGAGCTCCACAACTCCAACACGAGAAAACCAGACGGTTTGATCACCATAATCCATATTCTGTCCATAGCTTATCTGACAAATGGTGTTGGTATCTTTCGTTTCACAAATCTTATCCCATGAAGGTTTAATATCGTGATTATCGGCATATGCAGTTGACATAACAAACAAAAAAACAAAAAATGCTATTATATATTTATTTGGATGTAACATTATAAAGTTCAAAAATTTTAAAAAGACACAATGTCTAAAAGAAATAATAACAGATTTTAAATGACATTAAACATAAAAATTAAAACGTGGTTTATGATTTTAATCATCCTTTTGGTTATTGTGTTAGCAAACATTGTTTCTGCGACTGAAATTTATGAACAAAATTCCATATCAATGCATGGGGAACCAAGTCTTGGTTCGAGATTCGACAGCTATCAGCATGCAGATATAAATTCAACTCAAGGTGGTACTCTAAAGCTGTCTTCACTTGGGAGTTATGACTCAATGAACCCCTTTATTATAAAAGGAAGATCTGCATATGGTATTCGAAATTTTATATTTGAAAGCTTGTTATCTCGAAATTATTCTGAACCTTTTTCATTATACGGGTTAATTGCGGAGAAGATAATATACCCTGAAGATCGTAAATGGATTGAATTTCATATAAATGAAAAAGCTCATTTTTCAGATGGAAATAAAATCAAACCAGATGATGTACTATTTTCCTTTTACCAGTTAAGAGAATTTGGAAGACCTAATCATCGAAGTTATTACTCAAGAGTGAAGAAGGTTACAATAACATCCGATAGCAGCATAAAATTTTTAATAAATGATGATGATAATGATAGAGAGTTAATCTTAATACTGGGTTTAATGCCTATTTTACCCGAACATATTTATGGCAATGGAAAATTTTTGGAAGCGAATCTAGATACACCGATTGGGTCAGGTCCTTATACAGTTCACAAAATAGATCAAGGTAAAAATATCACTTATGCCAAAGATCCAAATTATTGGGCTGAAGATCTTAGCATAAATAATGGCATGAATAATTTTGAAAAAATTTCTATCGATTATTATCTCGATGATAATTCAAGATTTGAGGCTTTCAAAGCCGGTCTTTTTGACCTTTACCAGGTATGGGATCCCACAAGATGGAACAATTTAAAATCCGAAAAGAAAGTAATAAATGGTGATATAAGGCTCTTGAATATTTCTAAAAAGACGCCTGCTGGAATGCTTGGCTTGGCCATGAATACAAGAAAAGAGAAGCTATCAAATATAAATATCAGGTCTGCGCTATCCTCACTCTTTGATTTTGAATGGATAAATAAAAATCTTTATCATGGCTTATATAACAGGACAGAAGGTTTTTACGATAATTCATATTTATCATCTGTAAACACTCCTATTTCCTCACAAGAGGCAAGTCTTATGGGTACGAGTGCCGTCGAAATGTATAATACAAACTATGCTAATTTTAAGTTATTAAAAAAGAAGAATATGAGAGATAAGTTGCAAGATGCCATGAAAATCTTTCAGTCTAATGGCTATATTCTAGAAAATTCAAAGCTTATTGATGCAAAAACACAGGAACCATTTGTTATTGAATTTTTAATATCAGACAAAAGACAAGAAAAATATGCCCTTAATTATAAAAAAAATCTTGAGAAAATTGGTATTGAACTGATTATCACGATGGTCGACTCTACACAGTACCAAAAAAGGAAACAAAACTTTGACTTTGATATAATTGAGCATTTTTGGTACGCATCGCTATCGCCAGGTAATGAGCAATACTTTTATTGGGGGAGTAAGAGTGCAGACGATATAGGGAGCAGAAACTATGCAGGAATCAAAGATCAAAATATTGATAAAATGATAGATAATTTGATTGCCAGTAAAGAAAAAGAGGATTTTATTGCTGCGGCTAAGTCACTAGATAGGCTGTTGATTTCAGGTCATTACATCATACCTCTATTTCACTGGCCGCACCAATGGGTTGCAACAAGCAATCGAGTAAAGCAACCAGTAACATTATCACTTGATGGTTATAAGATTAATAGCTGGTCTATTAATGATGAGTAATAAATTTTCCTAAGCTATCAATTATATCTATAGCTGATTCTGACATAGGGGTTTCTTTATCAAAGCATTTTACAAATAGAAGGTTATTTTTTTTTATTTGTGCAAAGCTATGATTTTTCGCAATCCAAGCAAATAGGTTATCTTGCTCTGCAAAACGCTTTTCATTGAAGGATATGTTTACTCCCGCTTTAGAGAATTCAACTTTACTTATATTCAGATTTTTGCATTTTAATTTGAGGGATAAAATCATCAATAGCTCACTCACCTCTTTTGGCAACATACCAAATCTATCTATCAACTCGTCCTTCATTTCATCAAGTTCGTTTTGTTGGCGAGACTCTGAAAGCCGCCGGTATATGCTCATTCTAGCTTTTATATCATTTATATAATCTTCTGGAATATAATAAGAATTATTTGTTTTAATAATGGGTGACCAATCTTTTTCTTCTGAGGGTTTATTTTTAATATTATTAATTTCATCCTCTAGCATTGTATTAAATAGCTCGATGCCGACATCTTTTATATGCCCTGATTGCTTGCTACCTAATAAATTACCTGCACCGCGTATGTCCAAATCGTGAGATGCGAGTATGAACCCCATACCTAAACTATCTAAATTTTGTAAAATTTGGAGCCTTGCTAGTGCATTCTTTGTAATATTACGGCGAGGTAGTGTTATGTATGCTGATGATTGAATTTTTGAACGGCCCACCCTACCCCTTATTTGATATATTTGGGATAAGCCAAAATTATGTGAGTTTGTAATTATGATCGTATTCGCATTTGGTATATCAAGACCTGATTGCACAATAGACGTTGCAATTATCAAGTCATATTTATTTTCATAAAAATCATCCATTATCCTTCTTATTTCATCATTCTTCAGTTTTCCATGAGCAATTACATATTGTACCTCAGGGATATTTTTTTTGACAAAGTCTTCGATCTTTGAAATATCCTTTATCTTTGGACATATTATAAACGATTGACCATTTCTCTCTTTTTCCTTTAAAATTGCCCCTCTCACTAATGATGGCTCAAAGTAATTGACCGTTGTCCTGATTGGTAACCTACCCTCCGGTGGGCTAAAAATTAATGACATGTCGCGTATTCCATGGAGAGAAAGCTGCAAACTTCGTGGTATTGGAGTTGCAGACATTGATAATACGTGCGCCCTAAGAGAGTGCCGCTTGAGATACTCTTTCTGTTTAACACCAAAATTTTGCTCTTCATCTATTACAATTAATCCTAAATTTTTAAATTTAATTTCATCGCTTAATAGTGCATGAGTACCAATAATTATGTCCGTTTTTCCATTATGTGTATTTTCTAAAATTTCATTTCGCCTCCTTTTAGAGTCAAACCTACTTAAGCAATCAATATTTACTGAAAATTTCTTAAACCTGTCATTGAAGTTTTCAAAATGTTGTCTTGCAAGTAATGTCGTTGGGGCTAATACTATTACTTGATATCCGCTCGATGCTGTCAGAAAAGCAGCTCTAAGAGACAGCTCTGTTTTTCCAAAACCAACATCACCGCATATTAGCCTGTCCATTGGGGTACCCTTTTTTAGGTCGTCTATGATATCATTCTCTGCTTTTTCCTGATCGGTTGTTTCAGAGTATGGAAAGTGGGATATAAATTCATTATACCTGCTATCGGGAGTAATAATAGGTGCCGCTGACATTTTTCTCTTTGCTTCGAGATTTATTAATTCAAATGCTATCTCTTTTATTCTGTCTTTTGCTTTAGCTTTTCTGTACTGCCAACTCGCTGCACCTAATTTATCAAGCTCGATACTATCATTATTAGAATGGGAATATAATGATAGCAAATCAATATTCTCGACAGGAAGATGAACCTTATCATCACCCCTATATTTTAACTCTAGGCAATCATACGTAACTGAATTTGTTGTAATTTTTTTTAAACTTTCAAATTTACCAATTCCATAATCTCTGTGAACAATAAAATCTCCTACATTAAGTGAGGTAATTTCTTTTAGGTAGTTTATAGATTTCTTTTTATTTTGATTTTTAACATTACTCTTGATATTGAATATTTTATCATACGACAGGTAGAGAAAATCATTGGTAATAATATTTCCTACTTCGATTTTGTTTGTTATGTATATGTTGCTATTTCCATTAATTCCGTCCTGATTATCTATTATTTTTACTTCATCAAATTTTGGGGCAACGTTCGTAATATAGGATGCTGCATTTTTTGTATTTTGCGCAGTAATTAATATTGGAAATTTTTTTCTGTACCTACTGATAATACTTACAATATTTTTTTGTTTTTTTTCAATTCCAACATTTCCCACAAGATCGCTGTCATCAATTGAGTCAATGCTTGCATCAAAAAAAACATAGTTTTCAATATTATTAATATTTGGGTTTTGTGATGTTGAAAGAACAAGAATTTTATTTTTTAATATTTTATTTAACTCACTTGTGCTCAGGTAAAGTTCATGCGGGTTCAATGGCTTCATCATATCCTTTACAAACTCATCGCTTTCATTCAAATTTGATTTATATGCATAAACCTCACTTATGCTTTTCATAGCTAGATCTGCTTCAAACGTAGCAGTCTCAGAAATGGCAATTCGCGAATTTGGAACAATGGAAGTAATCGCATCTAGTTTTTCAAAAAAAAGTGGTAAATATTGCTCTAAGCCATTTAGCCTTAGTCCTGATGTAACGCTTTCATATATATAGTCTTTTCCCTTTCTCTTAAAGTTATGAATATACGAACGTCGAAAATTATTTATATTATCTTCAAAGAAATATATCTCTGAAAATGGGTATATATTTATAGTTTTTACAGATTTAATAGTTTTTTGATTTTGAAAATCAAAATATCGAATCGAGTCAATCCTATCACCAAAAAAATCTAATCTAATCGGGTAGTTATAATTTGGGCTAAATATATCAACAATACCACCCCGATTTGCATATGTTCCGACCTCAATTACATTATCAACCTTTTCATATCCTATTTTCTCAATGTATTCTATGAGATCTGAGTATATTACATTTTCACCGATCTCAACCTTTCGTTCCTTGTATATTTCAAAATCTTGAATCCGTTGTAATAGACTGTTTATGGTTGTTATAAGTATAAATTTATAATTGTTCTTAATATACTTTTTAAGCTTTATGATATTATTTATTCGTGAAGCTTTAATAGATCTTGATGGACCAAAATTGTCATAAAAGGGACAATCCCACTCGCTTAATTTTACAACTTTTACAGTCTTATTGATAAATTTTATTGATGAATAACACTGATTAACTTCATCATTAGAATTAACTATATAAATTAAATTTTCATTATTATTATTATTATGATATTGCAAGAGGGCAAGCGTTTGAGAGCTACGCGGCGCACCTTTTATGCAAATATTTTTATGCAATTCATCAGCTGAGAACATTAATTTGATTTACTTTAAGATATTCCCTAATTTTAATTATAATATCAATTAAAGACTTATCATTTGGAACTTCAAACTTGACAATCCATTTGTAGATGTCAGGGTCTTCTGAATTTAATAGTGCCTCAAACTCAGCTATCTCATCTTCTGACATTTGGTTAATATTATCCGAAATAAAATTACCAAGTATTAGGTCCAGTTCTTTTGTACCTCTGTGCCAAGATCTGTAGATTAGTCTATTTTGAAATTCGTTTTTCATAAAAATTAAAATAATATTAGCGTACTTAATAAGTTATGTCTCATTTGCAAAAATTACAATTTTTATTATGGAAAATCATGTAATTAATGGATTATTCACAGACTTGTCAATCATCAAAGGCGTTGGCGAGCAAAGCTATAATAAGTACTGCAGATTACTAGGAAAAGAGAGAGTTCGCATAATCGACCTGTTATGGCATTTTCCAAACAAGATAGTCCAGAGGAATAATATAACAAAAATTAGAGATCTCAAGGGCGGTGAGATTCAAACAGTTTGTGGTAAAATAGAGAAACACAAGAAGGGCTTCAGAAACGCACCCCATCAATTTGATATTTATGATGGCACCGGAATCTTAAATCTTATTTACTTTAAGTTACCTTTTTATATGGAGTCAAAGTTAAAGGTTGGGGATACAAAGTATATTTCAGGTAAAGTAAAAGAGATTGGTTCAAAGAAACAAATTGCTCATCCTGATTTAATGCTGTCATACGATGAATTTTCAACTCAAAGAGAATTTGAGCCGCTATATTCACTTACTGCCGGTTTATCAAATAAGCAAATCATACAAACAATAGATAATATATTTCAGTTTATAGATAAAATGGAACCCTTCGTAGATTGGCACAGTGAGTCTTTTCTAAATAAAAATGGATGGAAAGGAATTATTGAAACCTTTAGAGACATTCACATACCAAATAAAGATTATTTTAATGCAACTAACGATGAAAACCCAATAAGGAGGCTAGCCTACGATGAAGTGCTTATAAATCAGATTAAAATTGAACACATAAGAAGACTACGTATGAAATCGAATGGTATAGTAATGTCTAGCGAAAATCCAATTATTGATAAATTAAAAAGCGCGCTTCCTTTCAAGCTTTCGGAGTCTCAAAATATAGCGATAAATCAAATATATGCTGATATGTCAAAACCAAATCAAATGATTAGACTCCTGCAAGGTGATGTTGGAAGCGGTAAAACGATGGTATCTTTTTTCTCAGGATTGAAATGTATTTTTTCTGGTTACCAATTCGCACTAATGTCACCTACAGAAATACTTGCAAAACAGCACTACGAGAATTTCAAAAAATTTATATTGGGCTCAAATATCAAATGTTGTCTATTAACCTCAAGCACGACTACAGATGAACGAAAAGATATATTAGAAAAAATCAGAAATGGTAATGTGCAAGCCATCATTGGAACACACTCGCTATTCCAGGAGAATATTAGATATAGCAGCCTTGGCTTGGTAGTTATAGATGAGCAACACAGATTTGGGCTTCACCAAAGACTATCATTACAAAGAAAATCGGTGGCAGGTAAAGCTGACTTGTTATTGATGACTGCGACACCAATACCAAGAACACTAATTCAAATAAAATATGGTGATATTGATTTATCTGAGCTTAAAAACCTACCAAACAAGAAAGAGGTCAAAACCACCATTATATCTATATCAAAAGTCACAACCATGATAGATAAGCTAAACTATATCTGTAATAGCAAAAATAAAGTTTTTTGGGTATGTCCCCAGATTCAATCCAACGAGAATAATATGTCAGTAAACGATCGCTATGATTTTTTGAAGCAAAATATGAAACATAACATTTCAATTGTTCATGGAAAGATGACAGAGAAAGATCGCGATATTCAAATGAATGACTTTCTTGAGGACAGAACCAATATACTTGTAGCAACATCTGTTATTGAAGTTGGTATTGATATTAAAGCTGCAAATATTATTGTAATTGAGAATGCAAATAATTTTGGTTTAAGCCAAATACATCAATTAAGAGGCCGTGTTGGGAGAAATGATCAAGAATCATGGTGTATATTATTACATGATAACACTCTCAATGAAGTTTCTAAAAATCGTCTGAAAATTATTAAAGAAAGTAGTGATGGATATCAAATTGCAAGAGAGGATATGCTATTACGAGGCTATGGTGACATATTTGGATACCGGCAATCCGGGTTTAGAGATTTTAAGGCATTAAATGAAACTCTAATTAGCGAAATCGGTAAGAAGGCAGAAGATGACAGCAAGCGCATTCTTGATAGAATATTAAACAACATGGAACAGAAATCAAGATACAAAAGGTTATTTGATTTCTACGAAGCGCACGAATATAAATATATAATAAGTTAGGTGATCAATCAGGATTAACTAGACCGGCTGATATAATTAATTTTGCAGCATCCTCAACTGACATATCAAGGATCTTGACATCTTTTTCTGGCAAGAATAATAGAAATCCTGATGTTGGATTCGGAGTTGTTGGTAAAAAAACTGACAAATACACCTCGTTATCTTTTGATATTTTTTTTAGTAACTCACCTTTTGTATCAGTAGATACAAAGCAAACGGAATGAACACCTTTTCTGGGGTATTCAATAACCGCAGCCTTTGAAAAATTTCTTCCATCTTCAGAAAAAACTGTCTCAAAAATTTGCTTTAAACCTTTGTATATACTTCTCAAAACAGGTGTTTTATTTAGCAAAGACTCACCAAATCTTAAAAAACCCGTACCAAGAAAATTAGCCGCAAGAAAACCAAAAAATGTCAGAAGGATGAAGCCGATAATGAGCCCAACTCCAGGAATTGAGAAAGGTAAAAGATTTTCAGGTAAGAATTTATTCGGTAATAAAGGTGTAAAAATTGCATCAATTTTATTTATAAACCACCACCCGACAGCAAGAGTAATAGCAACAGGAGCAGACACCACAAGACCAGTTAAAAAATATGAACGAATTTTCTTTATCATTATCTACAACCTAGCTTACTTCACGCTCTCAACAGTAAAGGAATAATTATTCTTTGTTAAACTTTCAGCTATTTTATCCATCCTCGATTTGTTTGCAAAAGGTCCTATAATAATATCAAATACCTTTGAACCATCATTTTGAATTTTTTCAATCAACTGAGGCCTAATTCCACTCAGGGCTCTAAAATTATCATTGACTACCCTATTTATTTTAACTTTAGCAGAGGATAAGTCTAGACCTTTGCTGATAAGAATGTAATTAACTTGTTCATTATATATTCTATCGACATTTTCTTTTATTTCTGAATTTTCGTTTTGGATAATTTCAAAACGCTCTGCGTCCTCTTGCTTAAGCACCCTATTTTCTTTTTCTTTGCTTGGGTCAATGGTTTGCGCAGCGCTTAGGTCAACAATATCTCTTGCTTTGGAGCCTTCACTTATATCTGAGGTATCTTCAGAGTCAAAGTTTAGAATATTGTTATATAAATCAGTATCTCTTAAAACATAATTATTATCAGGAATATCTGGGACCTCTATCTCTTCTCTGCCAAAAAAATTATCAACATTTAGAGAAAATCTATTTTTAATATTATTTATTTTATTCTCAACAGCAATATCCTCGATATTTTTAGCATCTAATTTTTCTTCGATTTCATCAATTTTTGATAACTTCTCTATGGAGTTTTCATCTTTTATTGCCAGTTCCTCTTGTCCAATTTTGGAACGCGCCAAAGACCTTGTTTCCAATGCTATGATCTTTTCATCATCGGTTAGCAGGTCGAGCCAAAGAGAATTTGTAATATCTGTAATTGCGGCAATATAGTTATTAGACTCATAATTTGAGAGCCCCCTGTAGAAAAATGAGCGTGTCAGAAGAACATCATCAAGACCACCGGACTTTATCAAATCATCTAAGATTGAAATCGAGAGTTCATACTCCTCGTTAGAATATAAATCAATAGATTTTTCAAGATCATCTATGTAAACACTCGAGGCGGCGTCCTTGGGATTGTAATTAACGATTAAGAATATATAAAAAAGGAATGTCAGTATTTTTTTTGATATTTTCATATGTTACTAGATAATGAAATTAACAGATATTGCTTGAATATAAATTATATTTTAATAGAACAATATTTAATAAAACATTTATTAAGTTAAAAAATGAAAAAAATCTTATTAAATAGAAAATACAAGCTTTTCGAATTGCTAATAATTGGCCTATTTATCCCAACCCTTGTTCTATTATATCGTTTAGCAGAAAATGTAATTTTGATCTTGTGGTTAATCACTATATATGGAGGTTCTATTTATATAAAATATCTCAACAGAGCTAATCTCAAAGAAATACTAAATTTTCATGCTTTCACGAAGAAAAATATTAATATCATACTAATACGGTGGATGTTACTAACAATTGTGATCTACTTGATAACTTTTTATTTTTATAATGATAAATTATTTACAATACAAAAGCAGAATCCCTATTTTTTGATTGTTATCTTTTTTGTTTATCCAATCCTATCGGCGCTGCCGCAAGAATTTATATTCACCACCTTCTTTTTTAGTAGATATGCAGACATAATACCTGAAAAACTTCAAATCTTGACGAGTGCAATAATATTTACCTACGCTCATGTCCTTTTCATAAATTTCATTGCTCCATTTTTATCGTTATTTGGTGGGCTAATATTTGCAAACACATACAAAAAAACAAATTCACTTGCCCTTGTCACGTTTGAGCATTCTTTATATGGAAATTCATTATTTTTTATGGGTCTTGGTTACTATTTTTGGGGTGGCTCTGTTGCTATTACATAAAATTTTGATTGACGCCACTTATTGGAATGAATTTATTAAATGCACCTATTATAATTATATCGTCAGCATTATAACCAAACGTTCGTAAAACGGACGCATCTAACCTAAATCTGGATAAGATAATATAATTATCATGTTTTATAATATTATTATTTGATTGCAAGATTAGAAATGAAATACCGGATGCTAGATTAGCTGTATCATTATCTTCGCTGATTTGCAAAACGTAATCTCTTATATAACTTGAAATATATTGGTCAAAATCACTTTTTGATGGATTGGTTATGGATAATACTAGAAAAATAAATAGGCCCAAACCATATATAAAAAATTTTTTCATCCTTCTTTTTTTTCCACTTGTATTTCCCGAAATTGATGCATAATTCTATGGCCACTAGCGGCAAGAGTTTCGAGCTTTGTATCAAGATCTTTGGAGATCAACTGCCCATCACGCTTCAAAATTACTCCATTAATAATTACAGTATCAACATCATTCGAGTTTGAATGGAAAACAATGGATGAAATGGGATCGTGCATGGGAATAAAATTTATTTTATTTTTTTTGAACATTATTAAATCAGCTTTCTTTCCAGGGGTAATCGAGCCAACTTTATCATCTATTCCAAATGACTTTGCAGCGCCAATTGTTAACCATTCAAAAGCTTGCCTCGTTGTTACGCTCATTGAGCTTGGGGGTGAATTATTTCTCTCGTAATTTTCGAGTGTAAATTCATGCCTGACAGCCTGAAGCGCAAATCTTATTACGTTCTGCATATCGGCCGCCATAGCCGACTCAATATCAGACCCAAAATTAAAAGTGCCACCTCTTTCTATTAATCTCTTGGTGAGCGGATTGCCAAATCCCATCTGCAATTCTTCCTCAGGGGTAATAGAAAATGTACAAGACGAGTCAACCAGCAAATCCAACATTTCGTTCGGTATATTATTTGCGTGTACAACATTTGTATTCTTATTCAATAGATTTTCTTTTTTTAGTTCGCTAAATCCATGTGGGGTGAGAAAATTGCCACCTACATGCATACTAATTATTAAATTAAGATCGCGAGCCAACGAGAAATCAGATTTACAAACTTCGAGTGTTGACTGTTGAGGGCCAAGAACAGCCATGCCGAGTGTTAGCATATCCTCATTTGAAAAATAACCCTTCTTAAGTCGGATGATTTCATCCCGAGGATGAGGTATCTCACTATAATGAGGCATTCCTTCTTTTGGTTTGTGTTTTGGAGATCCATGCAGGAAAATTGCCCTCACTTTTGAGTCAATCAGACCATTTATCGCAGCATCTGTATGATCTGGAGTTGGGTTATTATGACACCAATCTACAATTGTGGTTGAACCAGTATTAATCTGATAGAGGGCACCAATGTAATTTCCAATATACATGTCATCTGGTTCATAAAATGAAGCTAAACCAGCATGAATAGAAGCCAAATAATCGGATAAAGTCCAATCGGTTGCAATCCCTCTCAAACCTGTTTGCCATGTATGAATATGCCCATTAATAAACCCAGGGCAAATTAGGTAATTTTTTGCGTCTATTATTTCTGCATTCGTGCTAATTGAGGGCTCTACTCGCTCAATTGCCCCATCATTAATAAGTATATCAGTATCCAATAGATCACCGATATTCTCATCCATAGAAATCAGGTGTGCATTTTTTATCAATATTTTATTCATAGGATTACAGCCCATCTACATACGGTATATTAACATATTAATGTTGCTCGCCAATTATAAAAAAATGATAATTATGAAATTAAGGGGTTGCATTTATAATGGAAAGGAAATCAATTTTTATATTTTAAAACAATAATTTAATCTTTTTTATGAATCTTCTTTGATAACTTATAAAATATGAAAACTGCCCAAATGGTATTGCTGTTATTATAATGATTACCTGGTATAAAATAAAAATACTTACGACTCTTAAGATTAATATTAAAATACTATTATCTATAAACTTTAACAAAAAGGTGGTGAGTATATCAGAGGCATATAGTGCAATTACACCACTTAATGAGAATACCAAAAAAACTAGAGCTAATTTTGTGATATTATTAACACCAAATAATTTTAAGAGTTGACTGATCATGAAATTCCTACCAATTTATTATGTATGACAAAAACATCTTGGCTAATACTGATTTTACTTCTGGTTTTAATCATTGGCACATATATCTCCCGTAACAGTAATTTGCCTACACCACCTCATTATGAATGCAAAGAAAGTCTTTTCGAGTATGTGGTATTTAACAAATGCACTTATAGAAACCAATATGAGGACTACTCTTCAGAGCCTGCGTAGACGCCTGCTGTTTCTGGCCAAAGCGCTTTTACAATCTTAAAATGTGAAATATCGATAGTATTATCTATAAAACGACGACATACATCGCGCATCATTATTTGTTCTTCTGTGAGATCTTGGTCAAAGACACTCATAAACCTATCCGTATTAAATATTATGGATATTATACGTCAAATCTATCATTGTTCATAACTTTATTCCATGCGCTTATGAAATCAGCTTTGAATTTATCCTCATTATCATTTGATGCGTAAACTTCAATAATTGCCCTCAACTGAGAATTTGATCCAAATGAGAGATCAACACTTGAGGCTTTTCTTATTTCTTTACCAGTGCTCTTATCAATGCCATTATACGAGAAATCGCCATTTTTTTCCCATCTGATATTCATATCCATCAAGTGTGTGCAAAAGCTATTATTGAGTTTAGTTGTATCCGCCCCGAAGACACCCTGATTATTTGTGCTTATACCCAGTGATCTAAAACCACTAACCAAGACTGTCATTTCTGGCGCTGTTAAACCCAGAAGATGCGATTTATCCAAAAGTATCTCCTCTGGCTTAATGTCAACATCATCTCTTTTATAATTTAAGAAACCATCTGCAATTGGCTCAAGGTATGCAAATGAGTCAACATCTGTTTGCTCTTGACTTGCATCCCCTCGACCAGGTGTGAATGGTACGGGCATTCCAGATACATTTTCGATTGCGACATTTCCAGCTAATACAATAATATCCGCTAATGATGCCTCAGATTCTGCAGCAATTTCTTTTAATATCGGTAAGACTTTTACTAGCTGGTCTGGTTTATTTGATTCCCATGAGATTTGTGGTTCAAGAGCTATTCTTGCCCCATTGGCTCCACCTCTGAGATCAGACTCACGAAATGAAAATGCGCTACACCATGCAGTTTCAATCATTTCTTTATTTGTTAAACCCGATTTTAAGATTCGACTTTTCGCGCTATCTACGTCAAAACTTTTACCTTGAGGAATTGGGTCCTGCCAAATTAGTTCTTCCTCTGGAACTTCAGGTCCCATATATCTTGTTTTTGGCCCCATATCCCGATGCAATAACTTGAACCAGGCTCTTGCAAATTCATCAGCTAACTTTTCTGGATTTTGATGAAAATCTTTTGAAATTGCATTGTATTGCGGGTCATGAAGTAGTGCCATATCTGCTGTTGTCATCATTGTGCCAACTTTTACATTTGGGTCATGTGCATCTGGCGCCATATCATCAGCTTCCTGATTAACTGGATGCCATTGGTGCGCGCCTGCTGGACTTTTTGATAATTCCCACTCATATTTAAACAGTAAATCAAAGTAACCATTATCCCATTGAATTGGATTAGCTGTCCACGCACCTTCAATTCCACTTGTAATAGCATCTTTACCGACACCGGAACCAAGATTATTGTGCCAACCAAATCCTAAATTTTCGATAGGTGCGCCTTCGGGTTCATTTCCAACATTTGCGGTATCGCCTGCGCCATGTGCTTTTCCGAAGGTATGGCCACCCGCAACAAGAGCAACTGTTTCCCGGTCATTCATTGCCATTCTACCAAATGTTTCCCTAATATCCCTTGCGCTTGCTAGTGGATCAGGGTTGCCATCTGGCCCCTCTGGATTAACATAAATAAGTCCCATCTGAACTGCTCCAAGTGGGTTATCCAAGCGACGTTCGCCAGTATATCTATCGTTTCCGAGCCACTCTGCCTCGATACCCCAATTTATATCTTCTTCAGGTGCCCAAATGTCTGGCCTTCCCCCGCTAAAACCAAAAGTTGTGCCGCCCATAGACTCTATTGCCACATTACCGGCGAGGATAAGTAAATCTGCCCAACTTATTTTATTTCCATATTTTTGTTTTATTGGCCACAATAGCCTTCTTGCTTTATCAAGATTTCCATTATCAGGCCAACTATTTAGCGGTGCAAATCTTTGTGCCCCTGTTCCTCCGCCGCCGCGGCCATCACCAACACGGTATGTCCCTGCAGCATGCCAAGTCATCCTAATGAAAAAAGGTCCATAATGTCCATAATCAGCAGGCCACCAATCCTGTGAGTCAGTCATTAATGCCTCAAGGTCTTTCTTTAATGCGTAATAATCTAGTTTCTGAAATTCTTCTCTATAATCAAAACCTTCATCCATCGGGTTTGATCTCTTGTCGTGCTGATGTAATATCCCAAGATTAAGTTGGTTTGGCCACCAATCTTTATTGGTGATACCGCTGTTCTTGGAATTATTGCTCACAATTGAGCCGTGTATTATGGGGCATTTTTGATCGTCAAACATTCATTACTCCTGAAAATATGTTATATAATAGAATTAAAAATTATGTTGTGTAAAGTCAAGCTTTTTGCTTTAAAATATAAGTTTTACAGACGCTAATAATTGATATGGATAAAAATTACTTAAAAATGGGACCCCATGACGTTGGCGGAGAAGAATCACTGCCAATTGACACCACTGATAATAATATGACGCACTGGGAAAAATATGCAAATGCTCTTCGCATTGTGGTTTCCTCAAAACGTATCATTACGCTGGATGAACTTAGATACCACACTGAAGCGCTTGGTGACCAATATTTTGAAATTGGATATTTTGAGAGGAACTGTTTATCACTTCACAATATTTGTATCCAGAAGGGAATTTATGATATGGAGCTTTTTCAGAAAATAAAATCAAAAAAAATTTCTGAATTTGATGTGCCAATTGTGGACCTGCCAGATGTGGCTACTATCAATCACATACATGATGGCAAACCACACTTACATAATGTGTCAGATTTTCAAGAAGATGAAAGTGGCGATGGACCACCTGATTACTATTTTGATACACTCGCGATTGCGCAAATATTCATTGATCAAGGGTTGATTACGAATGATGATATTGCCTTAAAAATTGAGCAGTTTGATAATGTTTTTCCCAATAGAGGGAAAGCTGTTGTAGCTAAAGCATGGCATGATAACTTATTTAAAGAAGAGCTCATCAAGGATGCAAAAAAAGCAATATCTGATATTGGTATAGAACTTGAGACTTTTGCTGATATTATATGCATGCCCCAAACAGATACTGTTCACCACATTGTTGTCTGCACATTATGCTCTTGCTACCCACGTACTTTACTCGGTATGCCACCTTCTTGGTATAAATCAAGAAGTTACCGATCTAGGGTTGTGCACGAGCCACGTGAGGTATTGGCAGAATTCGGTACAATTGTACCCGAAAGCAAAGAAATCAAAGTTCATGACTCAAACGCTGATATGAGATATTTAATTTTACCGCCAAGACCGTCAAATACCGAAGACTTATCCGAACAAGAATTATCAAAACTTGTGGAACGAGATTATCTTGTCGGGGTAAGATTACCAAAGTAAAGCTATGGATTCAAAATTCAAAATAAATGATGAAGTAATCGTCGATAGCAGGAGTTCAACCGGTCATTGCAGGACGCCTGCATATATTAGAGGAAAAAAGGGTATTATTGAGAGAATTTGTGGTAGGTTCCCCAATCCAGAAGAGATCGCTTTGTGCAAAAAAGATCCAAAAATAGTAACGCTGTACAGATGCCGCTTCAAGCAAATGGATGTTTGGGATAATTATTCAGGTAAAGATTCTGATACGATAGAGCTTGAGATATATGAACATTGGCTAAACGATGCATAAAGTGGATAATATATGATTACCGGAATTAGCAGAATTGGACATGTAGGTATTCGTGTTACAGACATAAAACGATCACTAGATTTTTATAAAAATATTTTAGGTTTCAAGCTCACCGCTTATTGGGAGGATAATAAGCAATGCTTTGTAAGGATTAATGATATGCACCACGAAATTGTATTCTTCGAGGTTGATGAAAAGGTTAATCGCCAGAATATTGACCAAACGGACACAGCAACAAGACCAAATACTGGCTTAGATCATATAGCCTTTGAAATCAAAGAACGTCAAGATTGGTTAAACGCAATTGAAACGATGAAATCAAATAATGTTAAATTTGTTGTTCCGCCATGCGTTCATGCATATGAGTCAGGTTTCTTCACAGAAGATGAGGCTCAGTTTTATGGTGGTGCAGGATCGCACTCATTTTATATCATTGATCCAGATGGAAATAGATTAGAGTTTTACTGGGGCTCAATGAGGGTTACAAAGAAATCACTGGCAGCGCCAAACCCCGAATTTTGATTTATTATTCTTTTGGCTCAATAGATATATCGTCTGATACTATCGCGTTTGTCATCTCTTGAATCTGATTAAAGGTCGCTGGAAAAACACAATGAGTGTGCCCGGCTGCCGACCAGATCTTATCAAAACGTGCAAGAGCAGAGTCCATAATTATTCCAATATTTTCCGGTAAGCCAATTGGCGATACGCCACCAATAGAATAGCCAGTAATATCCTTTACCGTATCTGCATCAGGACGCTTTACTTTACCATCAATGTTAAGCACTTGAGAAATCTGACTCGTATCACAAAGCATGTCACCAGAGATGAGGCAGACGATTGGGGTTGCCTCACCGTCATTTTGAATGATAAATATTAATGTCTTTACAATTGCCCCAACTGGAACACCGAGTGCTTTTGAAGCATCCAATGCGGACCTAGCTGTATCAGTTAGCTCAACTACTTGTTCTGTGTGCCCCACTTCGCTGAGTAAATTAATGACTTTGAGAACAGATTTTCTTTCTAAATTACTGATAAAATCCTCACTTTTGCTTCATTATACATCGCAGAAAGACTCATTCAAGCA
Organism: uncultured OCS116 cluster bacterium; assembly: GCA_902613795.1. Taxonomy (GTDB): domain Bacteria; phylum Pseudomonadota; class Alphaproteobacteria; order Rhizobiales; family TMED25; genus TMED25. The sequence goes on from CACMIP010000007.1 coordinate 31,636, forward strand.
TTGGGCTACTTTATAAAAAGATTACTTCATTTAGTTATATTTTGATAAATGATAACCTTTTTCAGATTTATTTACTGTATCGAAATATTCGCCAAAAAGGTGAATAAATAATCCATTTAAATATGGGCACATAATCGAGGTTTGTGCTGGCCTGCAATCCTTTTCATTGTCAATTTTCCCTCCAGATTGAATTATGGCTATTGCATCTGGTGTAGAATAGAGAAAGTTATTCCTTTCATCTCTATCCAGATTATTGAAAAGATACACCTCTTTCAATGACATAATTGCATCCTCTTCTTTCATCATTAGCTTGCTAGCCTCAATATGAGATGAATCACACATCAAGACAATGTTAACATCGTCCAGAAAAATACTTTGCTTACTTTGAGTCTCTATTAAATTAACGACATCGGAAATTTTTGATATTTTCTCAACATCAACTTTGTAATCTTTGCCATCCGCTTTGTTGAATATGAATATATTATTCTTGCTACCCAAACAAAATTTCTTAAGATTTGCCCTAAATTGGTCTAATGTCTTTGGAGTCTGTATGTCCTTTATTCTTTGCATTGTGGTCAGAATTTAGCATGGAGGTGGTTGATAAGACTTTGTTAATAATCTCAACAGCATCGTTCAAAACTACTCTACGGTTACAGCTTTTGCAAGGTTCCTCGGTTGATCAATATCCGTCCCCCTTAATTTCGCCACGTGATAAGCCAAAAGTTGCAGCGGTATTGACATAATGATAGGTATATTCAATTTACCATTAACCTCAATATTAATTCCGTTCAATTTCAAACCTTTTAATTGATCATTTTGAACCTTACCCACAAGGATAATTTTACCCCCGCGCGAATATACCTCATTCATATTTGATAGGTTTTTCACGTAGAATATATCATCAGGAGCCAAAACAATTACCGGTAACTTTTTGTCAACCAACGCTATTGCGCCATGTTTGAGTTCACCTGATGCAATACCTTCCGCGTGTATGTATGAAATTTCTTTTAACTTTAATGCGCCCTCGAGAGCAAGTGGTAATGTTGCGCCGCGTCCCATAAAGATCGCACTTGATGATTTGTGGATATCTTTTGCGATTTTTTTAATATCATTTTCGTACTTCAGCACATCCAAAACTTGACTTGGTATATGGACTAGTTCCTCTATGAGAGCTTTCTCTTGCGAAGCATTAATGTGCCTTTTTTTCTTTGCCAGAAATAATACCAAGCTTGCCAGGGTTGCTAGCTGGCAAGTGAATGCTTTTGTCGAGGCCACACCAATCTCTTGGCCAGCAAATATTGGTAGTACAAGGTCAGACTCCTTTGCAATGGATGACTCTACTGTATTGACAACAGAGACTATTTTTTGATCGTTTTCTTTTGCATGCCGAAGTGCTGCAAGTGTGTCAGCAGTTTCCCCTGACTGAGAAATAAATAAGGATAAAGTCTTATTGTCGAAAAACA
>CACMIP010000008.1:7500-9552 GCA_902613795.1 uncultured OCS116 cluster bacterium
CTCAGTGATAAGAAAATACCTGTTCCAAGCAATACTGGTGGTAAAATCAATATTAGATTACCAGATAATTCGAGGAGGTTTGCCAACCATCTGATCCGATATGTAATGATTAATTTTCTGATGGTAATTAGAAACATAATAGAAAATACGATAGAGATTATACCAGAGGACAAACCCAGCAGGAGCGTCCAATAAATAGAATTCAACAGACCAGGGTTTCCAAATATAGTAATATAACTAAAAGCTGTTAAGCATGAAATTACTAGCGCCAGAATGGGTAGAAGAAATATTAATATTGCTATAATTAACATTGAAAAGTCGTATACAAGCGACTTTTTGTTTTCTATATTTGAATTATGCAGTTTGAGTTTGGTGTATGGCTCAATTTTAAAACTCTTTGTAAAGGATAGAATTATGAGAACAATACAGCTTGCAATAAATATCTGAATGATTCCTAGTGATACTGCACGATCTATGTTGAATTCAATCTTCAAAGCATAATAGAGGGCAACTTCAATTATTGAATATTTTGGACCCCCACCTAAAATAAGTACAACAACAAAGCTTGTAAAACACAAAGAAAAGATGATTGCAGCAGTTACAAATAAGTTGTATCTAATCGCAGGCCACTCAATTTGGGTGAATATATTCCAACGATTAAAATTATTCTGAATTGCAATTCTCCATAATTCTGCTGGCACGCTATTCAGAGAAAATAGTATAATTCTTATTGCGAATGGTACATTAAAAAAAATATGCGCTAATAATATCCCGTTCATTCCATAAATATAATTAAGTTTACCATAGCCAAATAGAACTGATATATCTGAAAACCATCCCGAAACCCCATGAAGTTTGATAATTGCAAAGACACCAATTATTACCGGGAGTACAAAAGATAGCCATGCAAGAGACAAAATTAATTTTATGATCCTATATTTCAGATATTTCCGAACTGATAAAGCGAGGGGAAGGGCAATGATTATACTCAATAATGCTGATAGAAGTGACTGATATATAGTAAAGAAAATAATTCTTTGAATATATTCATCCCCAATTATCTGCTGAATAAGTTTTATATTAGTATATTCAAATACACCAGCTAAAGATAACAGAATTAACGATAGAACTATGACGGTAGCGATCAATCCTGGCAATAACCATTGGTATTTTTTTATTTGTGACAAACTTTTAAACTCATAATTATTTGCTCAAACTTGCTTCCCATTCCCTGATCCACTTTTCATTATTGATATCTACTTCTTTGGCTTCGATCCTTAACGGTTTTTCAATATTAATCAACTGCTCAAAGGCGCTTGATAATTTGACATCATCTATAACTGGATACATCCATTGCGTCTCGGGGATAATATCTTGCGCGTCTTTTGATATTAAAAATGATAAGAATTTATCTGCTAGTTCATCATTCTCATTATTGGCTAGCTTTGCAGCTACCTCAATTTGTTCATAGTGTCCATCAGTAAATTTTGCAGCTTTGTATGTATCATCATCTTCGTAGGTAATATGATAAGCCGGTGAGGTCGTATAGCTTAGCACCATATCTGCTTCTCCATCTAAAAATAAACCATACGCTTCACTCCACCCGGGAGTTACTGTGATTATATTAGAATTTAATTTTTCCCATACTTCTGAAGCATCATCTCCATAAACTTTTTTAATCCATAAAAGTAGACCCAGGCCGGGTGTTGAAGTTCTTGGATCTTGAATGATAATACTTATTTTACTATTCAGTAATTCATCAAAGCTAGTGGGCGGGTTTTGAATTTCTGAAGAATTATAAATGAAAGAAAAATACCCAAAATCGTATGGTACAAATACATCATCTTCGAACCTGTCGCTGATGTTTAAATTTTGTAGGTCGAGCGAATGGTTATCAAACATACCGGTCATTTTTGCCTTATGGGTGAGGTTGGAGTCTAGTCCTAGTACAATATCAGCATTAGTATTCGGTCCCTCATACATGACTCTTGTAAGGATCTCAACACCATCCGATAGCCCAACAAATTGAAGATCACACATACAGAACTCCTC
>CACMIP010000009.1 GCA_902613795.1 uncultured OCS116 cluster bacterium
ATCTGACTTATTTAATGACCCATGTTTGTCAGTTACAGTCCAGCCCTGTTTTCTGAGTGCTTCTGTAAAGCGAATAAGTCGTTCTTTCTCACTCATGCCCTCAGGCATAGAGATAAAATCTATCCTGTTTTTTTTAAATGCAAACTTGGGTTGTTTTTTCATGCCTAACAGGTTGAATAGTTTATTTTTGAATGTTTGGAAATATTTCATTTGTGCCTCCGCTTTAGTACTTTGGGCAGGATGCCAAGGTGTACAAGTTGGTTGATTAAATACCTAATTCAAAGATATTACTTATATCAGAAGTTTTCAATAAGTTTTTAAGATACTTGGTTATATGTTGATATAATGGAGATATTTTCTGGGATAATTTTTTTGTAATTAAATTCTTTATCATAAAAAAAAATATAAAACTAACCAAGCCAATAGTCTCCAATAGGTGTAATTACAGTGGTAGATGAAACATCAGCTCCAGCGTCCTCACGAGCTTTTTTGATATCAGGACGTAAACCAAATGTTTGCATAAATTCTGGATCAGGAACATCCATCATTACAAATACAGATGACTCATCGGGGTTTGTACCGGCCCAAATAATTTTCGCACCATTTGCACCAGCTTCATCTTCGAGTGACCTTGCCATATCAGTCCAGGTTTTAAAGCCTTTAGATATCTTCACTGTTATCAACATTTTTGGCATATATATTCTCCTTTTTTCTCCAATCGATTTATTATACTTTTCTAATATTGAACTAAAATTATTTTTTCATCGCAAGTGTTTAATGATCTAAAATCTGACTCAAGAATAATTTTGTTCTGTCTGATTCTGGATTTTTGAAAAATGACTTAGGATCATTTTGTTCAACAATTTGTCCTTCATCCATAAATATAATTCTATCCGCAACCCTATTCGCAAAACCCATTTCGTGCGTGACAACTATCATAGTCATTCCAGAGTCTGCGAGCTCAATCATCGTCTCTAGTACCTCTTTTATCATTTCTGGATCGAGTGCGGATGTTGGCTCATCAAAGAGCATAATACGTGGCTGCATACATAAGGCACGTGCAATGGCAACTCTTTGCTGCTGACCACCTGATAATTGACCTGGATATTTATCGGCTTGGTCAGGTATTCTAACCTTTTCAAGAAGCTGCATCGCCATCTCTTCTGCTTCAACTTTTGATTTTTTTCTTACCCAAATTGGCGCTAAAGAGCAATTTTCAAGAACAGTGAGGTGAGGAAATAGATTGAAATGTTGGAATACCATACCGACATCACTTCGAATTTCCGTTATTTGTTTTATATCATCTGTTAATTCAATACCATCAACTTGTATGGAGCCCTCTTGATGAACCTCAAGGCGATTAATGCATCGTATAAGTGTGGACTTACCTGAACCAGACGGACCACAAATAACAATTTTTTCCGTTCTACCAACTGATAAGTCGATGTCTTTCAGGGCATGAAATTTGCCATACCACTTATTCAGCTTAGAAATTTTTATTATTGAGTCACTTTTTGTCATTCAACGTTCCTATCCGTATCTAGTTTTCTTTCTAATTTCTGACTATAAATGGACATTCCAAAGCAGAATATCCAAAAAACTAAACCCGCAAACATGTATGCTTCAATATCATACCCATTCCAATCTAAAGAGCGAGAAGAATTTTGTGCAATTTTTAATAAATCAAGTAAACCAATGATTGAGACCAGTGATGTATCCTTAAATAATGCAATGAAAGTATTCACGATAGAAGGAATTGATATACGCAAAGCTTGCGGTAAGATTATAAATATGGTTTGTTGCCAATAACCCATACCTAGTGCCATAGATGCTTCTGCTTGGCCTTTATCTATAGCTTGTAGGCCTCCCCTGACAGCTTCAGCGGTATAGGCAGATTGAAATAGTGTAATTCCAATCATGGCCCTAACAACTTTGTCAAATTCTACTCCAGATGGAAAAAATAATGGCAGCATCACTGAGGCCATGAACAATATAGTAATTAATGGGGTACCTCGCCAGAATTCGATATATATGACACTAAAAGATCGAACAACTGGCATTTTCGAACGTCTTCCAAGTGCTAATAATATACCAAGGGGTAGCGCAAGAACAATTCCGACGAATGCCAGAGCAAATGTTAATAATAAACCACCCCATTCGCTCGCATCTGATTTAGGTATTCCGAATACACCGCCGCCAACTGTTGAGATGAAAAAAATAGGATACGCCACTAATAAAATAAGCAATAACCATTTTTTATATGGAGTTCTATCAATTGCCAAAGGAGTGAGAAGGCAGGCAAAGACAATAAATGCCATTATTGGTCTCCACATTTGATCAGGGTTTTTAGCAAAATATAACCCAAATAATAACTGTTCAATCCTAACCTTTACAAAAGTCCAGCAGGCGCCAGATCTGTTTTCATCACATGTAGTTCTATCATTACCTGATATATTAGCGTTAAATACAGCCCATTCTAAAAAAGGCGGGATATACAAGAATATCAAGTAGAAAAATAAGAGTGTAATTATTGTATTCGAAATAGAGCCAAATAAATTTTGCTTGATCCAGGCAACCCAGCCAACAGTATTTACAGGGGGAAGCCTGTCTGGTAGTTTTTCAAATTTTGCCGTATTCATTGTCATAATTAGCGCTCAGCAATTTGTATTCGCCTATTGTAGATATTCAATATAAATGAAGTAAATAGACTACAAATTTCGAAAAATATAATAGTCATAGCAATAATAATTAACGCTTGACCTGTTTGATTCAGGGATATATTTGCCCAGACAGCCACAACCTCTTCATAACCAACAGCCATAGCTAGTGATGAATTTTTAGTAAGGTTCAAATATTGACTTATGGTAGGCGGAATTATAACCCTTAGAGCCTGAGGAATGATTATAAGCTTTACCATCTGAGGTCTGGTAAGCCCGATGGATCTTGCTGCCTCAATTTGCCCTTTTGATACAGATGCAATACCCGCTCTAACATTTTCAGCAATAAATGCAGATGTATATATTGTGAGCGCAAACCAAAGTGAAAATAGTGGCAATGGCAGCTGACCACCGCCTTTGAAATTAAATTTACCCAGAACTGGCAAATCAACGGTAAGAGGTTGACCTAAGATATAAAAAGCAGATATGCCTACAATTATAATAAAAGAGAGGGAAATGCTAAGTACCGGAAGTGATTTACCCGTTTGATTGCGTCTTTTTTTTGCCCAACTTTTAAAAATAAAACTCGCAACAACAGACAAGATTACAACGCCCAACCATACCTTAAAAAGAAAACTATTTTCTATAATCGGAACAGGTGTTTGGAGGCCTCTGCCATTTAAATAAAATGCTCCAAATTCTAGTGATTGCTTTGGTGGAGGTAGAAATGCCAGAAATATTGCAAAATTCCAGAACATTATTTGTAATAATAATGGCATATTTCTAAAAATTTCAACGTAGATAAGTGCAAATTTTTGCGCCAACCAATTGTTAGAGGAGCGGAGTATGCCAATAAAAAAACCAAGAAATGTTGCAGCAATTATGCCTAATACTGCTACAAGCAATGTATTTAAAACACCAATGTAAAATACTTCAATATATGTCGTTTCACCCAACTCAAAATTTAAGAATGGACTAAAGCCAACTTTGAATGGTGCAACTTGATCAAAAAACGATGTGCTCGTTTTGATCCCTCTCTCTTCAAGATTAAAGATAGTAGTTTGATATAGTGTGTAGAAGGTATAAAAGACAATAAATACAAGTAATCCCTGTACTATTGCCGACCTAAATTTTGGGTTTCGGTATATATTTAATGGAGATCTACCCACGATTTTATCCAAAAGAAAGCATTGGCCAAAGGCGATAATGCCTTTGACCAATTATTTTTGTATGATTTAACGAAGAGGTGGTGAGTAGATAATACCGCCACGTGTCCATAAATCATTCACTGAACCAGCTCTTGCAATACCGAGCGGTTCTACAGTTCTTTCATAGACTTCACCGTAGTTACCAACTTGCTTAATAACTTGGTAAGCCCAGTCTTGTGAAAGACCTAGTGATGGACCAGTTTCGCCTTCAGAACCGACAATCCTTGCAACGCTTGGATTTGGTGAGTCAGCTCTCATAGCATCAACATTTGATGAGTCAATGCCAAGCTCTTCCGCATTGATCATAGCATGTAATGTCCATGTTACAATATCCATCCATTGATCATCACCTTGACGAACAACAGGACCTAGAGGCTCTTTAGATATAATTTCAGGGAGCATTGTCCAATCTGATGGATTTGATGTTTCTGAACGTATAGCTGCTAACTGAGATGCGTCTGAAGTGATTGCATCACATGCACCGCCTTCAAGACCTTCTCTAGTACCAACAGATGTGGAGTACCCAACTGGTGTGTAGTCTAATCCTTTATTTCTGAAATAGTCAGCCATATTTAGCTCAGTAGTTGTACCTGCTTGAACACAAATACTTGCGCCATCCAGATCCATAACTGAAGAAAGACCATCAGCCTTTGCAACCATGAATCCTTGACCATCTATAAAGTTATAGTAAGTAAAGTTAACACCTAGTGTTGCATCTCTTGTAAGAGTGTGCGTTGTGTTACGTGATAGTACGTCAACTTCACCTGCTGATAGTGCAGTGAAACGCTCAGCAGCAGTTAGTGGTACGTATTTAACAGCATCAGCATCACCTAAAACTGCGGCAGCTACAGCATCACATATTGAGGCGTCAATACCGACCATTCTACCAGCATTGTTAGGTGCTGAGAAGCCAGCAACTCCACCGTCAACACCACAAACTAATTCACCTCGTGCTTGAACCTCTTCAAGTGTGGATGCACTTGCAACAGAAGTATATGTGAAACCAATTAGAGCAACAGCTCCTAATAATAAACTAATTTTTTTCATATTTATCTCCTTAAAGTAGTCAATTTGAGCTTCGAAATAAATACAATTTAATCTAATTTTAAGCCCAAAAAAATAATTAAAAAAAAGTTAACTTTTAGGATCGTAATAAGTTTCAGTATTTAAAACAAGTAAATTCTGTAAATAACTGAAATTAATTAATTAAATAATCATAATTCATGCCTTATTGAGCATCTCGCCTATTTATTTTGCTCTCTTGCCATGTAAACACCAATAACGAGTGTGATTGAGCATATTATAAATAAAACAAGCCCACTTCCAGACAGATTGACTGATGTCTCAAAAACTTCAACTGTCTTTGATAAAGAAAAAGATATTGAGCATATGACAGCAAGACCGCTTGATATAAAACCGTATACTGGCTTAATTGGATTTGATTTTAATACTTGATAGAACGGATAAATAAAAAAAACTAATAGCAGATAGCCTTGCTGCGCAAAACCATTTACAGATATTAGACCCATGTCAGCCCAGGGCAGCAACAAAGATGCTACAGCAACAGCTGAACTTACAAAAATAAGCCTCTGTCCATTTGACCAGCTTTTCCAATTAAATTCCATTAATCTCTCCAATATCAATTGAAATGTACACCATTAACCTGTGAAATAATAGCGGAAATAATTATTAGACAACGCCAAAATTCGCATATATAAATAAATTTGCCGGAGGGGTGGCTGAGTGGTTGAAAGCACCGGTCTTGAAAACCGGCAACGGGGCAACTCGTTCGGGGGTTCGAATCCCTCCCCCTCCGCCAATTAGATCCTTTTCAAAATATTTGAATTATTTTAGAGCATGCTCTCAATACCTGGACAATAATCCCATTCTTCAGTTGGAAAATAAAAAGTTATTAATTCATATAATTCTGGGTCATTATCTTTTATCCAATCACGAGAATAATGGGTACTTTTGAATCTCTTACCCCTATTCATGATATAACCCTCAACAGACATAGCCCAATACTCTCCAAAGATTGCATGCTTTTTTTCCTCTTTCGAACCCGACCAATCATCAAAATAAGGTTTCATTAGGCCCCTTTCCCATGCGGATTCTGCCAATGGCATAATTTTCTCATAGAAATATAATTCATTTGTACTATCAAAAACAACATGTTGAATAGAATGGACTAACTCGTGAATGACAGGATCTCCTCCAATATCGTAATTACCAGGGTAACATAGCCAACCTGCATTTGCAGTCATTGAGGAGTCAGTGATCCCCATTGCCAACCCACCTTCTTCATCTGAGTTAGGGTATTCTGGTAATTCTCCATTATTACCATCTGGACCAAATAATGAAATTCTAACCTTATTTCTTTTTAGTTCTTCAGCTATATCAGGTCTTTTTGATAACATATAATTCACCGAGTCATATGCGTATAGAAATGCATCATCTGGCACTTTTTGTCCCCCAACTATAATTACCCCGTTTACCGCAATATATTTTACGTAATGTTCTAAATCTTTTATTTTTGGTGCTTCAATAACATTTCTTCCAGTTTCTATGTATGGAAAAGGTTGAAATTTAGATGCATGCGCATCCCAGTCATCCCTATTTGAAAGCACATCTAATTTTATTATTAAATCTCTGATAGTCAGATTATCTTTAATAATATTACATATTGTATTTTTTATTTCTTCGTGATCACCATATGTAATTGTAATATCATGGCTATCAATAGTAATTATAGAAAATTCAGAAGGTGAATATTCTTCATAATACATCACAGCATTTTGAAAAATATTATATGCAAAAGGACCATATTCCGTCACTTCTCCATCTTCGTGAACATAAGAATATGTTGTGTCACTATAAATATTTTCTATATCATCAAAAAAATTTCTATAAAAATCATTTGCATCTATTACCTGAGCATTCGATGACGTCACATCGCATATATTCAATTCTATTCCTACATTGGCATGTGAATTATTTAAAACAAATAACGGGAATATTATTAAAAATAATAAGAAAAATTTAATTCTAAACATCCCTGCACCCAATTTTTTCTTTTTAATTGAAATAGACATTAGCATCAGTTAATGAGGCATTACCATCAAAAGATATTGATTAATCTTGAATTGTAATCATTGATATTTAATTCATTCAATATTGTATTAGACAATAATACATAAATTATTGATTAAAAGTACTTTAATTGATAACACTTACATTTGATAAATCAATTACATAAAAGTTTATGGAGGGATGGCTGAGTGGTTGAAAGCACCGGTTTCGAAAGCCGGCAACGGGGTGACTCGTTCGGGGGTTCAAATCCCTCTCCCTCCGCCAATTTACTAGAAATCCCACTCGAAGTCTAAATAGAATTTATTTGAGTACTCAAGGTCAACCCCACCACTCTCAAATTCATATCCAAGGCCAAAACTGTATACATCAAGAAGCTCACTGGACTCTTTGAATAGATCGATACCAACTCCAACCTTCCAAAAATCTTCTATCTCCGTCTCTTCACTTATGATGTAGGTTATAGGATTTGTCTCAGATGGATACTCAAGTTCTATTTGGGACTCACTAGCGAATGCTAGTCCATATTCAAATTTAACCCATGGTAAATAATTGCTATCTTTAAGATTATAAACTAGGCTGATATCGGTACCGACAGAGATATTTGCTCTTTGTGACGTTTGTTCGCTGATATTTAACGATGTGTCACCTCCGGTCTCAGTATAACTATCAAATTCTGTTATGCTAAATTCACCTTTTGCATATGGTGATATGATCTTCTGATCGCTTTCTGTGCTATTCCCTCGAACAGTTAGTGATCCGAATACTTGATTAGCAGCTCTCTCACCAGATAGCACTTCACCGATATCAGTTCTCGTTGTATCAAAATTAAGATTACCGATTCCCAGCGAATAATCAATTGATGCCTCATTTATGAATGGGATGTCCTGGTATCCATATTTTTTAGATCCATAGAGGGATAGTGCATAGTTCTCTGATTGTACTTTGGACTCGTCAGATCCTATTTTTATATCATCAGTTCCATATGAAAGTGAAATTCCAAATATTGAGTCATAATTTGTATTATGTCTATCAATCCCGATATATATAGCTTCCGATTGTAAGTCATTTGAGCTGAGCCCATCAACATTTGCAAGGGTTATTTCCCCTGTTACCCAGGCGGCCCAATCATTATCAATATTAAGCTTCGATTTAAGCATATCCGTATATTTTTTCTTAATATCGATAATTTCATTTTTATATTCATGCGTTAATTCATTTGGAATTATTGCAATTTCCTTATTGATAAATGTATCAAATTTTTCCAGGCATTCCTCTCTCATGAACTTCGTTAGGCTTTCGTTACAATCATCCTTGCCGCTAACTGAAATAAGTTCGTCGATCGCTTTTTCTGATAATCCTGAGAGCCATTCGGTCGCTTCCCTTGACGTTTCAATTTTCATATCATTATTTACAAGCTCATCCAAAAACTTATTGTTGAAATTTATTTTTAATTCGTATTGATTTTTATCGAAATGCGACATTCGATTAAGCCAACTCAATCTATGTTCTAATGCATCCATATTTTTAAATGCCCAGTTAGATGATATTGTTGACATAGCATCAAGTATTTCTACCACATCAGGCTTATTAGTTGGATCTGTTAGTCTTGTTCTTGTTTCAAAATTAAGTACAGTATTCGATGTCACACCTGCAAAAGAGTTACCACTCTCATCATCAAACGCAGTTGCCTGGATAAGTATATAATACTCAGTTTCATAATCCAGATTATCGGTTAGATCAATGATTATTGTTGAAGTACCGGTTCCTGTCACTTGTGCACTCGTGACATCAATTGTTTCAACAACATCACCATTCGATTTATAGATTATAATATTACCTTCCTCTACATCAACATCTTCACTAAAGGTTATTTCAATATTTTCATCAATTTCCACATTCGTTGCATTATCTGTAGGTATAGTCGCGGTAATTGTTGGATCTGTTGTGTCATCATTATCATTAATATAATAGGTATGCACAGTGTCTGAACCCAAAGTAGTTTCGGTAGGATTTGATAAT
>CACMIP010000010.1 GCA_902613795.1 uncultured OCS116 cluster bacterium
TCCTTCGGGTCAGCAGCCATTATAATCTTAAGCTATTATATCTATTTAAGAATATCGCTGAGAGATATACAGGAAAAAATCAGTCAGAAGGACGATGATCTTGAAGTATAATCGTAAAAGTCTGGTATATTCGATGCTTCTGGTAATATTTCTATTTGTGATATTTTTTTTCTATTATTCCCTTCAAAAACAAGATCAAAATAGCATAAGGGTTATAGCACCAATCTCCGTCGGTAAGCAGCTGCCCGCAATTGAATATGCAGATACAGTTTATGATGGAGCAGTTTTTAATGGCTTTACAAAATCAGATCTACAACTAAATGAAATTTCCGTCTTAAACATCTGGGCATCCTGGTGTACGCCATGCAGAGCAGAACATGAGATTTTGATGAAAATTAAAGATCTAGACATACCATTATATGGGATAAACTATAGAGATAAACTTGAGAATGCATTTAAATTTCTTGATGATTTAGGCAATCCTTTCACGGGCATAGGATTTGATTTTGATGGAGTATCAGCGATTACACTGGGTGTTTATGGTATTCCAGAGACTTATGTAATTGATAGCAATGGTGTTGTACTAAAAAGACATATTGGTCCCCTCACTATAAAAGAATTGGAAGAGATCAATTCATACTTAAAATAGATGAGAAATAAGATGTATCATTTCTCATAATCAATTATAATTATACTTATTTTAAAAAATAGGATGAGTGAAATGATATATGAATTGAGAATTTACCATTGCACGCCAGGCTGCCTTCCAAAAGTCTTGGATAGATTTCAAAATATTGTATTTGGATTTTGGGAAAAATACGAAATAAAACAGGTTGGTTTTTGGACAACATTGATAGGCGAGTCAAATATGGATGTTACATATTTGCTCGAGTGGGACTCGCTCGCAGAAAGAGAAGAGAAGTGGAATGCATTTCAAGCAGACCCCGAATGGATTAAGAGGAGGGCCGAGACAGAGCCAAATGGTCCATTAGTCTCATCATATTCCAATCAGATTTTACAGCCAACGGCTTTTTCAAATCTAAAATAAATATAGCAGTCAAATTTAGGAGGGTTGATGTCAACAAAATTAGATAAAAAAACAAGTGATTTAGCAGCAGAAAGGAAGATTGCATCACACAAAATATTACTCGAAAATGATGAGATGATTGTAACGCATTGGGTTTTTAAACCGGGTGAACAAACTGGATGGCATCTGCATGAGATGGATTATATGCCAATTCAATTATCAGAAGGTAAGTTGATGTTCGAATTTCCAGATGGTTCAACAAAAGAAATAGATTATGTTCCAAGAACCGCCTCGATTATCAAGGCTCCACTAGAACACAACGCAATAAATACAAGTGACATGGATGTCATCGCACTGGAAATTGAATTTAAAAAGTAATTAATCAGAAATTCTCAATGCCAGATACAGAAAAGCTGAAAGACAAAGTTGCAATTGTAACAGGGGCCGCTCAAGGCCTCGGTAAAGAGATCGCAATTGAGTTCGCAAGTCAGGGAGCGCATATTGTCCTAATTGACATAAATCAAAAAGAGGCACAAAGAGTTGAAAATTTATTTCATAAAAAAAAATTTTATGTTGATTTGATAACTACAGATGTTTGTGACTCAAAGGATGTAAACAAAGCAATTAATGTCATTGCTAAGAAATACAAAAAAATAGATATATTGGTTAACGCCGTTGGTGGTTTCGATAAATTAGACTCTATTGAAGATATAAACGATCAAGAGTGGCTTAGAGTAATTGATTTAAATTTAAATTCAGCATTTTATTGCACGCGAGCCGTTTTTCCCATTATGAAAAAAAATAGATTCGGGCGAATTATTAATATTTCATCAGGAGCGGGCCTCGCCCCAAATCCGCACGCGCCATCATACATCCCATATGGTGCAGCTAAGGCTGGTTTACTGGGGATGACAAGGTTATTAGCCAGAGATGCTGGAGAATTCGGGATTACGGTCAATGCAATAGCTCCCGGTACAGCATTAACTCCGCGCGTAAAAAAAGTTAGAGATGCAAAGAGCATTGAGAATATTGCCAAAATGAACCCAATGAGGAACTTAATAGATCCTATTGACTGTGCAAAGGCTGCACTTTTTCTTGCGTCTGAAGATGCCAGATATATTACTGGGGTCACGATGATGGTAAATGCTGGAAATTTGATTTTTTAAATCAGAGCTTTACCCATTTTTGGTCTTTTATAGATTTGTCCATCGCTTCCAGGATAGCCACATTTTCAATTTTCTCCTGATTTGTGAATCTGTAGTCTGCTTCACCTTGAATTGCCATTGCCCATTCTTCCAAGTTAGACTTAATAATATCTGTCGCTGTGAATAAATCTTTTATTGGCTCCGCCCCAATTTCACAAAATGATAATTCTGTTTCTGCTTTAAACATCGGATGCTTTAAATCTCTTACCTCAGCCCACATTTTATCGCCA